>NZ_JAIVAR010000003.1 GCF_020171925.1 Rossellomorea aquimaris
CTGATCTCAGGGAGCAAGCTCCCATCGATCCGCTCGACTTGCATGTATTAGGCACGCCGCCAGCGTTCGTCCTGAGCCAGGATCAAACTCTCCGATAAAAGTTTGAATAGCTCTTTTTTTGTAACGATAATCGTTACGGTAAATCAAGAATTAACGTTGACGTATTGTCTTGTTTTGTTCAGTTTTCAAGGTTCAATTTGTTAAGTGCTTCGTTTGAAGCGACCTTTACATCATATCAAGTTATCAACTCGATGTCAACAACTTTTTTTATTTTTTCAATGTCGCCACTGACCGTACTCATTTGTCGTTCAGCAGCGACAAGTAATAATATATCAAGCTTCAGACTTTAAGTCAACAACAAATTAATATTTTACTATAATTTTTTCGGCGCTTGATAATACCGATGATAAACGCCTTTACCCTTCGTCTCCACATCGACAATTTCAACAAAGCCTTTATCCGTTAAATATTCGATCAGCATCCCGAGGTCAACGGAATAATGTCTCGCTTCCTCATGGTTGAGGAGCTCTTGGAAACTCCAGCTATCCTTCTGTTCCAAAATGCTAACCAAGTGTTCTGATGCCACCTTGGTTCTTGAGTGGATCAGGAACTCACTGGCCAGGAATAACAGCTCTAGCCTTTTATCAATCGGTTCTTCACTGGTGACAAGCTCTTCATATAATTTATAGATTTCAGGTTCGATTTGCTTCACTTGGTTCCAGACGGTCACTTCAGGGTGGAACCCGTTTTCAATGACAGCGAGTCTCGCCAGATGATGCAGCGAGTGAACGATATGATTGTAGGCATCCAGATAATGTTTGGATTCAAAGAACACCTTTCCATCCATATAACGGCGGATCAGCTTCCCGAATTCCATTCCCATCTTGATTTTCCTCCCATAGAACGGGAAGTCCCTTAATTCGGTTCTAAGGCCCTGAACATATTCATTACGGTCAAATAGTATCTTTCCATTGAATAGCCAGTCGATTACTTTCCTATTGGAACCGAGTAAGATCCACTCTTTCAGTTTTTCTTCTGTCACGATATGCAAGGCGGCCTTGTGATCTTTGTAAGTATAATGCTTAACAAATACAGGTTCATCCGCCTCTTTTACAATAAGGAACAATACGATATCAAATGTATCCGTGACCGGGCTTGATTTCTTGCTTTGTTCTATTAATAAGACACCTAATGTATTTGGGTGGCTGGTACGTTCCTGATAAATAGGGCGTAAAATGTCTTCCATTACAAACTCCTCCACATCAATCATTGGTTGGTAACTATTTCGACATCGATTCACGATTTCCTTCTCTCATAATAGTCATTTTTCGACAGATGGTTTTCTTATCCACTCATACCCACAAATATGGTATAGTATTTCTCTAGGAGGGACAATCATGGCAAAGAACTATTCGAGTAAGATCAATAAAATTCGTACGTTTGCTTTAAGCTTGGTATTTATCGGTTTTATCATTATGTATGTAGGAATCTATTTCAAATCACATCCCTGGGTGATGACGATCTTTATGTTGCTCGGTTTTCTTGCAATCATCGGCAGTACGGTTGTTTATTTCTGGATCGGGATGTTATCGACCAAGGCAGTGCAGGTCCAATGTCCAAATTGCGGCAAGGTCACAAAGGTGCTGGGCCGTGTAGATATGTGTATGTACTGTAATGAACCGCTCACTCTCGACCCTGAACTTGAGGGCGAAGAATTCAATGAAGATTATAATAAAAAGAACTAACTTATGACAAGAAAGACCGCCCATTGAAGGAGGTCTTTTTGTTTTTACATATCCGCAACAAAAAAAGAATGGTTCAACTGGGAACCATTCTTTCTAGTGAGTTTCTTTGACAGAACAATCCGGGCAAGTTCCGTAAATCTCCATTCGGTGATTGTTTACTTTAAATCCCGTTACGTGAGAGGCGAGATGTTCGACTTCATCAAGTCCGGGATAATGAAAGTCAACGATCTTGCCGCATCCATCGCAAATGACATGGTAATGATCTGTCGTGACAAAATCAAAGCGACTAGAAGCATCTCCGTAAGTCAATTCCTTTACAAGCCCAACTTCACGGAAGACCCGTAGGTTATTATAGACCGTAGCCACACTCATGTTGGGAAACTTTCCCTCAAGTGCTTTATATATGTCATCAGCTGTAGGATGAGCCATTGAATCGATAAGATACTCTAAAATCGCATGACGTTGAGGCGTGATACGGACTCCTGTTTCTTTCAATGTTGAAATGGCTTCTTTCAATTGTCCATCTTCTGACATCGTCATGCACCTCTTTTCATAAGAATTATTAATTTATAATCTTTATAAATAGTGTACTAATCGAGAGTGGCTTTTGTCAATCTTTCTCCATTGTCCCCACTGAATATTTCCACAAAAGGATGAACTACTGGCGGAGAAGCTTCAATTGGTTAAGAAGTAAGAGTCACTGATGCAGATTCCTCTCTTCTTCCCCCAATTGTTGATTGATATATCTCGCAGCCACAAATAGGAAGTCAGATAATCGATTCAGGTAAGACAGCACTAAAGGATTGACGTCTTCCCCAATTCCCACTGCCTCCCTTTCCGCCCTTCTCACAATCGTTCTCGCCGTGTGCATCGCTGCTCCTGCCGGGTGTCCGCCAGGAAGGATGAAATTATTCAATGGCGTCAAGGTTCCATCCAAAGAATCGATTTGTTTCTCTAACTCCTCGATATTTGAACTTTCAAGCTTCCACTTCACTTCTTTACCGGGAGGGGTTGCGAGTTCCGCTCCGACATGGAATAGGATCGTCTGGATTTTATGAAAGAAACCCTCAAACTGTTCTTTTCCGTCAAAGTATTCGACTTTCAGATAGCTTAACCCGAGACCAATCATTGAATTCGCCTCATCGCAAGTTCCGTATGCTTCCACACGCTGATCCTTTTTGGATACACGTGATCCATATACAAGTGAGGTAGTCCCTTTATCGCCTGATTTCGTATAAATCTTCATATTAATATCCCCTCTCTGTGTCGATCACATTAATCAGTTCTTCGCTCTTATTAAGATATGATTCCAAATTCTTTTTAAAAATATCAAACGCTCTCGGCATATACATCTTGGTGATGCTCGATAAATGCGGCGTCACCGTAATTCCTTCCTCCCGCCAGAAAGGGTGATCAGAAGCCAGAGGCTCTTGCTCGAAGACGTCAAGGTAGAAATGCCCGATCATCTTATTCCTCACTGCATGTAGCAGGACGGATTCCTCCACAAGGTCACCTCGACCGACATTAATGAAAACAGAGGTGTCCTTCATAGCTTCGAAATGGTTTGATTGAAGAATGTATGTGGTTTCTCCGGTGCTCGGCAGGACAGAGACGATATAATCTGCATGTGGAAGATATTCTTCGAAGTTCTGTAGCGTAAACATGCGGTCGAAGTGCCCAGATTGGTTACCTGTCGTATTCACTCCGGATGTCTCCATATTGAACGCCTTACCGATCCTTGCGATCTCACTTCCAATTGCCCCCGCTCCCAAGACCATCAAGGTTGCACCGTGAAGTTCAGAGGTTGGGACCCTCCTGCTCCAGACAGCTTCTTCCTCCTGCTTACGCACAAGCTGCAGTTGCTTTGCATGTTGAAGGATCAATCCGAACGTAAACTCCGCCATCGGGATTTTATGTATGCCCCTTGCATTGGTGACCAGGATCCCCTTCTCCCTGATTGATTCAAATGGCATTTTCTCAAGGCCGGCAGACGTCACCATGATCCATTTAAGTTTCCCCGAGAGCTCTATATGCCGCTCCGACAAGTCCTCGCCCATCGTGACTAAGATATCTGCATGAGGTAATGCAGATTCGGCTTCCTCGATTTTTTTATAAAACAAAAAATCAACTTCCGGAAATTGCTGAGTCAAATCGTCGACAAACTCTTCCTTCGGCTGAAATGTAAAGACAATCTTCATCATGTACCCTCCCATCCCCATTGAAGATAGTTTACCATATTTTATCCCGTATTCGGATACCGCAGGCTTTCACAGTGTGCAAGCAGGAATAAAAAAAAGGACCGATGAACATCGATCCTATACACGGATGAGACTGACTTATTTGAGGAGGTTGCCCTACTCTTACTATATGTCCATACAACGGATGTGAATGGACATCCGCCTCATCACGGGTAAATTAGGCTAAAAAATAGGCTTAAGAGAGGTTTTCCTCTATGTAATGGAGTGCTTCCTCGACATGGCCTTTGACTCTCACTTTTCTCCATTCTTTAACGAGGTTTCCTTCCTTATCGATGATGAAGGTTGAACGCTCGATGCCCATATATTCTTTTCCGAAATTCTTTTTAAGTTTCCAAACACCGTATTCTTCTGCAACTTTATGATCTTCATCAACCAGCAGTAAAAAAGGGAGGCCGTGCTTGTCCACAAATTTTTCGTGTTTCTCGACCGGGTCCGGGCTTACTCCGAGGATCACTGCATCTAGTTGTTCAAAGTTCTCATGCTGATCCCTGAAATCGCACGCTTCCGTTGTACACCCAGGTGTCATATCTTTCGGGTAAAAGTAGAGAACGACATGCTTCCCTTTGTAATCAGATAGCTTCACGTTCTCTCCGTTGCTTGCCATCAATTCGAATTGGGGTGCCTTTTGTCCAGTTTCAACCGTCATTTCCTAATCCCTCCATTAAGTTTATTTCTACTTTTAGCGTACCCAAAAGAGAGGGAAAACTCAAATAATACGGCTACTTATCTTGATTCAAAAATGACTTTACAACAAAGGCAGCGGGTATCGTGTAGCCAAGCCAAGATTCGATAAGAGCAATGCCCCTGCCGATCCCGACCGGAGTCACATCTCCATATCCTACAGAGAAAAGGGTGATGCCGCTGAAGTACATCGTGGTAAAAAGATGGTCATAGAAGTCCCCAGATACCGGCTGCCCGTTTTCCACAAGGATCTGTATCCCTTCGATTTCAAGCAGGGTAAACAGTAGACCGAACCCCAGCATAATGGTTACATAACACATTCCTAAAAAGAAGAAATGCTGAAAAGATACATAATGTCCCTTCCACTTTGAAGGGTAAAAAAGCGACCTTAAACTCATGATCATACACAACAGGATCATGACAGCAAGTACATACAGCATATCCATCCCCCGTTTCGAGCCTGTCTATCGTATATGTACGCTTTCTTATCAAGAATCATTCCGCCTGCCCAACTAAATATGAAGCACGAGGGTTCAAGTTGCTAATTTACTTTCATGCATACTACAATAGTGAAGGTAAGTAGACTTATAGGATTAACCAGGAGGGTATAATATGAAATTCACTCAATCAGAGAACTTACATAAAGAAGCGTTACAGCATATCGTCGGAGGTGTTAACAGCCCTTCCCGCTCTTATAAAGCCGTCGGTGGTGGTTCCCCCGTCGCGATGGAAAGGGGTCAAGGTGCGTATTTCTGGGACGTTGACGGAAACAAATACATCGACTACCTGGCAGCATACGGTCCGATCATCACGGGTCATGCCCATCCCCATATTACTGAAGCCATAAAAAAAGCAGCGGAAAATGGGGTGCTATACGGTACACCTACGAAACATGAAGTGAAATTTGCCAAGATGATCAAAGAAGCGATGCCTTATATGGATAAGGTACGATTCGTCAACTCCGGGACGGAAGCCGTCATGACAACGATCCGTGTCGCACGTGCATACACTGGCCGCGATAAAATCATCAAGTTTGCCGGTTGCTATCACGGACACTCCGATTTAGTTCTTGTTGCGGCAGGTTCTGGTCCATCCACACTTGGAACACCAGATTCTGCCGGGGTACCTAAAAGCATCGCACAGGAAGTGATCACGGTCCCATTCAATGATATCGAGCCATTCAAGGAAGCGATGGAAAAATGGGGAGATCAAATTGCCGGTATCCTGGTCGAACCGATCGTTGGGAATTTCGGAATTGTCGAACCGAAAGAAGGCTTCCTCGAACAAGTGAATGAGATTGCCCACAACGCTGGAAGTCTTGTCATCTATGATGAAGTAATCACCGCATTCCGCTTCATGTACGGCGGAGCACAGGACATGTTGAAGGTAGAACCGGACCTGACTGCGCTCGGGAAGATCATCGGTGGAGGACTTCCGATCGGTGCGTACGGTGGTAAATTGGAAATCATGGAACAGGTCGCACCGCTCGGACCTGCCTATCAAGCAGGGACGATGGCCGGAAATCCTGCATCCATTCTTTCAGGGATCGCCTGCCTTGAAGTCCTCAAACAAGATGGTGTTTATGAGAAAATGGATAAACTGGGACAAATGCTTGAAGAAGGAATCCTCTCGGCAGCGAAGAAACACAACACACCGATCTCGATCAACCGCTTGAAAGGCGCCCTCACACTTTACTTTACTGAGGAGAAAGTTGAAAATTACGAGCAGGCAGAAGCGACGGATGGAGAAATGTTCGCCAGGTTCTTCAAACTTATGCTGAACCAAGGAATCAACCTTGCTCCTTCTAAATATGAAGCATGGTTCTTAACGACCGAGCACACTGAAGAAGATATCAAGGTAACACTAGAAGCAGTCGATAAGGCTTTTGCACAACTATAAGATACAATTGAATGAATCCCCCGCCCCAATTTTGGCGGGGGATTGTTTTACTACAAAAAAAATGAAAACCCTCCCATCCCTTACAGATACCTCCCCCGTTTAACCCCTGTCGAAAAAGGTAATAAATTTGTATGAAACTATTTGCAATTGCCTATTGATATTGCCTGAAACTACCTGTATAGTACAGTATTGTTTATCTAAAAGTTACTCAAGAAAGGACCTGTTTTCATGAAACTTGGTGCCCGCATATTTAAAACGGGAATCGCGATTGTCATTGCATTGCTTGTTTCACAGTTGCTGGATTTACCATCACCTGTATTTGCCGGGATCGCAGCGATATTTGCTGTGCAGCCGACCATTTACCGCTCTTATTTATCCATTATTGAACAAATACAGGCAAACTTGATCGGTGCCGGGACAGCAGTTTTATTTGTGCTTTTATTCGGAAGCAGCCCGCTTGTCGTAGGGCTTGCAGCCATCATCGCCATTGCCATCATATTGAAATTGAAGCTTGAGAACACGATCGGCCTTGCACTGGTGACGATGATCGCCATCATGGAGGTTACGGATCAGGCATTCATCCAGTTTGCCCTAATCCGTTTCTCAACGATCATGATCGGGGTGTTTTCATCGTTTCTTGTGAACCTGATCTTTCTGCCGCCGAAATACGAAACGAAATTGTACCATCGCATTTCTGATTCAAGCGAAGAAATCCTTAAATGGATCAGGTTGAGCATGAGGCATGCAACTGAATTCCATTTACTGAAAAAAGACCTTGAACGCATGAAAGAAAAATTGATCAAAGTCGATCAGCTTTACCTTTTATATAAGGAAGAACGAGACTATTTCAAGAAGAATTCCATCTCCAAGAGCAGGAAGCTTGTCATTTACAGACAAATGATTTCATCTGCAAACAGGAGTTTCGATATCCTGAAGCGGATCAATCGATATGAAAATGAGATCCTTCAATTGCCTGAAGAATTGAAGAACAGCATGAAGGGACAGCTTGACTGCCTTCTGACCTATCACGAACAGCTCTTACTGAAGTTCATAGGGAAAATGCATCCCCATACCGATTCAGAAGCATATCAGGATGTATGCCTTCACCGGAAGGACCTTATGAAGCGGATGCTGACTGAAATCCAAAGCAACACCGAAAATGGAAATATCCAAAACTATCATATGCTTCATATCTTTTCAGCCATCTTCCTTTACGACGAACATCTCGAGCACCTTGAAAAGCTGATTACGAGTTTTCAATCCTATCATACAGATGAGAATGAGGTAGAGATCGGAGAAGAAGAGGAATGAATGAAAAGGTTGTAGTGATCGACTGACGGGGTTAGATACGAACAATTTAAATACGTGGGCTTTATACCCGCTAATGATTTCCGTGCAAGACTTCGGCTTCCGCGGGTAGCCCGTGTGCCTCCTCTTCACTCCGTTCCTGCGGGGTCGAAAAGCGGAAGTGGGTGTTTTGCTCCCTTTGAAAAATGTTCTTCGACTTTAGAGGCGCTATTTGCCTCAAAAGTCGAAGGTTAATTTTCAAACGGGAGCAGACCACTGGAGCTGGACACGTCTCACCTAACTCGCTTCTCCCGCAGGAGTCTTCGTCTTGCACTCCAATCAACCGCTAGTTAGAGCTAAATCTAGTTGTTTGTTGGAACAAGTTTAAACCCGAACTGCAAATTAGTTCGGGTTTTAGTTTGTTTAAAACTTTTTAATCCTGTATCTTTTTTATGCTTTCTTCCCTCAAAGCCTCGCTTAATGCTATATGAACTAATTTCTCTTTCTCAACAATAAATAGATTAAAAAGCCAGTAATAATAAAGATCATTGCCCCAACTAACACCTTGACTAACGAGACACCAATTTGCACAGTATCTTCCGTTGCCTGCTTTATCTCATTGACTGTCCACCAGTTATCAATTGAAGATTCATATATTGCAAAGTATAGCCATAGTAAAAAACAGAAGAATACAAGTAAAACAACCCTCATTTTTCTATTCATAACATTTCCCTTCTACACTACAATTAGTTGTATATAGATAAAACTGAAGATCAGGTGTTGCAAACGAAATTTTCTTTCGTTTTATAACACTGTGTTGATCTCCTTGTTAATCCTGTCCTCTGAATTCCAATATATTTAAACCTTCTGATGCATCTGGTGCTTCAAAAAATCTCGTAACATGATTAAAGACTGCTTCAGTATCAAAAGCTGTTCTTTCCGGTTGTTCTTTACGTCTTTGATCAATTTGACGTAAGCATTGCTCGTTCGTTAGATTCAGGTAAATTAGTTGATGGTTTGCATTAGCCTCTGAGGCTATATCCAAAAACCACTTTCGAAGTTTTTTGGTGTTAGCTGGAAAATCCATCACTACATTTGTACCTACACTTAATAGATGTTGGACATGCTTTTTCACCAACGGCTTGAGTTGAGCTGAGAATGTAAGATAGTCCTCAAAGGATTCGATTTGATCCGGATAAAGAGATGAAAGCCATTCATCCTCAGACAACAAAACCGCATGTTTATCTTTCGCCAATTGGTTTGATTTAGTTGACTTTCCCGCTCCCATCTTCCCACAGAAAAAGTATAGCGTCCCCTCTGGTTTCAAATGTTATTACCTCCCAGGCTTATTTTAGTGGCTTAATGTCTAATCTGGGTTAGATTCATCATGAGTCTGGGTATATTACTTCACGATTTCCACTTAATTTTAGCACACCCTTAAATTATTTAATCCATTATATGGCCCGTTAATTGAATATTATCTCTTATATTATCCATCGTTCCTGATTAATCTTAGTTGCCACTTTTACGACATCCCGCCAAAATCTCGTATCCTACAATAATTATCCCCCCCATGTAAATAAGGATGTGAGTTCCCAAAAGATATAGCCTCCTATAACACCTGTCATCACAATAAAAAAACGCACTGTAAATTTCATTATGAAATACAGTGCGCTTTGCTTTGATATTTACTTGCTTAACCCTCTAAAGTAAACCCCGTTAGAGTTCGACTCTGCATGCTTTTTTACCGTTCAGTCCAGGGACCTCACATAGTCAGCGATTTTACTAATCTCTATCTCACTCAGTCCTTCATTTCCTTCATACTTATGGCGCTGGATTGATTCCTCGATCGTCTTGGCACTGCCGTCATGGAGGTAAGGGGCCGTGGCCCATACGCCAACCAGGCTTGGTGTATCAAAACTGATACCATCGCGGGGATTGGTGAAGTTTGCCCTCGCGTCTCCCTCTGAAGGGACATCAAGCTTGTTTGCCGTGCCGATATCATGAAGGAAATCTGTATTATCGGTGGTAAGTTTCCCGTTAGCATCAACCGCTTTTACACTATCCGTGAATTGATTGCCGCTGTGACAGGAAATGCAGGATGCCTTTCCTTCGAACAGTTGTTTTCCTTCCTTGGCTGAGGTTGTCAGTTCTCCATTCACTTTATATGGACTTTGTGGTACCGGCAGGGAAGCGGGATCCTTAAGGTATGCGAATAAATCATCATACATCGCCTCGACATCCGAAGGAAGCTCTTCACCAGGCTCATACTCCATCATGCCTCCCATTTCATCCTGTACGGTCAGCAGATAATCGGTGAAATCATCCCTGCTTCCATCCCAGAGGAAGACCCCTGTTTCGGCTGCCCTCGTATTGGTTGGCACATTCCTCGGACCTTTCCCGGCCATGAGGGTCAAACCGTTGATTTCCCCGTCACTGTGACAGGACACACAGCTCATCCAATTGTTGCCCGAGATGTCAGCTGCAAATTCATCACTATTGGCACTGTTAAAAATCGTCTTCCCACGGCGGACCTGGGGATCAAGGGGATCGTCACTGATCAAGAGGATGTTTTCACCCTGCATCTTCGCCCTTGAATGGGTCGATGTCCCCCCTGAACGTATGGTGGCTAAATCATGTGTCATCGCATTGTGGACGAATAACGTCTCCCCGTCCTTACTGAGGGCCAATCCCCTAGGATTATCCCCCTTTATTCTTCTTAAAACCTGTGTCGCATTCCCTCCACGCTTTAAGTCGAACACGACTAAATCCTCACTGCCTGCCATCGCAACGTATGCTTTGGATCCATCTTGCTGAAACGCAACATCATAAGGGTTTGATACGATGATTGTTTCATTCTTTGAATCTTTTACATTGATTTCTTGGAAAAGTTCTTTACGATCCTCTACTATTTCTTCATCCTTTGTTAAGTCAATCACCGATATGGCAGGAAAGATCGTTTCTTCAAAGTGGATTTTTGTGTCCACATTTGTGACGAGATGTGGAATCCACGCCGTTTTGCCATCAGGTGCAATAACAAATTGCTCAAGGGTATTCGGGATCCCCTGGCTTGCTTTATGGTCGGACACGTCAGGCGAGTCGGCCAATTTGAACGTTTTGACGATTTTTTCCTTCGATGTATCAAATACGGATATTTCTCCGGTCAGGTAGTGCGGGATATAAAGCTTTTCCCCACCTGCTGGCATGGCAAGGGTCCTCGGCCGGTCGTGAACAGGGATCGTTTCCTTCACTTCCCCCTCTTTGACGTCCACGATCATCAGCGTACTTTCCCGGTAATTGGTTACATAAAGTGTTTTGCCGTCTTCGCTCGTTAGAAGGCCAAATGGTTCCGAGCCGACTTGATAGGAATCGACTACCTCTCCTTTATCGGTGGAGATGACATCCACTCGATTATCATATCGGCATGACACATACAGCCTGTCTTCATCCGGGGACAATGCAAGCTGCACAGGCTCTTTCCCGACGGAAATCTCTTTTTCTACCTTTTTCGTTTTCTCATTCACAATGGATACCGTATTGGCATCAAGATTGGCAACGAATAGTTTGGTCCCCTCTTTATTTTCGAGGATATTGTCACTGTTTACGGCGTTGTCCCTGACAGTATCAAAACTCGGACTATTTCCCATCACGTCTATTGAACAGGCAACAAGCGTTCCTGCAATGAGAAACGCTGCTATATACCCTATTATTTTTTTCATGGAATCCCTACTTTATCTTTTTTCTACTGTAACAGGCAGTAAAATCGGGGAAATTCCGTATTTCCCGTGTCCTGCTTGCACCTGTGGTACATTGTCGCCATCGGTATTTCCGGACGTATCCTTCCCGTTATAATAATCGCCCGTATCCCAGAATTCACTTGCCTGCATCCCTTCATGGACTGATGGACCATCGATGACTGTATCATAGAATTCTGTGTAGCGGGATGTGATCGTCTCAATCTCAAGGCTCTCCGGGGAATCCTGGTCAGAGCCGTCATTGCTTAAATTCAATAGTGCTGTTCGGAACGCCGCGGAAACTGCACCAGCTGTATATGGAGTGTATTCCATTTTTCCATCTGAAGTTTCATATGCTTTCAGATCTTCATTCCATAATTGTTCATCCATTGCCGTGTAAATGGAACGTGCGGCATCCCTATAACCTTTATCATCGGTTGCCAAGTAGGCAGCCGTCAGTCCTCTGATTGCACCCAATTGTGCATCCAATGTCACTTCTTCATCGACGCCTTTACCGAGCTCGAACCCTTTAGCAACGAGACCGGATTCCATGATCAGTTGATCTTTGATGAAGTCTGCCTGTTTCCTGATCATCTCTAGGGCGCGTTTGCCTTCTTCTGTTTTTAAACCTTCTGCAGCTTCTCCAGACGCATACCCGACCGGAAGGCCATCAATCGCCCTCTGGAAGATTCTTAATGATTCCATCGTGTACCCTGCTTGGAACGTATCCATATATGTTCCTTGTTCCTTACCATCATTCTCAGTCACGAAGACACCTTTATCATTGTTAAAATGCATCGCATCGATGTTTTTGAAAACATGGAGCATCACATTGGCATTCGCAGAGAATGGATCCGTCCCTTTTACATCATTCGATGCACTGGTATCCTTATTTTCTTTAGGAGCGGAAGGATACGGTGCACCATCGAACAGTGCCTGGAATGAAGGAGTTTTATTCGTGTTGGCATCGCGCTGATCCGTCATGCCGAAAAACTCGGAACTTGGCCATAGCATGAGCCATTGATCCTGAAGGACGCTGCGTGAATCATTCACAGAGAGTGATTCAGCTCCTGGCGCCTGTGCCATTCCACCTTCGGTCACTCCGACACTGTGTGGAAGATAAACGAAACCATTTGCCGGATCATATTGGCTGCCGATGCCTGCGGACGTCAATTGCCCATCAGAAGCATTCACAAACAGCTCGTCTGAAATGAAGTTCACTTTATTCCACATCTCTTCTGTCAGGACAGCCCCCTGAAAACCATCTGCCGAGCTTACGCCGAGAGCGATATTTTCATCATCGTCATCCTTGGATGTTTCTCCTGCCAGTTCTTCGTCACCATCGACCGTATGGAAACCTCCCATAAAATCGCCTGCCCACAGCGCCTGCTTTAAGAACGTTGCACCGTATGCTGATGGCACAAGTGTTTTCTCCATTTTATCTCGATCCCAACGAAGAGATTCGAAGTTTACTTGATAGACAGGAACATAGCTGTCGTCCCCGTTTGAAGCATATTCGCTCGTATCGACTTCTTCTTTATAATGTGGATCGCCAGAGGAATACTCAATGAAGGTAGGGAACATATTCTTGAATATTTCCTCTCTCTGGTAACCGACAGCATCAGCCAATTCATAGAATCGGTTTCCTAGCTTCTCTTCAGGGGAGCCCCCATCTTCAAGCAAGTCTACTGCCGGGCCATTGATCAAATGAAGCCCCATGCCCGACTTCTCAACTACTTCATACATCGCTTCCTCTGAGTATTCGTAAGATTCAACACCTGCCGTATAGTCAAACGGTGTAGGCTGGTCCAATTTATTCACATCAAGGAGATCCAAGTCCAGTCCCAGACTTTCCGCAAGAGGTTCACCTGACAATTCGAATTCTGCATAAGCAAACATATTGCCCGCTGTATCAAACGTGTAATCGGATACATTTACTTTACTGGAGCTCGCATCCTCTTTGTTTTGATCGGTGACTGTTCCATTGGTTTTTGAAGCATCTTCCTTATCATTCATGCACCCTGCGAGTACTAACGTGGAGGCAAGTACTGAAGCAGAAATGACTTTCCATGGTTTATTCACTATGTATAACCCCTCTCTACAACCAAACGAGAATGATTCTCATTGTTTTCATAATAAAAGTATAGTGTAGTTGAGAAGGAATCTCAATAGCTTTTTTTATGGGAACTCATTTTTCCGGGAAATTCTCCGAAGATGAAACTGAGAATGGTAGAAAAGAAAAGCAGAATGTCCCTTCAGCACATCGATCTGTACTGTAGAAAAATTCTGCTCATTGATGCTATCAATTTTTCATCTTCGGATCGAGTGCATCACGCAGTCCATCCCCCATCAAGTTGAAGCCGAGAACAGTCAGCATGATGGCGAGTCCGGGGAAGATCATGGTCCATGGAGCCTGGAGCATGAACATGCGGGCATCGGCAAGCATTTTGCCCCATTCCGGGGTAGGTGCCTGTGCACCAAGACCAAGAAATCCGAGGGCAGCCGCTTCAATGATGGCTGTTGCGATTGCCAGTGTTCCTTGAACGATGATCGGTGCCATACTATTCGGAAGAACATGGCTGAATAGAATCCGGCTGTCCTTCATCCCGATTGCTTTTGCCGCCATGACGTATTCCTCCTGCTTGACGCTTAACACCCTCGAACGGATGAGGCGTCCAAAGTTCGGAATGTTGATGATGGCAATGGCAATCAATGCGTTTCTTAACGATGGCCCGAGTGCTGCTACCACTGCGATCGCAAGCAGGATACTTGGGAACGCAAGCATGATATCGAAAATGCGTGAAATCAGGGTATCGACCCATCTTCCATAATAACCGGCGACGATGCCTAAAAGACTCCCTGCAACGGCTGATCCGATTACGGCAAAGAATCCAACCCATAAGGAAATCCTCGCACCATGTATGATCCTTGACAAGATATCACGGCCGAAATCATCGGTACCAAGCCAATGCTCCGAAGAAGGTGCCTGCAGCCTTTTTGATAAATCCTGTTCATTGATCCCTTGTGGGGCAATGGCAGGAGCGGCTATTGCGAGAATCACGAAGAATAAGACGATACAAAAGCCTACGAGGGCAATTTTATTTTTAACGAAACTTTTCCACGCCTCTTTCCAGGGAGAAACCGTTTCCTCCTGGATGGACGGACTCAACTCTTTTTGCGGTTCTGCTATTTCTGCCATGAGAGATCACCTCTTTCTTCTGTCGATGTTAGTTGTATTTGATTCGTGGGTCTACTGCCGCATACAATAAGTCAACGATTAAGTTAATCGTCACGAAGATGGTGGCAACGACCAGGATCCCGGATTGGATGACGGGATAATCACGATAGCCGATCGCTTCGTAGATGTAACGACCGATCCCCGGCCATCCGAATATCGTTTCGGTCAGGATGGCACCACCAAGAAGCAGACCCATCTGCAAACCAATAACAGTCAACACAGGAATGATGGCATTTTTCAATGAGTGCTTGTACACAACCCAAAACATCTTCAATCCCTTTGCCCTTGCTGTGCGGATGTAGTCCGCTCTCATGACCTCAAGCATGCTCGAGCGTGTCATCCGGGCAATGATTGCCATAGGGATCGTTGCTAATGCAATCCCTGGCAGGATCAGATGTTTGACCACTTCCACAAATTGTTTGAAATCGCCTTGCATGAGGGTATCGATGAGGTAAAGATTCGTGATCGATTCAACCGGATTCCGGATATTTTCCCTTCCGGTTGTCGGCAGCCAGTCCAGTTGGAGCCCGAACACCCATTGTTCCATCAACCCAAGCCAGAAGATCGGCATCGATACCCCGATCAATGCCAGGATCATTGCCGTGTAATCAAACCAAGAGTTTTGGAACCAGGCACTGATGATCCCCGCATTCACGCCTATGACGACAGCAATGATGATCGCCACGATGGCAAGCTCGAACGTTGCAGCAAGATATGGCCAAATCTCTGATGAAACCTCCACCTTAGTTCTTAGGGACTCCCCTAGATCACCGGTAAACAGTCCTCCAAGGTAGTTAAAGTATTGTACATACCATGGATTATCAAGTCCAAGTTGCAGCCTCAGTGCTTCCACGGCTTCTTTGGTTGCCTGCTGTCCCAGTATGACCTGTGCAGGATCCCCAGGAATCGCCCGGATGATGAAAAACACGATCAAGGTCATCCCAAGTAAAACAGGGATTAATTGGAGCAATCTTCTAATGGTGTATTGAAACATTTTGTTCACCTCTCTGAATGGAGATTCTAGTATTCTGTGAAGTCTTAATCATGTCCATGAACCATGGTCCTATGTATAAACGGGGGAGGATACTAAGATCTCTCCCCCGCCTGATACTTATTATTGTTCGATATCCACTGCGCCTAACCAGTCGGAACCTGTCGGATGCGGCATGAAGTTCTTGATTGCCGCACTACCTGCAAGTAGTGGTGTAGAGTGCGCTAAAGGTACCCATGGAGCATCTTCATGAATGATCTCTTGTGCTTGCTTGTAAAGCTCTTCACGCTTCGCTTGGTCGACTTCTGTCTGGGCATCGATCAAGATTTTGTGAAGCTCGTCGTTGCTGTAGTAAGTGTAGTTGTTGCTTCCGATATTATCCTTATCAAGTAACACATAAAGGAAGTTATCAGCGTCTCCGTTATCACCTGTCCATCCTAGCAAGAATGCATCAGCTTCACCTTTGCTTGCTTTATCAAGGTAAGTCGCCCACTCGTAAGATACGATGTTGGCTTTGATTCCGACTTCTGCAAGATCAGCCTGGATTGCTTCTGCAACCTTCTGGCCATCCGGCATGTAAGGACGAGGTACAGGCATTGCCCATAGTTCCATTTCGAATCCTTTTTCGTGACCTGCTTCTTTAAGAAGTTCTTTTGCTTTTTCAGGGTTGTACTCATAACCTTCGATGTCATCGTTGTAGCCAGCGATTACTGGAGGCATAGGGTTTTTCGCAACATTTGCTTTTCCTTCGAAGAAGGCATCAACGATCTCTTGCTTGTTGATTGCATAGTTGATAGCTTGACGTACTTTTGGATCATCGAATGGCTTACGAGTTGACGTTAATCCTAAGTATCCAACGTTCATTGAAGGACGCTCGAATAATTGTAATTGGTCGTTGCTTTCCACTTGACCTGCATCACTTGGGTTAACACCATCTGCAAGGTCGATTTCGCCTGAGATCAGTGCATTCAGACGAGCAGAGTTTTCAGGGATCGATTTGAATACGACTTGATCCAATTTAGGTAGATCTTTGTTCCAGTAGTCTTCATTCTTTTCAAGAACGATTTTGTCATTACGTTTCCACTCAACGAATTTGAAAGGACCAGTACCTGCATCGGTCGGTGCTTCGCCAAGCTTGTCTCCCAATTCATCGATTGCTTTCGGGCTGACGATGGCGAATGGGCTCATCGCGATATTCTTCAAGAATGGAGCTTGTGGGCGTTTCAGAACGAATTCAACCGTCTTTTCGTCCACTGCCTTCACTTCTTTGATTACATGGCCTTCATCAGCTTTGAATCCTCCGAACATAGAGCCGTAGTAAGGGAATTGATCTGCATTCCCATTCATCCAGCGTTCGAAGTTCTTTACAACAGCATCTGCATTAAAGTCAGTGCCGTCTTGGAATTTAACACCTTCACGAAGCATGAACGTGTAAGTTAATCCATCATCGGAAACCTTCCAGTCTTCTGCAAGTCCTGGATTTGGTTCCGTATCCTGCTCTCCGAATTTAAGTAATGTTTCGAAGATATTCTTTGTTACTTTAAATGACTCTCCGTCGGTTACAACTCCCGGGTCAAGGGCAACCGAGTCTCCACCGCGTCCAAAGATCAATACCTTTGGATCTCCCTTATCTTTTCCGTCACTGCCTTCACCTGAAGATCCCTCAGATCCTCCGCATCCGTATAATACGGATGACAGGACCAAGATCAACAGCATTAAAATTGACCAGCCTTTTTTTCTCAATGAAATCCCCTCCTGATAAATGTTTTATACTTATGAGACTTGCCGCCTAATAGAGATGACAAGCTACATAATGCCCTGGTTGGTGTTCCTTGAATTCTGGAACCTTCTGCTTGCATACCTCGGTCGCATGAGGACATCGGGTATGGAATGTGCATCCGCTAGGCGGGTTGGACGGACTCGGAATGTCGCCTTGCAATAACTGCGTTTCCCTCTTAAAGTCCGGATCCGGTATCGGAACCGCCGATAGAAGCGCCTGAGTGTATGGATGCATCGGTTTTTCATATAAACTTTCACTATCACTGAGTTCTACCATTTTCCCTAAATACATGACTCCGACTCTATCACTTATATGTCTGACTACACCCAGATCATGAGCAATGAAAATATAGGTGAGTTCGAACTCTTTTTGAAGATCCTGCATTAAATTTAAAACCTGTGACTGGATCGATACGTCTAATGCAGAGACGGGTTCATCTGCAATGATCAGTTTCGGTTTCGTCATGAGTGCGCGGGCAATCCCGATCCGCTGCCGCTGTCCGCCGCTGAATTGGTGCGGGTAGCGTTTCGCGTGATAACTGCTCAACCCGACGATATTCAGAAGTTCATGCACTCTTTCCTTGCGTTCCTTGGCAGAACCCATCCCATGGACCTTGAGCGGCTCCTCGAGGATTTTCTCGACTGTGTGCCTCGGATTCAAGGAAGCGTAGGGATCCTGGAAGACCATTTGGATTTCTTTGCGGATTTTTCGCATTTCAGAGTTTGATAGACTCGTAAGTTCAACGTCCTCAAACGTGACGCTTCCCTCTGACGGATCAATCAGTCTCATCAGCATCCTTCCGGTCGTGGATTTACCACAGCCGCTTTCGCCGACAATCCCCAGGGTTTCCCCTTTATTGACGGTGAAGGAAATACCATCAACCGCCTTTACCGAACTGACAGGCCGTCCAAGGATCCCGCCTGTGATCGGGAAATGTTTTTTTAGATTTTCAACCTTTAGCAATGGTTCCGTCATAAACTCCCTCCTCTGTTTCATCGAACAGGAAGCACCTTGTGCAATGTCCTGGTGTCGTTTCATATAGTTCCGGCGTTTCTACCAAGCAGCGGTCAAACGCAGATTCGCAGCGCGCCGCAAACCTGCATCCCCTTTTGATCGACCCTGGTTTCGGGACGTTCCCCTGGATGGAGTGGAGCCTTTGTTGCTTCACACGCATGTCGGGAACGGACTGGATGAGTCCTTTTGTATATGGGTGCTGCGGATTTTTGAAGATTTCTTCGACTGTCCCTTCCTCCACCACTTTCCCCGAATACATGACAACGATCCTTTCGCATGTTTCAGCCACCACTCCAAGGTCGTGGGTAATCAGGAGGACTGCCGTATTCAACTCTTTGTTCAGCTTCTTCATGAGCTTTAAGATTTGAGCCTGGATCGTCACATCAAGCGCCGTCGTCGGCTCATCCGCAATCAGCACCTGCGGATCGCATACCATGGCCATGGCGATCATGACCCTCTGCCTCATCCCTCCGGAAAGTTGATGCGGGTATTCTTTGATCAGTTCATCCGCGCGGGGAAGACCGACCATTTTCATGATTTCGACTGCTTTGTCCCTTGCTTCTTTCTTTGTCGCTTTCGTATGTATTCTGATTGCTTCAGTCAATTGATCTCCTATGGTAAAAACAGGGTTCAGCGATGTCATCGGCTCCTGGAAGATCATTGCGATATCATTTCCACGGATATCCCTCATTCGTTTCTCACTGGCTTTCGTCAGGTCTTCATCTTTATAAAGGATTTTGCCCCCTGTGATCTTCCCCGGTGGGCTGGGCACGAGTCCCATGATCGATAGGGACGTTACACTTTTCCCACATCCGCTTTCTCCGACCACTCCGAGTATTTCTCCTTCGTTCACATGAAAACTAACGCCATCGACTGCAGGAACTTCTCCGTCATCTGTAAAAAAGGAGGTCCTTAAATCTTCTAATGTTAGTAAAGGACGTGCTTGACTCATTCAAATCCTCCCCTTAGAACAATTCTCTCTTTTCATAATTGTGTTACTTTTCTAAAATTTAATATGTTTATTATTATACAAGATGTTACAAATGTTGCAATCTATTTTCAGAATTTTTATTCTAAACAGACATTTACCCTAAGTGACCTAATCCATTTCAATATATGTCCAAAACCCCATTTCATTCCTCCTATGATTTCTGAGAGTCGAGAGAAGCGGATTAATCAAAATAGAGGATGATTGGAAATCCTCTGATCGAAATCATTACTTTCGAACCAAACAACAAAGGTCCGTCCCTCATCGCTTTAAAGCGACGAGGGACGGACCTTCGATTTATTGATCTAATTGTTGAACCTGGAAGAGTTTATGATAGTGTCCTTGTTTTTCCATCAACTCTTGATGGGTTCCCATTTCGACAATTTCACCATATTCCATATGGATGATCCTATCTGCATGGGTGATGGTCGATAACCGGTGCGCCACGATAAACGTTGTCCTGTCCTTAGCCAGTTCTTCAAGCGATTCCTGAATGAGGTGCTCACTCTCTAAATCAAGTGCAGAGGTGGCTTCATCGAGAATGAGGATCGGTGGATTCTTCAGGAAGACCCTCGCTATCGCGACACGCTGTTTTTGGCCCCCGGAGAGTTTCACGCCTCTTTCCCCTACCCGCGTATCATAGCCTTGTGGAAGTTTCATGATGAAATCATGGGCATTCGCCGCTTTGGCGGCTTTTATGACCTCTTCGTCACTTGCTTCAGGGTTCCCGAATTTAATATTCATCTTCACCGATTCACTGAAAAGGATGTTGTCCTGAAGGACCATACCGATTTTATCCCTTAGTGACCTGACCTGGAATCTCCTGATATCGGTGCCATCCAGTTGTATTTCGCCCTTGGTCACATCGTAGAATCTTGGGATCAGACTGACCAGGGAGGATTTCCCTCCCCCGCTCATTCCGACCAAGGCCACAGTCTCTCCGGACCGAATATCCAGATTCAGGCCTTTCAATACTTCCTCTTCCTTGGGATCGTATTGGAATGACACATCCTTGAACCGGATATCCCCTTTTACGTTGTTACACGGCACTGCCCCTGGCTCATCATCGATATCATACTTCTCATCCATGAATTCAAATACCCGATCCATGGAAGCGATCGATTGTGTCAATGTCGTGGATGAGTTGACCAGCCTTCTCAGTGGATTATACAACCTGTCGATGTAGGCGATGAAAGCAGCCATCGTTCCGATTGTAAGATCTTCCTGGATGACCTGGAGTCCCGCATAGCCGATGATGATCAAGGGAGAGATGTCGGTGATGGTATTCACGACCGCAAACGCTTTGGCATTCCAACTCGTTTGTTTCAGTGCTTTTGAAAGGAAATTGCTGTTCTGTCCTTCAAATTGCTTCTGTTCATAGTCTTCGACTGCGAAGCTTTTGATGACACTCATCCCCTGGACCCTTTCATGCAGATGACTTTGGACTTCGGCAAGTGCCTGCGACCTCTCCCTCGTCAACCCCCTCAGCCTTCCGAAAAAGTACCGGACAGAAAAAGCATAGAAAGGAAATGCGATGAGTGATACGAGTGTCAGCTTCACATCCATTGTAAACATGATGGAAAGGGCGATGACGATGGTCGCTGCATCAAGCCATAGATTCATGAGGCCCGTAATGACAAAATTCTTAGTCTGCTCAACATCATTGATCACCCTTGAGATCACTTCACCAGCACGCGTATTGGAATAATACTTAAAGCTGAGCTTCTGGATATGGGAGAATAGCGTATCCCTTAAATCGAAGAGGATCTTATTCCCTGTCCACTGCGCAAAATACTGCCTGTAATACTCGACAGGTGGTCTGATGACGAGGAACAGCACGAGCATGATGCCCATTACCGTCAGTAAATGACTTGTCTTTTCATCTGTTGTTAAGTCCCCACTTACAATATCATCGATGACATACTTGATGAGTATCGGGATCAACAGGGGAATGGCAAACTTGATGATTCCTATGATGAGAGTACCAATGATCTGCCAGCGGTATGGCTTGACAAATGACAGGTACCTTTTAATACTATCCAAGATATTGCTCCTTCCTTCTAAAAAACGTTTATTGATTATCGTGATTCATTACGATAAAGCCCGGTGACGCTCAATATCCCCTGAGTAAACGCGGGATGTTGAATATAAGTGGTTGTCCATGGGTGAAATCCATCCGATAATCCCAATAAAAAGGGATGACCCGCAAGGAACACTTCGTCCCTTCTCTCCATCACTTGCATTCCGAGAGAGAAAAGGAGGCTCCTTACCGGGTCAGCCCTGCTTCGACTATGCACTTATTCAGGTCTGTTACCCCCTATGTGTCAAATAACGCTCATACCAGATGTCAATGAAGTCAGGTGCAAAAGGACCTTTCCTTTGACGAATCCATCGCACAAGCTTATCAACGTTACGCTTAAGGATGTGATCAATCACATCAGGGTAACCGTACAATTTCCGATGGGCTTCATATTCATCCTCATCGAGAAGCGTATACGTCATGTCTGGGAACACTTTGATATCCAGATCATAATCAATGTACTTGATCGCTTCATGATCGTATACAAATGGTGAACTTAAATTACAATAATAATAAATCCCGTCCTCACGGATCATACAAATAATGTTAAACCAAAGCTCGGAATGAAAATAACAGATCGCCGGTTCACGCGTCATCCATGTTCTGCCGTCTGATTCAGTGACGAGTGTCCGATCGTTTCCACCAATGATGATATTATTCGTGCCTTTGAGAACCGTCGTTTCATTCCATATGCGGTGGATATTGCCATCATGCTTATAACTATGTATTTGTACCGATCGCCCTTCAGTGGGAACAGCCATTGTATCCCCTTCTTTCCTAACAAATTCCATGTATATAAGTATTTATTCTATTATTATAACGTTTCCGCAGTAAATTTAAAACAAAAGGGCTGTCTTTAAGGAAAATAACCTTAAAAGACACCCCTTCACATTACACTAATTCCTTCTGATATGAGCGTATGACGTCCTCTGTCTGTTCCTGGAATATCCGATGAATCTCCCTTAATTCCCTCTTCTTCTGGATGATCTCAGCTTTCAGCGATTCAACCTTTGTCATCTCCTGCAATTCTATCAGTTCTTCCTCAAGCTTCTGACATCGTTCAATCTCGGCCTGAAGAAACAACAGCTTATCCATCGTAGCCATCTGATCCGACACCAATTCATTAAATCTTTGCTGCATGGAACCAACCATCCTTTCTAAACAAACTCTACTTAAAGAACATTCTCTCCGTAACTCCCTAATCCTTTGACAACATCTGTCACAAACCCACCTCTTTTGTCGATTCACCCAACTCTTTACCACTTTAAAGCAGTGAGGGACGTACCTTTAGTGTGCTAAAGGTACGTCCCTCACTGCTTTAACGCAAAAAAGCACCCGCAGGATATGCGGGTGCTTCGTTCTGATCAAAGGCGATTAGCGTTGTTGACCAGAGTTTTGACCTTTTTTCGCTTGAGATTGAGCGTTTTGTTGACGCACCTCTTGAGCGTTTGTTTCAGAAGCGAACTCAGTACCGTATTGTTGCTGAGCAGCTCCAGCTTGAGCGTTTTGTTGTTTCACGTGTTGAACGCTAGTACCAGATTGAGTTTTGTTTGGTTGTTTTGCCATTGTAATCACCTCCACGCTAATTAAGATAACCAGGCGGAGAAAAGACTATCCAGATTAAAAAAGGAAAAACATCCCACAAATCGTCCTTAAACGAGCAGTGAACGCCCACCATCCACTATGATGGTTTGCCCCCTGATCATGGACGAATCATCAGACACAAGGAATAAAACCGACTTGGCCAGGTCTTCAATTTCAACCATCCGGCCGGCAGGGGTATTTTGTCTTGCATCCTCCAATAATTCTTCACGGTTAGGGAAATGCTTCAATGCGTCAGTATCGATCGCCCCTCCGGAAACGGCATTTACAACGATATTCCTTGGCGCAAGCTCAACTGCCAAGTAGCGGGTCAACGCTTCGATAGCCGCCTTGGATACCCCGACTGTCGTGTAGTTATCAAGATAACGGATCGATCCGAGCGAGCTGATGCTCACGATCTTTCCACCATTGTCCATCAACTTTGCTGCTTCCTGGGCACAGAACAACAATGCTTTACTATTGATGTTCATTGTCCAGTCCCAATGTGATTCTTCAAGCTCCATTACAGGTCTGAGTACACCTGAAGCTGCATTGCTGATCAGCACATCAAGTCGGCCGAATTCTTCCTTGATTTGTTGGAACATCGCTTTGATCTTGTCCACATCGCCTACATTGGCACGGACAACCAATGCTTTACGTCCCAATTTCTCTACTGCTTCTGCCGTTTCAAGTGCCCCTTTCTTGCTTCGGGCATAGTTTACGACAATATCGTATCCTTGTTGTGCCAGTCGAATGGCAATTTCCCTGCCGAGACCCCGGCTGCTTCCTGTCACCAATGCTACTTTCCCACTCATTTTTCTTCATCCTTCCATTTTCTTTTTTCCATTATAGTCAAAAGATTTTCAAAGCATAATCAGACGCCTGATATTGAAAACTATAGGAGAGTATCGATTTATTGCGGCTGCAGATTGATGCAAGCTCCATTAACAATACCCATTCACTAAAGAATATAAGGGAGGTCTGACCGTATGTATGTAGGTCGGGATATGACGGAGCTTTCCATGCTCCCTAAAAGTGAATGGAAGAAAAGCGAACTCGCTTACTTCCATCATTCACTACAACAAATAGTACCTTATTTAAACACAGAAGGACAATCCATTCATCGTGAAATCGTCGAGGAAATCGAAAACCGTGGCGGATTGAACCGCGGCGAAGCCGATTACACGCACGGTACGAAGCCGGTGTTTGATTGACAATCAATAAGGCCCGCCCCCAATGCTCAAATTCAGCTGGGAACGGGCCCTTATGATCAGCCAGTCGTCACTTGTCGCGTTTCCTTCCAGATATTCTGATGGGAAACCGGGAAGGCATATTGTTCTAATTCTTCTTCTGTTACTGCAATCAATTCAGTATCATGTAATGAAGAGCTTTTCACGCTGCCGATATACACTTCTATATCCCAGATGATATGGGAGAAAACATGCTGGATCCTTGAGACGATACCCGCTTTCAATGAGGCTTCTACCCCATAATCGGTTTCCAATGCTTCTCCAAGCTGTTTTCTGCCACTCCTTGATGGGCCCACTTCGAAGTTCGGAAATTCCCACAGGTTTGCGAGCAGACCGGTGCTAGGACGCTTATGAATCACAATCCGGTCATCCTCAGTGAATAGGACAGCGGCCGCCATATTCAATTTACGAGGAGCTTTCTTCTTGGACTTTACGGGTAGTTCCGTTTGAACTCCTTCATGGAAGGCCTGACAGTGTTCCCGCACAGGACATAACAGGCAGGAAGGTGAGGTCGGCGTACATATCAACGCCCCAAGTTCCATCAATGCTTGATTGAAGTAAGATGGGTTTTCTTTAGAAATAAGCTCCCTGACAGCTTCTTCAAACACTTTTCTGGACGCTGGCTTTGCGATATCAAGCCAGATGGATAGAATCCTTGAGAATACCCTCATGACGTTCCCGTCCACGGCAGGTTCGGGTTTCCCATAAGCTATGCTGAGGATGGCCCCGGCTGTATATGGACCAACACCTTTGAGCGCAGAAATCCCTTTTGGTGTATCAGGGACTATACCACCGTATGTTTCATGGACCTCCCTTGCAGCTGATTGAAGGTTCCTTACCCTTGAATAATAACCGAGACCTTCCCACGCTTTTAACACGGCATCTTCATCAGCACTCGCCAGAGCTTCGATGGTAGGGAATTTTTCAATGAATCGGTTAAAATAAGGGATGACAGTATCGACCCTCGTCTGTTGGAGCATGATTTCCGATACCCATACTTTATAAGGGTCACGGTCCTTTCTCCAAGGGAGATCACGCTGTTCCCGTGAAAACCAGGAGATTAAATCTTCTTGAAAACCCTCTCGGTCAATGGTCTGAATATGTTTCAACGGTTCGTCTTTCAATTTAGTACCTCCAAGATGTTAGATGTTACGGTAAATAGGGAATAATCTATTATGAACTTTTTTTCAATCCTATGCATTTCATTTCTTTTAATCCACCGCAAATGCAGTCGTCCAATCGACCGAACAATAAGTGTCCGCGCGAAGTACGCAGTCGCTTGATTGCATGATAATGTGATTCCGTCGGGACCACGAACGTTTCAATGTAGCGATTCTCATCCGCTTCAGACTTTTCCCAACGGATGTTCACCGCATCATAGAGGGGCATGGACTGGATGATGCTGTTCATGATTTGACGATACTGATGTTGCAGGCTTTGTTTAATTTCATATTCAAGGTAAATTTGTAATGAATTTTTCATTTGAAATAAACTCCTTTTAACCATATCATGAAGTGCAACGAAAACAAACGAATTCAGTCAAGGGGGGGACTTAACATGGATACAGGTACTCATATTGTCATGGGCTTTGCACTGGGGGGCTTGGCCACTCTCGATCCCGCCGTCGCCCAAAGCAGCGCAACATCCACAAGTGTACTGATAGCCGCAGTCATTGGTTCGCAGATCCCTGACATCGATACTGTTCTGAAGCTTCGGAATAACGCCGTTTATATCCGCCACCATAGGGGGATCACACATAGCATTCCTGCCGTACTGCTGTGGCCGCTCCTTATTGTCGGATGCATCTTCCCTTTCTTTCCCGACGCCAATCTGCTTCATTTATGGATTTGGACATTTACCGCTGTTTTCCTGCATGTATTTGTCGACATATTCAACGCATATGGAACACAGGCACTGAGGCCGATTTCGTCGAAATGGGTCGCATTGGGGGTCATTAACACGTTTGACCCCTATATCTTCGGGATCCATGTAGTCGGTTTGATCCTATGGGGGCTCGGTTTCCCTCCCGGCAGGACGTTCCTGGTGATGTATATCATCATATTCGCATACTACGTGCTTAGGTTCCAGGTCCAGATTGCCGTTAAGAACGCCGTGAAAAGAAGGATACCGGAGGCAGAGAAAATCATTGTTTCTCCGACACTGAGGTTTTTCCAGTGGAGGCTTGCCGTGGTTACGAACGATAAGTATTATGTGGCCCGAGCATATAGGAGGTCAATCACGATCTTTGAAGAGTTCAAACGTGTCCCCGTGCCTGACCTTCCGGTGATCGTAGCTGCCAAAAGAGATAAGAACCTTTCAGCATTCCTGTCTTTTTCCCCCGTTTACCGGTGGGAAGTAGACGAATACGACGACCATTTCGAGGTGCGCTTCATTGATCTCCGTTATCGAAATAACGGCCATTACCCCTTCGTTGCGCTCGTCCAGCTCGACAAGGACCTTTCAGTGGTCAGCTCTTATACAGGCTGGGTCTTCAGTGAAGAAAAACTGCGCAAAAAAGTCGACATCGACATTTTAATCGATTAACGCATCGAGGGACGGTCCTTTAGCTTACTAAAGGACCGTCCCTCATTGCTTTAGTGCACGAAACCGTCATCTTCATTACTTTCCTGATGGTCAAGCAGGTGTTTATATTTTGGGTTGCGGGCTGCGAATTCATGGATGCGGGAACCGTAGTTTGTGATCCATTGACGGACGACTTTTTCTGTCATTTCCTTCCCCTGATATTCATAACCCGCCTTGGCGTAGGTCGTTTCGAAGTCTTCCCAAACAAGCTCTACCCAGGTTCTCGCCTTTTCGTAAGAAAGCTTGGTGTTCTTCTCCATTAATAATTCTGTAAGTTCATGAAAGATGGAATCCATTTTGTCTCCTCCTTTTCCATTCATTTTTATGATAAAGTCCCTCGGGTACATCCATACTATTAGTACGTGGTTGAGCTTAGTGCAGGCTTTGCTTTTTCACGGTGTGGACATCCAATACAAGTACCTTTTAGGAGGCAGATTATGCGTAATAAAACAACCGGCTTTCCCAATATGAACAATAATAAATTTGAGGGAGAACCAAGAGCAAAAGCTGAATATGCATCTAAAAGGGCAAATGGCACCATCAATACCCATCCAGGAGAGCGCATGGCATCTTCTGGCAAAAGAAAACAAGACTCAATTTAATTAGAGAACTTTCACTTTTTAGGGGGTAGTCACGATGGCAAACATGAAAAACAACTTCCACAGAAACAAGTATAGCAGTCCATTCAACAAAGGATTCTACAATCCTAAGCATGCACACGCACAGGCGAATGGTCAGACGCAACAAACACAGGATCTGATCATTCTCGAAGCTGAAACCCGTAAGCGATCCTAAATGATCAAGGTACGTCCCTCATCGCGTTAAAGCAGTGAGGGACGTACCTTGGTTTTATTATTTTTTATCAGATTTAAGCAGTGAAATCGGCAGTGCCTCTTCCTTACCATCTCCGCCGAGGCGGTAGCCCCATGCAAATACTCCATTCAAGTAGTCCACTTTGAAGTATACACCGGGATCCCCTTCAATCGGATAGATGCCACCTGACTTGAATTCCGAAGGGTCCATCAGGTACGCTTGAGCCATCAGTGCTTTACGCTCCAAAACAGCAAATTCGTTGACGATGCCGAGCTGTTCCGCTTTTCTTGCTTTCTCTTTGAGCGCAGCGATTTCCTGCTGTAATTCATGCTGTGACATTTCACTGTATCTTCTCTCTTGTTGTTCCATAACCTCATCACCTCTACTAAGGATAGTATAGATAAAATCGTGCAATAAGAAAAGTGAATAAACCTTTACATCATGATAAAATCGTAAAAAAGATTAACCGAAAGGACGGACCATTATGAAAAAGGCAATCATCACAGGCGGAGGCTCCGGGCTTGGAAGAGAGCTGGGCAAACTGCTTTCAAAGGAATTCCACATCATCCTGCTTGGCCGTACAAAAGAAAAACTTGAGAGCGCTTCATCTGACATCATCAAGGAGGGCGGCCAGGCTTCTTATGCTATAGTGGATGTCCGCTCCCCCCTCGAAATTGAACAGGTTTGTTCAACGGAACTGCTTCAGGATGAAATCGGACTGCTGATCCATAACGCAGGTATCGGCTTCTTCGGACCCTTTCAGGAATCAAAGGATGTAGAGCTTCAAACCATGTTCGAGACGAATGTTCTCGGACCTATCCGATTGACAAAGGCACTACTGCCCCAATTGGAACAGTCGGACTCGACAATCCTGAATATTATTTCAACGGCAGGCTTAAGGGGAAAGAAAAATGAGTCGCTTTATGTGGCCAGTAAATTTGCCCTCAGGGGATTCGGTGAGAGCTTACAGAAGGAATATGAAGCTTCGGGTATACGAGTGGTAAATGCTTATATGGGTGGGATGGATACCCCATTCTGGGATGAGAGCGATCATATCAGTGATCCATCCAGGCTGCGATCACCACTGGAAGTAGCGGAAATCATCGTAAACCAATATAAGTCAAAACAAGAAATCATCGTCGAATCAAAAAAGTAACTGAAGCCCGGGGGAATAACGGTTTTCTAAACCATTCATCCCCCTCCTTCTTCCTTGAGGACTTCCAGGAGACGCTCAATTTTATCCATTGAGAATCCTTTGCGGTATAATGCTTGTTTCATCTTCTGCTCATACTCAAAGCCTTCGAATTTAGCCGCTAATCTCCTATGTGCCTTTTGACCCTGATGATAGATGGCATCCCACTGCTCATCCGCATCACGCTCTGCATCGGTTGTTTCCCATACAACTTTCATCACTGCATTCGGATATCCTTTCCGCTGTAAGTTTTGCTCAATTTTTTGCTTGGCAATCACAACGGAATCTTTACGGTACTTCCTCATCAGCTTTTCAGAGATGCTAACGGCTTTATCCACTTGCTCTTCAAATGTAAACGCCTGGAGAGCCTCTTCAATATAGCGTTCATCGACCCCTTTCCTTTGAAGCTCACCGCGAATCCAAATGGGTCCTTTATCCGACGTATTGATTTGGGTGCCCGTAAAAGCTTGGGCGAATTCTAAATCATTCAGGTATTTCATATCTTTTAGCTTATGGATCACTTCACCTACAATGCCTTCTTCCCATTCAGATCGTTTGAGATGATCACGTACCTCATCTTCTGTCCTCATCCTGAATGAAAGAAAATGAATGGCCTTGTTCAGCGCTTTCTTGACATCATCTTCGTATTGCATCTCGGAGATGGCCAGTTCGTCCACTTCAAGTCCTTTCCTCAAACCGAACTTGGCAAGTACTCCTTCATCAACACTGAAGGCATATGTTCCATCGATAAATAAATTATAGCGTTCATCATTTTTCACTTGCTTTGTTATTTTCGTTATGACACCCATATTATCCACCTCCACTCTAATGTAACATATCCAAAAAGGTTTTTAATTCGGTAAATAGGTAAAATAATAAGTAATACTGGAGGGATGACCATGAAGATAGCCATCACTGGAGGAACTGGATTTGTCGGGCAGGCGGTAACGGCTGAACTGCTTGCACATGGCCACGAGGTTATAATTCTTACTAGAAATCCGGATAAATACGATGATCAGTCAGGCATCAGTTACGTGAAATGGTTGACCGATGATGCTGATCCACTTGGGGAACTCCAAGGCACCGAGGTATTCATCAATCTTGCTGGTGAATCGATCAACAGCGGCAGATGGACGGATGAACGGAAGAAGCGCATCATCAACAGCAGGATCACATCAACACGCGAAGTCATCCACCTTATGAATAATCTACCTGATAAACCTTCTTGCCTTGTTAACGCAAGTGCCATCGGCTATTACCCTTCTTCAACTTCCAATACGTACACGGAGGCTTCTGAAGAAAAGGCCAGCGACTTCCTTGGGGAAACCGTACAGATTTGGGAGAAAGAAGCTTCGAAAGCTGATGATGCGGGCTTCCGGGTTGTGTACACCAGGTTTGGCATCATCCTGGGGGAAGAAGGCGGTGCGCTTCCCCGCATGGCCCTCCCCTATAAAATGTTCGTAGGCGGAACCGTTTTGCCTGGTGATCAATGGATGTCGTGGATCCACATTACGGATGTGGCAAAGTCGGTGCGATTCTCTGCCGAGCACGATTCGATCTCCGGCCCAGTCAATATCACTGCCCCTTCCCCGCTGAGGATGAAGGATTTCGGGATTGTTCTCGGGAAAGTATTGGGAAGGCCGCATTGGATGCCGGTGCCTCCTTTTGCTTTAAAGATCGCAATGGGCGAAATGAGCCAGCTCGTGTTGGAAGGTCAAAAAGTCCTGCCGAGCGTTCTATTGGAACACGGATTCCAATTTACGTACCCGGAACTTCAAGGTGCCCTGGAGAATATTTATCATTCAGAATAGGTATGACCCCTTCTTTAAAAGGTAAAAATGATAGTATCTTGAAAAGAAGGGATGTACATATAATGGATAATAAGCGTAAAAAGGACAAAGACAAATCGAATCTTTCAAGCATGCAGGAAATGACTTATTCAAAAGAGTTCAAAAGAGCTGACAGGGCTGCTGGGTTCAGTCCGAAGCGTCACACATAAACAAAAATTACCTTAGTAGGAATCCCCCGATTGACAAAGAATAAAGGTACAAGCTCACCGGATGAGTGGTGCTTGTACCTTTACTATTTTTAACCACATGAAAAGGGGATGTTCGTATTGGGCAGATCACGAGGTCATAAAAAACATGATAAAAACCAGAACAGCCTTCCTCAAACACCGGCCGCTTTAAAGTCAGACGGTGTTGATGAGGAGTTCTCAAGGGAACTTGCCGACCAGGCTGATATGGAAGCACAGGCTCGCGCAAACGCCGCGAACCAGCGTGCACGTGTGAAAAAGAACCAATAGCATCCCTCACGGTTAAGGAAATGGTCATGAGGAATTCAAAAAGAGCCACCCGGGATTTCAGTTCGGGTGGCTTTACATTATGGAGAATATCCGTATTAAACAATCAACGCTTTTTTATGATGATCATCTTTTTTCCTGTAAAGATTCCGTCTTAAAATAGGGATAATCCAATGATCTGCCCCCCAATAGTAAGCACCTCTGCCTAAGAAGAGAAGGACGAAGGCTACTGTAAGCAAGATCGGATTTGTGCTCACTGTTCCCGCCATCAAGAAGTTAAGGTTCATGAACGCCCCTGCAATCAAAGCCGGGATTGTCATTAATCCTGCGATCAAGCCGATCCCAACAAGCATCTCTCCCCACGGAATCATGAGGTTGAATAATTCGACGTTTGGTAAAGCAAATCCTTTTAGAAATGCAGCGTACCAGTTCTGTACCGCTGGATGTTCACCAGTTGCTTTCGCAATGGCCCCTTGTAAAAAACCGCTTGCATCAAATCCATCATTCACTTTATGCCATCCAGCCTCAAGCCACTTCATACCGAGCCATATTCTAACCACTGTCCAAGCTACACTGATCTTTTCATTCTCCCACCATTTCATGAGGGTTCATCTCCTTATCGTATATTGTGATACATTTCACAAATATAGATGAAGACAACGTGATCCATCTTCCTAATCGATGATCTCTTTTGTGAAATATTTCACATTTACTTTACACTCTTACTATACTCCTCCCCTATTGTTTACGCAATAGACATTGGCACAGTTCATAAAGCTGTCAATATTGGTCCTGCATCGTTCCTAAATCAAAAGAAGGCTTCTAATTCCCACCTCCAAGAAGCCTTCCAACGAAGCTATTTCAGTACCTGCTACAACACCATCCCGACAATTTCATCCACCCATTCCCCACGCTCTTCCACATCAATTTTCCTACACAGACGGGCATGCACTCTCTTAAATTCCGGCACAATGCGTTTCATCACGCCTTATATCTCCCTATGGTCACGACCAGCACACCAATCCGCCAAAAGCCGCTGCTCTTCACCACTAAACAAAGTCCTTTCCCCCTCATATTTCGACCACTCCTCGGGGGCATTCGGCTGCCGGTCATTCTCCATATCCCAGCCTGCAGCTATGCTCCACCTCAACATATCCAGTGAGTGGAGCGCATAATAAAGTTCCCCTCTTTCTGAACGTCTATATACCTCATGCAAATGAGCGAAAAATTTGCTTCTCCAATGTTCGAATTCACCTAAGCTGACTTTGTAATGAAGATCCTTTGATCGCTCTTTCACATCCTTGACGATGCCATAAGGATCATATTCAATACATGCCCCGTCCTTCATATAATGAGAGGGCTGTAAATCTTCCTTCATATAGTAGAAAGCATCCACCTTCACAAAGCTTTTATAATGGGCCACTGTATGTTTCGCCCATGGGAAATCCTCAAAGTAAAGGACGTCTCCCCATTTCTTTGCCCTCTCTTTCTTATTCTTCCTATACACGTCATAAGCATCATCCCTTACGACGATTCGTAAATCCAGATCCGAATAACGGTCGTGGTCCCCCTTGGCCAACGAACCACCATAATAAAATGCCAGTATGTTTTCGTCACTCCTCAAATCTTTCTTGATGGCTTCCTTTAATTTCTGCCGTTCACTGATTAATTGATGATCCCTTTCTTCATGCTTTGCCGTGAATCTCATGTTCTCTCACCCTATCCTTATTTTGATTGTGCACCACTTTTTCTATTTAGCTTTTGTTGTTGTTTTTCATATGATCCTGGTGATTACAAAACCCGACTTCGCTTACGCGGAAAGCGAGCATCCGGGGCGCAAATCAACCACTACTTGCTCCTTCTAAAGCAACAATGTTTATAAGCAAAATTTAATTTAACCTTACCACAAATTCCCTTTCTCTTTTACGCAATTTCAGATAATCTAAAGAAGAATGAGAAGTCATCGTCCACTGGGGGGCAGAATGTATGCAATCGCAGAAAAAGCTTTGGCGAATGTGGAAGGTCATTTCACTTGCCGTTTGGATTGTGTTTATGACCTATTGGTATAAATTAAGGGGAAAAACCGAATCCGAAAAGGATTTGCTGTGGGAGAGAATCGGGAAGGAATTCAAGAAGACGTTATTTGAACTAAACGGCGTGTTGATCAAAGTTGGACAATTGATGAGCATCCGTGAAGATGTGATGCCGAAGAGTTTTGTGGAACAGATCAAAGATTTGGTTGACCATGTCCCCCCTTCTCCATGGGAGGAGATCGAGAAGGTGCTCGAAACAGAATGGCGTTCCCCGGTAGATGGGAAGCTTCAAACATTGGAACGCGAGGCTGTCGCATCCGCTTCAATCGGGGAAGTATATAAAGGGATGCTTCCCGATGGGACTACGGTTGCCGTTAAAGTACAGCGCCCGGAAATACCGGACCTGGTAAAGACCGATTTCCGGTCACTTGGGATCATTTTATGGTTTGTCCGATATTTCGCACCGGTCCCGAAAGGATTCATCAATTTCAAAATGCTTTATCAGGAACTGAAACACGTCATTGAACAGGAACTAGACTTTCATCAAGAAATGAAGACGGCCATCTCGTTCAAAGAAAGATTCACTGATCACCCTGGTGTCAAAATACCGGACGTTTATCCTGAATTATGTACGGATAAAGTACTCGTCATGGAGTGGGTTGAAGGGGTTCGCCTGAATGACATCTCGGAGATTTCCCGCTTTGGGTTGGATAGGAAGGAACTTGGGAGAAGACTATTCCGCTTATTTTTGCCACAGTGGCTTGAAGCCGGAACCTTCCATGCGGATCCTCATGCCGGCAACATCCTCATCCAGCCCCATGGTGGGTTCGTGTTATTGGATTTCGGGATGGTCGGGGATATTTCCAAACGGGATTCGATGTATTTTCAACAGCTGCTTGAAGGCGTTCTGTTGAAAGACTATCGAAAAGCAGCAGAAGCACTAGCTGGATTAGGTTTCCTCCTGCCGGATGCAAATCTCAAATTAATCGAGAAGCTCTTGAAGGAAATGGTGTCCATCGACGTTGAGCAATTCAAACAAATGGATTTGATCACCGTCAAAAAAGAGATGAATGATCTCATCAAATCGTTACCCATTCAGGTCCCTACTCGTTTTATCTTTCTCGGAAGGTCTTTTGCAACCATAGAGGGCCTCGTTTATACATTATGCCCAGAGGAAGAGATGGTGGGTATGATGAAGCCGGCATTCCTCGATTGGGTAAAAACGACGGAACACAGCAAATGGCAGCTGCTTCTAAAATGGATCGGCTCTCAGCCTGTGTTTCAAGGTGTTCAAAAACTCCGTCAGTTGATCGATCTCCCAGAGAAAATGATCGAGCAAAATGATGAACATCAGAAGAATCAGTTTCATTTCAATCTGTATGAAAGCCAGAAACGATACGCATTTATCCTATTTATCGTCGGATTGCTTGCCACCATGTTCGGCTATCATGTTAGTTCCGATATGATTTGGAAAGGGAGTGCCGCCGTTTCGATCTTAGGGCTTGCAGGCTACTTCATCACCGGCATGAAACAGAAACGTTGGATGAATAAGGTGAACCATCGTTAGGTCAACGAAATGAAAAAAAACGAGGCCTCTAACAGAGATGCCTCGTTTTTCACTTTCGTACCACTCACAGCGACCCTTGACTACAAAATGCAACGTCTATTGAACGACCTGGGACGCTGAACATCTGACCTTCAATAAGAGCACTCCCAACTTGTACATACAATATTCCTTCCGCTTTGCTTGGCTTTGTATAAAGCCTCGTCTGCATCTTGAAACAAGGCTTCCTCTTTTCCCTCATCAGGATTGAAGGCTGATACGCCTACTGACACAGTCAGTTGTATTTTCCTTTGATCAGGCAATGTAAAGTTGAATTCGGATACAGCTTCCCTCACCCTCGTTGCAATATCCTTGGCTTGTCCGACCGTACATTTCGGGAGCAAGAGTGAGAATTCCTCCCCACCATTCCGGGATAGGATGTCCCCTGACCTCGTCAAGCCCTTTAACAAGCCCGCAAGTTGCTTCAACACTTCATCGCCTGCTGTATGCCCGTACGTATCATTGATTTGTTTGAAATGATCGACATCAATCAGACAGATGGCACATTCCACTTTTTCATCCATCGATTCTTTGATCATCCGATTATAATGCGTATCAAACGAGCGGACATTGTTGAGTCCAGTAAGAGCGTCCCTAAGTGCATTTTCTTTATATCGGTAATATCTTTCAGTGTTCTTTCTGATATAGTCGACAAAGTAGAAGGTCAAGTAACCTCCTATGATCGTACTCAACACATGGAACAATGCGTACTGTAGTACATCCCAATAGTTGTCAACGACAATATAAAGCGCAATCGAGAAAATCAGTTGACTGTAAAAGAGCAGGGCGGTCCACCGCTTCCAGGCTCCACCCTTCATGAACGTAACAATCAAACCAGCACCTAGCGCGATGACAAGCATCATGAAAAGGGCAATAAATGATGAAAAATTCACAGCGATGAGGAATCGTCCAACGATGATGACAACTGCGGATATGAACGCAGGCAGGAATCCCCCATAAAACGCGACAAGCACGACCGGGATATGCCTTAGATCTAGGATTGTCATTTCATTGACACCAATGCTGTAATGCATGAGGATAATCCCTAGAAAACCTGCCAATAGCCCATCGATGATCTTGATTTGAACGGGGGATGACATGGTCAGCCTATTCTTTCTGAACAGTTGATGCCAGACGAAAGTGAACGACATTAAGAGCGATATATTTACGACTAAATCACTAATCATACTGTATTCTTCCTCGCAATTGTTTTAATAGGTAAATTATACCTTAATACCCCATATGATTTCACCGTCTACGATCAATCATCCCCAACTATTCTTCTGAAGGGATTTCCGGTGTATATCGAAACTTCTCCAATTCGATTGTATTCCCTTTTGTAAATGTCACTCCTTCAGCTTCCAACATCTCTTTTTGAAGCTTGAATTGCTCATCATTTTTAAATCCGATCTCTCCCTTGCCGTTGATCACCCGGTGCCATGGAAGTTCGTATTTGCTGCTCATCGAGTGCAGGATCCTCACAACTTGCCTCGCCCCCCTCGGACTTCCCGCGTACTTCGCTATTTGACCATAAGTCATGACTGTACCAGTAGGGATAGATTGTATGATATGGATCGATTTTTCCGTAAAACTCTTCATGATCGGCTCCTTTATGATTCGATAGGTTTAGTCTTCCTGAATATAAGAGATAGTAATAGAAGGCTTGAAGATTTTCACAAAGCCTCTTTCCTACTCTATTTTACACTTTTATATTAAACTGTTGATGAGATAACGAAAGGACGTGATTGAATGACGATCAAATTGATTGCGCTTGACATGGATGGGACCCTTGTCAATCATGAAGGCGAAGTTTCACCAGAAAATGAAAGAGCCATACATCGTGCGAAGGAAAGAGGGATACATGTCGTATTGAGCACCGGCCGTTCTTTACGGACATGCCGTGATATATCCGATCAGCTCGGACGATCCTCCTATTTGATCACCGTCAATGGCGGTGAAATCTATGATCATGAATATAACCTTGTAGACAGCACCCCTTTGGATCGTGACCTGGTGAAGATGCTATGGACGATAAAAGAAGAACATGATGTCTACTTCTGGTCTTCCACCACTCAAGGACTTTTCAATTCCCGCAACCCTTTTGATAAGGAAATTGATGAGTATGATTGGTTGAAGTTCGGCTTTGATATTAAAGATGACGATGTCCGGAAAGTGATCATGGATGAATTGATAAAAAATGAAGCACTTGAAATCACTAATTCCAGTCCGACAAATATCGAAATCAATCCTGCGGGGGTCAACAAGGCTGCCGCACTGATAAAAGTATGCGATTGGCTCGATCTTTCAATGGAAGAAGTGATGGCTGTCGGCGACAGTATGAACGACATCGCCATGATCAGGGAATCAGGTTTCGGGGTCGCCATGGGGAATGCCCAGGAAGTAGTGAAAGAGGCTGCGGATTGGGTGACCGGCCTGCATACGGACCACGGAGTCGCTCAAGCGATAGAGCGTGTACTTTCTTCTGATGATCATTAAAGGGTAGTGCTTATGAACAAAGCAAAGGACTCCCCCGGAACCATTCCGGGGGAGTCCTTATTTAACGAGATTTTTTCTATGGTGCTTTCACAATCGTCCACAAAATGGCCTCAACCTGAGCCTTATGATTCTACCACAATCTCATCATTGACTAGTTTGACCGTCACTTCCTCAATGTGATCTTCCTCAAGCAACAGATCTGCAATTCCATCCTCCACTCTCTCCTGGATGACGCGGCGCAGCGGACGGGCCCCGAATTCAGGGTGATAACCCAATTCAACGAGCTTTTCTTTCGCTGCTTGTTCGATTGTCACGGAGATTCTTTGTTCAATCAAATCAGATTGCAGCTCTGATAGCATAAGGTCCAGAATTTGAAGAAGTTCTTCTTTTTCAAGCGATTGGAATTCAATGATGCTGTCGAAGCGATTCAGGAATTCAGGCTTGAAATATGCACCCAATGATTGCAGGATGTTTGTTTCCTTTACTGCATCGGTGCCGCCTGTATCGAATCCGACCACCGCCTCTTTTTTATCCGTTACGCCTGCATTGCTCGTCATGATGATGACGGTGTCCTTAAAACTCACGGTCCTGCCCTGACTATCCGTTAAGCGTCCATCTTCAAGGATTTGCAGGAACATGTGCTGTACATCGGGATGGGCTTTTTCAATCTCGTCCAAGAGAATGATGGAGTATGGATTTCTCCTTACTTTCTCCGTCAATTGACCAGACTCTTCATGCCCTACATAGCCCGGCGGTGAACCAATGAGTTTGGATACAGAGTGTTTTTCCATGTATTCACTCATGTCCAATCGCAGCATGCTCTCTTTTGATCCGAATAATTCTTCAGCAAGTGTCTTCGTTAACTCTGTTTTACCGACACCTGTCGGTCCGACGAATAAGAATGTACCGATCGGACGGTGTTTCGCCTTTAGGCCAGCCCGACTACGGCGGATGGCTTTGGCGACTTTCTTAACCGCTTCTGATTGACCGATCACTTTGTTGGCCAGGTTCATTTCCAGCTCTTTCATTCGCTTCTTGTCATCACGTTGAAGCTTCCCGACCGGTATGCCCGTCTTAGTTTCGATGATTGATTGGATCAGCTCCGGTTCGACTGCTGACTTTTTGGATGTACCATCTTGCAGTTGCTTTTCAATTCTCGCTTCTTGATCGCGGAGCTTCGCAGCTTCCTCGTAGCGCTCATCCCTTGTTGCTTTTTCTTTCATTGCCTTCAACTCATTCAATTTCTTTTGAAGAGCTGATGCATCTTCACCCTCCGATTGCAAGTTCACTTTTGACCCTGCTTCATCCATCAAGTCGATGGCTTTATCTGGGAGGAAACGATCCTGAATATAACGATGAGACAACTTCACACACGCCTCAATCGTCTCATCAGAGAAGGTCACGCCATGATAATTCTCGTATTTGTCACGAAGCCCTTTAAGGATTTCAATTGTTTGTTGTAACGTCGGCTCATTCACCATTACCGGCTGGAAGCGACGTTCAAGGGCAGCATCCTTCTCGATTTGGCGATACTCCTTCAATGTAGTGGCACCAATCACCTGAAGTTCGCCGCGTGCCAATGCTGGCTTTAAAATATTCCCTGCATCCATTGATCCTTCTGCTGATCCCGCTCCGACCAATTGATGGATTTCATCAATGAATAACATGACATTCTTGCGCTTCTGTAGCTCGCTGATGATCGCTTTCAGGCGCTCTTCGAACGAACCCCTGACTCCAGTACCTGCTGTCAATGACGCGACGTCCATCACGTATACTTCTTTATTCACCAGTTTGGAAGGCACTTCGCCTGCCACGATTTTTAGGGCTAGGCCTTCTGCTATTGCCGTTTTCCCGACACCAGGTTCACCGATGAGGACCGGATTATTTTTATTGCGGCGGTTCAGGATTTCGATGACACGTTCGACTTCCTTGTCTCTTCCGATGACGGGATCGATCAGTCCTGCTTTTGCAGCAGAAGTGACGTTTCTTCCAAATTGGTCAAGGATTCCGTTACCACCATCACCTGCCGTTTCAGTTTCTGGCGCCCCTTGCTTGGCTCGGAAGGCATCCGGCTGGGTGGCACCCATATTCATCCCTTTGAACAATTCATCAAAAGGAAAACCTCCGTTTATTCCAGAAGGCATTTTAGATTGCTGCTTTTGGAAACAATCAGTACACATATGCATTTTGCTTTGATGTTGATTCACTCTTTTGTACACTTCAACCGTTGCCTGATTTTGCTGGCATACTTGACATTTCATGCAGTATTACCTCCTATATGGTTATCATTTTTTATCGTTAAAAGTTAGTGAGAATATGATAGGATTTAAAGGTCAGTTTGACTTTGACTTTCTTTGACCTTATACACATAGTATAATTTGACCTTCTTTGACTTTCAAGGCTTTTGCTTATGGAAATGGTATCCAGTAGTTGCGTTATGTATTACATAAAAAAAGCTGGCTAATTAAATGGCCAGCTTCCCTCTATTTAGTACCAAAGATCACATTCATCATAATCGTATGACTTTTCCGTTCGTTAATGTTTGAACCACTTCAACTTTCAGATTTCCGTAAAAACAGCGCCTGTTTTTTCAGAAGGCTTTATACCAAATCACGTTCCCAATGACGGTGTGCTGCGATTGCTTCGATGAATTCACTCGTGAACGATTCCATGTTCGTACCAATCACCACACCTGGACTCTCTTTCCTGCCTACCTTTTCAAGGATCGAAGTCCCTTCATGGGTAAACCCAATCGGCTTGTAGTGCGAGAAGGATTCTTGAACAAAGAAGGATGCATCTTGTATGAATTTCTTATCCATCTCTTCTCCCCCCACAATATAGAGGCTGTCGAACAGGACGGAATCGCAAGTCAGGAAGGTATGATCCACTTCAAGTTTCACACCTTCCGTTCCTGATAGCTCCCCTAATTTACTGCTTATGATTTCAGGTTGAAGACCTTCTACTGTTAGATCATCTAGGACTGCTGACACTTGTTTACCATTGAATCCGCTGCTCATGATGACCCCTACCTTGCGAGTACGGGGTGTCTTGACTGTGTGTTGCTGACTTAGCGCCGGGGATGACTTGGTCACTTTCGATCCAGGTCCTTCGGGAACACGGGCTCCGATGGCTTCTGCAAATCCTTGTGCAAGCTCCAGGTTCACATGGGCGAACATATCAACCACCTGCTGTTGAACCGATTTACTCTTGACCTTGCCGAGTTCAAAGCTGAAAGCATTGATGATATGCTCTCTCTCCGGCTGACTCATGCTGTTCCAGAACAAAGTCGCTTGAGAGAAATGATCCTTGAAGCTTTCACTTCTAGCCCGGACTTTACGACCTTCCATCTTCTCCTGATAGTGGGTATAACCGCCTTCTTCGATTCTTGCAGGAGAAGGGGTGTCATCCGCAAGTGAATTACGATGGTAACTAACCTGTCCCTTATTGATTGTATGGCGTCCATAACCATCCCGCTGATTGTTATGGAAAGGACAGACGGGGCGGTTGATCGGCAGTTCATGGAAGTTGGGGCCACCCAAGCGGATCAGTTGAGTATCGGTATAAGAGAATAATCTTCCCTGTAATAATGGGTCATTCGAAAAATCAATGCCGGGTACGACGGATCCAGGATGGAAAGCCGCCTGTTCCGTCTCCGCAAACACGTTATCCACATTCCGGTTCAATGTCATTTTACCAATGATCTTCACCGTTACTTCTTCTTCCGGCCAAAGCTTCGTTGGATCGAGAAGATCAAAATCAAAGTTAAATTCATCTTCTTCCTTGATCATTTGAACGCCAAGTTCGTATTCCGGGAAATCGCCATTCTCAATCGATTCGTATAAGTCGCGGCGATGAAAATCCGGATCTTTACCATTGATTTTTTGTGCTTCATCCCAGACAAGTGAGTGCGTACCTAGGACCGGTTTCCAGTGGAATTTGACGAAGTGTGCTTGTCCATCACCGTTTACAAATTTGAACGTATGGACACCGAATCCTTCCATCATGCGCAAGCTTCTCGGTATGGCCCGGTCAGACATTGCCCACATGACCATATGGGCGGATTCCTGGTTGTTCGCGACGAAGTCCCAGAACGTATCATGCGCAGTGGCTGCCTGGGGCATCTCATTATGAGGCTCGGGCTTCACTGCGTGGATGAGATCAGGGAATTTAATGGCATCCTGAATGAAGAAAACCGGAATATTATTTCCTACCAAATCGTAATTCCCTTCTTCCGTGTAGAATTTCGTCGCGAATCCTCGTGCGTCACGGACGGTTTCTGCCGACCCCCTGCTTCCAGCCACTGTCGAGAATCGGACGAACACCGGTGTCTTCTTAGCGGGATCTTGTAAAAACGCTGCTTTTGTATAAGGCTCCATAGACTCATACACTTCGAATTCACCATGGGCCGCGAATCCCCTGGCATGGACAATGCGCTCCGGAATCCGCTCATGATCGAAATGGGTCATCTTCTCACGGAAATGAAAATCTTCCATCAAAGTCGGCCCACGTTCGCCTGCTTTCAATGAAAACTCATCCTCGGATACCTTCAGTCCCTGATTGGTCGTCAGGTGTTTTCCGCTATCATCCACACGGTATTCTTCAAGCTGCTCATCCTTCGTCTTGCCGTTCACGTTCATGCCGATTTTCTTCTCATTACCCATCTTTTCAACCCTTTCTTTTGCTATGTAAAATGCTCTGGTGGTTCTATACCCTTGCGCTTTGTCGATAAACATATTTTGGATATCCATTTAAGAAGTGGAACGACACGTTTTCTGAAAAAAATGGAAGAATTCATTTACAAGCGTAACATTGTTCTGCTATAGTACTACTATAGTAACGTAACAATGTTTTGTTATGGTGAAATCGAGGTGAACTGACGTTGGAACATGATTTGATATCCAAAAAGGAAGTGTTGGAACTGACGGGCATCTCTTACGGTCAGCTCTATCGCTGGAAGCGTAAGAACATCATTCCGGAAGAATGGTTCATCAAGAAGTCCAGCTTCACTGGCCAGGAAACCTTTTTTCCAAGAGAGAAAATGCTTGCGAGAATTGAAAAAGTGAAAGAACTCAAGGATACTCACTCATTGGACGAATTATCCGACTTCTTCTCACCGAATCCGTCCAAGATCGAAATCACGCTGGAATCATTGCCTGTGAAGGGGTTCTTGCAATCCGATACCATTTCATTCTGCTCCCCTCTTCTGAGTGATACAGAAGCGGTTGATTTTCCGGACATTTTGAATATGTTCATTCTTGAAAAAGTGTGGACCACAGTGACGTGTGAGAAAGAACGCAAGGGACTTTTCCTCTTTTTACAGGAAGATTTCAATCCCTTTGAAAGCGCTTCTTACGAACTAAGGGGTCTGAAGAAAAAAGGGACGATCATATGGCTTTTATGTCCCTTGGAGTCCCCTACCATCATTGAACGGACAGCAGAAACGATTGTAAGGCTTGATCTGCTCCAAATGTTTGAAGAACTAAAAATCACTCTGACAAGTGAAACAAACTTTTAACCAAGGAGGAATGTATCATGAATACAACAGAAAAAAAGTTGCATGACCTGAAAATCAGTGGATCTGGCACGTTCGGCGGTGGTGAATTCAATACGGTGAAAATCAGCGGCTCCGGTACGATCCAAGGGAACGTTTCTTGCAAGGACCTTAAAATATCCGGTTCTGGAAAAATTGAAGGAGATGTCACTTCCGATGAGTTCAAAACGAGTGGATCATCAAAGATCAAAGGGAATATTCATACAAAGGAGATTGGCATCAGCGGAAGCACAACCATCGATGGTTCGATCACTGCCTTGGAAATGACCGTAAGCGGAGCAAGCAAAGTCGGCAAGGATCTCACATGCAAGAAGTTCAAATCAAGTGGGTCCACGAAAATCGGAGGCAAGCTTCAAGGTGGGCTGATTAAATCGAGCGGCTCCCTCCAGGTAGAAAATGATTGTGAAGTCGAAACCTTCACCTCGAAGGGATCCGTCAAAATCAACGGGCTGTTAAGCGCGGATAAAGTGGAAATTCATATCGGCCACGATTCTTTCATCAAGGAAATTGGTGGTGAAACAATCGAAGTGAGGAACGAACATTCCACGAAACTGCTCAAGCAGGTGATGAACTTTTTCATGCAGCGTAGTGATCATTTGAAGACAGAATTGATCGAGGGGGACGAAATTCTTTTGGAAAACACAAAAGCTAAGCTTGTTAGAGGGAAGAATGTCATCATCGGGGAGAACTGTGAGATTGAAACCGTCGAGTACTCAGGCATCTGTGATGTCAAAGACGGAGGCAAGGTCGAAAGAAAAGTAAAAAACTAAGAATCGTATCATTGATCACGCATCAGTAAAGGCCAAGGTACGTCCCTCATCGCTTTAAAGCGATGAGGGACGTACCTTTCTTTTGTGTCCTGTTTAAAGAAAGGATATTTTAATTCTGAATGTTTTGTTATATTAATAGGTATATAGTACAAACTCATTATGTTTGATGGAGGACCATATGACGCGTCTTACCGATCACCTCATCGTCATATCTTTTGACTGCTTATCGTCACTTGACTACCCACTGCTAAAGGAACTGCCCCACTTCAAGGAACTTCTGTCCAACGGATCTTTCTGCACAAATGTCGAAACCATCTATCCATCCGTCACTTACCCTTGCCATGCCACGATCGTGACCGGAAATTACCCGAACCGCCATGGCATCATCAACAACACATTCCTGCAGCCGGGAAGGGAGTCCCCCGACTGGTACTGGCACCGCCGGCATGTGAAGGGGACCACTTTATATGATGAAGCACGAAAGGCTGGTTTAAAGACAGCTGCGCTATTATGGCCCGTCACCGCGAAGGCAGGCATTGATTATAATATGCCTGAAATCTTCGCGAACCGCTGGTGGCATCACCAGGTCATGGTTTCCTTGTTCAACGGGACACCACTCTATCAATTGAAGATGAACAAACGCTTCGGTCATATCCGGAAGGGCTTAGAGCAACCAGCACTTGATGACTTTGTCCTTCAATCAACGGTTGCGACAATCAAGGAGAAGAGGCCCCACCTGCTGCTCGTTCATTTTACAGACCTTGATACGCAAAGACACTATCACGGCTTCTCTTCAGAAGAGGCAAAGGACTCAATCCGCCGTCATGATGAGAGGCTCGGAAAGATCATCGCTGCGCTGAAGGAAGCCGGGATTCATGAACGATCCACGGTCGTTGCACTCGGTGACCACAGCGCACTTGATGAAACGAAGGCCATCCAACTCAATGTCTTGTTAAAAGATGAAGGGTTCATCAGCCTTGATCAAAGGGGAAGGATTAAAGATTGGAAAGCCTATTGTAAAGGATGTGACGGCTCCGCTTATGTTTATGTAAAAGATCAAGTGGCTGCAAGGGAAGTCGAACACCTGCTTCGCCAAGTACAAGAAAATCCATCATATGGAATCGAAAGAATACTCACCGGTGAGGAAGCGGGCGAATCAGGTGCCGATCCTACGTGTGCCTTTATGCTAGAAGCGAAACGGGGCTACTATTTCAAGGATTCCCTTTCAGGTGATCTCATCCATACGATCACGGAAGAAGACGTCAGGAATAAGCGTTATACATGGGGATCCCATGGCTATTCACCAAGAAAAGAAGGTTACACAACCATCTTCATGGCAAAGGGTAAAGGGATTGTCGGCAATAAGGAAGTAGAAGCGATGCACCTTGTAGATGAAGGCCCCCTTTTCGCTAAACTACTCGGTCTGGACTTAGGGGCTACGGACGGTAGTGTTCCTGAGGGACTTATTGATGCTCGGATATGATGTTGCAAGAATTGTTTTTTTCTCATACACCCGCGGCTTTACGCTTTTGTTTTTTGAATCAACACAGTAATGAAATACTGACCCTGAGGGGGAATTCTAAATGAAGCGATTCACGAAGGAAGAAAGCAGCTGGATTTTTTATGACTGGGCCAATTCAGCGTATTCGATCATCATTTCTACGGCGGTCTTCCCGCTATTTTATAAGGCTGCTGCCACGAATGCCGGAATCAGTCCCTCTGACTCCACCGCCTATCTTGGATATACGGTTGCCATCGCTACCTTTATCCTTGCCATGTTGAGTCCCATATTAGGCACCATTGCCGATTACCAAGGATATAAGAAAAAGTTTTTCACTTTCTTCTTTGCGCTCGGTGTCACTTTTACGGCCTTTCTTGCATTCGTACCTAGTGATCAATGGCTTTTATTACTTGTTTTCTACACGGTCGCAGCCATCGGTTCAGCAGGCTCCAATGTTTTCTATGATGCCTTTCTTACGGATGTCACCACGGAAGAGCGAATGAACAAGGTGTCTGCCAGAGGATTCGGATTCGGTTATATCGGAAGTACGATTCCTTTTATCATCAGTATCGCGATTATCATGCTCGCACAAAGTGGCACACTTCCGTTTTCGACCACTATAGCCAGTAAGATCGCCTTCTTGATCACCGCTATCTGGTGGGGGGTCTTTTCAATCCCACTCATCAAGAATGTTCATCAGCGATATTTCATCGAAAGGGATCAGAGCCCCATTGCAAACAGCTTTAAGCGATTGGGCAAAACCATGAAAGAAATCAGGCGTTACCGTGCACTTTTCTTATTTCTTCTTGCGTACTTTTTCTATATTGATGGAGTTGGCACGATCATCACCATGTCCACCGCTTACGGAACGGACCTTGGAATCACGGCTACCAATCTCTTAATCATTCTGTTTGTGACTCAAGTGGTCGCGGGACCTTTCGCCATTTTATACGGAAGGCTTTCTGAACGATTTACAGGAAAGAAAATGCTTTATGTAGGGATCGTGGTCTATATCATTGTCTGCATCTATGCCTATTTCCTTGAGACGACAATGGATTTCTGGATTCTCGCAATGTTGGTCGCTTCCTCTCAAGGAGGCATCCAGGCCCTCAGCCGAGCATACTTCGCAAAATTGATCCCGAAGAAAAACGCGAATGAATTCTTTGGTTTTTATAATATCTTTGGTAAATTCGCTTCCATACTGGGTCCCCTTCTAGTCGGTGTGACTGCCCAGGTCACTGGAGATTCATCAAGCGGGGTATTCAGTTTGGTTATCCTGTTCATCATCGGGATTGTCATCCTCGCTTTCGTACCGGAACCAAAAGCCGAAGAAACGTCGAAAACAGCCATATTATAAAGAAAAAACCTGGTTTCATATTACTGAAACCAGGTTTTCTTTCATTAAAAAGTATGGGCGAGGTCCTTTGCCCTATTAATCGCATCTTTCTTAATTTCATCTGCCTTGTCCGGCATGGCGGCATGCCCTTCGACAAATAACCCTTGAAATGACGGCACGCCGAAGAATTGCATGATGATTTCAAGATAACGGTGCCCCATTTCCATGCTGGCTGCAGGTCCTTCTGAATATACCCCACCCCTCGCTTGAATATGTAGTGCCTTTTTATCCGTCAGCAATCCCACCGGTCCTTCAGCCGTATATTTAAAGCTTTTCCCTGCGACCGCCACTGCATCGATATAAGCCTTCATCAGTGGAGGGAATGAGAAGTTCCAGAATGGAGTGACAAACACATATTTGTCGCCGGCAATGAATTGATCGGACAGTTCATTTAAGCGCTGGACCTTCTGTTGTTCTTCTTGCGAGAGGTCTTCAAACCCTTTCCCGGATTGCAGTTTCCCCCAGCCACTGAACACATCTGCGTCAATATGTGGGATATGTTCATTGTATAAATCGATATGGACGATTTCGTGGTCAGGATTCACATCTTTATATGTGTCCATGAATGCTTTTGCCACAGCCATGCTGTACGACATCGTTTCGTCATGTGGATGTGCGGTGATGTATAATACTTTTGTCATATAGACCCCTGCCTTTTATCATTTTTTCCGTCTTATTCATTTTGCGAAAAAAAGCACATTCTATACCCGAAACAAGCAACCTTCCATCCCTCAGCTAAAGATTTTCATAAAAAAAATGCTGTCAATATTGACAGCATCACTCCTCCGATTCTTCCGCGGCAACCGCTTGAAAAGGATTTCCCGATATACTCTTTCTCATCTCTTCAGTTAATTCAAATGGCTCTATTCCGCTTGTTGATCCACTTGCGTTATGTTGGCTCCCATCAAAGTGAAATGGTTTTCCTTCCATCACTGAACACCTCCATTGTCATATACGTATAATGTGTTCCCCGTCCCCAAATTATATTCTAAAGACTACAACGGCAGTATCATGGTTATGTACAGAGGACGTTGTCACCCGCTTCACCATTTCCAAAGACCCAAATCATTTTCAGTACACTTCGGATAAAGGGAGGTGATTGGCAAAAAAAGATGACTTTTCCACTATAACACAGTCACTTATATAATTCTTTACACCTACGGGAAATCCCTTCTCTTTTTTTACTATCAGATTCAATCATGGACATTTCTCACAAAAAAACACCCGCCCATGAATGAGACAGGTGCTACTGTTGGTGTTCATCCCCCCGCTGCAGGGGCAACATTCCGTTGACCAAGCTCTTGATCGAGGACGAGGATGGCAGCCTGGTTATCACCTGCAATCGTCAATCGATCGACAATCGTTTGAGCCTGGGCTTCTTCATCAATTTGTTCCCTTAGAAAGTCCTGGATGATCAAGGCTGTCTGAGGATCCTCCTGAAGGGCATAATTGTACGCCTGACGGTATGAATCCGTAACGAATTGTTCATGCTTCAACACTTTCTTGAACGTTTCAAGAGGCGTACCGAATTGGTTCGGCTGGGCGGGAAGTTCCTGTATTGCCACGGTGCCTCCCTTATCCGTTACATAGTCGATCAGCTTAAGCATATGAGTGCGTTCTTCATCCGATTGAAGTCTGAGCCATTTAGCCATCCCGGTATAATTCTGATTGGCCATATAGGCGGACATCGCCAAATACAACGTAGTGGATACATGCTCAATTTGGATTAAATTATTGACTAGCTTCTGAAGTTGATCATTCAGCATGGTGCTCCCCCCCACTGTTAGTTACTACCTTCTAACCTATTTAACAGAGCGGGAAATTATTCCTTCTGTGATGTTCCCACGTTAAAGATGATGATTTCTGTGCTTGTTAAGGAAGCGCTCCTGTTTTCTTCTGATCACCATTTCTTCTAACGTACCAGATCCGCATACAACCCCTAGGACGATGAACACAAGACCCACTAAGTGATAAGGGGTGATGCTTTCGCCTAAAAATACAGAAGCACCAATCAAAGAGAAAAATGTATTCAAGTTCAGGAAGATGGACGTCTCGGCTGCACCCAATTTTCCGATTGATTGATTGTATAGCATATGCCCCAGTGCCGTCGCAAGCATGGCTGAAGCAAAGAAAAGAATCCAGATTCCTGGAGAAGCATTGCCAAGATGGTCAAGCCCCCCGGGTTCTTTAACAAGACCAATGAAGAACAAGATCACTGAACCGAATACGAGCATATATCCCGTCAATAAGCGTGGATCCAGGGTTTTAGCGGCCTTGCTGATAATGATGAAGCTCAGCGCCTGGGAGAAGATGGAGATGAAGACCATGGCATCCCCCATGTTCAGTGTCGCCAGGCCATTTCCTCCCGATAAAACAATGATGGAGACACCGGCCCCTCCGAGCAAGAAGCCGATCACCTTGATGACGGTCGGCCGGTTCCTTAGGAGGATGGAAGCGAGCATTGCCGTCAGCAAAGGCCCGGTTCCCAGTATGAGCCCCCCATTTGTAGAAGATGTATGTGTCAGTCCAACAGATAGGAAGTAGTGATGGCTCACCACATTGAGCAGCCCGCCACCAATGATGTAGATGCCCTCCCTTCTGGTAGGCTTCCTCACAATCCTCATAAATCCCAAAATGATGAAGACCGTCACCCCGGCAGTGAATATACGCAGGGATGTGATGGTCACCGGGGTGAACGCCGTGACCAGGGTTTTCAAAGCAGGGACATTGAACCCCCATATCATCATCACGAACACCAATACAATATAAGTTTGCCATTTTTTCAATTCTCTCAAGACCTTTTCCAGTAAATTCAGCAGCTACCTGCTTTTATTCATCTCATCATAACACCCCTCTACCTTCTTTACTACGGTCAATTCATGATGAAGGTACGTCCCTCACTGCTTTAAAGCAGTGAGGGACGTACCTTCGCCTTCTTGTCTATTTTTCATTTTTTGAATTCAGTACTCTCATGAAATAGGCTGATGGGAGAAGGAGACCGATCGATGCTTCGACGAGGGCGAAGAATCGGAGGTTGCCGACCGGAAGATAGTCTCCATATCCAACCGATAGGATGGTCACCCCACTGAAGTATAAATAATTTGAGAAACTGTGCGGGACCTCCTGCCCATCCGGCAAGCTGTATCTCAAGACGACCCCATTGGTCCCCAACCCATAATAAAGGACAGCAAATGCAATGGTCACGGCCATCAGGACAAAGAATAATTTATAGAACATCCCCGTGCTGAAATAGCTGTATTTGAATTCTTTATTCCTAAAGAAGTAGATCAAATTGACAAGGATGAACAAGACGGCTCCAAATATGAGTAGATTTCCCAACCTAGAATGATCCCCCTTCCTTTATCATGATTTCTTTTACTATAACCGCTCCGAATAGGACTAAAACAATCGCCTCCCATCATCTATCGCTTTCACATGATTAAAGAATCACTTTCAGGAGGTTCCTGCCATTTCTTGCAAACTTCCTTTTTTCGTTCAGCTTTTGTGTTAAAATGAGTAAGTTATGTTTTTATATCAATGATTACTTAATGATTACTAGATAGAAGGAGGAACCAAGATGGATTTATTTTTTCCACTGGGACTTGCCATATCTTCAGGTGCTGTCATTGCTCTGTTAAAGATCATTGCGATTGATATCATACTGTCGGGGGATAACGCAATCGTCATCGCCATGGCTACAAGAAGTTTGCCAAAAGAGCTTCAAAATAAGGCGATTTTCTGGGGAACGGCAGGTGCCGTCATTTTACGAGTTTTATTCGCTGCAATCATCGTCTATCTGTTGCAGATTCCATATGTCCATTTAATAGGAGGCTTACTTCTTCTGTGGATCGCTTATAACGTTCTGGTAGAAGAAGGAGACGACGCGAATATCAAAGCCCATACAGGATTGGGTAAAGCCATCACGACAATCATCATTGCAGATGCAGCCATGAGCCTTGATAATGTCGTGGCTGTTGCAGGGGCCGCTCATGGACACATCGGCATGATTGCGCTTGGGGTCTTCATTTCCATCCCCATCATGATATTCGGATCAAAAGCGATCGTAAAGGCCCTCGAAAAGTATCGCTGGATCGCTTATCTCGGTGCAGGGATCCTCGCCTACACAGCAGGGGAAATGATTGTTGGCGACCATCGATTCCTTGAATTATTGAATATCGAGCACGGGCCTGTCACCTACGCTATTACGATTGGACTCACCGTCGCCATCTTGTTGATCGGATACATGGCAAATCGGAAGTCTGGCAACAAAGAAGAAGAAAGAGTGCGTCAAGCAAACTATTGATATTATGAGATGAGGCTGGGGCAAAAGTGTTTCAGCTTAAGTAAAACCCGAACTAATTTGTCTGTCGAAGGACAAATTAGTTCGGGTTTTTAACTATTTCTATAACTGTACGATTAGATTTCACATCTATCTAGCGGTTGATTGGAGTGCAAGACGAAGACTCCTGCGGGAAGAGTAGCTTATGAGAAAAGCGGAAGGGCTTTGAAGAGAGGCCTGCAGCTAGACATGTGAGACCCCGCAGGAGGCTCACAGGCTACCCGCGGAAAGCGAAGTCTTGCACGGAAATCATTAGCGGTATTAAGAGACTACACTCAACTTGTTCGGCTTTATGTAGTAGTTTTTTAGTTTTGTCCCCCACCCTCATCTTTTTCCTGTCACTTATCTAAAAGAAGGGTAATCTGAAACTCGACCACTTGACTAGTTCGAGACCAACATCTATCAATTCCCACTTAACAGGTGTCGCTGTTGAAGGATAGTGTTGTCTTTATCCGTTTCCCATCTGTTATTTGGAGTGCAAGACGAGACTGATGCGGGAGTAGCGAATCAGGTGTGACTTGTCTGGCTGCGGGGCTTACCAACCGCCAGCAGAAAGCGAAATCTTCAGGGGGGATCAACCGTGGTGTTTAACAGAACGTACTAATTAAAATCATGAAATCTATTTCATTGGAAAGACTAATTCGTAGTCTCGATATTTAAGGTGGGGATGATTTGGATTTTTTCAATAGCCAAGAATCATTGACAGCTATCCAATGGATTTTGAGGGCTGTCGTTGGCTTTTTCTTTTTAGTGATCGTAGCTAAAGTGATGGGACAACGATCTATCTCTCAATTACGATTCCTTGATTTTGTTATGGCACTGCTCTTGGGGAATATCATGGCTCACCCATTGTCCGATGAAGAGTTGGGGTTAAAGGGATCCATGATTACGATGAGTACCTTGGTCAGCTTATACCTTATTGGAGTATACATCAGCTTGAAGTTTACCTCCATCAAGAAATTTCTGGACCCCTCCCCCATTCCACTTATACAGGATGGGACTATCAATTTTCATAACTTGAAGAAAGCAAGAATACCACTGGACAGTCTTTTATCAGAATTAAGAAAGCAGCAGACGGAGGAAGTCGATCAGGTAGCCCTAGCCCTATGGGAACCCGGTGGAGAAATCTCCATTTTTCACAAGCCGGAGCATCAGCCGGTCACAATGAAGGATTACGCTCCTTCTCACACCCCCTTCGACCTGCCAGTTCCAATCATTGAAGAAGGAAAAATCAATAATCGAGAACTGCAGCATATAAATAAAGACGAAACCTGGTTGAATCAACAACTTAAGCTTTCCTATGACACTTCGGTTCATGACGTGTTGCTGGCTACCATCGATAAGCAGGAAAAGATAAAAGTGTACTTATACAAATAAAACCCTCCCCACATGTGGAGAGGGTTTTACGATTATTTTGATTTCAGTTGTTCAATTAACACAAGGTGATTACATCTTCATTTTCTCAGTGTAGTTAACGAGTTAGACCTTTCAATTCGCTGTCATCGCTTCCTGGATGAACCCCATCAACCTCCGCTTATACTCCTCATCATCCTCAAGGAAACCTTGTGTGTGCCCGACATCTGGGATGATCCATAGCTCTTTCATTCCCGATGCGTTTTCATACAGACGCTGGGCCATTTCAGGTGGGACGAGTTCATCCTTGTCACCATGGATGATGAAAAGTGGCAGGTCATGATCCTTCTTCTTTACTTGGTTCAGTGCCGAAGCTTCCTCGAATGAAAATCCTGCCCTCTTTTCAGTGACCAGGCTTGTGATATCGATCAATGGGAAAGATGGCAGGTTGTATAGATGCTTAAGCTGATGAGCGAGCTCCTCCTTCACTGACGTGTACCCACTGTCAGCAATGATCCCTTTTACTTCATGGGGAAGCTCGTCGCCGCTTGCCATCAGGACAGTCGAGGCACCCATTGAGAAACCGTGCAGGAAGATGGTCTTTTCCTTTTTCTCTCTGATAAGATAGTCGATCCATTTCCTTATATCCTGTCGATCATCCCAACCCATGCCGATATAGTCCCCTTCACTTTTACCATGTCCCCGTGCATCCGGCTTTAATATGTCATATCCTTTTTCATAATAAAATTTTGTCACTTCGGGCAATTGTTCGTTATTCCCTTTATAGCCGTGAGTCAATATGACGGTCTTTCCATTCGACGCATCATTTTTGAGGTAAAGGGCACTCAGTTTCAAGCCGTCATCACTGTGGATTTCCACTTCTTCGAAATCCTGTTGCCCAGTCCAGCTTGTGAGTTCCTGCAATCGTTTCTGCTCCTCTTCAAGTGCACTGACCGCTTTGACCGCTTCCTCTGTGCCATACAGCTTGATGCCTTCATCACTTCTATTTAGAGCAACGTTATATATATAATTTCCGGCTCCGATCAGGATCACCACTGTTATTATGAGTAGCCAGCATAGTGTAACACCGATGCGTTTGATCATATAGGTATCTCCTCTACTATTGTTCTTGTAGTTCTCTAAATGGATACCCCGGGTTCACATACTGGAAACCTGTCAGTTTGAGGAAAAGGCTGAATGAAAAGAAAAGCACTCAGGAAACCTGAGCGCTTTTTCGTGAACCTATTATTTTTCCTCTAATTCTTTTAACCGTTTTTCAAGCTTTCCTGCAATCGATAAGGCACTGATCTCGGACCCCGAGTGAACCGACTGCAATCGAAAATGCAAAAATCACTCCAGTATCCAAGTGTGCTCATCCTTTCTGTGACGTTTCTTTATATGAACATTGTCACGTTAAATAATCACATCAGCACGTACTTTCCACCGGTTGACAGCAGCCTGTTTGACGGAATCGCTTCTCCTGGCATAAATCCTGATGACGTCCTTGATTTCTTCAGCAAGATAGTTCTCATTTCGGTTGTTGGCCAGGGACGGATATCCCGATCCTCTTTGGAGATAATCGGATGATGCGGCTTTATACCACCGATCTTCATCGAGAAGTTCCCCTCCGATTAATACCTCGAGGACCCTTTTACCATCATGGACGACCTCCGCCCCGGATACATGAAGACTTCCTACGAATCTCCCCCTGAACCCCGGACCCCTCCCTTCATTGAGACATACTCCGGCATCCAGCGATTGCTCGAATGCTTCCCTAATATACTTACCTTGGATTTCAAATGAAGTTGGATTCAACGGAGAAGGACAAACTTCAATCAGCTTCTTATTCGAGATGTACCCGAACACTCCTGCATTCGCAATCCCACCGTTCATCAGGCCAATCTCACAACCCAGCATATCCTTCACGCCGTCTGCGATTAAGTTCGTAAGGGGATTTTCCTCGACGACATCATGCCATAGCGGTTCCTCAATTGAATAGAGAGGTTCACTTAGCACTTCGATCGCTTTTTCTTTATTTTTAGCTAAAATGGATAGGACTCCCTCATCCCGTTGAGCATCTTTCGTACCGATATTTTGTGAATGAAGTAATTCAATGCCGTCTTCGTTCACGTCTATTTCAATGACGCCCACATATTCCCCGTAACAGCCGGCACTGTTCATGATCGTGTTGTTCACCACTTTGCTATGAGGATAAAGCTTGTGGTCATGTGCAGAAAGGATGATGTCGACCCCTTTCAGTTCCCCCACAAGCTCATCGTCTACAAACGTGCCCAGATGATTGAGGAGAATGCAAAGATCATAGTTCCCTTGCTGGATTTCAAGCTCTTTCATGATCGCGGATTTGTAATCTGTCATATGTACGCCCAAACCGTCACTGAAATCCTGCATATCGGGAGAAGCACCCGTAATGAGGATTCGGAGACCCTTCTTCTCTAGGATGGTACTTGAACATACGCCATCAATTCTGGTTCTGTCCCTTTTCAGTAGATTATTACTGATGAAAGGCACCCCACTATTCGATGCCATATATTCAAGTGTATCGACCCCATTGAACATTTCATTGTTTCCAATGGTCAAGGCAGCATAACCAGCATACTCCAGCAGTTCGATGGCCGCCATCCCCCTGGTTCCCTGCAATTCAATACTTTTAAAGTCTGCAAAATCCCCTCCATCCAAGATCAACGTGTCCTCATCCCCATATTCCTTGATGATGGATACCGCGCGGGAGAATGCGTCAAAGTGACTATGCAGATCGTTCGTGTGAATGATGTTCAGTTTCATAATTTACCTCCGTGACTCTTCTTTTATTCAGAAAACTCTATATATTAATAGTATATGAAATCATCATGGAGTAAAGGATTTTTTTGGAAGATCCGACTGTACAACGCGGTGATCTCTTTATTTACAACGGATTTAAGATTGACAGCCATGAATCAAAACGTTTAGAATGTTATCTACTATTCAACTTAAAACACATATCGTATCACTCGTATAATCTTGGAAATATGGTCCATAAGTTTCTACCAAACTACCGTAAATGGTTTGACTACGAGAGGGATCTTCAGCCGTGTAATCGTCCACAGCTGTCCTCTATGATGTCAAACCCTTGGTAACAAGGGTTTTTTATTTTTCTTGATTATCAGGGAACAATAGGACAATCGCTTCCAATGGCCATATTCGAAGGGTAATGGGGATAAGGAGGATTTATATGAAGCTCTCGAAGCAAACGTTAAAAAAGCAAATAGCCGTTGCCAATCATGAAAGACCGGCAGATCTCGTCATTAAAAACGGGCAGCTCGTGGATGTATTCAATCTGGAAATCACGGAAGGGGATATTGCCATATCCGATGGGATGATCGTCGGCATCGGACCATTCGAAGGAAAGCAAGTGATCGATGCGGACAACAGATATATCTGCCCCTCCTTCATTGACGGACATGTCCATATCGAATCCTCAATGGTAACACCGGCAGAGTTCAGCAAGGTCGTCATCCCCCATGGCGTCACCACGGTCATTACGGACCCGCATGAAATAGGGAATGTAGCTGGAACGGAAGGAATTCAGTTCATGCTCGATAACTCTGAAAATATTCCGTTGGATGTTTTCTGCATGCTGCCATCCTCCGTCCCGGCCACTCCTTTTGAAAATTCGGGGGCAGAGCTATTGGCTCCTGACCTGAAACCTTTTTATTCGCATGATCGTGTATTGGGATTAGCCGAGGTCATGGACTACCCTTCCCTTCAACGCACACAGAATTCCATCATTGATAAAATCATCGATGTCTCTATGGAGGAAGGAAAGATTGACGGACATTTGGCAGGGTTGAATTCGGATGCCATCAACATTTACCGATCAGCGGGCATTACAACCGATCACGAATGTCATACTGCTTCGGAGGCGAAGGAACGGTTGAAACGGGGAATGTATCTGCTGATCCGCGAAGGTTCCGTTGCCAAGGATTTGTCTTCACTCATTGGAGTCGTGACAGAAAAAAATGCACGTCGCTGCCTATTCTGTACCGATGATAAACATATTGATGACCTGATCAAGGATGGCAGCATCGATCACAACGTACGCCTTGCCATCAAGGAAGGCGTCGACCCGCTACTCGCAATCAGCATGGCGACCATCAACGCTGCCGAATGCTATGGTTTGTCAACTAAAGGAGCAATCGCGCCGGGGTATGAAGCGGACTTCCTTTTACTCGATGATCTTGATTCCATCAAAATAGCGGAAGTTTATAAAAAAGGGCAGCTCGTGGCAAAGTCAGGAAAGGTGATTGGAGATGGGATCCCTGAGTCTGCACCTTCAGAGTCACTGACGAACACCGTCAAGATTCAGCCGCTTTCTGAAAAAGATCTCCGCATCCCCCTTCATGAAAGCAATAAAGCCAACATCATCGAAATCATTCCGAATTCACTTCGCACATCGAAAGTGACAGAAACCGTAACGGTCGAGGATGGTAGCTTTACGCCTTCGATTACAATGGACCAGCTCAAGATTTGCGTAATCGAGAGGCACCATCATACCGGAAACATAGGGAGGGGGATCCTTAAGGGACTGGGTATCAAACAAGGAGCGATTGCCACGACGGTAGCACACGATTCTCATAATATTGTCGCCGCCGGGACCAACGATTCCGATCTCTTAAGTGCAGTGCATGCGTTGGAAGAGTTAAACGGAGGGCTCGTAGTGGTCAAAGAGGGGAACGTGATTGCTTCACTGGCCCTTCCGATTGCAGGACTGCTATCAGACGGGGACTCAGATACTGTTTACAACGGTCTTCACATGATAAAATCCGCGCTCACTGAAGTCGGATTCGAAGGGAATTTCAATCCTTTTCTTACCTTGTCCTTCCTGACATTACCCGTCATCCCCTCCATAAAGATCACGGATCTTGGGTTGTTTGATGTAGAGAGCTTTCAGCATATTTCGGTGGAAGCAGAATGATTTCAATGAATAGGCAGATCCGATTCCTTTCCAATCAGAGGAATCGGATTTTTTATGTCCCCTAGCCGCAACCTTTCCATACAAAAAAGCTTTCATCCCAAGGTACCTTGGAACAAAAGCTTTTACGTTTCATGTTGCTGATCTTTTAACTCGGTATATACGACGAGTCTTTCTACATAATTGTGCATCTCACGATCAAAGTATCCGGTGCATGTAATGAGATTCAGCCGTCGTTTATCGGTAGGACCGAAGATTTCCCTCATCGGTGCATCATCTTTTTGATAAGCGACCTTCTCTTTCACAACAAATGTGAGCTCAGTCCCCTCTTCGTCACGAACATGGATTTCATCACCTTTGTTCAGTTCCTTCAACCGAAAAAAAACCGCTGGTGCTTTTTCATTGTCTACATGCGCTGCCAGGACTGCATTCCCTGACTCACCTGGTTCTGTACCGGGACCGAACCACGCTACATCTTCTCCGTTTTTAGGCAGTTCCATATTCCCCTCTTCATCGAGGCCGAATTCTTTGACGGATGCTTCGAGGTCAAGAGCAGGAATCGACAAAGCCGTAGGGATGATGCCTTCACTTGAAGAAGCTTGACGGTCAGAATTTTTCACAGGTTGAACAGGCTGTATAACGGATGCTTCTTTGATTTTCTCAAATGATTGAGGCTCTTCTGCAGAACAACCTGCAAGAAGAGCCATCAAACTAATCGTTAAAAGCAATCTCATTACTTCACAAGCTTCTTGCGAGCCACAAATGCGATTGCCGCACCGCCAAGTACAACAGATGCAAGGGCGATCGGAAGTGAAGAAGCGTCTTCTTCAGCAGCTCCCCCCATGCCTGTTTCAGGCATGCTGCCTGGCATTAATGTGTAATCCTTCAGGACAAGTACTTCCAATTGATCCGCTGTATTGATCGCAAATACGCTGTATACTGTATTTTCTTCTAGCATCGTCCCGGAAAGGTCCAATACTTGGTCACCTTCGGGCGTTCTGATTTCAAGGTCATAGGTACCTGGATCAAGCTCTTTGTAGTCCGTGATTGCTTTGAACTCTGCACCGCTGAATAAGGCGTCTCCCCCGATCGGTCCCACATCGACAGTAGGGGCATCAGGTGAAAGGTGTCCCACACGCACTTTCGTCATTCCTTCAGTTACTTCCATTGAATCCTGTGCAACAACCAGTTCCAAGTTATCCAATGTATTAGCGGCTGCTACTGTATAAGCCATGCCTTCTTCGACTGTAAGCATTTGGGAAATGACAGGTTCTTCAGTTCCCATTGTGCCCGCCGCATAGATTTCTACCTTATGTTCTCCTGCAGGGAGATTCATATAATCGGTCGCTGCTTTGAATTCAGCACCTTCAACGACTGCCTTATCATCTACATATACATCCACTGCTGGTGCATCGGGTGAAGCATGCACGATGCGCACCATCGCGTCATTTTCGGCAGCCATCGCACCGCCGGCAAGTGTTGCCATCATTATGGCAGCAACAAAAATCGAGAAAATCTTTTTCATCTTTTCCACTCCTTTTGTTTTGTTCAAGTTTTGTATTAAACTTGTAAATATAATGTACAATCATTGTACAAAATATTCAACTCTTAAACTGCCAACTCAGCACATTGAAGAATAACCACTCCATTGACCCTCCGATTCAGTGTGCCAATTCCTCGTATGATAGGGGCATTCAATTCCATATAGAAAGGGGCACTCTTCAACTTCTTGAAGAGTGCCCCTTTAATTTAGTGTTTGTCTTCCCCTTGTGCTTGTTCTTCCTCTTTTGTGTCTTCTTGATCTTTCGCGGCTGCGATTTCCCTTTCGCCTGTTTGGTTGATCACAGGCTGATAAGGGCGCTCCGGTTTCCGATCCGCATATGACCTCAGCAATTGTCCGACATCGATACCCGTCATTTCCTTCAAAGGTTCCTGCATATCAAGCATCGTCCTGGTGATGCTCTTCCCGAACGATGGAACGCCCTGTCCATTTCCGGAATCAATGATCTTGACTGAGTCGATATTGTTTAACGGCTGTGCAATCTTTTCTGCAAAGACCGGTAGCATCTCGATCAACTTCTCGGTGATGATGACATCGCCATGTTTTTCCATCGCTTCAGCCAATAGTTTTCTTGCTTCCGCTTCTGCTTTCCCTCGTTCCCTGATGACATCTGCCTCTGCAGACCCCTCTTCACGGCGGATTTTCGCTTTTGCTTCACCATCGATTTCCGCTTTACGTGCTTCGGCTTCCGCTTTACGGGTCGTTTCATAATATTCAGCGTCTGCTTTTGTCTGACGGACTTTCGATTCTTCCGCCTCAAGCTTGACCGCTCGTTCCCTCTCAAGGAATTGAAGTGTCAATTCTTCCTCTTTCACTTCCTTGGCAAGCTTTGCTTTCTCCAATTCATACGATTGCTCGGATTTGGCTCTGGCCCGTTCTGTTTCTTCCTTGAAGGCAGCATCTTTGATGTCCTTTTCCTTTTTCGACTCTGCAATTGAAATTTGGCGCTTGTATTCTTCTTCTTTTGCTTCCTGATCCGTCTGTGCGCGGTGAATCCGTGTTTCTCGTTCCGTATTGGCTTCGGCAATTTCAGCTTGCTTCCTGACTTCCGCGATCCGTGGACGTCCCAGATTCTTTAAGTATCCATTTTCTTCATCGGCATCACGTATGTCGGTCAAGCCAAGTGATGTGATCTTAAAGCCCATCAGATCGAGCTGTTTCTGGGCGATTTCAGATACATCCGCATTGAACTTCTCACGGTTGCTGTTGATATCCTCTACGGTCATTTTGGATAAAATGGCCCGAAGGTTACTTCCCAATACCTCGATGATTTCATCTTCGATTTCTTTCTGATTTTTCCCAAGGAATTGCTCTGCATAATTGGCGATCCCGTTCAATGTGTCCGCCACCTTCACCATCGCAACCGCATCCGCCACGATCGGCACCCCGCCGTTCGTGTACACACGCGGCGTTGACAGCTTCAATTGGAAAGATGTCAGATTAACCGGTGTACTTGTTTGAAATCGTCTAAGGCGATATCCCCCACCCCTGATGATCTTCATTGAACGTCCTTCCTGATCGGTGAATATATTTGTTTCTTTTTCCGGATCTCCTAGTTTCGGACCAGTGATGATCAAAGCCTGATTGGACTTTGCCGTGCGGTAGCGGAATCTCATCCAGAAATAATATGCGATTCCTACAATGGCCGCCAAGATCAATACTGGAACAAGGATCATCATAATCCCAATGATTGTTAGTGAACCCATGCTTACCTACCCCCTATAATTTTTCAGCAAATAAATCTCTGCTGGTTTGTAATTGGTTATATGACTATTTACGGCTCTAGCCCACCAAAAGTTTCATAAGATTGGAAAAATAATAGAAATTCTCTTTTATCTGACATATCCATGCTCCCTGGATGTCGAATGTGGTAGAATAAGAGCGTTCACAATTTCATTATTGCCCGTTGGTGGAGAGTACGACGCTGCACTCTCCTTAATAGGGAAGCTGGTGAAAATCCAGCGCGGTCCCGCCACTGTATAGCCGAGATTTCTTATGAACACCCACTGTTTCAATTGTGAAATGGGAAGGGATAAGACATCGCCGAAGCTGAGCCAGGAGACCTGCCAATCGGGAAGAACACAGAGTTCCTACGGGAGATAGGAGGGTGTTACGCCAGATGGAACGACACACAAGATCGCATTGGATCATGATCGTCCGATTGGAATAACTGCATCTTCTGGTAATGGAAGATGTTTTTTTTATTCCAAGAAGGACGGGGAGATGAACATGTTGGAACAAGCTTATCCAGTTGATCGTTCACGTACGATCCAAACAAAATTGGTATTGCCGCCTGATACGAATCATATGCAGACAATCTTCGGGGGAAAGGTATTGGCATTTATCGATGAAATCGCTGCACTTTCAGCCATGAAGCATTCAAGCTCGGTGGTGGTCACGGCTTCAATCGATTCGGTTGATTTCCTGTCATCCGCAACGGTCGGGGACGCACTCAGCCTTGAGGCGATTGTCACTTCCACGGGAAGGACTTCGATGGAGGTGTATGTGAAGGTGCACTCTACCAATTTACTGACCGGAGTGAAAACATTGACGACAGAATCATTCCTAACGATGGTCGCTGTTGATGAAAATGGAAAGCCTAAGCCGGTGCCTGGAGTGATACCGGAAACAGAAGAGGAAAAGAGGCTATACACGACGGCGGTTTTGCGGAAAGAGTATAGGAAGAATCGGGCGTTGGTCAAATAATGGGGGAGGCAAACCGTTTTTAGTGGAAACGTCAAAGTTTTGAATCATGGATGATAAAAAGCCTTTCTCTACCATAAGAGAAAGGCTTTTTCTACTTGACCGGAGCCCCCGGCGGGATATAGGCAGGGGGGATCTTCAGCCATCCGCGTTCTTTCATTTTCGTTTTCAATTCCAATCCGAGTACGGACTTTTCGGATTGAAAACGGATCCACATCAATCCGATGTCATTCCTTACGCTTTGACTATTATTCGTCGCGCACATCACGATGTTTGTTGCAATCTTTGCTGAGATCAAATTGGCGATTTCGGTGTCCGTTGCTTTTACGCCGAGAGGGATGCTATCAGGATCCGATACCGGTTTCTTCTCTGACGTGTCCGATAGGGGAATCCCTTCTCTCAGCATGAATTCTTCAAGTGTCTGCATTTGGTGAAGGGCAAGCCTTTTGGTTTCCTTCAAAAGATGCACCAGGTCTTTGTCCTTCGTTGTGTTTAATGAAGCTTCAAGAATCGGCACTTCCTCCGCAATCGCAGTATAATACAACCAGCAACCCATTGCCTCTCCGATATGGGGACGGGGTTTCGGTTCATCATCGAACCGTGTCCTCAAGTAATCAAGTAATGCTTCCAATGAATTAGGCAAAGAACATCCACCTACCCTTTTAAAAGAAGTATGCACCCAATAGGATAACCAAAATACTCCAAACTACTCTTATCAAAGGTACGTCCCTCACCGCTTTAAAGCGGTGAGGGACGTACCTTCTTTATTGTAGTGGGATTTTGATGTTTCCTTTGATCCAGGATGGGTAGTCCTTCAGTTCGAATGTGATTGGGGATGGGCCGTCATTCTTTGAGTATGGAAACCCAAATTGATGATCTCCAGTCATGATGAAGCTACTTAAATCATGTTTCTTTCCATCTGCGTCCACATAGGAATTAAAAGGATTTAGTTCATCGGCTTGCCTGTAATATTTGTCCCAAGCAAACAGGAGTACATCATCTTCTACCTTCACTGATGCCAATCGACCATCTGGAGCTTTAAGGACTTTCTCTTCTGCAGGATCGACGACTACTTCTAAATGGTCTTTATCAAGAGCCCTGATGGAATCGAAAGCAAGATATAATTCTTCCGGATTCTCAAAATAATTGCTCTGTAGATAATACGTGATTTTGTCTGAATCACCGCTTGCCACAACGCCATTCGAAATCTTCGACCATGTTTCCCCATGCTCATCCACAAGTCTCAGGTCCTCGATATTGAAAATCCTCATTGAATTCGACTGTGGAAATTCAAACGAAACCGCTGTGCGGGTCGGAGCCACCCTTACTTCTCCTACATGAATCTCCTGGCCCTCGATTGTAAACGTCTCGTCTATCCGAACGGTTCTTGTCTTCCCAATTTTATCACGGTCAACCTTGAAAGGGATCTTCCATTCCCCACTCAGTTCCTTCTCCCCTTCCTCCAAGTGAAGGACAAACTGATAGTCTTGTTCTTTCAGGGGTTGTTTGAGCCCGATGGTTGCTGAATACAACCCTTTTTTGTTTTCTAAGTCTTCACCACCATAAGATAAAGATGTGACTGGAACTTTATCTCCTTCTTCGGTTTGAAGATCGATCCTGGAAGAGTGGACTTCCTCCAATGCACGGTCGGCAGACTCAAAGGAATAAAACAATACAAGTTGTTCCTCATCCACGATAAACGAGTCCAGCGTGATGGTTATACCATGATGTTCATCCGATGCCCCCGCCTTCTGAACATAATCATTCTCGATTGACGAAAGTAATCCTTTATCCATTCTGACCAGTTCTACAATCTTCTCCATACCGGGCATGCCGCTCACCAATCGGGCAAAGTCAGTTGACATGCGCAAAGATCCGGCAAATACAACCAATATTAGGACAACGGCTGCTGAAGCAACCCAAGCCCTGGCAGCCTGGTTTTTTTTCGAGGCACGTTTTCCTTTTCGGATTCCAGCAAGAATGGCATCATCCAGTCTGTGATGAGGTATTGAGGCCTCTTGTAGCTCCTGCTTCGTTTCGCTCAGCTTCTTTTCTTCGTGTTCATACATGGAAGTCACCCTCCTTTTCTTTCAACTGACTGCGAAGTAAACCAAGTCCCTTATGCAGCCATGTTTTGACGGTACCCTCTGGACATTCAAGAATTTCCGCTATTTCACTGATTTTCAAATCGTGGAGATACTTGAGCATGATTACATTCCTGTATGGCTCATTCAATGAATGGATGGCGTCCTCGGTTTCAATGGACGAATTCTTCTCGGGAGCCTCCATTGAGTGAAGGAGCCGATCGCTATAGATGACGCGCTTCTTTTTCTTGATTTCATCATGACAATAATTCAATAGGATCCGAATCAGCCAAGTTGTAAAGTATTCATTTTTCCTCAGCTTCTTGATTCCTTTATAAGCACGATATGTTGTTTCCTGAATCGCCTCGATGGCGTCGTCTTCATTTTTCAAATACGAAATGGCCATTCGATAGAGTTGTTCTTTATGTGAAGTGATCAGTTGATACAGCGCATCCTCATCACCTTTTTTCGCTCTCTTGACCATCGTGAGATCCAGCTCACTCATCAGGAATTCCCCCTTCCCTCCACTGATTAGACATCACAGTGCCGAAAAAGTTTTGGTAAATTTAAACTTTTTTTAAAAAAACGCGCTGTTAAATAAAAATTGTTGATTTCTACCCATTTCCAGCAGTTGAATGGACGTAAAGACGCAAACTTCTCTGGGAAGAGTAGCTAATGTGGGACCTGTCCAGCTACAGGGCTTAGGTGCACATGACATAAGTCAAACCGGCCAAGAAGGCAAAGAAGCGTTTGTGACCGATTCGCCTTATGTCACATGCCTCTAAAGAAAGCCCTTCCGCTTTCCTTCGCTCAGACGAAGCCAGAGAGGCCAATGGGCTATCCGAGGAAAGTCAAGCCTTTTACAGAATCGGGCAGCGTTATTAACAGTGCTTTAAAAAAGGACTCCCACCTCACATGTCATGAGATGGAAGCCCAGACGGTTCAAGAACAACAACCGATTGTTATTGATCTTTCATCTTCCCTTCATAATAGGACACCAATTCAGGATACTTCTCCAACTCTCTTTTCCCAGTCTCATTCAACTGGTATACGCCTCGCTTGACCCGGTCGAACCATTTATAATAATTCTTCTGCAGAATGGACGGGGTTTTGTCACCTGTCCCGAGTTCTTTTAATGCTTTCGGGGACAGCGGTCCATGTTTCTCCAGGCAGCAAGCAATCTGGATGCAGCTCTCTTTATAGGCGGTCATGATTTTCGTCTTATTGCTGCCACCGGTGTTGTAATCCGCACTACGTCCTTCAATTTCTTTTATCAAATTAGCCCTCTTCCGTTTGCTGTATGTCATGACTTTCTTGCGGTCAAACGGCTGCGGGTGCGCGACGAATTCAATTTTTGGCCGTTTGGTCAACGAGACGGTGATCAGTCCCAGCTCCAGTCTTTTGACAAGGTGGCAGATGTCGTTCCATCTTCTTGAACGGGTCCGCTTCGGTTTAGGGATCGCGATGTAGACGAGATCGGTCAGCCTTTGGCGCTTTGCGGCCTGGATCAGTAAATCGATCGTCAATGAAAGCTTTAATTCCACGATGATCAGTTCGTCCCCTTTCACTGCCGTCAGGTCACAATCGTTCACTTCTCCGTTGACTTTATATCCGAGATTTGTGAAATGTTTTTGGATGGGCTGATAGAGGTCGGCTTCTTTTCTTTTTTTCTCAGTCATATGTAAAACCTTCTTCTATAGTTAATCTATTATGTAAAAGTATAGACTATTTGAGTGGGTTTTTATAGATTGAGAGAGGGACGGACCCTGAATGCATGGTCCCTCCCTCTCTTTTTTGTGGTATAGTCGTGGTGGTTCATGGATCTCTGCCGTTTTTGGGATTTATCTGCCAAAAATATTTTTTATCTGCCGTTTTTTCATTTTATCTGCCATTATTTCATTTTATCTGCCAAAATCACGATTTATCTGCCATTCTACAAATTTCGACAACACTAACAACATCGTTGACCTCATCAACAGCAACAACAGCAACCACGATCCATCAACCAACCCCCACCACCCATCAATCACCACAAACTACTCATCAAGCACTCTTATTCCGAAGCCTTTCAACCTCATCCGCCACGAACTGGACGGAGGTTCCGACCACGACTTGGATCGAGTTCGGGCCTACGATATTGATGCCAGGCACTCCGGTGGCTTTGATCCGCCGTTGGTCGACGGCATCCATATTCTTCACTTCCACACGAAGGCGGGTGATGCAGTTGTCGACCGATGTGACATTCTCATCTCCGCCAAGGCCTGCATAAATTTCAGCAGCCATGGAGACAAATTTGTCTCCGTCGGCAACCGGGTCGGCGATCGCCCCTTCTTCTGCATCTTCTTCGCGTCCAGGTGTCATCAGGTTGAATTTCGCAATCAGGAAGCGGAACAGGAAGTAATAAATGAATGCAAACACGATGCCTTGCAGGAGCAGCATATAAGGCATATTGGCAAGCGGAAGCCGTGAGCTCAGTAAAAAGTCGACGAAGCCGGCACTGAAACCGAACCCGGCAGTCCATTGGAAGAACGATGCAATGGCCAGGGATAAACCCGTCAATGCTGCATGCGCTACATATAACGCAGGAGCAACGAACATGAATGCGAATTCAAGAGGCTCTGTCACCCCTGTGAAAAATGAAGCAAATCCAGCGGCAAGCATGAGTGAAGCCACCTGCTTCTTCTTGGCAGGCTTCGCCGCATGATACATTGCGAGCCCCGCAGCAGGAAGCCCGAACATCATGACCGGGAAGAATCCTGCCTGATACATTCCAGTGACACCCTTCTCCCCATTGCCGGACCAGAAGTTCCCGATATCATTGATTCCCGCCACATCGAACCAGAAGACGGAATTCAATGCATGGTGAAGACCGGTCGGGATCAGCAAGCGGTTGAAGAAACCATATAGACCTGCTCCCGTGAAGCTTAATGCACTGATTTCTTTTCCGAATGATACAAGTGCAGTGTAAATGACCGGCCAAATAAACAGCATGACACCCGACACAACGAGCATTGCGACTGCCGACATGATCGGCACTAAGCGCTTACCGCTGAAGAACGCCAGCGCATCCGGCAGTTTCACATGACTGAAACGGTTGTACATGCTTGCCGCTACAAGTCCGGAAATGATCCCGACGAACTGATTTTTAATTTTAATAAATGCCGGATTTACATTTTCAGGAGCCACTCCTTGAAGCAGCGCGACTGAATCGGTGGAAAGCAGCGTGGTGATGACCAGAAAAGCGACCAATCCGCTGAGTGCTGCGGATCCATCCTTCTTCTTCGCCATCCCCAATGCGACACCTACGGCAAATAGTACTGACATATTATCAATGATCGATGCACCTGCTTTGATCAAGAAAGCCGCTACGGGGCTATCTGCACCCCAGCCTGTCGGGTCGATCCAATACCCGATCCCCATCAGGATCGCCGCTGCAGGCAGGACGGCAACCGGTAGCATCAATGACCGCCCGATTCTTTGTAAATAGTTCATCATTTTCTTTTCCTCCTCACTGTAAGTTCTGTGTTGATCCCAACCAATCTTCTCATGATCGCCTGACATCACTTCCTGTCTCTACTGGGACTCGAAGCTTTGTCCGGAATGTGGACAGAATACCTCTAGTAGAAACTATTCAGATGTGGACCGGTTTAGAATCATTTGTATAGACCAATGAAAGCCTTTTCATTTATTTTCCCTTTATTTGGTTCAGGAGGAAAGAGACTAATGGCGTAGTAGAATGGTAGTGGTAAATACTTGAAAGTTTAACCGACTGATCCCTTTTTGATAGGTCGTTCAGTGAACGCGAAAAAAAAACCTCAGCAGAATGCCGAGGAAGCCTGTTTTTCCGTTATTTATGCACTGTTGTCCCGTCAGTCCTGAAGTTCTCTTCCATCCCATTCACCATCATATCCACCGTCATAATCAGCAAAGAGTAGGCAAGGACAGGAAAGGCAATGATTGTAGGTTCTAGCAATAACTCTTTATAGCGGGTGCCGATGATGCCCGCCCATTCAAAAACAGGGGTATAGTATACAACAAACTGATCGTGCTCCTGCCCCGAACCGATATTCGTTCCTCCTATAAAAATATGAAAAATGGCGAGATGCAGCATGAGGGTGAGCACTTGTACAAACTGTCTTCCGAATAGGATTAAGAGCCGTGGGAACAAATGAGGGAAGACGTGCACTCTTGATAGATGCCATCCATTTCCCCCGAGAACGCGGGCACTTTCCATAAAATCAAATGTATGAATATGATTGGCCGTTTCCGCGACCACTTTTGTCAGGGTTGGAACACCGACAATCGTAAGTACAGCGAGTTGCAAAACGATTGTCTCCACGAATGACAAAGGAGACGTACCTCTCAATTCATATAAAATATAGGGAGCAAGCCAAATGATGGCTAAAAGAGACTGAGGGATATAGTGAAAAGCTTGAAAAAAAGAGTTCATCCACCTGGATGCGACCATCCTCCTCCCCATCAATCCAAGGAAACCGGCAGTAAATACCCTTAGAGCTGTTACCGAAAATGCAAACATAATGGTCCATTTTGCACCGGAAATGATCAAATAAAACAGATCATTTCCTTCTCGATCCGCTCCCAGCCAGTGAGTCCTGGAAATCGGATAGGGTGGTGTATCAATCAATGCACCATTTTCATCATACATAAACCTCTCCGCTTCCGGCGCTTCCCAAAAGAACGTCCAGCCAATGCTGAGAATCAGCATAACGATGACTACGGTCAAACCCAGATGAAATGGTTTTATCATTCCTTTCTTCATTCCCCCGTCCCCCCTATCGTTTTCTCGTAGAATTTTTCACGAAAATGTTTCATTCCTTTTATGACTGCAAAAAAAGGCGTCATAAGCATAATGATCAGGAAAGCACGAGAAGAGGCAGGCTGATCTCCTATGATGAAGCTCATGACTCCTTCACTATGAAACAATAATTCTAATACGATCAGGTTCGTGTATACGAGAAGGATCAGTGCAGGCACATGTGCCATCGCTTCCATCATTGTATTCCTGAATAGATGGTGTAACGAGATATACCCTTTTCCGAGCCCTTTTGACTTTGCAAATAAGACATAGTCCCTTTCTTTCTCATCATCGATCAATAACATCTGCAGCCTGAATAAATAAATGGCCGGGACGATGCTCAATGTAATTAGAGGAAGGAAAAAAAGTCGATGCTGCGGCGTGGAATAGGCTGCTGCAATTTCCCAGCCGGTTTGTTTATAGATCCATACCACCACTAACTGTATACAGAAAATGAAAAACACGTCAGGCAGAGCCTCCAGGACCTGAGCCATCTTCACGGTAAATTTCCTTAACGGAGAACTGCAGCATGCTACCAACACACTTGCAGAGTAAGCCGCGATCCCTGCAATCAACAGACTGCCTGCCAACAGGAGGAAGCTGTAAGAATAAAGGTCGCTCATATACGGAAATAACGGCTTTTCAGTCATTTGCTGGTGAAACACTACGGAGCGTGCTTCCGGCATCTTAGGAAAAGATCTGGTTTCAGAATGAGAATAATAAGAAAGTTCTCCCGGCCTGGATATTCCTTCTAGAATGGTGTAAACAGAGCCGGCAAAGCTGTTCATCCCTTCAACAAGCGACGGTGAAGCAAGTAAGAAAATGATTCCTAAACAAGTCATCACATACTCCAAAAAACCCTTCTTTGCACCCATATAAATACTCTTCATGTCAGATCCGGCTCATAAATGAATTGTTCTAATAAAGGAAGGGAGATAAATTGGCTGAGATCGGCTCTTAGAGACTCCATCCTATCCCTATTTCCACTATAAAAAATATAGTAGCCCCTTCTCTCACTCTTCACCAGCCCAGCTCTTTGAAGAATCTTGATATGATTTGAAATAGTGGCTTCCGCAAGTTCATGCTTTTCTGCCAGCTGCTTTGTACTGTATGGGTGGGTCAATACATCACGTAAAATCTTTAATCGGCTGGCTTCTCCCAACGCTTTGAACAAGTCTATCAAATCAGCAGGAGGCTCATCTCCTCCTGCCTTCATTTCGGGCACTGCGACATGTAACCCCAAACAGATCCTGCCAGGATATACTCCAAGCATGACGTGAGGCGTGATGAATGTAGATGGCTGAAGGGTGATTGAGCTAAATTCCTTCAAACGAAATTCATATGTTTCACCTTTTTGTACCCTGAGATACTCTGAATCAATTGAAACATCCGGATGCACTTCATTTAACGCTGTCAGCAGGTGATGATCTAGCTTTTGCTGAAACAAAGAGGATGCTTTTGCCACCCATGGCTGAATCCGAAATAGCTCACGTGCAAACAGTTTCTCGTTATATTCATAGAACAAATGATGAAGTCTTTCTTTCCATTTGGCTGGGTGTGAAACTAAATCCTTCTGTTCAATCGTCAACGGCGACATCCGATGATCCTTTTTCCATGTCCTGATGTCCTCCATGGAATACTGCTCTCCTAACAGATAGAATACAAATGCATCGTCCTTCATGCTACAAATAAATTCAATCGCTTCTTCTGGTGTTTTTTCATTCAAATCATATTCATTCCGTATATTGATCAAGTAGAACCAGTCATATGAAAAGGCTCCTACAGTGCGGATCTCTTCAAGCATCCATCCCGGCAGCATCGATGCGGTCTCTTCAGCCCATTTCTTTCTGTAAGGATGGTGAACCGGATTACTAAGCACATGCATACTCGCCATCATTTCATTGAAAGGTGAAAAAGCAATTTCGATTTTCATCAACAGCCTCCAAAACTGATTAGGTAACTACCTAATCAAATTTAATAATTCTGTAAATTAAGAATAATTTACAGAATTAGGGGGTTGCTGTCAATAAAAATATCACTTAACTTTCCCCCGACCATTTCTGAACACAAAAAACCTCCCGGAAACATGTCCCGTGGAGGTCAGTCAATCATACATTATGGCAGTTCAGTCGTTCCCATCAAGAAACGGTCGCATTCGCGTGCCGCCCCGCGTCCTTCGTTAATCGCCCATACAATCAAACTTTGACCGCGGCGCATGTCTCCGGCTGCAAATACGCCTTCAACATTTGTCGTGTACTTATCGTACTCGGCATCGACAGTGGAGTTGCTTTTCGTTTCGATTTCAAGCTCCTTCAACAAGCCTTGCTCAGGACCGCTGAAGCCGATCGCAAGAAGAACGAGGTCAGCAGGCCATACCTTCTCTGTACCAGGAAGCTCTTCACGGATGCGGTTGCCGTTTTCATCGATCTTCAACGAAACGTTCACCGTATGAACTTCTTTGATATGCCCTTCTTCATCACCAACGAATTTTTTCGTCATGACCGCGTAAGCACGAGGGTCATGGCCGAATACTTCTTCCGCTTCCTTCTGCCCGTATTCCACGCGATGGATGATCGGGTATTGCGGCCAAGGGTTCCCCACTTCATCGCGGATCGCCCCTTTTTTCGCATAGATATCGAATTGCGTAAGGCTCTTGCAGTTATGTCTGATGGAAGTCGCCAGGCAATCGGTACCCGTATCCCCGCCTCCGATGACGATCACGTTTTTACCAGCGGCTGATAGGTAGTTGCCGTCTTCGAAATTGGAATCCAAAAGACTTTTCGTATTGGCATGCAGGAAGTCCATGGCGTAATGGACACCTTTCAGGTTTCTACCTTCCACTTCCAGATTGCGGTGGACCGTGGCTCCTCCGCAAAGGATGACGGCATCGAACTCACTCTTTAATTCTGCTGCGGAAATGTCTTTTCCAACTTCGGTATTCACAACGAATTGGATGCCCTCTTTTTCAAGAATATCCACACGCCTTTTTACGACAGAGTATGGAAGCTTCATTTCAGGGATCCCATAGGTCAGCAGGCCTCCGACACGGTCATTCCGTTCAAATACCGTCACCAGGTGCCCCGCTTTGTTAAGCTGATCTGCCGCTGCCAATCCGGCTGGACCGGAACCGACCACCGCTACCCTCTTACCTGTACGGATCTCAGGTGGCTGAGGGACGACCCAGCCTTCTTCGAATCCCTTCTCGATGATGGACCTTTCAACCGTCCGGATGGCGACAGGCGGTTCATTGATCCCGAGGACACAAGCACCTTCACAAGGTGCAGGGCAGGCAAAGCCAGTGAATTCAGGGAAGTTATTCATTTCATGTTCCCGCTTCAATGCTTCCTTCCACTGTCCTTGATACACCAGGTCATTCCATTCAGGAATCAGATGATAAACCGGGCAACCTGTTGTCACCCCTGCAAGCTCCATTCCCGATTGACAGGTAGGGACGCCGCAGTCCATGCAGCGCGCCCCCTGTTTCCTCACTTCTTCCTCTGAAAGCGGAATGGTATAGTCATTCCAATCCTTCGTCCGATCGGATGGGCTCCTTTCATCCAGAGGTCTTCTTTTGTATTCCATGAAACCAGTTGGTTTTCCCATTCATATCCCCCTTCTTCTTGATGAAAAAGATTCTTTTCAACCTTGTGAATTGTCAGCCTCCAGCCCCTCGAGGTTCGTTCATTCCACCCGCTGAACACTCTTAGGATTGAATTTAAAACGACCGCGGGGGCTTTGCTGATTTTATTTAGATGTCTCCAATACTTTCGTGCTTTCTTCAAATGCCGTCATCTCAGCCTCGAACTTCTCCAATCCGTTGCTTTCCAGTTCTGAAATCCTTTGTTTCATTTTCAGATAAGATTTAGGGATTACCCGTACGAATCTTGATACATAGGCGTCCCAATTGGAGAGTATTTTCTTACCGTTGGCACTATTCGTATAGTTCACGTAATTTTGGATCAGGTCGTACACTTCCTTCGTTTCTTCCGGGTCGAATAATGGCTGTAGGAGGACAAGCTCCCTGTTGCAGCGGGAACTGAATGAACCGTCCTCATCCAATACATATGCGGTCCCGCCAGACATACCAGCTGCAAAGTTGCGACCAGTCCGGCCGAGGATGACGACCTTCCCGCCGGTCATGTATTCACAGCCATGATCTCCGACACCTTCCACCACGACATTCGCACCGCTGTTTCTTACACAGAAGCGTTCTCCGGCAATCCCGTAGATATACGCTTCCCCAGCTGAGGCTCCGTAGAAGGAGACGTTTCCGATGATGGTATTCCGTTCAGGGACGAACGTGGAAGTCGGATCTGGATGGACGATGATTTTACCGCCTGATAACCCTTTACCGACGAAATCATTCGCATCCCCCACTAGCCTCAAAGTCAGACCTTTAGGGATATAAGCACCAAAGCTCTGTCCTGCAGAACCGGTAAACTTCAAACGGATCGTATCTTCAGGCAGACCTTCCGCACCGTAACGCTTTGTAATTTCACTTCCGAGCATCGTACCCGTCACTCGGTTGATATTCCGGATGGCTGTCGATACTTCGATCGGTTCCTTGTTTTCAATCGCTTTACGGCATCTCGGGATCAGCTCTTGGTAATCGAACGTTTTCTCGAGTTCATGATCTTGTTTCCTGACGGCGTACCTGCTTACTTTCTCAGGTACATCCGGCTGATAAAGAAGCGCGGAAAGATCAAGGCCCTTTGCTTTCCAATGATTAATGGCTTCGTTCGTTTTAAGGACATCCGTCCGTCCGATCATTTCGTTGATCGTCCTGAAACCGAGTTGTGCCATCAACTCACGGGCTTCCTGTGCAACAAAACGCATGAAGTTCGCGACGTGCTCAGGGTCCCCCATGTATTTTTTACGAAGCTCTGGGTCCTGTGTCGCAATCCCGACTGGACATGTATTCATATGACAGACACGCATCATGACACAGCCAAGCACCACGAGAGGTGCCGTTGAAAAGCCGAATTCCTCTGCTCCGAGAAGGGAGGCCACAACCACATCACGCCCGGTCATCATTTTCCCGTCAGTCTCGACGACGATTCGATCCCTGAGACGGTTCAATAGTAGGGTCTGATGTGCTTCTGCGAGACCGATTTCCCATGGCAGGCCGGTATGCTTCAAGCTCGTTCTTGGTGCAGCCCCTGTCCCGCCATCATATCCTGAAATCAGAACAACATCGGCACGGCCTTTTGCAACACCCGCGGCAATCGTACCGACTCCGACAGCCGATACCAGTTTCACACTGATCCTTGCTTGAGGATTCGCGTTTTTCAAGTTATGGATCAACTCTGCAAGATCCTCGATCGAATAAATATCATGATGAGGGGGAGGTGAAATGAGTTCCACCCCAGGAGTGGACCCGCGCACCTCGGCAACCCACGGATAAACCTTTTTACCAGGCAGGTGTCCACCTTCGCCAGGCTTCGCGCCCTGTGCCACTTTGATTTGGATTTCATCGGCGTTGACAAGATAGTGACTCGTCACCCCGAATCGACCGGAAGCAACCTGTTTGATTGAACTGCGTCGCAGATCGCCATTCTCATCCCGGGTAAAACGGTTTGGATGCTCTCCGCCTTCACCGGAGTTGCTTCTGCCTCCAATCCGGTTCATGGCGATCGCCAGCGCTTCGTGGGCTTCCTGACTGATCGACCCAAACGACATCGCACCTGTCTTGAATCTTTTGCAAATCTCTTCGACCGATTCGACTTCTTCGATCGGGACAGGCTGTCTTTCCTTAAATGAAAGCAGGCCACGGAGGGATTGGAGATTCTGCTTCTCGTCCGTCAGCATCTTCGAATATTTCTTAAACGTTTCATAGTTGTTCGTCCTGCACGCATGTTGAAGTGTATGGATTGTATTTGGATTGTATTGGTGGTCTTCCCCATTCTTGCGATATTGGAACTCATCACCCGACTCGAGTGTGCGATTCGGATCTTTCCGTCCGCTATAAGCCTTGCGATGTCTCATCAGCACTTCTTTCTCGATGATGTCGAGCTTGATTCCCCCAAGCCTTGAGGCTGTGCGCGTAAAGTATTTATCAATGACTTCCTTATGAATCCCGATGGCTTCAAAGATCTGCGCACCTCTGTAACTTTGGATGGTCGAGATCCCCATCTTGGATAGAACCTTCATGACGCCGTCGGTTGCTGCTTTCACATACATCTTGACGGCCTCTCTATGAGTCGTTTGCTGAAGCTCACCCTTATTGATCAGGTCACGCAACGATTCGTAGGCCAAATATGGCGTGATGGCCTCTGCGCCATATCCGAGAAGTGTAGCGAAGTGATGGACCTCACGCGGTTCCCCGGATTCAAGCAGCAGGCTGACCTTGGTTCGTGAACGTTGACGGATCAAATGCTGATGGAGACCGGAAACGGCAAGAAGGGAAGGGATGGCCGCCCGTTCTTTCGTCACCCCTCTATCTGATAGGATCAGAAGCGTGGCTCCTTCTTCGATAGCGTGATCGGCTCTTTCAAATAATCTGTCCAACGCGCCTTCAAGCTGATCCTCTTCATCCGTGACGTTGAACAAGGTGGATAGCGTGACGGCCTTGAATCCTTCTTCATTTTGGAAGCGCAGCCTTTCCAGCTCCTCGGTCGTGAGGATCGGCGTATCCAGTCGGATGTGCCTGCAGCTTTCCGGACCGGGATCGACAAGGTTACCTTCTGCACCGATCGTCGTCCCGACAGAGGTCACGATCTGTTCGCGGATGGCATCGATCGGCGGGTTCGTCACCTGGGCAAATAACTGTTTGAAATAGTTATAAAGAAGCTGTGGTTTTTTAGAAAGTACTGCAAGAGGCGAATCATACCCCATCGAGCCGACCGGGTCTTTCCCGTCCGTCACCATCGGTTTGATGAGTTTATTGATTTCCTCTGTTGTATAACCGAAAGCCTGCTGTTGGATGAGGACTTCATCCGAAGTGAAGCTGCGTGAACCATATGGTGATTCCGGAAGATCTTTTAACTCTTTTTTATGATTGTTCAGCCAGTGCCTGTAAGGCTGTTCATTTGCGACCCTAAGCTTGATTTCTTCATCGGGGATCATCCTCCCCTTTTCCAGGTCGACAAGGAGCATCTTCCCTGGCTGAAGGCGATCTTTATAGACGATGTCGTCCGCGAAAATATCCAGGGCACCGACTTCAGAGCCGAGCACAATCATGCCGTTCTTCGTGACATAATATCTTGCAGGCCTGAGTCCGTTCCGGTCAAGGCATGCCCCGATTTGTTTTCCATCTGTAAATACAAGTGCCGCTGGGCCGTCCCACGGCTCCATCAGGCAGCTGTGATATTCATAAAAATCCTTTTTCTTCGGATGGATCGTCTCATCGTTCTCCCATGGCTCCGGTACCATCATCATCGCAGTATGTGCGAGGGATCTTCCGGAAAGGTGCAGGAATTCGAATGCGTTATCGAACATGGAAGAGTCGCTGCCCGTCTCATCAATGACCGGAAGGATCTTCTCAAGGTCTTCCTCGCTGAACGCAGACGAATGACATAGCTGTTCGCGTGCTCTCATCCAATTGACGTTTCCACGCAAAGTATTAAATTCTCCATTATGGATGGTATATCGGTTAGGGTGTGATCGCTGCCAGCTAGGAAATGTATTCGTACTGAAGCGTGAATGCACCAAGGCTAGTGCGGATTGGAACTCAGGGTGATTGAGGTCGATGTAAAAGGAATCCAGCTGTTCTGGGATGAGCATCCCTTTGTAGACGATGGTCGTGGAAGATAGGCTGCACAAGTATACATCCTTCAGTTCCTCAATCTGTGATGTTTCTTTCTCGATTCGTTTTCTGATTACGTATAGCTTTCTCTCAAAGTCCATCCGGGTCTTCATGTCTTCCGAGGCACCGATGAACACTTGACGTATGAATGGCTTCGATTTCGATGCGACTTTCCCGACAAATGAATCATTGATCGGTACTGGTCTCCATCCCAGCGTCTTCTGCCCTTCTTCTTCGATGATGCGTTCGAATAGTTCCTTACTTTGGATCCTTGATTCATAATGTTCGGGAAGGAATACCATTCCGACCCCGTATTCGCCTTCACCAGGCAGATGGATGTCTTCTTTCTCACATTGCTTTTTGAAGAATCTGTGAGGAATCTGAGTGAGGATCCCGGCACCGTCACCAGTGCTTGTATCCGCGGATTGCCCGCCTCGGTGTTCGAGGTTACATAGGATATTGATGGCGTTTTGGACGATATTGTGTGACTTTCTGCCGTCTATATTGGCAATCATCCCAATACCGCATGCTTCATGTTCATGCGCCGGGTCGTAAAGCCCTTGCGCCACAGGAAGATTATTTTTCATTCATAACGTCCCCCTCTTCTAAACTACTATTATTGAAAGATAATAAAATCCTTTTATCGAATTTTCTTAATTTTCGTTAGTATATCATGAAATTTAGAAAAAACGAAAAATTTAGTTAACGGTTTTGAGCCTTTTAGCACCTTAAGATGGGGAATATTGAAAAGAGATGAGGAAAGGGAATTGCCTATTTTACTAAATTTTCAAAAACTTTAAAAGCTTGTTATTTCAATAAAGAAATCGTTTTCAAAAATGTGTTCGCCGACTTACATAGTTATTAATTTTTTTGAATTTTTATGTGATTTTTTCTGTTTTAAAAAAATTTTTTTCACCCATGAAATACCGCTTGTTCTTTACGTATTAATGTAAAGGTATTCCTTCTTCTATGTGTGGATGGATTTCCCTTTTTCCGCAGGGATGAAACCATCTTTGAAGACAAAATAAAAAACCCTACATAGCATAGGGTTATTGGTTGCCTTTTTCTTTTAATGCTTCATTTTCGACTCTGTCCATGAAATCCGTGACGACCTTCTTGTTGTTCTTTTCCCCACCTAATTTCAAGAGGACTCTCCCCAGGAAGTTCAGGCCTCGGTTCTGTCCGCTGTAAATGAGATTTGTTTCTTCCTCGTTCAACTTCACCAAAGTGAAGCTTGCTTCAACCTCGAAAGCCTTTGCCAGGGTGAACCCGATCTTATTATGTTTCCTTTCAGGCGTATTTTCATATTCCAGGTCTTCCACCACATAGGTTTCGATCCGCTTACCCTCTTTATATTTTTGTTGGTACTTCGAACCCACCACGCCTTCTTTTCTTTCCAATACCTTATTTTCAATGACGTTCGGCATGATGCGCTGAATGTTTTCAAGTGCAAACAAGTTCCAGATCACTTCAATATTCACTGGAATGACGCGTTCTTCGTGCCATTCAATCATCGTGCTCCCCCCTTGATTCGAATTCGAAAAAGTCATCCATCTCATCTATGATCCCTTGAATCCTCTGCACCTCTTTTTGCAGTGCTCTCTTTTTCTGCCTGATCAAGGCTTCAAGGTTATCAAAGGACTCATCCCTTACTACTTCGAGCATTTCTTGAATACTGAAGTTAAATCGCCTCAAGTGAACCAGTAATCTTGCCACAAGATAAGAACCATTGTCATAATAGCGATAGTTATTATCGGGATTGATATGGACCGGCTCCAACAAGCCAATGTCGGCATAATAACGGAGTGTTTCCTTGCTGAGTCCCGTCATTTTGGAAAACTCACTTATCTTATACATACTGAGCCACCTCTCACGTACTTATGATAAACGATGTAGCGCACTACAAGGTCAACTATTTTTCCGAAGAAAACTATTACATGAGGGAAGTCAAAGGTGACATCTCTTTTTGTTAGCCATCTCACTCGACATTTTCCGGGAAATAGTGAATGAGTTCGACAACAGCTTCCTTCCCCGATGTCAGCTATTCCCCACCTGGGTTTGTTGGCTAGTCATGAAATTCCTCACCGCTTTGGCAGCTTCTTCGATCGTATTCGCTTTGAGTATGATTTTCTGGTCTTCCCCGTACTTTTCTGCCGTGTGTATGTACCTCGGATCGTAATAGTATTGGAGAAGATATTCGAGGACCATATGATAATTCTTCACTTTTAACTCTTCTTCGATCTTGTTGGCAATCGGGCTATGAATGCGACGCTTGATCTGCCTGAACCCTTCCACAAACTCCTCATGATGCTCATGCAGCCGATATTCTTCCATGATGTGAGAGACCCTCTCCGCAATCGGTAATTCGATGAAGATGTGAATGGCCTGCTCTTTTTTATTCATCAGAAAAGATGGGAGCAGGACCTTCCCGATACGCTTACTTTCAGCCTCAAACAATACGTATGGCGATGAATTAAGCTGATTGACTTCATTTACGAGTAGTGAATCGAACGTCTTTTGGTTGATGGGGTGTTGACCGATTGCACCGAACACGGAGCCTCGGTGATTCGCCATCCCCTCGATATCGAGGACCGGGAACCCCTGTTTCTTCAACTCATGAAGGATAGCGGTCTTTCCCGTACCGGTCCCCCCATTGAGTACAAAAGCCTTAGGCTTCATTTCCAGGGTCTCAATCTGACTCATGACCCACTTCCGATATGCCCGCACTCCCCCCTTGATTCTGATGGTACTGATTCCCATCAAGTCCAGGAAGGTTGCTGCCGCTTTACTCCTCATGCCCCCGCGCCAGCAGAAAACGACCGGCTTTCCATCGAGTTCCCTGAATTGCTTCACAAACCGGGGTAGCTTCGCAGAGAATAGTTCCAATCCCCTGTCTGTTGCCACTTCTTTACTTACTTGTTTATAAAGCGTCCCCACTTCCGCCCTTTCTTCGTCATCGAAGACCGGTATATTGTAACTTCCCGGTATTGTCATTTCGTTGTATTCCGAAGGGGAACGGACATCCACAAATACAAAGTCCCCATGGTCTGCCATCAATAATTCATCAATTGATACATCTTTGTACATCAGTACTTCACCTCTTCTAATCATGATTCTATTATGGTCAAAATAGGAGAACGCTAACATTCTATACTCCTATAAAATGATAATGGATCCAGGCTGTCGATGTAGCAGGGACCATATGTATGCGAATTCACCCTTCTTACTATTTCTAGCACAATAGAAAAAAACCTTCACGAGTCATCGCGAAGGTTTGACCAATTTTAGTGCATCCGTGTCAGCTATGACCGTGACGTTCCCATGTTCGTTAAGGATGGAAGCCGGGAATTTCTCGGTCACTTGTCCCTCGAACAGCTTCTTCATCGCATCTTGCTTCGAGACTCCTGAAACGAGCAGGAGAATCTCCTTGCTCTTCATGATGCCTGAAATCCCCATTGTGATTGCCTGCCGTGGCACTTCATCGAATGAGGAGAAATAACGGGCATTCGCTTCCCTTGTAGAAGAAGTCAGTTCCACCAGATGCGTCCCTGAACTGAAAGACGTTCCAGGTTCGTTAAACCCGATATGGCCATTCTCACCGATACCGAGGATTTGCAGATCGATCCCGCCAGAGTCTTTGACCTGAGAGTCATAACGCTTGCATTCCGCTTGGACATCCACTGCCTGTCCCGACGGAATATGCGTATTCTTGAGTGGGATATCTATGTGCGAGAAGAAATTAGTGTACATATATTGATAATAACTATTGGGATCATCTTTTGATAATCCGATATATTCATCTAAATTAAAAGTTGTCACACATTGATAAGATGTGCCGTTCATCCTGTGATCCAGGATCAGTTCTTCATAAAGTCCCTTCGGTGTTCCACCTGTCGCAAGGCCGAGCGTCATACAGTCGGAGCTTCTTACTTTTTCAATGACAAGCTGTGCAGCTTTAACACTCATTTCTTTGTAATTGGCTGCTTCGATGATTCTCACTTGTCACCCTCCTCTCTCACATAAGCGATCTGTCCTTTACAGATTGTCATATATACCTCCAATTTATCATCGAGGATCACAAGATCGGCATCTTTATTGCGATCGATGCTTCCTTTCCGATCAAAAACACCAAGCTGTCTGGCAGGGTTTTCAGATGTGATCTTGACCGCTTCTTGAAACGAACAGCCACTGTATTCTTGTATATTCCTGAAGGCTGCGTCCATCTTCAGGACACTTCCGGCAAGAGTGTCCTCATCCAGTAGCGCCTTACCATCCTTGACAGTCACCGTCTGACCACCAAGGTCGTACTGGCCGTTTTTCAAGCATTTGGCCCTCATGGAATCCGTAATGAGAATCATCCGCTCATCCGTTATCTGTTGAAATGCGATCTTCACTACTTCCGGCCTGACATGAATGCCATCGGAGATTAATTCCACCATCAGTTCATCACGGTTGAAAGCAGCACCCACGACTCCCGGTTCACGATGGTGAAAACCCGACATTTGGTTGAATACATGTGTCACATGCGTAAGCCCGTGATGAATCGCGTTACACATTTCGTCATATGTGGCATTGGAATGGCCTGCTGACGCAACGATTCCGTCCCGCTGAAGATGCCCGATCAATTCATGACCTTTGTCCATTTCAGGAGCCAGCGTTACGAGTTTGATATGATTCCTGGAAGTCTTTTGCCATTGCCCGAAGAGTTCCACACTTGGTCTTGCAATATGGTTAATCGGCTGGGCCCCTGCCTTTCCGCTGTTGATGAAGGGACCTTCCAGGTGAATCCCGAGTATTTCTGCCTTTCCTGCCTTTTGGTTCTCCTCGATATACGTTCCCGTACTAGCAAGCGCCGCTTCAATTTTCTCGGTGGACTCCGTAATCGTCGTCGCCAGGAAGCTTGTCGTCCCTTCTCTCGGCAGTGTCGAAACAATCGTATCGAGTGCCTCTTTCGTCGCATCCATCGTATCGGCCCCGTTCACCCCATGGATATGAACGTCAATCATGCCGGGAATCACGATGGCATTTTGGGGCAGAGTGATGTCCCGGAAATCTTCATCATGTTGGAGGTCATTCATATCACCGACTTCAGAAATGACCCCATCCACAATTTTAATAAACCCTTTTTCTATGACTCCATGACCTGCATGGATTCTTTGATTTCGTATGATCAAAGCATTAGGGATGCTCATCCTCATATTCCCCTTCCGTAATAACTTTATCTAATGTGACTTTATCATTTGAACACAACAGTTGTCTATACCAATTACACGATTGAAAATGAAAAATTCCGTGAAAGTGAACGAAATACCTTTATCCAGGGGTAACTGGATTAGTCGATGATTTTCAATTCCGGGACATACGCCCAGTGACTTGGGGCTTCTTCGATCTTCAAATTACAAGGAATCACTGATCATTACTCCAATGTCGATACCTAGTCCTTATAGCCCAACCCGAACTGGTATAGACATAAAACGGAAACGGATGGTAAGATAGTTATAACGATTTCATGGATGCAAGCAAAACGATAAAACAATACTTTAGGACGGTGACAGCAGAATTGGTCAACAAAAAGTCTCCTTTACCCTTGTATTACCAAATAGAAGAACATATAAAAGCACTGATCGAATCCGGGGAATTGAAGCCAGGCGATGTGCTTCCTTCCGAAAGGGAGCTGGCAGAGTCGTTCACCATCAGCCGGATGACGGTAAGACAGGCCATCACAAACCTTGTCAACAAAAATCTCCTTTACAGAAAAAAGGGGAGCGGTACATATGTCTCTCACAAAAAATTCGAACAATCCCTCCATGGACTCACCTCTTTCAGTGAGGACATGAGGAGCCGCGGACTCGATCCCGGGAACAAACTGATCCATTTTGAACTATCCAGCCCTACAGAGGAATTGATCGATCATTTCACCTTGGAGGAGGATGACCTAGTATATAAAATCAAACGGATCCGGCTCGCAAATGGGGAGCCCATGGCGATTGAAACAAGCTATATACCTGTAAAGCTGCTTCCAGGTCTCAGCCAGAAGGTATTATCGAGCTCATTGTACCGGTATGCCGAAGAGGAAAATGGGATAAAGCTCGGGCACGCCACACAATCTCTTGAAGCATCGGCCGCGACAGAAGAAGATGCTAAACATTTGCAGCTCGATGCCGGTGATCCTGTCCTGTTCATCCAACGCGAGACGTTCCTTGAAGACGGGGCACCGTTTGAGCTTGTGAAGTCGACGTATCGAGGGGATAAATACAAATACAAGATGAATATCGAACGATTAAGATAAAAACTCACCCTGGGGAAACCATTCCCCCAGGGTGAGTTTTTTTAAAAATGCTTGTAATACTTGTTCTTTTCTTTAATAAAATGGTATAGACATCTATACTAACAGCTGATATGATACATTGTAAGCGAATTCATATTTTTACTACATTTTTATTAAAAAGGGGAGAATTTTATGCGGAAGGAAGAAAGATTGGCCAAAGAAATAACCGAGCTTCTCGGCGGTCCAAGCAATATCGGTGCACTCGAATCGTGCATGACCCGCCTGCGTGTGAAACCGCTCGATGAGAGCAAGGTCGATTTAGCCGGCATCAAAAAGATAGACGGGGTATTAGGTGTCGTCGAAGCTGAGACCATCCAGATCATCCTCGGACCTGGCATTGTCACGAAAGTGGCCACCGAAGTATCTGAATTAACCGGAAAGTCGGTTTCGTCCGTCGATGAGGAAGAGGACTTCTCTTTTGAAGGTCTCGCCGAACGAACGAAAGCAGATTTAAAGAAAAAGAACGCCACGCCTTTCAAATTATTTTTGAGAAAGATTGCTAGTATCTTCATTCCGTTGATTCCTGCCATCGTTGCTTCAGGCTTGATTGCAGGAATCACGAACGTCATTGTCCGTTCTGGTGTGAACCCTGAATCGACCTTGATCGAAATACTCAACCTGATCGGTTGGGGGCTGTTTGGTTACTTGGGTGTGTTCGTCGGTATCAATACCGCGAAGGAATTTGGAGGTTCCCCTGCTCTTGGAGGGGCCGCGGGTATCTTGATCATCAATCCCGGACTTGCCAATATCACGTTATTCGGTGAAGACCTTGTCCCCGGACGAGGCGGTTTGATCGGCGTCATGCTAGCTGCCGTATTCATTGCATTCCTTGAGAAGAGAATCCGTAAAGTCGTCCCTTCTGCCTTGGATATCATCATCACTCCGACTCTATCATTATTGATAACAGGATTCGCGACACTCGTTGTCCTTCAGCCTGTCGGAGGATTCATTTCAGATTTAATCACCGAAGGTTTGCTTGGATTGATCGATATGGGCGGTTTCTTCGCAGGATTGATTCTTGCAGGAACGTTCCTTCCGCTTGTTGTCACTGGGCTTCACCAAGGCTTGACTCCGGTGCATATGGAACTGATCAACACAATCGGAAATGATCCGTTGCTCCCGATCCTCGCCATGGGGGGTGCCGGTCAAGTAGGGGCCGCATTCGCCATCTATTTTAAAACAAAGAATCAGAGATTGAGAAAAGTGATCAAAGGGGGACTTCCTGTCGGGATCTTAGGAATCGGTGAACCGCTGATCTTTGGTGTCACACTTCCACTTGGACGTCCGTTCATCACGGCATGTCTCGGTGCAGCCGTTGGGGGTGCTTTCCAAGCAGTCTTTAAAACAGCCACCATCGCGATCGGTGTATCCGGAATCCCGCTTGCCTTCCTTATGGAAGACGGTCAGATCCTCTTGTATCTTGCCGGCGTCCTGATTGCTTACGTGTTCGGTTTCCTCTTTACATGGATGTTCGGTTTCAAAGACGAAATGGCAAAGGATATTTAAGTAGTTTCATATAATAGTAAAGAAGGAGGATTCCCCTCCTTCTTTACGTTTTTTCATATAGGGAGTGAATCATGAACATGCTTGGAATTTCAATCTATCTAAAAGAAGAAAACAGGGAAAAGAATGCTGAATGGGTCAGGAAAGCATCCACATACGGATTCAGGTCCATCTTCACGTCCCTTCATATCCCAGAAGACGACCCAGGCACCTACAAAGAACTTCTTCAGGAGCTGGGAAGCTTGGCCCGTACATATAGCATGGAGTTGATGGCGGACGTTTCGCCAACGTCACTCGGACATTTGGGTCTTGATTGGGATTCACTTCCAGAACTTCTCGACTGGGGACTAGCGGGGATCAGGGTGGATTATGGATTCTCTTCAGATCAAATCGTGGCCCTTTCATATTCGATGAAGACTGCAATCAACGCGAGCACGGTCTCTGAAACAGAGCTTGACAGCTTGATTGAAAAAGGGTTGAATGTGAACAACGTCGAAGCGTGGCATAATTTCTATCCGCGTCCTGAAACAGGGCTCGGCCTTGATTTTCTAATTGAACGTAATAAGATGCTGAAATCAAAAGGTCTCACCACCATGGCATTTGTGCCGGGCGATGATGCGTTACGTCCTCCAATCTTTGAAGGATTGCCTACACTTGAACAGCATCGTCACGCCTCCCCTTCCCTTGCAGCAGCCCAATTAAAGTACGCAGGATTCACAGACAAAATCGTTATCGGGGACATTTCTGCAAAGGGGGACACAATGAAGGAGCTAAGCATGATCACGGAAGGGGTCATTCCCCTAACGGTTGAATTAGTGACTGACCATGATTACTCCAAGCTCCTTGACACAGTCCATACTAATCGGATGGACCCGGCTCGGGACGTGATCCGATCAGTGGAATCCCGTTCTTACGCCGAGGCTGGCACGCCCATCCCCCCCTGTAACCAAGTCCAGCGGAGTGTTGGTGTCGTGACGGTCGATAACGAGCTTTATGGTCGATATTCAGGCGAGTTGCAGATTGTGAAAAATGATTTACCAAAAGATGATAAGGTGAATGTCATCGCTGAAGTCGCCACCGAAGACCTTCCTCTCATCCAGGAAATCAAAGCGGGAGGAAAATTCAAATTACTAGTGAGGGAAAAAAGATGAATCTGACGAAATTGAACACAGAACAGCAGAATCCGAAAACACTCAACATCGACTTGATGGAAACAGAGGACATCATAACGGTCATCAATCAGGAAGACCTTCTCGTACCGAACGCGATTGCGAAGGAAATCCCTGCTATCAGCGCTGTCGTTGACCGGATTGTACAAGCTTTCAATGAAGGTGGCCGCCTGATTTACACAGGTGCGGGTACTTCCGGTCGCCTCGGCATATTGGATGCATCAGAGTGTCCCCCTACCTATGGAACGGACCCTGAAATGGTCGTGGGCATCATCGCCGGAGGCAAGGAAGCAACCACTGAAGCAATTGAAGGGGCTGAAGATGACAACGCACAAGGTAAACAAGACCTTGTCGATCTTAAGCTGACTGAAAAAGATGTCGTAGTCGGGATTGCGGCCAGCGGTAGGACCCCTTATACAATCGGTGCCTTGGAATATGCGAACGAAATCGGTGCTGCTTCGGTATCCGTCGTCTGCAGTAAGGACTCCGAAATGGAGAAGATTTCAGCATATACAATCGCTCCGATTGTCGGTCCGGAAGTCGTGACCGGTTCCACCCGGATGAAGGCAGGCACTGCACAGAAACTGGTACTGAATATGCTCACAACTGCAAGCATGATCAAGATCGGTAAGGTATACGGCAATCTTATGGTTGATGTCCAGATGACAAATGAAAAACTGCGCAAACGAGCTGTAAACATTGTGAAAACTGCAACCGGGGTTTCAGAAGAAGAAGCAAGCTCAGCATTGGCCGAACAGCAGTACAACACCAAAGCGGCCATCCTTCAGATCATGACAGGCCTGAAAGGCAATGACGCTTTGAATTTGCTCGAAACACATGCAGGGCATTTACGTGATGCAGTGGCAGCTTTCCACACTTCAAACTAATCCAATCCAGGGGGACGGACCTTTCTAAAGGTCTGTCTTTCTTCAATCATTTTTAAAAAAGGCGGTTATTCAAATGATCTCTACCTCTTTAAAGAAACAATTCATTGAACTGGTCGGCGAAGATAATTACCGGGACAGCCCTGCCGAAAGGCTAGTCTATTCCTATGACGCGACCCCGAACTTCCAATCGATGCCCGATGCCGTCATCGTCCCCCGTTCCACAGGGGAAGTAGCGGATATTGTAAAAAGGTGCAATGAACACGGCATTCCCATCGTCCCAAGGGGATCCGGCACCAATTTATGTGCTGGCACGTGTCCGACGGAAGGCGGCATCGTGCTGCTTTTCACCAATATGAATAAGATTTTGGAAGTTGACGAAGAGAACTTGACGGTAACCGTCCAACCCGGAGTCGTGACGCTCGACCTGATTCATGAAGTGGAGTCTAGAGGTCTGTTTTACCCGCCTGACCCGAGCTCTATGAAAATATCAACAATCGGCGGTAATATCAATGAGAATTCCGGTGGTTTAAGGGGCTTGAAGTATGGGGTCACACGCGATTACGTCCTGGCTTTGGAAGCCGTCCTGCCTAATGGCGATGTGGTCCGGACCGGCGGAAAACTTGCAAAGGACGTTGCTGGATATGACCTTACGCGCTTATTCGTGGGATCTGAAGGGACACTATGCGTCATTACGGAAGCGACATTGAAGCTCGTGCCCATGCCGGAAACGAAACAGACGATGCTCGCCCTTTATCAGGATATCGAAGAAGCCGCGGGAAGCGTATCAAGCATCATATCAAACCGGATCATCCCGGCCACCCTGGAATTCCTCGATCAGCCGACATTGGAGGTCGTCGAGGATTTCGCCAAGATCGGGCTGCCCACTGATGTAAAGGCTGTGCTATTGATCGAACAGGACGGTCCAAGTGAAGTGGTGGCACGCGATATGCAACGGATGGAAGAGATCTGTCTTGAAAATGGGGCCGTATCCGTCCAGTTGGCAGCAACCGACGTGGAAGCCGAAGCTCTTCGTACAGCCCGCCGATCCGCCCTTTCAGCACTGGCACGCCTGAAACCGACGACCATTCTGGAAGACGCGACGGTCCCTCGTTCTGAAATCGCCAAAATGGTCAAAGCCATCAATGAAATCGGAGAACGACATGACTTGAAGATCTGTACGTTCGGCCATGCGGGAGACGGTAATCTTCACCCTACCGTCGCAACCGACGCAAGGGACCAAGATGAAATGGAACGTGTGGAGGCTGCTTTTGAGGAGATCTTTGCTCACGCAATCGAACTTGGCGGCACGATTACCGGTGAACACGGGGTCGGGATGATGAAGGCACCCTACCTGGAATGGAAGCTCGGTCCTGAAGGAATTGGCGCTATGAAACTGATCAAGCAGTCGTTCGACCCGAATAATATTATGAACCCGAATAAAGTGTTTGCAAAAGAATCAAGAAAACGAGTGGTGATATCACGATGACGACAACCAAGGAAAGACAACAGATCCAAGAAGGGTTCAAGGAGCGTATGGACCAAGACGAGCTCCTGAATTGTATGAGATGCGGGTTCTGCCTTCCCTCCTGCCCCACCTATATCGAGTCGGGCTTCAAGGAATCACACTCCCCGCGTGGCAGGATCGCCCTTATGAAGGCGGTGGTCGACGGGGTGATCGAGCCGGATGAAGATGTGGAAAGGACGCTTGACCTTTGCCTGGGATGCCGGGCATGTGAACCCGTCTGCCCTTCTGGCGTGAATTATGGTCATCTATTGGAAGAAGCCCGGGACATCATCAATCAGAATAAAAGGCATTCCTTGCCTGTACGCGCTCTGAGGAAGACAGTGTTCCAAGGATTATTCCCCCATCCGGGTCGGATGAGGATGGTGACCCACCTTCTCGGAATCTATCAGCGTTCTGGTATCCAGAAGGCCGCCCATGCCACAGGGGTCATGAAACTGTTCCCTGAGAGTATGGCCGTCATGGAAAGAGTACTCCCCCAGGTTCCAAAACTGAAAGAAATGAAAAACCGTCCATCATCCCTCCCTTCTATTGGTGAAAGGAAGAAAAAAGTCGCTTTCTTCTCCGGTTGCCTGATGGATACTATGTTCCTGGAAACGAATAATGCCACAACGAAACTCCTGCAGCTGGCAGGCTGCGATATCGTCATCCCAAGAAGTCAAACCTGTTGCGGCGCGCTTCACGGTCACAGCGGGGAGAAGGCCGGCGCCAAAGACCTGGCAAAAAGGAATATAAAAGCATTTGAAGACGCCGGCGCCGATTATATCATCACCAACGCCGGCGGATGCGGCGCCTTCCTTGTAGACTACGACCACCTATTGAAGGACGATCCTGAGTGGAAGGAACGTGCAACAAGTTTCAAAGAGAAAATCAAAGATATCTCTTCGGTCCTAGTAGAATTGGAATTTCATAAAAAAGTACCGATGCGTGTGGAATCACAGAGAATTACGTATCAGGATTCCTGTCACCTGCGCAACGTCCAGCGTACCTTTATCGAACCACGCCTTCTTCTTCAATCCGTTGAGGGAGCCGAATATCAGGAAATGAAACAAGCCGATCACTGCTGCGGTTCCGCAGGCATTTACAATATTGTGGAGTCCGAAATGTCCATGAAGATCCTTGATCACAAGATGGAAAACGCCACTGCCACCCATGCGGTGACGATTGTCACCGCAAACCCGGGATGCCTGCTGCAAATGAAGCTTGGGATCGAGCGCGAAGGACTTTCTAGAGAGATGCGTGCGGTTCATATTGTGGACTTTTTACTGGAAGCTGTTGAGAAATGACGAGGACTGCCCTTATGGGTGGTTCTTTTTTTTGAGAGTGGATGATCGACTATTTGGGATGTAGTGTTAGGGATGCGGTAGGGGTGGCCGATGCGCCTCGGTGCCTGGTACAAAACCGGCTTTCGGTGCCTGACACAATCGAGGGTATTTGTGCCTGGCACAAAACCGACAATCAGTGCCTGGCACCCAACATACCTGTATCAATACGCCATCCCATAAACCAAAAACCGCTCGTACACGTTATGCTCATATTCTCCTGATAACTTGATCTCTTTCTTCAATTCGAATAGCGGATGATTCTCAAGATAATGAACGTAATCATCCGAACTGTAATACAAGACAATTTCGATATCCCGGGGGGAACTTTCTATAGAGAACAGGATATGATTGATGACTTTCATAAAGATTTGGACAGAAAATGGATTAAAGAAATAGAAGACATTGTCACCGGGTTGGATTTCATACTCCTCGGCGAGGCAGCAGTGGAATTCGATTCCGCCTCTCCCTCCGTTATTCTTTTTCAAATAATTCTTCCGGTTCTCGACCGCTTCCTGATGGAATTGTTCAGTCATCTCGACCCCGATCACGGTCGATCCAAACAAATAATGGATAAAGAAATTGAGGCGTCCTTTCCCGCTGCCAAAATCCACGACCCGGTCGCTTTCCTTCAACTCGTAAACCTGGAACAATTCCTGCAGGGCACCATACGGAGTGGGTTCATACCGATTATAGTGTATCGACCTCGGCATCCCCATCTGATCCTGCTCAGTCTTTATATTCAACAACTCATCAAAATGACGTTCTTTCATATTCATCCCCCTTCCGTATCCTTTACCACTTTAAAGCGCAGCGGGACGTACCTTATTTCTCTCCCATTAGGTTTATACTTAGTAGATGGATGGACATACCTAGTAGTATGGTTTCACATGTGTATTTCGGAAGCAAATCATGTGAACACCTGAACTACTTATGATACGTTTAATGAGTGTATTTAATCAATAAGAAATAGGAGTGAATATCCAAATGCGTGATAAAGAAGCAGTAAAACAAGAAATTCTTGAGGCATATGAATTCAGGCATGCTACGAAACAATTCGACCCTGATAAGAAAGTGTCCGATGAAGATTTCCGTTTCATCATGGAGACCGGACGTTTGTCTCCGAGCTCCTTCGGGTTTGAGCCGTGGAGATTTCTTGTCATCGAAGATTCCACGCTTCGTGAGAAGATTAAGAATACAGCTTGGGGAGCCTATGGAAAACTACCTGAGGCGAGCCACTTTATCATCATCCTGTCACGGACGAAACTGGATACTAAATATGATTCAGCGTATTTAGTCGATCACTTCAAACAAAATAAAAACATGCCGGACGAGCACTTAAAGAAATACCTTGAAAGAATCGAACAGTTCCAGAAAGAGGACTTTGACCTTCTTGACGGCGAACGCCCGCTCTTGGACTGGGCCGGGAAGCAAACGTATATCGCCCTTGGGAATATGATGACGGCAGCCGCTCAGATCGGTGTTGACTCCTGTCCGATCGAAGGGTTCGACATCAAGAAGATGAATGATCTGTTAGCAGAAGAAGGCTTGCTTGATGACGGTCATTTCAGCATTTCAGTCATGTGTGCGTTTGGTTACCGAGTAAACGATCCTGCCCCTAAAACTCGCAGACCGTTTGATGATATCGTAAAGTTTATATAAGCAAGAAAAGGAATCTGGCTTGTTAGCCAAGATTCCTTTTTTATATAGCCTAGCATCATCTTTTAAACCAATCCGCGCCCTCATCCATATGAACGAACGGGATATCCGTATCCACTTCACCAGTGATTCGATCAAGGGCAACATCTTCTCCCTTCATCCACTCAGCAAAATCAAACACAATCGGCTCACGATCTCCCCCCAGGGCAAACCAAGCCTTCATTTCCGAGGGTAAATAAGCTGACGTATGAATCGTGCCTGCCCAGCTTCCATATAAGTCCGAAAAGACGCCACGGTCACGATCGTTCAAAAGCCTGAATGCATCCATCACGTCGTTGTGATTTTCTCTTTCCTTTTCCATGATGGCTAACCTTCGCTTGGAATCGACGAGGTGATTCCGATTTTCTTCTACCATCATTTCGAAATGGTTCGTACACGCATTCGACTGCCTCACACGGACCCCGCGCGGCGAAGTCTCAATGATGAAGGTTTGACTGCTCTTATCATGCACAATATAACTGAACGAATGCCGGTGGGGAATTTCTTTTAAAAGGTCCACCGCTTCTTCCACTGAAGCTGCGGACTCCAGGACAAGCCTTCCAATCATGCAGCAGATGAAGCCGTCACCCGGATTCTTTCGATGCATGAAATTATAGCCTATCGCGAGGCCCTTTTCGTTCATTCCATCCATCCGTCCCGTCACCCGCTGACTCGGTCCGATCATCGCATAACCGGTATCTGTCGGCTGGTAAAAAACATAGCGCCCTTCGTACGTTTTGGGATGATAATCATAGTTCCTGATCAAATAATTATCTCCAGTCAGGATTGAACATCCCGATCGTTCATAATCCACACGGTATCCCCCGAATTCCTGTAAAACCTTCTCCATCGGCCATTCGAGCGCTTCCTGGAGGCCCAGCAGTTCATCCCAGATGCCCGGTGCAAAACGGGTGATGACTTCCTTTGTTTCATTTACATCAATGGAAAAACGGGGTTTCCTCACTTTCCATTGATTGTCCCTGTTCCTGACGGTGATGGAATCCCTGATCGCTTCTCCCTGCATATATCCAAAATCATAATGACTTCCTCTGAATTGTATAATGTCGCTATGTATTGTCCTCATTCTTGTCCCTCTTTTAGTAGCTTTTCCTTAAGGATACTGGATTGAGGAAAAGAATGAAAGAAATGCACATGGTGCCCCGCTCAAATCATCTATTTTGAGCGGGGCACCAACAATAGGTAGGTTATTCTCTTTTTGTAAAGAAAAGCATGCTGAAGCATGTAACGAATGCGACCGCAGTGACGACTGCCACTACCATAAAACCAAGCGCAGTCATGAACGTATCATCTCCGGGAAACCGCGGTTCCACAGATGCCCATTGATAGAAGAAAAAGATGGTCAGTATCAAATAAAAGCTGCTGCCGACGAATCCTATCTTCAAACGATCCCATTTCTTCCAACTTCGAGATGTTGCAATGGACATCCACACCAGGATGCTGATGATGACCGCTCCGAGCATGATGAACAAATGAAGAAACGGAATCATCAGCAAGGAGAGCCCGAATAACACTAATCCTGTCACCCCGAACAACACGACATTTACGGCAAATAAAAACAAACCAACAAGCCATGGACTAGAGTACCATGAATGGTTACTCATGGAGTGGATCCATTTTATTTGATAAAGTCGACCATTTTTCCTTATCATCGCAATAAAAATGGCGACTAGCAGTAAGAATAACAAGCTCAAAGTCATTGAAATCCCCCTTTCTTTTACCTAATATTACCACACTGTATTTGGTACAAGACGAAATTTTCCCATAAAAAAAGGAACAGTCTCCTGTCCCTAAATCAAAACACGCTATTTTTTCTTTTCAATGATTTCATCGATGATCCCGTATACTTTTGCTTCTTGGGCACTCATGAAATAATCCCGATCGGTATCGAGGGCAACTTTCTCCAAAGACTGCCCCGTTTTCTCAGAAATGATTTCATTGATATGTTCTCGCAGCTTCAAGATTCTCTTAGCCGATATTTCGAGATCGGTCGCCTGCCCCCTCGCACCGCCAAGTGGCTGATGGATCATGATTTCACTGTTAGGAAGCGCGAACCGTTTCCCTTTTGTGCCGGCGAGCAAGAGCATCGCACCAAAGGATGCTGCCATGCCTGTGCAAATCGTTCTGACATCGGGATTGATATATTCCATCGTGTCAAAGATGGCGAAACCTGCCGAAGTGGAGCCTCCGGGGCTGTTGATATAGAGGGAAATATCTTTTTCTGGATCATCCGCTGCCAGGAATAACAGCTGGGCGACAATGCTGTTTGCCATATGATCATTGATTTCATCACTCACCATTATGATCCGATCCTTCAATAGTCTTGAGTAGATATCATATGACCGTTCACCTTTAGAAGATTGCTCGATTACATAAGGGATGGTACTCATTTTCATTCCTCCTCCTCGTTTATGCTGCCATTGAGAGGACATTTGAAGGAGAAGAAGATCTTCGTATAATACACGGGAAAGAAACCATTTTCGGCTCGGATTGTGTTCGGAACCATTCAGGGAACTGTTCAATGAGCGGCGTTGGATCTTCTGCTCTGATACTTTTCTGCAGAATGATCAACATCTCTTCCTGAAGGGCTTTCTCGAAGTATCCCCGATTATCATGTGGATCTTCCCATTCGTGTAGCGTGTCTACCCCGGATCGCGTTCGTCTAAGGAGTGCCTTCACGGCTGTATCGGATGTATCGAGTAGGCATGCAATTTCAGAAATTTTAAATTGAAAGGCTTCTTTCAATACGAGTGTGACCAGCTGCTTTGGCGTCAGGGTGGATATCAATCTTTCAAGTGGTTCTAAATCAATGTTGCTCCCTATTTCCATGCTTTTCTCTGGAGCATCCACAAGCATTTCTTTACTCTGTTTACGGATTTTATCGACCCAGGCGTGATAAGCCATTTTCTTCAACAGAGGGGAACTCCACTTTGACTGATCCGGGTAATGTTTCAGTGCCTTGCAAATTGATTCCTGGCATAAGTCTTCCCCATCCCATTTATTCTTGGTCAGGAACAGGCAGTAATGCTGAAGCCTCTCAACCAACTCACCCAATTCTTGCGCTTCCATAACACGTTCGTTCTTCACAGACTCACGAACCATATTCCTCACTCCTTTAAATCCTCTCATACTACTAACGGATCAAGAACAAAAAAAGATACCACCTGACGAAGTTTTTTATTTTAAGGTACGTCCCTCATCGCTTTAACGCGATGACGCACCTTACATCATGAAAGCAGAAGCTGCTTAAGTTTTTCCGGATGATCGACTTTGAGGGCGATGCTCGAAACCATGCGCTTCCTGCCCATGAAGAGGGTGCTCTCGACAGGTTCCTTGAAATGAAGGACCACTTGTGGCGCTGATTGTTCGAGGTCCCTATACATAAACGTCATCGTCTTGTCTCCGGGTGTGACGCCCCATTCCGTTTTTTCGATGTCATCAAGAGGGACGACAATTCGCTGCACCAATCCTTGTGTGACATATAACCTTCCGTTCTTCACTTCAAGGGGGTGAAGCCGCATCACGGCAATTTCAGCTAGGAATAAAAACACTCCATAAACATTCAGGAATAGTAATATGATCGAGAGGATCGGCCACTTAGAATGTAGCCACCAATGAAGTCCGATCGACTCAATGACGACGGCATGGATGACCATGATATTCATCGCCAATGCGCTCGTCTTCTTGTGCATCGTGACACAGCCTTCATGAATCGGCGCTTTATGCCGCCACGAAAACAGTGAATAATAAAACATGAGGACTTCTGAGACAACCGCTTTGATGAGCGGATGACTTCCGACTGTTCTTTCTGCTGCAGGAAGCATCGAAAAGATGGCTCCTTCCCCTGTTCTTCTCATTTCTGCACGGACCACTGGGATTTTCCACACCAGGTAGCCAATCAGGCTCAGTTCAGCGAGAAACAGCAGAGCTTCAAACCCTACACCTGCGTACAGCAGTATCGTGTACGGAGCGAAAAATTCTTCTGGGATCATAAATCGTGCCAAGACAAGACCCGCAATCATGAAACCAATCACTTGTTTTTTTGACACCCTGAAAGCTGCATAAGCCAATATTGGCGCAACCACGACCATATCCAGCAGGGAGCCGAGGATGATTCCGCTTTCCATGTCGATCCTCAAAACGTCTTGAACGGCAGTCTGATATAACAGCACATTACTCAATAGTACTAGAGCGAGCAGAAGCAAAGCCCATTTGGAAAGAACCGTTTCGCGAAGAATCATACTTCCTCAACCTCCACTGGAAAAGTTTTCTTACTTCTATTATAAGCCATCCCACCACAAAAGTTATCCGTCAAACATGTCAAAAATAGTAAACAAGGTACGTCCCGCACTGCGTTAAAGCAGTGCGGGACGTACCTTTCATTTTGATTCGCGGTTGTTTTTCAGGAACATGTAGAGTGATGCTCCGAAGATGGTGATGTAGCCGATGATACTCCACATGTCAGGAATCTGTCCGAACAGGAAGATGCTGATCAACGCGGAGTAGACGACGGTCGAGTAAAAGAAGATCGAGATTTCCTTCGCCGGGGCGAACTTGTAGGCAATCGTGATCCCGAACTGACCGATTGTTGCGAAGAAACCGGCCCCAAGAAGATAAACCCACTGCTTCAAGGTCATCGGCTCGTAGAAAGCGAACACGAATGGCAGCAGGATCATCGTGGTGAAGAAGGAAAAATAAAACACGACCGTGTAAAATTTCTCTTTCGTTCCCAACACCCTCAGCACGGTATAGGCCCCTGCGGCAAAGACAGCTGACAACAGTCCTGCGAGGTAAGGGATCGTTTCATACGAAAACGATGGTTTGATGATGAACAATGTTCCGATGAACGCGATGATGATGGCTGTAATCTGAAACATCCGCGCTCTCTCTTTCAGGAAGATCGATGCAAAAATGATTGTTAAAAACGGGCTGAGTTTATTCAGCATATCTGCGTCTGACAGCACGAGATGATCAATCGCATAGAAGAACAGCACAATCCCGGCAGCCCCCAGACTTGACCTGAGCAAAAGCAATTTCTGATTTTCCTTTTTACCAAACAAACGCTCACCATGATATTTAACAAATCCAAACGCAATGATCGCCGAAACAAAGTTCCTGAAGAACGTCTTCTGGACCGTCGGCACGTCGCCGGAAAGCTTCACAAGTGCTGCCATCATCGAAAATCCGAATGCGGATAATAGTAAGAGTATGATTCCTTTGTTACGATTCGACATAGCTTCCTCCATATTCAATTTCGTTTAGTATTCTCAAGTGTATTTAAATAAATGAGATGATTTATGCAACTAGGTTAGTGTAACAAATTTTTGGTGTTCTATGGAGGGATAAGCTCTGTATGCGAAAAAGCACCCGTTCATTTCTTTATACATGTCTTTGATGTGATGGTTCCCCTGATTTAACCGCAATCTCCTATGGAAAACGTTTTAAGTGCGGAATTTCGGATTTAAGTGCGAGTTTTCCGATCTATGTGCGAAAAAGTCAGTTTATGTGCGAAATCTGCAAAATAGGTGCGAACTGCCGACTTTTCGACAAAAACAGACCGAACTCCACCTCAAAAAAACACCTGACTCATCAAGAGCTCAGGTGTCTACGCTATTACAAATCATCCACAATCACATACGTCGCCTTCACCGGACCGTGCACACCGACAATCAGGTTCATCTCAATGTCGGCTGAGTTGCTGGGACCAGAAATGAAATTGACACAGGAAGCCACTAGTTCTCCGTTTTCGATCTTATCATGGATATGCTTCGCTGCCTGCGTCATCCTTGGGACGATCGTGCTTTTCGGGATGATGCTAATGTAAACAACGGGAAGCAGGCTGACGGCCCTCCCTTTTCCTTGATCGCTGAAAAGGACCACGGTACCGGATTCCGCAAGCGTCATATCACTGAACGTAATCCCGACATCAGCGGTTGCCGAGAATGAAAGGTTTTCCTCCCCGCCCTCAGCGTCCCACACATGATGGGTGATGTCTGCATCTCCCATTTCACTAAGACCCGTCTCTTCAAAGCGTGGATCATCCCATGTGACGACTGACTTTCCGCCGTATTGCTTGATAAGATAAGGAATCAATGTGGAAAGCTCGCTCTTCACGGTCTCATGGACTTCGGTGTGAATCAAGCCGCACTGCTTCTTTAAAACCTCGACCAGGTCATCCTGGGAATAGCCTTTATACACTTCCCACTGAGGGTTATGCTGCCAATCAGGCTTTACAATTTCCGAACGGCGCTCCCGTCCGAGATTTCTCGCAAGCTTATCCAAAAAAGATCCCCGGTTCTGGATCTGCCCAATCGTCATGACTGTCCACCTTCTTTGCTTCTCTTTTTGTACCAATCCCTGAATCGCTCTTTTTTTGGAGCCGGGAATTCACGGATGTCCGTCCAGTTCTTAAGTGGACCCGGTCCTTTTGAAATGCTTCCGTCCTTTGTAAAGGCGGCCAGTGAAGATGGCGCAAGTTTCGAACCGATATTGTACATCGCAGGGGAAGCGGTCCCCATACTGAAGGCCTTCATCGATAGGTTTTCAAAAACGGGTGCCTTGCCTTCGCGCTCGACAATCTCCTGGCGGTGACGCACCAGATGCTCATGCAGAGGGATCTTCACCGGACATGCTTCTGTGCATGCTGCGCAAAGAGTGGATGCATAAGGAAGCTCTTTATATTCTTCATACCCTCCAAGCAGCGGAGACAATACCGCCCCCACCGGCCCCGGATAGATTGAACCATACGAATGACCCCCGACATGGCGGTAGACCGGACATACATTGATACAGGCCGCACAGCGGATGCAATGAAGGATCGACTGAAAGGCAGTCCCGAGGATCTTGGAACGTCCATTATCGACGATCACCAGATGAAATTCTTCAGGTCCGTCCACTTCCCCTTCTTGTTTCGGTCCAGTCAATGCAGTGATGTAGCTCGTCAGCTTCTGGCCGACTGCAGCCCTTGTCAAAAGACTGACGAGAACCTCCATCTCCTCCCATGTAGGGACGATCCGTTCCATCCCCATGACGGTGATCTGCGTCTTCGGGACAGTGGTCACCATCCGTGCGTTTCCTTCATTTGTAACGAGTGTAACCGTTCCCGATTCAGCAATCGCGAAGTTACAGCCTGTGATGCCGATATCTGCCTGCAGGAATTCTTCCCGCAATTTTTCACGGGCAAAAAGGGCAAGCTCTTCAGGCTTTTCCGTTTTGTCATATCCGAGTTTGTTCCTGAATACATCCCGGATTTGTTCTTTATTTTTGTGAAGGGCAGGGGCGACGATATGGGAAGGAGGATCATGGTCATCGACTTGCAGGATCCATTCGCCCAGGTCGGATTCGATCACCTCGCAGCCTGCTTTCTCGAGTGCTTCATTCATATTTATTTCTTCCGTGACCATCGATTTCGACTTGACGACTTTCTTCCCTTCCTTTTTCTTGACGACTTCGGTGATGTATTCGTTCGCTTCTTCTGCCGTCTCCGCGAAAAATACATGACCGCCTCGTTTTGCCACATTCTCACTTAAAAGTTCCAGGTAATAATCAAGGTTCTCGATTGTATGTGATCTGATTTCCTCACCCAGCTCCCGCCATTCTTCCCAGTTACCTAGCTCCTCTGCCGCATTCAGGCGCCCGTTCCTTAACCGGGACTGTGCGGAAGAGACAGCACCCCGCATGAATGTATCGGCTATCCCGCTCGATACTCGATCATTGAAGGGTTGATTCCCTATCTTCATCGCCATCTTTCTTCCCCCTTCATTCTCCTATTGACTGTTCAATACCGATGCGATGTGCATCACTTTGATCGGCTTGCCTTTCCTATCGATCCGCCCGCCGATGTTCATCAGGCATCCGCAATCCGCTCCGATTAAGAGATCCGCTCCCGTCTCTTCCACACTCGCAACCTTTTCATCTACCATTTGTTCTGAAATTGGCGACATTTTCACTGAAAACGTACCGCCGAATCCGCAGCAATTATAGTTATGTGGAAGCGGATTCATTTCTAACCCTTCAACATGACCCAATAGTTTCATAGGAGCTTCCGTCACACCCAGAAGTCTGGTCATATGGCAGGAAGTGTGATAGGTTGCTTTGGCATCAAGCTTTGCGCCGACGTCTTCGACTCCAAGGACTTCAACGATGAACTGGGTCAATTCATAGGTTTTTTCAGCTAGTGATTCCGCCCGTTGTTCCCACTGTGGATCTCCTTTGAATAAATGTGGGTATTCCTTGAACATCGTAGCGCATGAGCCGGAAGGTGTGACAACATAATCACATTCTTCAAAAACACTGATCATATGCTTCATCGATTCCTTTGCCTTCCCGACATGTCCACTGTTATAAGCAGGCTGTCCGCAGCACGTCTGTTTTTCGGGAAAATCCACCTCGCAACCGAGCCGCTCCAATAATTCCACCGTATCCCTGCCCACATCTGTCTGGAAAATGTCGATTAAACATGTAACAAATAATGAAACTTTCATGGTTGTTCCCCATTTCTTTCGGAAGAACCCCCGTTTTAGATCCACATCGGGTTCTTCTTTTATAATAGACTGCTATAGTTGGAATTTTTCTGTATATTCTATTAAGTAATAGTGTAAGGCCAACGCCGCCGTTAGTCAACAGGTCATCAGATGACTTAATTCAAAAAGAATAAATTAGGGGCAGGTCCACTTCGCACATGACCTGCCCACCCATAATTTATGCGGTTTTTCTTAACATCTTACTATCTCGTTTATTTTTTCTTTCTCCATTAATGATGAGAGAAATGATGAAAACGGCTATCGCTGCCAGAAGCATGGTTCCAATATTCAATCCAATCCCGTTAATCACCACATACCCGATCGCCCCTGCAAAAATCACGTAGAACGTCATTGGAATCAGGGTTTTCCTGATCAGATTCCCTTCCCGTCCGATCAGACCTGCAGAAGAAGAAGCCGCGACTACATTATGGACACAGATCATATTCCCTGCTGCACCGCCGACTGCCTGCAGGGCAACGATCGTGGCCGGTGCTGCCAGGATATTGTCCGCAACCCCGAATTGGAAAAGGGAGAACATCATGTTACTGACCGTGTTGCTTCCCGCGGCAAACGCCCCGATCGCTCCGATGGTCGGAGCGGCAAGCGGCCAGTAGCTTCCGAATATGTTGGAAATTCCCTCTGCCAGCGCAAGTGGCATACTCGTGTAATCCGCTGCATTGATACCCGAGTTGATAAACACCTGAACCATCGGTACGGCAAAGATCAATGCGGCCATCGCACTTACAATCGTTTTGAATGAATCCTTCACTGCACGTGAATATTCTTTCATATTCATTTTGTAAATGAAGATGGATAACAGTGAAACTAGGATAAAGATGGTACCTGGCAGGTTCAACGGCTTTGAAGCTACCGAAATTTCAGTACCGAACAACGTCTCCAGATTGATGACAAATGATTGTAGCCAAGCTGAAAATGGCAGATAGCTGACACGTGTGGCAACCAACAATACAGCAACCAATAAATATGGCATCCATGCTTTCACAAAAGAAACTTCCTGCTTCGGCTTTTCGGAATGATCCACTTGCAGCGTTCCTGTCCAAGCCGGATCCCAGTTTGATTCTTTATCGAAATCCCAGGACTTCTTAGGAATGAACAACCCTTTTTTCGCGGCGGGAACGACGATGGCAAGTCCGATCAGTCCGCCAAGGAGGGACGGAAACTCCGGTCCGAGAAGATTCGCCACCAACGCATACGGCACGGTGAACGACAATCCGGCAAAAATGGCAAACTTCCACATCGCAAGCCCTTCTGAAATGGATTTATTTTTACCAAAGAAATACGTGAGCATCGTGACCATGAATAGTGGGATGAAGATTCCTATGACTCCATGGATGAGAGCGACCTGACCACCAATCCCGTTTATGTAAGCGTCAAACGTCGTCCCCTGCTCAGCAACGTATTTCTGGACAAGCGGCGAGTCCTTCAATCCTGAATTCACCCCGATCAGGATCGGCGTTCCCACCGCTCCATAGGAAACAGGTGTCGATTGCAGGATGAGAGCGACCATGACGGCCCCCATCGCAGGAAAGCCGATCGCCACTAACAGCGGACCTACAATGGTCGCAGGCGCACCCCAGCCAGCGGCACCTTCGAGGAATGATCCGAATAGCCAGCACACGATGATCGTCTGGACTCGTCGATCGGGTGAAATGGTGGTGAACCCTTTTCGAATCGTAAAGATGGCTCCGCTTTCTTTCAGCGTGTTCAATAAGAGGATCGCCCCAAACACGATCACGCCTACCTCGAGGGCGGTCACCATCCCTTTCACACTTGCTGCAGCTACCTGGTTTCCAGGCACTTCCCATACAAATATAGCCATGATAATCGTGATCAACAATGATACCGGCATCGCCTTTTTCGCCGGCCATCTTAAAATAACCAAAAACAAGAATACAGAAACAATCGGTAAAGTAGCAATCCAAGCCAACGTACCAACACTCACTTCCTCCATCTCCCTTCATTCCATTCAACCCATCACATTAACAGGTCATCAGATGACCTGTCCCATAACTAACAGTATAATTAAAACGCTTTCATATCACAATGGTATTTTTGTAATTTTATAAAAATAAAGAAGGTACGTCCCTCGTCGCGTTAAAGCGATGAGGGACGTACCTTCTTTAGTTCATTTCATCAAAGTAATTCATCAGGACTTCTTCCACGCTTTGGAGGTGGCGGAGCATGACTTTCTGTGCTTGGGGTCCATCCTGTGCCTCAATGGCCTGATAGATTTCCTGATGGTCTTTCCATAGACGGTCGAGGGTGGATTTTTCCGAATAGAGCCACAATCTTCTAGTTTCGCGCATCGTCGTGACCATCATCTCGGAAACATTGTTCATCAACCCGATCAACAGTTCATTCTGGGAAGCCTTGGCGATGCTCATATGAAAACGGAAATCAGCCTCTTCCCCCAACTCCTGGTCATTGGCTGCTTCCATTTGATCAAGGGCTTCTTTTATTTCAGCAAGCTGCTCGGCCGTCCGTCTCTCGGCAGCCGCCTGAACGGCTCCCACTTCCAGGATCCGCCTCACTTCAAGTAGATTCTTTACGTCATCCTTCTTCATCAGTACAGCTATATAAACGGGAAGCGACAGCATTTTGCTGTCAAATTCGCGAACATACGTCCCTTCGCCCTGGTGCATTTCCACTAATCCCATGGCACGTAGCGCACTCAGCGCTTCGCGGACCGCAGACCTGCCCACTTGAAAATTTTCAGCCAGTTGCTGAACCGATTCAAGCTTATCCCCACTCTTCAATTGACCCGACTTGATCATATCGATCAGCGCCTCGGCCACTTCCTCATAAATCTTACGCGGTTTAATACGTTTATAATTCAACAATTCTCACCCCATCAATGTTCCTATGTCTGATTTTATAGTATTGTGGTGTCATGGACAATATATTGCGAAGATTGCCCTTTTGAAACTTTCTCTTACAAAAATCCGAAATTCGGTGAAAGTATGGTTGCTAATCCCGATTCTAGGGTAGAAAGAAAAGTAGCCTATAATGATACATACTATTCTTTAAGGTGGTTGCGATATGTACTGGGTTATTGCCCTATTCGACAAACAAACAGAAAAGTTGATAACAGATGTGTGGAAAGAATTACGTGACGAATCAATCTCCTATTACATCGATGAAGTTCAGGACGGAAGACCCCATCTGACACTGGCGAGTTATAAGGAGCTTGATAAGGAAAACTATATGAAGCAGATGGAGATTTTTTATGAAGAGAAAGAAAGCCTTGATATCACGTTCAATCATATAGGATCGTTCTTGAATTACAACACTCTTTTTCTATCTCCCACGGCGACGAAGGAACTGCTGGACTTTCATACACACCATCATGAACATTTCAAAACATTCAACACGGAAGCCAATAAGTTATATGAACCTGGACAGTGGATTCCCCACAGCACACTGGCCAACAAGCTCGAGCCGGATCAATTATCGAAAGCCTTTCATTACTGTGTAGACAGGATCGGCCATACAACAGGAAGGATCGAGGAAGTGGGACTGATTGAACTCATCCGCCAGGACGGTGATACGATGGAGGCACCCCTTATTTATTCTAAAAAACTGAAAAGAAGCTAACGATGTTCCACCAGCTTCTTTTCAGAGTTCGTTATTTCTTCTTAATCGGGATCCATACTTCGCACCTATAGTCTTCCTCATTCACGTTTCCTGGAGGATATAATTCGAATTCAGGTCCCCCGCCATGCTCGTATCCCGTTGAAGGAAACCACTCGGAATAAATCCTCTGCCAGACTTCCTGAATGGCGTGGGGCATCGGACCGACGGATGTGAAGACCGCCCAGGTTGATGCCGGGATGACAATCGAATCAAACTTTCCGCTTTCTTCAGTTGTTTCTGCACCGATCAAATAAGAGAATGTATCGCCTCCATGATCAAACGCCATGCACACACCCATTAATTCTTCATTTCCTGCGTAGCGACAGATCTCATGCCCTTCGCCGCTGGCAGTCACTTCATTCCAGAACATCGGGATTTCTTTATTGTTTTCTTCGTTTGATGTTCTGATTTTGGTTCCTTTCCCAATGACCTTAAATGATTCCCTTTCGACTACTTTATATTCCATCTCTTTCTCCCCTTTTAATTGAATTTGAAATGACATGCGAGGGAATGCTTTAAGCGATGCACCTGATTCCCTGACTGCAGATGGAGATACCCCGTGAACCTTCCGAAAAGCTTTAGAAAAGGATTCTGGCGTTTCGTATTGATATCGTAGAGCCACATCAATCACTTTAGTGTCTGCATTCATCAAGTCCTGAGCAGCAAGAGTAAGCCTTCTTCTGCGTATATAATCAGCGACGGTGAATCCGGTCACCATGTGAAACATGCGCTGAAAGTGAAACTTCGAGCTCAAGGATATGAGTGCTAACTGATCCAGTTCGATCTTCTCCTGAAGATTCCCTTCAATATATTCCATACAATCATTCATTCTCTGGAGGATCTCCACTTCCCTCATCTCCTTACAAGATAAGTATAGAACGGCACCGCTTTTGTGTCCGGTCCGTTTGTGCTCTGTGATGACAGAGCGCGTTCACTGTTTAAAGCTCGCTAGTTTCAACTATTCTCCATAGCCCCCCAAGAACCCTTCTATCCAGCTTGACATACAACCAAAAGGTGTTATATTTAAAACAAAACCATTTGGTGTTAGTTTTTTTAGAAAGCGGGAGATTATATGACAAATCACGTAAAAGATATTGAACAAACTGCCATTTTCAACGCACCGATCGGCAAGGTATGGGAAGCTGTTTCATCCTCTGAAGGAATTGCTGCATGGTTCATGCCGAATGATTTTAAGCCGGAGGTCGGTCACGAATTTCATATTCAATCGCCTTTCGGACCTTCACCGTGCAAAGTACTTGAAATTGATGAGCCGAATAAGCTTTCGTTCTCATGGGATACCGATGGCTGGATCGTGTCTTTCTTTTTAAAAGATTTGGGTGAAAAAACGGAATTCACGGTTGTACATGCAGGCTGGAAGGAATCAGAGGAAACAATCACCAAAGCCAATGAGAAGGCCGCAATCATCCGCGACCGCATGAACAACGGTTGGGCCGGACTGGTGAATGACCGTCTCAGAAAGGTCGTTGAGGAATAAGTGGCCGCCGTTAAACACGATGTCTTTCAGGCCATCGCCGATCCGACTCGACGGGAAATGCTTCGATTGCTCGCTGAAAAGGAACGTCCGATTTCGGACATCGCCTCCCACTTCCCAATTAGCAGGACAGCCGTCACCAAGCATCTCGGAATCCTGTCTGAAGCGGAACTGATCCGTGGAAAAAAAGTCGGCCGGGAAAAAATCTACACTCTCCACCCCGAGCCCCTAACGGAATTGAAGGAATGGTTGTCCTATTATGAGCGGTTCTGGAACAATAAATTATCGATGCTTAAACACTTCGTTGAAGATAGTGAAGATGAATAGCCTGCTTACTAGTATGCGGGTGCTTTCATGCGAGTAAGCATGAGCTGCATACTAGTAATATAACTCTGCTTTCCCGTTGTTAAAGCAGGCTTTTTTCTGTGATCAGCGGGGTAAGCGAACAGCATAATGACGCATGGAACCAAGATCCCCTTCAGCTTCCAGCGCCCCTATTTCAATCAGATTCCGCAGTCGGTATTCAATGAAAGTGTCACCGACAGTCTGATCGATATGCCCGATTACATCACCAACCACTCTTCCAGCTTTCATGTACTCATGATTTTTATCGCTCATTAGCTTTTTGACGGTATCGAGAATAAAGGAATCGAAAGTATCCTCTGAAGCCCCTTCCAGCCTGCCCACCCGCCACAATCGGAGTAACTCGTTTTCAGTTGAAGCATTTTTCCAATCGCTGATCAGGTCATCCCGTTCATGGTCGGTGAGTGGTGGATCATATTTGGAGTAATCGTAGATCACAGCCATCTTTTCTGGAGGGATTTCAGCCGAATTATAAGGTATATAGAACCGCTTAGGCTGTTTGAACAACTTTATGTATTTCTCTGTGGTATTGATGACGAAGAGATCAATATCCTTTCTTTCTTTTAGAAGAAAAACACCATACCGCAATCCCGTTTGCTCGTGAGCATTCTCTCCCACCCACATTGTGATGGGTTCTCCCTTCGGAATTTTGTCCAGACCCACCCACATCTTTTTATAATTTCGTTCACATTCTTCAAGCTCATTCCACTCGTTGGTCAAATGGGTATGTTTCCACCGGAATCGTTCATTCAAGCCCTTTTCCACATGCAGATCCTTAATCGGACCTACGGAAAATTGGTCCCATAGGGAATAAACATTATGGGTATTTCCTAGCCCCATTTGGCTAAGGGTAATTTTCAAGCACCCGGCTGTCGACTGACTGAATAAGAGATGAATCATCTCGCTGCCTCCCCTCTACATTTCCATAGATAAACAATCTCATATTCAGTGAAACTTTTCCAATTTACCAGACGTATAGTAACTAACTTACTTAAAAAGGGACGTGATTGGGTTGAATAAGGTTGATGTGTACAAAGATGTTTATGGGGACTTAAAAAAGAGGCTTCGTTGGAAGGTGGCCGATACCCGTTCATTGATGTTGATTGCCTCCCTTTATGTAACAGACAATCAAGTCTATGATGGCGACAGTCTTGAAGAAATGGCAGACTATATAAAAAAGGAAGTCGGATTCTTCACTACGATGCAATCACATCAGCGCTATACATTCGCCGCCATGCTTCTCACACGTTTTCAACATCCCCAGGAAAAGTTCAGCGAATTCATTCAAATGTATAAAGCACTGGTGGATGGAGGATTTTCCATGGGGGCTTATACGTATGTTTCTGCGATGGTCCTTTTAAATGACGATAAGAGTCATCTTGACATTGCTCCAAGGGCAATGGACGTTTACAAGAAGATGCGGAAAAAGCACTTCTTCCTGACAGGGCAAAGCGATTATCCACTTGCGATGCTCCTTGCTCAAGGTACGAAGGAAATTGATACGCTGATCGAACGAATCGAATTCTTTTACGGCAAATTGAATCAGTCCGGATTCCACATAGGGAATGATTTGCAGACGATGAGCCATATTTTATCGCTTATCGAAGAAGTCGATCCGGAAGTATTAGTGACGCGCTGCACGGAAATTTTCGACCGGTTAAAAGACGAAGGCATGAAGACGAAAGCGATGTATTATCCTCAGATTGCCATGCTTGCGTTTTTGACGAATGGGAAAGAGCATATCACACATGTGAAAGAAATTCAGGAATCTTTGAATCATGAGATCCGTTGGCAGAAGGATATGAACTTTATGATGGCCGTCACCCTGCACCTCAGTGATCAAATCGAAAATTCCTCTCTCCTGCAAACCAATCTGTCGACAACCATTGAAACGCTCATCCAAGCTCAACAATCAGCCTCCGTTGCAGCCATCGCCGGTGCAACCGCCGCATCCAACAGCGGGAGTTAACGGAAAAGGGACGGTCCTTTATCCCGCTAAAGGACCGTCCCTCATTGCGTTGAAGTGTTAAAAGCTGAGAAATAGGGTATATATGTTAGGGATCGACCGTAAATTATGGTGATGGATCATCCATTGAAGCAAACCTTATAATGAGAGCTTTATAGCTCAACCTGATAAAATATTGGTAGATGAAGGACCACATACATGCAATGGAAAAGGAGGACAAACATGCAACACTACAATATGCTCATTAACGGTGAAGAAATCGGAAGCGACTTACCTAAAGTGGAAGTGACCAATCCAGCGACTTCAGAGGTCGTGGCTACCATTCCAAAGGGTGGAAAAAGCGAAGCGGAGAGTGCCGTCGATGCAGCCCACCATGCATTTCGCGACTGGTCTCAGCATTCAGTCTATGAAAGAAGCGAACTCATCCGAAAATGGTACGACCTGATCAATGAACATAGTGAAGATCTTGCGCGGACGATGACGATTGAACAGGGCAAACCTTTGAAGGAAGCACTTGGAGAAATCCAATATGCCAACGGCTTCATATCCTGGTACGCAGAAGAAGGCAAACGGGTATACGGGGAACAGATTCCTGCGACTCAACGGAATAAGAGGTTATTTGTGTCCAAGCAGCCTGTCGGTGTCGTTGCCGTCATCACACCTTGGAACTTCCCTGCCGCGATGATCACGAGAAAAGTCGCCCCTGCCCTCGCAACCGGATGTACGGTGGTCATCAAGCCTGCCAACCTTACACCGTTGACAGCACTCAAGATGGCGGCCCTTGCAGAAAAGGCCGGTATCCCGAAAGGTGTCATCAATGTCGTCACTGGGGATTCAAAAGCAATCGGTGAAGCTTGGCTTGAGGATACACGCGTGCGCAAGCTTACTTTCACAGGGTCTACCGAAGTGGGCCGACAGTTGATGAAAGGGTCCGCTGATACCATCAAGAAAGTATCATTGGAACTGGGAGGCCACGCCCCATCCATCGTCATGGACGACTGTGATATCGATAAAGCGGTTGAAGGCGTTGTCGCGTCTAAGTTCCGCAACGCAGGACAAACATGTGTATGTTCGAACCGAGTGTATGTCCAAGAAGACATAGCGGAAGAGTTTACCAAGAGGCTTATAGCGAAGGTAAAAGAACTGAAAGTCGGAAACGGCCTTGAAGAAGGGGTCGACATCGGACCGCTCATCGATGAAGATGCAGTCGAAAAGGTACAGAAGCATATCGACGACGCGGTAAATAAAGGGGCAAAAGTTGCTACTGGAGGCAAAGCAGGCAATGGACTATTCTTCGAACCTACCGTCCTGACCGATGTGAGTGAAGACATGCTGTGCATGACGGATGAAACGTTCGGCCCTCTGGCACCCATCTCGACGTTCAAGACACAGGAAGAAGCGATCCAACGTGCAAATGACTCCATCTATGGCCTTGCCGCTTATGTATTTACAGAGAATATCACAAGGGGTATCGAGATCTGTGAACAGCTTGAGTACGGAATCGTCGGCCTTAACGACGGGGTCCCTTCGACACCGCAGGCTCCATTCGGAGGATTCAAGCAAAGCGGCCTTGGACGTGAAGGTGGCCATCACGGTATCGAGGAGTATCTCGAGGTAAAGTATATTTCAGTTGGGCTATGAGGATCGCGTTACGTTTGAAAAGAGCAATCCCCGGACACATTCATCGTGTCCGGGGATTTTTTCATCCATGCAGCCTACTGTTTCTTATCTCCCTCAAGGTCGAGCCAGGACAAGACCTCTTTTAGGATGCCATTAACCTTTTGACTTACATATTCCTCTCCGTAGATCTGCTTCGCTTTCTCCAAATCCTTGAGCACTCCCTCTTCCAGGTCAACAAATGGAGTTTCTTCTTCCATGTCATTATACAACTCAATCATCGCTTCTAATCCTTCTTGCATCCGATCGATGGCTTCACTGTATTTCTCGTTTTCATCGCTTTTCGCTCGCATCTTATCACCCACATCTAGTATGCGTGGGAAATGCTGGGTTTATACCATTCTAAGGTACGTCCCTCAATGCGTTAAAGCGTAAAAGAAAACCCGGCGCGCTTTGATGGAAGTCTCGCCGGGTTTCTGTCTTATTATAGGTAGCCTCCACCTGATTTCGGGTTTTGTCCCCATTTGTTGGATTGACTTTCCCCTTCTAGGCACATGAATACGAGGATGACGATCGCCCCGATGATTGGAATGAGGGAGATCAGGATCCACCATCCACTTCTACCCGTATCGTGCAGACGACGTACCGCCACTGCAAGGGATGGAAGGAAAACAAACAGTGAATACAGTCCGGACAACCATCCGTCTATCCCCACTAGCGATTGAATCAACAAGATTCCCATTGCGATTAGAAAATTAATAAGGGCGAACATCCAGTATTCTTTACGTCTGGCACGGCCGCCGAAATTCACATAATTTTTGATAACTTTTATATACCAGCTCATTCTGTTTCTCCTTTTTATATGTATTTTACAATTTCATAGTATACCATACCCATCCTTTGAAACCGACTAAACCATTTGTCCTATTTTTCCCAGATAGTCAAGAAGGAATCTTGTTTGAAACCCAGCAAATCCGGTAGTTCAATAAACTCATTCTCTGGCAAACTTTCACATATTACTGGACAGCCTGGGGGTGGTACTATATATAATAGTAGACGTCACAACTAGAAAACGCTTACAACACGAGGAGGATATTATGCTAGATGTGCTAAACAAGATCAATTCATTTCTTTGGGGGACACCAAGTTTAGTACTGTTATTCGGAACAGGCTTATTTTTGACCATCATGCTTAAAGGACTGCAATTCAAAAAGCTGTTTTACGCCTTTAAGCTTGCATTCACAAAAGAACCGAAATCGGAATCTTCATCGGAATCAGAAGGAGATATCAGCAACTTCAAGACGTTGATGACCGCTCTATCCGCGACAATCGGAAACGGTAATATCGCCGGTGTCGCAACCGCTCTGACAATCGGGGGACCGGGCGCGATCTTCTGGATGTGGATCGTCGGTCTCCTTGGCATGGCGACGAAATATGCAGAAGCACTGCTTGCAATGAAATACCGGGTTAAGAATAAAAACGGTGAGTACTCAGGCGGACCGATGTACTACGTTGAAAAAGGGCTCGGGAGCAAGTGGAAATGGCTTGCAGTGGCATTTGCGTTTTTCGGGGCTTTTGCTGCCCTCGGCATCGGGAACAGTGTTCAATCAAACACGATTGCGGACGTCATGACGACAAGCTTCCATATTAATAACTGGGTGACTGGGGTTGTTCTCGCTGTTTTGACTGGATTAATTATCTTCGGGGGAATCCAACGGATCAGTACCGTCGCGTCATTCTTTGTTCCAATCATGGCGTTCTTATATATAGGCGGTTCACTTTTGATCATCGGCTTGAACTATGACTTGATCATCCCTGCATTCAAGCTAATATTCCATTATGCATTCAACCCTGTAGCCGCTGCTGGTGGATTTGCGGGGATTGTCATCAGTGAAGCCATCCGAAGCGGTGTTTCACGTGGGATTTTCTCTAATGAGGCTGGCCTCGGTACTGCCGCGCTGATTGCGGGGAATGCCAAGACCGACCATCCTGTCAAACAGGCTCTCGTCGCAATGACAGGTACCTTCATCGTCACGATCATCGTATGTACGATGACCGGGCTTGTACTGATCATCACTGGATTCTGGGATCCGACAGGAGGAGCGATATCCGGAGTTCAACATGCCGCTGACCTAGATGGAGGGGCATTGACGAGTGCGGCATTCGGACATGCCCTAGGAATTGCCGGGGAATACATCGTCTCATTCTCCGTCATTTTCTTCGGCTTCTCCACCATTGTCGGCTGGTATATGTATGGTGAGAAATGCTTTGAATATCTCACTGGCTACCGCTACATCCTTTCCTATCGCCTGATCTATGTCATTGCGACAGGAATGGGTGCCGTTGCGAACCTTGAACTGGTATGGGCTTTCGCAGACATGTCAAATGCACTGATGATGATCCCGAACCTGATTGCCCTTTTACTTCTCTATAAGGTGATCGTGAAGGAAACGAATCATTATTTTAATGAGTATTTGCCTGGGCAGATGCGTTCTTATTCTAATAGAAAAGCAAGTTGATAAAAAAAACGGCGTGTTGGTCTCACGCCGTTTTTTTAATGTTTAAGTTATTTTTGTTAAAAGTGAGAATACCCATGTTTGATTCCACATTTGAACTCTTCATTGTAAACTTTTTATTCATTTATTCCATCACGGCTACCCTTTTATTTTACAAAGTCAGTAAAAAGACTGAAGGTTGGTTATTACTGAAACTTCCCTAGCCACTGCCTGATGATATCCTTTACTTCCCCATCAAGGGGCTTCTTCATCAATTTCTTGTTGCCGTTAAGGATTTTACTCAACAAGTATTCTGTTTCTGTCTTTCTGAGGATATGGGTGAGATCTTTCAGCAAGTGCGATTCACACTCACCTTTTACAAGCGTGCACACTTTTTTAGCATCATCCATTTTTACGTTTACGTCTTTCGTTCCCGAAATAGCCAGGACGGGACAGGTGACATTGATCAATGATTCGGATACATCCACATCAGCATGCTCCCTGTTCCATTTTGCGTTCACTTTTTTCCCTTTATAGGTAATTACAGCTTCGTCTGTACCGAGGATTTTTTCTGTGAGCTGATCGTTCATCTTCAAGATTTTCTGATCCACTTTCAACACTTTGAGAAGCCATCCTTGAAATCCTTTCATAGAACGTATTTCGTTCACCATCTCTTCCCGCTGCCATTTGGTCGTCTCAGCAAGCTTCTCTGCACAAGGAGCCAGCAGGATCAAGCCGGCGACAGGGTCACGGTCATTCATGAGCGGGGTAAGGATTGTGCCTTCACTATGACCGAGGAGGATAATCCGCTTGTTGTCGATTTCTTCATGTTCCTTTGCAAAATTAACAACTGCCTGCACATCATCAACCAAATCATAGACACCCGTTGCATGATAGTCTCCTCCGCTCGCCCCCAATCCCCGCTTGTCATACCTCAGAGTAGCAAAGCCCTCATCCACCGCCAATGCACTAAGTTCTTTAAAAATATTCATCGGCATCCGCTTTGCATTAGAGTCCCGATCAACAGGGCCACTCCCATGGACCATGATGATCACTGGATGCTTACTTGATTGTTCCTCCAGAAAAGTGAGTGTCCCACCTAACGCGTACTTCGCATCAATTGTTACATTCTGCTCCACAAATCCCATTTTCCCACCCCTTTTTAGAGGTCCGTCCCTTCACGCATTAAAAAAGTGAGGAACGGACCAATGCGTGTACCCCGAAAAGATTAAAATAGACTTTGCCCTTAAAGGAAAAATGCCCGCTCCGATCCTCCGAAGCGGGCACACCTTATTACATAAATGAAACTTTCCTTAACTGCTTATAACAAGCGGAGACGTCTTCCTCGCCTAAAACCATCACGGTCGGTTTTAGCTTGATGCGTTCTCCTGAAGCCGCAGTCCATTTTGTTGAAGAAGCCGCTACGAGCACTTCCTGATTGATGTAAGCTTCTGTCATCTTCACATCATCAGGATGTACAAGAAGTGCCTTTTCCTTCCGATCATCTGAACCGACATGAAGGAAAGGACTGTCTGAAAGCATGAATTCTTCGACGCCGCCATAATACGTATCAAATTTGCCTTCGGTCGGCAAGTTCAGATAGCTAGAAGATAATTCCTCTCCGGGCTTGAAAAATGCCTCCAGATCGACCGTTTCGTTCATGAACGCGCGTCCCGAATCCTGTTCGATTTCACAATAGAAGAGCATGACAGGGACTTCTGGTAGCGTCAAGGCATATTGACGGAGAGTGATACCCTTCATCGTTTCATGCTCTTTGAACACCGTGGTCACCATGAGGCCTCTCCAGCTATTTCCGTGTTCATCCTGCTTCGTGACCCCCTCCACCGAGGTCGGCTCCTTCAGCATGGAGTATGGACTTACACTCATGAATGTGTATCGTATCCCTCCACCCCAAGGATTCCACCAGGCTTTTGGTCCAGGTTCCGGATATTGATGGTGGAGGAATTCTTTATCTTTATAAATCAATGAATAGAATCCAGGGTAATAGCCAGCCGACGCTTTAAAGGAGAGCACACCATTGTCGACCGTCCAGTTCCCATCGTGTTCAGTGATTTCTATTTCTTTATCTCCCGTAACCAAAGCGACCGTTTCGTATGAAGCCAGTTGCCCTCTTGACCGGAACTTTCCATGTAGCCGTTGCACGCCAGGGGTGTTGTGAACAACATCTACATGTACTTCTGTCAATTCATCCTTTTTCGTTACCTCTTGTTCCACACTTCCATCTTCACCTTCGACTGTGAGCTTCCCTTCAAGATGAGGGGTCAGCATCGAACGGAATGAATAATGCACTTTTTCGCTTGCCTGAGAAGTAAGGCCACCTTCTGATGCTTCAAAAGAGTATAAAGGACATTCATCCATTGGGGATGCGTCATCCCCCAATACAAAAGCTCGCCACTCTTTCCAGGTCGGCGATGCATTGAGCCCGATCTGAATCGGTCCAAGGCATATTTCCCCCTCGGAAGGAACACAATCAGTCTTATACTCAATCGCAAAATGCCAACTATTTTTACGCCCCAGCGCATGTTCCGGCCACGCGAGCCCCCTTGTTTCCCCATTTGCAGCAGAGGTGAACAGCCAGCGTTCGGAAATTTCTTTATCACGGATATAATCCATGAACGGAACGATCGCCTCATCACCCACGACGACACCTTCTTTTTGAGGGATCGCCATTTGCTTCAATTGAATCGGCAGCGGCTGAATCAAATAAAGCTGCTCTTTCATCTCATGTGACTTATTCACGATTTCATGCTTGATCTCCACGATTCCGGAACCGTATATCTTCAAGTACGTATTCAAGATTACCGATTCAAATGAATCAGACTCCAATGTGGTTTTCACGACAAATGCCTCTGGTGTTTCAATATACTCAACGAAAGACGCTTCTTTCTTAGAAAACTCTTCGCTGAACGGCTTACCGAGTTGTGGCGGGAAAAGAGTCATCGGATCCTGCTTGGAATGGACTGAACCAATCTTGACAATATGGTTCCTTTTTTCAATCTCGACAAAATATGGTCCATTATACGCTTTCCAGGACGCCTCATTTTCCCCTCCGAACCGCGCACCGAGTCCCGGGAAAGCAAGCGACAGTTTAGATTCGAATTCAAAGCATACTCCGTTCTTTTTCTTCACGCTGATCAATACGTCTTCTGAGTAAAAACCATTTTTTAGAAGCTCAGCCTTCACTGGAACGGAAAACCTGCTTTTCCCTGCTAGTTCAGCTTTTACTTCTGTTTGGCCCCACTTCACCACATCACTTGGAGGAAGCTTGATCGTCCAAGTTGCATCATCCTCGAGTTGGCTCTCGATATCTAAATAGAGGAGCGCTTTTTGATTGGGGCGCCAATCTTTTTTAGCAGTGCGTAAATGCAGTTTTCCTGCCTGTTTTGGATAAACCCCCATTTTCAAAGGAAATAACTTCCCATCAACTTCTACATCTGCCGTTACGACGGGATGCGTTTTCCATGGGCTTGGCTCTCTCGTAGGAAGCGTTAGGACAGCATGATATTCACCAATCCACTCTTTACTCACGGTTGTCTCAGCCGTGAAGGTGTGCTTGACGTTCTCTGTCGACAGCCCTTTGATGGAAACATGAGCGGGTTCCATCGTCTTATTGACGATCCGGTAACTAACAGCGTGTTCTTCCCTCTCAAGGAGCTTAAATTCAGGCAGCTTCATTTCCACGAGAAGATCTTGTGTCTCAATCAGGCGTATCCCTCTTCCTGTCCGTTCAAATTGAACGCGGACATACTCATCGCCTGCTTCCCACCTGTATTCATAATACGTATGGTCCCCATCCTTGTTTCCGTCCGGTTTCACTTCGATGACACGCTGACTTGTACGATACCAGTCATGCTTGTCAAAGAATGGCTTGAGGCAGTCGATCTGCAGCACCGATGGAATGAAGTTCATCAAATGTGTCGTATCATCCCGGTCCTCCCAAAAGAACCCACACTTCTTATAAAGCGGAACGGCTTTGGTATTGCCCGGCCAAGTAAATAAGTCGAGACGTGGCCATTTCAATTCAATCGTCCTATCAAGCGCTTTAAGGACTAGCTGCTTGCCGATCTTTAAACCATGATAGTCCGGGTGAACATTCAAGAGCGGGATATAGAGTGCTCCCTGATCTTCACTGTAGCGTGATAACCCGCAGTATCCGACCACCTCTTCGCCGATCATGGCCAGATACAAATGAAGATTCGTAGAGTTCCCCTCTTTCTCTATCACGTCCTGCTCTGTCATGACACTGGCGTCACCACCCCAATTGTCACGGCTTTCATTCCACATCTTTGCGATCCCATTTGCGAGACCTTCATGGTATTCTACGATTCTTACTTTCTCCAACGTTGTTTTCATAACTTCCTCCTACACTACGTTTTAATGTGTCGAACCTCATCCTTTTTTCCTTCTTTTGTAACTCCATTCACAATCGTAATCATCTTTGATCTCCTCCTTTTCAATATTGGAAAAAATTACTTCCCACCCACAGTTTAAAATGTTACGCCCAATAAGTAAAGAATATTCCAACTCTTTACCGCACTACCGTAACGAGGGACGTACCTTTAGCACGGTGATGCATCGAGGGACGTACCTTAAATCGGAGCGCCCCTTTAATGGTATTTATTCACGTAATGGCTCAGTGCTTTTAACGGCCAGATCCATTTATAGCTGTGGTAATGTATATAGAATTTCCCTGATAGCGCCGCACCCGTTGGATAAACATCAGCCTTAGAAGGTCTACGGTCATTGATGAGTGTCAAGAGCCGTTCCATGCCTCGTTCGATGGCCTCCGTTGGTTGGCCGGAGATGGAAATGAGAGCATCAAGTGCCCACGCCGTTTGCGATGGTGTACTGAAAGGTAACGGCACATACGTATTTTTTTGGTCGCTGTAGCACGACTCTCCCCATCCCCCGTCTTCTCTTTGTATGCCTTCTAGCCATCTCTTCGCTTTCTCTACACTATGGTCCGTTGACGGGACACCCGCAGCCCTCATTCCCGTTACAGCTGCCCACGTCCCATAAATATAGTGAATCCCCCACCTGCCTGGCCAAGAACCGTTTTCTTCCTGACTAAGCTTCAGCCATTTTATCCCCCTCTTTATTTTTGGATGATCCTTCGTCAAACCTGCCCTTCCACCTAAAAATTCAATCGTCCTACCTGTCAGGTCTGCAGTTGAGGGATCGATGGCTGCCGATTCAGAGCCATCCAGCGGAAAGGATGCTAGGATCCCTTTTGTTTTATTCTTTTCAAATGCTGGCCATCCCCCATCGCGGTTTTGCATTTCGAGCACCCATTGGATCCCACGATCCCACGCTTGCCGGATGGAAGGATGTTCACTTGCAGAATACGTGATGGCACGTAAAGCAGCTGTCGTATCGTCTACATCAGGGTGTATGGAATTACTTTCTGAAAATCCCCAGCCACCTGGTGGAACGCTCCGGACCTCCATTGCCCAATCACCGAATTTATAGTGCTGATGTTTGACTAAATAGTCGACTGCCCTTGCGATCGCCTCATCGTCAAAGGAAATACCCGATTCTTGAAGGGCATCACTGATCAGGGCTGTATCCCAGATGAGGGAAGGGGAATTCTGGACATGAGGGCCATTGGTTGTCTGACAGATCATTGCTTTTAACCCTTTGAATGCACCCGCCATGACTCCGGAATTCTCTTTATAACCGGCCGATTTCAACGCATAGATCATAAAAAATGTAGTGCTGAAGTAACTAAGGTACGTCCCATCCGATTCAATCCGCTTCAGCATATAATCGTGCGCAAACTGCCTTGCCTGAAGGCGAAGGGATTCCGGGAGCCCAGCAAGTGCCTTCACACCTTCCTTCAGTCCTTCCAAGAGATATAAGCGATTTTCATCCTCATTCGTTTCTCGTTCAGGAAGGAAAAGATGCCTGATGTTCGGTGTTCGGGATGTTTTCAATTGATAACGACCATCCCTCAGTAGTAAGAATGGAACCATATGTCCCCTTGCATAGCTACTGAAATCCCAAAAGCTGATTGGAAAACGTTCAGGGATCAGCAGCACTTCAATTGGAACGGGCATCAGATACCGCCATTCAACCTGTCCATGAATGGCGAGCATAAGCTTGGTGAGTGTGTGAGCTTTCCCCAATCCTCCCTTATCCAGGATGAATCGCTCGGCTTTTTTAAGTCTTATATCCCTTTCATCGAGAAGGCCACTGAACTTCAAGGCAAAATAAGCCTCGATCGTTGAAGACAAATTCCCTTCCACTTCATCTTCAAATACTTTCCAGGTTCCTGCTTCCGTCTGCATGTTCAAAAGCCTTTGGACCAAATGAGTGACGAGATGATCTTCCTTCAAACCCAATGATCTGATCAGGATGATCATGAATGCATCCGTCATCAAACTATTTTCAAAGCAAAAAGACCAGGTTCCGTCAGGTTGCTGCCTGGCTCGAAGCTCTTCTACCATCTTTGTGACTGTTTTTGGTAATTTCCCATTCATGATTCAGCCCCCCGGTTGTTCAGTGTCTTGGTATGTATATGTTCAATAAGTGGCGGTTAGTAACATCTCATGCATGTAAAGTAGTACAGGGCCATATCCAAATACTTGTTGTAAACCTTTAGTCAAAGTGGTAGTTTTTATGTATGAAAGAAAGATGACAGATACATGTTTTCTGATCAGATTGATCATGAAAGGAGGATCGAATCATGGATATACACACTAAAAAAGGGGATCTTTCTTCTCTATCAGAGGAATTATCTTCGCTGTTAAAATCAATCGGCACTCACCGTGGGGTAAAAAAAGGGACCTTCTTATTCCAGGAAGGTGAAAGAGCGGATGAATTGTACTTGATCGAAAAAGGTATTTTTCAAATCAGCAAGCTTAGTCTTGAAGGTAAGGAATTGAATATGCAGCTATGTAAAAAAGACGATTTCATCGGTGAACTGACTCTCTTCTCAGAAGAAGCCACCTACATGTTAAGTGCGATTGCCATCCAAGATTCAGAAGTCCTGACCATTCAAAGAGATCGTCTCGAACATGCCCTGATCAGCAATGCCCCATTGACATTTGAGTTCATGAAGTGGATTTCCACCCAATTGAGAAAAAATCAATCCAAGATCAGGGATCTCGTCATGCACGGTAAGAAAGGTGCGCTATATTCCACGTTGATTCGGATTTCAAACTCTTATGGCGTCGAAATGGAGAAAGGTATCCTCCTTGATATCCACCTATCGAACGGAGAACTTGCCAAATACTGCGCAGCAACAAGGGAAAGCGTTAATCGGATGCTGAGTGACTTAAGGAAAAAGAACGTCATAGAGTATGCTTCAAGCGGAAGAATCATCCTATTGGACCTTGATTTCCTGAGGGAAGAAATCGGTTGTGAAAACTGCCCGATCGAGATTTGCAATATTGATTAATTCTGACCCACGAATCTTCATCCAATGATCAAAACTTGATAAAATCCTTTTTCTAGTCTTAGGGGCGATATGGTCATCGGTTTTGCGCTCACCGATCCATTTCGTACGGCACAACACCGAACATCGACAAATCCCATTCATTTCCACCATATTTCCCGGGCTATAATCGACATAACGGAACCAGATCAAATAGAAATGCCAGCTGATATTCAGTAACGGGTTCTGTTTTGTAGTACAAAACCCGAAAAACGCTGCCTGATTAGTTATATACTGAATTCACACTAAAAAGAGCACAGAATTTGGTTATGAGTAGCTCAGATAATATGGAGAAAACCTAAAATCACAGCCCAAAATCATACGTTTTCGCAACGTAAATAGCAAGTGAATTAACAATACACTTAACGTAACAAAAAAAGCTTGGGATATCCCAAGCTTTTTGTCATTCAATTAAAGCCTCCGCTAGTTGAATAATCACCAATGCTGACTAGATCGTTTCATACTGAAACAGAGACATTTTAACACTTCTTAATAGTAAGTTTCATTGTCTTCCCTTATAAAAACGCAAATAAATCATGAACATCTGTATGTATATGTAAACGTAAATGATACCTAATCCTATGACAAATTCTTTTGGCACTTTAGACTTTTCCAAGGTATGATCAATTCCTAACCGAAACGCATATGAACTAGCTTTTCGCAAATGCCAAGGTGAGGTGACAATAACCGCTTTTTCCAGCCCTCTCTCGTGCATGATTTCTCGCGATCTCACCAAATTTTCATAAGTGCCCCTCGCTTTTGTTTCTCGTATGATTTGGCTATCATCCACGCCTAATTCCACTAACGCTCTTGCCATGACTTCTGCTTCAACATGGTTATTTGAGACAGATGCACCCGAACAAATAATTACTTCAGCAATTCCAGTGTGATAGAGGTCTGTTGCTTTATTGATTCGTTCTCGTAAAATGGGCGTCATGCTTCCATCCTCTTTTGCGGGATAACCAAGTACAATCATAGCATCTCTTTTTTGCCCATGATTATAACCCGCTTTGTTAAAATGCTTGCGAATAAATATAACCCCCACCATAAAGCACATAAAAATGAAGCATAAAATATACAAGCCTATCATTTAACATATCTCCTCTGACATTCTCTCTATCAATCGACAGATCATGTTTGTATCGAGTGCACATCGGATTTAATAACTATCATTTGTTCAACTATAGTGCCCATTAGTTGAAGAGCAGCATTTTTCATAATCTTTAAGTTTATTTTACCACATATTGTTATAAACCCTTGATTATTCTCGCAGTAGACTGATCATCACATCGCAATTCACAAGTAAAATAGCACCCTAATTCGCAGAATGACAGTAGCCATCGTCAAGTTGTTAGTATGGGTGCCATTTATTATTTGTCGTTCATTTCTTATAAAACGTTGATAGATCATTGAAAACAGTTCTGCTATTTACTGTGCTAAAAGGCATGATCATTTATGTGCTGTTTACGATGTTTCTCCACAAGAAATAGACGATGAAAGTCAAACAACATATGGTATTGGGGATGAAAGAATAAATGAACTCACGATAAAACAAGTGGGGAACATTATATGGGAGGATGGCAATATAGACCTATTAGGATATCTTTATTGTGCTAATGATGGCTTTTATTGAATAAGCCCTAAAGAAATGAAAGACCTATTAAGCAGTCGGTCTTTTCTTGTTTTCTACTACATATGAATTCCATTTTGTCGTTTATCACATATAGACTTTTAGCAATACCGCCGCTGAACGAGCGTTTTTGAACCCTTTCCAACGCAAGTATTTGCTTACGGTTTAATACCAATTCGCATGAGTATGTTAGCCATCCGACTGTTTTGAATTAGGGTACGAATCACATTGTAAAATATAGGAACTTAATATCAACAAAAACAAGTGGTCCAATTCAGATGTGAATTGGACCACTATTTTTATTACTTTATATTCAGCAGGAAATTTTTTATTTCCCTAAGAATCCACCGTTGGATTCAATGATTTGCCCCGTCACCCATTGAGATTCACCACTCGCAAGGAAACAGATCAACTTCGCCGCATCCTCAGGAAGTCCGATGCGCCCTTGTGGAAACATCGGCAGGAATGCCTGTGCAAGCTCCTCATCAATCCAGCCTGAATCAGTCGGTCCTGGATCGACAGCGTTCACGGTGATCCCTAAAGGGGCAAGGCCGGTAGCAAGTGGCGAAGTAATCGCCTTTAAAGCCCCTTTAGTGGCGATATACGCTAGATTTTCCGGATCTGGACCGCCGGAGACCATATGGATGATCCGCCCTTCGCCTCCGCCGGGGTTCTGTTTCTCAAATGCTTTCGCAAATTCCATCGACAACAGAATGGTTCCGCGATTGTTCACATTGTAGTGCTTGTCGAGGATGGACGCATCCAATGTGCGGAAACTGGAGGGTGCACAATAGGTTGCATTATGAATCAGGATATGGGAAGATCCGAGAGATTCCACCACGGCATCCATGATCCTCCGTGGCGTCTCTTCCTCTTCAAGGTCTGCTTCCATATGGGCAGCACGTACCCCAATCCCAATCAATTTATCATTTAAAATCCCTGGCCAGTCTTTCTCCACTCCGCTCCCCACCGTTTCATCGAACGGTGTCCAGTGAGTGAAGAAGATATCCGCCCCTGCCTCAGCAAGTGCAAGACAGATGGCTGTACCAATTCCATTTGAGCGGCTTGCTCCGGTGACGATGGCTGTTTTGCCTTGCAATGGTTTCATGCAGATAGTCCCCCATACTATATATTCGACCGATCAAGATGGATTGGTTACAGAAAAGGGCTCGATATAAAACCCTTTTCTCTAGGTTTTTTATTCCACCACAAAAGATCTATATTTCTCATAATCTGCAATCCTGCATTCAACTGTCAATTTCGTTCCGTTCTCTTCATATTCGGTATGAAGCACATTCGCATGTTCATTGAAATAGGAAATCAGCTGCCCTTCACTGAACGGGATGAGCATGTCACATTTTTTATAGTCCTTGAACACATGACTTTTGATCACTGAGACCAATTCGTCCATACCGATCCTTTTCTTAGCGGATAGGTAGATTCTGTCGTTCACAACATTCCCTACCATCTCTTCGTTGACCAATTCCGCTTTATTGAAGGCATAGACCATCGGGATATCTCCCACTCCTATGCTATCGAGAGTTTCGTTCGTCACCTTCATCAATGTTTCATGATGGGGGTCTGAATAATCAACAACGTGGATGATGAGGTCTGCTTCTGCCACTTCCTCAAGGGTGGATCTGAATGCTTTGACAAGATGGTGAGGCAGCTTATTGACGAAGCCGACTGTATCAGTCAAAAGGAAAGCCTTATTGTCAGGAAGTGTAATATTCCTTACGGATGTATCCAATGTGGCAAACAGCATATCCTTCTCGAACACCTGCTTGTTTTCCCCAGGGTTGAATGTTTCAACCAATGCATTCATCGTTGTTGATTTACCAGCATTGGTGTAACCGACCAGTGATACAATCGGAAGACCGCTTTTTTTCCTTTGTTTACGCTGTGTCTTACGGAGTTCGACAAGGGACTCGAGCTCTTTGTTGAGGGCAGTGATATTGTCTTCAATCCGGCGGCGGTCAAGTTCAAGCTTTGTTTCACCAGCCCCCCTGTTTGCAAGGCCTGATCCCCCTCCTTGCCTGCCAAGTGATTCGCGTCTTCCGATAAGCCTTGGGAGCATATACTGAAGCTGTGCCACTTCTACCTGCAACTGTGCTTCCTTTGTCTTAGCGCGCTCTGCAAAAATATCAAGAATGAGCATCGTCCTGTCCATGACCCTGATATCGAGCTTTTCTTCAAGCACTCTTATTTGGGACGGAGATAACTCATCATTGGCGATGAGGACATCCGCTTCCATTTCTTCAATCAATGGGAGGAGTTCATCAATCTTTCCCTTTCCGATATAATGCACATGATTCCTCTTCGGAAGGTTCTGCGTCATTTCTGCCAACACATCAATGTGACGGGCTTCCGCCAGTCCCTTTAATTCAAGCATGCTATGATCAAAGTCTTCTCCCTTTTCTTTCGTATTGACGCCCAGGGCGATCGCTTTTAAACGTTCTTCCATCATATCTCTTCACTTCCCATTCTAGTAATATCGAAAAAAACACAGGCCGCTGCCTGTGTTTTTAGTGTAAATGGTACCCGCAGCCGATCACGTGAAGAACGACCTTCATATGAAGATCATGGTCCGCGGTCCTTTCATTCATGGGTCGGCTGGCTTCCGGAGGACCTTCCACGGGATTGATGCAACACCGGGGACGGATCCTTTCTAAAAGTCCACTATTCAATTCTATTTTTAAGACATAAAAAAAGAAGAGTCCTTCGTCCCCTCTTCTTCACCGTCAAATGAAGTTTCCCTTAAAAATAGGCAGACCAATTCCATTTACCCTGTACACAGACAGAGCCTCTGAACATATTCAATTAGCTGTTCAAATCGCGGAATCGAAGTCTGATTAAGATCAAAAGGAAAACCTCCATTTCTTGTAAGTTATGATTATCATATCATAGAAACTCCCCGTTGAGAAGTTCATTTTCAAGGTACGTCCCTCATCGCATTAACGCGATGAGGGACGTACCTTCATTTCACCATCGTGCGGTGAGCATTTTGCGTCTAGTGTAGAATTCGACTCCGTCCGGGCCGTTGGCATGTAGGTCTCCATAAAAGGAGTTCTTCCAGCCTGAGAAAGGGAAAAACGCCATTGGGGCCGGTACACCGATGTTGACACCCAGCATGCCGACTTCGATGAATTCACGGAAGTAACGGACATCGCTTCCGTCTTTTGTAAACAAACATGCACCATTCCCAAAATCTGATTCATTCGTCAAGCTGATGGCGTCCTCCAAGGTATCCACCCGCACAATCGACAGAACGGGAGCGAAGATTTCATCCTTCCAGATTTTCATGGAGGTGGTGACGTTGTCAAAGATGGTCGGACCGATGAAATAACCGTTGTGCTTGTATGCCTCATCGTTACGACCGTCACGGACGAGCGTCGCCCCTTCTTCCACACCGCTCACAATGTAGCTTTCCGTCTTCTTTTTATGCTCATCACGAATGACCGGGCCAAGGAATACATCCTCATCAAGACCGTTCCCGATTTTGATGCGATCGGCCTGTTCGTTCAGCTTCTTGATCAGGGGTTCCGCCACGTCCCCTACGGCTACGACCACCGAACATGCCATGCAGCGTTCCCCGGCTGACCCGTAAGCGGCTGCGATGATTTCTTTCACGGCAGCGTCAAGATCGGCATTCGGCATCACGATGGAATGATTCTTCGCTCCGGCTAGCGCCTGCACGCGTTTACCATGCCCTGAGGCGGTCTTATAAACATACTCCGCCACAGGCTGCGACCCCACGAAGGAAATCGCCGGGACGCCCCGATGCTCAAGCAGGCCATTCACCACGTCATGTGCCCCGTGTACCACATTCAGTACCCCATCAGGAAGCCCCGCTTCCTGAAACAGCTCCGCCAGGCGGTTGGCCAGGAGAGGTGTACGTTCCGAAGGCTTAAGGACAAAAGTATTTCCGCAAGCGATTGCCAGTGGGAACATCCAGCACGGGACCATCATCGGGAAATTGAATGGGGTGATTCCCCCGACGACGCCGACTGGATAGCGATACATACCCGATTCAATATTTGTCGCGATGTCCGGAAGCTGCTTCCCCATCATCAAGGTCGGTGCACCTGCAGCGAATTCCACACATTCAATCCCTCGCTGCACTTCACCGTATGCTTCCTTAAAGCTCTTCCCGTTTTCTTCCGTAATCAGTTTAGCAAGCTCGTCCCAATTCTCGACTAGTAGCTGCTGATATTTAAATAGAATTCTCGCCCTTTTAGGGACAGGCGTCCTGCTCCACGTTTTAAATGCATCATTTGCGGTAGCAACCGCGTCATCCACGTCCTGCTTGCTTGAAATCGGAACCTTGGCCAGTTCTTCACCCGTTGCAGGATTGGGTACGGATTGGTAATGCTCTGTTTTCGCATCCACCCATTTGCCGTTAATAAAGTTCTTCAATGTATTTGTCGTTGCAGTCGCCATGAAATCAATCCCTTTCAAACGGTTTTATTGGTTTGCCAGTGTTCAGTTCACTGCCATCCTTTTTCATTTTACTATTTCACTGGTTGAAAACTGGTAATCGTAGCAAATGTGGTACAGTTCCTCAAGCTCAGACCTCGTCGGCACCCGTGGATTATTCGCTGGACTCCCGCTGATGAAGGCATCGTCCGTCATCTTGCTCACCGCATGCGAGAACGCTTCTTCATCGATGCCCCATCCCTTCAGATTCGGGATATTGAGGTCCGAACAAAGCTTTTTAACAGCCTCCACCGCGACTTCGGCGCATTCCTTTTCAGAAAGATGACTATTTTCCTTTTGAAAAATGCGCCCCACCTCTGCGAGTCGATCGGTGCAATGATCCTTACTGAATTCAAGTACTGCCGGCAAAAGCATTGCGTTCGAAAATCCATGAGGTACATGAAACAGTGCCCCTATCGGCCTCGACATCCCGTGGACCAAGCACACCGAAGCATTCGAGAAGGCCATCCCCGCTTGCATGGCAGCGAGACTCATCGCTTCGCGAGCATCAAGGTCTTCACCGTCCCGATAAGCATCAAGCAGGTTATCTGCAATTAATTGTATGGCCGATAGCGCCAGTGTATCCGTCATCGGGTGGGACTTTTTTGATAAATAGGCCTCCACCGCATGACTTAAGGCATCCACCCCTGTTGCCGCCGTCACGGTCCCCGGTGATGAAACGGAAAGGAAAGGATCGACGATGGCAACAACCGGCATGAAAGCAGGATGTTTGATCATCATCTTCACATCTTTGGCCGTGTCTGTTATGACCGTAACATCGGTAGCTTCTGAACCGGTCCCGGCCGTTGTGGGAATCGCAATATGAGGAAGCGGCTTTTTCTCCACTACACTTATACCACCCATATATTCCCCTATGGATCCTCCGTTCGCAGCCAGAACCACAATCGCTTTTGCAGTATCGATGCAGCTTCCACCCCCAAGGGATATGACTGCCTCGCAGCCCTCATCCTTCAACAGTTGAAGCGATTCCTCCACATATCGATCTGTCGGTTCGGAATCCACCCCCAGGTAAACGGCACTCCCGACGCCCTGTTCTAGCAGATAACGACGGCATTTCTTTACATAACCAAGCCTATCCATCACTTTATCACTGACAATAAGTACTTTCTTCCCCCTTGACGCTGCTTCCTTCCCGACATTGACAAAGGCATCCCGACCGTATAAAACCGTTTGCGGAACGCGGAAACTTGCAAACTCCTCCACAGACTTGCACCCCTTTACGTGATTTCACTGCACTTTTCCCGATAAGCATGCACATGACTGATAGGGCCTGATCTATGTAAAAATCGTCTCATATGTGTACCCCTGCCCTATAAAAAACTAAATATTCCAACAATTGAAGTATAACACAAAATGGAAGGTACGTCCCTCATCGCTTCACCGTGATGAGGGGCGTACCTTCCATTTGGATTCAAGGCATATCATCTTTTAATGATTTTTTTCAGGAATACGGTCAGCTTATGAAGTAAGCTACATCGCCATCCTTTTTTAAATTTCATAATTTTATTGTACATCGATTTGTCTTGTAGGGGCTTGAACATTTCAAGGTCGGGATCCAGGTTCGCTTCGATGATGAACAACTCTCCCTTATTCGTAAATCCGATATCAAGGCCGATACACCTTAACTGAGGATATGGTGCCTGTAGTTTCCTGGCCGTACGCCGTGCAATCGCCGATAACCCCTTTTGGACCACCACGGGATCAAGGAAGGCTGCAGATGATGCTCTCAATGCATCTTCAAGGTGCATGACCGCTGTCGCATGATTGGTCACGAAATACCCATCAGCACTCACTTTCACAAGGATGCCTGTCACTTCCCACCTAAAAAAGCGCATCCTCCTTTGAACTACCACCCTGACATCCACCGGATTTCCTTCAACAGTTGAAAGATCTATTCTTTCTTGGACGATATATTTTTTCCTCTCGATGATGTGGTGTTCTTTCAAATGGGCATACGCTGCTTCTCTACTTTCCAACTCCAGTTTAGATCGACCGGATTGTATTTCCACCCTTCCATCATCCACACACCTAACCTGAACGACACCCTTCCCTTTTGCTCCTCTGCAAGGCTTTACAATGACAATGCCGTACTTGTCCAGGTACCGGGACAAAGCCTTTTCGGTCAATTGATCGGTGTTGGGTAAATGTGGTACGAGATAGGGATCTTCTTTCATGATGTTATACATTGTAAATTTCCCTCTTGGATTTTTCATGGTGTCAAACTCCTTCTATTCGAAAACTCCCCTATCAGTATATGATGTAAAAGGACGATTACCTGTTCGAAAACCCATTCCACAATCAAAAGAAGCAATCATAAATTCGTTATTATCTAATAATCAGACCAGTAGCTTACCTAAATCAAAACACTCCACCATCTATGATAAAAGATCCATCAGTCCACCCTTATCTTAAAATGATCCAATAGTTCTTCGCATGCCTTTTCATTTCCGGTGATCTTCGCTACTTCCCTTATCACTTCATGAAACTGTTTCACGTCCAGGTCAAAGAGAAGGTCTCGATTAAAGCCGTTCGCTGTATACTCGGTAAAACTCCATATGTATGGATGCTCCTTCCCTCCGGTTGCTCGTGCAATCGCACTGAGTACATGGAGGAGTTCACCTGTGATGACTGCATCCTCCCTTGCATAATGCCTGATGGATGCGAATCCCCTGTAAAGATAATCATCATAATTCAAGTCGTTTAAAATGATTCTCAAGTTCCCATCCCCGTCCGCCAGATATGGCGAAAACACTTCCATCTCGGAAATTCGGATCAACAGGTCCCCGATTTGATAGATGATGTTGGTTGCCGTCTTAGGATCATGATTTCCGAGCGCACGTATGGCAATTTCCACGAACTTGTTAATGCTGAACTCGATATCCTGAAGCTCCGTCTGGTTCTTCCCGACTTGAAACATATCCATATACTTACTTTCATCGATTCCAGCTTGGGATACTCCGGATAATGAATCCCAATAGGTGAAAACGGAATTGGACCGGAAAACAAAGCTTCCGATGCGTTGATCCAAGCGAATGATTAAATCATCCCTGACTGCTTCCTGTATAAGTTCTTCAAAATTGACTTTCTGTAAATAACCCGACTGCTCTGCCACAATCGACGTACCATCCCATACCGGGACCTGCATCTGGATCGCGGCACAATCTTCAGCTTTATGCGGCTTTAATTCTTTTACAAGCGAGCTTTCAATAATATCGACTGATTCAAGCTTGAGCTGTTCGGTCAAGTTGGTCACTTGAAGCCAAGTAACGATATGATTGATGAAAACGGCGAACGTGCTTATCGTCAGGATGGCCGTGACGATTGCAGCCATCGGGATCAGACTGTATGCTTGAGTGGTATCTTCATTAATGAAGAATAAGCAAAGAAGTACGTAGAGAAAGCTGGCACTGAATATACCGAGCGTTCGTTGAGTCATTTTATTCATCATGAAATTCTTCAAGATCCTTGGGGAAAACTGACTTGAGAACGTGGACAAAGCTGCGAGCACGCCGTAGAACGTAAAGGTGGTCAATGAGAGGATCCCGGCGGTCAGAGTGCTCAGGATGGTTTTGGTCAACCCGTAGTCGACCGTCAGATATGACGGCATCCCCTCATAGACATTCATCTCCAGATCCGCCCAAAGCGTCATGGAAACCAGCAGAATGGAAGATACCGCGTAAATCATCGGTGTCATCCACAAATTAGAGTATAGCTTGTCCCACTTCTCCCTTTTTGTCATCCTGGAATATCGTATGGCTTCAGACGACATTCGCTTCAGTATGCCTTGCATCAGTTATCACAACCTATATCAATGGTATATCAGCTGAAAAGTTCAACTTTCCCCTTCTCTTCCCTCAGTAAAATCCTGTTAAACGTAATCACTCCATCAAATTTCCATCCAAATTCCGCCCAAAGTACCTTAAAGATATGGTTTTGCTCCAACTCTCCCCGTCACGTCAACCATACATCCGAAAACCTAGGATGAATCTACTTTAATCCACAAATGAAAGGACGCCCTTAAACAGGACGTCCTTCATTCAACAACTCTTTATAGATACCTGCAATCTCATCCACCTTCATCCTCACCAGGCCGCTTGAAGACGGCGCAACAAAGTCACGGACTCCTTCCACGACGGATTCCTCCTGCCATCCCCAGGGAACCTTCTTCTTCCTCGCAAACTGTTGATAGACTCCCTTTCCGACATAACAGGCTGTACGCGGCATGTAAGTGTCCAGTTTATCTTTTAAAATCACCCTACCCTTTTCATACTCCTCTTTTGAAATTTCAGAGGCATCCTTCGTTGGACGTGCTACGATATTCGTCATTCCGTATCCGAGCTCGATCAGGTCACCATCTTCCTCCGCCTTGTATAATCGGGGTGTTATACCCGATTGATGGAGGATTTTCCAGAACCGGTTGGTTGGATTTGCGTAATGATGACCGGTTTCACTTGACATGATGCTCGGATTGAACCCGATAAAAACGATGTGGAGCCCTCTTTTCAAATGATCAGGTATAGAATTCAACTGCTCACCTTCTTTCATTAAGTAGTGTTATCTCCTATTTTATCGAAAGGGCTAGTGAAATCCAAAAAGCCTGCCCCCTGAAAGAAGGGACAGGTTGTGAGTGGATGAAACGTCTAGATGTAGGTATCGATCTCGTTCATTTCTTCTTTCATGTACACAAATCCTGGACTGATATTAATCGGAATCTCCTTCCCATACCGCATGAACATACTGAAGGCCCGTCCCTCAATACTTTACACGATGGAAGTCGGGCCTTTGTACGCTTATAGGATATGTTGAAAATTCTTTGCCTGCTGATCGAGCTGGCGGGCAGCACTTCCGATCTCTTTAAAAGCCGCCACGGTTTGTTCATTGATGGCCTGGTTGTTTGAAATCCCTGATTGTGAGCGGATTGTTCCTTCGCTTATTTTGTTGATTTCGCCAGATATCCCCTCGATACGTGCATTGACTTCACCGATGGAATCCTGCACTCGGGTGGCAAGCTTCCTTACTTCTCCGGCAACAACATTAAACCCTCTTCCATGCTCCCCTGCACGGGCGGCTTCGATGGCTGCATTCAGTGCCAGCAGGTTGGTTTGCATCGCGATTTCCCTGATTGTTTTCACTATGCTTTCTATCGATTTCGCCTGGGATTTAAGAGATTCCATGATCACAAGATTTTCTTCCGACTCTTTCACGAGCCTTTCTATAGCGAAGCTCGCCTCTTCACTTCCCGCTATCCCAGCTTCCGCTTTCTCACTGAGCTCCGCAGACATCTGCTGCAATTCAAAAGCAACCTTGAAGGTAGCATTCTCACGCTCTGTTATGTCCGTTGCAACTTTCACCACGCCGATGACTTTCCGCCCGTCATCATAAACCGGGGTGTATGTAGCTTCCAGCCATATGAGTTGCCCACGTTTTGTCACGCGCTGAATCTTTTCCTGAAAGCTTTTTCCGTTCCGAAGGTCTCTCCAAAGCTGCTGATACTCACTACTTTCCGCAAATCCGGGTGTGCAGAATTGCCTATGCATCATTCCTGGCATCTCATCGACTCTATATCCAACCGTATTGGCAAAATTCTCATTCACCCATAACACATTTCCGTTTGGATCAAATTGAATCATCGCCAGTGACCTTCCTATTGCACCCACTACTTGCTGGGGGTTAAATCCCTCAGTACTTCCTGGTAGTTCAGTACTAAACATCGTATTCATCCTCTTCCTTTTTCACAGATTCAGCCGTTATATATTTTCTAACATATACCATTCATAAGACTATCGTACTAGTTTTAAGGTTGTTCCACAAATTAGAACTCTCGATTTCGAAATATTTTTCATAATAAAAAAACGTGTGAATCATCCACACGCTTTCTCGTCATTATTCGTCCTGCAAGGCTGATTCATCGAATTCTACTACACTCTCTTTCACGTCTGCTGGAATCGTAATTTTATCAATCTCATTGATTTTCGAGTAGCTCCCCTTCATCTTTTGATGGGTTTGCACCTTTTTGCGCTCGATTTCCATCGTAAAATCCATCTCTATTGTAAACGTCAACGGATGATAGGTCTTCTTGTCGATTTCATATGTGTAGTTCAACTGATCTTTCACCCTTTCAGTGTGCCATAAGGAGAGCTTTTGAAGTTCATACAAGTGGGTTCTCTTTTTCCATGCCGAAATTCGCGCTATTCGTGCCATCCCCTGTATATTCAAGCCACTTTTAAAACTTGCGTGCCATTATCCCTTATATTCATGCCGTTTTTCAAAAGATACGTGCCACTTGTCGGACATTCTTTGAATCGTAAACCATTTCTAAGAATCCAACTTTCCTTACATTCCCCATAAAAAATGGCCTCCAATTCTACTGGAGGCCAAACTTCATCATTTGATTTTACCCACTAATTGTTCAATCTCTTTCCGGTTCACTTCAAATCCGATTAAATTCTTTACCGGTCTCTTCCTACCAAGCAGTCCTTTTTTATAAAAAGCAAAAAAAGGGACGATACGGGAACCAGAAAGTTCTTTCATTTCTTCTTCGAATGATTGGTCTTCACCGACGTTTTTGTCGATGTAATCGATGTTTTCCTCGGCCAAGTATTCTTTCGCAGCTTGACAATCGGAGCAACTCGGCCGTGTATAGAGTTCTAAAAGTAGATCCTCGTTCATCTTCTATCACTCCTTACACACTTGATGGTTTAAAGCCTTTCAAGCGAAGGGCATTCAACAGGACCGAAACGGAACTGAAACTCATGGCAGCCCCGGCAATCATTGGATTCAGCAGGGGGCCTCCGAATAAGTGAAGTACCCCCATTGCGATCGGTATGCCCAGGATATTATAGGCAAATGCCCAGAAAAGATTCTGTTTAATGTTCCGGATCGTGGCTTTGCTCAGTTGGACCGCCGTAGGGACATCCATCAGGTCGCTTCTCATGAGCACGATATCCGCTGATTCCATTGCAACGTCCGTTCCTGACCCGATTGCGATTCCGATATCTGCCTGCGCAAGGGCGGGGGCGTCGTTGATTCCATCACCGACCATGGCAACCTTTCTTCCCTCATCCTGAAGCTTCTTGACTTCGTTCGCTTTATCTTCAGGAAGCACTTCACTGAGTACGCGGTCAATTCCAACTTGCTCAGCGATCGATTGTGCGGTCCGCTTGTTGTCACCGGTGATCATGGCGACTTCTATCCCCATTTTGTGAAGCTTTTCAATCGCTTTAAAGCTTGTTTCCTTCACGGTGTCTGCGACCGCGATGATCCCTGCGAGTTCTTCTTCGACCGCGATGTACATTGGTGTTTTACCTTCAGAAGCAAGGCGATCGGAAGTATCCTTCCATTCACCCAACTCAACATCGTTTTCTTCCATGAGCTTGCGATTTCCGAGTAACAGATCTTTCCCATCGACCGTCACTTCAAGTCCTTGACCGGTAATCGCATCAAAGAAATCTGTTTTTAAGAGGGGTAGCTCTTTCTCCTCCGCAGCCCTCACAATCGCTTCTCCCAGTGGATGCTCTGAACCTTTTTCAGCTGAAGCGGCAAGCGTCAGAAGTTCGTCTTCTGAAACATCATGTACGGTCACAATATCTGTTACAACGGGTTTTCCCTCCGTAATCGTCCCGGTTTTATCAAACACGATGGTGTCAATCTTGTGTGTCGTTTCAAGTGCGCCTCCGCTCTTGATCAATACACCATTTTCAGCACCCTTTCCTGTACCGACCATGATGGCTGTCGGAGTCGCGAGTCCAAGTGCGCATGGACAAGCGATGACAAGGATTGAAATGGCGATGGTGAAAGCGAATAGACCAGACTCACCACCAAAGTACCAGGCGACGCCCGTCAGGATGGCAAGCACGATGACGATCGGCACAAAATAGCCTGAAATAACGTCAGCCATTTTGGCAATCGGGGCTTTCGAACCTTGGGCATCCTCGACAAGCTTGATGATTTGGGACAGGGCAGTATCTTTACCAACCTTTGTCGCCTCATAACGGATCGTTCCGTTTTTATTGATGCTGGCTCCGATAACAGAATCTCCTGCTTCTTTTTCAACCGGGATACTTTCACCCGTCAGCATCGATTCGTCTACAGAAGTCTTACCTTCGACTACCACACCATCGACCGGCAGCTTTTCACCGGGCTTCACGACAATGATGTCTCCGACTTCGACTTCTTCTATCGAAATTTCAGATTCCTTCCCGTCCCTGATGACGATCGCTGTTTTAGGGGCAAGCCCCATTAGCTTCTTAATGGCTTCTGACGTTTTACCTTTTGACAGAGCCTCGAAATACTTACCTAATGTAATCAACGTGAGGATGACCGCCGCTGATTCATAATATAGATCCCGCGCATAGCTTTCATTCCCCAGGACGATGAATATTGAGGCAATTACACTGTACACAAAGGCCGCACTCGTACCAAGAGCCACTAAGGAATCCATGTTTGGATGCCGTTTTATCAACGTATTGAATCCGACGGTAAAAAACGGCTTCCCCATCATCATGACGGGAATCGTCAAAGCGAGCTGAATGAGCGCAAAGCCTGTCGGGTTCATCATTGGATCAATCGCTTCTGGAAGCGGCATTCCAAGCATATGGCCCATGGAGACAAGGAGCAGTGGGATCGTAAAGACAGCCGAAACCCAGAAACGCTTCCACATATGTTTGATATGCTGCTCTTTCTTTTCTTTATCCTCATCAACCTGATCGCCGGCATCGGTATCTTCTTCGGCTTGATAACCGGCATCAGCCACCGCTCGTTTGATATCGGTCACACTAACCATCGACGGGTCATATTCAATGACCATTTTTTCCGTTGCCATGTTGACACTTGATTCTTTTACTCCTTGGAGCTTTCCTGTCGCTTTTTCAACGGACTGTACACATGAGGCACAAGTCATGCCTGTGACATTGAACGTTTTCCTCTCCATTTCCGTGACGGCTTTATAGCCTGCATCATCGACCGCTTTTTTTATCTCATCCAACGTAATTTCACTTTCATCATATGTGATCCTCAGTTTCTCAGTGGCCAGGTTTACACTGGATTCCTGTACGCCCGGTAATTTCCCAGTCGCTTTTTCGACCGTCTGCGAACACGACGCACATGTCATTCCTTCGATGCTCAACGTTTTTTCCGTCATCGTGTGAGACCACCTTTACTTATTTGATTGGTTCTGATTCGTATCCCGCTTCAGTGACCGCTTTGCTTAAGCTTTCCGGAGATTGCTTCGTTTCATCGTACTTCACTTTGGCTGATGCATTCTCAAGATCGACTTTCGCTTTTTCCACCCCGTCAAGACCATTTAAAGTTGTTTCCACTTTCTTCACGCAGTTTCCGCACGTCATTCCTGATACTTTCAATAATGTTTTTTCCATGTTTGAACACTCCTTAAATTTTCATTTTATTTAATGCTTGCAGTTCTTTCCGTGATCTTTCCTGCATGTGCACTGACCAGGGACGCAGTTGCATGCGACCTCGTCTACAGCGTCCTTTTTCTTTGTTTGTAAAGCGTCCTCGAGCAGCGCGATGTCAGCGTGACTGAGGGTCGCCTCTTGAATCAAATCGGCAATCGTCTTACCTACTGCGCGGCTGCAGATGTGATGGAATAAACCCGCCTTCAATGTTTTAAGACTTTCTTCCTCACTGACCGCGGCGGTGTAGATGAAACGGTTGCCGGACTTTTCTGTTTGAAGCATGCCCTTTTTGACCAATCGTCCGATAAACGTCTTTGTCGTTGCCGGCTTCCACTCTTTTTTATCTTGAAGTACTTGATTAATCTCTTTGCTGGTCACTTCACCAAGTGCCCATACGACCCGCATCACTTCCCATTCCGAATCCGTGATCTCAGGCTTTTCTTCATTGGGCAAGGACTATCACCTCTCTTATCGTTTACAAATGTAATCAATTTATATTCATAGTTTACAATTGTAATCGATTTTAGTCAATCAGTTCGCTCTTCGTCCGTGTAATTTCAGGAAGTGACTTGTCTCTATTCAATCTTTCTATATTCTGTACCTCTGACCGAATTATATAAACTACTATGCGTATGAGGGCAAGCCCTATACAAAGGAGCTGTCAAAATCAACCCTATACTTTAAGAACAGAGCCAAACAAACAAAAAAAGGACCCTCAATAAGAGGGTCCTTTTTCAGCAAAAATGCTATTATGCTTTAACAACGTTAGTTGCTTGAAGTCCGCGTTGACCTTGCTCAGTGTCAAAAGATACTTTTTGACCTTCGTCTAAAGTTTTGAAACCTTCGCCTTGGATAGCTGAGAAATGTACGAATACATCTTCTCCGCCTTCGATTTCGATGAAACCGAAACCTTTTTCTGCATTAAACCATTTAACTGTACCTTGTTGCATAATTGTTTCCTCCTGTGTGGAACATTCCACGATTTATTACTATTCATGCTCAATGAGAAATCAAAGGCTAAAAGTGTAAAACTTCCATTCCTTACTGACCGAACAAAAATAATTCATACTAAGACTAACAGGAATTGAGTGGAATAGCAAATTTTATTTCACGGATATTCTAGAAAAAATTACTATCTACTCCTTAATTCACTTCTCCTCGGCCTCTTCGCTCATTGTTAATCTGCTTCAATGTCACGATAAGGCCTGTAAATCCAGCTGTAAACGAACCAGGCAGACTGTACAATAAAAATTTCCAGTTGCTTGTTGCCAGAGAAATAACCGTGAAAATTATCGGAAAGCCTATCAAGACCATCAATGCCGTGAATAACGCTATTTTTGTCCCTCTTTTCATGCTGACCACCCTTTCTTTTCGTCGAAGCTAACCAAAATACCGATGCTAAACGAACCTTAGTTTAGAACCCACTTATCCTTCAAAAACAGAATGCGGCCGATGATGAAGACAACAAGCATCACGATCAGATTGCTTGAAATCGTGATGGCAAGGTGCTGATAATCGACGATTCCAAATAAAAGCTCTTTCATCTGGCTGAATAAATTCAAAATCGGGATGGCAAAGTGATGGACTTCGAGCTCATTTACCCCAAGGCTGCTGATGATCATCCCTGGAAACATCGCCAGCATGGAAACCGGAGTATAATAGCTTTGCGCCTCCTTCACCGTTTTCCCCATGATGCTCGTAATCATCATGATGGATGAATTGAAGACCGCATAAACTAAAATAACCATTAACGACAATCCTGCAATCGGATAAAGATTTTCACCAAACGATATCGCTTCCTTTAATTTTTCAGTGAAGAATGAGATTTCAACCAACATGACAGATAGGGTAATGAAACCCATGAGCGTACTCAATGTTGAGATGGCTAACCACTTGGCGAGGACAAGTGTCGAGCGGTTGACTGGAGTCATAAGCAAGGCTTCCATCGTTTTCTTTTCTTTTTCACCGGCGAATAGTTCGACAGCCGACGGACTGGCACCGATGCCGATTGCAATGGCAAGGATGAGTGGTACCAATAAAGCGAGCATGTTGACGCTGAGGTCTTCGGAAAGTTCTTGTTGGTTCATGGTAAACGGCTGGATGACGGAAAGATCCGTACCTTGGGCTTCCAAGCGCTGTGCCGTAATCTCCTTTTCGAGCGAAGTGAATTCAGTCGTGACAATGGCAATCAGACTCGACGATTTCTGGCTGAAAGAGTCTCCAATGACGGTAACCTCTTCATGCCCCCCGTTCTCCACCGATTCCATGAAATTCTCACCAATAATCAGCCCAGCCAGGGCATCGCCATCACTGACCATCTGTGCAGGGTCGGAGGTCTTGCTGATCGTAACATTTTCATAAGAAGAAAGCCGTGTTAGAATTTCTTCATCCGCGCCTTGATTGACTGCCAACTGATAGGTCTCTCCCTTATCATCCGAAAGCATATTTTCATAGAAAAACGTTAATCCACTCATCATCAAGATCGGCAGAAGCACAATCAGGAACAATGTACGTCTATCGCGGAAGCTGTCTTTCATTTCCTTCATATAGATCCTACGAAGCATAGTGCTCATTCCCCCTGACCAACTTACTCATAAAGATATAATTCAAATCCCGACTTTTCTCATTTTTATAAAGCTCTTCGATATCCCCTTCATAGACGAGCTCCCCTTTATGGATCATGGCCACCTTACTGCAGAGCATTGTGACCTCTTCCATAATGTGACTGGAAAAGATGATTGTCTTTCCTTCCCTCTTAAGCTGATGAACAAGCTGCCTGAAAACATTTGAAGAGGTGATATCAAGACCCGTGGTCGGTTCATCGAACAGGATGATGTCCGGATTGTGGATCAGGGTCCTCGAAATTGCCACCTTCTGTCTCATCCCTTTTGAGAATCCTCCCACTTTCCGGTCCAAATAATCCCTCATCCCAAACATCCTGGCGAGTTCATCTATTCTCACCTTCGTCTCGTGTTTACCTAGACCGTATAGACCTGCGAAGTACTCAAGATTCTCGCGGGCTGTCAAACGTTCATACAGTCCGGTTTCACCACCGAATAAAACACCAATCTTTCTCTTTATCTCGTTCGGGCTCTTAACGGTGTCATATCCAGAAACCGTCACCGTTCCTTCAGTCGGCGTCAGGAGAGTGGCAATCGTCCGGAGCAGCGTCGTTTTTCCTGCGCCATTTTCCCCGAGCAAACCGACAACCTCCCCTTCCTTCACTGAAAACGTTACGTGTTTCAGTGCAGTCACGTAACTCTTTTTATCTTTAAATTGCTTTGTCACTTCTTGAATTTCAATCATCTCATCCACCTCGAGTTTTTGTAATCTTGTTATTATCTTACAAACATTACATGGAAGAATCTGCACTTTTGTCGTGAATATTCCATTTCATGTCGCGAAAAGGTCAAATCCCGATGAAAACGTGGTAAGATAAACGTATCCTAATTTGGAAGATTTTATCTTTATGTATATGAAAGGCTGAATGAAATGAAAATTGGATTGGTTGATGACCGGCTGATTGATTTGGATAAATTAAATGGAATCGTGGCAGGGATGCCAGGAGTTGAAATCGTATTTTCGACGACTTCGGCGGAAGAAGCCTATGAACAAATCAAAAAGGAAACAGTAGATGTTCTGATTGCAGATATTGAGATGCCAAACCTTTCCGGATATGAACTCGCTGATGTCATTCATTCCCACGCCTTGAATATTTCCGTTATCTTCGTGACCGCCAACAGTGGATACGCAGTCCATGCATTCGAACTGAATGTTCACGATTATATAATGAAGCCTTATGGGAAGGATCGGCTGATCAGTTCAATAGAACGGCTGAAAGAGAAAACGAAATCAGCCGAAATGAAAGGAAGACTATATCTTAAACAGAAAAACGACATCCACATTATACAGAAAAAAGATATCGTCTTTATCGAACGGTCTGGAAGGTCGACAACCATACATACAAAAGATGAGGAAATCAAGACATACTTAACACTTAATGAACTCGAAGGCGAGCTGCGGGAACGGGATTTCATCCGCTCCCATCGCTCATTCATCATCAATATCCACTACGTAAAGAACTTCTCCCTCTATGCCAAGAACTCGTACATCATCAGGTTTGAAGGGCTGGAGGCACAGGCAATGATCACGAAAGATAAAGTGGATTTCCTGCAGGAACATTACTTCTAAAAGGTGGCAGAGCGTTGAAACATCAGATTTTTTGGTATTGGGCGTATATCGCGGTATTCAGCTTTATTCATTTGCATTTTTTCTTTAAGGGATTTCAGGTCGAGCACCACTACTTGATTAGTACTCTCATTACTTTGTCCGTCACATTTATTCTTTATCGAAACATCCACATATCACTCTTGGGACTCGGTGCTCGGTGGAACTATGGTATTTTCATTTGGCAATGTGTGATCCTCGCTATCTATCTTGGAACGGAACCCGCACCTATTTATGGTGGCCTTTTCACGATCTTTATAGGAATTGAATGTGTAAGAATAGTAGGGTCCAGAAAGATTTCAGGCCTGACTCAGTCCATCAAGCAATTTGAAGAAGAACAAGAACAGCTGAACGAAACCTTCAGGACGGTCCGCAGTGAACGGCATGATTTCCTCAAACATATCTCCGCCCTTCATTTTATGTTGGAACATACCCAGGTGAAGGAAGCAAAAGCATATCTGGATGATCTGGTGGACGGATATGAAGAAACGAACCTTTCTATAAGAGGAGAGAGAGGCAGCGTCGCCGGCATTCTTCATACGATGTACAAAAAAGGGAGGAAGCTGGGAATCGATGTAATCTATGATCTTGATATGCCTCTTTCCACTCTCCCGTTTTCAGACAAAGATCTTGTCACTCTTCTTGGGAATCTCTTATCGAACAGTCTGGATGCCTGTGAAGAATTCCAGCAGAAGAAAGGCAACCAAGCAACAATGACTTTACAATTCTATAAAAGAAGTGGATTGTACCTGTTGTTTTGCGAGAATGACACAACAGCGATTCCGGCTCACATTCTCGATAAACTTTATGAGAGCTATGGTCATACGACCAAAGCGGGGCATCATGAAGGTCTTGGGACTAAATTGATTGATGATGTCGTGAAGAAACATGGAGGCTATTTGGATTTCATCCATAAGGACGAGAAGTTCATGGTGAAGATCAAGTTCCCTGCCATTCACTGAATGAATAGTGGATGGCAGCTTACGTCCCTGCTGCAGCCGAGTTTTTTCAAAAAAAGAAGCAGGCAGTAAGGAGATTATGTGCATTCTTTACTGTCTGCTTAACCGTTCGATATCTGCCTCGAATTTATACACACTTTTGTTTAAAGCTTCGGTTCTGTTATCAATATGATCCATTATTTTGTCTGTTAAGGTGCCAAGGCTGTCGACAGGACCTTTCTGGAATTCCTCTTGGCTTTCTTCCATTTTCCCAAACCTGGTTCCGAGACTTGACTGACATTTTTCAAACCTTTCAGTTCGGTCAAAATTTGCGGCAAGGTCTCTTCCAAAAGTGATCATCCCCTCCGGCTTGTGTGTTTCCTTCAATATAGCATCTTAGGTAAAGGGACAATACAAGGAGTCCTTGCACAGCCCCCTTCTTTCTCTATAACTTCATTCCAGTGTAAATATAGATCGCGTCTCTCAGAAATGCCGCCACTCCATCTTGATCTTTATCATAGAAGGCTTTGAAGCGTTCGTCTGCTACATACATATCTGCAAGTCCGGCGTGTGCTTCCTTGCTGTATTGCGGCCAGTACAAGCTAATCCATTGTTTGTGGAGGTCTGCTGCCTTCTGGGCGGCATCACTTGATGGATTACCGGATTTAATGGCTTCCGCAAGCGTTTCATGGATCTCTTTGGCGAGTCTATCTGCTTGCTCATATTCTACCTGAGACATATTTTGAAGTTTTGCATTCGATTGGTCGACGGACTCCTCGCCATACTTCTTTCTTATTTCTTTTCCATATTTCCGTTCATTTTCATCGATCATCTCTTTCTTGAACCCTTCAAACTTTTCTTTATCAGACATCTTCGTTCTCCCTTCCTTCACGGCAATGGTTTTATCGACATTGGCTATCAGAAGATCAAGCTGCTTTCTCTTTGATAGTAATTGATTGCGGTGTTCAGCCAATGCGCTTGATACGTCATATGTGGGATCCTCAAGAATATCCTTTATTTGTTGAAGTTCTACGCCAAGTTCCTTGTAAAAGAGAATTTGCTGTAGCTTATCGACTTCATTCTCCCCATAGATCCGGTATCCTGATGAATTGATCCTGGCCGGCTTCAGGATCCCGATTTCATCGTAATACCGGAGGGTTCTGGTACTCACACCCGCTAAACCCGCGAGCTTATTCACGGTATATTCCATTGATCTCACCTCCTGACAATTTAACGTTACACCATGACGCCGCGTGAAGGTAAAGGGGAATTCCAAAAAAATCATCAATTCCTTAATGGACATTGGAATCCCAGCTTGTTCCCAAACTTAGTCTAACCTTTTCTCCGACACCGAATTGCAAACCATGTCATACATCTTCACGACACCTTCACTTGATGCTTCAAATGAGAATGCATCCTCCTTATGGATACCGAGGGACTCCGCTTCTTCTGCTGCGTCTATGTTAGCACCCATGAAGATGAATTCCCAGCTGTACTTCTCCTTCTGGTGTTGGATCATCCCTTTCACTTTCTCATAGGTATACTCCATGCTGGCATTTTCCATTCCGTCAGTCGTTATGACAAAGATCACCTTGCCAGGCTTCTTTGTTTCTTCCGTTCCGGAAAGCCTTCTTCCTGTTTCCGCAATCGTTCTTCCGACTGCATCGAGTAATGCCGTACATCCTCTCACATAGTACTCTTCGTCTGTCAATCTTGCATGATTGGCATCGATTCCGTTCCACAGGATTTCTGTCTGGTCATCAAACAGGACGGCTGTAAGTCTTGTATCACCTTTTGTACACTGCCTATCAATAAATGCATTGAATCCGCCGATCGTGTCGCCTTCCAGTCCCCCCATGGACCCACTTCTGTCCAGCAAGAAAATAATTTCAGTCAAGTTCTTGTTCATCTTCAGCTTCCTCCTTATTGGTTCATGATATAATCATAAAGAACTTCAACCATTATTTGGTCGCCTGGAAAGCGACATTTAAGAAAGTTGCATGCGTCTTGTTCAGCCCCGATACATCTCAAGGTGCTGTGGGCTGTCGATGGCCATCTCTCAATTTATAGAATTGCTTTTTTATCATTTTTAACAGGAGGTCTTTTCCTTTGCTCCAAAAAGAATTGTTAAGCGAAATCGAAGCATACATTTCCCTTCATCTTCATAACACCATTGATTTATGCCTCGAAGCACCTCAAAACATCTACAATGAAGAGCTTGTTCCCAATGAATTAGAGGATTTTATCACCATCAATCGTAAGCCGACTCTTAATCAAATACTATTTCAATTCATCGATGAAAAAGGGGTCAACGATTCGGCGGTTTACAAGAAGGCGGGATTGGACCGCAGGCATTTTTCTAAGATTCGCTCAAACCCTGATTATCACCCTAAGAAACCCACCCTGATCTCACTTGCCCTCGCGCTAGAGCTCGACAGAGACGACGCAGAAGATCTATTAAACACGGCAGGGTATTCCCTGTCGGAGAGTGAGACATTTGATTTGATCATCCAGTTCTGCCTGAACAAAAAGATATACGACCTCCACATTGTAAACGAGATCCTCCACTATTATGAATTGAAACCGTTGAATGCATAGAAAAAGAGAGCAGGGTCAAATCCTGCTCTCTTTTCATCCGTCACTTTATCCGGATCGGTATCCAGATCTCACTTTTAAAATCCGGGGAACTGATATCCTTATGTTCATTCCAAAGGATCTCAGGGCCCTCTGCCTGTTCATGATTCGAAGACGGGAACCATTCCGAGTAGATGCGGCCCCACACGTTTTGAAGTGTATCAGGGAATGGGCCGACGGCTTCAAATACCGCCCACGTCAATGCAGGTACCTCGAGCTTTTCAAAGTGATCGGGGCATTCTTTTGTGGTGGCTGCCCCGATGTAATGATCGAGTTCCCCTTTTTCCTCCATCCTGCCTTCAGAGAAGTTGACCGAGGCACTGATCAACCCGGAAGGTTCGATATTGGAAAGACTCTTCATCTCACTGATCATTCCTTCAGTCAAGCTGCTCCACATGGAAGCAATATCCGGGTTGACCCCGTTGAATATGATCGGCACCCTTTTCATTATGCCAGCAATGCAAAAGGCTTCCTTCTCTACAATACGATAATTCATTTCTTCCACTCCATCTATGGTTAATTGGAAGGTCATTTTTGGAAAGGCTTTAAGGGCACTGCCATTTCCCCTCGCTTCTGTCGGCGTGCACCCATGAAATTCCCTGAAGGCTCTTGTAAATGAGTCAGGGGACCGGTATCCGAATTTAACCGCTGCATCGATCACTTTCACATGCTGATTTCTCAATTCATGAGCGGCCAGAGTCAATCTTCTTCTCCGGATGTATTCCGACAGGCTGATGCCGGCAAGGTAAGAAAACATCCGTTGAAAGTGGTATTGGGAACAAACCGCACGCCTCGCTACTTCCTTCAAGTCAATTTCTTCCGACAAACTCTCTTCGATATAGCTTAAAGCCTCATTCATTTTTTGAAGTGAATCCAAGTGAATGACCTCCTTTACACTCATAGAATAGCAGGGATTTTATAGCTGTACCCGACAGTTCTTGCCGAGTTTTGCAGGCTTATCGCTCACGGCTTTTCCTAAATGACAGTATAATGCTTATCCTATTATGCATACAACATCCTTCGGGTCTCTTTTTCCGGAATGGAATCGGATGATAGTAGGAACTTTACAGACTACCACTTACATACGATAAGGTGACATGAGAAATAGCAGGAGGATGTTTGTTTATGGATCGATTCCCTTATAGGTTCGGAGCTCATTCCGAACGTCCCTATTCTTATTGGATTCGGCAAGGAGCAGAAAGTTACGGGGCAAAGGGAGCACTGAACGCACCTGACCTCACCTTTCAGGAAATGCTCACCTACGCCATGCAAGATGAATATCTGGCTCAATCAAGATACAATGCGATTCTTGGAACATTCGGTTCAAACCGTACTTTTCAACAAATTAGAGAAGCAGAGCTAAGACATATTTCCGCACTGGCACAGCTATTTAACATGTACGGAATCCCTTTGCCTCCGGACGTTTCACAGACTTTCGTTCAAACACCGGTTTCGGTAAAAGCAGCTTTTGCCCAAGGAGTTCAGGGAGAAATCGAAAATATCGCCATGTATGACAGATTTTTAAGCTATGATCTTCCGTCTGATGCCAGATCCGTGTTTACAAACCTGCGCAATGCATCAGTGAATCATCTTGCTGCATTTGAAAGAGGACTTGCAAGGAGGAAGACATGAACAAAGGCCCGTCCCGCAGTGCGTTAAAGCAGTGCAGAACGGGCCTTTTGTTTATCCAGCTGGCATTTTGATTTTATCTTTCAGGGTTGAGAAGTAGGTTTTGACTGATTTCATTGCTGTCAGTGGAGGCGGCGCTTCCGGAATATCCTCTTGATCCATCAGTTCAGGGGTATAGATGCGGCTTCCGCTCATGATGCTGCGGATCGAACCGGCAAGCTCTTCACCTGGACTGTCCTTTAGCAGGTACCCGCTGATATCGGCTTCGATGACACGCTTATAGTATCCGTTCCTTGCGAAGGTGGTCAAGATGATCACTTTGCATTGGAGGTGCTTCAATTCTTCCGCTGCTTCAATACCAGTCTTCCTAGGCATTTCCATATCCATGATACAAACATCGGGTTTCACTAGATTCACAAGCCTGACAGCCTCTTCCCCATTCTTCGCAAGACCCACCACGTCCATATCCTCTTCTAAATCGAGAAGGGATGCAATCGCTCCCAACAGCAACGCTTGATCCTCTGCAATGACAATTCGAATCATGTAAGTCTCTCCTTCATTCCCGGCTTTACAAATATGACCCCCCTTATGAGAAGGAGAGTCATGTTAATCTTATAATTCAGGCTTCGCTGCAGTGGAGATCTTTGTTTTCGGTAAAGACCTGACCTCTTTAAAACTTACAAAGTTCTTTCGATCTTCGTCCCACAGGCGGAAACGGAGGGATGTCAAACTTGTAGCGAGCGTGATTGTCGGTACGTGCTGCAGTTCTGGAATGCTGTTGTGAGTCTCTTCAAGTCTGTAGTTCGGCACTCTCGGACTTAAATGATGAATATGGTGATAGCCGATATTCCCGGTCAGGAATTGAAGCACTTTCGGAAGCTTATAATAAGAGCTTCCTTCCACTGCCGCTAATACATATTCCCACTCTTTGTCTTCTTCAAAATACGAGTCTTCAAATGTGTGCTGAACGTAGAACAGCCAAATGCCCGCTGCACCTGAGATCATGAAGATGGACCCCTGCACGATCAGGAACTGCTGCCATCCGACTGTCACACAGAGAATAACCGTGACAGCAGCGATCAGAATATTCACAAGATACGTATTCATACGTTCTTTCTTTCTTGCACCTTTGCGATTAAATCTGTTCTTTATAAGGAATACCCAGATAGGTCCCAATGCAAACATGACGATCGGATTACGGTAAAGACGATAAGCGAGGCGCAATTTAAGAGGCGCAGCTTTATATTCATCCACCGTCAGCGTCCAGATATCCCCGGTACCGCGTTTGTCTAAGTTACCGCTTGTTGCATGGTGAACGGTATGGTCATGGCCCCATTGGTCGAACGGGAACACGGTGATGACACCCAGTGCAGTCCCCACAATTCGGTTTGTGCGTCGGCTCTTGAAGAAGTTATAGTGCGTGCAATCATGGAAGATGATGAAGATCCTTGTCAAGAATCCAGCCGCAACCATCATTGGCAGCAGCGCTAACCAATATGAAACGGAAAGAGCTTGATAGGCAAGAACCCACAAGATCATAAACGGTATCACCGTGTTAATCAGCTGCCATATACTTTCTTTTGTTGTCCCTTTTTCATAGGGTGCTACTTGTTTTTTCAATGTTTTAAGGTTTGTCATTTATTCAGATCCCCTTTTCGTTGGGTTGTAAGAACAACTATATAGGAATAAGAAACATATTTTTAGTAGTAGGTGTCATGGCTTGGATATGACAAGTGTCATATTTTTATAGGAAAGGACACAAAAAAACGCCTGAATCCGGTATGTCTTGCTTTAGCGTACCCGGAATCAGGCGGAACCATTTGTTTTTTATGTCATTTGTGAAAGAATACTGAAATTCATCAAAAATTGACGCAACCCTTCAGTGTCGTCAAACTTAAATGAATATCCATAGCTGATTGGGGTTTTCCTGTTATCCCCGCTCTTAGGAAAACGTCTCAGTGCTGTACTGTAACTTGGTTTTTCAGGAAGATCAAAATGACTTGCAGCCGTTTCGGGATGAACAACGACAGTCGTCTGTTTGTTTGGAAGTAGATAAACGATTTGTTTATTCAACTTATGCTCGAACTCCGCTGCCTTTTTCGTTTTATTAACTACTACAAAATCCGCATCGTTAAACGCACTGTACACGTCATCATTTATTTGGATTGTATGGCCAGTCTGTTCCTGCTCGGTGATAAGTTCCGTGCCAGTCATCTGAATGAGCTGCTCCCAGAACTTTTCCATTGAATGAGTACCAATGCCGATCAGATTCATGTGCAAGGTGTCGAGGGAATCCGGCAGTTCCTTTAAAGAATCGATTCCAATCCTAGACAATTCAGAGAGCAGGTAGTTGCTCCCTGTCACTGGAAGTTCGTTCATTGGCTTATCTGCAATCTCCAGTGGAATTAAAAGTACATCATTCATAAACCGCAATTTCAGAGGTCTTTTCGCTTTGGTGACAGGGATCGTTGAATCTGCTTTCTTTTCTGCTTTAACGCCTTCAAGCTGGCGTTGAATATCAGCCCACATGTTGTCCAATTTCCGATCAACATATGGCTTGATGAACTCCTCCAACTCTGCAACATTCAGTGTGTTCGAACGCATAGGGACCGGAACTTTATAGAGTGGTGACTTGAACGTGTGAGACACATAGACCTGCATATACCAAACACTTATATCAAATAAAAAGCGATGGGCCTGGAGCATGTCCGTTACGTTTGCATCCGTTACTTCATGGACCGCTTTATTCCCTTTTTTCCGGATCCACTCGAATTTCATATAAAGATCTTCATCAATTGCATTATCCCGGAACAATCTATGTATGCGCTCTGCGTGCTTCAGTCCGTAAAGCGTTTCAAGCTCTTCTGCTTCACTGATTAATTTGACAATCTCTTCATTATATAATCGGGCTTGCATCAGCGCAGCCTGAGGTTCTTCAAAGATCTTCTCCTCAATACGTGCGGCTAGGTCGGCCAACTCCACCGAAAAATCTTTTACAAATTCAAATATTGACGCCACCATCATCTCTCCTGACTACTATTTTTCCAAAAAATACATTATTAGTTTATCAGAAATAAAGGTGGTATGATCACTAATTTATATTGCTTTCTTCGTACCACAAAAAAAAGACCCTAATTAAAGAGTCCTCTAAGCGCTTTGCTGAATTTGTTTTACTCCTGCTTCTGTTGAAGATCCCTCCATGGCACTCACAAGCAGCAACGACAGTCCTGCAATGAATGTATATAAGACTCCGTACATCATGGCATCCACCATATCCCCTGTACTGAAAGTCAGTAAGACAACCATATAAAGCAGACTTGCGGAACCAGATACAAAAGCTGCAATCCGACTGTAAAACCCTTGGTTCCTGAATGCCAATATCGCTGTCAGCACGCCCAGTACTGGAAGGAAATACAGTCCTTTTAACAACCCGAAGCCTGCTAAGTTCCCTCCGATTCCCCCAAGTTCCCCTATGAGAGTAGGGAATCTCGCACCCGAAACAGTGTCCACCACAGCATCAAACCAAGGCATAAAAAAAGAAATTGATAAAGCCACACCCAATAAGATTTTTGTCCATTTCATGTTGCTACCACCTCCTGTTGTAAACTTTATGTTGCATCAGTCTTTTTTATGAGAAAGTAGCAGGGAAAAATGGCCTAAAAAAAAGATGCTTCACTGTAAATTAGTGAAGCGCATCCTCCCCCGTGAAAGAGGCTTTCCTATAGTAAGGATAGAGACTGCTAAATAGTCGTACACCCATTTCTTCACCTTGCGTTAAACGAAAATCATCATTAAGCGTCACTCGCAGACGATGACTTGACGAACAAACCGGCCCTTCGATACCTCGCACCGATCTGTAATCTCGAATCCAGCTTTCCCGATGACATCATCCACATCCTCGACCGATACAATGACGACCTTGGAGGCGAACCGCCTTGCACTCTGAAGCATCTCAAGCTGTTCCTCCACTGTAATCACCGAACATAAATTGTAGGGAAGGTCGATGATGGCTGCATCATACTGACCCGTAACCTCGCGGATATCCTTCAAGGATACTTCAGCATCAAGGCCGAAATATGCAAGGTTCTCTCTTACACCAGACAGGATAAGGGGATTACGGTCGCTCCCGATGATATCGATCCCCATCGATCGTGCCTCAACGAGCACCGTCCCGATTCCACAGCAGGGGTCGATCAGCTTCACACCTTCTGTTTCAGGAGCTGCAATGTTGACGACGGCTCTAGCAACGCGCGTCCCCAGTGCAGTGGAATAGCTATTCGGTTTCCATTGATGCCGCAGCCACACGGCTTCATTTTTGCTATACTCCCCTAGTATCCAGCGATCACCAGTGTTCAGGATACCCAGCCAAATCGAAGGATTATCAAGGTCCGCTTCGCCTTTTAAATGTAGCCCCACTTCTTTCTCGATCTTGCGGAGTTTCTTAAAGCCCACCTTTTCAAGATCCGGATTCTGGACGAATACGATCTTGAAGCCATCGAACGCTTCCAACCCCTTCACTTCTTGGATTAACTCTTCTATACTCTCACCCTCGCAGATGATGCCGATTCTTTCCTTGATGAACGGGCTTCTGCTCGGATCGATTTTAGTCGTGCTTTCCACGGTACCATCGTTGGTGTCGATTCCGAACAAGGTCCTCCGCTCCAGAGCAGAAAGGGCCTCTTCGTTCGGTTCCCAGTTAAACGTATATACATAAGTTCCAATATCATTTAGTAATGTTTTCATAGATTTAGATTCATCTCCGTATGAAGTACAATTTCTTAAAGCAGTATTTGTCCATTGTACCATGTATACGGCCCTTCGCGTCGATACAAGCTTGAAGGTACGTCCCAACCTTCATTAACGCGTCACCGCATCGAGGGACGTACCTTCGAGTATGGTTTCACCAATCGACTTCCAATATGGTGCCCGTTGGTTATATTTCTTTCAAAAGGGGAACATCTAATGATAAAAGGAGGGGGAAATCGATGCCTGAAGGCCCAGAGATCAGAAGGGCAGCCGATCGGATTGAACGTGCCCTTCAACATAAGCCAGTGTTGGATATCCATTTTGCCTTTCCTCAACTTCAGGGCTACGAAGACATCCTCTTGGGGGCGGTCGTGAAGAAAGTGGATACTAAGGGGAAAGCCATGCTGATCCGCTTTGACAATGGATACACCATCTATTCGCACAATCAGCTTTATGGGAAATGGTACGTCCGGTCTTTATACAATTATCCCAATACGAACCGCCAGCTAAGATTGGCTTTGCATAATGAGAAGAAATCGGCACTGCTATATAGTGCTTCCGATATTGAGGTACTAAGGGATGAAGAAGTGGATGGCCACCCTTTCATCTCGAAAGTCGGGCCGGACATATTAAGTGAAAAGGTGACGGCTGAAACACTGTTAGAACGGATAAAAAGCAAGAAGTTCTTCAGACGAAAATGGACAAATTTCCTGCTCGATCAAGGCTTTGTCGCTGGCATCGGGAACTACCTCAGGTCTGAAATCCTTTATGTTGCCCATATCCATCCTTCCCTTCGACCTGTCGACTGCAGTGAAGGACAATTGCAGGACGCTGCCGATGCGATCATTTTCCTCATGGAACAATCGTATCAAACTGGCGGCATTACCAATGACCTTCAGCTCGTTGAAAAGTTGAAGGCCGAAGGGGTGACACGGTCGCGATACCGCCACTGGGTATTCAATCGGGCCGGGGCTTCTTGCTTTGTGTGCGGTACTGAAATAGAGAAAACCGTTGCCGCATCCCGTAGGCTCTATTATTGTCCATCGTGCCAAAAGCTTTAACTCACTAAAGGACCGTCCCTCACCACAGTGAAGCGTCAGCGTGGTGAGGGACGGTCCTTAATGGTGGGGGCCTTTTTGGCATCTATTCTTTCACATTCAAGCCCCACTTGAGGTATTCGATCAATAATTGTGTTTGTTCCTTCAATTTGATGCTTTCTGAATCAAGGATGGCATGATCCACCGCTAGGCCGTCAACGTAAGAAATGATGAACCTTGCAATGACCTCGGGATCGAAACGGGGCTGGAATTCTCCTGCCTCCACCCCTTTTTCAATGATTTTCGCAGTGACCCTAAAACCATGAAAATACCTTTCTTTCGCATGTTCCCGCCTTCTTTTTTCGTTCCTTCCTGTAATGAAATATTCTAGCTTAGAAGGGGCTAACGGGTCCATTGTATCGCTGGCTGTTTTTTCTTCTCCCAAAAAGGTCATCAACAATGCATCCCAACAGGAACCTTGCTCCTCGATCATCGCTTGCAGGGACTCATCGATGATTTCCCTCTGCTGTTCCCCGATCAACGCTTCAAAGAGATCTTCCTTATTATCGAAATACTGGTACAATCCTCCCCTGCTGACCCCTGCTTTATCCATCACGTGTTTCATCGTGGTATTTTCATATCCATGTTCAATGAAGACTTCCTCTGCTGCCTGCAATAATTGCTTACGTCGCTGCTCCTTGTGTTCCTGACTGACTTTCGGTGACATGGTTGTTTTCCTCCTCTGCTACTCTTTTTCGGATGACGATTGATACAATGAAAAGCACGATCAACAACGAACCTGTGACGATAAAGGAAGGGATGATCCCAATCAGGGTGGCAAGTGCTCCCCCGGCCAATGGTCCGATGATCGTGGCTGTCGTCGTGGTGCTGTTGATGACGCCAAACACCCGACCGGTCATGTGCACAGGCGTTTTTTCCTGAACTGCTGCCTGAAAGGGAATGAACACAAGTGCTGCAGTGCCACCCGCAAAGAGCCCGATTGCAGGGAACCATACCACTGAAAGAGTCACATCATAGTAAGTCAGGATCCCCATTCCACCAAACCCGAGTCCGATCCCCAATACTCCTATGCACATATAGATAAACGCATTATAATCCGTTTTCTTCGCAAGATAAAACCCTGTTACCAGCATTCCTACACCAGATCCCGTCACGGTGTAACCGAATAAATCCGGTGATGCGTCCGTCAATTGCCGGATCAGGACGATAATCTGAGAATCCGATAACTGTAGGATCAGCAGGCTAATCCCCAGTAAGAACAATCCGTACATAAAAAAGGTGCTTTTCTTAAGGAACTGAAACCCGACCTTTAATTCTTTTTTAAAAGAAGACCCTACTTCGCTATTTTCATGTTCGACAGAGGTTTCAATCCTATTCACTGCCTTAGGTAAAAAGAAAATCAAAAGGGCTGATAAAAAAAAGGTGGCCGAATCGATATAAAAGACATTATGAGCTCCTACCGTTGTCACAAGGATGCCGCTCACGAGTGGACCGATGACCTCCGTACTTGAATCGATCATGGAGGTCAGTGACATCGCTCCCTTGATCTGTTCATCCGCAACAATTTCCTTTAGCTTCCCATTCTTCGCTGGTACAAAGACGGAAGAAAAGATCCCGATGAGGAACAAACAAATGTATACCATCCATACATTCGAGGCTAAGACCAATAGAAGAATGAGCCCCCCTCTGATTACATCAGAAAGAATCATTAGCGTTTTTCGTTCCATCCTGTCTGCAATGGTCCCTGAAATTGGGCCCAATAGAGCCATGGGTAGTGCCAAACTGAGAATGATAAATGACATCTGCATCGGTGTTGCTTCCCATTTTAACCCGACCATTGTAATGATTGCCACTATACTCAACCAGTCTCCCAAACTCGAGATCGCTTGCGCCGTCATCAGTGTGATGAAATGTTTATTCTTGCTTAATGATGTGCCAGCCATATTGTTATTGCCCCCTTCATCAAAATAGACAACAATGTCGTTTTCATACTTCAATTATATCGACACAAGTGTCACTTTTCAAGGCATTTTCAAAAAATTCTATCAGTATCACCTGAACTACCTCACCAGAAAAAGCACTCCTAATAAGCTATGCCATTCACTTCAAACAACGTTAGGGGTTTAAGCAATTAAGGATAAATCCACCCAATACTTAGTGAGAATCTTTAACATTTTTTAGGAATAACAAAAAAGGTTCTAAAAGACACGTTTGTCGTTTATAATAACGACAAACGTGTCACTTTTATTGAAGCGGCTGCATATCATTTATAAAACACATTAAAAAAAGGAGGATTCCCATGATTCCCATCCTGATCAGCTTTTTCGTTTCAAAAAGCAGTGAGGTGAAAAGGATTCAAGATAAGATCCTGGATCGCCGCGCCGAGTTCAAAAACCGATTGTTCTAAACACTAACGATAAAAGGAGGAATGGTTCATGTTAGCCATCATCAAATTGTTATTCTTCAGTCGTACAGATCCAGAAGTTAAGCGTATCAGTGAGGAGATCCTGGATCGCCGCGCCGAATTCAAAAATCGATTGTTCTAAACACTAACGATATAAGGGGGAATGGTTCATGTTAGCCATCATCAAATTGGTATTCTTCAGTCGTACAGATCCAGAAGTTAAGCGTATCAGTGAGGAGATCCTCGATCGCCGCGCCGAATTTAAAAATCGATTGTTCTAAACACTAACGATAAGAGGAGGGATGGTTTATGTTAGCCATCAACAAACTATTATTCTTTAGCAATTCCGACCTTGTAATAAAACGGACCCACGATGGAAATTTCGAATCGTCAGCCTGGTTTCAAGAACCACTTGTTTTAAATACGGTTCATAAGGGAGAAAAGTTCATACTAGCCATAGATAATTTAAGTTTCTTTGGCAGCCTAGACAAGAATGTAAAGCTAATTGGTATTGAAATTCTTAACCGCGTCGTTTAACCATATGTACAATGTTCGCTTAAAGTATGCTGAACAACTTCATATACCCATAATTCGAATAGTAAAAGGGGCGCAAATGAAAACCAACCTTATCGCTTTAAAACTCAGAAGAACTCGTATTCTTTTATCATCGGGACCTGATGGCGAGCAAGATATTTATCCCTCCACACAAACCTTTCCACTTCCCATCCCATATCACACCCTGGTAATTCAAAAAAGGTCCGTCCCTCGATTTGGTAACGCGTTAACGTACCGAGGGACGGACCTTGGATTTTGGGTTTTAGAATGGTTTCCAGATCATTAATAAGATGATGATGACATCGATTGCAGAGGCAGTAATCATAAATGGTTTGATGCCATTTTTCAGGTCATAGTAGGTTTGGGGAATCTCCTCCCCCTCTATATCGGCAACATGATCGATTGCCGTCTTGAGGCGGGGTAATATACGCAGGATATAGATCAGAACGGCGGTCAGCAACAAGATGATGGCTGTGATATACCAACCTTTTTGAAACAGCTCCGTGTTCAGTGCACCCATTCCGAGACCAGACAATAGTAATAGGATTGCTCCAAATTTAGGATAGTCCGCCCCTTTATTCAACACACGTAATGCAAGCTGCAACTCTTTCACTTTTTTCGGGATTGCGAGAATTAAAGGGAACAAGAATGTGGAACCAATTCCAACAATGGCAGAAAGAATGTGAATAGTTAATAATACCTTATAAACCATACGAACCACTCTCCCATCTCAATAAATATGAGTCTTTATACCTGAAAGCTAATAATGTTTATGCCAAAACAAAAGGAATTATTCCAATTACTGGAGGAACGATCGTACCCTAATGTGCAGCTTAGGAGGGAAAACGAGGCATGTCGGCACCTTATCCGATACTGATATCTCCCTCTCCACAACAAAAAAAGCTCCGGGTCCGTAATAAGAACCACGAAGCTTAATATATGTCCCTCTAGTCTTCCTTCACTTTAATGACAATTTTCCCTTTTGCATGATGAGTTTCACTCAGAGCATGAGCATCTTTTAATCCTTTTTCATTAAGAGGGAAGGTTTCCCCTATAATCGGTTTTAGCTCACCTTTTTCATAAAGATCGGCAAGCTTCTTCAACTGCAGACCGTTTGGTTCGAGCCACAAGAAGCCTGCTTCCACTCCGTATTCCTTCGCCTCTTCTTCTGACGGAGGCTGTGCAATCGAAACAAGCTTCCCGCCTTTTTTCAACACTTTATAACTCTTGGATTGGATGTCTCCACCCATGGAATCAAGTACGATGTCAAAATCCTTTAGAACTTCGCTGAAATCTTCTTCTTTGTAGTTGATGAACTGATCTGCACCGAGTGATTTCACCAGTTCCTCATTCTTTCCGCTTGCCGTTGTGGCGACATGGGCACCAAAGCTTTTGGCAATCTGAATCGCAAAGTTCCCGACACCACCGGAGCCTGCATGGATCAAGACTTTATCCCCTTCCTTTATGGATGAAAAATCAACGAGGCACTGCCACGCCGTCAATCCTGCAAGAGGGATGGCCGCTGCCTCTTCAAAACTCATTGCGTCAGGCATATGGGCAAGCAGATGATCATCGACGGCTACATATTCTGCATACGTTCCACGGTTCGTCGTATCGGGCCTTGCGAATACCCTATCTCCGATTTCGAATCCTTCTACATTCTTTCCTTTCCTGGCAACTACACCGGCAACATCCCATCCCAGAATGATCGGGAACTCGAATGGAAGCATGTCCTTCAGATAACCTTCACGCAATTTCCAATCAATCGGATTGATGGAAGTAGCGTGATTGGATAATAGGACTTGATTGTCACCTACTTCAGGCTGCTCTACTTCTCGTTCGGAGAGGACTTCCTTTCCCCCATATTGATCGATCACAATTGCTCTCATTAGCATATCCTCCTTGAAAATAGGTTCAGTCCGTTACCTTTCTTTCGAAGCACGGATCATTACATAAGTGTATCTTTCCCTATTCTCTCCATTTCCTAAACTGAAATAGAATGAAGAATGTGCTTCTCTCCACCAGTTCAATCAAAAAAGGAGCAACGAAACCAGCATACCCCATGTCCATTACGCTCTGTAAACCATGGCAGGAATGATTTTCCCATGAAGAAAAATCTATCTGTGCATGCCCCACATCCTATAAATCACCTTTTCACTTCAGGTCTATGCTCCAGCGCACTCCACCCGATTCCTACCGTTTTCTTTTGCTAAATATACGGCTTGATCAGCGGCTTCAAGCAGTTTTTTGGGTTCCACCCCCGGTGAAGTGGCTATTCCAATGGAAAGTGTAATGGGGATGGTAATGTCATGCTTCTGAAACCCATTTTCTTCTATAATCTTCCTAAGACGTTCCATGATGTGTCTTGCATCCTTTTCACTGCAGTGTGGGAGAAGTACAACAAATTCTTCCCCTCCATATCTGGAAACGATATCAACATTCCTTAAGTTTCCGGCAATCAACCTGCTGATATGCTGAAGTACCATATCCCCCACGATATGACCATGCTCATCATTCACTTTTTTAAAGTGGTCAATATCAATAAAAACAAGTGAGAGAGGAAATCGATCTCGATGACTACTATATTTTTTAAAATAGCGCAAAAAAACCCTTCGATTGAAAAGCTGTGTTAGTGGATCTTTCCCTGCTTTGTCCATCAAATCCAGTTTATTCACATGCTCATCGATCATATCCTTCACAATCCAGACAAGGAGTAAACTCAACAGGATGTTTACCGGGAAGATTGTAAACATCAATAAAGGTAGTACTTCCATTAACGGGATTACACCTAACAAAGCGATGATGAGGGTGTTCAAGCTATTGATCGTCAAGACCACGGTCCACATTTTCCTTCGATATGGCCACGCCCTTGCTAAATGGGCTATAATTAATGCTAAGAGGGTCAAGAGTATCATATTGATGAACCCGACCATCGCTGCTGAAGTGAGGCCGAATGTAAGCCGCATGAGTCCGGTGCCGATCCCGACCCATATGATATACCTTCTTCTCGTCGCGTATAAGGTTGCGATGATCAAGGGGACAAAACGCAAATCAAAGATGACCGATTCATTCAAATGGATCCCGAAATACATTGATACCCAAGCGGTCAAGGATGCGATGAAGACAAGGGTAACTTCCTTCAATTCCTGATCTGTGTTCATGAGGAAATTCTTGTAGAATAAAGAAGTCAGATAAATGAATGAAATCATCAAACCTAGATTGATCGTATACTCCTGAAACGGTATCATGGTTTCTCCCTCTTCTCCGCTCGCTGATTAGACGTTCATTTCCTAACATATACCCTTTAGGCTTGCGAATTATTACTAATTTACTAGACCAAAATAACCATTACTTCAAAATCATATACCATGACTATCCATCCACTCAAAATTGAATATGCTTTCATGTACATCCGATCTCCTTCTGATTACAGAGAAGGACCGTCCCTCGATTCTGTAACGCGTTAACGCATCGAGGGACGGTCCTTCAAGGTTATTATGTTCCGCAGAATGTCCGGTAAGGTGGATCGGTTGGCGGTGGTGGTGCACTGTATTCTTCCTGCTCCGAAGAATGTGCATATGGTTTGGAGAGTACTTCGAGCAGGTTCATCATCACACTCAAATCCCCTCTCTCGACCGCAGCTTCCAGTGCTTCTTCCACCCGATGATTCCGGGGGATGACTGCCGGATTGCTGTTTTTCATGGATTTAAGGACTTCTTCTCTCGACTCTTTCTGACGATCCTTCCTTTCCTGCCAGCGCTTTTCCCAACCATCGAATTGTTCCAAATCATACAGGGATGATCCCTCTCGGCGATCAAACGTCAAGTCACGGAATGTGTTGGTATAGTCAGCCTTTTGTTCATGCATCATCCCGAGGAGCTCTTCAATGAGGACTTTATCCTCTTCCTCTTCGCCAAACAAGCCGAGTTTCGCCCTCATTCCCTTGAGCCAATTGGAGTGATACTGCTTCGGAAACGCTGAAATGGCTTCCTGGGCAAGCTGAAGTGATTTCTCTTCCTCTTCATGGAGCAAAGGCAGCAACGTTTCTGCAAAACGTGCAAGGTTCCAGCCTGCAATCGGCGGCTGGTTAGCATATGCATAGCGTCCCTGTCGATCGATGGAGCTGAATACCGTTGACGGATCAAAGGTGTCCATGAACGCACATGGTCCGTAATCAATCGTTTCACCGCTGATGGTCATATTATCGGTATTCATCACGCCGTGGATGAAACCTGCGAGCTGCCACTTGGCGACAAGTGATGCCTGTCGTTTGATGACTCCCTGTAACAACGCGAGATAGGGGTTCTCTGCTTCGGCCGCTTCCGGGTAGTGGCGTTCGATCGCATAATCCGCAAGGGCACGGAGGTCACCCTCAGATCCGAATCTTGAAGCATATTGGAATGTACCGACACGCAAATGGCTTGCAGCCACGCGCGTAAGAATCGCACCAGTCTGCTCGGTTTCACGTATGATGGATTCTCCTGTCGTGACCACCGCCAGGCTCCTCGTCGTAGGAATTCCAAGGGCATGCATCGCTTCACTGATCATGTATTCACGAAGCATCGGCCCAAGTCCCGCACGACCGTCACCTCCACGGGAATAAGGAGTGCGCCCCGCCCCCTTCAGTTGAATATCGACCCTTTCACCTGATGGAGTGATCTGTTCACCAAGCAGGATCGCCCGGCCGTCACCAAGCATCGTAAAATGTCCGAATTGATGCCCTGCATATGCTTGAGCCAATGGTTCAGCTCCCTCTGGAGGTTCGTTACCGGCAAAGGCCTCTGCCCCGCTTTTACTTTGAAGCACTCGATTGTCCAAGCCCAACGATTCAGCCAGTCCACCATTCAGAATCACCAACCTTGGCTCACGAACTGGCTCGGGCATTTGTCTCTTATAAAATACTGGTGGAAGTTCCCCATAACGATTGTGAAAATTCCACCCTGCTTCGTTCTTGAAGTTTCCCTCTTTCATCTTATCCCCTTCTTTAATCTGACTTTTTGTCCATTATTAACTATGTCCAATACTACCATATCTAAAGCCCACAATTAGCATCCACTGCCTGGGAGTAAATGCGCCCTGGAACTTCCGGTTAAAATGATAATGGGATTGGCACGTATCCAGGAAATACATTACTATGAGAGTAGATGACACATTAGATGCGAGGTGCCCTCATGAAAATGATTGAAACTGACCGACTCATTCTCCGGGAGGTCCAAACAAGTGATGCCGATTTCATTTATAAGCTCCTAAATGAGCCCGGTTGGATAGACTACATAGGTGACAAAGGGATCAAAACACTCGAAGATGCCGTGGACTATATCAGGACGGGTCCCCGCGCGATGTATGAACGGGAAGGGTTCGGGCTGTTCCTCACCGAATTGAAGGACACCCACATACCGATCGGATTATGCGGATTGATCAAGCGGGAAGGACTCAATGCTGTGGATATCGGATTTGCCTTTCTTTCCGATTATCATTCAAGAGGATATGCATATGAGGCGGCAAGAGGTACATTGGAGATTGCCAGGAAACATGGTATCAAAAGGCTCGTCGCGATAACGACAAAAGATAATCACTCTTCATCCAAGCTCCTTGAAAAACTCGGAATGAAGCTAGAAGGCTATGTCACATTACCCAATGATACAGAAGAGCTAAAAAAGTATGCGATGAACTTGTAGATCTAAAAACGCCCGTCCCTTCCCTCTTAGATAAAGAGGATTGGACGGGCACTCTCTTAAATCGATGACTGGTTGGATGGAGTCAAAATCACTCTTCACCCAATACTTCCGTACTACTCACTCCTGACATAATTCGTCTGTCCATTCACCTTCACGCTTGGAGGTACTTTAAGAAGAATGAAGTCCTGACCGAACCCCATGCTCCTGTGATCCGAAAAAAGCCCTCCTTTTCCTTTAGAGAATTGCTGAAAAGGAAAACCTGATGAAAACGTAGTGATATTCAGATGAACCATCGGAGGAGCTTTAACAACAAGGGCCTCCCCCTTCAATTCTAACTCGGCGGTTGATTTCTCTTCAGTCACATCAATTCCGTCAAGATAGACATCACCTGTATAGTGCACGGCTTCAACGATCCCATCTTCCTTTTCCTTCTTTTGGACAAAAACCATGACCCCGACGGATTGTTCATCTACGTTTGTGATGTCCAGCTTTTGGTCTGTGTACGGGAATGACCAGCTTTTCTTTTCCGTATAAACATCTTTAAAATCTGATAATCTCCCCGAATGTGCTGCATCCATCACTTTCATTTGAGTACGTTCGATTCGTTCCATCTCTTTCGTCGTCACCGTTTCAAACGTATGCCCTTGATCCTCTACTATAAAGAAAGAAAACACAGTACCCACCAGTAACACGATCAAATAAGCTCCAATGATCCACCTGGCCTTCTTAGGTCCCATTCTTCTTCTTCTGCTCATCCTGACCATCAATACCGACACTCCGATCACGAGAAGCAGGATGATCAGAATCGGAAAAAACATCCATATCACATTCATTTTCTTACCTCCAATCGATTGGAAATCCCGATGCTTCCAAGCAGGAAGAGAAATGATACCCCAAGAATTTTCACAAGGAATAGAAGAAAGGACATTTCCGAACCAAAGAATGTCAATGCACTCACAAGCAGGGTCGGGTCCCCTGTCATGCCATCAAGGATCAAAGCTCCCACACATAAAATCGGCACTAGTACCGCAAAGATTTTGTTGAATTGGACCAACATACCGACAAAGTAACCTGCGCACGCAAAGAGAAAAATGTACAGGATCGATGCGGGAATCCCTTTCAACAGCCCCGTAGCAGTCAAGGACTCAACCATGATCGAAGATGAATCCTTCAACATGAAGGTGATGACTTTAAACAGGTGTATTGCCAAATATCCTGTGAGACCTGCAATTACACTTGCAGAGAAAAGAAAAAGCACATTCGAGAAGTGGCTGATCCGGCGGTTCGTCACAAATGCATAATCGTCATTGCGGTAAGCCTTTGTCGTAATGATGATTGCCGAGATGAACGCCCAGATCATCATGAATACCTGGAGGATATCACTCGTAAAATAATGGACTTCAAAATCAAGGGAGCTTGATGATCCGCCGCTCATCCCTGTCCCGTTAAATGAAAACAGGATGGCAAGCAGCTGGATCATCATCAATGATGTGAACATCCCAAAATAGGATTTCAATTTATAACGGTACTGTTTTTTGACGATATCCCATTCGTTAACCTCTGATAAATACATCATCAATCCCCCCTTTTGATGGTCTTGTCAAATAAGTGCATAGATCTTCAGCAGAGACGGGCGAAAATTCAAGTCCATGTTCTTTCCCCTCTTGCAGTCCAGTTACCCCATAATCATTTTTTAGCACTGCATAGGTCAGCCCCGAACCGAAATCCTGTGTGTGAATCGGTTCGATATCTCCCATCCAATTGTGGACAGCATCGGTCTTTCCACGGACACCGATCGCATATTCCTTCAACTCTTCAATGCCTAAATGAAGGCATTTCTTACCTGATTTAATCAGCAATACTTCCTCCAGCAAATCTTCTACTTCTGTCAGAAGATGACTGGACAGGATGATGGTCCTCGGATAGGCGATATATTCTTTCAACAACGCCCGGTAGAAGTCTTTCCGTGTCGCTGCGTCCATCCCGCTCGTCGGTTCATCGAAAATGGTAAGAGGACAGCGGGCAGATAGGCCGATGATCATGTTGAATGTGCTCCTCATCCCCTTAGACAGATTCCCATGGTACTGATCTTTCTTAAATGAAAAATATGAAAAGAGACGCTCCGCAAGCTCCCCATTCCAGTTCGGGTAGAATCTCCCTGCTGTTTCAAGCAGCTCCCACAATGTCAGCCCATTGGAAAAACTCATTTCATTATCGATAAAAATCGTGTTTGCAGATACTTTTAGATGATTGAAAGGAACTTCACTAAACACCCGTACTTCACCTGAACTGTTGCGTAGAAAGCCTGCAATGATCTTCAAGAGCGTCGTCTTACCCGCTCCATTCCTCCCGATCAATCCGGTGATTTTATTTTCCGTTAATGTAAACGTCAATTCATCTAGTGCCTTATGAAGGCCATATTGCTTTGTTAACCCCGTGCATTCCACTACGTTCATGAACCTTCCCCCTTTTCCTTCCGGTACACTCCCCTGATCATGGCGATCAGTTCATCTTCCCCCACCATCAGCTGGACCGCCTCTTTTGCAAGGTCGGTTACCATGCTGCCGAGCTTCGAATTCTTTCTATTTTCGAGGATGATCTCCCTGGCTTTCGGAGCAACAAACATCCCTAGTCCCCGCTTCTTATATAAAATCCCTTCATCTGCGAGCAAATTGATCCCCTTTGCAGCCGTTGCTGGATTGATTGTAAACATCTCTGCCAATTGATACTGTGAATAAACCTTCTCATCGCGTCCGATGGTGCCATTCAATATTTCTGTTTCCAGCCACTCACTGATTTGTACATAGATCGGCTTCATACTGTCATGGTTCAACACTAGGATATCACCACCTCCACTTACCACATTAGTACATTACTCATGTAACGCACTATATAGTACCATTATATACAAAAATTTCTTTTTGTCACTAAAAAAGACAATTTCCTCCAGCGAAAATTGTCTTTTACCTATTCGACACGTGTCTTTTCTCTATTCTTCAAGATGATCGCCTTGATCAATAACAGAACTCCGAGCATGCCAACGGAACATTCAGCAAGGTAGAAATCCCCGTCCCTTACAAGGCGGATCAGGAAACCTCCGCCGAAAATGACGGTCAGGGCGATGCCGAAAAATAGCAACGCTTGTTTCATGTTAGCACCTCCGTTTTTGATCAGGACCACCATCCCTATTAGTTAACGGCATCCTGCTGATAGGAGAGAATCTTCTCCTTTAACCCGCCGATGCTTGTATAGAGGATATAGGTTTCCTTTTCTGTCCGGATGACGACACGGTCGGTATGACCATAAGGATGCCCGATGCGGATCGCGGATTTTTCTTTTCCGGCATATGTATCGTCATTTTCCACACTGATCATGTCATCCAGCGGAATGTTAAATGTGCTTAATTGCCATTTGATTTGTAAATCCCCTTTTTCTTCAGTCACTCTCAGTTCAAAAAGTTCCAATTTCGATTACACCCCATTCATTAAGTTTGTCCTATCCAAAAGGGGGATCATTCTCCCCCTCCACAGCCTCCGTCGCCACCGCTGGATCCACCGTCAAAACCTCCACAGTGGTCGGTTCCGTCATAACCGTCGCCGTAAAGTACCGTGTGGCCACCATCCCTATTTGTTCTCTTAGATGGATTCGTCATAAGAATGGAAATGAATATGATAAAAAATGGTACTAATATCAATAAGAAAATCCCATTCATCCTAATCACCTCTTACTACTATTTACGGATAGTAACAGGAAAAGTTTCAATTTTTTGTAAAATAAAAAGCCCCTAAAAAGGAGCTTCTCTCGTGAACTTATTTGAATATGATCGAAATGATTTCATCCATACTCATTCCGCTTTCGATTTGGAATGTGCCTGGTCTCAATTCATTCTCAAGACCGCGGTTTTCCACTTCTTTATAAAACTTCATGCCGTCATCGATGATCTTGGCTTCTTCCAGGGCGTTTCCGATATCAATGCTCGTCATCCCCATTGAAACATTCAAGATGGTGCGGTAGACGACGCCGTCATCGTTCTTCTTTTCAGGCTTTTTTTCTTTCTGCTCGTTCGCCTTAGCCATCTGTTTATTCCATTCGTCTTCAGTATGTACGACAAATCCTTTAGATGTAAGCTGCTCAATCATTTGGTCTTCTGAAAGCTTTTCAGTTTTAACAGTCTTTGTAGCCTTCTCTGAACTCTCTGCTTGGGATGGCCCGAATAAATAGAATGCTCCGATGATCGTTGCTGCAACTAAGAGGCCTGATGCAAAACTGCGCAGGGGATTCGATGTCATTGTGCCACCATACTCCTTTCAGCCTTTCTTTCCATGAATGGAGTAAGCATGCGTTCCGCTTCAAGCGGAGAGATTTTCTTTTTGCCCGCAATGCTTTCGATTGAGTATCCTCTTTTATGCATATCAAGCATGTCACGAAGCATGATGCGCTCATCCGAAGACATTTCCATTGCACCTGACTGCTGTGCCGTGATTTCTGCGTCCAGCTGCATATTGCGGATCTGCTTCTCTAATTCATGGACCTCATTTCGTACTGATATTGAAACAAGCTCCATTTGCTGTTCAAGCTGAGACTTGGAGTGTGTCGTTTTGATAAACGATAAAATGAGCAGCACGACGGCTGTACCAAACAACATGGTGATTACCCATCCCATCACGTGTTCCTCCTTTATGTGTAAATCATATTTTTTAAATCCATTATCCGTACTAAATTATACCTTGATATCCAGAGAAATTCGATTTAATTCGACAAAACCCCACGATAGTCCTGATTTTATATCAGAATAACGGAGTATCGGTCGTGACACGGGGTCTTTTTTCCCTGAAGATTTTAGAGAATAATTTCACACGGTAAAAGGAAACTAAGGGTGAAATCATCTTTTAGGACGGGAGGAATGTTGGATGTCAAAGCCTACTCAGAAAGAACAGCATGAGGCAGCCAAAAAGCTTGCCGAGAAGCAAATGAGTGACCAAGTGGAGATATTGTCCGTACAGCCAGGCGGAAGTCAACAGAAGCAAAAATAATCATGGAAGAGGAACTTGCAGTGCAAGTTCCTCTTTAGACTCATGTTCACGTAACCAGCCTTATTACTTCAATACATAAACCCTAGCCTCATACGGACGCAATTTCACTTCGCGTATGTCCCCTTCAGCTTCTGTATCATAGTTGCCGATCAATAAATCAGCCATGCTTTCGTATTCAGAAGGCAGTTCAAAAACTGGTGTACCTTCAGAGAAGTTCAACATGACGATCATAGTCTCTCCTTCAAAGTGCCTGCTGTAAGCATAGATTTTGTCATGGTCCGGCATGATGAGTTCATAGGATCCGTAAACCATGATCGGATTTTCTTTCCGTAAGGCAATTAGCTTCCGGTAATAATGGAAAACGGAATGGGGATCGGCCATCGCTTGTTTTGCATTGATTTCTTTATAGTTCGGATTCACTTTCAGCCAAGGTTCGCCGGTTGTGAAACCACCGTGTTCCGTCTCATCCCATTGGATCGGCGTACGCGCATTGTCACGGCCTTTCACATGAATGGAATTCATCACTTTCTCATGATCCTCACCGTTTTCAATCACTTTTTCACGGTACATGTTCAGTGTCTCGATGTCCTCATAGTCGTTGATGGAATCGAATTGGACGTTGGTCATCCCAAGTTCTTCACCCTGATAGATGTATGGCGTCCCTTTCAGCGTATGAAGGAATGTCGCGAGCATTTTCGCGGATTCGACCCGATATTCTTTGTCGTTGCCGAAACGGGACACCATGCGCGGCTGATCATGATTGTTCAGGTAAAGGCTGTTCCACCCTTCATGCTCAAGCCCCTTTTGCCATTTGGTGAAGCTATCGCGGAGTGCGCTCATTTTCATCGGACGGAGATCCCATTTGCCCCCCGGCCCTGAATCAAGATCCACATGTTCGAATTGGAAGACCATATTCACTTCATTGCGGTCCTCCGCCGTATAAAGCTTCGCTTCTTCCACATTCACCCCTGGCATTTCCCCGACCGTCATGACGTTGTAGCCCGATAATGCCTTTTCATGCATCTCCTGTAGATAGTCATGGATTTTCGGCCCATTCATGTAGTAGTCCCCACCCGGCGCATACTTGCGTCCTTCAGGAGCTTCAGCATCAGGAAGTCCGTCCACTTTGGATATGAAATTGATGACATCCATACGGAAGCCGTCGATTCCCTTGTCGAGCCAAAATTTCATCATGCTGTACACTTCTTCGCGAAGCTTCGGATTCTCCCAGTTCAGGTCTGGCTGCTTCTGACTGAATAAGTGAAGAAAGTATTGGTCCGTTGCGTCATCGTATTTCCAGGCAGATCCGCTGAAGCATGATTCCCAGTTATTCGGCTCGCGCCCGTCCTTTCCGTCTCGCCATATATAGTAATCCCGGTACGGATTGTCCTTTGATTTCCTGGACTCGACGAACCACGCATGCTCATCCGAGCTGTGATTCACGACGAGATCCATGATCAACTTCAAGCCGCGCTTGTGCATTTCATCAAGAAGACGGTCCCAATCCGCCATCGTCCCGAACTCGTCCATGATGCCACGGTAATCACTGATATCATATCCGTTGTCATCGTTGGGTGATTGATAGACCGGTGACAGCCAGATTACATCGATCCCAAGCTCCTTCAAGTAATCTAGTTTTGAAATGATCCCATTAATATCGCCAATCCCGTCGCCGTTCGAATCCTTGAAGCTGCGGGGATATATTTGATAGACAACTGCCTCTTTCCACCACTGTTTTGTCATTACAATCACTCCTTTATGTTGTTGACCCTAGTTGAACACCAACCATTTTTCAATAAAGTTAGTATACTATGAAACCGGTTGCATTAACAGTCCAAATTCTAAGGTACGTCCCTCGCTGCACTGCCGCGGTGAATGGTTGAGGGACGTACCTTCCAAGGGTTTACTCTCTTCTACTGTTCCTTTCAAATTTGGACTGGTATACTTTTACTAATAGATTTGTATATTCATTGGGAAGGTGAGCGATAGAATGCAGGATAAGACAATCGGATTCATCGGTACTGGAGTCATGGGAAAAAGCATGGCACGTCATTTAATGAAAGCGGGGTACCCCTTGAATGTGTTCACAAGAACAAAGGAAAAAGCCGCTGATCTTCTTGAAGAAGGAGCACATTGGAAGGATGATGTCGCAACACTTGCTAGAGAGTCGGATATCATCATTACGATCGTAGGGTATCCAAGCGATGTGGAAGAAGTCTATTTGGGTGAAGGTGGTCTGTTGGCGAACGCCCAAAGGGGTTCTTATGTCATCGATATGACGACATCGTCACCGGAACTTGCAAAGAAGATTGATGAAAAGTCGAGGGAAAACGGTATCCACGCATATGATGCTCCTGTATCCGGCGGTGATGTCGGGGCCCGCAATGCGGCACTCACCATCATGGTCGGAGGCGAAAAAGAATATTTCGAGGGTATCCGTCCTGCCCTTGAAGCGATGGGAAAAAACATCGTGCTCCAAGGCGGGGCAGGAGCCGGCCAGCACACCAAAATGTGCAACCAGATTGCGATCGCATCCGGAATGCTCGGTGTTTGTGAAGCGATCCTCTATGCTGAAAAAGCGGGTCTGGATCCAAAGACGGTGCTAAAGAGCATCGAAGCGGGGGCAGCCGGCAGCTGGTCATTATCAAACCTGGCACCAAGGATGATTGACGGAAACTTCGACCCTGGCTTCTATGTAAAGCACTTTATTAAAGATATGAAAATCGCCATTGAATCTGCAGAAAATATGAAAGTGGCTGTACCCGGACTGAAGCTTGCGAAAGAGTTGTATGAGCAGTTCAGCAAAGAGGGCGGCGAAAACAAAGGTACCCATGCACTCTATCAATATTATGAAATGATGAGCAGTGCGGACTGATTTCATGTGAAAGGTACGTCCCTCATCGCATTAACGTATCAACGCAGTGAGGGACGTACCTTTGCATTTTCCTTTGCATTTTCCTTTGCATTTTCCTACAACTCCAAAACCGGTGGTGATGATCGTGATTAATCGTTCGATTTGCATATTCCCGGAATTCCAAAATCAAGGCGAAATTGATCGGGTTAGAGAGATTTATGATCCCTTGTATTCTTTCGTACCGCCTCATATCACATTGGTCCACCCTTTCAAAAGCAACTTACCTACATCTGAATTGATCGATCATATTAATAATTGCTTAGATGGAATGAATGCATTTGATATTCGCCTTCGTGATTTATCAGGTTCTCAAGGGGAATATTTATTCTTGAAAGTCAAGAAAGGGAATGACTCCATCATTGAACTAAGAGACCGGATGTACAAGGGGATTTTGAAGGAGTTCCAGGCCAGGGATATACCTTACATCCCCCACCTGACAGTCGGCAGGATGGACAATGAGGAGGCATTCAGAAAGGCTTTGGAACGGACGAAGCACTTCCAATCTTCATTCGAGACAACCGTCACCCATATTGCAGTCGAGACCATCGCTGAAGATGGGCAGTCAACGATTGAATATGAATATCGCTTTGACGGCTGATCTTGCCCCTTCACTGCATTGAAAGGTACGTCCCTCATCGCTTTAAAGCAACAAAGTACCATTCCATGTTTAAAAGGAAAGTGTCGCAGCTGGTGACACTTTCCTTTTTATATGGGACAGGGGTCCTGTCCCCGTGTCCCGAACTATAAGGATGAGACTTTCTGGTTTTGATTTGTAAGTTCTTCTGCATATTGGGATTGCACTTCACGGTATTCTGACAAGAGTCGGTGGAAGATGCGTTCCCAAGAAAGATGTTCTGCCTTCAATCGTGCTTGTTGACTCATATTCCGGTGCAATGCTTCATTTTCAACAATCTCGGTGATTGAGTCGATGAAGGATTGACTGTCGTGCGCAGCGGCAATCTTCCCGTCCTTCCCATCTTCGACAATCGTGGTGACGCCCCCTTTATTCGCGACCACAGCAGGCAATCCGGACGCGAAGGCTTCAAGAACGACATTACCGAAGGTTTCCGAAGCGGAAGGAAAGACGAACAGGTCGGAAGAGGCATACACTTCTGCCAGTTCTTCGCCGTTGAGGTAACCTGTAAACGTCACATTTTCCCCCTTCAGCTCCTTTTGCACGTCTTTCATCATGGGCCCATCCCCTACTATGACCCAACGCACTTTCCTCTTTACGGATGCTGGCAGGAATTTGATCGTTTTGATCAAGGTGTCAAGGTCCTTCTCAGGTGCAATCCTCCCTACGTATAACATGGTGAACTTATCTCCTAGCTTGTAGGCTTCCCTTCGTTCATCGGACCGCTTTCCCGGGCAGTATGCCTCACAGTCCACCCCCCTGCTCCAAATGGACAGCTGCTTGAATCCCTTAGACTCGAGATGTAATTTGGTATCCATTGAAGGCACAAAGATCCTCTCTGCACTCGCATGGAACCATCTCATGTATTTCCAGAGCAGCGGCGACAACCAAGCCATCTTATAATAAGTCAGATAGTAGTCGAAATGTGTATGATAGGAAGCAACGAGGGGGATGTTCAGTTTCTTTGCACATCGGATACCGATCAACCCCATTGTCAGTGGCGTTGTAACGTGGATCATCGTTGGAGCGAATTCTTTCAACTGCCTCTCGATCGCAGCGGGGTTTGCAATCGCCGTACGGCACTCTGGATATAAGAAAAACGGGACACTGGTGAATGAATGGACATTCGGATACTGCTCTTTCTTATCTTGGGTTTCAGGCACGAATACCTTGTATTCAATACCCACTTTTTCAAAGAAGTCGGTCAACCTTTTAAGCGTCCTTGCCACTCCATTCACTTGCGGATGGTACGTATCGGAAAACAATGCGATCCTCATCTTACATCCTCCCTTTTCTACATTTCATCTCGTTTTGTGATTTTCATAAGCTTTCCACCCATTTTTTTCACAGAAAGGAAATCAATACAGCCGTCGCCAATGCGAGAAACGCCCCTGCCATCACATCGGAGGGATAGTGAACACCTAATACGACTCTTGAGTAAGCAACAAGACAACTGATTGGGAACAAAATGAAAATAGTCATTGGGAATTGCAGCATAAAAGGAATGGTTATAGAAAAGATCGCCGTTGAATGTCCTGATGGAAACGAGTGATCTTTAAATGGATGACCGTGGAGCAATACATCCGGAAGCGAAAGGTACGGCCTGATCCTTTTCACTGAGCGCTTGATCATATGCATGATGAGGTGGCTGATACATAATGTAAGAAATACCTGGAATACAGTGTTTCTGATTGAAGGATAGATACTACTCAGAATAGATAGCAGAAGAACAGACAGAATGGATATCCTCGCACCACCCAGATGAGTGATACTGCCGAAGAAGGTCCGGTACAATTGGCTGCTGCCGTTAATTTTATAAAATAATTGCTGGTCCATCTTGTGAAAACCCGTGAACATTCTATCCATGGAAATCACCCCTTAGTATAGTCACCTCCATTATAATTCCGGAATGTTTCGTGACTGATAACGAATGGTAAAAAAGTGTAAATTTAAGTGTGGCTAATTGTAAACCGTGATGGCAAAAAAAAAGAAAGAGAGCAAGGGCGATTGCCACTGCTCTCCTTCTGATAGTGAACATAGCTTTATTTCGTAGCTTTCGACACGTCTTTCCCTTCGACCTCCAGCCTGCTGTTGCCCATGAAATAGACAAAGAACAAGGCAATGACGAGTGGAATCAGAGCGTAAGCAAATGTCGTCGTGATCGAATCAGACATTGCCGTCGTAATTTTCCCGAGGACAAAATCAGGAATCTTGGCACGCATTTCCGGTTCGAAGATGCTTCGCGGATCCCCGCCTCCAGGAAAGCCTTGTCCACCTCCCTGCCCCTTGAACGCTTCTTCCAGCTGTGATGTGAATAGCTTTGTCTGAATCGTCCCATATACGGTGATTCCGATTGTCATCCCAAGGGAACGGAAGAATGCATTCGTCGAGTTGGCCGATCCCCTGAACCGCGGGTCAAGCTTGTGGATCGTTGCATTCGGCAGTAGTGAAAAGGAGAATCCTACGCCAAATCCGCTCAGGATCATATACAGGGTGAGCAGCAGTCTGCTCGTATCCGGCCCCATCGTCGCAAGGAGGGTCATCCCTGCAATGAACGAAAGGATGGAAATCCACATGATATTCCTGTAGCTGCTCTTTGTCATCCTTATACCGGCGATTGCACTTCCGACAACCGATCCAAGCATCAATGGTGTCAGGATCAGTCCAGCATTTGTTGCAGAACCACCATATACAGCCTGTACGAAGATCGGGATCAGGATCGTTAAGATGATGAACGCAGCACCGTATAGGAACGCTAGCGCTTGAGCGGAAGCAAATAATGGACTTTTAAACATCCAGAACGAGATGATTGGTTCCGCGGCTTTACGTTCAATGAAGATGAAACTCAAAGCGAAAACGAAGAAGGATAGGAATAACGCAATGATTTGCCAGGAAGACCACGCAAATTCCTTTCCTCCTAGTTCCAGTGCAAACATCAAGCTGACGACCGCAATGACGAGGGTGATTGCCCCTCCCCAATCAATTCGCTGATCGGATCGCTGCGGGGACTCCTTATACGCCGTCATGATAAAGAAGAGGGAAAGAAGCCCAATCGGCACGTTCACATAGAACACCCAGTGCCAGCTGAGGTTATCCGTCAGAAATGCACCGATCAGAGGGCCGAAGACGGAAGCAGAACCGAATACCGCACCAAGCAGACCCGTCATCTTCCCCCTTTTCTCAGGCGGGAAGAGATCGAACACGATGGTGAAGGCGATCGGTAGCAATGCACCACCGCCAATGCCTTGAATCGCCCTGAAGATACTGAGCTGGACGATATCCTGTGCGATCCCGCACAATGCCGAACCTAAAAGAAAGATTGTAAGACCAAAAATATAAAACCGTTTACGTCCGTACATATCGGACAATTTACCGAAAATAGGCATCCCTGCCATCACGGCCACCATGTATGCCGATGTCACCCAGACAAATTTGTCGAGGCCTCCAAGATCTGAAACAATCGATCCGAGAGCTGTAGCAACAATGGTATTATCCATCGCTGACATCAGGATTCCGAGTAGCAAGCCAGTGAGTGCAAGGTTCATATTACTTTCCTTTGCAACCATTTTCTCACCCTATTCTTATGTAATATCTGTCATTTACCTTATTATTATAGTCCTCTCACTATATATGTCCAGTATGGATGCAACCATACGTGCGTTAATCCACATAGGGGTATGAATGGAAACTCTCTTTCTTTTAAGTATCGTTAGTTTAAAAAATATCGTTTTCTCCCCTTCCCTATGAAAGCTAATCATAAAAAAAAGCAGCTGCATGAACTGCTTTTCACTTAACCAAGATCCGATTGGTTTCAGGAGGTTCGATCCTACCACCTGATTGAATGATATAGGTGATGAATGAGTCCAAGGTTGGCGGTCCTTCTACGATGTCTTTTCCTTCTTTGAAAGACGAAAACCCATCTCCGCCTGTTGCAAGATAATTGGTCATGGCAACGGTATAGGTTGCATCATCTTCAATATGATGTCCATCTTCATCCGTCATCTCGATGACCTTCTCACCAGGAGGGGCATCCTCATCCCACGTGTAGCGGAGACCGGATGTTTGAAGGATTGTCTGGAAGTTTCCTGTCCACTGCTGCTCCAGCACTTTTTTCAATTGAGATCCTGTGAATGTGGCCTTTACAAGATGAGTACGGAATGGAAGCATCGTGTAAAGCTCACCCCACGTGATTTCCCCTTCATCAAGATTCGACCGGATCGCTCCTGGATTCATGAAAGCAATATCTGTCCCCATATTCATTCTGTGGGAATCAGCTACGATATTCCCGATTGAGCGCTCCCCGCTTTCACTAACATCTTTCGTTATTGGAGGGTCAGCCTTTCCCATCACTTGTTGCAGCATCAATTGTTTGTCTTTTGAATAGACTTCGACCATTTTCTTAACATCGCGATCCGGCTCAATTCCATCATGATAGGTGGAAATGATCTTGGCTTGTTTATTTACGATCTCCTTCGTTTCCGGATCGATAAAAAGATCAACAACTGAGAAAGCTGTTCCATAAGAATATGATTGAACAATCATTTTCCCGTCTACGATTGTGTTCGCATAACCGTGGCTATGTCCCCCGAAGATGATGTCTACTTCATCATCGATTAGGGGGGCAAACCCCGCGAAGTCACCAGAAGGATTGGATCCATCCTCTTTTGAGGAGGCTGAAATATGACCTAAGACGACGATCGATTGAACTCCTTTGGATTTTAGTTCATTCACACTTTTATTGATGGCGGCCACCTCATCCGTGAACTCCACACCTTCAATCCCGCTTGGAAGCACAATATCCTTCGTTTCCGTTGTCACCACCCCGATGAATCCGATCGGAACTCCTTCTACTTCCTTAATGATATAAGGAGGCAGAATGGATTTCCCCGTCTTTTTATCAATCACGTTGGCAGCCGTATACGGAAAGTCGGCACCTTTAAATTCACCTGTTTCAGGATGCTGGCCACCATTCAAAAGACGGAACATTTCATCGGTGCCTTCATCAAACTCATGATTGCCCAATGCCCCGATATCGAAACCGACTTCATTCATCCACTCCACAGCCGGCTCATCCTGCATCAAGGAAGAAACGGGGGAGCTGGCACCGACCATGTCCCCGGCATGGACCAACAGGGTATGTTCTTTCCCCTCCCGCTGCTTCGTTAAATAAGCGGCTAAATAGTCCGCCCCTCCCACTTTCTTTCCATCTCTAGTCCGATATGTCTCCAATTGCCCGTGAAAATCATTGACTCCCAAAAGCTGTACCGAAACATACTCCCCGGGATCAGTAGACGAAGACACAAATGATGATCCGATGAAGTATACCCCGATGACGATCGCTGTCAATATCAATCTCTTTACAGACATGGAAAACCTCCCTGTGCAATTTGTCACTTTCAAGGTAGCACACCATGGTTAACTGGAGATTATCATTATGTAAATGATTGTGAATAAAAAAAGCCCCGGCTAGTGCGGCGCTCATTTCCCTATGTAAGGGATTAAGTATCTACTAAAGATCTACCTTTAATGCTCGTGGCCGTCTTCTGAATGATGATGATTCGATTTCTCTTCTTCCGCCTCCCTTTCTTCTTCAGAAACGTACCCGGAGAAAACGTGCTGAATCGGCATGGCGTAGAGACCCTTTGCAGAAACATGGGATTGTACAAAGTAGATCCCATCTTCTTCAAAAGACGTTTCCACTTGATACACCCCGTCCTTTACATGCTTTGCCTGGATCTTTTCACTCTCGTCCTTATTGCTGCCTTTCCATAGTTCAAACGTGACCTCATCAGCATCTTTCACATCTTCTTCACCATGGGTCACCTTTACTTTCAATTTGATATCCTGACCTTTGGATACCTCTTCAGGCACAGTCATCGTAGCGTTCAATTCATTCGTTACTGTTTCGGTCTGTCCATCTTTTTGTGCACAAGCAGTGACAATCGTGATGACTGCTACCAACATAATGAGCATGGTCTTTTTCATTCCACTTTCTCCTTTCAAAGTCTTGTTGTATGTACGTTGACCACAAACCACATTTGAAGATCAACCAATCTCTCCAAAGATTATACTAGAAGGCATCAAGAATATGGAACAACATTATGTCGCTAGATGTGTATGAAAGTTCTAAGAAGAGTCCAATGCAAACCGTTTTCAATCTCTCCAATTGTCCGTACCCTCTGCAAAATTCCTTGTCTAGTTAAATAACGGCAAGTGAAAAGGTACGTCCCGGACCGCGTTAACGCATTAACGCAGTGAGGGACGTACCTTCAATTTGTCTTCAACTTATTTATTCAATGTCAGTGTAGCGACACATTCCACGTGCACGGTGTGAGGGAATAAATCGACTGGTTGAACAGCATCGAGCGTGTATCCGAATGGTTCAAGCTCCTTGATATCCGTCGCGAACGTATCCGGATTACATGATACATAGACGATTCGTTCCGGCTGCGAACGACCGATTCTTCTCATCACTTTACCGCCGGCACCAGAACGTGGCGGATCAAGCATAAGAAGTTCAGGATGGCCGAAACTTTCATGCACTTGGTCGATTCCTTTCCGGGCATCCTTCGCCAGGAAGTACGTATTGGTGATGCCATTATCTTCTGCGTTTCTCTTAGCTGATTCGATTGAGCTTTCAACGATTTCTATCCCTGCAAGCTCCCCTACTCTACTTGCGAAAGGCAGGGAGAACGTACCGACTCCGCAGAATAGATCGATCATCTTCTCCGTCTTCTTAGGCTGACTCATCTCGACGGCAAGATCCACTAGTTTCTGTGCCTGGACCGGATTCGTCTGGAAGAAGGTATCGAACCACAGACGGAAGCGGTATCCATCCATCTCGTCATTGATATAGTCACGACCTGCAAGCAGATGGATCTCCTCTGCCTGGGTACGATCCGCCCATGCAGTGTTTTCCATCCATAACAGACTCTTCACGTGCGGGAATTTCGCTTCCACGCGGCTCTTTAAATCATCCACTGCAGACCCTAATTCGCCTTGTGGAGACTGTGTTGCAAATAACGCCAGCATCATTTCACCAGTTGCGAACGATTGTCTGACCATCAAGTGGCGCAGCAGTCCTTCATGAGTATCCTTATTGTATCCTGCAAGTTCATGCTCCTTCACCCATCGGGACACTTCCATCGCCGCTTCCACCATCTGCTCACTCGCGATCAAGCACGTTTCAAGGTTGATGACCTTTCTGAAGTTCCCTTGCTCATGAAGGCCCATGGAACCATCGGGCGCAAACGTGAATTCCATCTTGTTCCGGTACTGCCAAGGCTCGTCCATACCGATCGTGTCGCGGACAAGTGCAGGATCGAAGCCTTCAGCTTCAATCGCTTGCTTCACATGATTCGTCTTCTCTTTCAGCTGGCCTTCATATGTCCAGTGCTGCCATACACATCCTCCGCATCTTTCAAAATGGGGGCATGGTGCATCTGTGCGTTCCGGATGCGCTTCGAGGATCTCCTCAGGCATGACTTTCCGTCTTCTTTTTTCTGGCTGATCCACCATCACGCGCACTTTTTCACCAGGAAGGGTCTGCGGGACGGTCAGCTTCAATTTCTTCGGATTCCCCAGTTCATTCTCGCGCCAAACATTGGCACGTCCCGAACCTTTCTTATCCAATCCGTGTATAGTAACAACCATTTCTTCATTGGTATTAGGCAATTCGTGGTCCTCCTTGATACTTACTGTCTAACATAATACTTTATTAAAATTAAGGGGCGATTGCAACCTTTTTCGGACTCCCCTCTCAGCCCTCAACCTTTAAGGTACGTCCATGCGTGCGGTGACAAGTCACCAATCAATGATTGAATGAAATATCCAACAATGTAATAATATGGTTATGATGTGATCTAACACGAGGAGGAATGCCTTATCCGCAAGAAGCACCCGGAAGTTGAACAGTATTTTCATACATTTGAAATCAGTACATTCTGTGTAAGTGAGAATGAAGAAAAGCTGGTTTATAGTACGAATTTGAATGAGCAATACAATCTTTGGGTCATGGACCTGCCACATACCTATCCATACCCGCTGACAAGCATTAATCAAAACAGCAGCATGATCCACATCCATGAAGCGACCGAAAGCATTATTGCAACATTTGAACATGATGGCGATGAACAATACCAACTCTATCATCTCCCGCTTTCAGGGGGGCACCCAGTTCCCTTCAATGAAAAGGAGAACGAATCCACCTGCTATCACGCCGTTTTCACTGCCGATCATCAAGAAATGTACTATGCTTCCAATCATGAAAATCCGCTACTGAACATATATAAAACAAATCTTGAAACAAATGAAACGCACCTGATGCAACAAGGGGACAAGGCCCCCATCGTCGTTGCCGCCGTCTCACCGGATGGTTCCGCCTACACGTTCACTGAAACATATTCCAACACTCATGCTGCGGCGTATTATCATGAAAAGGGAGATAAAGTGTCATTGGTTCCTGACCCTTCCATCCCCCATGTCGTCAAAGACATCACATTTGCAGGTAACGACACTCTCTATCTTGTAACAAACTATCAATCCGAATTCTCATACATCGCGTCTTTTTCCCTATCAACCTATGAATTTCAACCACTCATACAATTGGAAGATGAAGAGATCAATGCAATCAAACTACATAATGGAACGATCTTCTTCCCCTCCCAGAAAGGCGTGAGAGATCACCTTTATCACTATGACCTTTCTACCAAAGCATTGAACAACTTGGACGCACCATGCGATATCATCAAAAAGATCCAGGTCACAAACAAGGGGACCCTTTACATTTTGGGCGTATCTGCACACCAAATCGATACCATTTTCAAACGGGACCCTCTCGGTGAATGGAGCAAACTTACCAATCACAAAGTGCTCGGCATCAGTGACGACATGATGATCAAACCCGAAGTCGTACATTATAACTCCTTTGATGGTTTATCCATAGAAGCCCTTCTATTCAAACCCCAAGCTAGAAATGCGAATGGATACAGTATCCTATGGCCGCATGGTGGACCTCAGAGTGCCGAACGTTTGAAGTACAGGCCAATCCTTCAATATCTGGCTCAAAGCGGATATGTGATCTTCGCCCCCAATTTCAGGGGAAGCACCGGGTACGGTTCATCTTTTCAAAAGATGGTCGAACAGAACTGGGGAGAAGGCCCACGACTTGATTGTGTGGCCGGGATGGACTGGCTCATCAGTGAAGGGCATGCAGAGAAAGGCAAACTATTTTCAATGGGAGGAAGCTATGGCGGATATATGAGTCTCCTGCTCGCCGGGCGTCACTCCGAATATTTTTCCGGGATTGTCGATATTTTCGGCATTTCAAATCTATTAACATTTATCGAAAATGTCCCTCCAAGTTGGAGGACGCTGATGAATCAAATGGTCGGTGATCCTGAGAAAGACCGCGAAAAACTTGTCAGTGAATCTCCGATTACGTATCTGGATGGGATGGATAAGCCAATGTTCATCATTCACGGACAAAATGACCCACGGGTAAAAACGGAAGAATCAGAAAGAATCGTGAACAGTTTGAAGGGAAAAGGCGTCCGTGTCGAATATCTCCTCTTTGACGATGAAGGGCACGGCTTTTCAAAGAAAAAGAACGAGATGGAGGCAAATAAGAGGATCAAGGCCTTCTTGGACAGTTTAGTGAAATAAAAATAAGGACTGTTCCCCCTTCATACCCGGGAACAGTCCTTATCCTATGATTCTACTATTTTATTTCTGCCCACTTATAGGAATGCTCCGCTCCGAAATTATGTCTCAGAATCCCATTTACATACTCTTTTTGTAAAAATGCCCTTCCATCCTGGAACATCGGACTGATCGCCTGATCTTCAAGGATGATCTTTTCAGCTTCCAACAGCGCATCCCACCTTGCTTCAGGATCCGTCAGCAGGCTGGACTTCCCTGCTTCAATCAATCGATCGAGTTCCGGGTTGGAATAAGCCATCTGATTATGAGGACCATCCGTCACAAACATGTCGACAAACGTCATTGGATCTGGATAATCCGGCCCCCACCCTGCATAAGCAAAGTCGTAATCCCCTGCAGATTCGAGCGCAAGCTTTTGCTTGAACGGTTGTTGCGAAATGGAGATGGTCAGTCCTTTCAGGTTTTTCTCTAGCTCTTCCTTGAGGAATTCACCTGTTTTTCTTGAATTATCGCCATCATAGTTTAATAGCTCTAACTCCACTGATTCTTTCCCTAGCTCTTTCAACGCTGTCTCCCATAGTTCCGCTGCTTTTTCTGGGTTGTATTCCCCTAGCTGCCCATTCTGTTCACGATAATCCTGACCATCGGGACTTGTAACGAAATCTCCTGGAACAAGGAACCACGCCGGAATCGAACCGTCATTCAACAGAATGTCGACATGCGATTGCTTATCCCACGCCATATCGATTGCTTTTCGGGCATTTTTATTGGCGAGCACTTCATTCTTCTGATTCAGGCGGAGAAAATAGACCGAAGTGCGTCCTCTCGTTTGAAAGTTTTTATCATCCTTGTATTTGTCAACGAACTCAGCAGTGAGGCCCGTCACATCAGCGGCCCCTGTTTCATAGAGGTTCACCCGCGTCGCCGCATCCTTCACAATATTGAAATTGATTTCATCCAATTTCACTGCCGATTCATCCCAATACGAATCATTCTTTTTCAACTGAAAACTTTCTTCATGCTTCCATTCCGACAGGACGAATGGGCCGTTGTAAATCGTTGTATCAGCTTCTAGGCCAAACTGATCACCCTGTGAAGTGATATAGGACTCTTTCTGAGGATAAAACGTTGCGAAAGTGAGGAGTCCTTTAAAATACGGGACTGTCTTTTCAAGTTGTACTTCTAGCGTCTTGTCATCCAGCGCTTTTACGCCCAATTGATCCGGTGGCAATTCACCAGCATTCACTTTGGCTGCATTCTTGATATCATACATGATGTAAGCATATTCGGCACCGGTATCCGGATTCAGCGCCCGCTTCCATGCATACTCGAAATCCCCCGCTGTCACCGGATCTCCATTCGACCATTTCGCATCGCGTAGTTTGAACGTATACGTTGTACCATCTTCTGAAATGGCAGGTTCCTCTGCCGCCATCCCAAGCACGGGTTCATCATTTTCACTCAAGCGGTACAACCCTTCATAAATATTATTCATCACATCGAATGAAACAGAATCCGTAGCAAGAGACGAATCCAATGAAGGGATTTCAGACGTCTCGATTAAGTTAAGGACCTGGGCCCTTTCTTCGGATTGACCGGGATTCTCCCCATTATCCGTTTTGTCGCTGCATGCTCCAAGAAATGAAGCGAGCACAAGCAGCAAAGCAAGAAATGTTGCTTTTGCCTTCATAAAGACACCCCTTTTCAGTTAATACAGAAGATTTCTCTTTATGGCTCTTTTCTCATGCATGGTTGATCAAAGAACTTCTCAAGTTCCTGTGTGCAGGTTCTCAGGTGCAACAATCCATTAGAAAACAGCCTTCTATTTTTCTTCTGTACTCTTTTGACGAAGGAGTGAGTCGGAATTGTTCAAAGATAATTAATATTTTTAATATTATTGTTACAATAGACAAACTTTTGTAACAATAGGAACAAAAAAATTTGCAACAGTTTCATTGAATTCACCCTGCCATCTTGGCTGTACTTTTCGAGTAGTATTATGTAGCGAAGGCTCAATATCGGTTCAGATCAGCTTCCAGTTCACATCGTAATGCTTCCCTGGCTCTCCTCAACCTGGTCCGAGTGGTATTTTCATTGATTTGGAGAGAGGTTGCGATTTGATGGATGGTCAGTTCTTCGAAATAATATAATTGGATGATCTCACTGTATTTTGCAGGCAGCGTTGTGACCACCCTTTTCAACCACTGTCTTTCATCTTCCTCCAGTAATTGATTTAGTACACTCTCTGGGTGGGACGTACGCTCCATCAAAGTATCATCACAAATAATATTCCGGACCGTATAACTGCGCAAGTGATCCTTACATACATTTGCGGTGATTGAATAGATCCAAGTACTTATCGAAGCATCTCCCCTGAAGGTTCCGATGTTCTTATAACACTTAAGAAATACCTCTTGGGTGATGTCTTCAGACGTTCTATGGTCCTTCACATAAGAAAATGCCAACTTCATCACCTTCGGCCGCATCTCATCAAAAAAACGTTCATAAAATTCATCTAACCCGTTTTGATCATAAAGTGGGACTTTCCTACTTTCGCTCATTCCCAATCACCTGATTTCCCGAAAGATGGTATACATTTTATTCCATATTCGTTCATTACTCTCCTGCCCCCTTCCATCAATGTATGTAAAAAAACTCATCCGAATGTTGTATTTTTTTCCAACCAAAGAAAAGGTACGTCCCTCATCGCGTTAACGGATTAACGCATCGAGGGACGTACCTTCAATGTTATTTTAGTGCTCTTTTTAATTCTTCAGTTGCTTTCTTGACGTTTTCCGCGGCTGCAATGGCCGAGATCAAGGAGACACCATTTGCACCTGCCTGAACGACGTCACGTGCATTGACTGCGTTGATGCCGCCGATTCCTACGATTGGGATCATGATCCCGTTCTTCCGAAAATCTTCGACGATTGCAAGTCCACTGACAGCACGGGCATCATCTTTTGAAGTAGTTGGATAGATCGGACCGAGCCCGAGATAATCGGCTCCATCCTCGATTGCTTTCTCTGCTTCCTGGATCGTATGGGTCGAGACGCCCAAGATTTTATCTCCTGCCCTCTCACGTACAAATCCCGCTGCAAGGTCCTCCTGTCCGACGTGGATACCGTCTGCGTCAAGCGAAAGCGCCAGATCCACATCATCATTGACAATGAACGGAATGCCTGCATCCTTGCATACCTTGAATAGTTTCTCGGCAAGCTTTATTTTTTCCATTCCCTCAAGAGCCCTTGAGCCCTTTTCCCTGAATTGAAACAAGGTGATGCCCCCCTCGATTGCCTGCTGGAGGACGTACACCGGGTCCTTCACGCAATTCGTGCTTCCCATGATGAAATATAGCTCGAGGAGTTTTTCGATTTGATGCTGAGGATAGGCTGTCATTTCACTTCACCACGCTTCTGATATGCCCAATGATTCGTCGGTCCGTGACCGCCGCCGATCCCGAGTTCGTCTTCGATCGCCGCCCGGATGAACGCCTTCCCTGTTACAACCGCTTCCTTCATTGAATAGCCCTTTGCGAGCTGTGCCGTGACAGCGGCGGAGAACGTGCACCCGGTTCCATGTGTATGACGCGTGTCGATACGTGGGGAAATCAGTTCCTCGAACGCTTTTCCATCGTAAAACAAGTCGACCACTTCACTATCTTCGGCATGTCCGCCTTTGATGACGACGGAATCCGCGCCCATGTCCACCAATCTTTCTGCAGCTTCCTTGCGTTCATCCAACGTTTCGATCTTTTTCCCTGTCAACACTTCGGCTTCGGGGATATTAGGGGTGATTACGGCTGTCAATGGGACGAGCTTTTCGATTAGTGCGCGGACTGCTTCGTCCTGCAAAAGCTTTGCCCCGCCCTTTGCAATCATGACTGGATCGACGACTACATTCTTCCACCCATAATGACGAATGCGTTCACTGACCGCTTCAATCACTTCGGATGAAAATAGCATGCCTGTCTTCAGTGCATCCGTCCCAAGGTCCTCTCCTATCGCATCGATTTGCTTGACGATGCCTTCAGTCGTTACAGGGTATACACCGTGCACACCCAATGTATTCTGAGCTGTAACGGCCGTGATGGCAGACATTCCATAGGCACCCAATTCCTGAAATGTTTTAAGATCCGCCTGGATGCCGGCACCGCCGCCGCTGTCCGAACCTGCAATCGTTAGTGCTTTAAATACCGTCATGTTGAATCCCGCCTTTATTCGTTGATGGTTTCTAATTTAGCAAATGACTCGTCTTCTTCTTTGATCTTTGACAGCTGATTCAGAAATTCCACCTGGAAGCTTCCTGGCCCTTTATCCACCGTAAGCCTTGCCGCTTTCTCCGCAGCGATTCCATAAATGGAAACAGCTGTGACCGCAGCCTTCACATGATCTCGTTCAATCGCTGCAAACGCACCGATCACCGATGATAACAGGCAGCCGGTACCAGTCACTTTCGTTAAAATCGGATGACCATTCGCCACTCTGTACGTCGTCTTCCCGTCTGAAATGACATCTTGTTCACCTGTGATGACGACTGTGATTCCAAACTGATTTGCCACTTTCCGGGCGAGTCCAACCTTGCTGCCGCTGCCTGAACCTGCATCGACGCCTTTTATCGTCCACGTCTCTCCGGCTACATTTGCCACTTCGGCTGCATTCCCCCTAATGATGGAAACCTTGACTTCTTTCAAGATTTTTCGAGACATGTCCGTACGGAACGTGGTTGCTCCTGCTCCGACTGGATCCAGCACCACTGGCACACCTTTTTCATTGGCCGCTTTACCGGCAATGATCATCGATTCCACCTCACCATGCGACAATGTCCCGATGTTCAGAACCAAGGCCCCTGCAATCGAAGCCATCTCCGCTACTTCTTCCTTGGCATAAGCCATGACAGGCGACGCTCCTATAGCCAGGAGACCATTCGCTGTAAAATTAGTGACCACAACATTCGTGATATTATGTACAAGTGGATTTTCTTCTCTTAGCTTCGACACCAACTCAAACAAAGCCATTCCCTCCCGAAACTTTTTTCATCTCTATAGTAACACTTCTCCCATTTTGAAGGTACGTCCCAGCCTGCGTTAACGCGTTAACGCAAGCTGGGACGTACCTTCATAGGCGTGTTCCCAATCAGATCAAGAGGTCGTATTACTCTTTCACTTTCAGCCCAAGAAGCGAGGCAAAGGAAACGGCCTGTTGTGGAGAGACGATGCACCCTTTTACATTGGCAGCTTCGACATTGATCCTTTCGAAGAAGCTGGAGCTTATGTCCACTCCGTTCAGATTCGTCACAGTGAAATCAATATCATTCAAATCACATTGTTCGAAGGCCGTCCTCTTCATGTCGCATTCATAGAAATTAGCACTATGCATACGCGATCTTTCAAATCGCACCTTATTTGTCATCGTCTCGATAAAACTACTCACATCCATGATGCAATTATCAAATGTGACATCCTTTAGATGGGCTTTCGAAAGGTCAAGACCGAGCAACTTGCAGTCCTTGAACGCCACCCTATGGAGAATCCCTTCATCAAACCGGGTATTCGACAGATCGCAGCCTTCAAAGATTACATCCGCTACATCCGCACGGCTAAAGGTAGAAGATAAAAGCCTAATTCCTTTAAACGATACTCTCGACAGTTCCAACTTCTCGATATTTTCACCTTCGACAAATGCATTTTTGACCTCACAATCCATCAAGGATGGATCTTCCTCATAGTAAAGATCCTCAAACTGGGCTCTTTTCAAGTCAGTTGGTAATTTAGGGTTTTCGATTTTTATATGCTGCAACATACTCAGCATCATCCTTTGCTTACAATATGTATTCTATCTTGTATTGTAGATAAGTAAAAAAGAGAATGTAAGACTATTAATCGATAACAGAGTCTGTTACTCCTTACCATGACCAGGTTTATATGCTATTTTTTCTAGATTATCGACTTAAAACAGGGAACGGCTTTAGAGTTTCTTATCTAGTGGAGGATGTAAATTCAGGAGCTCGGTCGCTTTAAAAGAATGGTGAATAATGTTCACTAGAGAGGCGAATAGTTTTCAATCGCCACCCGTTGGAGGTAGTAGGTTATTCGTCACATTCAAAAAAAAGAAGACCACTGGCCTAGTGGTCTTCTTAGCATTTCAAGTAGTTTGACGGAATGACAGTGTTACCCCTGTTTAACCTTAGGGCCGCCGATATCCTTTGGAAGCATCAACGTCGTGCGTTTATTATTGGACGCAATCACATACATGGCCGCAATCGCAATGACTGCGACAATCAATGATCCAAGGTTGAAGATCCCCTTCTGTGAGTACCAAACGATTGAGTATCCAAGTGAACCTGCGAACAGCGCATAGTAAGTAAACGGAAGAAGCGTTTTACGGATGACTGCGCCTTCCTTCCCTACAAGCCCCACCACCGCAGATGCGGCAACGACATTATGCACACAGATCATATTCCCTGCTGCACCGCCTACTGCCTGGAGTGCAACGATCCAGGTGGCATCGACGCCCATCTGGGAGCCGACATCGAATTGGAATAGCGAGAACATCATATTACTGACTGTGTTACTACCTGCGATAAAGGCCCCGATCCCTCCGATGAAGGTAGAGAAGAACGGCCAGTAATCTCCTGCGATGGCCGCAACGCCATTCGCTAACTCAATCGGCATTTTTTCGAAACCGGCTGCACCGCCTCCCGAATTCAGGAATACCTGCACCATCGGAACCGTGAAGATGAGTGCCGTCGATGCAGCAATCATCGTCTTGCCCGACTGTGCCCATGCCCTCTTATACGCTCCCCCGCTCATTCCATGAAGGAAGAATGTAATGATGGAGACAGCAATGAAAATCGTGCCCGGCAAATACAAGGGCTGAAAGCTTGAACTGATGTCCGTACCGAAAATATTCGGGATTGTGACCTTCCAGGATTGCATCCACCCCAGAAATGGAAGCGATTTCAATCTTGTCAATACTAAGAATAGCCCGACTAGAACATAAGGAGTCCAAGCGCGTGCCATGCTCATGCTACCGCTCTTGTGGGCAATATCCTTGATCTCAAGCTTTCCGCTCCATTCAGGGTCCCACTTGGACTTTTCCTCGAAATCCCAAGCCTCTTCCTTAGGCGGCATGAGGAACCCTTTCTTCGCAGCTGTGATGACGATGACCAAACCGACAAGACCACCGATCATGGACGGGAATTCAGGCCCGAGCACATTCGCCACAATCAAATATGGAACCGTCATGGAAAAAGCAGCAAAAAGTGCGAACTTCCACACTTTGATTCCTTCAGAGAATGATTTATTCTTCCCGAAGAACCTTGTCATCAACGCGACAACGAACAGCGGGATGAGTGTACCCGTGATCATATGCAGCAGGGCGACCTTTGTACCGATGTCGGTGACGAAAGCCAGCATATTGGTTGTGATGCCGTTATCTGCTGATAAACCTGTCTGCACCCCGACAAGGATTGGCGTACCAACCGCACCGAATGATACCGGGGTACTCTGGATCACCATCCCTGCAATGACGGCCGCCATCGCCGGGAATCCGAGCCCTACCAATAGAGGGACAGCCACCGCAGCTGGTGTCCCGAACCCTGCGGAACCTTCAATGAATGAACCGAACAGCCATGCGATGATGATGACTTGGATCCTCCTGTCTGCCGAAATATCCGTGAAGCCCTGGCGGATCGTCTTGATGCCTCCGCTTTCCTGCAAGGTATTCAATAACAAGATCGCCCCGAAGATGATGTACAAAAGAGTTGCAGCGACGACTACACCATTGACGGAGGCTGCCGCAACGTTCGCTCCCGGCACTTTCCAGACAAACAAGGCTAGCCCGACTGCAACTATGTAGGAAATGGGCATTGCTTTACTTGCCGGCCACCTGAGACCAACCAGAAAAATACCGACAGCCAAGATGGGTAAAAGAGATAAGATTGCCAACACACCTGTACTCATGAAACACTTCCCCTTTCTGTTTTGTAATACCAAACAACGTTTCTCAAAAACTGCAAACTAAGCAACACTGTTATACAACCATCCCGTTTGTTGTTATATAACATTACGGAATCCTATCTAAAATTATACATACATCCCAGCTTGTTTCAATTACTTTTTAGAAAATTTATAATTTTTAATAAAATGGCTTATGTAATTTTAATCAAACCATCTCAAGCAATGAAAAAAAGCACTGCTTTTCCGCTAAAAAAACAGTGCCTTCTCTTCAATTCCTACGATTAATCAGGCTGGACATGCCCAAGACGGGCAGATATCCGATTTGCAATCTGAGGGACCCTTTCCTTCAATTCTTCCATGCGCCGACCGGACATCCTCATGGTCGGCCCCGATATGCTCACCGCTGCCACGACCTTGTCAAGATGGTCGAAAATAGGGGCTGCTATACAGGTGATCCCGTACTCATTCTCTTCCAAGTCAAGGGCATAGCCATTTTGCTTCACGCCGATGAGCTCTTTGAGAAATTGATCTTTGTCGGTGATCGTTTGGTCGGTATGCATCGGCATGCCCTTTCGATCCAAAATCTCGATGACATCATTGGCAGGAAGATGGGCAAGGATCGCTTTTCCGACCGACGTACAATGCATCGGTGCCCTCTTTCCTACCTTGGAATGCATCCGGAGCACTTCATTTCCTTCAAGCTTCTCGATATACACCACTTCACCCTGATCAAACACGACAAGATGAATAACTTCATTTGTCTCTTCTTCAAGTTCCAATAGAAACGGCTTCGCTTCCTCCCGTAGATCGATTGATTCAAGAAGCTTCGAGCCAATCTCGAGGAATTTATAACCAAGCTTATAGCGACCGGTGGATTCGTCTTGTTCAATGAAACCATATTGGACAAGTGTCGAAAGGATCCTATACACCGAGCTTTTATTGATATCGATTTGATTCGCAATCTCTGTCACACCCATCCCGCCTTTTTTCAAGCTGATGAGCTGGATGATATCCAGTGCCCTGCTGACGGATTTGACCATATTCTCTCGTTCCACAACTTTCACCTCTGACAAACTTCATATCTTCCATTATATCACAAGAGACTACGCAACTTATGAGACCCCTGCCTTCTTACCGACTGCTTTGAACGTATTCTTAAGCGTACCGATCTCTTTGATTTCACATTCGATCACGCCGCCGTCCCCTACCATTTCAGCCCCTACAGGACTCCCTGTCAGGATGACATCACCCGGTTTCAATGTCATGACCTTAGTTAGATAGGAAATCATCTCCTTGATCGGTACAATCATGAGCGATGTCGGGCTATTCTGCTTCTCTTCATCATTCAGTCGTGCTTCCACATGGATGGAGGAAGGATCCAACTTGGTTTCAATCACCGGTCCTAGCGGGGTAAAAGTGTCAAATGACTTGCCGATCGTCCAGTGGCCTGCTTCATGAAAATATTGGGGTGCCGTGACATCGTTCCCGATTGTATAACCGAATACATAGTCTAGAATGTCCTCGGGGGAAACATCCTTCGCTTCCTTTCCGATCACGACGGCAAGCTCCGATTCGAATTTGACCGATTCTATGTTTTCTGGTATCACGATGTTTTCCTCCGGCCCAATGACAGATGAAGTCGGCTTAAAGAAAAAGACAGGGATCTCCGGCAGTGTGTCAGGGAGGTCACCCTGATGGGCTACGAAATTTGCTCCGATGCCAATAACCTGATTGGGCTTGAGCGGTGCGAGCATTTTTACCTCGTCCGCATTATAAACTCGTCCCGTATATTCCCAGTCTCCGTACATATCCCCTGAGATTTCTTTGATGATGCTTTCTTCAAGCACCCCGGTATAAACGTAATTATCTGCCTCGAATCGAGTGAATTTCATTAGTGATGATCTCCTTTCAAAAATGCTTCGTATTTTAAGATGTTTCTAGTTTTTGTTGGTTAAAAACTTGCAGAAAGCAGTTCTTTTTTGCTTAAAAAAATGTTGAAACTGGAGTATTGCCTTTTACTCCACTTATTTTCCACATAGTTTTGCCTTGGAAATGTTATATATTATCAAAAGTGGGGGGTTTATTATCAAAATATGAAATATATTATCAAAATATGGATTTTATTATCAAAAAACTAAATTTATTATCAAATATCGAATTTTATTATCAAAAAACAAAATTCATTATCAAATATCGGATTTTATTATCAAAAAACTAAATTTATTATCAAATACTGGTCCTTATTACCAAAAACCAGATTGCCCCCATTCATCGACTCTCTACTAACCGCCACAAGAGAGCCCCACTATGAAAAAGCAGGGCATTCCTCTACAGCAGAATGCCCTCCCTTTCCATCAAACTATTATCTCTTAACCGGATACTTCGCCTTCGCTTCGATCCGTCTCTTGTGAAGGATCGGCTCAGTGTATCCGTTCGGTTGATCATATCCTTTGAAGACTAAGTCGCATGTAGCCTGGAACGCGACCGAGTTATCAAAATCCGGCGCCATCGGACGGTACTCAGGGTCCCCTGCATTCTGGCCGTCAACGACTTTCGCCATGCGCTTGAGGGTTTCCATCACCTGCTCTTCTGTGCAGATGCCATGGTGAAGCCAGTTTGCCATATGCTGACTGGAAATCCTGAGCGTCGCACGGTCTTCCATCAACCCGACATTGTTGATGTCAGGTACTTTGGAGCAGCCCACTCCCTGTTCGACCCAGCGGACGACATAGCCAAGGATCCCTTGTGCGTTATTATCAAGCTCCTGCTGGATTTCTTCAGCCGACCATGATGGATTCTCTGCCGTCGGGATTGTAAGAATATCATCAATCAGATCTTCCCTCTTTTCAGCAAGCGCTTCCTGTACACTCGGTACAAACACTTCATGGTAATGCAAGGCGTGCAATGTAGCGGCTGTCGGTGATGGCACCCAAGCCGTATTGGCTCCAGCCTGCAAGTGACCGATCTTCTGCTGCATCATATCAGCCATCCTGTCAGGCATCGCCCACATCCCTTTACCGATTTGCGCATGTCCCTCGAATCCTGCAGACAATCCTACCTGCACATTCGATTTTTCATATCCTTGCAGCCATTTGGTCGCTTTCATATCATTCTTTCTGATCATCGGCCCCGCTTCCATCGACGTGTGCATTTCATCACCCGTGCGATCAAGGAACCCGGTGTTGATGAAGACGATCCGTTCCCTCACTTCATTGATACAGTTCTTTAAGTTCAAGGTCGTGCGTCTTTCCTCATCCATGACCCCGATCTTTAGCGTATGCCTATCCAAATCAAGAAGATCCTCTACGCGGTTGAAAAGCTCATTGGCGAATGCCACTTCTTTAGATCCATGCATTTTCGGCTTCACGATGTAAACGGAGCCTTTTCGAGTATTTTGATAGCTTCCCGTTCCACGCAGCGTATGCTTGGCTATTAAACTCGTCATCACCGTATCCAGGATTCCTTCCTGTACCTCGTTCCCGTCTTGATCGAGGACGGCACTGTTCGTCATGAGATGCCCCACGTTCCTGACAAACATAAGCGAGCGTCCGGAAAGGGTCGTTTCATCCCCAGCAGGAGTCTTGTAAACGCGATCGGAGTTCAACGTACGCGTCAGCTTTTTTCCTCCTTTTTCAAAAACCGAAGACAAGTCACCCTTCATCAGGCCCAGCCAGTTCCGATAGACAAGTACTTTATCCTCTGCGTCTACCGCTGCTACCGAGTCTTCACAGTCCATGATTGTCGTAACGGCAGATTCAAGGACAATATCCTTGATCTTGGCGTCATCCGATGCACCGATTGGATGCTTTTCATCAAACTGGATTTCGATGTGTAGACGGTTGTTTTTTAATAGAATGGAAGATGGATCGGATGCTTCTCCCTGGTACCCTGCAAACTTGGTTTCATCCGCCAAAACAGCCTGTTTTCCATTTGCTAATGTAACCGATAATTTTCCGTCGATGACTTCGTATTTCAATGCTTCTTTATGGGAGGCGCCTTGTAGCGGGACGGCCTGGTCAAGGAAGTTACGGCCAAAATCGATGACCTTCTCACCACGTACCGGATTATACGGCCCTTTTCGTTCTGCACCATTCTCTTCACTGATGGCATCCGTTCCATAAAGGGCGTCGTACAGGCTTCCCCACCTTGCATTCGCTGCGTTGATGGCATAGCGGGCATTGTTCACGGGAACGACCAGCTGCGGCCCGGCCTGCAGAGCCACTTCGTCGTCTACATTTTCCGTTGTGACACTGAAATCTTCCACTTCCGGTTCTAAGTAGCCGATTTCATGTAAAAACGCCTTATACTGAGTGAATTCAGCATCCTTGTTCTCTTTATGCCACTTGTTGAGCTTTTCCTGAAATTCATCACGGCGTGCAAGAAGCTCTTTGTTCTTAGGTGTGAGTTCCCCGACCAGCGCACCGAAATCCGACCAGAACGCATCCTTATCCAGGCCGGTGCCTGGAAGCACTTCGGAATTAACAAATTCAAATAGCTGTTCGTCTACCTTTAGTGATCCTGCACTTACATAGTTACTCATCATCCATTCCTCCTATTTGGTCGACAGAAGTGTTTCTTATTAAGAAACACTGTTTCACATTTTATTTACCACGATCATATCATGTTCCTGATTGCTTATCAATTAATTTTCAAATAATTCCGCATTTTCACCAGAGGGTCGAAGTCACGTAATAATGTTTCATGAAAAAGAACCTCTTGCACGTTCGGCGCAGATGGAAGATCGGGTCTATTCGGTTCCCGAAATCTCCCCGTCATCAATTCAACTATCAATTACGAACGGACCGCTTCCTGCCTTTCCTTCAACTCTTTTTTCACTTCCACACAGCGTCCCGGGCTCGGGAAAAGTTTACCGGCATTCAGTAGATTATGCGGATTGAAAACTTCCCGGATGTCACTTTGAGCAATGATTTCATCATCGTTGAAGACAAATCTCATTTCTTCTTTCTTTTCGATCCCGACACCATGCTCACCGGTAATGGATCCTCCAGCATCGGCGCAGGCCTTCAGACATTCACTTCCTGCTTTCAACGCTTTATCGGTTTCACCCGGTACCCGTGCATCGAATAGGACAAGCGGGTGCAGATTCCCATCACCTGCATGAAAGATATTGGCGATCCTCAAGCCATACTTATCGCTTATCCCATTGATTTTTTTCAACACTTCCGGCAGTCTGCTCCTAGGGATGACCCCGTCCTGTACAAGGTAGTCCGGCGAGATGGCACCCATTGCTCCGAATCCGGTCTTCCGGTTCGCCCACCATCTTCCGCGCTCCTCTTCATTCTGTGCCACTTTCACTTCCCTGACGTTCCTCGTTCTGCAAACTTCTAAAATCTGATGAATCTGCTCATCGATCCCGGCTGAAATTCCATCTACTTCGATCAATAGCAGGGCTTCAATATCCTTGGGATGACCGACCGGAAAAGCCGCAGCCTCGACTCCTTCAATCGCGATTTTATCCATCATTTCAAGAGCTGCCGGGACAATCCCCTTGGATATGATGTCTGAAACCGCCTGACTTCCATCTTCGACCCGATCGAAATAGGCAAGCACCGTCTGCTTCGATTCGGGATTTTTCAGGATACGGACCGTGATTTTCGTGACAATCCCAAGCGTCCCCTCGGAACCTGTCAAGAGGCCGAGTAAATCATAGCCAGGAGTATCCGGGATCCCATTTCCGCCAATGTTAATGATGTTTCCATCCGGAAGGACAACTTCGAGTCCGAGGATGTGATTGGTGGTGACGCCGTATTTCAGGCAGTGAGCGCCTCCGGCATTTTCGGCGACGTTACCCCCAATCGTACAACAGTATTGACTGGAAGGATCGGGTGCATAGTAATAGCCTCGATCCGAGATGGAATGAGTGAGCTTCAGATTCACAAAGCCAGGTTCCACGACTGCCCGTCGATTCTCGAGATCGACGCTTAACAGTCGTTTCATCCGCACGAGGCTGATGATGACTTCGCCGTTGATCGGGATGGCACCTCCTGAAAGACCGGTCCCGGCACCCCTTGCCAAAAAAGGCAGACCATTCTCTGAACAATATTTTACAAGTGCCGCTACCTCATCTGTATCTTTCGGGAATACCACTGCCTTGGGAAGATGCTTATGAAGGGTGAAGCCGTCGCAGTCATAGGCGATCAGATCCTCCTTTTGATAAAGAATTCCGTTCGGACCGCTGACCAGTGCTGCCAGACCTTTAATATGGGGATCCTTCGTTTTCAACTTCTTCAGCATCATCATTCTCCCTCCCTTTCACGATCTTCTTTCTGATATGCCCAATCAAGTAGCTGGACGGTATGGACGACCCGCTGATCCTTGCCGTATTTCTTGACACCCATCGCCATCTGCAGCATGCAACCAGGATTGCCCATTGAGATCATGTCAACATCCTCAGGCACATTCTGCATCTTGCTTTCGAGGACGGCTCCAGCCATTTCCGGGTTCGTAATATTGTAAATCCCGGCACTTCCACAGCAACGGTCGGAATTCGGCATATGCACCATTTCGACTCCCGGTATCGTCAATAACAGATCACGGGGCTCCTGGCGTACACCCTGGCCATGCGCCAAGTGGCATGCATCGTGATAGGTGATGCGCGTATTCATTTCTGCCTTCGGTTTATCATAGCCTGTGTCATGAAGATATTTTGAAATATCCTCGACTTTGTCGGCAAATTCCTCTGCCTTCTCCTTCCATTCAGGATCTTCATGGAACAACTCAGGATAGTCTTTCATCATGCAACCGCACCCGGCAGCATTCACCACAACCTTTTCACTATCTTTAAATGCTTCCATATTCTGCTTCGCAAGCTTACGGCCCATCTCCCTGTCTCCCGAGTGGACATGCAGGGCACCGCAACACGTCTGGTTTTTCGGAATGACCACATCATTTCCGTTCCTCGTCAGCACGTTGATGGTCGCGTCATTGATTTCACCGAACATCACATCCATCACACATCCCGTCAGGACGGAAACCTCACGCTTCGTCTTCCCTTTCGCTTTAATGATGGTTTCATTTTTATATTTTTGCCGCACGGATTGCTTGATTTCTGGCATGATCGCCTCCATCTCGACCAGGTGCTTCGGCATCACATTGATCAACCCCGTCTTGCGAACTAGTGTCTGGGCACCGCTCTTTTGATAAAATTTGAGCATCCCACCCAGCGCGTTCAGCCTGTTCGGATGAGGGAAGAGTCCCTCAAGGAATGTCTTGCTGACCATCCCTTTCCATCCTTTAAGGGGCATTGCCTGTCTGATCTGCCCCCTCGCCTCCTCAATCAGTCCGCCTACATCGACATCCGCAGGGCAAGCCGTCGTACAGGCACGGCAGTCGAGACATGCATAAACAGGGTCCATGAATTGTTCATTCACCTCAAGCTTCCCTTCGGCGACCGACTTGATCAAATGAACACGGCCCCGCGGGGAATGCTGTTCCTGTCCAGTCAGTTCATAGGTTGGACATGATTCCAGACACATCCCGCAGTGGACACAGTCTGCCCACTTATTTTCGTCCGGCTTATCACTCCATAAATAGTTGCCGAGGCTCGTCTCGGTACAGGGCGGTGCTTTCTTCAGCTCTTTTACACTCACCTAGATCCCTCCTACAAATCGTTTATGATTCAATACTGAATTTGGGTCCACTTTTGATTTGATTCCTTGGAGTAAAAAGAAGTAAGACGGTGGCTCTCCCCACACATTGATTTTTTGACGCTCTCTGAACGGAAGGCTTTTGACGACAACATATCCTCCCACTTTTTCGACGGATGTTCGAAGTTCTCTGATGGCAGAAAGTACATCTTCCCCTGCCCCGGCGATATGCACGGTGCATAATCCATGGCCAAGTCCACCATGGGCTTGAATTTTCACTTGGCGGCTTCCCATAAGCGCCTCACCTTGCTCAAACACGTGGAGCACATCAAGATTGACAACTCCAACCTTAAGGAGGGCATTCTGTTCAGAATCCGTGGCCCCCTCTGCTCCCATCGCATAAATGGCATTCCAAAACCTTCTCGTCTCATCCTCCCTGTAGATGGAAATCCCACTGCCTTCAGGCAACATTTTAGCCACCATATCCTCTTGATATCGAACAGAGCTTTCCACATCCTCAAAGCTCATCGCCACTGTATACTTCCCCACACCCGCCAGCTTTTCTGAAAGCTCCGGATTGATCAGTTGGAGTGACGTCGGTTCCAGCACGGAATCAAGGACTTCAGTGGCAAAAGCCCTCAGCCGGTCCCCCAGTACATCTTCCGGAAACGTAATGAGCACCAAGCTTTCGCATGCAGCGATCGGACGGAGCTTGAGCGTCACTTCGGTCATGACACCGAGTGTTCCCATCGAACCGATGAACAATTTGTTCATGTCATAACCAGCGACATTCTTTACGACTTTCCCCCCGGACCGAATGATCGTACCATCCGGATAAACAATCCGGAGACCAATGACATTATCCCTGGCTGAACCGTAGCCAAGTCTTTTGGGACCGCTTTCATTCGCGGCGATGATCCCCCCTATTGTGGCCTTTTCTGGCAAGGCAGGATCGAGTGCGATTTTTTGTCCGTGTTTTGCGAGATATGTTTGCAGTTCTTTGAAGGTGGTTCCCGCTTTAACCGTCATCGTAAGGTCACCCGTGGCATGCTCGACTACACCTGTATAATGTGACATCGATAAGACGAGATCTGCTTCTTCGATTACACCACCAAATCCTTTCTTGGATCCAGCACCTTCGATGATTACCTTCTTCCCATGTTCATTTGCATACTTTAAAACGGAAGCAACCTCTTCTTCAGAAGTTGGATACACGACCAACCTTCCACCATTCCCATAGGAGTCGATTGTACCTTCCCCGATCCTCTCTTCTGGAATGGCATGTTTCAGCTCCATCACAAGCTCAGATAGCATAGCTTACACCCCTTGTTTTGTAATAAGAAACACCGTTTCACTAAATTGCGTAAAAAAGAACGCCTTATAGTTGGATAAGTACGTTATTCACTAATACCGTTTCAACATAATCCAGATGAAGAATCATGTTTTCCCTGGCTGTATCTGGCTGTTTGGACTCGATCGAATTCAGGATCCTCTCATGCTGTTCCAGGATCCGGACCGAAATCTCTTCGTTGCTTTGAATTTGCTGATGAACGTCGCTCATCGCTTTCCTCGTTGCGGCTGAAATGAAGTCCATCAATCCGGTGAGAATTTGGTTCCCGGCTATGCCGGCAATCTTCATGTGAAAGGCATAATCCGCTTCCCCTTTGTTTCCATCTTCACTCAAGAGATGTTGAAGCACTTCGACATCCTCATCTGATCGGACGGTTGCAGCGATTTCTGCAAGTCCAGGCTCGAGCATCTTCCTTACTTGATACAGTTCCCTTATATCTTTCGTATTGGGCAGCATCAATCGCGAAGCAAATAGACTGCTGGAATCGAATGAACATACATAAGCACCTTCCCCCTGTTTGACCTGCAGGATCCCTCTTCCCTTTAACGTCGTCATCGCATCACGGACCGCTGACCTTCCCACCTCGAACATGTCGCAGAGCTCCCGGACAGAAGGAAGCTTCTCACCAGCTTTGAACATCCCAGACCTGATCATTTCCTCAATCCTGTCCTCGACCTGCTCCGAAACCTTCTTTGTCGAAATCTTTCCGACCATCAAGACATTCACCACCTCTCCATTCTCTGAGATTCCACCCCGTTGTCACATATCTGATAAGTTAAGTATGACTCTATTAAACCACCAAAAAATAGAAATTACAATAAATATTTAGAATTTAATAAAAATTCAAAAAGAAGGTACGTCCCTCACGATGGTAGCGCGTTACCACAGCGAGGGACGTACCTTCAAATGGAGTATAGACAGCCGATAGTTGCAGCTGGGATTGCTGATTCCAGGATTGATAACCAACCCATGCTCACATCGCCTCCATCGTCAAAATTGCCGTTATCATTATGACCACCACCGATGCCAGAAAAAATGGCGTGATAGGCAATTGAAATACCTTGATCGTTTCATCCTTCGAGAACTTAAACGCATACCTCATAAAAATCCGTTCCTCATTGATCATATGACTGGAGTAATAAGGTCCGAAAATATTGATGATCATTAAGAAGAAACTAGTCACAAATAGCGTATTAAGGATGGTGTAATGAAACGTGTAAGCAATGAGCAAATCACAAAAGATGATTGCCACAAGAAGGATGAAAGAGAGAAAAAGCACTAGGATAGCAGGATGATAACGACCTCCATACTTGCCGCTAATCCATACTTCCGCTCTTTCCCAAAGCTTTGAAACTAGTACAATGCATGAGATTCCGATGAATATATTGGCAAATGCCCACAGCAGCATGAAGACCCCACTCCCTCCAAATCCAAACTAACCATCAACTCATGGTCCTTACCCTATACGTAAACAACCCCAACAAAGTTTCAATTTTTTGGAAAAAATTCATGGTTAAGGTACGTCCCTCGATGCACTACCGCATTACCGCATTGAGGGACGTACCTTTTTGTTGCTTCAAGCCCTGATTTCCACGAATCGGGGCGAGGCCGTTATATAATATTTGTGCCCGCGCGAGTTCTCGACTTCATACATGTAGGCTCCTTCGACCGACAGTTTACGCAAGATGACCGGAAATCCGTACTGATCCTTCACAGTCCCTGCCTTATACGCATCATCGAAGGTCGGCCTGCTATAAAAATCCAGCCCCTCGATTCCTTTGTAACGACTTACGAGCCGCTTGCCACCATACCCCTCTGAAGCGACTGGGTACATGGCCACACGCCGTCCCTTTCGACCATCCACATAAGGGACACCAAAGTAATCGCAAATCCCACGAGCCTGTTCAGATGCCACTTCACGTTGAAAATCCTCGTTGATCATCAATAGCGCTTCCCTTTCATTGTCCATGAAACCATTTTCCACAACCACTGCCGCTTTGTTGAATTCCCTCGTCATATGTAGATTCTGTTCAATGATACCCCGAAACAGTTGTTTTGTTCCCCGTTTCAAATAGTTCGCGATACTCTCGGCAAGCCTTCTGTCATTCGAATCATTGAAATACACATGAAGCGAATGTCCTTCGGGGTCTCTCCCATCCCCATCAAATTTCCCATCATATGCGTTGTAATGATTTGAAATCAATGCATCTGCTCCCACCGAATTGGCGAGTCGCGTCCGCTCTTTCAGAGAAATATCTTCATCGGTCGGTGCGGTCAGAATTGTCCTGAATCCACAATTCTCAAGTTCTTCCCGTAAAAAGAAGGTCACCCTCTCATTGAATTCATTCTCCCTGATCCTCCTGCCGATGGATTTAATAAAAGGGGTTCCCTTCCCGGCTGTCCTCATCCCATGGCCATCATCCAACGCAATTAAATAATCACTCGCTTTTGTCATACATATCCCTCCTTCTACTTGATAAATATCCGTAGAAGGAAAAAAAGGATACGACTGAACGAAAAAAGAGCCATAAAGTACAGCTCTCTTTCTGAAACTGTTATGTGTATTCACCAAAAGGGTTTATCACGTTCCAACCTGCTCCCTTAAAGAGATTCCTGAGCATCCATACATGATCATTCCCGATGAGAAGGAAGATCCTTTCCCCTTCACCGTCCGCAATGTCCAGGACATTTTTGAAAATCCTCAGTTCCCTTTCCATCCATCTTTTCAAGAAATCCATCCCGGGCTCCTGATCTTCCTGTGTGACTCTCACAAAGGAAAGATACAATGCTTCCAATTTCTCTATGAACTTTTCATCATTGAGTTTAGTATATGATTCCAAGATATGTATGCCCTCTCGAACTTCAGGTTGATGATTCTGAATGGATTCCATCCTACGCACTACATCAGGGAATTCCTGCATAGCCCCATAGAGAGACTCGACATGTTCCCCGGTCAGTTGACCTTCCCAATTCACTGCATATACCCTGTCATGTTGCATCCTATGTCCAAGCCGGAATCCTATTTGATGAATTTCATGCAGATGATCCGCCCCGTTGCCCTTAGCCATATATTGCTTATTCAATGTACCGTGATCATCGTGATTCCATTCCAGGGCTACTTTTGTTGGCTGATAAACAGCTATCCGTTCCACAAGGTCCTCCAGTTCCCTTTGCTTTTCAGCAATAAGATCCCCACCTTGTAAAAAATGAAACGTTCCAACCAGTATGATCTCATTTGATTTCTGCATAAGCCACTCCGTATTGAATGATTTTAAATAATACAAAACTCCTTCAACGCATACACAATCCCGTCTTCACCCGATTTTTCCGTTACAAAATCTGCGACTTCCTTTAACCGTTCATGACCATTTCCCATGGCAATCCCGAGTCCGGCAAGTTCCAGCATGTCGATGTCATTTTCGCCATCACCGAATGCAATCGCCTGTGAAGATTCCAATTGAAAATAGTCCAGAACTTTTTTAATCGCGAGCGATTTCGAAACATCCTCTTTCAACACATTCAACACAAATGGATGCCACCTTTTAAAGGTCAGGTGTGGAAATCTTCGAATATATTTATCTACCTGTTCATCATCTGCGAACAAACACATCAAATATACTTCTTTATTAAAAATCTCGTTTTCAATCATCGGATACTCTTCCAGAGACAGAGTCTCTTTCAAGGCATTCATTACGTCTGCATTCTGTATCCCATTCATACTGAACCCTTCCGTATAGAATGACAGCCCATGTTTTTCTTCTTCGGAAAACTCAACCACTTCCTTGACGACGGTGGAGTCCATCGCAACTTTATGGAGCACTTCTTCATGGTGCTTCACGTATGCTCCGTTTGCGGATATGACCGTATCGATTCCAAGCTCCCTTATTTCACTGCACATTGATAACGGCCTTCCCGTAGCAGCCACCACGACCAATCCTTTATCCTTTAATAATTTGATGGCATCTTTTGTATTCTGTGGAATACTCCCATCCTCGTGATGCGTAAGGGTACCATCAATATCGAAGAAAACGATTTTGTACTCCATCCTGATCCTCCTTTGTTAGGGATTCTGCCTTTAGACAGAATCCAGCAAACCTCTTTATACATTCAACAAGTAGTTCTGGTTGATCTTTATGTATTTCATGGTCACTGCCCTCTGCTATGATGAGTTCGCCTTTACTGGATAATTCGGCTAACTTGATCTGCAACTCCCTCCAGACCCGTTCATGAAGGACGGCTTCTTCTTCGGGGATACCAAATTCGATGAATGGCTTGGCTGACAGTTCTTGATCCCTGGCAATGACGAGAAGGGGGATATCAGGGAAATCCCCTCCGGACATGATTTCACGGCTGCTTTCACCCCAGCACCGGAACTCATCGGCTACGGTACTGAAAAAATTTGGTCTAGTGATGAACGCTTCAAACTCATTGTCTACGCTTCTATGTAAGCCTTTGAAATCTTCTATTTTTTTATTAAACTCCATCCGTAATTCTGCTTTTGATTTTTTCGAGTAGTGCAGGTTTCCATCAACCATTTTTTCCAGAGAGATCAAAGAATTCATGACCGGGAGATCAAGATCATATATTCGTTGGAAGTGGTGAGAGGTGGCATCGATCAAGAGAATGCCTTTCAATTTCTCCGGAAACATCCTGGCATATTGCTGGGCGCATAAACCTCCAAACGAATGCCCGGCTAAAATGAATTCTGCAATATTCAGCTCTTCGATGAGGGTATGGAGCTCCATTGCAATAGCCGAAGCGGTCCTTCCTTCACGAGGAGCACGACTTCTTCCATAACCCGCCCTATGGTAAAGGATCATTGTAAAGTCGTCTTTCAGCTCTTCAATAAACGGGATCCACTCGTAAAAGGAGTTCCCGATTCCGGTCTCGATTACCAGAACTTCATCTCCTACCCCCGTCTTAACATATTCAAGGTTTGATTTCCCGTCCATCCCATTACCTCCTTGCTTCATATCGAACCCGTAACCTTTCTCCTATTCGATCTGACCATGGAAACCCACCAACCACACAAATAGAGATAACCAAACAATAAGTAATAAGCCCATGACGAACCGTGCTTCAAGTGAAATATCCACTGTTCAAGCTCGTCCTGATTCTCCATCCTCGTTTCAATCCCATTTATGATGCCCACCACCGGTATGGACAAAGCGACTAAAATAGTGAAAAGCGGCACCCATACATGCCTCTTTAGCTTAATTGAGTAAATGGCTCCTCCAATCGTCAATAAGATGAATGAATAATAAATGACCCAAAACCATTGAGGTAGCGTTTCAAAGTTATACATGTAGCATCCTCCTTAGAATTCAATCACGATTCCAGCCTTATCATCACTTTTCTTGAACCTCGGATAGCTGATGCATTCACTATCTGAATCTTCGAGGACAAGCAAGTCCATTGCATACTGCCGAATCCCTTTTTCAACAATCTCTTTGGCAACCCAATTCCAATAAGACGTATTTGGAGGAACATCCCCAGAAGGCAACAACAAACCATCCGTGAACAGGATGAGGTGGGTCAATCCGGTCCGGTTGATTTTCCCCCATTCAAAATAATGACTTGCTTCCGGTTCACCGTTGAGGACACCGTATCCTCCTTCCGTGTTGCTCTGTTGCCTATTTTCAAGTATGATCGGTTTCACTTCAGGCATGATCTCAGCTCTTGTCTGCATTCCTTCATTGATGCACGCTTTCCATTTATTCACGGCCTTCACTTCCAGGTGCTCGACCTGCAACCTCGTTAATGGTCTTACTTCCCCTGTCCGATAAACAGCGACTATCATGCAATCGCCTGTCTGGATGTACTCTATCCCATGTCGTGATATCTTTACGACGGCTAGCGCGGTACCCCATAGCTGTTCTTTCTTGCCTAGATCAATTCCAGACTCTTGCATCTTCATGTTCAACGTATGATTGATCGTTCGGGCTGCATCATAGAGGTTTTCTTCGTCTCTTAAACCTGACTCAAAATAATCCTTCGCTGTGTGGGACGCGAGGAAGCCTCCTGTCAGATTCTCTTTTGACCGGAAGTCTACAAGGGATGATACACCATCAGCGACACCGAATATGGACTGATGTTCATTGATGATCAACGCATCTTCATTCAACCATCCATCACCTTTGATCGTCATATGATTGATCTTCATGTGATCCCGCCTTTTCCAAAGGTTCTATGAAAATAGTAACATATATTTACAGTTTATTTTGAAAACCCAACCATTTTTCTGCCAAAAAAAGACTGCCGACACGGTCGACAGTCCTTCATGTATTACCCTATTTATCTATATTCTTTTCTTCTCATCCATTGTGTCGCTGCCCATTTATCACCAATGATGACTGGACCTCCGCCGTGCAGGGTGAGTTCGTTCAATTCTTCATTATCATAGAAATATTCGAAGTACACAGCCATCCCTTTTTGAGGTGAAACAGAGAAATTCAGTTTCGGGAAGTAGGTTTCTCCGCCCTCTTCAACGTCATTCAAGTACATAACGAGCGTACTGATTCTCGGATTTTTCACGGGTTGGTGCGATGCCGACCGGAAGAAATCAAAGTGTGCCTTGTATTCCTGGCCGATTTGATAGTTCAGGACTTGAAGGCCTTCCCCATGTGCAACTGGGATATTCATAATCTGGGAAACTCTTTTTTCTATTTTTGCAACGACATCATTTTCTGCTTCCTCGAAAAACATGCTGCTGCTTGTCCTGATGTCATCTACGTTCCTTGTGTTTCCGATTTTCGAGCGGTTCATCCTGTCCTTTGACAGCTGAATGAGTGCGTCACATTCTTCATCACTTAACACATTCCCCAAAACGACGATGCATGGCTCTTCCATTTTGGCGATGATCTGAACCTCGCGATCTTCCGTTCTGATCTTATTTCCTGTGTGATGAAAAATACTTTGTTCCTTAACAACCGTTTCATGTGTTTCCATTGTCAACTTTCCTCAACCTCTTCACTTTTTATAATATTCCGAATACTCCAGGAAAACGACGCATCCGGCAGGTTAAACAATCCTAAAACTGAACGCAGCTATAACAGCAGGCAGGAACGATGGTTGTCATGTCCACAGTGATCTCCGGAACATGACTAGGAGTAAATTTTTGTTTTAATTTTACACCGGTTGAGGAGGAAAGAGAAGTGCTAATTCACCCTCCTGAAGGCTTATTTTTGACGAAATTGGTACAAATGTGTTTGGGAGGATAAAAAGAGAACGGCCAAGCTTTTGGCTGCTCTCTTTTATTATCAATACTCTTTTAGGTTGCAATTGCTATCGTCACTCTTCCCCGACACGATGCCACTTCAAATCCTTATCATCAAAAATATGGGTACCCTGAGGATATCCATAATAATAAAGTTTTTCCCCTTTTGCATTATAGGCGGCTGCATCCATAAAGTCGATCTGCTGGCTGAATGGGAATACGAAGGAAACACGCTCCCCCTTCCCCACTTGCTTTCTCTCACGATTGTCGCTTTCCCCTGCTTCGATGTATGCCACTTCCTCATCATTCGACTCTATGCTTAAGTAGCAAAAGGCTTCATCTTCGTCCGCATAGCTCATCCCACCGATGGTTTGAAGCTCATCTTCCCGAATGGGGATATAGGTGGATGTACGGCTGACATAGAAGGGTCCTTCCTTTTCGGATAAAACGGTCCGATATTCATTCTCCTTGTCGCTCTTAAATAATAGGAGAACGTCTCCGCCTACCTCCTGCGTTTCGATGAGGGCATCATCCCCGGATATGAAAGGCTTGCCCTTCGCTGCACCGAGTGCTGTGAAACGATATCCCGAAAGAAAGAATATAATTGAGAGCAGCATTCCAACCATCATCACTGAAACCCATCTTTTCATTCTTTCCCCCTCCTTCCCAAACAAACAGGGGCTCATCCCCAAATGGGAAGCCCCCTGTAAAAACCTAGCCCGATTTAAAAGGAGCTACATATGACAATTGCCTGCTCTTAGTTCAAATCAAGCTTAATTTTGTCATCCACGTACTTCGTGGTTGAATACCCTTCAATTTCCAGGGAGACAGGGACCACTTTCTCTCCGGTCTCATTATTTAACAACTGAAAGCTTTCCACGGTCTGGAAATAACGCGGCTGCTCGATTTCCTGGTAGCGAAAAGGCGTGTTACGGATGTCGTATTCTTTCCCATGCTTATCGACGAGGACCCCTTCAGAATTCATGCCCATCGCCATGCTATCGTAATCATCTTTCCCCTTCACATGAAACTGGAGGGATTCGAACTCCCGGTCTTTGAGTTCGTGGTTGCTGATGATGATTTCCGTAGGAAAACCGACTTCCAGCTTATCGATCGATATCGTACTTCCAAGATACTCAAATGTCTGTGGATACTCCTTCGTCACATCAAGGTCAATCGATGTTTGATCCTGAACCGACATATGAATGGATCCGAACTGTGCGGTCACTTCATCAATGTCTTCCCCGTACAGGGATTCAAACTGGGTCTGAAGACGATTCCATTCCCTCTGTCCCGGCGCGTCGACGAAAGAAATGTTATAAATGTCCGATTTCAATGTCCGGTCGCCTGCATGAATGCGGTCAAAGCTGAGAATGTCAATTCGTTTGTCGGGCAGCTCATGCTTATAGCTGTATTGAAGGATAGTTGCCGTCGGCGCGATGATCAATTTCTCCAGACGTACCGGAATCCCTTCCACTTCGGTTTCTTGCTTCAGCTCGTATTCGGTGGAATCATGCTTCGTGACAGGTATCTCGAAATTCCACTCACCACTCGCGAATTCCATTTCTTCATACCCCCAAGGAAGAAATTCATCGGGGTGTTCGGGATCCTTCTTTAATTTTTGAAGCTTCTTGATATTCAATTGGACGGTCCCGCTCTCTTTACTCAATGGCAAAAGGCTCATCTGCCCCTGATAGATATTCTTTTCATCATGTACGTCCGTGGGGGTGATCGGCGGTTTATAGCCCGAGTATGCGTCCCGGTTCATGAGTTCCCTCTCATTCTGGACGAACACACCTTCATGGACATTGAGTACATACTGATTGTCTTTCTTGGTATCTTCGATTTCGTAGAAGACGAGCGTTTGAACGTCATCTGCGATTACACTTTTAATCGTGATTTTCACGCCTTCGCTTTCCGCTTCCAAGTTCAACCTTTCACCGAGTCCTTGCTGGAGATAGGTACCCAGGTCCTCCTGTTCTTCTGTCCAGGAATAGTAGATGTTGCTGAAGCTTCCAGTTGCAAACCCGGTGCACAGGAATAAGGCGAAAATTCCTGCAAATGCGAGACCCACGCGCTTACGCTTCTTTTTCTTCAGCCTTCTCTTTTCCTCTTTTTCATGCAGCCTACTCTTCACATTCTCCATCAAATCAGCCGGAGCCTTTATATCCCCTTGGATGCCGGTAAGGGTCAGCATGACATCTTGATAGGTTGCAAGATCATCCTGGCAATCGGCGCAATGATAGATATGCATCTCAAACTCTACCTTCTCAGGACGCCCAAGATTCCTTCCTAAATAATCGATATATTTAGGATGATATTCCTTGCATCCTTTAAAATCCTGCCCATATCCCAATTCGTTCCTCAAAGTCCGAACACCGGAGAATAGTCGTTCCTTTACCTTTTCCTCCTCGACTTGGAGAGTGCGGGCAGCTTCCTCAATCGATAGCCCCTTTATGTATGTTAGTGCAATCGCGGATTTGTCTTCAGCGTTCAGCCCATTCAAAGCAGCGTAAATATCCGGTCCGGTTCCATGCTCTTCTAGATCCCCTGTTTGCTTCACGACTGAAAGCTCACGGCATTCATTCCAGAAGATCGATGTAGCCCATCTCTCGAATGATGTCTCTTTATTAAAGCGCGGCAATCCTTCATGGATGTTCTGGATGGCTTGGAAAAATAATTCCTCCGTCTGCTCCCTAGTAAGATACACCCTCGCCAGTGCATAAAATGAATGCTGATGTTCCTCAAACCACCCGATGATGGATTCCATATCCCTTTCCCTGATCCTGCTGATCAGGAACGGATCTGAATGTACCTTGGCTGGAATCATTTCTGTCTCCCCTCTTTACTGGTTGATAAATGTCAAAATAATAAGAAAATAGTATGAATACATCTATGTTACCATATTCATCCACACACGGTAATGGCAGATTCATAGATTCTACTTAATCTTGGATAGGCCCCCCGTTGCATGCGAGCCTACTGTTCCCACAGAGGTCACATATTCAGCATAAGACGTTCTGATACACTCTTCTCCTGATATTCCACAAGAATGCCTTTCTTGATCCAACCTACCCCCCCGTCCTTCTTTATCAAATCATATCCGGTGCAGCAATCGTCGATCAGGGAGACGATGTCACCTTTTTTCACGCTAATATGTGCACACGAAACATCTGATATGGCTGTAAAATTACCCGGTTCAAGCTCTCGGATATACTCATTCTTCACAAAGAGGATGTCTTCTCTTCCATCTTGCTTGCAGGCAGTGAAGTGATGGGATGCTTGCACGGGCTGAAGTTCATACACCGGAAAGGAAATAGAACCTGCCGACACCATCTGGGGCTGGAAATCTTCCTTTACTTCGAAAACAGGGAAGTGATCAAGGTATGTATGAGAGAATGCGTCACCTTCGGCTGTCCGATCGATGATAAACGCATTCAGCTGTCCGGTCCTTTTGATGATGTTCCCCCCATCGATCGCGATGATTTTCTTGGTTTCATCGATGATGGGATTATTGGACGGGATATCTGTGGCGTAGTTTACGACCGGCCAGTGTCCGACAATGACATATTTGTCTGCTCTGTGTGATTTTTCAAGAAATGCCCTCATCGTAATGGCCGTGATCCGGTCGGTTTCCATCCAGTCTTCACGATCTTCAAGTCCCCCATGGACGAAGATATAGTCGTCTGCTTCAATGGCAGTCGGCAGTTTCATCAGCCATTCCATTTCGTTTGCGAAATGCAGGTTAAGCTGTTCTTTGATTTCTATTACCTCCGTTTCTTCCGTTAAGGTGAAACCAATCTCCTGTAGCCATTCATGGATGATGGAATGCTTTCTAGAATGAAGATAGTTCATTAATTTAGGGTTTTCTTCCAGCACATCTTCAACGAGCGTGTCACAATTGCCCTCCGTCACTAGGACATGGGGATGGCTTTCAGTCAATTCCATAACAAAGCGGACGACACCCGTACTATTATTTCCCTTCTCACAAAGATCTCCGTTCAGGATCAGATAATCCTCCCTGCTGAACGATACCTTATCCAATAACTTCTTAAATAGATCCAATTCTCCATGAATGTCGGAAATCACAATGATTCTTGCATCCCGAGGAATGGTAATATAGTTGACTTTATTCACGTTCGGACGCCCCTTTCTAGCTCTCCACCCCATTTTAACATAAATTTCCTGATGTCCTGATTGAAGAAAGAAAAAACGGGTGGGAACCATAAAGGTTCCACACCCGAACTTGATTAGCCGATATTACGGTATTCCTCCGCGATTTCCATACTTTTCTGCCTGGATAGGGAACTAATGACGATCACGATGACCACATTGCAGATCAATCCGAGAATGCCAGCGTGAATATCATATGGAGTGGATTCTGCGACAAGTTGATAATAGTAGTTGACGAATGTACCCACGACGAGCCCAGTTATGACAGCCGGACCGGTCACCTTTTTTGAATAAAGGGCACCATAGACACCAGGTGCGAATTGCACAATTGAACCATATGCCCCGAGCAGAAGTGCGATGAGTCCCTGCCCGCCGAACACCGTGATCGCATAGGCAAGACCCCCTACCACGAATACACCCGCTCGCATGACGAATAGAGTGGTTTGATCGGGAAGATCCCGCTTGATGTTTTTGATGACGCCATCGGTGAATTCAAGGGATGCACTGTGCGTGATGGCATCGGCAGTCGACATCGCAGCGGCGAGTGCCCCCGCACCGACGAGACCATACACCCAGCCGGGAAGACTGAGGACGGTGGTGATCAGGTACGGAAGGATTTCATCCGGAGCCCCGATATCGGCTGGATTGACCACGTTTACGGCTGAAAAACCGACAAATAGGAGCGGGATCAAGAATAGTGCGAATACCGGATACACCAACACCGTTTTCTTGATGGTGCGTGCGTTTGACGCATACGATTTGGAGAAAAGATGCGGCCACATCAGGAATCCGATAAGGGATACCAGGATGGTTGTCGTGTAGGCTGTACTGGACATGGACGACCCTTCACTTCCAATTTCAAAGAGTTGCGGAGAATCCTGTACCAGATTCGTGAACATCTCCCCGACGCTCCCATGCAGCTGGTTCACGATCGATAATCCGACCACCCAGGAGATGATAATCATCAAGAGCCCCTGAAAGACATCAGACCAGGCTGCTGCCCGGAGTCCACCGGTCGCTACATATACAACAACGATCCCATAGGCGAGCAAAGCCCCCAGCCAAAGTGGGATCCGCCCCTCCGTCATGATATTGAATATGTACGCCATACCTTTCATTTGGGTAGCCAAGTATTGAATGGAAGCAAGCAGGGCGATGATCCCTATCAGGATTGGCAGGGTCCTGCCTCCGTAGCGTTTCTTCATGAAGCCTGCAACCGTATAGATATTGAATTTGCGGCCAATCTTCCCGATCTTCGGACCGATGATGTACCAAGGAAGGATCGCAAATGCGGTATACGTTAAGATATAAAGTGCGGGTGCCCCCTTTGAATAGGCCCACCCGGGAGCTCCCAAGAATGAAAAGGCACTGAACACGGCCCCACCCATCAAGAACCACATCACAATCAGTCCGAGTCCTCCACCTGCCACCGTAAACTCATCCAGTGAATTTTTATCATGACCCCTCCCGGCCATCACACCGACAATGAGTGCGATCACCAGGTAACCGATCATCATGATCATTGCAATCTGCCAATCTGCCATCAGTTTACCCCCTCTTCGTCTTTGTCGGGATCGATTCGATAGAGCGCGAGTACGATCAGGAAGGTGACGATGATCCACAGAATCACCCAGAACACCGAGAACGGCATCCCCATCACGACAGGTGTCGCCCGATTCCCGATTGCAAAAAGAGGGAATATCAATAGTAGGAACGGAATCCCAAGTGATATGCAATACAAGTTTGTAAATGTACGTTTACTCATTTGACGGCCTCCTTATTCGCTGTATATTCGATGTTCCCATCCAAAATGGTCCATTCAACCTTCAACTCTCTTAATCTTCCTGGATCACACGTTAAGATTGACCCATTCAATACAACGAGGTCTGCAAGCTTACCTGGTTCGATACTGCCTTTGAGATGTTCTTCAAAACTCGCATAAGCCCCGTTCCATGTATAAGCCTTGATCGCCTCCTGAACGGTGATCCGCTGTTCCGCCCCGATGACATCCCCCCATTTACTTTCACGAGTGACTGCCGTGTAGATTCCATGAATCGGATCTTCAGAGGTAATCGGACTGTCAGAGCCGATGGCAAAAGGGATGCCCTCATCCGCGTAGCTCCTTAACGGGAACATCACGTTCACCCTCTCACCATAGTCCCTGACATAGCCGTCCCCGAACTCGTGGATGAAGGCGGGATTCGGGACCGGGATGATTTTCAACTCTTTCATTAGTTGGAGCAGATCTTTTGGCACCATCCCCGCATGTTCGATCCGGTGGCGGTGATCCTCACGCTTGCTGTTATCCGTTGCCCTCCGGATTGCCTCGATCATCATTTCCACCGCTTCATCACCGATGGCATGGGCTGTAATCTGCCATCCTGACTCATGAGCTTGTCCGAGCGTTTCATTTAATTCTTCCTCATTCAAATATAAAATCCCGGATTCATCCGGATTACTCGAGTAAGGTTCCCTTGTCTTGGCGGTCGGACCGCTGCTGCTGCCGTCGATGAATACCTTGGCCGGTCCGATTTTCATCCATTCATCTCCGAGGCCCGTCCCAATTCCGCTTGAAAGGCCGTTACGCACCATCCCGGGAGAATCATGAAGTGACCCATAAAGGGCGTAGACCCTTTGCTTGACCCGCTTTTCCTTAACGGCTTTATGAAGGAAACGGATATGATCGGGGCCATACCCGCCGGCATCGTGGACACTCGTGATCCCTTTTGCGAGAAAATCTCGGGAAGCAAGCTCCAGTCCATGCTGTACCTCTTCTTCTGAATAGTTCGCAAAGAGGAACATGTTCATATGGGCCGCTTCCAATAAGAGGCCGGTGAGTTCTCCTCCCTCCCGATCATATTTACCTCCTGCCGGGTCTTCCGAATGGGAGTCGATCCCGGCTAGCTCCAACGCTTTGCTGTTGACACAGGAAATGTGCCCGCATGTCCTGACAACGATGATCGGGTGCTCGGTGGATACCTGATCGAGGTCCCACCGAGTCGGATGCCTGCCTTCCTCGTAGTGGTTCTGGTTATAACCCCAGCCTCTGATCCAGTGTCCCTCGGGTGTAACATCCGCCTTTTCTTTCAGTTTTGATATAAGTTCCATGATGCTCGACACTTCTTTCCCATTCACCCCGAGCTTATTGGTACCATACAATTCTAGATGTGCATGGGCATCAATGAAGCCTGGCAGCATGCTCCTTCCTTCCAAGTTCACGATCTGCGTCCGCTCATTTGCAAGGGGCAGGATTTCTTCATTTGTTCCCACCGCGATGATCTTGTTCCCATCAATGGCCACCGCTTCACTTACGGAAAATTCAGAATCAACCGTGACTACTTCTCCATTCATGAAGAGCATCGTCGCCCTCACATCAACACCTCCTCGTCTAAGACTGACTGATCCGGACAGCTGTCGCATACAGCAGCCCTACTCCCTTTTCAATGTCTTCCATCTCTGCGAATTCGAGCGGATTATGACTGATCCCTTTTTCACAACGAACAAAAATCATCCCGTAATCACAAATATAGGACATGATCAAAGCATCATGGAACGGACCGCTCATCAAAGTTGGGGCATCGAGACCAAGCTTTTCTTCTTCCTCTTTCATGATATCCTTGATCCAATCGGCACAATATCTCGGTTCACTCCGGGTATCTTCTTTAATCTCGGATTTAAGATCGAAGCTCGCGGATGTTTCTTCAATGATCTTATATAGTTTTTCCTCAAGCTTCGTGCGGGCCTCAAGATCGATATCGCGAAGATCGACGGTGAACTCCACCTTCTCCGCAATGATATTCCTGGAGTTAGGGAATACCTGCATGCTGCCCACGGTCCCCACCGTTGTTTCCGATCCTTCCGTTTTGACAAGTTCATCGAATTTCCTGATGATTTCAGAAGCACCCACAAGGGCATCCTGTCTCATCGGCATCGGAACCGATCCTGCATGACCGGCAAATCCTTCAAGTGTGACGGTCAACCAGATCGGACCTGAAATCCCAGATACGATCCCGACAGGTCTGTTCTTCTGTTCAAGTACCGGACCTTGTTCGATGTGAAGTTCGAGGAATGCTTCAATATCCCCTTTTTGATAGGCCGGACTTCCTGAAAGATCAGGCTCGACACCGAATTCCTTCAGCGCTTCCCGTCTCGTGATCCCTTGTTTGTCCTTCCGTTCAAGTTCGCCTTCCTCAAGCATGCCTGCCAAGCCGCGGACTCCGAAAATCCCTTTATTGAAACGGCTTCCCTCTTCGTCAGAAAAGCAGATTACTTCGATTGAACGTGCTGGGGTGATTCCATTTTCCCTCATGCTGTGGACAACTTCGATTGCCCCCAGTGCCCCTGCGGTCCCGTCGAACCGTCCCCCGTATGGCTGGGAATCAATATGGGAACCGAGTACGAGGATCGGCTTATCCGGTTCTGTCCCTTCCACCCTTCCAATCAAGTTACCGAATCCATCTATCTTAGCTGTCAAACCTGCTTCTTCCATCCACCCTTTTACCACTTCTACTGCCTGACGATCTTCTTTGGAATGAGCAAGGCGGCATACACCGGTTTCCCCGATTTTCCCTATTTCTGCGAGTTCCTCCAAATGGCGCTTCAAACGATCTCCATTGATTAACATCGATTATGCAACCTCCTTAATCGAACTGGACAGCATGCGCTTCGGCTTACCGCCCTATTTTTATAGACTTATAGATAAGTGTATGTTGAAACAGCGTATGATTCATTAGACACTTTGTCTATAAATGCGTGAGCAACCCTTACATGATGTAAAAAAGAATGAATATTCGGAAAATAAAAGACTGAACTCTCCTTCCTTTGTCTTGTTAGGTTCTATAGAAGTAGGGTAGAGTCCTGCCGTTTGGCTTAAAATGGAACAAAGGGCATAGTCCTACATCCATGGGCGGGTCTAACGGAAAGGGAAATGTGGGGGTTATTTGAGCACGGGTACTCGTTACATATCAGATTCTATATAAGTAATCCGACCTAGATGGTGTTGGGCGTGCTGGACGGAAAGTATCACTGTGACAAATGAACATATGCATCTGCTTACCTCATCTTCAGCAAAGCCCATTCACCTTCATTATTGGCAGAATCCTCTCGTTCCCAAACAGTGGTGACGACTAATCAAACTGATAAAATAAGAATGATGATACCTTCTCGATCAGACATGACCTTTTATTTTTTGTAACTCTTTCTCGCAATATAAAACCCCAAAGAGTTCATGGGTTGCATTGTTATCGATAAGGTTTTGATTCCTTTTCAAAAAAAGCCACATATGATGTAGCAACTCTTCTTTTTAAAGAAAGGTGATCATGATGAATCAACCATACAATAATTACAGGCCACATGGCGGTGGAGGCCATGCAAGTTGGGGAAATGGGCATGGGCACGCCTCTTGGGGACACGGCGGGAACTGGAATCAAGGAGGAAACTGGGGATATCACGGTTGGGGATACCCTGGTTTCGCTGCAGGGACTGTGACGGGTCTTGCCCTCGGTGCTGCTGCATCACCTGGCCCCTACCCTGTACCAGCTCCATATCCCTACCCGTACCCTTATCCTTATTCACCACCTTACTCACCTTATCCACAATATTAATGAAACCCGATAAGCCCCCACTCTTACGTTTAGAGACAGGGGCTTTTCTTTCGTAATGTCAGCATCCTTGATAGAATATAATCTTATTCCCGAACGGGTCGATCATTTGAAACTCTTTTGTTTGCCAAGGGGTATGTTCTATGTGCGGTTTTGCAAACCGGTAATTCTTATTTGTGATGCTGGTAAGAAAGCGGTCGATCCCATCCACCTCGATTCGGACGGCAGCACCTGGGCTGGAATCCCCATGGTGTTCTGACAGGTGCAGCATACAGTTTCCTTTAGACACCTGCATGTAAAGAGGAAGTGATTCTTCAAATGCATGCTCCCAATCCAAATCGAATTCCATGATTTTTATGTAAAATTCTTTTGCCTTTTCAACATCGAATATTCTCAAGATAGGGATCGTTTTATTAAAATGGATATTCTCGTTCAATTATGCCCCTCCTTTATAATTGATTCTTCTATCATCACTTTCTCCATAAACCATGAAATTCCTCCAACTAGGCAGTTTATAAATCTGTTATTTTCGTTTATAGAATGAACAAGGTGAATCGAATAGAATAGTAATTGTTTCGAAATCTCTCTTCCGACATGAAGAATCCCCGAGGAAGTAGTCTTTCACGGAATCGGGCATCGGTGTTTAACAGAGTCCTTTGTCCTTTCAACAAAAAAACCTCACCACATTCGAGCTGCAGTGAGGGCCTAGATCTATTTTTTATGTTTAAACACCGCCTTGGCTGTGTTCTTCAATACTTTCGATGAAGTGTCGACCGTTTTACCTACAACGTCATTTCCGGTGCTCGAGACATTCTTGATGACATCGGATGCCGCATCCGTCGCTTTCCCTACCAAACCGCCCTTTCCCGAGACGGTTTTCACAATGTCATTGGTACTGTCGACAGCTTTGTGAACAAGGTCATTCGCTTGGCTGCTCGTGTTCTTGATGACGTTTTCCCTTTTCTTTTGATCTGAGATAGCAATCCCCTCCTTGATGTATTCTCTAATACGTATGTACGGTGAAGGGACAATATTCAATTTTTCAGGAAAAGATTGGATCCCCCTCCTTCTGGGAGGAACGCGAAAGCAGTAAAGAGTCCTTGGCGGTACGCTCTAAACCCTTATCATTTGCCTCTCTTTCCCGGTCCCTTTACACTTGCGTTAGGAAAATAAATTGGAAAGGGTGTTGAAACATGGCGCAGAACATTAGTGGAAAGATTGCTTATATCACGGGAGCCTGGCGCGGAATCGGGAAAGCGACGGCACTGGAGCTAGCACGTGAAGGAGTTCACGTCGGATTGATTGCCCGGACTGAAAGCGCGTTGGAAGAGGTGGCAGAAGAAGCACGGACCCTCGGTGTGAAAGCCGTAGCCGCTACAGCGGACATAGCAGATATGGCACAAGTGGACAAGGCTGTGGAGACGCTTCAGGACGAGCTTGGCCCTGCAGATATTTTAATCAATAACGCCGGAATCGGTATGTACGGAAATTTCCTCGAAATCGATCCGGCTGACTGGAAGAAGACGTTCGAAGTGAATGTATTCGGGACGTATCACGTCACCCGAGCAGTCCTGCCCCAGCTCATAGAGAAAAACCGGGGTGACATCATCAATATCTCCTCAAGCAGCGGATTGAAGGGTACAGCGAAGAGCACTGCATATAGTGGATCCAAATTTGCCGTGCAGGGGATGACGGAGGCGTTGATGCAGGAAGTCAGAAAGCATAATATCAGGGTGATGACCCTGAATCCAAGTCTGGTCGCGACCGATTTGACTTTCGGTGATCAGCTTGAAGAAGCCGACAAAGAAAAATACATGCAGCCGGAGGACATAGCCGAGCATATCGTTTCCCAGCTGAAATTGCACCCGCGCATCTTCATCAAACAATCACTTCAGTGGGCAACGAATCCATTTTAATTTTTATTGATCTTTTAAAAAACGACTTGCTCCAGTATAAGGGTGAGTCGTTTTTCTATGCTGCCACAAACGAGTGACCGTGTAAGAATGAACAGCTTATACTTAGGGACGCTTGAAATCATTGCACGTCTTCTATTCTTCTTCGATCCAACATCCAATGGCATAGGCAGACATGGTGAAAAACGCAATCGCGAACGATATCGAAGCAATCTTCTCATCTTCAGACACCAGGCTGATCAACGCAGCGATCCCCATGATTACCCCGGTAACGGATAGGAATTTGGATTTCAGGTTTCCCACCTACTTTTCATAGAAAAATGACGGTTCATTCACCGTTTAACTTATGGGAAATATCCCATAATATCCCCTACCATAATTGATATTGCATAAAAACTGTACGTATCAGTGCCAAAGGCAGTAAGCATCACCATCGAAGTATTCGCCGTCCAGCCAACAGCTCCTCCAGCAAACGCACATAAAGCTGTAAGCTGTACCTTTTTCTTAACCTCACTCTTAACGAAGGTACGTCCCTCATCGGTTTAACGCGTTAAACCAATGAGGGACGTACCTTCTACTATTTAGTTCCTATTCGGTGATGCAGATGCCATGAAGCTTCTCATCCACATGACAGCTTTCGCTGCGACTTACCGTCTTAAAGAATAGTCCTTTGAGCCGGTAGGCTGCTTCTGTTAGTTTCTGACCTGTGATTTCATCCGGATAGGTGGAAAGATATTCTTTTATGAACTCTGGTTTCAATGTTTCATACGCTTTGAACTGATGAAGCTTCTTATTTTCAGAATGAGCCTGCAGTTGAAGGGTGCAGTCCCTCATCGCTTCAAGCATTTTCAGGGCATAAATGAAATTCCCTCGCTTCACTTCCGTCTGGAACTTCCTCATGCTGTAGAGAAATTCAAAAGGGATGTCTTCACTGACTTCATAGCTGTCCCGCTCGAATTGTTCCTGCTTCTCCATCATCACCTCAGTCACTCTGGCTGTTCGATCAAAGATCACTTTCCATAGGGGCGACTTTACTTTCAGCGCTTCACAAGGAACGATGGATACATTGAACTCCAGTCCATTTTGCATAAACGCGATCAAAAGATAGACATGCTCACTCAGCTTTAAGAGTTTGATATAAACAGGATCTAGTTCCGAAAAACATGACCGAACAAACTCCCGTGCATCTTCCACGGCTTCGATGGTCGGAGCGGCCACCATTAAGTCGATATCGGAATGCCGATCCTTATATCCAGCCACACCGGAACCTAATTGGACGATGCCTTCAACAAGATCCGAAGTGGCCAATTGATCAACCACTCTTTTAAAATAATGTTCTCTTTCTTTAGGAGTATACAAGTCTTCACTCTCCCTGATTCTCATTAGATGATTGCCATTATTAATACAAATCGTGACGATTTGCTAATATAGTCACGAGAATGATTACTTTGGCTAACGCCGTTGATGCATATTCCAATTATTACAATAATAGTAAATTTCATCAATACTTTTCGAAGGTACGTCCCTCTGTGGTTTAACGCGTTAAACCACAGAGGGACGTACCTTCAATTCAGATCCCACAATTAGTGCATGTAAGCAGACAAGCGTGAATATCCTTGTACTATACACTTTCTTAGGAGGTTATGAATGAAAAAGTTAGTATTATTGATTACTCTCATACTATTATTAAGTGCCTGTCAAAACGGGAAAGAAACCGGGTATGAACTGTGCGGTGATGGCCCGATGATGGTAGTAGACGGAAAGGGATATCTACAAATGAATGTAAGTAAGAAAGTGACTCTTGGGACAGAACTTGGACAAATAAAGAAACGCATTGACAGTAAGTATCACCCTGTCGAAAATCACTCTTCCAACACCTTGGAATCAGGTTCCACCATCTACAGCGTGAAAGGTGAAACTGATTATCTCGTTGCGAAAACAAATGATGATCGATATGTTTTATTTCAATTGATCGCCGAACACTGAGAACCTGTAAATGAAACGTTTTCACTCGAGGTAGAAATATTTTATAAAGTAACCAAGGACCTCAAAGAGTAAGAAAGAACAGCAGAAAGATTCTAAAGAAGGTACGTCCCTCACCACGACAACGCGTTAACTCGGTGAGGGACGTACCTTCAAAATTGTTTTATGATTCCCGGTCGATTGATAATCCTTCGATGTGGTGTTTCCCCATCACCTTATCTTTCTTTCTGTTTTCTTTCGTTTCAAAGATGATGTCAAAGTCATAGTCATCCGGGTATAATTCTGCCGCTGAAATATAGAGGGACATGCGTTTATGTGGAATCAGCTGTTTTTCTTCTTTGATTTGCACGGTGTAACGTCCCATCTCATCAGGACCTTTATAGACGATACCGAATTCACCTGAAGGGGAGACTTTGACGTTATCCCCTTTTATGAATGCAGGTGCTGAGTTGTTAGGTTTCACTTTTTTGGAATGATCCCTTCTTTTGTATTTGTTGACGATGATTTGCTTTTCCATTTCTTTTTTTGCATGGTAGTCTTGTTCATCGGATTGATACGTTTTTGATTCCCGATACGTAATTTCATGCGCTTTTTCAATCAAGGCCGGATGCATTCCGAGCTTCAATGCGATCGAGAATGCCTGACTTTCCCCGCCCTCACCGACGATCAGGCGGTAGGTAGGCTGAAGCGTTTCAATATTGAATTCCATGCTCCCGTTCATGAACCCCTCATGCTTTTCTGCAAAGTGCTTTATTTCACTATAGTGGGTCGTGGCAAGCAGAGTCGCACCTTTTTCATAAAGTTGATCGAGGATGGCTGTTGCTAGCCCCATCCCTTCCATGGGATCTGTCCCTGAACCGAGCTCATCGAGAAGCACCAGGGTCCGATCATTGGTCTCTTTCAAAATATCAATGATGTTTTTAATATGGGAACTGAACGTGCTCAGGTTCTGCTCCAGGCTCTGCCCGTCCCCGATATCCAATAAGATTTGATCGAAGATGCTGATTTCGCTTCCAGCTTCAGCCGGGATATGAAGCCCACACTGAGTCATGACGGTCAAGAGCCCAACGGTCTTGATCGTAACGGTCTTCCCGCCCGTGTTGGGACCGGTGATGACCAATGCGTGGAACGTATCCCCCATGCTAATTGTCAGCGGTACGGCATTCTTGCCTAAAAGCGGGTGGACTGCATTTTTCAGGTGGATGATGTGGCTCTCATTCACCTTTGCACTCACTCCATCAATCGCACGGCTGTATTTTGCTTTTGCGAACAAGACGTCGTAGTGGACCATCGTTTCGATGGCCAGTTTCAGCTGAGGCTCATAGGTTTGCACCATACCTGTCAGTGCCCACAAAATGTTTTCGATCTCCTGCTCCTCCTGCATTTTGACCATCAGGAGTTGATCCTGCTGAACACTCAGTTCGTCCGGTTCGATATATAGCGTGGAACCGGATGCGGAAGAATCGAGCACCGCGCCTTTTACTTTCCCACGGTATTCTTTTTTAAACGGGAGTACATAACGGCCATTTCGTTGACTGACGATGGCTTCCTGCAGAAATGATTTATATTTAGCCGATTTGACAATTGATTGGATTTTATCCTTCAACCGATCTTCCTGGATGCTCACTTGCTTCCGGATCCGAAGAAGTTCTTTGCTCGCGTAATCGTCCACTTGGCCATTACGAATGCAGCGGTTGATCTCGTCTGCCACTTCCGGGATCTCTTCGATCGAATGGACATAAGCAGAGACCCTTGGTGCTAAGTATTGCTTGTCAGCCATATATTTCTTAAGCTTCTTGCAGGCATCGAGAAAATAATACAGGCTGCTCAGCTGATTCGGTCTCAAAGGAACCCCTTTGTTCATGCCCGACACGATTTTTTCGACACCGTCCATCCCATGGATCGGTACACTCGCACTCTTTTCAAGAATTTGGACGGCTTCCGTCACTTCGTCCAGGCGCATTTCAATTTGACGTTTGTTGATGGATGGCTTCATGTTCAATAGCTCCGTTTTTCCTTCTTCAGTGAGTGCATAGTTCATCACTTCTTCTTTCACCTTGTGAAATTCCAATGTTAGAAATGTTTTTTCGTTCAATGTGTTCTCCTCCAATAAATAAAAAATAGACCACAACAGAACAATGTCCATTGTGGTCTTCACGAATTGTATACAAGGGTCCCTCAGGGCTAGCTGCAGCATGAGTGCAGGAGCTTTTTTTGTACACAAAAAGAGCTGTGCACAAAAGACACAGCTCTCCTCAATAAGGGGATGTATAGGCTATGACCATTGTTCTTAACTACATTTTGCAGGCACAGCTAAATAAGCATACCATCCGCCCTTTTCAAAAAAGAGGAACGACCGGCAAAATGTCCGTATTCATTTCACGGTTAGTTAAGAACGACACCTAACATATAACATACTCCCTTTACTATACAAAAAATTTTATTCACACGTTCATTCTATGCGGTGAAAAAGGAAATGTCAACAACTTGAAGGTACGTCCCTCGATGCGTTAACGTGTTACCGCAATGAGGGACGTACCTTCAAGGGACTAGAGGATGCTCCTGCCCTTTGCAATGTAACCGGTCATGATGGAACGGGGTACCAGGCTCCCGCCCGTCGCCCATACCAGGTGGGTGGCATGATCCAATTGATCCGCTCCGCCCACAAGGGGAGCAAGGTGCCGACGTATCCCGGGCATGGCCGGACCGATCATACCTGCAAGTGCCGATGGTTCCAGTGAGATGGTTTCGGAATCATATAACAGGGTCAGCATCCTATATAGATGATCATCACTGACCGTGTACACTCCGTTCACCAGACCTTCTACCATCCTCCCAGCAAGTGCCGACGGCCTGCCGACCGCAAGCCCATCCGCTTCCGTCATGTTACGTAGTCCGATGTCTTTGACGGAAACCTTTTCATGTTTTCCTGTTGAAAGACCGAGAAGCATGCACGGGGACTCTACGGGCTCTGCAAAATAGCAGTGGACATCTTTTCCGAATACATGTTTCAATCCATATGTCACACCGCCCGGACCTCCGCCCACACCACACGGTAGATACACAATCAGGGGGTGGTCACGATCGACGCGTATTCCCTCTTCGTTCAATTGTTCCTTGAGCCTAAATGCTGCCACAGCATAGCCCATGAATAAATCCTTGGAATTTTCATCATCGATGAAGAAGCAGTTGGGATCTGACTTGCATTGCTTTCTTCCCTCCTCAACTGCGTGCGAGAAGTCATTCTCGTGTTCGACGACACGTACACCCTTTTCTTTTAGTAGATCCTTCTTCCATTGTTTAGCGTCACGTGACATATGCACCGTCACTCTGAATCCAAGTGCCGCCCCCATCGTACCGATACTCAAAGCCAGGTTCCCGGTTGAGCCGACCGATATGGAGAACTGAGAGAAAAAGTGCGTGAATGAATGGGTCGCGAAGACGGAATAGTCATCTGTTGTCTTGATCGATCCATGCTTCAACGCCAGTGTCTCTGCAAGCTTCAGCACTTCGTAAATCCCGCCGCGCGCTTTAATCGATCCCGCAATTGGAAGTTCGTTGTCGCATTTGAGCATCAACCTGCCCGGGATGGTTCCTCCAAAATGATCTTGGAGGGCGCTTTGCATGGCAGGCAGTGGTTTCAGCGGTGATTCAATGATCCCATACGTCGCACGCGTTTCAGGGAACACTTTTTGTAGAAAAGGGGCAAAACGCAATAGACGTTGTTCTGCATCCTCGATATCCTTGCTATCCGTATATGCGGATGAACGAAAAGATTGCAGCCTGTCATTCGTCCAAAGCGTCTCCCTTCTCCCTTGCAAATCAGATAACAACGCCGGCTCCAGCTGGTATTTATTCTCCACCTAAATCCCTCCTCCTTCCTGATTGAAGGTACGTCCCTCGGTACGGTAATGAGTTACTGCATCGAGGGACGTACCTTCGCCTCCTGTTCTTTCTATAATCGTTTCGTCATGAACATGCTGTTGGGATCTTCTTTGTATCCTGCAAACGGGGCACAATAGGAAAATCCGAAGCTTTCATACAATTTCCTGGCTGGTACGAATGCCGTCATCGATCCTGTCTCGAGGCTCAATCTTTCATATCCGCGCTGTTTCGCCGCTTCTATGATATGGAGCAGGATGGCCTTCGATACCCCTTTCCTTAGATGATGAGGAGCTGTTTTCATCGATTTGATTTCCCCGTGCTTTGAATCAAGCTCCTTAAGTGCCCCACACCCGACCAGTCCTCCATTTTCCCAAGCACTCCAAACCGTGATGCCAGGCTGTTTCAATCCGTCAAGGTTAAGGGCGTGCCTACTCTCTGGTGGAGAGTGGATCGCCATGTTGCCGAGATGATCTAGGATCAACTCTTTTATTTCTTTTCCTGATAAGTCATCTTGTTTGATTTCCACACCTACGTCCCCTTCATTGCCAACTGATTGATTGTGAATGTACAATTCTACACAAGCTTGCGATTTCCCTTTATCATGAGAAACATCATGATCCCATGCACGAGAGACATGACAAGGAGCGTGATGTAGGGAGAGACTACATCGAAGGAATCAACAACATATTCTTTTCCACTAATCATGATGATGCAGGTACCAAGAATGAAGGCAAACAGAAAGTTTTCAAGTGATATTGAATATAGTGAAAAGCGATAAAAATCTCCTCTCCTCTCAAGAAAGTTGATAATCATGAAATTTACGATTAACGATACTGCAGCTGAAAGAATGATGGAATTCCATTGAATCACTTGACTTAAGAAAGGTTGAAACCACAGAGTACTGAAGATAACCGTCATGGATCCGATAAAAGTTAAAAACCTACGCAAACTCACCACACCCCTTTTAGTGTAATTATACACCAAAAGGAATTAATTACCACATTTTTCAGTACCCTTTATACTTCATCACGCTAATGTAACGAGGGACGTACCTTTAACCTGATATGAGTTATCCAAGACATGCCCCATCCGTTGAAACCTTTCATCAACCTCTTCCGTATACTTACAATAGACATTTTGTCAGGAGGGAATCATATGACCATCCTTATCATCATCCAACTATCCGTGATCGCATTATTCTTTCTGCTCGGTTGGGCAATCACGGCTAAAAAGGCATACGGATTGATTTCAGGTTATATCGCGCGCTCTGAGGACGAGAAAGAAGAATTAATCAAGAATGGCTATCCCCGGAAAATGGGCTGGCTACTCATCTTCACTGCTGCGGGAATGCTCCTGCTCCTTCCACTCGTCTTCACTTCCTTCACATACGCCATGGAAGTGCAATTCGGATTCATGCTCGTCTTTCTGATGGGCGGAATGATTTATTTGTCCCGATATGAAGTGGAAAGCAAGCGCAAACGAAGTTACTGGATTACGTCAATCTCCACCGCTGTCGTCATGGTACTTATTACAACGCTCACCATTCTTGGTTATCAAGAGAATGAACTAGTTGTGAAACAAGACTCCTTTGAAATCACGGGTATGTATGGTGATGAATGGAACAAAGAAGATATCGAGTCGGTGGAACTGATGGATCGCATGCCGGAAGTGACCTGGAAAGTAAATGGTTTCGGGCTGTCCACACAGGCAAAAGGCGTGTTCAAAGTAGAAGGTTACGGAAGAAGCTTATTGTTCATCAAGAAAGAACCTCCCTATATTTATATCAAGACAGACGACCAGCACATATTCCTCAACGGAAGTTCCCCTGAAGAAACACTTAACTGGTATAAGGAACTCTCGAAATGACGAAGGTACGTCCCTCGATGCGTTAACGCATTGAGGGACGTACCTTCATTTCTTCTTAAATTTGGACTCCGGGTCGTTTATTTGAGATAGTTAAGGTAATCGATTTTTTTAAAGGAGCCATCCATCATGATGTCTGTTCTATTCATTATTTCTGCATTGATTCTTGTCGCTTTTTTGGTATTGCGATTTTATCCAGTTTTCGGGCAGAAGCCCTCACGTGATAGGGTAAGCCGTTCTCCCCAGCATGTGGACGGTTCATTTAGGAATCAGATCCCTTCGCCTATGGGCACTGATCTCAAAACCGCCGGTACCATGTTCCGGGATATGCTGAAGAAAGATGCAAACCGCAAGCCGGAAAGCGCACTGCCTATAAATGAATTTCCTGTATCCCATCAGCCACAACAAAAAACGAATATAACATGGTTTGGTCACTCTGCCTCAATGATTGAGATTGATGGGAAGCATCTGCTCCTTGATCCGATGTTCGGCGACGCCCCTTCTCCTTTCCCGTGGTTCGGAAACAGGAGATACAGTAAGAAGTTGCCCTTTAGGCTCGAGGAACTGCCAGTAATCGATGCTGTACTTTTCTCCCACGATCATTACGACCACCTTGATTACGGTACCATCAAAAGACTGAAAGGGAAGGTCGAACGCTTCTTTGTTCCTCTAGGCGTGGGAGGTCACCTTGAACGCTGGGGAATTGAGCCCGATGTGATCACAGAACTCGATTGGTGGGAAGACGCAGATTTCCAAGGCATTACCTTTGCTTGCACACCCGCCAGGCATTTCTCGGGTAGAAGTTTGAACGACCGGAACAGTACACTATGGTGCTCATGGGTCATAAAGGGGACAGACGCCACGATCTTCTTCAGCGGGGACAGCGGATATGGCCCCCACTTCAAAGAAATCGGTGAACGCTTCGGCCCCTTCCACCTTACGTTGATGGAATGTGGCCAATACGATCCGAGGTGGGCTTCCATCCATATGCTTCCCGAGGAAACCGTACAAGCACATCAGGATGTTAGAGGCAATCTCTTAATCCCCATTCATTGGGGCGCTTTCACCCTGTCTTTTCATGAGTGGAACGATCCCATCGCACGCGTGACGAAAGCCGGAAAAGGAGAAGGCATTAAAGTCATCACACCGATGATCGGGGAAACAGTGTTTCTTCATGAAGGACCCCATCCCCAACAGAAGTGGTGGGAGAGCATTCCTAAAGTAGATTGATAAATTTTTCACTTAAGAAAAGAAAAAATCACATTCAACATTGAAACAGCAGGCCGATCCACAATTGGATTACACCTGCTGTTTTTGTTGTTATACCAATGCGTACACTCTACATCGTGATACACGATCACTTCAATTGGAGTAGACAATAAAGAGTGAACTCCCCAATTCTCCGCTTGCCTCCTGGTCCCCTAGAGAAATTCGACACTCTGCACAAATTATAATCATCCCTTCAGAAAGCGCTTTTACCGCCGATATATTAAATGCACTCATAAAAAATTTTTAAATAAGGAGAAGCTTTATGAAATTCCACAAGATTTCCACAAAATTATTATTCAGTATCACGACGCTAGTACTTATCGCCACCACCACTCTTGGATTATTAAGCTATAACTTTGCCAAGGATGAACTCATTAAAAGCGGTAAGCTAGATTTGCAGCACATTGTAAATAATTCGATTTCAACCCTAGACCTTTTAAATGAGCAGGTGAAAGCAGGAAACATGACGCTGACAGAAGCTCAGGAGGAAGCCAGGGAGATACTGGTCGGGCCTAGTGTAAACAAAGATGGCCAAACGACTCACGACTTCTCTCAATCTTCTTTCGTGTATAAGAACGAAGGCTATTTGATGGCCTATGATTCTAATCATATTGCTCAGCTTCATCCAAGCATCCCGATCGGCGAAAGTAAAAAAGACGTAAAGAACTCTAACGGCCAATATGTTGTCCAGGATATCGTAAAGGCTGCAAAAGAAGAAAAAGTTGAAAACCGTTTCTATGAGTATGCTTGGAAAAATGCCGGTGAGACGACTGAAAGAAACAAAATCGTCTATATGTCTTACTATGAACCATGGGATTGGAATATTGGAGTAGGGGCATATGAACAGGAATTCTATGACTCTTTGAATACATTATTGTATTTAATACTGGGAGTATCCGTCATTATCACCATTTCTGGCTTGTTGATGTTTTACCTTGCAAGCAGAAAAAAACTAAAACAGATGGGGCAAATCACAATATCTTCCCAACTGATTGCCGAGGGGAATTTGGACGTCCCCGAACTGCCCGAATCAGAGGATGAAATCGGCCAATTAGGTAAAGCTTTCAATAAGATGGCAGGGCAATTGAGAAGTATATTAACGAACATACAAAATACCAGTACGAAGGTATCTCAATCTGCAATGGAGCTTTCGGCTCTGACCGAGGAAACAAATGCGACAAGTGAAGAAATGGGCAGGGCGATGAACGAGATTACACAAGGATCGGTTACACAGGCTGCCGATATTGAGTCCACCAACCAAAAGACCGAAGAACTTAACAATGCGATAGAAAAAATGAACAGCCAGAACCAAATCATCCATACACTGACAGGACAATCAACAGAAGCCATTAATCTCGGAAAAGAAAAGGTTCTATTTCTGCAGGAATCGAATGAAGCAACCGCGGAAGCATCTGAAAAAATCAGTTTTGGCATCACCAAGCTCTATAACAGCATTAAAGATATTTCCAATATCGTTACAACCATTGATGCCATCTCTCAACAAACGAATTTGTTGGCATTGAACGCTAGTATTGAAGCAGCCAGGGCAGGAGAGTCAGGCAAAGGGTTTGCAGTAGTGGCTGAAGAGGTCCGAAAACTTGCTGAAGGAACGAACAATGCCACTGCTGAAATTCAAAAGATGATCAATACCATTGAGACTGAAACGGAAACAACGGTGATGGCCATGGCTGAATCTAATGAGATAACAGTAAAGTTGAATGGAGCAGTCACGGATACAGAAAGTCAATTTAATCAAATATCGGATTCGATGACGCAGATATTGGAAGCTGTTCAAAAGCTCGGCATCGAAATTTCCACAGTGACGGCTCAAAGTGAAGGTATCCTTGCTTCAATTCAAAATGTTTCAGCCGTTTCCGAGGAAACCGCCGCTTCTTCTGAGGAGGTCTTGGCATCTGTAGAAGAACAGGTGGGTGTTATGGGAACCATCGCTTACTCTGCAGAGAATCTCAACGAATTAAGTGAAGCTCTGCAAGAAATCATAAAGCAGTTCAAGGTAAAAGAGAACGAATAGACTCTTTGTAAAAGTGTCATTCAATTGAAAGTGACTATAGTGTAACAAAAGTTCCTAAATAGTAAAAAACCAGAACCATTTTGGATCTGGTTTTTTTACTATTTGTCAAAGCTCCGCCAGGTTCCGCATCCTGATTTCGCACACAGCATCAGTTCAACCCCTCAAGCTAACCGCTACTTAAAACACTCGACCTTCCTTCTTATTCTTCCCTGCAACCAGCCACAAAAGGAAGTACCCCCCAACAAAAACAGGCAGGGAAATGGACGACAAAATCAGCTTCGTTTCTTCAGGAACATCACTTTGTTGGATAAAAAATTCCGGCACAAAGACTAATATAGGCAGGATTATGAGAATCCACGTTTTTGAATATAATGACAGACCCACGAATACGGCGATCGTCAGAATGAACGCGAAGAGCCTTGCAGTACCGCCCAGATCGACAATGGGCGTATCCATCACTCGGTCAAGAAAGGTCATCCCGACGAATGACACGATTGGAACGCTCGCAAGTAATACATAAAGGGACATTTCCTTTCCTTTTGAAACGGGACGGCTAGATACATATTTAAAAATCACCGATGTAAGGAAGAGGAATCCCGCCATGATAAGAGGGTAACCAAGTAGCTCTAACACTGAATATCGCATCGTATCACGCAAGGTGTCCCCCATCACGACAAAAGAAAGACCACCTAATAAGACGATGGATATTAGTTTAAAGATGCCTTTATAATCCAATGGCATTTCCTCTGAGATCTGATTCATATATTCCTTCGGGGACAAGCCGGTGACATCCTCCACACTTTTACCCCTTTTTTCTGCTTCCGCCAAATGATCCTCAAGCTCTCCTACGATATCATCGACTTCGCACTCATTCTTACCACTTGATATCAAATAAATCCTGAGGTTCCCCAGAAATTCTTCACTCTCCCTGCTTACATTCATCTCTTTTCCTCCTCCAATAATTGATTTACGCCTGAGGACACTTCATTCCATCTCACCTTGAAAAGGTCAAGCTCTTCGATTCCTTTCTCCGTAATGTAGTAGTACTTTCTTTTCGGTCCGCCCGAGGGTGTCTCTTTCCCTCTTGCCGTCACGAGCCCTTCTTTTTTCATGCGAAGCAATAATGGGTATATGCTCCCTTCCTTGACCATATGAAACCCGTTCGCGGCAAGTTTCTCAATCATTTCGTAGCCGTAGGTTTCGCCCTTCGAGATAATCGACAGCAGGCAGCCTTCGAGGATCCCCTTTAACAACTGGCTTGATGACACAATGGCCCCTCCTTCCAAAACCAAAAAGATTTCTATCTTGCAATACAATATAGTTAACCAAAAATAAATGCATCACAATCTATATTGCAATACAATGTAGTTCTATAATAACAAAATCTTACAGTTCCCTGCAAGCCTTTTTCAAAAAAGGCGATCCCTTCCAACAGGACCGCCACTAACACAGGGGACAAAGACCCCATCAATGATCGATTGTATATGCTTCATTGTTTTTCAGAAAAGAAGTCGCTTCCCCAACACTGAATAAATGGAGTTCATGCATCGCTCTTGTGCAGGCTGTATAGAAGAGTCTTCGCAGGCTTTCGTCTCCGTATTGGCGCGATGACGCATCATAAATAATGACAGCATCAAACTCGATCCCTTTCGCTAAATACGAAGGGATGACGATGATACCTTGCTCGTACTGGAGGGAATCGCTCTTCATTAATTTCAGATTTTCTATTTCCTGCAGTGAAGAAAACGCTTCTTCACTTTCAGCCAAGGATTTACAGATGATCGCAATTGAGTGATACCCCTTTTCCCTCAGTTCGTCTACTTTGGATTGTAGGCGTTCATGAAGGATATGGTGATCACCGACTTCGGTCAACACAGGTTTGGTACCCCCGCGATCAAAAGCGGTGATTTGGAATCCTTCCGGAACGAGCTTTCTTGTAAATTCAATGATCGGGCGCGTCGATCTGTAACTCTGCGTCAATTTGATGGAATCGGTTTGATCAGGTCCGTACAAATTCTTTAACGTACTGAAATCCACACGATCCCTCGCATGCGCGAAAATCGCCTGATTAAAGTCTCCAAGGACGGTCATTTTAGCTGCCGGAAATAAACGTTTAAGGAACTCGAATTGAAACGGTGAGTAGTCCTGCGCTTCATCAATGATTACATGCTTGATTGACGTATTTGTTTGAAACCCGAGTATCAACTCCTTCAAGAGCAAATAAGGCGTGGCATCCTCATAGAACAGTTTTCCTTCTGCCAGCATGTTCATGGTCGAAGCACATATATCCTCCCAATCCTCTGGTGGAGTGCCTTCGACGATGGACCCGATTGTTGAAGGATCGGCGAAGAGTTGGTGGTAGATTCCTTTAATATCAACATATTTCAGTTGATCAATCTGTCTACGGAGCCTCTTGAACCGTTTGCGGACGACGATCCTCGTAAGTGCCTCATGCTCCATGTCATAGCTAGCGAATTCACCGTCTTCGGAGGCACTCTTTGCCTTCACATACTTATATGCCTTTTGATAATCCTCTTTACTCAGAAGCTCGATTTTCTCCTCGACCCACGGTTTCATCCTTTCACGCTTCTCTGCTTCTTCCAGTTTGGCATGGAGCCATTCTGTCAACTTTTCAATCCTATTATGAAATTTTAAAGAAGGATCGTACGAATAAAATTTTTCGTTGATTTCCTTGGAGCTGACAATCTGTTCACCCCTGAATTTGATGCCTTTGAACTTCATTCCGGAGGTTTCGAGGGACTGTCTATACGACTTGATCGCCTCAAAGAAGAGACCCGATGCCTTAAACCCGATGCATGCCATTCTCATGCTGTAAGAGGAGGATTCACTTCCGGTCAGCACATACTCCAACTGCTCATAAGGATCCTCAAGCTTAAACTCATCACTAAGCCGATGATTCAAGTACTCCTGAAAGGTCACCTGCTCCATGTTTTCCTCCCCAAGTTCAGGAAGCACATTGGAGACGTAACTGTTGAACATCGCATTCGGGGAGAACAAGATGATTTGGTTGGCGTGCAAACTCCCCCTATATCGATAAAGCAAGTACGCAATCCGCTGCATGGCGGCCAACGTCTTTCCGCTTCCTGCTGCGCCCTGTACGATGAGAAGGCGTCCCTGGTCATGCCTGATGATCTGGTTTTGTTTTTTCTGGATGGTCGCAACGATGCTGTGCATGTAATTGTCGGTTCTGTTGCCAAGCACCTGCTGCAAAATTTCATCGCCAATCGTGATACTCGTATCGAACATGGAATCGAGGACACCATCCTTGATGATGAACTGAAACTTTTTCTTCAAGTCCCCTTCGACGAGCCCTCCCGGTGTTTCATACTGTGCAGGCCCCGGTGCATAATCATAGTACACACTTGAAATCGGGGCGCGCCAGTCATAAACGAGGAAATTGTCACCGGATTCGTCCGTCAGGGTGGCGATGCCGATATATACTTCCTCTGTAGAAGGTTCACCGACTTCACGAAAATCGATCCGACCGAAATACGGCCTGTCTTTCATCCTTCTCAGCGAATATAATTTCTTCACTGCCTGCTCGTGGGTGCTCTGGCTGACGGTCAGCACCTGGGCCTGCTGCCTTAAGCTCATGACCGTTTCAAGAAAATCATCGAACGTATCCGTGTTCACTTTCACTTCATCCCAAAAATTCTTACGGATTTCCACTACTTCTTCGTGTCGCCGTCCGGTTTCTTTTTCAAGACTCGCCATTTGCTCTTTGATCGTTTCGATCACATCAAGTACCCGCTCTTGTTCCTTCCCCATATCAAGGCTCATCCCAGCACTCCTTTTTAATAAAATCCATTGGTTGACTTAACTATCATTTTGCTTTATAATTATAATTAAGGGATAATAAACCCTAATGAAATTATAAACGCGTTTCTGTTCTAATTTACCATAAAACCAATTCTTATTCAATAGATCGTTTCAAAAAAAGGCAGGAGGATGCATGCATCCTCCTGCCTTTTTTGAAGGTACGTCCCGCCTTGCATTAACGCGTTAACGCAAGGCGGGACGTACCTTCATGTGACTGGTCCTTGATTTTAAAACAGCTGTGCCCAACGGTCCTCTAGACTTTCAGATCCCGCTTTCGATAAAACCAGAATGCCATGGTTCCGAACAACACGATCAGCACGATGGAAAGTACAAGAAATACTGGTTCGAATCCGCCGCCTCCCAGCATGGTTTTGGCCTCGAAATATTTGAATGGAGTGAGGTATTTCATTCCTTCGATTTTCTCACTCAAATCGATGGCGAAAGAAAGGACGAACGTTACGAGCAAGATAGCCGCCGCCATGACGGATGATTTTCCCGGTCTTTTCGAGATGGCAGCAACAGCCATCCCAACGACAATGAACAGGATTTGAAGCAGGATCAGACCCACCATGAACATACCGATGTCCCCCGATACGTCTTCCCCCTCAGCATAATGACCGACAATCAGAACAGAAGAGATCCAGGTCACGCACAGCAGGACCCCTGCATTCGTCAGCGCGGCCAAGAGTTTGACGGCAACGACTTTTACCCTTGTCACCGGCTTAACAAATAAAAACTCGACCGTTTTATCCCTCTCTTCCTTTGAAAGGATGGTCGCCCCGAGCAGCACGGAATGAATCGTCGCCAGCAAGACGATATACATAAACAATAACCCGTAGTATCCAATTGCCGTCGTCATGTCGAGACTCCCTACCCCCATGAAGGTCTGCATCACCTTTGGCATACTTGCCATCAGGTCATTCAGAGACTGCCCTGATGATGTAAAGCCCGCATACTTCCCCATGCCGGACCCGATCAGCGCAATCATCCCGATGCACCAGAAGATCAGTGACTTGCGATGAGATTTCAACTCTCTCCAATACATATTCAAGCTAACGACCTCCTTTTATGCCGTATGAATGTCTTTTTTCTTATAAACAATGAAACTGACAAGTAACGAAATGAAGATGATCCCGCCCCCGATCAGGAGATATGACCACTCGTAGCTCTCTTCCTTCATCACATAGGTGTAGTCGACATATTTGAACGGAGTGAGATACCTGCCTGCTTCCTCCGTTGCAGCCACCATACCCAAGGCAAAAAAGGAAAAGACGACACCCAGCGTGACACTGATGACCGATTTTATTTTAGGAAAAAGGACGGCAAGGATTGTGCCGATTGCGAACATGATTAAACCGATGATCAATAGGTTGAGTGAAATCAACAGAAATGCGGTCATACTGAAATCCTCTTCTACAATCGCATTCACGAGGAACAAAGTGACTGAAACATAAACGATGTTGGTCACGAGAAGGCTCGTTAGCGCAGCAAGCACTTTCGAAGTCAGGACCTTCATCCTCGTCACGGGTTTTGTAAAAAGGAAATCTGCCGTCTTTTCGCGCACTTCCTTTGAACTGATCGAAATCCCGAGTGCCATCGCCTGGATCGCCCCGCATAGCGTGATATACATAAAGGTATAAGAATAAAATCCATTCACCGAACCAATCGTGTCGACCTGTAACCCCAGGGCATCGCGAACTCCTTGCGGAAATCCTTCGAGTGCCTTCTTGAATTCATCGATTTCCTTTGTGATTGCTGGAAACATCAGCATGAACAAGGCCGCGAGTCCCACAAGGGCAGCCGTCCACATGATCGTCTGCTTACGATAGGCTTTCAGTTCATATAAAAAGATGTTCATGAAGGATCAGGCCTCCTTCTCGTAATAATGCATGAAGATTTCTTCGAGATCCGGCTCCTCGATCCACAGATTGGCGATGCTGATGTTCGCAATCTTCTTCATGACTTCATTGATATCCCCTCTGAACATGAAGCTGACATGATGAGCATCCACCTCGAGATTATTCACGCCCGGCATGTCAAAATAACCTGGTTCGATGCCGCCCTTCACTTCCACTTTGAACTTTTTATGATTGTTTTCCTTCAGTGTACTGATTTTCTCAACCTGGACGATCTCGCCCTCTTTGATGATTGCAACCCGGTCGCACATGCGCTGGACTTCACTGAGGATATGGGAAGAAAAAAGCACGGTCGCCCCTTTGCGATTTTCTTCCTTTAATAGCTCAAAGAACGTCTGCTGCATGAGTGGATCGAGTCCGGAAGTCGGCTCATCGAGGATGATGAGCTTCGGTTCGTGAAGCAAGCCTTGGATGATGCCAACCTTCTTTTTATTCCCGAGCGACAAGTCGTCGATCTTCTTCGTCAGGTCAAGATCAAGCTTGGCTGCCAATTCTTTGATCCGGGGAGTGCAGTCTTTTTTATAAAAGCTTGCGGAATACTTCAAAAGCTCCATGACTTTCATGTTGTCGTAATAAAAAACTTCTGAAGGAAGGTACCCTACATCCTTTGCGATTTCAGGTGCATGTTCGACACAGTCCAACCCGAAAATCTTTGCGCTACCGCTCGTCGGATGAATCAATGATAGAAGCGTCCGGATCGTCGTCGACTTTCCGGCTCCATTCGGCCCGATGAATCCGAAGATTTCCCCTTCTATAACGTTGAAGCTGATCTCGTTGATTCCCCTTGATGAACCATACATCTTTGTCAGTCCATTGATTTCAATCACGTTTGTCATTAACTGCCGCCTCCCCCTTCTATTTATAAAACGACTTTTTGAGCAACTCTGTGTAGGAATTGATTTCTGCCAGGATTTCTTCTTTATTCAGTTCATTGACCGATATCGTCCTCGCCTTCGCCTGTTGCTGATTGGCAAACCCTTCGAACGTCCAGTAGATGATCTGGATTGCCTTCCCCACATCAATGCCTTCCCGAAACTTTGTGGCATCGATGTTACTGAATAATTTCGTGAAGCTGCTATCGGTCAGCGCCCCTTTTATTTGATCTATGCCTTCTTTCACTTCAGGTGCCTCTTCTTGGAAGGCACTGTTGAGGAAATTGATTAAGTCGGGATACATTGAAAACATCTCAAATTTTATGATCGAGACTCCGCGGATGATTTCAAAAATATCACGTTCTTCCGAGTCAAGCTGGTTATAAATCTTCTCTGCAAACAGCTCTGATAAATCTTCATACAGTGTTAGATACAACTCTTTCTTACTATTGAAATAATGAAACAAGATCCCTTTCGAAACTCCCGCCTCTTTCACAATCGCATTCGTCGAAGCACGCTGATAGCCATTTTCTGCAAACACTTTCGTTGCAGCCTTGATGATTCTGTCTTCCTTCTCAGGATCCATATTCAACGATCTGAACAAAATAAATCGATCCCTCCTCTAATGGGACAAACTATTGACCACTCTGGTCAATTTCATCATACACCCTTTGACCAGGGTGGTCAACATAAAAAGAAGGTACGTCCCTCTGCTCGTTAACGCGTTAACGCATCGAGGGACGTACCTTCTTTTTAGGTGGGACAGTAGTGGTGGACGATTTCTAGCAGCCGGTCTTGATTTTCGGTCGGGACGTTTTCCGACATTCTCGCCCCGGCAATGATCGGTGCCCATTCAAGCACTTCTTCCCTGCTTAGACCACTTTTCTCACAGTAGAGTCGCATATACAGTTCCGCCATTTCCATCGATACCCCTGAGTAGAGGAGATAAGTACGATATACATCGGCACGGATGTCCCCTCTACTTGAGTCCGTCCAGTCGATGATCACGCTCCCGTTAGCGCTCTCAATCAGATTGTAAAGATGGAAATCCCCGTGGCACAGTCTATCTTCATAGATCATGCCGTCCAGTTTTTCAAGCAGTGAATGTTTTTGACGTTTCGTCAACCCTTTAGCTGATTCAAGCTGCCTGCGTAACTTTACGTTCATGGGTTCGAGCTCACTTGCTTTTTTAGTGTGAATCCCGATTTGAATGTCGATGGATCGATTCATATAGGACGCTGCTTTCTCCTTTTCATCCTCAACAATATCTCCGAACGTTTTCCCTTCAACATATTCCATGATGATGGCCTGCTTGCCGTCTATGAATGTGACTTCAAAGATATTCGGTACCGGGAGTCCACACGAACGGGCTAGCTTCTGCTTATTTGCTTCGTACTGCGCTTCCCCCTCAGGAAAGTGTTCATTAAATACTTTGATAACCTTTTGATCGTGAAGATAAATGGATGCTGTATTGCCCGAAGCGATAGGATTGCCCAATTTCATAACATTCTCCCCCTGACTACGTTACCTACACCTATTTCTATAAAGGGTTATCCTTCTTCAACAAGCCTGACACACATATTCCATCCTAAGAAACTCATACTCCCCGCCATTCGTCGCCTGCATGAACGTACCACAGCCGACAAACCCCGCTTTCCTGTAAACGGTGATCGCCCTTTGGTTGAACGTGGCAACGGACAAAGTAATGATCTTAGGCTGAAACACGGTCTTCACAAACTCCACCCCGGAATTCAAGAAACCGGCACCCATCCCGCTCCCGGTCAGGTCCGGCCGCATCCCGAGCCCGATGTCATATACACCTTCGTGCGTTTTAGTCATACTAAAAAAACCTGTCAGCTCTTCATCCAAATGGACAGCAAACATCGTGTCACCGCGCAATTCCGGATCGAGGAATTCTTGGAGGTCTTCCTCATCCGCCTCCATATCGTAAAAGGAATACTCCCCTTCGTAATGCCAGTTGAACGCGATCTCTTCTGCTTCCTGTTGACTCATTTTCTTAAACTGATAATCCAATTACACCATCTCTTTCCCTATAAAAACTTCCTAACACCTTTGGATTATGATGAATATTCCGAAAACAATTATACCACACAAATTGGATATACATGGTAAAAACCCATCTCCTATATAAGCCCACTTCCCTCCTCAGGCTGCGCATACGCATCTCCCCTTACCCTAAACTGACTAAACATATTATTTTTATATGAATAAAAAATTACTTATACTAGTGATATCAAAAATGAAAGGAATGAGTGAAAATGAGTAATATGAGACAGCAATTCGATGAGTACATTTCTGCATTCAAACAGAAAGCTTCCACTGACGTCCAAGATAAAATGAGCAGGGCAATCGAGGAATTAGAGAGCTCTGATCAAGGAAAAGGATTGTCCATCGGAGAGAAGATTCCTTTCTTCACACTTCCTGATGCCACAGGAAATGAAGTAAGCATACAAAATCTACTACAAAAAGGTCCCGTCATCTTGACATTTTACCGAGGTGGATGGTGCCCATACTGCAATATGGAATTGAGGGCATATCAGGAGCTTCTCGATGACATTCATGATGCCGGAGCAGAGCTTGTTGCCATCAGTCCGCAAACACCGGACGCAACCTTATCTACCAAAGAAAAGAACGAACTTCAGTTCACTGTGCTAAGCGATGAAGGAAACAAAACAGCCGATGCATTCAACCTGGTTTATAAATTGCCACCTTATTTAGTGGATATTTATCAAGAACGGGGACTGGACCTGGAGAAAGCAAATGACAGTGACGAATGGACACTTCCGGTTTCAGCCACATATGTGATCAAACAAGATGGAACAATCGCATACGAGTATACAAAGGCCGATTATAAAGACCGCGCAGAGCCATCCGATGTGGTTGCAGAACTTAAAAAGCTATAAAAAAAAGACTGAATCCACTTGGATTCAGTCTTTTCCTGCATATTACGGAATCAACACTTCGTCAATGACGTGAATGACACCATTGGAAGCCTCGATATCCGCCTGCACCACTTTCGCATCATTGACACGGACAGGATCAAGGGAAATCGTGACAGGCTTCTTCGCAAGCGTGTCTGCCTTCATTCCATCCTTCAGGTCCGTTGACATCACTTTTCCTGACAGCACATGGTAAAGAAGGATGTCTTTCAAATCTTCTCTCGCCAATAATTCTTCAGCCGTGATGCCCAATTTCTTCAAGAGCTTTTCAAACGCTGCATCCGTAGGAGCGAAGACCGTGTACGGCCCTTCTCCCTTTAATGTCTCGACCAGACCCGCTTTCTCCAAAGCGGCAGCCAGGGTTTTGAATTGTCCCGCCTCTACTGCAGTATCGACAATATCCTTGTCCGCTGCAGGCTTCTGTCCTTCGGCTGCAAATGCACCGCTTGAAAGCGTGAAGAACATCATGAATACCGCAAGCACCAATGCTACATACTTCTTGTTCATCATCCTACCTCCTGAAATGAAATTATGTAAACGACAGGAGAAGATCCGCCATGGGCTTCACATCTCTATGTTTACTCAAGAGGTAGTATGTCTTGATTTTACATGTTTATCCAATAAGATGTAATCTTATCTGATTTCGTTCAAACAAGTTTCGATCTTGGGTAATAAAGTTTGATAGGAAGAAATTTCACTCAACCTCACATACAAGCTCTTCAAAAAGATTTTTCCATTGCACACGAGGAATCTGTAGTTTTCGTCATCCAATCGTTGCTTCCTCGCTCCGAACACAGAAGGCAAGCCCGCAATCAAGCTTTCCACTTTCTGCACATCCAGTCCACTGTTTAACATTTCGATGATGGGCGTGATCACCCTTTCATCCTCTTGCTGAATATAAACACTGTCAGATACTAACATCTTATTCCATAGGGCCAGAAGGATTTCCTCATATTCACGTTGACCGACCTTTGGATTCTTCACCAGCTCATCGACAGCATCGGACACATGCGCGATGCTATGGGCCCATCCTTTACCCGGTACGTACCCCCTTAGATCCCGCTCTTCACGTAAATACCGCAGCAAGTGATCCTTCACTTTCGCGACGCGGACCTCTCCAAGAAAGCTATCATGATGATCCCTATATAAAATAAGGGCGATCACAAGCGTAGTGAATGCTCTTGTAAAAACGGTGTCCGTCCCGTTTTCACCGATTCCCTTGAATAAGAGGTCATGCTGGCAGCGATCAAGAAGTTCAATCAACAGGTCAGCTCCCAATTTATTTTCCTCTATGATCAAGCGGAAGAAGGAAGTATAGATCAACTTGTCCCTCAATTCGGGATCAACCGAACCAATATGGGTGACCATCGACGATAAAGTCGTTGACGTATTCAGCTCTTCCCACTTCTTGTCACCAGCCACAAAATCCGTTAATACCAACTTCAGTTCACTTTCGTTCACCGTTTCTTGATTCAATTGCAAATTCATAGGCATTCTCCTTTTTGTAGAGTTGGCATTGTTGAGAACAGCTCTATTGATGAATGACCTTCGCTTCCTTGATCGGCCAATATACAATATTCGTAGTCCCCACCACTTCCTCAAGCGGAACCGCCCCGATCAGCCGGCTATCCTTGCTGTACCGTCGATTATCCCCCATGACGAAAATATGCCCTTCTGGCACGGTCTGTTGTCCGACAGCGGTATCTTCCAAGGAAAATGAAGGCGTCAATGGCTTGCCGTCCAGGATTTCCTGCTTTTGTTTCTCAAGGTACGGCTCATCAAAAGCCTTGCCGTTTACATACAACGTATCATCCTTATACTCAATCCTGTCCCCGGGCAAACCGATTACCCTCTTGATGTAATCTTCATTTTCATTCGCATGGAAAACGACGATATCAAATCGTTCAGGCTTATCGATCTTATTGACGATCATCCGGTCCTTATCCAATAACGTGGTATTCATGGAGGCACCATCAACAATGATCGGGGTGACCAAGAATGTCCTGATTACGAAAACAAGCACGAACGCGATGACAACCGCCTTCATCCACTCCCATTTCTCTTTTTTATTTTCAGACATATTTATCTTCCTCTCTTGAAAAATAGTAAACAATCAAACCGTTGATTTTCTTAACCGCAAAAAAATCACCTTAAAAGCAGCAGCCATTCTTCGGGTGGTGCAGGATTAAATCGGGAAGGCGTCACCCGAATTTCATAGCTGTCTATGCCTACAAAACCAAGACTCTATGAAAATCACATCACGCACCGCTTTCCTTCTCTTCATCGGAGTTGTCATTAAATAATAGAAGGACCCCGATTAAAAACACAATCCCAATGCATATGAACGATAAGACACCCATTCCTTCCGAAAGAATCGCGGTTACGACAGCCAAGGCACTCAATGCCATCGAAACAATCAATAATCCAAATAATCTGTCCATTCCATTATCCTCCTATCCTATAAAAAAATCATCCCTGAGGGTAGGGTGAATCATTTCATCTTTTTGGTAATCAACTAAACGTCATTGTGACAAGAGCGATAAAATAAATCACCACAAATGCCCCTATCCCCAAAACGAATGAAAGCATTCCGATCAGCAAAGGTTTTGACAAATGTCCATCAATCCAATACACCAAACCAAACGAAAGGATGCTAACAAGAATTGGATACCTCCACTGGATATTAAATGTATGAAAAACTCCCTCAACCGCGGGAGAAAACTCACCGATCATCTCAAAAATAAAAAGCGCTGCAATGCAGTAACCAATGAAGAGCGCTGATGTTCTCAATGTATGCATCATTGATATCCCCCTCCCTCATGAACCTGAAATATGCTTGTCCCCCAAGCCGTTACCTACCAATTATTTCAAAAATATTCCGATTACTCAATGAATTTTTTCCTCAGCTAAAGCGTCTAGAAAATTGGATACGCTCCCGGAGAGTAGACCCGATGGATGGTTTTAAAGAAATTCGACATGAAGGGGGGAATTATTGTTGTGAAGGGGGGAATTAATTCATTTAAGGGTGTAATTAATTCATTTAAGGGCGGAATCTTTTCAGTAAAGGGGGGAATCTTTTCATGGAAGGGTGTAATCACTTCAGGAACAGGCTAGTCTCTCCTTTAAAAAGGACTAATCTCCACATGAAATGGCTAATCTCTCCATTAAAAAGGCCAATCACCACACATGAAATGGCTAGTCTCTCCTTTAAAAAGGACTAATCACCACATGAAATGACTAATCTCTCCATTAAAAAGGCCAATCACCACACATGAAATGGCTAGTCATCCATCGAAACCTGCTATTGATCGGGCTTAGGCACGCCAAAAAAGGCGTGAGCTCCCAAAAAAAGTGTAAAAACCGCTCAAAACAGTGCATATACCCTTTCCAAAGGCTCTACTATAGTCTAATAAGCCAGGACTCTCCAATAACTCCACTAAAAAAAGAGCTTAAATAAGCTCTTTTTTAGTCCACCGGATTATCTATGCTGGTCTATCAAGATCGGATTCCCGTCCGGGTCCTCGATCATCAAGCTGGCCGGACCCTCGCTGGATTCATCTGCTTGTGATAAAAGTTTGACTCCCTTGTCCTTTAGCTCTTTTTGAATGTCCCTGACATCAGTGAAGGAATCCAGTTGTTCGGCATCTTGATTCCAACCGGGATTGAAAGTCAGGATATTTTTTTCAAACATCCCCTGAAATAATCCGATGATGTGCTGATCATTCTTCATAATCAGCCAGTTATGGGAAAGGTCTCCGCCCGTCGCTTCAAAACCAAGCTTTTCATAGAATTCCTTAGACTTATGTATGTCCTTGACGTTAAGGCTTATTGAGAATGCACCTAGATTCATTGTTCAACCTCCTATAAATTCATTCTGATACTCAGTACTCGTAGGATCCTCATAGTTCCTTTCGTTTCTAATGCATGCAATTCCTTCTTTTTCACAGTAATCGATAACATTAAATGTAGTGTAGTTTTACCATACATGAACAAATTGCAAAAAGAGCAATCTCGACATGAAATCCAACTAAAAAAAGGATCTCCGTTACCTAACGGAAATCCTTTCCCTTACTTTCCTCCACTCGCACTGACGCTTCCTCCCATCACTTTACCACTGGACCAACTACGGGCAAAGAGTCCAGTGTAAACGAGGAATGTACCGATCATCACGATGGCACCAATGTATACTGACATCATCGTTGGCATCAGGAAGGCACCGATGATGATCGTCGACCTTGCAATGAGGTCCGCTCCACTGAACGATAAGTTCGAGAAGGCAGAATATGAACCACGTTTGTCGCTCGGAATCATATTCGCTTGTTCGGCATTCCTGATCGGCGAATAGATGAGCTCACCCATCGTTGCAATCAAATTAAATGCAATCAAGAGATACCAGGTATTCGCCGATGTGACCGTCGCATAGCCGATTCCATACAGGATGAGTCCGATCAATAAGGCATTCTTTTTGTTTAAACGATCTGTATACCGATTGATCAAGAACGTAAAGCAAACAACAAGGAGCATATTCTCGATGTTCAAGACACTGAGCATCCTTACTCCTGCCAGTTCGAATCCACCGATGTTGACTGATTTGAACGTTTCCGCCAGCCTGATCCCGATGTAGCTGTTCAATGAGAATTCAGCTGCAAAAATAAATGTAGATCCCGCAACGACTTTAACGAAGGCGGTATCCTGGAACGCGATTCGATAATTCTGAATAAGATCAACAAACACATTTTGATGCTTCTTCTTAAGCTGATCCTTGAATTGGTCCTGTAGCCAGATCCCGTAGGCAATCGGGATCGTCGCCGATGTAAAGGTGAGCATCATGAACAATTCTTTCTGATGATTGAGGTACAATAGCCCTCCTAAAGCTGCCCCGATCGCCATCGATAGATTGACGAGCCAGTAGTCGAGCGCGTATACGGCTTTCCTGTTCTCCGGGGTCGTCGAGTCGATGATGATCGCATGCATCGCCGGGCGTCCGAGACTGCTCGTGATGATGAACCCGATATAGGCGCCGGCGAACAGCCAGATCCGTTTATCCTGAGGGAACAAGCTGATCGTCATGATGAGGAAAAAGAACGCATTTAGCCAAGACGTCGTCAACAGGACTTTCTTCCTTGGAAAACGATCGGATATGTATCCTCCTACCAGGTTGATGACGAAACCGATCACCACTGTCATGATCAGGAATGCCCCCGCCCAAATCTTATTCATTTCCTGTGCAAAAAACAGCGCCATGAACGGCATGACGGCCGATGAAACAGCACGGTTAAAGAATGATGTGATCATCCTGACTTTGATATTTTGAGGTAATTCCTTCCACTTCATGTTGTTTCCCCTCCCTTGTATACTGTATAGTAAACTAGACGGATTATTTTAAAAATAGACACTTTTCTAAACGATGTCCCCTTTTCATGAGGAGGTTCAAGGATGGACAACAGATTGCTTACGATATGGAATACCTTCCCCTCCGGAACAATCCGGATCGAGGAAATCTCCGAGGTTCTTCGGCTGAGCCTTAAACAGAGCTCACGCTATTTAAGACGGTGGGACGAGGAAGGGTGGATCAACTTTACACCCGGCCGTGGACGCGGGAATGCCTCGATGTTGATATGGAAAAAAGACGTCGAGGAAATTTTTGAAGAAGAAGCGATGAAACAGATGGACGAAGATCCAGTGGAACGAAGCAGCAAGCTCCTTATGTATGATTGGTCCAATGATAGCAAGATGAGGCTGATGAACAAGTTTCATTCCAAGCTCGGATACATTCAAGAGTCGGAAGATAAGCTGATCGTGCCGAAACGGTACCCATTTTTCTCCGTCCACCCCCTGGAAGCAGCGGATGTCCTCAGTGCCCACCTTGCCGCCAACGTATTCAACCGGCTTGTCTCGATCACGGAAGATGGGGAAATCGAGCCGGAGCTTGCTCACAGTTGGGATGTCTCCACTGAGAAAATACGAATCTATTTGAAGAAAGATATCACCCTGCATGACGGCTCGATTTTGACTGCAAAGGATGTGGCCGAGTGCCTCGAAAAACTGAGTAAGCATGGCCATCACAAGGATTTATGGGCACCGGTTGAAAGAATAGAAGCAAAAGCTCCGCTCGTCCTTGACCTGCACCACCCCGGAGGATGCAGCTATATCCTCCCTCTCCTCTCGATGATGAGCGCGAGCATCTATAAAGAGAACAAAGGGAGAATATACGGGACAGGATCATTTTCATTGGAAGAGAATACGGACGAGAAGACAACCCTCGCTGCCTTTAAGGATCATTTCGGGGAGCGGCCTATGCTGGACGCGGTCGAATTCGTACAGGTGCCTGCGGACTTTAAAGGGATCTATCATTCCCAGAATCAACTGGGACAGGCGTCATCGGTGGAAGTGGAAGCTGATTCCGGGTTCGGGGTTGTAATCATGAATACGAATCGACACTCCTCCATCAGGAATAAAAAAGTCCGTGACTATCTCCACTGGATCATTGCAAAGAACCGGCATACTCTTAGGAACTGCGATCCGCGACTGACTCCAAATGATAAAAGCGTCCTCGCAGGCAGGGATCACGGAATGAGGATGGAAGAAGTGGACCGGCCTTCATTCACTGAACCGATCATTATACGGGGAGCGAACCATACAGCGGGGACGACCGAATGGCTTGCGGGTATCTTCGAGCGTGAACAGATCCCTGTTGACGTGCAGTGGTTTTCATTTGCCGATACACTGACGAAGCACCCCAAAACACTGGATGTCGATCTCTTCGTCCACGGGGAGATCTTCGAATCGAATCAGGACTTTTCATTCTATCACTTTTTGAAAAATGGTTTTTCACCGCTTTATCGCCTGTTTCTTAAGGACGAAAAATGGAATGATAGGCTGGAAGAATATCTGCACACGCCTTTTCACGAGTGGAAGTCCCTGAATCTGAAAATCGAAAGAATGCTGATTGAAGAATCCATCATGATCCCGCTCTATTACGAAAAACGCAAAATCCCATTCGCATCAGACATCATGAACATCAAAATCAAGCACTTCGGCTTCGTCGACTTCAGCAAACTGTGGGTCCGTCCCCACATATAAAAGGTACGTCCCCGACCACGTTAACGCGTTAACGCAGTCGGGGACGTACCTTAATTTAGATTGTCATCTTCCAACTGGAGGATGCCAGCCACTTTTCTTTTTCCTTATAGTCAGGCATGAGTTTGCCGACGAGCCGCCAAAAGGAACGGTCATGGTTCAGGTGGACCATGTGACACATCTCATGGATGACGACATAATCGATGACTTCTTGCGGGGCCATCGCAAGCTTCCAATTAAAGGTCAGCTGCCGATTTGAGTCACACGTTCCCCAAGTCGTTTGACTATCCGAGATCCGAATTGAACGGGGCTTCATCTTGAAGTTCTTCTGATGAGCGGCCACACTCTTCTCCACCAGAGCCTTGCATTTCTGATAATAAAAGCGTTTCAGAGCCTGTTGGACCTTGTCATCATCGAGCGTTTTCACCTTGATTCGCAGCGTTTTGCCGTCAAAAACCACGCGATCTTGCGTTACCGTGGCATCTTCATCGATTCTTATCGGGAAAGAGCCGCCAAGATAAAGAAATGGCTCCCCTTCCTCATACACCTTTTCCTCCGGCCCGTCCATCCGCCTTTTCACTTCTTGCAATCTTTCCTGTATCACATCCCACTTTTCTTCCAGCAATCTCAGAACAGTCTCATCACTGGTCCCTCTCGGAGCTTGCACTTCTATCGTCCCGAAGCGATCGAAATAGATCCCGATGGATGTACGATTTTTATATCTTAGCTGAAAATGCAGCGTGTCCCCTGCAAATGTATGAATCATGTCTTTCATCGGTTTTATCTCCTGTTTGCATTATTGGCTTAATCTTTTAGTGACTACAATATTATCATTCATTGCACCTTACTATATATAGGGGCAATCTCTTTTAATTCTACTTTATTATACTTTTATGATTGGATAAATGAGGACATCTCTTCTCAAGTTCTTCAATAAACCCTTCCTTATCCTCTGGCGAAATCTTCACACTCCCAAGCGTTGCTGACTTGTAAGAGATTTCAATTGCTTGTGTAGAAGATAAAATTTTGTACCCTGTATAGAAATCGGAAGTTTCTGCTACCTTCGTAATTTCCTTATAAGGAATTTTACTCCGGAAGAAGCCTCCTTTTACAAATAGATAACCCTCGCGAAGTTCATATGAAATATCAAAAAAGCACCATAGGATGATACCAGTAGACATCGATGCCAGTAACATAACAATCGACACATCCAGAGCGGTCTTCGTTTCATCCATCAAAAGTGGGATGAAAAATACAGAAAACAGGATGATGACGATTGCGAAAATAACTAAACTAAAGGGTAAATCTCTTTTTGAATGGAATTCCTTTTTGGTACTCATGTTATTCTACACCTCTCTTCACCTATCATTCATTCTCTTCTACTAGTGATCCAGCCTGATCGTTCCCTTTGTTTAGTTTGTATACGGATGATAGGAATAACCGGTTTCATTTTCCATAAGAAAACAGCTGTGCTTCAATACAGAAACTACATTTACATAATAAAAGACCATGAGATCCCCCATGGTCTTTCCATACTACCGCTCGCTCTTCTCCATCACCGCAAAATAATTCTCTTCATCATCGGCAAAATTGAATGCCCTGCCTGAAGGCATATCGACAATTTCCCCTACCGTGACGTTCTTGCTTGTTAGATCACTATACAAGGCATCGAGATCTTCCGTAAAGAGCATCAATGAAGGTGTACCAAGATGTAAGCCTGGACTCATCTTCGCGACAACCTCTTTGTCATGGAGGATGATGCTTGTTTCAGCGTCCTGATTCGGTGCGATTTCAATCCATCTCATCCCCTGCCCGTTATCTTCTTCGGATTTGACGGTAAAGCCCATTTTCTCTTTCCAGAACTTGACTGATTCATCTTGATTTTGAACGTATACCATGATTTGACCGACCTGGGTAATCATACTTTGCCCTCCTAGGAATTTACGTAGCTTTCAAACTGTTATTCTATATTCCTTCCCACATTTCCTTCCACGTCCTAAAAAAGTTATGAACCGGCTCTACTTAAGTCGTCCGGAGCCTATCACTTTTAAGGATGGGCATGTGCCTGTTTCTAATAATGGTGAAGCAGTTCCTTGAAAGAATCGATTGCTACCTCATGGTCGGTCGCTTCTCCGAATCCGTATCGGGCATACACAAATGGAACTCCCGCTTCTTTTGCAGCTTGTTGATCCCCACTCGTATCACCTACATATACTGGATCCTTCAAGTGATTGCGTTCGATGATCAATTTGATATTCTCACCCTTTGACAAGCCGGTCCTTCCTGGATTCTCATAATCAATGAAGTGCGCTTCGAGACCATGAAACTCATAGAAAGCTTCAATGTAACCGTGCTGGCAATTGCTGACGATAAAGAGCTTATATTTTTTTGCAAGTTCAGTTAGAACTTCATCGACGTCCGGATAGAGCTGGCCACCTTTCTTACTAAGGTATCCGATTTCATGACGGGATAAGTCCTTCAGCAGCCCTTTACGCTCTTCACTTTCTAATTCAGGAAAAAGCATCCTGCCTATTTCGTCCATTTGAAGACCCATCGTCTTCTCCATTTGACCTCTCGTGACTTCATCAATCGCTTTATCATGACCGCGGATCACTGTATTCCATGAGTCCAAGACGGATTCAATTGGGTCCCATAATGTTCCGTCTAAATCGAATATGATACTGTCCATGTAGATCTCCCCTTTTTACATATATTACCTACACTACTAAATGTACCGTAATCAAAATTCCTTGGCAATTCTCACCTTGTTTTCCTACCTGACTGTACAATCAGACCCGGCACCTACTATTAAAAAATCGTCAAGCCAATCACCCGCCGAATCCCCATAATCAACGCATGCACGGCAATCGAGTGCACAACAAACGGCAAATAGTAGACGACATAGAAGGAATAAGCATGGGCAACACAATGACGTAGGAAAGAACCAATGGAAAAAGAATAGGAATCATATAAAATATAAGTTGCGGATATTTCTTTTTATTGTCCTTAAATTGGCCGATTTCAAGAAGACCAATCATGTGACGGCGAAACCAGTTAATTGATACTTAAACGATTGTATACTAAATCAGCAACGAATTTTTAACACCGCAAAAGAATATCGCATACTGTGGAGACAATCAACCAACCGGCAAAGGAGAAGATCGAATGAAGTTTACATTTAGACCGTTAAATCAAGAGACCCTTAAAGAAATTGATTCATGGAACTATGGGGGCTTCGTTGAAGAAGTCTTGATGAATCCTTATTTTGATTCTTTCAGCAAAACAGGGAAATTCATCGGTCCCGGCGGATGTGATGGGTTTGCAGCAGCAGTGGACCATGAGACTGTCGGCTTATTTGAGTTCAATCAACACGGCAGCACTCTTGAAATCGGACTCGCTTTAAGGCCAGATTTAATTGGAAAAGGATTGGGAGTGGAATATGTCCAGCAAGGTATCGCATTCGGAGTTCAGCATTATCATGAAAAAATCAGCAAAATCACCTTATCAGTGGACGCTCACAATAAGGCAGCACTTCGAGTGTATGAAAAAACGGGCTTCAGGAAAGTGGATGAGCAAGAGAATGATATTGATATGGAATTGATTCTATAATTCGAAGAACCCGAGTAAACTCTTAAAATTCCACGCACTCTTTTTACTACTGAACTTTATTTATGAAATGATAAGATTCTGGGACAAAAGTGTTTCAGGCAAAGTAAAACCCGAGCTAATTTGTCTGTTGTAAGGCAAATTAGTTCGGGTTTTTAACTATTTGTATAACTGTACGATTAGATTTTCCCTCTGTCTAGCGGTTGATCGGAGTGCAAGACGAAGACTCCTGCGGGAAAAGCGAGTTAGGTGAGACGTGTCCAGCTCCAGCGGCTAGAGGCTCGAGACATAAGCCATGCCATCCGAAAAGGCAAAAAGCACCTTTTTGGCTGTCCTGTCTTATGTTTATCGCCTCTGAGCAAACCGCTTCCGCTTTTCTAACCCGCAGGAGCGAAATGCGACGAGGAGGCTCACCAATCGCCCGCGGAAAGCGAAGTCTTGCACGGAAATCATTAGCGGTATTAAAAACTGGAACTGCTATTGTTCGTCTTTATTTGTAAAGTTCTTAGTTATGTCCCAAACTCTTCATCTTTACAACTAGTTTACTACTTTAATTCCTTCCAACGCACTTTCCAAATTGGAATAAACATCAATGTTCGAAAAATCAATCCCAAGTTGAATAGCTGTCTGAGCCACTTCCGGCCTCATGCCCGTTATGATGCTCCTTACTCCAATTAGATCAAGAGCAGAAATGGATAAAAACAATTGGTTAGCTACCATGGTGTCAACGATGGCCACCCCGGACATATCGATGACCAAATACTCCACACCTTTTTCCTGGCATTGTCCAAGACTTGATTCCATCAAGCTTCTTGCTCGGTATGTATCGATATTGCCGATCAGAGGCAATACAGCGATTGATTTATCCAATTTGATGACTGGAGAGCTCAGTTCCATGATTACTTCTTGTTGTGCGTTAAGTGTAGCTTGATGAAAATCCGAATACGTTTTGACAAACTCCTCAATTACCGTATCAAAAGCGTAGTTATATTGATTCGACCATTCTAACATGAGAGCAGGGGAGATGCTGTCCGAATTCATCTGGATGAAGTCATTGATCTTGTTCCAATAAATACGCCTGAACAGCTTAAATTGACTAATGATTTCGTTCAATGAGGTGTTCGTCATTACCCGGTCCTTGGCAACTTCAGTGGACCACAATTTGATTGCTTCGTATTTTTTCTCATCATGATGTTTAAAGCTTTGAGCGATCGACATGATGAACTTCCTGTTCTGGGCACGAAGCTTCTCTTCGATGGGGGCAGGTACATCGTGTGAATAGATACTGCCGGCTGACGCTTCCTTGGTTTGGATCCATTCGTTCGTGAGTTCATCAGCACTAGTTAGAATATAGTCATATAACTCCAAGTATGTAGTATTCATTTTCCGATCCCCTTTATTATCGATTGGTCATCAGCAGTCAGAATACTTGCTTTTTTCACAGGTAATCTACAGAATATGATCCCTTCCCGAGAACCATATAAAGAATACTGCTTAAACATCCTTTTTTTTCCTATATCACTATCATAACGCATGTGAAAGAAGAATGGACGATTCTAGCCTAAGTTTTTAAATTCCCCCAAATCATTTACGAAAACCAGGGATGATTCACTTGAGTTTTTTACACATGATAAAATTGATGAAATCCACACCTTTTACTTGTTTGGTCTGCTTCCTGACGATTTTATAGCCGTGTTTTTCAAAAAAAGGTCTGGCCGTTAAGCTTGCTTCTGTATACAATTCATGAATGTTGATTGAAGCAGCATATCGCTCGGCTCGATCCAGTAACCTTGAAGCGATCCCTCGCCTTTGATAATCTTTATGAACATAGAGGAGATCCACTACGCCCTCTCGATCCAGACTCACAAATCCTGTAAGTCCGCCCTCGTCTTCCGCCACAATTGTTCTATGCCTTTCGAGCCGTCCTTCCCACTCTTCAAACCTTCCAAAACTGTTCGACCAAACTTCAACCTGTCCTTCAGAGTAGTCCCCCAGATTGACCTGACGGATCGTTTCCTTGAACAGACGCAAAGCCGGCAATGCATCCTGACGGAGAAAATCCCTGACTATCAACCTCCAACACCTCCTTCATTTCCCCTGGGACAGGGGGACAGGAACCCTGTCCCCCCCTTCCGCAAGATTTATTCACTCATGCCCATCCATTTTTCAATGACTGCGTCGAGCTCCTTACTTACCACCTGCTTTTTTCCATAAAGGAGGGAAAGCTTCTCATACTCGGTCCCGGCTGCTAGCCCAGCATCCAACCTTTTCAATTCGCTTTCAAGAGCCTCGATTTGAGCGAGCAACACTGTTTCTTCACCCTTTCCATCCTTACGTTGCTCCCGCTGTTTTTTAAGCTTTATCGGAACCTCCTTCTCTTGGAGCGCCCTCTTCGCCATTACTCTTCTATATTCATCGTATCCCCCAGCATAATTCTTGAATCCATGGTTTTCAACCGCAATCACCCTGTCACTCATTTTATTCATAAAGTAACGATCATGGGAGATGAAGAAAATGGTCCCTTTGAAATCCTCCAGTGCTTCTTCAAGAGTTTCGATGGAATCGATGTCCAGATGGTTGGTCGGCTCATCGAGGATCAATAAATTGATATCCTGGTGAAGCAGTATCGCGAGCTTGAGACGGATTCGCTCCCCTCCAGAAAGCTGTTTTACCTTCTTAAATACAGTGCCTTTCCAAAACATGAACTTCGCCAGGTATTCACGCGCCTTCCCCTCAAAGATGGAGATATCCTCCCTGAACGTTTCAAGGACTGTCAACTCTTCATCATGAAAGTCGATTTTCTGAGGTAAATAGGCGCATCTCACATTAGCCCCCAATGTCACAACACCAGCATCACCACGTTCTTCTTCCAGCAACATCTTTAGAAACGTCGTTTTTCCGCTTCCATTCGCACCAATCAGTCCGACCCTTTCACCAAAGTGGACCATCATATCAGCATCTTCGAATATCACTCGATCTCCATAACGTTTTGAAAGTCCCATGGCCTTGATTGTCTCGGTTCCAGAACGATCCGTTGCATTGAAATTCAGCCTCATGTTTGTTTTCTCGAATACCGGTCTATCAATACGATCCAGTTTATCCAGCTTCTTCTGGATGCTCGCTGCCCTTCTGAAGAATTTATTATTATCCGCACGGAGCGCCCATTCCCTCAAGTTTGAAACTTGCTTTTGCATATGTCCGATCTTTTTCTGCTGCTCCCTGAATTGTTCAAATTGAATCCGTAAATTTTCATCTTTCTGACTAACGAACGAAGAATAATTCCCTTTGTACGTCTTTGACTGCATATCTTCTATTTCAACGATCTTCATGACGACATGATCGAGGAAATAACGGTCATGTGACACAACCAGCACAATCCCTTTATAGGTTTTCAGAAAATCCTGGAGCCATTCGATCGACTCCATATCAAGATGATTGGTCGGCTCATCCAAAAGGAGGATATCTGGCGCATCTATCAATAGTTTCCCGAGCATGACCGTCGTCTTCTCACCCCCACTTAGAAAATCGAACTGCCTATTGAGAAATCCGTCATGAAATTTCAATCCGGTACAGACACGCGCCAATTTCTCAGAGGTTTCATAGCCACCCTTCGTTTCGTAAAGCTGGGTGTGCTTACTATACTCATCCAAGCATCGTTCAAGAGCCTCTCCCTTCAGCGACTTCATGTTCCCTTCTAATTCCCTCATTTTATCCTCAATACTTTGAACCTCCTCAAAAGCCAGGTTCAACACGTCTATCACTTTCAATCCTCCCGGAAACCGAGGTGCTTGTTCAAGGTACGCGATCGTCGCCTCTTTAGGGGTATTCACAAATCCTTCGTCATATCCAAAGCTTGATGTTTGAGGATAACCGGGATAATAATTCATCGGTTCGACCCCTGCTATCAACTTCAGGATCGTGCTTTTGCCGCTTCCGTTCGCGCCGACGATCCCCACTTTCTCTCCCGTGAACACCTCAAACGTGATATTTTCAAGTACCAGGGTTGCGTCCATATATTTTCTTACACCGTTCAACGATAATTCCAGCATCTTTATTCCTTCTTTCATCCATAGTGAGCGCTACGCCTTTTATGGACGGCAAAAGAAGAACTGCTACCTATTCAACATGATCACAAGGGAACAATAAACTCCCCATTCATTCAAATCCAAAACGAGCCAATAAAAAAAGACCATAAGAAGATCATGCTTCTTACCGCCTGATGGACCCGTCCCTCGATGACCAAGAAAAGAGGTTTACTCCAGGAAACATGGTTTATGAACACATTTATTCCCAGACATGCAAACCAAGCGCCGTGCGAGCGGGCGCCAATCCATGATGAGGTTGGATAAAGTAAGTAAGTACCTTCTACATTGCCTATTCCATAAAGAACATAACTAAATAAACCTATACATTGTAGGTAAATGAACGTTCTTTTAAGAATCCTTATTAATTTGAACAAATTAATAAATTAGCAAGTAGTTGGTCTCATAAACTTACTTTCCCCCTCCCGTTATTTTCTTAATTATCGCACTATTGTTCATCAATGTAAAACATTATCTTCCAATTATTTCTACCCCAGTATTCAGATGTACCTAGATGAACGAAATCCTTTTGATTTATTGCTTCTCATGTGGAATAATTATGACTTATTATGATTGGTCGGACCGATTATCTACTATATTATAGACACGGATTTTGATTGACTTGGAGGTGTTCGTTTGTTTACATACTTTAAAAAATTGACCAAGAAGAATCTAGTTTTATCCTTTTTTCTTTTACTGTGCATGGGATCCTCCCTCTACTTCGTGTATCACAATCACGATTTTTATGACAGATCGATTGCGGAGGTGATCGAAGCAGAAGTCGATGAAACGACAGAGATGGAAGACATGAACGGAAATAAGGATACGCTTTATGCCCAGCAAATTGTTGCCCGCTTGAAAAACGGTGACAGGAAGGGGGAGGAAATCCAGCTGGACAATGAATACTCCAATTCCGGGGCGTATGATCAACCCTATCATTCCGGGGATGAATTGTTCGTTACAATCGATAAGAATCACTCAGGAAGCGAACCATTATCCGGCCACATAGAAGAAGTCAAACGGGATAAATACTTGATGATCATGGCGTGGGTGTTCATCCTTCTATTATTGATTGTCGGTAAGAAGCAAGGACTTTACTCCCTTATCACATTGGTCGTCAATGCAGGCATCCTTTCATATGCACTGGACGTTTACCTGGAATCGAACGATGTAAGTCTCTTAGCCGTTTGCAGTATCGGAGTGATCTTATTCACTGTGATATCCCTATTAATGGTGAATGGACTTAATGAAAAAACTTACGCAGCCGTTGTTGCAACATTGATTGCGACATTCACGACGCTCTTGATCAGCATCTTCGTTGTTTCGAACACAGCAGGAAATGGTCTCCGGTACGAAGAAATGCAATTCTTGACACGTCCATACGAAATGGTGTTCATGGCAGGGATCCTTATCGGATGCCTTGGGGCGGTGATGGACGTCGCAATCACCTTATCATCCTCGATGTTCAGTTTATATGAGAAAGACCCTTCCATATCAATCAAGGCTCTTACAAAATCAGGATTCGATATCGGAAAGGATATCATGGGGACCATGACCAATATTTTATTTTTCGTCTACATAAGCGGTGCCATCCCTATGCTTATTCTTTATTTTAAAAATGCTTCACCACTTGGATTCACGGTTACCATGAACCTTTCACTGGAAACAGCCAGGGCTTTGACAGGCGGAATCGGCATTGTATTGACCATTCCGATCGCCATCTATGTTTCAATATTCTTTGTGAATAGAAAGAGGGCGGCACAATGACGGTACAACTTTGGCTTGCCATCATCCTTCTTGTTCTGATGGTGGGAATCGGCGGCAGAAAGGGTGCACGCTCCTTTGTGGCTCTATTTCTCAATTTCGGGGTCCTGCTTCTGACTATCATCATGATGAATGATGCCAGTATGAATCCGATTATCCTGACACTGTTCGCTTGCATCTTCATCAGCTGCATTTCCCTGTTCTTCATAAGCGAGTTCAACATCAAGACGGTCACTGCATTCCTTTCGACGATCATCACCACAGGCTTTCTGCTCTTCTTCATCCTGATGTTGACTGAAAAGGCGATGATCCAAGGATTCAGCGAAGAAGAAATAGAGGAAATCGGGGCGTTCTCTCTCTATGTGGGGGTTGATTTTGTAAAAATCGGGGCGTCGATGATCATCATGAGCACAATCGGGGCCATCATTGATTTAACCATTTCAATCTCATCCCCCATGCGTGAAATTGCATACCATAATCCATCCATCAGCCGGAAAGAACTATTCGCTTCCGGGATATCGATCGGGAGGGATATTCTCGGGACCAGCACCAACACACTGTTCTTCGCTTTTTTCGGAGGATACATGGCATTATTGATCTGGTTCAAGGATCTCTCCTATTCCTTAGGGGAAATCATCAATTCGAAAGTATTCAGTTCGGAAATGATCTTCATCGGATCTGCCGGAATCGGGGTCGCGTTAGCCATTCCTGTCACCTCATGGATTACAGCGTATTATTTGGTAAAAAGAAGATGATGGTTCGGGACAGCGGATTGGTTCGCTGTCCTTTTTTGTTCAAAACCTGGATTGATAAGATTTTTCTGTATATATCTTGGATGAAGGCTCTTACAGGAGGTTGCTTAGCTGGTCCGCAATTGAGGCTCACTTGTTCCCGACCCCTGTTCCTTACGATGAAATTTTGACAAAACGGCATGATTATTTTATTTAAGGGTGGAATAATTTACAGGAAGGGCATAATTATCTTTTTGAAGGGCGCAATCCTTCCAAAGAAGGGTAGAATGATTTTGTTGAAAGGAGGAATGACCCAAAACCTTCACTATTATAGACCTCAAAGAAGGGCAAAACGGAGTCTTCAATGGGTGTCATGATTCAATAAGGTGACAAATCTTCTAATCGAACCCCGATCAAGGGCCGATCTCCTCTTCAAAAGACCCAATTATTAAATAAGATTTATATCAGCCAAGTATCCCCCCAAAAAAAACATGCCCCAAAATTCAAAAAAGACCTAACCATAAAATAACAACCACCATGAAGGAAAAGACCCTTCACTCGGCGAATAATCCCCTTTGAATCTCAAATAAAAATGTCACTAAGGAGAAGCGCTATGGACAATAGGCACGTTTTGCGAAGAGATGATTTGGACTGGATGAAGGTGATTGCCACACTGCTTGTGTTTTTATACCATTGTTCGATGTTCTTGAATCCGTTTGATTGGCATGTGAAGAACAATGAACTTGACAGCACTCTCGTACTGACTTTCTCCCTGCTGGTCGGCGGATGGATCATGCCGGTCTTCTTCATCATCTCTGGAATCAGTTCGCATTACTCATTACGTAAGAGGAGCTCGTTGATTTATATGAAGGAGAGAGCGGTACGCCTTGGCATCCCGCTATTGTTCGGGGCATTGATCCTTTCACCGCCACAAGTGTATATAGAGCGGGTTTCAAACCATCAATTTTCAGGCACCTTCTGGGCGTTCCTTCCCCACACCTTTGATGGGTTGTATCTCGAAATCGGGGGATCTGGGAATTTTGCATTTTTCGGCCTGCATTTATGGTATTTGCTCGCACTGATCTTATTTTCCCTGATCACCCTGCCCATTTTTAAGAGGATGGGGCCTTTAAAAATCGTGAACTGGAAGCATATCGCGGCTCTCCATCTCGCCATCATCATAGCGACTCTTTTCATCAGCTCGGTAAAGCTTGGAGGTTGGGATTTAGTCGTGTATCTCCTCTTTTTCATATCGGGGTATTACCTATTCGGCTCCGAAGGCTTGCAACCATTTTTGAAGAAGGCTTTTCCCATTCACATCACTCTTGGGGTATTGGGGATCTTGATATATGCCGTATGGTTTCACTCAGGGATGCCCTCACAGGGGACAGTGCAATCTGCTCTATTCATGATTTCATTAGTTATTGGCAGCTTGAATTTGGTCCTATCCTTCTTTCACCTGGCCCATATTCAATTGTCCTTCGGCAATCGATTGCTTACCTATTGCAGTGAGGCATCTCTTCCTTTTTATATCCTACATCAGCCTGTGATTGTGATCATCGGCTTTTGGATCAAGGATCTAAGCTGGTCGATCCCTGTCAAAGGTTTTTTCCTTGTGTGTATGTCCTTTCTGACGATATGGATTTTATATGATCTAATCGTTCGAAGGGTAGCCGTTCTCAGATTCTTATTCGGACTGAAAGGGAGGAAAGGGACTCGGCCGGTTTCCCCTTCACCTGAACATGGTGTCCAACGATAAAAGGGTCCTTCCCCATTGCTCCCATGCAGTGGGGAAGGACCCTTTCCTGTCTATATCACCAATACGTTCGCCCATGTCCCGCTTCCTCTGCAGCCATGGCATCGGCTTTTGTCTGATGAACGGTACCCTTTGGGTGCTGAGGCGGTGCATAAATTGAATAAAGCTTAAGTGGCTCGCTTCCGGTGTTGGTCAGGTTATGCCAAGTGCCGGCTGGAATGATAATGGCATAATCCGCTTCGACATTCCGTTTATAGGTAAGATTATTAGGATCATTCCCCATCTCCACGATACCCTGCCCCTGCTCGATGCGAAGGAACTGGTCAAGCTTCGGATGAATTTCAAAACCGATGTCATCTCCGACATCGATGCTCATCAGCGTCAATTGCAGATGATCCCCCGTCCATAACGCTGTTCGGAACGCCTCATTTTGAAGCGTCGCCTCATCGATATTCACGGTATATGGATCTGGCCCGTAATCCGTCCGATTCCATGCAGATGCCCCCAAATTCCTCAATAAGTCCGCATGGTGCCATTCTCCCTTGCAAGCGTCGACGAACGCTTCATAGATCGTGGGATCCCCTGTGAGCATCGTACCAAGGCGATAGTGCTCATAGCTTTCGATTTCCGCCTCATAGCCCCTCTCGAGACCTTCCTCATAATGACTAAAAGTAAGAGGCTCGATGCTATACATCGGCTGTACTCCCATCATTGAGGTGTAAAGGTTGGTCAGCTGAAACCATTGCCCTCTTTCCTCTTCCGCAATTTGCAATAACTGACTCCTATGGTCTTCGTGCGGCGCCACATCCGCCAATCTTCTATAAAAATCCGTCGCTGTCGCTTTGCCGATAATCCCATTCAATAACACTTCCACTACCTGCTGATGTTGTTCATGTCCCCTGCTGAAATCCCCAGGGTGATGAAAAGCTGCATAAGTATGATACGGACCGTACATCCTCACTCATTCCCTTCAGATTAATACCACCATATACTATGCAGCAATCCCACTCATGTGCGTTCGCCCATACAAACAAAGGTACGTCCCTCACCGAGTTAACGCATTACCGCATCGAGGGACGTACCTTATAATCAGATGATTTCCTTTTCCATGTCTTCTCCTGATACCGGGAATGACAAGATGATGGATGTTCCTTTGTTCTTCTTGCTGTGTACTTTCACGGTTCCTTCCATTGCTGCCGCCAGTTGAAAGACGGTCATCATTCCAAGGCCCGTGCCATTCTTCCCTTTCAGTGAAAAATACGGTTCACCGAGGCGCATGACTTGTTCCCTCGTCATACCGATTCCGTTGTCCGCGATTTCTACTACGAGTCGCCCTGCTTTCTCATAGCTTAGGATCTTCAGCACGCCTCCTGAATCCATCGCTTCGATGCCGTTTTTCATAACGTTGATCAGTACTTGCTGCAACTTATTCGGATCCCCGAGGATCGAGCGATGATGTAAGATGTCCATTTCCACAATGACGCCCTTTTTAACCGCAAGGGGCATGATGATCTCATTGGATCTCCCAATTTCCCTAGTGACGTCCACCTCGACTTTCACTTCGGGATGTGGCTTGGCAAAGTTCAAATACTGATTGATCACCTCCGTCGCCCTGTCGATCTCACTGACCGCTATCTTTGAAAGTTCGGTATTTGTCGGGGCATCGGATGGGTTTTCATTGATTAATTGCAGAAACCCCTTAACCGTCGTGAGCGGATTCCTGACCTCATGACTCATGCTTGCAGCCAGATGGCTGACCACTTGCATCTTTTCATATTTGATCGCTTCGAGCTGGAGCATGTAGGTTGTTCTGATCATTTCACATAGATAAAACACAAAGAAAGTGGAAGCCGCGAGCGTAAAAGAATAGATGCTGAACGCCGAAAAGTCACGGTAATCCATCATAAGCAAAGGCAACAGGAAGGCGAGCAGCGAATAACAAAATGAGAAACAAGTAAACCAATACACTCTCTTGACCCAAGACTTCTCAGACAGGGTGGGGAGCAAATAGTAGACCGCAATGGCTGAAAGAAGGGTGAGCACTATCGCGGATGCCACTCCGGAGCCCATGAATACAAAGCGGGTCGCGATCATTGTCACCGCCAGAGGAGGCAAGACCTTCCTTCCTCCATATATTCCTCCCAATAAAAAAGGGATGAAGCGGAGGTCATAGAAAAGCCCGTCTTCCAATTCTACAGATAAGAGCATGCTCAGTATGATCAAGAATGTACTAAGGATATAAATGAGAAAGGAACTTAAACGGATATTGATGAATACTTTTTGATTGGAAAGATGATAGAAGTTCACTAATAGAATCACGATGAGAATGACAAGGAGGTTAATTAGCAAACCGTTAAATAACTCAGTATGGACCATCAGGAAAGCCTCCGTTATTTAAAGTCTAATTAACTCTAAAATATAAGCAAAAACAATCTATCACCATTATAACGGAAATCGAACAGAAACATAGAATTTCCTTTTTGAAGGTACGTCCCGCGTCGCATTAACGTATTAACGCATCGCGGGAGGTACCTTCAAACCGTAGCACATTGGAACGTTTTAGCTTGGTAGGGCACGGGGAATATAGTTGCTATCAATCCATGATAAAGTAGGAGGAACTTCAATGCTTGGAACAACAGGATTTACACTCTATTTGATTTTGCCGCTGATCCTCATCTTGATCCTGATCGGGGTGACGATCAGGTTTTTTAAAGTGAAAGCAAAGAAGGATAAGGATTTTTGATCGTCTTTCATTTCATAGAATGAACAATAGACGCTTGGAGAAGTTTCTCCAAGCGTCTTCGTATGATTTCAGGCATTCATTTACAACAACCCAAACCTTTGTATAATCTTTTCAGCGACCTCATGCGGACTCAATCGTGAATTATTGATCTTCATATAATTCTCTTTATCTATTTCACCTTCATTGGAATTCAGGCGGAGTCTATCCAGCGAAGCCAATAATCTCCGCTCCGAATCTTCCACATCTCGTTTAGAAGGCTTATGGGCCAATCGGTTCGGTGTCTTATTCCGCTCCAATCTCACGTCGAGATCGGACTCCAATTCCACGAAATAGACCTCTCCTCCGTTGGATTTGAAGATATCCGTCACCTTATCGACCCATTCCCAATCTTCCTTCTCATTAAATGCCCACATAAATGTGAAAATCATCCCGTCCTGATCAGTTTTAGAAAAGGATTCAAAGATTTCTTCCCGCATCATCGAAGATAATCTCCACATTTCATCCGTAAATCCAAAAAACGGCTGAAGCAATTCAATTGTCATATGATTATGAAACAGCTTCAAACCCGTCTTCTTTTCTAACTCCTGCCCTACCGTCATCTTCCCCACTGCTTGAGGGCCGAACAATAATACCAACTTCATGCTTTTCCCCCATTTATGTTCATGAAAATTTCCGTTGTGTCCAAACTCTCTGTCCTCTTCAACGAATCTGCCATTCTATGGTTCTAAAGATCAAAAAACACCATTCTCATTCGGCGACTCTTCCGGTATGGGTTGTCCCACATCCCATAATTCAACGATCCTGCCATTACGGAAGCGGAAGATATGGACCACGACCGCACCGACGTCATCACGATGCTGTTTCACATGTGAATGCACCGCAACGGTTTCACCTTCTTCGATCGCCATTTTCACTTCGAAAACCTTATCTGGATTCACAGCGGCATTCTCTTCCATCGCCCGCATCAATGATGCTGCATCACCTGGAAAATAAGGATTGTGGTGGAGAAATCCAGAATCTGCATAACGATCATAAGCTTCCCGTACTTGTCCCGAAGCCACCAGTTCAAGGAACGAGACGGCACTCTTTTTATTCGAATTGTGTTCTATCATGTTAATCGTCCTTCCGTATGTAAGATGATCTTCATCAAGGCTTCATCCTTATCCCCAATAGGTTACAGAAAATAAAAGTGCAAAGGCAATGACAAAACAGGCCAACAACCCAATGCGCATCCTTTTACTCGTAGTCGGCATAAGTAGCGGGAACGTCATAAAGGACCCGATCCCTGCAATGAAAAATGCGTATTGTGAAGGAGGATCAGGGAACGTAACAATCCCTATGGTGACCAGACACAGAATAAGAAAGAGGTTAAACACAATCCTCCATTTTTTAGCCACTTGCACTCCTCCTTACTAAGCTATCTACAAACCAGACGCCACCCCTAAATTAAAACCGAAAAACATAGGATCGATGTTGCCCAAAAAACATAACCGACTTTTCTTTTTTTCTGAAATTCTTCCATTCCCATCACAACCATCATCACGCCCATCAAAAAGATGACGATTGGCAAAGAATCGACGTTATCCGTGATAAGCCCGTGACCGGCAAAGGCCAAGGCGATCAAACTTATTATTTTTCTCAAGATTTTCAGCAAAGGTATGCCCCCCCTATGAACGCTAAATCCCCACCCTTATTTTACCATAACCAGTCATAAAAATATGCCCCTACTCCTAATGAGAAGGCAAGCTTACGATTCCGAAAAAATCGTCTTGCCATGAAACGCGTTTCATACTGTAGGATAAAGGAGGAAGGGATTGGCGTAACGCATCCTGCGGCGTGACGATCCCTTTCAGAAGGGGGCCAGTCCCCCTTCATCGTTTAAGCAATATCATGTAAAAAGAGAACCCCAAATTGAAGTCCCCTCTTAAATCGAAAAAACTTATCCAGTATAAACACTTGCACACGTACCAGCTGCCGGCTCATAATAACAGTGATTTTTAAATTGACCGGAAAACGGTTGATTGTACCATGTCGGAGGACACGGCGCGTATGGATTGAAATACCAGAGTGCATACTTTGCTGGATGTTGGCTCCAGTAATCCAAATTTTTCTTGGCTAACTTTTTCTCAACCGACCTTGCCCGGTTGTAGAAGAGGTTTCCTTTTTGAACTGCCTCGAACGAGTAATTCCCACCTTGCACTTGAAAAATGACCTGACGGATGGTCCTTACCTTTTTAAAATCCAAACATTCCGCTTTCGCACGATTGACGATGACATTCCCGACGTATAACATCCCTTGTTTCCCTTCACCTTCGGCTTCCGCTCTCATCATCCTTGCCATCAAGGCAACGTCTGCATCCGTATATTTCACTCTTGGCATTTTTTTCACCTCACACCTATTTTATGAGAAAAGTCAGCCGTAATGCTTTAAATAACAAATTGAAGCTTGTATGGCTAGATCAAATAAAATCCCATTTGCCTTTTCGCCATGTATTCTACCTTGCCGTTGACCAATGCAACCGGTTCTTCCAGATAGATCGGGACTTCCTGGCCCCACTCAGGAGCAAATTGGCGGATGTTGAACTCCATTGCATAGCATGTGTTGGCCGTCAGCGGTAAATCACCTCTGATCGGCACATCCCCCTGTTGATCATACAACCCGATCAACGCACCGGCTTCGTGACAATGGGAGCCGACCGGATGACAATAAATCATGGCATCGATCTGCTCCTTTTTCGCAGAGAGCATCGCCGAGCGGAACACCTCATTCCCGGTTTTCCCTTCTTTCATGTGGAAGCTCAGTAAATCTTCAAGGCGCAAGGCGGTGAAAAAGGCGGATTGCAGCCCTTCAGGAGCTTCCGTTTCTTCCGGTTTCAGTACGTAGGCAAGCTGCTGCGTATCGGTGCAGAGCCCAAGATACTCAATCCCGAAGTCCAGGTGGACAATATCCCCGTGCCGGATGATCTCCCCCTCGAGTCTGTCCATATCCGATCCTTTCCGCTGCAGGTCCACCGTAGGATAAAAAGACGTTTTCAGCCCCAAATCGAGTACACGCTGCCTGATCCAATCGACTACATCTTCAGTCGTCGTGATCCCTGGGTGGATGACCTTCCCCGATAATGCCTCTTCGCAAATCTGCCGGGCCAACTCGGCAATCGCCGGATACGCCATCATTTCTTTATCACTCCGATTCGAAAGCCAATCCACCACCAGATGCTGTGCACTGACGAACCTGTCGCTATACTCACTCAGTACCATTTGGATATGCTCGAAATACGAGTGACTCAATCCGTCACTGACGGCAAATGTATGGGAGAAATTCAAGCCAATCCTGTCCGGGTCGCATTTTTCCACGATACCTTTGAGGCATTCCCATTGATCTTCTCCCTCCTTATTCCAGATCCTCTCATAAAAAGGTTCGAAGCTTGGATTCCGATGAATCACAAACCGTTTCAGCTGTTGGCCCTCATCCAGCCAGAAAACCAAGATCGTCAATCTCCTCGAGCTGTCGATCGCAGACGAATAGAGCGTCTTCAATACCGGATCTTCATGATACTCCCGCCCCATCACAATCCACATATCAAGCCCATGCTTCTCCATGAGCGCCGGCAGCAGTGTATTCAAGCGATGGAACAGCCAGCGGTTCCTGATTTCTTCCCTCTTCTTCAAAGGCAGAATGACGTTCATCTTGCTCCCCCCCAAGTTCATGTTTCCTTATTCCTTCGACAATTCTCGTTTAAATCCTCTTTCTTTATGGCAATGAGATTCAATTGGGAAACGTTGTGTATCGGTTCCTCTCGCAAAATTTGGTGTGTCTAAAACACGGCTGCCGCTTTCAGAGGCTAGCTGCATCGTCTTCAAAGCAACAAAGTTCATAAAAAAGAACCTCAGCTACTCGCCGAGGTCCGTTCTTCACGAAAAATGGTGGTCTGATTCCGCCCTGCAGCCTTTGACTGATAAAGAGCAGCATCGGCTCGTTGAATGATGGTTTCTGGATGGTCATCCATTTGAAGATACTCGGTGACACCAAGCGAGATTGTAATCGGTTTTCCGGCAGGGCTCGGGGTTGCCGCTATTTCCTTGCGAAGGGCCTCTGCAGCAAAATAAGCCTCCCGCTCGTCCACTCCCTTCAGCAATAGCCCGAACTCTTCCCCTCCGTACCGAAATCCCAGATGATTCTCTCCTGCGTAACCGTTTAGGATGGCAGATAGAAATTTCAATACCTCATCACCTGTCAGATGCCCATACGTATCATTCACCTGTTTAAAGTGATCAATATCCAGCATGATCAACGAAAAGGATTCGTTCTTGTCGATCCATTCTTTTATGATGGAATCGAAGGTCTTCCGATTGGCAATACCCGTCAACCCATCGATTTGGATCTCCTTATTCAACATCGTAAAATATTTATTGATCTGGTAGTAAAGCTGCTTGACCTCATAGATGGTCGACTTCATCTCCACTTCTTTAAAGCTGGACGAAAATTTTTTATGGCTGGATCCGGCCTGGGAATATTCCGCCAGCACATTCAATGGCCTCGAAATACTACTCGCAAGGATCGCGGCAATCACTAAAATGATGATCAAGAGAGGAACCGACTGGATTGCCATCTTGGCAAACAGCTCCCTCAAAGGTCCCTCTACAACCGAAGTAGGAGTCTGGCTGACGATTCCCCATCCCGTACTTTCTACATGGGTAAAACCTGCGTAGTACTCATTCCCCTTTGAATTGATTACACTTGATGAACCACTATTTCCTTCCATTAATTCCTTTACAACCTGGTTACGTGACACCGATTCATCCAAGCGTGCTGTGTCAGGATGATAAATCAGGTGTCCATCGGAATCCACCACATAAACATATGAACCTTCCCCCAATTCATGTTTGTACAGGATATTTTTCAACGCATTGTCACTTTCCAAGTAAACCGTTCCGCCAATCAATCCGCGGTATACTCCCTCATCATTGAAAATCGGTGCTGAAATCAACATGATCATCTGTCCCGAGGTCGCCTGATACGGTTTTGAGATGAAAGGCTCCTTGATCGCCAATGCTTTTTTGACCGTTTCAGATGTGATTTTCGTCCCTACCTTCACTTTCGCCCCATCTTTGAATTGAACGATGGAAGGGCTAAGCAATTGAATATAGCCTTCTTCATCGGTCACGAATGTAGAATTAAATTGATCAGCATGCGCCGAATGCCATGTATCCAGATCCTGTTGATCAAATTGATGATGATTCACGATATCCGCCATCGCAACAATCTCTTCTCTCATATGACTCATTAAATCATCCGTCGATTGAGCCAGTTTCATAGAATAATTGTAATTACTCTCTAAATACTTTTGCTCAATCGAACTCCTCAACGCACTGGTTGCAGCAAACCAACTGACTACCGTACTGCTGATGACGGCCGTAATGATGAGCATCCCGATGGCCAATCGGAGTTTGATCCCTCGCTTGAACATAACGTTTACCCCTTTGATAAGATAGTACTATTTTACCATCCGAAACCTATAAAAGGGAATTTTTTCTTTGTCCGATCTGTTCATGGAGCTGTTTCCTGGTAAAGCAGAAAGAAGCTGCCTGGCCCCTGGATGGGGACAGGCAGCTTCTTACCTTTTTTCTACTTCGCATTTTCATCCGGCTGATGGATCCCGAACACATTTCCTTCTGTATCCACGTAGTATCCTTGCCACGCCATGCCCGGTAGAGCATATTTAGGCATCGCCACTTTTCCGCCAAGCTCAAGGATCTTCTTCTCCGCTTCGTCATAATCACCAATCCCGATTGTGCAAGTGTACCCGTTCATCGGCTGGTTCGCTTCTGGTGGAGGAGACTGACGCTGCATCAGTGCCCCATTGATACCAGGCTGATCCTCCCCCCCGGTCACCGCCCCGAAATAAGGCATCCCCGCATACTCGCTCCAATCCTCAAACGTCCAGTTGAATACCCCTCCATAAAACGCCTTCGCCCGCTCCATATCATCTACATGAATCTCAAAATGCACAATCCTTCCCATCTTTCATCCCTCCATAAACTATGTAATCTGACTATTATGACTATTCTTGTATGCTTTTTAATCTTAAATGATTTTTGTGTGCGAGTTCAACGGTGAATTGAAGGTTTTTAGTGGTTTTATGAATTTTGGGGATATTGTGTGGGATAGCTCTTTGGCAGGATGGGGGCGTTTTGATGAGGGAGGGAGGCGTTGTTTGGGGTCTTTGTGGCTTTTGCAAAGCGGGGGTGGCGTTGTTTGGGGGCTTTGTGGTTTTTGCAAAGCTGGGGATGGCGTTGTTTGGGATTCGTATTGGTTTTTGAACGCTGCATGTGCCGTTGCTTGCGGTTTGTTTTGGCTTTTCTTTAAAAATCGTATCTTTTTTCAATCTATCGTGCTCTTCTTTCCTTATTTAGGGTCATTCCCCCTTAGAAAAGATCGGACTGCTCTTCTTTTATAATAATCTTCGCCCTCTTTGAAGATAATCGAACCTTAACTGGAACCATTACGCCCTTCAAATAAATAATCGTGCCGTCACTGGAACCATTACGCCCTTTAAATAAATAATCGTGCCGTCACTGGAATAATTACACGCTTCAAATAGATAATCGTGCCGTCACTGGAATAATTACACCCTTCAAATAAATAATCGTGCCATCTCTGGGATCATTACGCCCTTCAAATAAATAATCGTGCCATCTCTGGGATCATTACGCCCTTCAAATAAATAATCGTGCCATCTCTGGGATCATTACGCCCTTCAAATAAATAATCGTGCCGCCCCCCTCATAATAACAGACTCCCAAAAGCTACCCCGACTTACTTCGTGTCGAAATTTCTTCATCAAAAAGTTAGGTTCATTGAAACAAAATAGCATTCTTCACCGTATATGCAATTGAGTAGAAGGGTGAAGGAGGAAACGTAAATATGGTTACCTTGCAAAAAATGAACGCACAAGAGTTTCAGCAGTATCTTGAAGTTGCGGTGGCTGAATATGCAAAGGAAAAAGCATTGGCGGGGAATTGGGAAGAAAATGAATCCTTACAAAAAGCTAAGGAAGAATTCAGCAGACTCCTTCCTGATGGAGAGAAGTCCGAGAATAATTATTTATTTACTATCGTGACCGGTGACGGGGAACGTGCCGGTATTTTATGGCTCGCCAAGCAGTCCGAAGAAAAAGCATTCATCTATGACATTAAGGTCGATGAAGATTTTCAAGGAAAAGGGTACGGAAAACAAGCAATGAAAGCAATCGAAGATCAGGCAAAAGAAATCGGCTTTAACAAAATCGGACTCCACGTCTTTGGCCATAATAAGATTGCAAGAAGCCTCTATGAAAAGATTGGATACACAACGACGAACGTGGTGATGGAAAAGGATATTTAATCATTACTTTTTGGATCATCATACCTGCACCAGGGAGTGACATGATTACCAAGCACGTAGGACTGACAATTTTTTTGTGAAAAGCAAGCTGCCTTCCTCGATTCTGCGATGCGGGCAGCTTTTTTTTCTATACAAAATGTTCAATACTAACGAAATTCACCACAGTGGACTAGTCATTTTCCGAAAAAAGTGGGTACTCGCTAAAAAGTCATAGTGGTAATTTTTCATAATTGAACCGGTTTACGGATGATTGTTCCGATTATTAATTAATTGCACCGCTTTTCCATTAATGCCACCGCTTCTGATCTAATTCCACCTCTTTTCCATTAATTGCACCTCTTCATATCTAACTCCACCTCTTCCCGATTAATGCACCGGCCCATAATTAACCGCACATCTCCCTTCCTCATCTCGCCCCAATCCAGATCACCATCCCCAACAAATTAAAAAGCCCCACCCCATGGACAATCCACAATTACCCAAGCATTAAAGTTGGAACGATTCACTCCCCCCAGTAAAATAGAAGATGAACCGTCATAAAGGTTTAAAAGCCCCATCAAAAGTAAACACTAAGATTGTTTTTGATTGCCTTAACGACTGCATCGGGTTCGGTAGGTTAAAGGTAAGCCGGATTCTCCAATCGAACTGGCAAATCAAAAATACGCGCGGTAGATAAAAACCAAAAAAAGAGCATCTTTCTTCCTTGACAAAATCCGCAGCATATATAATAATTAATATCGAATTAGAATTATTATAAACTATTAATAATTCTCAATAACTAATCACTAGGAGGAATTTACACTATGTCTTTAATCGGATCAGAAGTAAAACCATTCAAAGCAGAAGCATTCAAAGATGGTGAATTCATCACTGTCACTGACGAAAGCCTGAAAGGTCAATGGAGCATTTTCTGCTTCTACCCTGCAGACTTCACATTTGTATGCCCGACAGAACTTGAAGACCTTCAAAATAACTACGAGGCTCTTAAAGCCCTTGGCGTAGAAGTATATTCCGTTTCTACAGATACACATTTCACACACAAAGGCTGGCATGACAGCTCAGAAAAAATCGGTAAAATCAAATACGCGATGATCGGGGATCCATCTCAAACGATTTCCCGCAACTTCGAAGTACTTAACGAAGAAGACGGTCTTGCTGACCGTGGAACATTCATCATCGATCCAGATGGTGTCATCCAAACAGTTGAAATCAACGCTGGCGGCATCGGCCGTGACGCAGATATCCTAATCAGCAAAATCAAGGCTGCTCAATATGTACGCAACAACCCAGGCGAAGTTTGCCCTGCTAAATGGCAAGAAGGTTCTGAAACACTTAAGCCAAGCCTTGACCTAGTTGGTAAATTATAAGGAGTGCAGTAAATCATGCTCGAAGCAGATATTAAAGCACAATTGGAACAGTACCTGCAGATGCTTGAGGGCGATATCGTCCTGAAAGTATCCGCAGGTGATGACGACACATCTAAGGACACAGTGGCTCTCGTCGAAGAGCTTGCTTCCATGTCCCCTAAGATTTCTGTCGAAAAAGCTGATCTTCCAAGAACACCAAGCTTCAGCGTGAATCGTGCCGGAGAGGAGGATACCGGGGTCCATTTCGCCGGTATCCCGCTCGGACACGAGTTCACTTCACTGGTGCTTGCCCTTCTTCAAGTCAGCGGCAGACCTCCAAAAGTTGATCAGAGTGTCATCGATCAAATCAAGAGCATCAAAGGCGAGCATCACTTCGAAACGTATGTCAGCCTGAGTTGCCACAACTGCCCTGATGTCGTACAAGCCCTCAACATCATGAGTGTTCTCAACCCGAACATCACTCATACGATGATTGACGGTGCCGCCTACAAAGAAGAGGTGGAATACAAGAACATCATGGCCGTTCCATCCGTTTACCTGAACGCTGAATTCTTCAGCGGCGGACGTACGACCATTGAAGAGATCCTTTCAAAAATCGTTGAAGGCCCTGATGCCAGCGAGCTTTCCGACAAGGATCCATACGATGTGCTTGTTGTCGGTGGCGGACCTGCGGGATCCAGTGCGGCAATCTATGCAGCACGTAAAGGAATCCGCACTGGTATCGTAGCCGAGCGCTTCGGCGGGCAGGTGCTTGATACGATGAGCATCGAGAACTTCATCAGCGTCAAGCAGACAGAAGGTCCGAAACTTGTCGCAAGCCTTGAAGAACACGTGAAGGACTATGGCATCGATGTCATGAACCTTCAGCGTGCCAAGCGCTTGGAAAAGAAAGACCTGATCGAGCTTGAGCTTGAAAACGGTGCAGTCCTTAAGAGTAAGAGCCTGATCATCTCGACTGGTGCACGCTGGAGAAACATCGGTGTCCCTGGAGAACAGGAATTCAAAAATAAAGGTGTGGCCTATTGCCCACACTGCGACGGACCTTTATTCGAAGGAAAAGACGTAGCGGTCATCGGTGGAGGAAACTCAGGTATCGAGGCTGCAATCGACCTCGCGGGAATCGTCAAGCATGTAACCGTGCTTGAGTTCAATCCAGAATTGAAAGCGGACGAAGTCCTGCAGAAACGTCTCTACAGCCTTCCGAATGTGACCGTCATCAAGAATGCACAAACACAGGAAATCACCGGAACAGACAAAGTGAACGGTATTACCTACAAGGATCGTGAAACGAACGAAGAACACCATATTGAACTTCAAGGTGTATTCGTCCAAATCGGTCTTGTACCGAATACTGAATGGCTCGATGAAACGATTGAACGCACGCGCTTCGGTGAAATCGTCGTTGATAAACATGGAGCAACCAGTCTTCCTGGCGTATTCGCCGCTGGTGACTGTACTGACAGTGCATACAACCAAATCATCATTTCAATGGGGTCCGGAGCGACTGCCGCATTAGGGGCGTTCGATTATCTCATCCGAAATTAAGAAAAAGCCGCAATCCTGAAATGGATGCGGCTTTTTTCTTGGACTCTATTAAATTCACTTCCTGCATCACGCCCGGATTACTGTCACCTCGGTTATACAGCGAGCAAAAGAAAGAACACGTCCCCCGGGTTATTGACTGAACCGGACCAAGGGACCTGTCCCCTTGGCCACCATTGGCGCAACCATTTGCAACGGCAGGGTCAACCCGGCCAGCCGATCAGCGGACCAAGGAGCCTGTCCCCCATGGCACGCTCCCCCGGTCCGATCTACCGATCCAATCTCACCAAATCCGCATAGGTCTCTCGCTCAATGACCACACGCGATTCCCCGTCTTTTACGAACACGACGGCCGGACGCGGGATGCGGTTGTAGTTATTCGCCATGGAGTATCCGTAAGCACCTGTACTGAACACGGCAAGTGTATCACCGAAGTTCGTAGGGGGCAGCATCAAATCCCAGATGAGCATGTCCCCTGATTCACAGCATTTCCCTGCTACACTCACGAGCTCCGTGCATTCTTCATTAGGACGGTTCGCGAGGACGGCGTGGTACTTTGCTCCGTATAAGGCAGGACGGAGGTTATCCGTCATCCCACCATCGACCGCTACATACGTACGTAGGTCGGGGATGATTTTCTTGGAACCGACTTTGTATAGCGTCGTTCCCGCTTCGGCAACGATGCTTCTGCCGGGCTCGATCCACACTTGAGGCAATGGATAGCCGTTTTCTCCGAAGCTTTCTTTTACGCTGTCCGTGATGGCTTTGACATACGTCTGGATTGGCAGCGGCTTGTCGTCTTCCGTATAACGGACCCCGAAGCCCCCTCCGATGTTCAATACGGGAAGCGTGACGTCGCATTCGTTCCTCAGACCTTGAAGGAAATCGGACAGGACCGTGATTGCCTGTTGGAAGCCATCCAATTCAAAGATTTGTGATCCGATATGGGAATGGATTCCAAGCACCGTGTAGTTCGGTTTGCAGAGGGCGATTTGCATGGCACGGTCGGCCTGGCCATTCGAGATTCCGAAACCGAACTTGGAATCATCCTGACCGGTCATGATGTAATCATGCGTGTGGGCTTCCACACCAGGTGTCACCCTTAGTAGGATGTTCACGTGCTGTCCTCTCTCTTTGGCCAGATCATGCAGAAGCTCGAGTTCAAGGAAGCTGTCCACGACGAAGCATCCGATTTCAGCTTCGAGCGCCATGACAAGCTCTTCCTCTGACTTGTTATTCCCGTGAAAATGGATCCTCTCAGCCGGGAATCCAGCTTGGAGCGCCGTATATAACTCGCCTCCAGAAACCACATCCAGTGAAAGAAGCTCCTCTTCCGCCAAGCGCACCATTTCTTTACAAAGGAAAGCCTTGCTTGCATATGCAACCTGATAATCCAGCCCGCTTTCATTGAAGGCCTGGCGGAATGCCTGTGCCTTCTGACGGATCATATTTTCGTCATACACCATAAGCGGTGTACCGTATTCGGCAACAAGATCTGCCGTGCTCACGCCTCCGATTTCCAAATGTCCCTGTACACTCGTTTGAATTGCTGTCATCCTACATTCTCCTCCTGAAATCCCTCCGAAAAAAACACACAAAAAAAACCGTATGAAGCGATGCTCATACGGTTTCCTGATCAAAACGAAGAACGTTCTGAAGAATTCTGTATTAACATCTCTTCAATAGTTCTCCACAACGTGACCATTGTGACAGTCTGACACTTATTCAATGCCAGCCCAACAGGAAACCGATAGGCTGCTTCCCGTTTCGGCGATCTGCCTTTCACTTTCCATCCCGGGATCCATCATCCTCAGGAAAGCTACTCCTCATTCTCGCGCCTCTATTATCAGAGAGTGAATTATAATTTTTGTATCGTTACTATAGCATTGAATCGGAAAAGTTGTCAAACGATTCAACCATGATATTTCAAACGTTCAAGCTGAGTCGGATTTCTGCACTATTTACAATTACAGGAGGGCTTTCCGGGAACATCCCCGCTCGTAGGGTATAACCTTTTTTGTCGGCACTGTTCTTCAAGTGCAGAAATCAATAAGTTTTTTACGGCTATGGATTCAGGTGTTTCATATTCCGGATATGCAAGGTTCTTCTCTTCCAGCGGATCAGCCGTTAAGTTGTAGAGTTCATATTGTTCCGGCACTGGTATTTTCTTTGTTTTCGTGATGCATAAGGAGCATTCTGTATCAGCGGACGTACTTTTTTCGGAAACCTGGGTCGTTGTTACATCTTCACAGTCCGGGTTACTCCAAAACTGTGGATTGTCAAAGTAGCGGGTAAGCTTCCACACCTCGGACGTATCATGTTTCCCTGTTGAAAGTCTCGTGATGATCGCCTCGGTATGATTCGGCTGGACGACCGAAGTATACGGTCTGCCCGCTGCAGTCACTTGATTCGGTCCACGCGTAAAATCGTCATCACTCATGAAATAAATCGGTTCATTCGAACGGAAGAACGTTTCATCACCTTGCAATAAAGGGGTGAGATCCCTTCCGACAAGTGGATGAACTTCCGTGTGATCTTTCCTCAGTTTCCTTTGTGCTTTATAGGGATCGATCCCCGCCAACCCAAGCATTGTCGGAAGAAGGTCGATGTGACTCGTGATCATATCTGTCTGACTGCGTTCTGGGAATAATTTTGGATTATGGATAATAAGCGGTACATGGATCGATTCCTCATAGGTGTTGTACCACTTCTGGAATAAGCCCCCATGAGCCCCCAGTAGCTCACCATGGTCCGACAAGAAGATCACGATGGTATCGTCATAGAAGCATGACTCCTGGAGTGCTTGGAACACCTTCAACATATCCTGATCTGCCTGCTTTTGGAGCGAATAATACAATCTCCTGTAGAACAAGCTGTCCCTCAATGGCTGAAGCGCCTCTTGGTAGGTGATCCGGTAGCTTTCCTGGGCAGTTGGTTTGGTGTGGAGGGATTCTTTGGCTGTCGGTGCCGGTGGGACGTCTGGAACAGATGGATCCACATTGAAATCATAGAGCGGGCTAAGCTCTGAGAAAGTTCCGAATAATGCAATATCATGGGGATTAACGAATGAACACATAATCAGCCACGGTGATGAAGTTGACGTTTCCTCTTCTTTTTCAAGAGAATGAAGAAGATCGATCGTTTCCTCCGCGTAAATCGCATCTCTCCCGTTCAACCCAATCGCTGCCGACGAACCCGAATTCCGAGGCGAAGAGCCATGTGGTTCAGGTCCCACCCAACCGGAAAAACCGTACGGATTCAAACGGTCGGCATCTCGATACTTCTTTACGCTTTCAGGATCAGGAACTCCCGTTGACGTGTAGCTCGGAAAAGCATTCTTCGTACCGGGGATGATGATATCTTCATTGGAGGCATGCCACTTCCCCTTCCAATACGTTCGGTATCCGGCTGTCCGGAAGTAATCCCCGAAAGTCGGAACGGTATTCTGGTCAAGCCAGAACATGTCAGGGTCAAAGGCCGTTTTAGCTGCCCCACTCGTCTGCGTGACGCCATGAAGGGAAGGATATTGACCGGTATAAAATGTGGTCCTGCTCGGTGAACACGCTGTACTTCCAGCATAATGCATGGTGAATTCGAATCCATTCCGCTTTAATAGCTCCTGAGCAACCAAGTTCTTTCTGCGCCATTTCTTCAATTCTTCACCCTCATAGGAAACGGGGTAACGTTCCTGGTCCACCATGAGGATCAAGAAATTGGGCTTTTTATGAAACGGACCGCTGTCCTTGTGCTCCCCTTGTGATTTTTTCATCACACGACCTCCAATAACCTCGAAATTGGAGAAGTTGCCGGTAGTCCGCTATCTCCTTTATCACTACTATGCAACGGGTAAGGGACGTATAACTGTTAGGATAGAACGCCAATTGAGAGCAAGGTAAGTCTTTTCAGGTTCAAAAAAAGTTCCCGGAGCATCTCGCACCGGGAACCACGTATGTTGAAATAGTCGTTCGTTGTCTTAGGCGTCGCAAGATTCTTCCGGGTCCTCATCTACTCCCACTTAAACACCCAACTTGCAATCGCAAACCCTCCGACAAGCCAGGCACCAAGGACCAATGTCTCCATTCCAAGTTCAAAAAACGGCGTTCCAAGATTCATCGTCTCACGAAGTGCCGAACTTAAATGGGCGATTGGTAACACCTTGACGATCGGCTGGATAAAGTCAGGCATATTGTTGATCGGGAAGAACACACCCCCGAGGAACAATAATGGAAATGAAACAAACCCTGCGATCGGTCCGGCACTTTCCGGATTCTTCGCCATCCCTGCGATGATGAAGCCGATCGACATGAAAGCGAGGGTACCGAGCACGATAAAGAAGATCAGTGCGAGCCAGGAACCGACAACATTGATGTTAAAAATGAGGTTCGCAATCAATACGACAAGCAACGCCTGCGTCCCATTCAACAACAATCTCGCGGTGATCTGGGCTGCGATGAAAGTGGATGCCTTCAATCTCGTCCCCTGCATTCTGCGAAGGATTCCCCGTTCGCGCCAGGCTGAGATTTGACCGGCAACCCCGTTCATGTTGTTACTCATGATCATCATCGCCACGATGCCGGGGACAAGGAAATCGATATAGCGGATGTTGAGCGCCTCGATGCCCACTTTTTCAACGGTAACCAGTGGCTTGTAATCGGCGAGTTCCTTACTGTATTGGTCGATGATCCCGTTCACCACGGTCAGACCGAGCTCTGCTGTAGTCAGGTTCTTCTCATTGTAATAAACCGGTACCGAGAACGGTCCGTCACCAGCTTTAAGGCTTTCCCCATATCCTTCGGGAATTTCAATGAGAAGCTGGATATCCCCTTCTTCAACGGATTTTTTCCCTTTTTTTACATCATCAAAGTCGACTGTTTCGACTCCTTCATTTTTATAAAATAAGTCCTTTAACTCCTTTGATGAGGAAGTGTCATCGTTATCGACGACGCCGGCTGTCAAAGAGAGGGAGTTCCCTCCTCCGACAAAGGATCCGAGTGCCACCATCAGGATGACCGGGAACAAGAGCGTAAAGAAGATCACCTGTTTATTCCGTGCAAATATGCGTAATTGTGCAAGCGTCAACTGCCAATAAGCCCTCATGATTCGCGCAGCCTCCTTCCTGTCATATGGATGAACACATCCTCGAGTGTCGCTTGTCGCGTCTGAAGATCCCGGATTTCGAGACCATGCTGAGACGATACCTCGATCAGCGAGGTCAGCGCCTGCTGCAGATCATCTGTATACAGCTGAACGAACGTATCCTTCAGGGCTGCTTCCTTGACCCCATCCATCTTCATGAACCATCCCTCTTCAGGAGGATCGTTCAGATAAAATTCGATCGTACTCGTCGACTGCAGCATCTTCACGAGGTTACCCGGTGTATCGAGGGCAATCAACTCCCCCTGATCCATGATCCCGATGCGGTCACAGAGCACATGGGCTTCATCCATATAATGCGTGGACAGAATCACCGTCTTCCCACGCTCCTTCAGCCGGAGCACGATATCCCACAAGGTCCTCCTTGCCTGTGGATCAAGTCCCGTCGTCGGTTCATCAAGGAATACAATCTCCGGATCATGAATGAGGGCAAGCGCAATCGCGAGCCTCTGCTTCTGTCCGCCTGACAACCCCTTGATGCGATCCCTGCGCTTTTCAGTCAGGAGCATCTCCTCTATCAATTCATCAATGTTCACATGACGCGGATAGAAGCTTGCATATAAATGAAGGATTTCCTCGACCTTCAACAATTCGAACAATGACGTCGACTGAAGCTGGACGCCGATCACTTCCTTGACACCGTTCACTTCTTTCCGGACATCATACCCCGCGAGCACCGCCGTCCCTTCGTCAGGCTTCCGGAGACCGACGAGCATCTCGATCGTCGTCGTCTTCCCGGCACCGTTCGGACCGAGCAAACCGAATATTTCCCCTTTATGTACGCTGTATGTGACTCCATTCACGGCTGTGAATGATCCATATCTTTTCACTAGACCTCTTACATCAACCATTACTTCATTTGTCATGACAAGCCTCCTTCTAGAAAAAAATGACCGCTATCCGTGAGCGGTCTGTTCACAAGGGTCTATACGCGATGATGATCTGCACGCCAGTTACGGATTGCTCCCTTGATGTCTTTCGCTGACAGATTCTCCGAGATGGCCCGTTTCACCAAACCAGGAAACTCTTCATCTGGCGCAAATCGTAGAGCGATGATCTGCTTCAAGGTCAAATCTGGATCGAGCACTTCGCCCGTCAGTCGATAATGACGGAAATTCTCCTCATTCCGGATGATCCGGTCCTGAAGCTTGAGCGCATATAATCTCAGTTTTGCCATCATCAACAGGAAGATAAACGCAGCGATCAAGACAATGAAGCTGAGCAAGGTCTCAGTGCCGATGTTTTTCACAAAGTACACAATCGCCAAGATCAGCGTCGCGAGCGATAATAAAGCAATCCCATAATGATAGACCGGATCGATTTTACCGTGATTTTCTACATTTTGCTGTTTCATATGTACCTCCTCATAGAGTATAGATTCATTATATACCAGTTTACTAGCCGGCTGACAAAAGAGACAAAAAAACACACTTAAGAAATGTATTCCTAAGTGTGTGTGGGTATGAATCATTAGAGTGAAAATGGAGGGATCGTACGGCCGTCAATGTCGGTGAATCCATATTCTTTCGCCAAGTCACCTGCTTTCAGTACCAAGCCGCTCTTATCCATCGCGTCGGAATCTTGTGCCAGTGCCGCGATTGCACGTCCGATGTAAAAAGGGGATTCGGTCATAGCCAAGTCTTCGAATTGCTGCCAGTTCTCCTCGGTTGCTCCAAAATGATCCAGTACAAGCTCCGTTCTCATGAATCCAGGCGAAACCGCCATCACAGCTATGCCGTCTTCCATCAACTCCTTTGAAAGCCCATATGCCATGCGGACAAGCGCATTTTTTGCGAGATCATAATAGAACTGTCCGGTATACTTCCCTTTGTCCCAAAACGTCGTATGAATGATCAGTCCGTTCTCATTCTCCCTAAGGAGGGGGATCGCATAATGATTTGTCGCAAGTTGCGCACGCACGCCAGCCGTGAACATCGTATCCCAATTCGCAAGGGACTGTTCCCAGAACGCACCCGGTTCGACTCCGATGTCATGTGCTCCCCACACATTATTGACCAGGATATCCAGCTTTCCTTGTTCTTCACGGATTCTATTAATGAGAGCCTCTGTTTCCTCATCCTTGGTGTGGTCACATCGAACGCCGACCCCTTTCCCGCCTGCAGCGGTGATCTCGGCTGCCGTATCATCGACCGTACCCCGCCATCCTTTGGTCGAGTTTCCCTTCGTGCTCCTTCCGGTTACATACACAGTGGCCCCCGCTTTTCCCAACTCAATCGCAATCCCGCGTCCCGCTCCCCTGCTCGCTCCAGTGACCAGGGCAACTTTTCCTTCTAAAGATCTCATGTAATCCAGTCCCTTCTTTTTGTATGATAGTACTATTATACAGTTCTATTGTTGATATCAAGTTTGGCAATATTTTTTTTGGAATGGAATGTAGTGTGAGGTGGAATTAAACCTGTATTTCTATTAATGTTTGGGCTTTCTTCATAGATTGTTCTGGAGTTAGGTTAATTGCACCGCTTTTCTTATAGATTGCACCGGAATTACGTTAATTGTTCCTCTATTCAATTTTCATTTTTGCCTATCCTAGAGAATCACTTCCATATCGAGCCGATTCCAATAGCTAGTTTCATGGATTGTGCCCTTTATAACGTGGATTGCACCCTTCGTTAAATTAATTACACCCTATAAAAAAATAATTACGCCCTTTAATCCAATAATTCCACCCTTCCCTCAGATAATCGTGCCGTTCATGTCGAATTTCCTTTACCGATCCCGACCCCCATCCCACGTCAATGCATTGATTTCCTTCGTCAACTCCATAAACTTCCGATCCAACTCTGCATAGGACGCATTCCCCGGCACCATGAAACTTAGGCGACCAAGCACTTCCTGCCGTTCGGTCTCAAGCTTCAGCTTCAACTCTTCCTGGTCATTCCGGACGGGAGCCTCATCCTGCAACTTCTTATGAATGCGGCCATTCTCGATCACGAGGCTGACATTCGTTGTTTTTTCAAGGAAATATCTGTCATGTGAGACGATGATCAGTGTTCCGTGATACTGGGATAGCGTCTCCTCGAGCTGCTCGCGTGACGGAAGGTCCAGGTGATTCGTCGGCTCATCAAGGATCAATACATCCCTTTCTTCGAGCATATACTTCATCAGTTTCAGCTTCACCCGCTCGCCCATGCTCATTTGCCGTATCGGCTCGTTCCACTGCGTGGCCATGAATCCCAGGTGTTTCATCAGCGTTTGGACTTTTCCTCTTTCTTCAAAGGTTTCTTTATCGAAAAGCTGATGGGGTGATTCATCGAGCGGGAGATCGAACACTTCCTGCGTCAGGTAGCCGATGTGAGCGGATGGTGAAACCCATACGTCTCCATCCGCATCTTCAACATTCATGATCACCTTCAACAGTGTCGTTTTTCCGCTTCCGTTCGGGCCGGTGACTGCCACCTTTTCACCATGCTGGATCGTAAAGGCACCTTTACTGAATAGCATTCGGCCTTCAAAGCCCTTGGCAAGGTCCTTCACTTCAAGGAACCGTTTCCCTTTTTTATGGGATGCATGCAGTGAGAACTTCACGGTTTGCTCTTCCTCGACCTCTTCCACCTTCGCCTTCTCTAGCTCCCTTTCAAGCCTTTTCTGTTTCGATTTCACCTGACTGTCGGTCCGTTTCGCCTTTACCCGGTAATGTTCCTTGTATCCTTCTTGCTTCGTCGATTGGGCATGCGCCTTCTGTGACCAGGATGTCAGTTCCCTCATCTGGTCCTCGACCCGCTTCACCATCTTCTGCTGTTTTTCATATTCACGCTGCTGCGTCAGTCTTTTCTGCTTGCGGGCTTCCATGTAACTCGAGTAATTCCCGCTATGTTCAATCAGTTTCCCGGTTTCAAGTGACCAGATTTTCTTCGCTACTTCATCTAGAAAATACCGATCATGGGAGATGAGAATGACCGTCCCCCTATATTCATTTATTTGTTCTTTCAACTGCTCCAAGCTGGCCTGATCCAGATGATTCGTCGGTTCATCCAGTAAAAGGAGATCGGTGTTTGAAGCAAATCCCCTGGCGAGTCTCGCCTTCAGCTTTTCACCGCCACTCAGCAGCGAATATTCATGCGTGGGCACTTGCCACTTTTCCAACAGCTTGCGTTCAGCTGGCGACATGGCTCCTGGAGAATGAGACGTAGTTTCCTGCACGACCAACTCCATGCTCACTCCGCTCTGCAGCCACTGAATCGTACCGTCAACCGGCTCAATATCTCCATAAATCATATGAAGGAGGGTGGATTTCCCCGATCCATTCCGGCCGATGATCCCGATCACATCCCCTTCCTGTACACTTCCATTGACTTCTTCAAACAAAGTCTGGTTTCCGATCTCATACCGTAAATTCAATAATTTCATAACTTCTCTCATACAATTCTTCCCCTCTCATCAAAAGGAGGACAAAAAAAATCCTCCCAGAATCTCTGGAAGGATCAGCCGTACCGTCACGTGCACAAACAAAGCCATACAAAAGAATAGCTAAGGCAATGGTATAAAAATGGGCAGACTAATCCTATTTTGGTTGATTTGAAAATTTGATTTCAAATGTCCTCGAAAATAAGATTAATTCTTCATCGTCCACCCATCACTCCTGTCATATATTAGTAAATTCACTATACCATGATATTCATTCCACATGCAAAGGTTTTCAGTATTCAGGCAAAACTGGAACTTGAGCATACTCCAGCTCAAATTTATAGAATACCCGATCCACCTTCACAATCGGAAAATCAGCAGGCAGCTCGCTTCGTCCAATTTCCACAAAGCCGTTCTTCTCGTAAAAACGATGTGCCGCCAAAAACTGTGGAGTCGTGCCAAGATAGATTGTGTTAATGGCATGATTTCGTGCCCAATCGATTGCTTTGTCCAATAATAATTTTGCCGGTTGCATTTCAGATCCCCTGTAATTTTTATCAACAAACATTTTCCTTAATGCCAAACCATGATTACCTATGTCCAATAAGCTGATGGTCCCGACCACTTTATCATTCAACTCTGCGATCCAGAAGTTCCCCTTTCCAGCCTGATAAAACGAAGGGATTTGAAACAAGTCCGGTTGATCTTCCTTAGTGATCTGAATGTTAAACTCATCTTGCTGAATATGTAGGATAAGATCCGTGTTCTGTTTCTGGTACGTTTCTTCATATTCTTTAATTTTCAATTGATCCTTCACGAAAAGTCCCTCCTTTAGTTAACGATTGTACCATATATTTCCATAAATAACTTTGTAAAATTATACCCATCTTCCCGATGGATTTCCTCCCGATTTTGAAATATAATAAACATTCATTCATATTCGATTTCACCGCGAGAATTGAGAAGTATCAGATATAGGATACGTGGCAAGATAAACACAAGAAATGATCGTAGATGAATGACTTTGGATACATAAAGGAGAGTTACTATTGGAATCTATTTGGTTGGAATACGCATGGGCCCTCTTGATCTTGATCGGCCTGGAGGGACTATTATCCGCGGATAATGCACTGGTTCTTGCCGTCATTGCCAAACACCTTCCTGAAGATGAGAAAAAGAAAGCCATCAAATACGGGATTTTCCTGGCTTTCGCTTTCCGTTTCGGAGCTCTTTTTGCGATTTCGTTCATCGCAAATGTGTGGCAGATCCAGGCGGTCGGTGCAGCTTATCTGCTTTATCTCGGACTGAAGCATGTCATCAAGGCGAAGTTCGGGAAAGATAATGAAAAAAATCAGGAAGAAACGGAAGAAGAGGCTGCCGGTAAAGGCTTTTGGCCAACTGTCGGAAAGATTGCCCTCGCTGACCTGGCGTTTGCGATTGACTCCATCCTCGCTGCCGTTGCCCTGGCGCTAGGACTTCCGGATTCACCGCTCGGTAATTTCGGAGGCATGGACGGCGGTAAATTCCTCGTGGTCATTCTCGGCGGGATTGCAGGATTGATCCTTATCAAGTATGCAGCAACCTGGTTCGTTCAGCTCCTGGAAACCCGTCCCGCGCTGGAAACAACGGCCTACGCCATTGTCGCCTGGGTAGGGGTGAAGCTGGCCGTCATTACGCTCGCTCATGAGGACATCCACATTTTAGATCATGATTTCCCACACAGCACGGTTTGGACATTGATCTTCTACGGAGTTCTGATCGGGATTGCCTTGTTGGGCTGGTTTGCACCGGGGAACAAGAAAGCGGAAGAAAGTAACGGGTAATGTTCATAAGAGAGTCGTCGCAGGTAACGCATGAGGTTGTCGATCTAATCGGCAGCTTTTTTTTATGGTAAAAATGAGCAGCATCTGTACACTTTTATATTCTAAAAGGGAGTACTGCTATCTTTATCGGTTCATCTTGCCAGACACCAGAATATGCTCCAAACAATAGAACTGACGATTCACTTTCAGGAAATACGGTACAGAATTTATTATCTATTCCTAAACGTGTACGATCGACCAATTCTAATTAGCAACGTCGACAGCAATCGGAACAACGGAAATCGGGATTGTTCCGCTCCCTACCCATCCATGATTCCCAATTCACCTCACAACCACAAGCCCCCATGTAAGCTCATTTCTAACGATCAATTATCTCCTGTCAACAAGCCTTTCACATACGCCAATAAGTTCTCATTGCGTGCACACAGGTACATCTCCCTTTTAAAAGGAGAATCTTGGATCGGTAAAAAAGCAACACCGCGGAATTCGATTTGGCGTACCATCACGTGAGGAAGATAGGCAATCCCGACGCCCAATGAGACAAGCCCTGCCATGGCATGGTATTGTGCCGTAACAACCTCTCCCGCAAAGTTCCGTTCATTCATCACCGCCCTGATTTTATCAGAGAGTGCCCCCTGCGAAGGGATGATTTGCGGATACGTGAAGCATTCTTCTATTGTCACTTCTTTTTTCAAGGAGAACGGTGATTGAATCGGGATGGCAGCATAAAACTCGTCGGTGAAGAGATGACTGGAAGGAACTGTTTTGTAAGTGGGAATGTCCTGGATGATCGCCGCATCAATTTGCCGTTTTTCAAGTAGAGGTGACAGCTCCTGACTGTCATCCTTAACCTCCGTTACACGAAAGTTTGCGTGCTGCAGTCGTTCATAATGCTCATGAAGGAAGTAAGTTGTGATCATGGGCGTCGATCCAAAACGGATTTCTTCCGAGCTTTGAAAATGTTTCACGGTGTGATGGATCCTCTCAAATAGTGGCGACAGTTCTTTGTATAGTCCTGCCCCTTTTTCGGTCAACTCCACCCCTGAAGAAGTTCTGTCAAAAAGGGCAAACCCCAATTCTTCTTCCAGACGCTTCATTTGCTTACTGAGTGCAGGTTGGGATATATATAATTCCTTTGCTGCTTTTGTAAAACTCCCTTTCCTTGCCACTTTGATAAAAGCATTCAATCTCGGTAGCACTACTGTCACTCCCATTCTGCATGTTGTTGACTATAGTATAACCCCACGTTATACCCTCATAACAAATGAGAAGTACCTACGCCCCCATCCTTTCACTTATCCTGTGAATATACGAAAAATACAGGAGGGACTAATGAATGAAGACCTATTTACTTCTAGGTATATCAATCGTGTCAGAGGTCACAGGAGCAACGTTCATAAAGTATTCCGATGGCTTCACTGATTTCAGTGCGACTGTCATCGTCATCCTTTCATATTCACTCGCGGTCGCTCTTTATATTTTGATTACAAAAGATCATGAAATCGGAATTATTAATGCGCTTTGGTCAGGCGGTGGTACCGTGCTCGTCACATTATTGGGACTCATGCTGTTCGAGGAATCATGGTCTATTCAAAAAGGAATCGGACTTGCCTTGATTTTCACAGGGATCATTGGATTGACTCTACAACCGGATAAAGAAAGGAGTGCATAAACCGTGGGATATTTGTTTCTTTCCCTGGTGCTTGCGGCAGCAGGAAATCTTTCTGTTAAACTGTCTGAAGGATTTCGAAAACGTTTGTACAGTGTAGCATCCTTTGTGCTGATCGGACTTTGCCTTTATTTTCTCTCCTTAAGTGTCCGAACAATGGAAATCGGGATCGCGTATGCTATTTGGTCGGGATCATCGATTGCCATTACGGCACTGTTTGGGCTTCTTTTTTTCAATGAAAAAGCAAACCCGGCCAAGTTCATTTATATCGGGTTTGTGATCGTAGGAATCGTGATACTAAAATAAAAAAGCGTGGAACCCGGAATCCTATCCCGGGCTCCACGCCACATTACAAAAACATTATCCGATGATCACTTTTTCCCTCGGATAGTGATACTTCTCATTCACCGTCTTACCGCGAATCAAGAATAAGAAGGAGAAGATCCCGATCCTCCCGATGAACATAAGGGCGATGATGATGATTTTTCCGGCCGTGCCGAGTTCTGATGTGATTCCCATCGAAAGCCCTGTCGTACCGAATGCAGACGTGACTTCAAAGATGATTTCAAGAATGCTGAATTCCGGATGGAAGAACGTCATTGCTAGGACGGCTGAACAGCAGATGAAGACGGCCGTTGTGATGACGATGAAAGACCGGTGGATGTCCTCCGGGTCCACTTCACGGCCGAATACCTTGATGGAGTTCTTCCCTTTGGCGAAGAAGAAGATACTCAGCATCATGATGGCGAAGGTCGTCGTCCGGATCCCCCCGCCCACACTGCTCGGGGATGCCCCGATGAACATGAGTCCGCTCATGAATAAGAGCGTTGGTGCTGAGAACTCACTCACGTCCATGGTCGCGAGTCCGCCGTTCCTCGTCGAAACGGACTGAAACAATGCGTAGAAGAACGATTCATGCCATGACTTTCCAATGAAGAAATGATGGCTTTCAAACACAAGGATGAATAGCGTCCCTAGTAAAACCAGGATGAAGAACGTCAACGTCGTCAATTTTGTAAATAAAGTGAAGCGGTATGGGGTCGATCCCCGGTGAGTGAACCATTCCTTCAACTCAATCAGGACAGGAAATCCGATGGCACCCAATATGAGTAGAATGATGTTGATTGATTGAACGAAGTAGTCATTCGCGAAAGGGATCAATGAGTTCCCTGTAATATCGAATCCTGCATTCGTGGTGGCACTGACCGATGCGAAGAAGCCTTGGATGAACGCCTCTTCCCATGTCGGAAAGAAATCCAGAAAATAGACCCCTAAAATGAAGGCGCCGATTGCCTCGATCGCCAGCACAATGATGAGGATCTGCCTCATCAGTTTCACCAGGCCAGAAAACGTCGAACGATTCTGATCGGTCATAATCAACTGACGGTCCTTGAGCCCGATCTTCTTCCCGAACAAAATCCAGATGAACGTACCGAGCGTCATGATGCCGATCCCGCCAAACTGAAGGATGAAGGCAAGAATGAAATATCCAGTCGTGCTGAACATATCCGAGGTCGATACCACCGTCAACCCCGTGACACTGATCGCGCTCACAGATGTAAACAGTGCATCGATGAAAGACCATTTCATCCCGGGCCTGTGGGCAATCGGCATGCTAAGTAATGTCGTGGAGATGACCACGGCTGCTGTATAAAATAAAACAATGACCTGGACAGACGTCAATCTGTTCCAAAACCTTGCATTTTCCCTTGTAAGTTCCACTGCTTCACACAACCTTGCTATTTGATGGGTATAGTATAACAGATTGTGGCAGACAAGGACATTGGTTTCGACAGGCCCCACCATGGGTGACGATCGATCCCATAAAAAAAATGCCCTGCTTTCGCAGGGCATTTCACTTCCATTCTTACACACCAGGGAACCAGCCAGGTGTATTGATGATCGCATTCCACAGTGGATCTGGCACCACCAATTCCTTCTGTTTGCTTTTATCAATTTCCGTCACAATCTCGTCTTCCCTGCCTTCTGCAATCTTCTCGACCCAGTCGGGATCGATGATGAGCTCGCGGCCGAGTGCAAGTAACGGCACGTCCGTCTCGAATGCTTTACGGGCATCTTCTGCCGTATAAATCGAGCCTACACCGATTAGGGGCGTGCGGTCGTCGATTGTTTCCAGAAGATACTCCATGCGGGGCTTCTCGAGATCCTCAACGTCCCTTCTTGGTTTCGAGAAGAATTCAAATAGCGACACATGCAGATAATCAAGCTCCTTGTCAGCCAGCGCATCAACCAGTGACAGCGTATCCCCCATTGAGAACCCTTCGTCTTCCGGCTCTTCAGGGGAGAAACGATAACCGACAAGGAATGATGGGTCGGCGTGCTCAGCCACTACACTTTTCACTTTATCGACGATGGCAAGCGGGAACGCCATCCGCTTCTCAAGGCTGCCGCCGAAACGGTCTTCACGCTGATTCGTCATCGGGGAGAAGAATTGATGAATCAAGTAACCATTCGCTCCGTGAATCTCCACACCGTCATATCCCGCTTCAATTGCACGGCGCGTCGTCTCACCGAACGCTTCAATGATTTCCTCCACTTCTTTCTCGGAAAGACCTCTTGCCTTTTTCTGACCGTTTTCTCCTGCTACGTCACTTGCACTTACCACGTCACCATCCGGAACGAGATCCGGGGGACACTGTACTCCACCATGGAAAATTTGAAGAACTGCCTTCGCCCCTTGCTCCTTGATCGTTTTCGCCAGACGCTCAAGGCTCGGGATCATTTCATCGGAATCCCCTCCGAACTCTCCAGGAAATCCCTTCCCGTTTGGCGTCACATACGTACACGCTGTGATGACCATGCTCACATCCTTCGAACGGCGTGCATAATAGTCAAGCTCCGCATCCGTCACATTGCCTTCATCATCCGAAGAAAAGTTCGTCATCGGAGCCATGATGATGCGATTTTTCAGCTGTACTCCATTTTTAAATGTATATGGTGTTAATAATTCTTTATAGTTTTCGTTCATGGGTGTGCCTCCTTTTAGTTGTTCAGGGATATCATAGTAGATCGAGGATCATTTGACTATTCATCTGCTTAACGGATGTGCCGAACCTTTCTATATGGTGGCTTTTCTTGTAGGGAAACATGCGGTTGGAAGAGGAAAAGAATCGGATCCTAGGTCAACTCTCAGTGGGGGCAATAAATATCTAAGCTTTCCCTGAAAAACCACAAAGTCTGCTTTTTTATAAAATAGCTGCAACGGAACCTGATACACTTTCGTCTATTGTACAAAAGGAGGCGGTGACTTGAACCGGATTTGTTTTAGTATCGTGCTGGTAGTATCCATTTGGCTGTCTGGTTGTAACGCCGGGGTGGAACCCAAGGACCATATGGGAGAAATCTATTCTGTAGCATTAAACTCCTTAATGGAGGAGGATGTAGCATTGAATGATCATATAGACTTTATCGCCATCGATATGAGTCAGATCGAGCATTTCAAAGAACGCGATAGAGAACAAGTGCTAAGCAATTTTAAGGAAAGATACAAAGTGGATATAATGGAAGCGACTTTCGAAGAGCTGAAAGAACAAGGATTGTATAATGAAGAAACAATGGCTTTGGACGGTGTCCTTCTCAAAATCGAAAAAGTTGATGTAACCTTTACTAACGAGGTAGTGCTTGAAGGGTCAAAGTACCGTTCCGGCTTAGGGGGCTATAGGGGTACAGGTAACCGTTCATCATGAAGATAACGAATGGAAAACAAAGGAAGTTATTATAACTTGGGTTAGTTAAATAGAAAGGAACCCAATTGCTCATTGTTCAAGCATTTGGGTTCTTACACATCTTGTTTTTCTAGATTCGTGCTCCATAGCGTCCTGCCATCAATCCAGTTCCCTTACCTCAATTGGGATGAGCGCATTCTCAAGCTCCTTACGATGCTTTTCATACTGCTCAGGAAGCATAAGCCCCTCTCCCATCGTCTCTTGTGATTCATCATGAGCGAACCCTGGCGGATCAGTCGCGATCTCAAACAAGATGCCGCCTTCTTCCCTGAAATAGATCGCATTAAAATAATTCCGATCGATGACAGGAGTCACACCGTATCCATGATCTGCTACGACCTTCCGCCACTCGAGCTGGTCGCTGTCATCATGCGCCCTCCAGGCAATATGATGGACGGTCCCCGCCCCCATTTGACCGCGGCCGATCGGTGTCATCTTCAAATCAATGACGTTCCCGATATCAGATGAAGAACGATAACGCGCAATATCCCCTTCCCTTCCGACGAACTCAAGACCCATCACCTCTTCAAGGAGTCCAGCCGTCTTGTCAGGCTCTGAAGAAAGTAACGTCGCTCCACCGAATCCTTTGATTGCCACATCGGGCGTTACACCTGCAAAGCTCCAGCCGTTAAGTTCACCTTCCTCCCTTTCAACGATTTCCAGGTGCAGGCCATGTGGATCATCAAATTCCACATATGTTTCACCAAAGCGCTCCACTTTCGTAAACGGAATATGGAATGACTTCAACCTTTTCTCCCAGAAAGCAGCAGCCCCCTTCGGAACGACATAAGAAGTCACACCTACCTGTCCGTCTCCAATGACACCTTGCCGTGCACCTGCCCAAGGGAAGAACGTGATGATTGTGCCCGGCTTCCCTCCATCATCTCCAAAATAAAGATGGTACGTACCCGGATCATCAAAGTTCACTGTTTTCTTTACGAGCCTCAGTCCGAGAACCCCCGCGTAAAAATCCACATTTTCCTGAGGATGACCGACAATCGCCGTAATATGATGAATCCCCATCGTTTTCTTATCCATGACCATCACTCCTTTAGTGAACGTTTAAAACAAGACTGCATCCAGCGCATATTGACCAGGACCGATCAACGCAACCCCGATGGCCACTGCAAGCAGCGTCAGATTATATTCATATCCATTCGATGTCACCCATAATCCATTCTGACCGTGTACCTTCACAATCGCCATCAACATTGTCGCCGCAATCAAAACCCCAGCAAGTGGAGTCAACAGACCGACCGCAAACAAAAATCCTCCGATCAACTCAGACAATCCTGCAAGAAGCGCCAGCGTCACTCCAGGCTTCATCCCCATTGAATCGAACCATCCACCAGTTCCCTTCAATCCATGTCCCCCGAACCAACCGAACAACTTCTGCGCACCATGTCCGATGAACAATACCCCAATGACTAAACGAATAAGTAGCAAACCTGCATTTATCATGTTTTATTCCTCCTGATCGCTTTTTATCTCGAATTCGAGATATTACACTAAAAAAATTTTGTGCTTTAACTAATTACATACTCCACTCTCATATGGCCATTCTTGCTCGATACGTTTCGATTATTGCCCCCAATCATTTATCTCGAAATTAAATATCTTGAATATGAGATAATAATATAACATCTCTCTTCTTTCGTCAATGGGCTATTTAATTATTTTTTTCCAAACAAAAAGACAGCCATTCGGAGGTGATCCCGAACAGCTGACTTTTCGTTGGTTCCCTTCTTCGGGTGGCAGGCACAAACTAGGTTTTTTGTGCCTGCCACCGTTTATTTCTGTTCAAGAACAGGGGTACCTGTTTGTAACCGGGGGATGTTTAGAGTCATTTGGACTAGGTACAACCATAACGATCAGTGCCTGGCTCAAATCACTCTTATCGAGCCTGGCTCAAATCACTCTCATTGAGCCTGGCTCAAATCACTCTTATCGAGCCTGGCTCAAATCACTCTCATTGAGCCTGGCTCAAATCACTCTCATTGAGCCTGGCTCAAATCACTCTCATTGAGCCTGGCTCAAATCACTTTCATCGAGCCTGGCTCAAACCACTCTTATCCTGCCTGGCTCAAACCACTCTTATCCTGCCTGGCTCAAACCACTCTCATCGTGCCTGGCTCAAACCACTCTCATCGTGCCTGGCTCAAACCACTCTTATCGTGCCTGGCTCAAATCACTCTCATTGAGCCTGGCTCAAATCACTCTCATTGAGCCTGGCTCAAATCACTCTCATTGAGCCTGGCTCAAATCACTCTTATCCTGCCTGGCTCAAACCACTCTTATCGTGCCTGGCTCAAACCACTCTTATCCTGCCTGGCTCAAACCACTCTTATCGTGCCTGGCTCAAACCACTCTTATCGAGCCTGGCTCAACCAAATCAACCAACCACCATTCCCACAACCTACCCTTGCTTAAACAAATCCAAAAACAACTCCCAGAATCCTTTCTCTTTTTCAGGTTCCGCCTTCTTCACCTTCTTCTCTTCCTTCTCGATGCTTTCTGTCTTGATCACAAATTGGACGGAAGATACTTTTTCATTTTTTTCAGAAACGAACGATACGGGTTTGAAGTCGGATTTGTCGTATTCATCCATCATTTTATTGATTTCCGCCTGCATCTTCTCCGGCAGGTCTTTTGTTTCTTGGTAGAGTTCAGTCGTGCCATCATGAAGTTCGCTTACCCCATTTTTGAGCTGGCTTGTTCCGCCTGCAAGTTCAGTGATACCCGAGTGCAGCTTTCCATACGAAGAGGCGAGCTGATCGACTCCATTAGTGTAGCCCACCAGTCCAGAATGAAAATCTCCATATTTAGCCGACAATTGACCCAGCCCTTTTTGGAGCTCTGCAAGGCCGTTCAAATTTGTATCTTTTAACGAAGCAGACAGGTCAGTGGAGATGGCCGTCAACTGTCCACTGATTTCAGTGACCGCCCCGCTCATTTGGTTCAGGGAAGGTTCCACAGCTGCGAACGCCCCGTTCACGCTGGCATACGTTCCTTTCACCTTTTGCGCAGCTAGGTGGGACGCTGCCAGTTTATCCACGACTTCCTTATTCGCTGCACTATTACGCAGCGCAGCGATCTCTTCTTCCGTCACTTGACTTGCCGGGATCTCTTTGATTGCCCCGTCCAATGCCGCAAATGCTTGTGAATAATTATCGCGCAAAGTTCTCATGCCGTTGGCCGTTTCTTTTAGACCATTCGCTAATTTCTCAAGCCCTGCCGGCAATTCATTCAAGCTTGATAAGTCCGCTCCCGCTGATTGACTTGAGAGCGACTGATTGATTGCCGCCAATGCTTCCTTAATGGAGCCTGATGCACCGACAAGCTGGGAGGATGACCCATTCAGTTCACCGATGCCACTGCGATATTGGGATGATCCATCCCGAAGGCTTGCAGCACCGTTGTTCAGCTGGGATACGCCATTTTCAAGCTCTGCCACACCGTCATTCAACTTTCCAATGGCATCCGAGAGCTCCGACAGATCCCCGGTCATCCCCTCTGTCCCCGTTGCATCAATCGGAAGCGTGGACGGGACTGCGGCAAGCTCGACTCCTTTGAACTCAAAGTCCTTAACATCCGCTTCAACCGACAATTTCTTTTCTTTTCCAGGCAAGACGGTGAATGTGATCTGTTTATTTTTTCCTGCGTTTGCCACCATCCCGTCAGCCGCTTCGATGTTTTCATACGTATTCGGCAGGCTCAATGACACCTGCATTAAATAGTTCTCATAGAATACCGGGTTGCCACCAGTATTTTTAGCCGTATCGATCATGATTTCAAGATGTCCGCTTTTCCCTGCAAGTAAGGTCGGGTCCACTTCTTTTCCATCCAATGTATATGACACTGAAACATCCCACGGCAGTTCGGTTCCTTCTTCCATATTCCCTTGATACGTGAACTTTCCTTCAGGGGCATCAGCCTTGACTTCCTGCCCCTCCTGTTCGACTTCACTCAGATCGGTCAGGTTCTTGACGTTCTTGTACTGTCCGTAGTCGAGGATCTTTCCCGCACGCTCCACCTCAAAGGTATTCACGACATAGATATGATCCAGGTTGCCATCCGCATCAAGCGTCGCATAGACCACTTCATCCTTCGATGACACCTTCCCTTCAGTCGCCGCCTCGGCAGGCACACTCAGAAATGAGGGCAAGATGATCATCAATGCAAGCGCACTAGTCGTCAATTGTTTTTTTCTCATCATCATTTCTCCTCATAGTAATTTGATTTATACGTTGTTTTCTTAATGATTTTATCGAATGCCAACAGCATCGCCGGTAAGACGAAGAGCACCATGATAAAGGCAAGCAGTGCCCCCCTGCCCATCAGCAGACCGATCGATCCGACGATCGGATTGGAGGAGGTGATCCAAAGAATAAAACCGACACTGGATAGGATCGCCGCCGAAATTGAAATCGAGAACGTTTTTTCATCAAGCGTCCTGACCATGGCCTCTTTTGCAGGCATTTCCTTGCGATAATGGGTATAGGCCTCCGTAAATAGGATCCCATAATCGACCGTTGCGGCCAGCTGCACCGTACTGATGATCAAATAGCCGACGAACACGAGTGACGTATTCGTGAAGTATGGGATCGACAGGTTGATCCAGACGGCTGCTTCGATTGTGATGAGCAGCACCACAGGAATCGAAATCGACTTGAAGCTGAGCAGCAGCACGAGCGCAATCGTCACGACCGTCAGCACATTCACGACCACATTATCCTTTGTGACCGTATTCTTGATATCGTAAAGCGTCACGCTTTCCCCGAGCAACAGTGCTTCATCCCCATAATACTCGGAAGCGTCCTGCTTCACCTTTTTTACGATGGAAAAAGGGACCTTGCCTTCCGTCCCCTGATTCGTATTGATCACAATCCGGCTGTAATTCTCAGAATAAAATTCATCCGTTATGGACGGATCAAGGTAGTCAGGCGGGATTTCGGTCCCGACCTGGTTCACATACGCCATGACACCCGTTACATAGTCGAGATTTTCGATCTCCTCCACAAGCTCTTTCTCTTTTGCCATATCACCCTTGGGGACCAGCAGGACGATTGGCGTTATTTCACCGAATGCCTTTTCGACCTTCTTAAAATCACTTCCTACACGCGTGTCCTCCGGTACTTCACCCGAGCCGTATATGAATTTCGTGTTCGTCTGCCCGAGAAACGCAGGAACAAGGATGGCGAAGACTAAGATCAGACTCGGCACCTTCAGTTTTAACACCTTATTCCCGATTCCCCTGAAGTCCGGCACAAAGCTTCTATGCTTCGTCTTATCCATCCATTTATAGAAAACAAGTGTCAGCGCCGGCAGGAACACCATTACGCTGATGAAACTCAGGACGATCCCCTTCACCAGGTTCACCCCGAGATCAGACCCGATCTGGAACTTCATGAACGTCAGTGCGATGAATCCAAAGAACGTCGTCGCCGCACTTGCCGTGATGGCAGGAAACGACTTTTTCATCGCGAGCTTCATCGCTTCTTCCGGATCATCGGTTTCCTTCCGGTAATCCTGGAAGCTGTGCAGCAGGAACACTGCATAATCAAGCGACACTGCAAGCTGCAGGATCGGCGCCACCGACTGTGTGACGAACGATACTTCCCCAAGGAAGATATTCGTTCCAAGGTTGATCAACACCGATACCCCGATCGCTGTCAGGAAAAACAGAGGCTCGACCCACGAAGTAGTCGAAACAACCAAGATCAAAATGATCAGTGGAACGAGGAGCATTCCCGCGTACATAGATTCATTTCCGGCCATCTTCTGGGAATTCGCCGTATTGGCCGCTTCCCCGGCAATCGCCCCGTCTTCCCCGATCAGCTCATAGATCTCATCCGTGATCCGGACCTCATCCCCGGTACGGACACTGATGGAAAATAACGCATTGTGATCTCTATAGTAATTCTCGACCGTCTCTTTATCCGCGACTTCAAGCGGCGTCTTCAAATCGACCATATCATCGAGCCACATAACATCCGATACCCCATCGATCGCCTCGAGCTTTTCCTTATAGACGAGAGCCTCCTGTATCGACACATCAGGTACCATCACCCTCGTATCGGGAACAGCCCCGGTAAACTCTTTTTCCATAATGTCCATTGCGCGAGTCGCCTGGGCATCATCAGGTAGATAATCGACCATATTATAATTGACCGAAACAAAGAACTGCGCCACCGTTGACAGGATCGTCACCAACATAAACGCAATGAGAACAGCCTTCTTATGCTTTATGATCCACGATGCAATAGTTATCATCATTCATCCTCTCTTGTCTCTCTCACATTTTCACCTTATCATTATAATAAACACCGTGTTGGATATTCAACGGACAGTTGTGTAGTGAGTGTTCGATACTCAACAGTCCATGCGCGTGTGTTGGATATCTCATAAATCATAGATGAAAGGAACATCTGCCGTGACATCTAAAATGGACAGACGCAAAAAATACACCCGCATGGTTTTAAAAGAAAGCCTACTGGAACTCCTTAAGGAAAAATCGATTTCCGGCATCACCATTAAAGAAATCTGCGAACGTGCAGACATCAACCGCTCCACCTATTATGCCCACTACTCCAACCAATACGAGCTACTCGAAGCAATCGAGGACGAATTCATCGAAGACCTCGTCGGAACACTGGGGCAATACAATTTTTCCAAACAAGAAGAAGCCCTTCAGATGACTGAAAAGCTATTCGAATATCTCTCAGAAAAAAGCAGCATCTGCCACACCCTCCTGAGCGAGAATACCGATATGTACTTTTTGAAAAAAGGGATGGGCATCACCAATGAATTCATCTTCAAGAATTGGATCACAAACAGCAATGTCGATCCGGACACGTATGAATATATCAATATATTCCTGGTGAGCGGGAGTATTCATGTGATCAAGAATTGGCTGGAGAACGGGATGAAGAAGACGCCTGGTGAGATGGCAGTGATTTTGCATCAGTTTATCAATCAGGGATTGTCGGGGTTACGATAACAGGTTCGGGATGGAAATTCGAAGATTAACCCTTTAATTTTGGGGCTATGTATGGCAGAACATTCCCCACTTGTTCAAAGGGATGTAGTCCTTTCCTGCAATGAATGAGCAAAGGACTATTCAAATAAAACCAAGGAGTATGCCCCTTGGCTCAATTCACGTTTAGCAGTCTGCGTATCTAATAGATAATCAGTATCTATATCGTGGGGTAGACAGCCTTAAGACTGATGGGATACCAAACCAGTCCCTGCGTCCCACCTATTCTTCAAAAACTTACAGAATGTCATGATGTTCGGTTCTTCTGAACGAGTTTTTACGTTGATGGCTGACGTGATGATTGCATTAGGCACTCGGTCGAGAATGGTGATGGTGCCGTCCGCAATCTCTTGTTTGATGACATTCTCCCCCAATATGGCATATCCTGTTCCGTTCAGCACGGCACGCTTAATCATTTCATCGCTCCCCCCTACGGTAATCTTCGACTGGGGGCGATGGCCGCTAACCTGGAAATAGTGGGCTATGATTTTACTGAAACTACAATCCTCATTATATGAGATAAACGCATGTTCGCTTATGATGTCTTGGAAGCTAAGGCTCTGACCGATCTTGGTTGAAACGACTACATACGCCTGTTCCTCTTCCAGAAAGGTTTTCTCCAAATGAACATCATCGCATTCACTCGCTATGACCGCGATGTCGGCCACTTCATCTCTCACACTTTGGATGGCATGGATGCTATTCAGCGGCAAAAGGCTGACCTTCACTTCAGGGTATTCATCCGCATATTCCTTGATCAATGTCGCCAGATGCATTTGACAATAGTACTCTGATGCCGCAATGGTAAGGACACCAGACGGATCGCGCAGCTCTTCCATCTCTTTTTCCATCTTGTCAATCAACCTAAATAACTCATCGACATGGCTCTTTAATTTAATCCCTGCCGTTGTCAGCATCGTCTTCTTTCCTACCCTGGTGAAAAGAGTATGGTTCAGTTCTTTTTCAAGAGATTGTATCTGCAGCGTTATCGTGGGCTGCGAGTAGGTTAGTTTCTTCGCTGCTTTAGTCAGGTTCAACTCTTCCGCTACGACTTGAAATGTCTTTAACTTTCGTAATTCCATCCCCATCACCGCTCTATCTATTAAGTATTCAAAAAATGTTAAGAATCCATAAAGTTATTAAATGATTCTATTAACCCCTTCACCTTACTATACAACAGGATGGATCTTTTGAGCGGTTGATTCTGTCAAATGACGGAGGTATTCGGCCAGATTCTCCCTCTAAACATCCCCTCTCTGTGACATATTCCTTTTTTTAACTATTAAAAAGATTAATAGTCGGCGTTTGACCATTTTTAAGAATTATAGGAAAATTCAATCATTAATTATTTTTGAATGGGGATGATGGTATGATAGATTGGAAAACCATTAATGAGGAAGGACTGCTCGCTCCTACAATGGCAAAAGATTTCCCGAACCTTCCTGTTGTGAAATCAGAAGGTTACTACTATATAGGTGCCGATGGCCGAAAATACCTCGATTTCACTTCCGGCATCGCGACGGAAAACACTGGCCACAGACATCCGAAAGTGATTGCCGCCATCAAAGATCAAGTAGACCAGCTGGTTCATGGCCCAATTGGAATCATCAATTACGAATCGATCATCCAGTTGGCTAAAAAATTGAAAGCGCTTTTACCAGACCCTTTGGATTGTTTTTTCTTTGGGAACAGTGGTGCAGAAGCTATTGAAGGGGCCGTTAAATTAGCAAGGCATGTGACCAAGAGGCATTATGTCGTTTCATTTCTTGGTGGATTCCACGGAAGGACGATGGGCGCGCTCAGCCTGACCACTTCAAAGAGTAAGTACCGGAGACATTTACCGGTCGGAGCCAACATGACCTATCAATTACCCTATGCTCAACTAACGGAAACACCTCCTGGACTGGACCATGATGAGTATTGGTCGGAGCAAGTCGAGAAAGATTTCGAACGATTATTCAATCATCAGGTCGCACCGGATGAAGTGGCAGCCGTCATTCTTGAGCCAGTGCTTGGTGAAGGCGGATATGTCATCCCACCTCGGGCTTGGCTGCAAAAAATCCGTGAGATCTGTGACCATCATGGGATCCTGCTCATCTTTGATGAAGTCCAGACGGGCTTTGGCCGGACGGGTGATTGGTTTGCTGCCAACCGCTTTGGCGTAACGCCGGATATCATGGCGATCGCCAAGGGGATTGCGAGTGGTTTACCTCTCAGCGCCACTGTCTCCTCCAAAGAGCTAATGGAGCAGTGGACCGTCGGCAGCCACAGTACGACATTCGGTGGAAATCCAGTCGCCTGTGCAGCAGCGTGTGCCACGATCGATGTGATGAAGGATGAGGGGCTGATTGAAAATGCAAGACGTTTAGGAGACTATGCCTTAAGCCGGCTGCTTGCACTGAAAGAGAAACATCCATCCCTCGGACAAGTCCGTGGTATAGGGTTGATGCTCGGGATTGAAATTATCCACCCCTTTACCGGAAAACCGAATGGTGAGGGTTTGATGAAGATTCTCGAGAATTGCTTGGAGAAAGGCGTCATCTTCTATTTGAGTGGGAACCAAGGGGAAGTCATCCGCATGATGCCGCCGCTCACGATCGACAAGGAACACCTCGACATCGGCATCGCCTTGCTTGATGAAGCACTGACAGAATATGAACAAGAGATTTTACCGAAAGAAACGGAGCAACTCATATAAAAGGGGGAATATACATGAAGACGGAAGTGAGAGTTAAAGATCAAGTCGTGATGAATGCTTATTGGAAGTTCATTCTTCCTTCCTTAATAGGGGCATTATTATTTCTTGTACCAATCAAATTCGACGGACAAGTCACCATAGGTGTCGGCATCTTCGCTTCACTTTTAAACGGCCTTATCAGTGAATTCATTCCTGTGTTGATCATCATGATTTTAGGTTTGTCCGCAAGTATCTCCATTTTCACAAAAGTACTGAAGCCAAATTTCATTCTCTCGAACAAGTTTTTGAAAGGCTTATTCGATATCGGTGTGATCGGGATCGCTGCCAGACTGCTGGGGTTCTCCGTCGGACTGATGACCATTCTTGAGATCGGACCAGAATTTATCTGGTCCCGAAATACAGGAGGAGTCGTCCTTTATGATTTAGCTCCTGTACTGCTTACCTGGTTCCTATTTGCCGGGATCCTTCTCCCACTATTAGTCGAGTTTGGCCTGATGGAATTCATCGGTGCACTCGTCCATAAATTCATGCGACCTCTTTTTACCCTGCCCGGACGTTCATCCATCGACTGTATGGCATCTTGGATGGGAGCTGGGACCGTGGGCGTGCTCGTCACGACGAAACAATATGATGAAGGCTATTATACAAAAAGGGAAGCTTCAGTTATCGCTACGACGTTCTCGATTGCTTCCATTGCGTTCAGCTTGGTAGTGGCAAATATCGTTGGACTTGGCCACCTCTTTATCCCTTTTTACTTAACAGTCGCCATTGCCTGTGTTGCTGCCGCTGTGATCATGCCGAGAATCCCGCCTCTTTCAAGAAAGCCTGACACGTATTACGAACCCGTCGGCCAGCAGATTGATGAGACAATCCCAGAGGGTGTCTCAAAATGGAAATGGGGGCTGGAAAAAGCTGTAGAGAAAGCACAAAAAGCTCCTGCTCCAAAACAGTTGCTTGTAAATGGTGTCCAAACCGTCCTTGATATCTGGCTTGGCTTGATCCCGCTCGTCATGAGCCTGGGTGCCGCTGCCTTGATCGTCGCAGAATACACGTCGTTGTTTCAGATCATTTCCTATCCGTTCATACCGGTACTTGAATGGATGCAACTTCCCGAAGCTGCGGCTGCCGCCAAAACGATGCTCATCGGCTTCGCCGACATGTTCTTACCTCCTGTAATCGGAAGTGGAATCGAAAGCGAAATCACTCGATTCGTAGTCGCTGCACTATCCTTAACACAATTAGTGTATATGTCGGAAATCGGAATCCTGATCCTACGTTCCAATATCCCATTGAGCTTTCTGGATCTATTTGTCATCTTCATTCAAAGAACAATCATCACGCTTCCGATCATTGTTCTGATCGCTCACTTCATCGTCTTTTAAGAACGTTCTTTTTAACAACGCCGCCCGATTCCGTGCAAGACTTTACTCAGGGGCGGGTGGCATTAGGTACATCGGTCACAAGGATGATCTTCGCCTGCTTGGACAAGTTGATTTATGACATGTGCCCTAAGCCTTCGAGTTGGACACGTTACTACTTTCGCTGCAGGATTCCTTCACCTTGCACCCCTTCCAGCAGTAGGAACCTGAAAATACCATCAGCGATACACTTTAACAAAGAAAGAAAACAAGCAGGAGATGGATTCCTGCTTGTTTTTCATTTCTACATGATTGTCGGACAGCTCTTTTACCAACTTTCCCAAAACCTATTCTTTATCGATTCCACTCCGGGAGTACTCTCCAATTCTCTTCAACTTTACAACCTTCACCATCAAATCCTTCCGCATCGCATGGTAATAGAGTAGCAATAGGCACGTAGTCATCTTGAGGAGGCCTTTCTTCTTTCCAGCATGAAAAGAACAAACACTCCCCTACCCTTTTTTCAGAACATGCAAATGTGGCACTCAGCATCCCTTCGATTTGCTGCAATGTTTGCTCGTACTTTTGAATGCATCGGTCCATCCGTCCATGTTCCGCTTCAAACGAATCGATTCGAACATATTCACCCTGTTCTATCACTTGGATGAGCGTCTGATCAGCAGCAGATATATGGAAACACTCATTGTATATATAGACATCGATGGATGTATACGTATTTGATTGATCTGAATGTAGCAATATTTCATCATGGATATGATCCATAAAATAGTGATAATCTTCTTCATTACTCCAAAAACCCATTAGTACGGCAGTAAACGGATCCTTTACGCTCCACCCACCGATTTGACCCAGGAATCCATTGACAGGACTCAGTGCCCTCCACCTTTTTTGCTCTTCATCAAAAGCTTTCCGGCACCCCTCTTTCACCTTACATGTTATGTACTTGATGAGCATAAAAATAACCCCTTACTTCTTCTGGTTCAAACCTTCAACAACACTTTCCCTTCATGCTTCCGACTTTCCATCAACCGATGTGCTTTTGCTGCATCACGCAAATCAAAAACCTGAGCAATCGGCAGGCTCACTTCCCCGGATGCAAATAATCCTATCACCTTTTCCGCAACAGGCTTTAACCATTCCGGCCGATGCTTCCGCGTTGTGCCGAGGCTGAAGCCTTTGACATTCCTGCAGGAAGCGTGGATATCACTTGTTTTAAAACTGCCCGCCATGCCGCCGCTGTTACCGAACTGAACGAGCGTGCCGTACAGCGCTAAACAGTCAAGGCTTTTGGAAGTGATATCACCTGCGACTGAATCAAAGATCACGTTCGCACCAAGGCCACCCGTTTGACTTAAAACATCCTCTGGAAATGTATCATAGGTATAGACAAGGTCCGCCCCTAAGTCTTTCACGTATGTTTCTTTCTGTAGATTGCCGACTGTGGCGATGACTGTTTCCACACCAGCCAGTTTGGCCAATTGGACGAGCATCGACCCTACCCCACCCGCGGCACTATGGATGACGATTGCATCACTCTTTTTCACCTGTCCGATCTCATGCAGCAAAATATACGAAAGGATGGATACGGTCGGCATGGCGGCAGCCTGTTCAAATGAAAGGCTCTCAGGGATATGGAATACCAACTTTTCGTCAGCCCTCACAAATTCTGCGTAAGAACCACCGGCTGGAAAGGCGATGACCCGATCTCCAACGGAAAAAGACGACCCGCTCTGCGCCTTTTCAATCGTTCCCGCAACATCCAATCCGAGTATGAGTGGGAATGCGCCGGACTTCTTTGCTCCTCTCCGCGACTTGATATCCGCGAAATTCACGCTTGTAAATGCCGTTTTGATCAGCACTTCACCTTCGCCAATCTCAGGAACATCGATATCAGTATAGCGAAGGACCTCCGCACTACCGAATTCATTCTGAACGACAGCCTTCATGGTCTACACTTCCTTTAATAAGTAAATAGATATGACATTTTATTCCAAATACCATTTTACTAGATTCAGGGAATAACGTATATTAGGTTATTTTGAAGGGTGATGATCAAATTTCCTTATGACCGGACAATTTTTCATAGAAATACTCAGATTGAATCCAACAAATAGCCAATCATCGCTGCCAAAGTCATCGCGATCGCTGCGAAGAGATAAATATAGCCACCCCTGTCACGCCGTCCCTTCACTTGCTCAATGCCCATAAGGAAGAACATAATCAATAAATAGGGTATGAAAAGATTAGTAGGAATTAACATCCTTTCCCCCAAAAAATAAGTGAAGCACAACACGATGCCCATGATGGCAAGGATAACGTTCACCTTCTTTAATAGTTTCAAGTAGCTCATCCTCCTTTGACGTTTGCCCCGTCTTGTGATCGGCGGCAACTTAGTGACTGGCCTTAAATTCCTGGGTATCCATCAGAAATTCTGAAAGAACATGTTGGCCGTCATCATCTATCTTGTTCACAAGTCCCATCACCCTTAAGCCATTAAACTCTTTACCTTCTTCCTTATAAAGAAATCCACTGTCTGCATTCCTAAGTTGATCACCCCGGTCCCCCAACACCTTCTTTACAGGTTTACTTTGATTATGGGAATATACCGTAACTTTGACGATGTAGTTTTTATTACGATCCAATCGGTCAAACGTGGATTGAAAGGACCCATCTGAATTTGTCCTAGCTTCGCGATGTGATAATAGAGGGCCACCATCGTGTTCGAATTTTTCCACACTAATCATTGTCCCCTCTGGGAGGTTACTCTGACCTTTGATGACAATTTGGTTTGGAAAGTTATATACTTTTCCGGAAATATCATAGGCCGTTCCGGAAATCGACCTGGCTGCATCAGATGATGGATTGGAAGCTACTAAATAATGCCCCAAAAGTGGAGTGAGAATAACGATTATCATCAAAATGGCTAAATTGTGACTTGCCGATTGAAATAGATTTCTCTTCCAATCGTTCCGATGGGCTTTTCTCCAAACTGATTGAAATTCAATCGACGACTTTTCGTGTTCATCAACATACTTAAATAATCTATCTAAGTCATCTTTCTTCATATAATCCCGCCTTGGTGAAGTCAAATTTCCCCTTTAACTCTAATTTCCTCAATTGCTTAAGAGCTGTGTTCAGTCTTGATTTCGCAGTGCCTAGAGGGATCCCTAAAACATCTGAACACTCTTTCAACGTCAATTCTGAGTAGAAATGTAATATGATGATTTCTTTACTTTTCCAAGAAAGAGAGTTAACGATTTTCCACAACTCCTGTATTTCATTTTCCTTTAGGAAATTCCCTTCAACCGAATTGACTTGATCAGGGACTACATCTGAAAAAAAAGAGAAACATTTCAGGACTTTTTGTTTCTTCATGACCGTTTTGGCAACATTTATCGTGATTGTATAAATCCATGGTTTGAAAGGTCTTGAAGTATCATATGTATCGTATTTCCTTAATAGGATGATGAACGTCTCCTGGGTGATGTCATCTGCCAAACTACGGGACTTGGTTAAGAGTAATGCGGTCCTGAAGACGTAATCCTTATATTCCATAAATATCATTTCTGCTTTTCCCTCATCCATAAACAACGAACGATTTCACTCCTCTCAAAGTGCCATGGTGTTTTAACATCTGCTTAAGAATCTATTCCTCACCACTCACCGCATTAGGGTTTTCAAAGTGATCCAGGAGAAATGTTCGTTGCCCAACACTACCTTTTTCAACTTTATAGATAAAATCAAACATCTGAATACCGCTAACGTCATTTCCTTCTTTGCTATATTGAACATAACCTTGTGAGTGCTCACTGATCAATCCACCTGCGGCACCGTAAATCTTTTGGATCTGTTCTGTTTGTTCATGGGGATAGAAGTTGACGACCAGTTTATGATCCTCTCCTCTGTCATCCCTCGAAAAATTCACATTAAAAACCCCGTCCTCTTTTACGTTTACGTTATGTTTCTCTATCACATGATTAATTTCTATATCTCTTAACTCAACCTTGAGTTTTGAACCTTTCTTTAGATTAGTAGTTCCATTAACAGAGATATGGTTACCAATGGACTTAACGTTACCGGAAATCTCTATTACCTTTTTAGCTTCCTCACAGCCACCCATTACAATCATCATCAACAGTATGATTAGAATTTTATATAGACTTTTCACCGAATAGATTTTATACACGTAATCAATTCCCCTTCTTCGTTTGATGTTTTTCGCCTATATTACTCTTAAACTTTTAAAAGGGTTCGATATTGATTACATTTTTTTCAAAAAAGGGACGTCCTTTATTGGACATCCCGCTACATATTACTTAATAGAATTGGAATCAATCCTTGTAATGACCGGCTCAAATGCTGAAATGATATCAACGACATGTTCAAAACAAATCAGCGAGTAATGAGTCAGCCCTTCAGATGGTAGAAGTGAGGTTTCCTTTATTGTTTTCAGATAGTCGGACTGATCATGGATCCGAGCCGCATCCCCCACCCATTCCCCATATTCACACCTCGTGAAAACTTCATATGTTACAGAATAAGACGCATAATTTTCAAAGTCGATTTGGTAGGTTTCAACCTTACTATCCGGATGTGGAAAAATGAGCAGGTCTGTTGGGTTATCGCTCTTATTCACGACGATTCGAAGTTTCGTATGTTTTGTCCTGGGTTCAGAAATCCTTTGAAATGATAAGTGGCCACCGTTTAACTCCATATACTCTGCTACCGTCAAGATTTCCGCCTCCAAATAAAGGTCTCGATATTCCCCTAATTCTTCACGATTTTCCCCAACACCCACAGCACAAACACAGTCACCAAAGCGCTCTCAAGCGCCACCACCAAACCCACGTATACGAGCTCCCCATAGTCTTCAAGTTCTCGGAATGTCATGGTACGGAGCTCCCATCCGTAAAAAACATTGAACAGGCTGAAAAGGATCATGATAAAAGGGAATAGATACCAAAAACGCTCCTTAATTTCTTGCGTCAGTCTAAGCTCCAACGTCCCCACTCCTTTGATCAGTTGCCACTCGAACTCTTCTCCCTTCCCGTTCTATACAATAAATATCCTGACAGGGAGGTTAACAACACGAGAATCAGTGCACTTCCCGACGCATTCAGATCTGACTTTTGTTGTATCCCATCTAAAATCCCAGAATAGATACCTGCCAATATAGCAGTCAAAATGATTTTTCCAGGTCCCATTCCGTTCCTCCTAAAATTACACCATTGTTTAACTTTAATTATTCCAAAATAAACCAACAGCTTCAAGGAAATTTTTTCGCAAAAAAAGAGCTCTCGCTGAGGAAAGCCCTTCGGATGGACACGTCCCTAAAAATCAATGTTAGGATACGTCTTCAAATGTTTATAACTTATTAATTTCCCGTCTTCCCTTATAACAACAAGATCTTCCCCATACGTCAAATGGGCACGATAATAGGGTTTGACCAGTAACGTGATCGTGTAGGCACCACCGATTCCATTTGCCTGTTGGATCTTTAAGATGTCCGTTTCATAAGACGCCCACGTAAGGCCTTCAGGTGCAAGCTCATCATGCTCATAAATCTTCTGGATGGCTTCATCGATGGGCTTTCGAAGACTGTTGATCAACGCATACTTGAGCGTGTCGCATAATTCTGAATCGGCTTCATTGATCGTAGCAGCATACGCTTCCCTTTGCAAAATCAGAAAAGAGAAGATCAGCATGAACGGAATCGCAACCTTTTTCATCATTGTGTTCACCTCTCATGTAGTATCACGGTGGAAATGGGGCTCAGCCGTTTAAAATGGACTTTTTTGGGCCTCTTGCCAAGGCTGTTTAGGTCATCGCGGTTAGGTTTCAATTATTGGAAATCGCTTTTTTTATATCATTCCTCATTTATTTAGATGAATTCTCACTCCTAACAGGAACATTTCAATAATCGAGGGTGTTTTTTGCCCTATTGCCCCCTCCATCCCCTACTACTAGTTATATATCGTCAGGATCAGACGGCGTTGTTATCGTATTACACTCTTTATTCAAGGAATTACACCCTTTATTCAATTAATTACTCCCTTCAATTAATTTATTGTGCCTTTAAAATTTTTTTTCGTGCCTTTAATAGGATTATTCTACCCTTCAGCAAACTTACTCCACTCAAACGCCCATACACCCTTTTCTTTAACTGAATACGATTTAATAATATGCACTGACGTTTCGGCGGATCCGGACGTTCTACATCGGGCCCTCTTCCCATACAATCCTGGTGAGGTGAAACATGGACATTCATCGTGGAAGTTTTCTCGGCAGGAAAAGAGCAACAAGACAATATTCTGCCAAGGCTTGCTCCTATCGTTTAGAGTTATTGGAAAAAAAGATTCATGAAATGGATCGTACGGTTCATAATTTAAACCGGAAACTGCATCGGCTACAAGAACTTGCTGAAGCAAATAGGCTCTTTCAACAGCGTCTTCATGAAAAATAACCTGACCCTGGATCAACGTCCAGGGTCAGGTTATTTTAAAAGTGGTCATCGGGATTTCAAAACTTCGAATGCTGCACGTTCAGCCGATCGCAGTGCTCCTTCAAGATGCCCTCCTTGTTCCGGAGAGGTTTCGGTACCAGCAAATACAATGTTCTTCTCCCATAGCCCTGCCGTCGCCACTGGTCCGTACGTAGGAAAGCTGGATAGTGGTTCTCTATCTTTCTCCACCGCCGTGTGTGGATCGCTTGACCAGTCTTTATAAAGGAGGGTCAGTGGTTGTTCCGCTGCGGGTCCAAACAGTCTTGTGAGCTGCTCGATGACAAGTTTGAGCGTGCGTTCCCTGCCAAGCTCATGACGCATCTTCGCGGGAATCCCGAAGAAACCGAAGAGTGCACCATAGCCTGCTTGGGGAGAGGCATCATGAATCTCCTGCAGGGGACCTCGCCAGCTCATGGCGCCACCAGATAATCCCTCATCCCTCCAGAATGGCCGGTCATAGACCGCCACGACCTTGGCTTGGCCCGCCATCCATGTCGGCTTATCCATTAGACTTCCGATAAGTGATCCGGGCAAAGGAGGTGAAAATTCAATCCCGCTCGCAGCGAGGCGTGGTGGTAGGGCAAGGATCACCGTGTTTGCACGGATCGACTCCTTCCCTCCATCATTCTCCGCCTCCACTAGCATCTTTCCGTTTTCGTCCATTGTAATTGCGGTTACGGTCGTATCAAGCTCAATCGTTCCTTTCGGGAGGGTACCCGCTACAGCTTCAATGAGTGACCGCACTCCTCCAACGAACCGTACCGACCTCTCGACAGCACCTTCCGGCAGTACGTGACGCTTTATTGGTTCATGTGCTGACTGTTCGAGAAGCATGGCCCCTTCTGTGTGCTGTTCCAATGTCGGCAAGCCCAGGTCACTGACAAGCTTTTTAATCATGGGCTCATGCTCCGGCCAGAACCATGTAGGTCCAAGATCAAACATCCCCTTTAAGTGGCCGTCCCCAGCCGCTTCACTCAACACCCTGCCCCCTATTCGACTGCGTGCTTCCAAGACCCTGCACCGGACTCCCTCCGATGTCAGAAGCGAGGCTGCGTGCAGACCACTCAATCCCGCTCCCACTATGATGATTGGATCATTCATTTTTATACCACTCCTGAACTGACTTATGTTATGAAAGCAGAGTAGCAGATTTTCACCCTTTATACAAAAAAAGCATCCCGTCGGACGACCGCGTTTGACAACCAATCAACTCCCGTGTTAATTTGTATATGCAAATGAAAGAGGTGACGGTCTTGAGAAATGAAGAGGAAGAAGTCTTGATTCACTGCTTATATTTCACGGCAAGTCGTTTTGCCCGCAACATTACCAAACTGGCTGAACAATATCTTGATGCCGGCGACCTTGCCCCATCCTATTTCTATATGCTGATGGTCATCCACTTCAACCCGGAGATCACACAGAAAGAGCTGTGCCATAAGCTATCCATTGCTCCTTCAACCAGTACGCGATTCATCGACAAGTTGGAAAAGAAACAGCTGGTTTCAAAAAGGATGTCCGGAAAGCAAACGTTCATCTCCCTGACGGAAGAAGGCGAAGAAGTGTATCGGCAGTTCCGTGTTTCAATCAAGGACCTATTTGATGACTACTCACAAACGTTGGGCAAGGAATTCAGCCTTGATCTAAGCAGGATGCTTCATGAAGCAAGCAACAAACTGGAAAAAGAAGAGTGAGCTTTTCGTGTCCTCTTTTTTTACCCATTCATTTGCATATACAAATATTTTTTACCTAAACATTTGCATATACAAATAACTAACAGGAGGAATACCATTATGAATAAAACCATTGTCATCATCGGAGCTGGTAAAGGGATCAGCTATCAAGCCGCTAAACGATACGGACAGAAAGGATTCAACGTAGCCTTGATTTCAAGGACATCTCAATCCCTGAAAGAGCTTGAGAAAGAGTTAGCTGAGTTTGGGGTCAATGTGAAAGGATTTCAAGGGGATGTCTCATCACAAGCTTCCTTGCAACAAGCGCTAAGCTCGGTCAGGGCTGAGTTTGGGGACACCATCGATGTGCTGTTATACAACGCCGCTTCTATCAGACCGGGGAATCCGTCCACGATTCGTAGGGAAGATTTCCTGTACGACTTTCAAGTGAATGCTGCCGGCGCATTGGCTGCGGTTCAGGAAGCTCTTCCGTTTTTACATGATGAAGGTGCATCCATACTTCTGACCGGTGGTGGGCTCGCCCTTAACCCCTATGCCGAATACGCCTCCCTATCCGTCGGGAAAGCGGCACTGCGCAGCCTGGCACTCAGCCTTCATCAGGAGTTGTCTCCTAGAGGGATCTATGTCGGAACACTTACAATCAACGGCTTTGTACAGGAAGACACCCACTTCTCGGCAGAAAAAATCTCGGAAGCCCTATATCGCATGCATATCGACCGTAAACATGCAGAAATCGTTTATGAACAGGCCTAAAAATCACTCAAAAGGAGAAATCACAATGAAAACACTCGTCATCACAGCACACCCGGATCTACCAAACTCCACGGTAAATAAAGCATGGAAAGAACGATTATCAGAAGAACCCGGGATCACGATACACGATTTATACGAGACGTATCCTGATAAACAGATCGATGTGGACAGGGAACAGCAGCTGCTCCTCTCTCATGAAAGAATTGTCTTTCAGTTCCCATTCTATTGGTACAGCAGTCCTTCCTTGTTAAAAGAATGGCAAGACGTCGTATTAACATATGGCTGGGCATACGGGGCACAAGGAACGAAATTGCACGGAAAGGATTTTATGCTGGCCATCTCCACCGGTGGGCCTGAGGATGCTTATCGGGCAGGAGGATATAACCACTACAGCATGAGCGAATTGACAAAGCCGTTCCAGGCGATGGCCAATTTGACCGGCATGCGTTTCCTCCCTTCATTCGTTCTCCAGGGCGTGAGGGCGTTAAGTGAGGAAAAGGTGAAAGAAAGTGCGGAAGCGCTGGTGGCACAGATCGTGTCGACCCGTTGAATTCCATGATGAGATGTCCGCCGGGCATCTCCTTTTTTTCACTGTATCGATAAAAATTTTTATCGGACACTACCAATATCGTTATTTGTCTTATCTCTCCCAACCGGGTACACTAATCTTAATCAACGATAAAAGGAAGTAAAAAGATGATTGATTTTGAATGGTATCGAAGTTTTGTCAATGTGTATCAACAACGCTCGGTTTCTGCGGCTGCCAGGACACGATTCATGACGCAGCCCGCAGTCAGCCAGCATATTGCCGCCCTCGAAGCAGAAGTTGGCGAATCCTTGTTCACAAGGGCGCCGCGTTCAATGATTCCGACCGATGCGGGAAAAGCGCTCTACACAAAGGTTGTTTCCCTGATTGAATCCCTTGAACAGGTCTCCCTCGAGGTGAAATATGAATCTTCCAAGGAGAAAGCGAAGCCTGTATTAAAGATGGGTGGACCGATGGAATATGTGACGAAGCGGGTGGTGCCGCGACTCTCGAAGGAACACGCACAGTACATCGCCACGTTCGGATTGACGGACCGTCTGTTTGAACAGCTCCTCGCAGGAACACTCGACTTCATGATTTCCACGAAGCGCATCAACGAGGCCGGCGTTCAATACGTTCCGCTCGAAACGGAGGAATTTGTGGTCACGGCCCCCGCTTCCCTTCCATTACCCGAGTATGAAGATTTCCAGGCCTGGCTCGACGCTCAATCATGGCTCACCTTCGGATTGGAATTACCGATCATCCGTCGCTACTATCTGACGCAATTCGCGACACGTCCAGATATCCGTCCTGACTTTGTTCTCCCGAATATGGGGGCCGTCCTTGCCGGAATCGAGGCAGGTCACGGCATCAGTGTCATGCCGGCCTATTTCATCAAAGAGTCGCTCGATTCAGGTAAAGTACAGATCATCGAGCCTGATCGAATCGCCACCAATGTCATTTATCTTGCGTACAGACTGGAAAGCAAGAATGACCCGATGATCCAGCGAATCCTCGAGGACTTGAAAAAAGAAGATTAAATAAGCAGTGCCGGCCCAATCGGAGCCGGCACTGCTTATTTTGGTCAATCGATGGTTTTCAGCTTGTACACTTCACGGGAGTCGACCAGTTCGGCAGCTCTTTCCCGGTAAGCCCCGTAATGCTCTGAACCGATATGAGATTCCAGAGCCTCTTGACTCATCCATTTTTCATAAAAAACAAACGTACCCTCTTCTTCACGGGACTCGTGAAGCACATAGAGGATACAGCCCTTTTCGGCACGTGAAGGAGGGACCACATCGAGCAGCGCTTGACGAAGCTCCTCCTCTTTCCCCGCTTTTGCCTTCAATACTGCAGTGATCGTGATTTCATCCATGGTCAGCACTCCTTTTCCCAGTAAGATAGCCCGTCACATTGACGGGCTATCTCAAACGTATCCTTAGTTTAGTTGATCGACAACCGCTTTCGCTACACCAATCGTTGATTGTGGATTCTGACCCGTGATCAAACGGCCATCCACTTTCGTATTTTCCGTGAAGTTGTCTGTTGTCACAACGTTCGCCCCTAGTTCACGTAAACGGGTTTCCAATAGGAACGGCATATAAATATCCAATCCCGTAGCACGCTCTTCCTCATCGGTGAACGCAGCGATCGTCTTGCCGGACACAAGATATGTCCCGTCAGAAAGCGTTGCGCCAACTAGGCCTGCAGGGCCGTGACATACCGCCGCTACAAGATTTCCGCCTTCATAAATTTTACGGATCGCTTCTTGAAGCTTACCGTTTTCAGGCAGGTCGAACATTGTCCCGTGTCCACCTGGCATGAAGATCGCATCGAATCCTGAGAAATCAGTGATCGTATCAAGCTTTATTGTATCCTCAAGATACTTGGCCGTATCAAGGATTTCCTGTGGTGTTTCCCCGCCTTCTAAGCTGCGCGCATCAACAGGTGCTTTTCCACCTTTCGGGCTTGCAACGGTTACTTCATAACCAGCCTTCTCAAACTCCACATACGCTTCACCAAATTCAGAAAGCCAAAGACCTGTCGGATGGCCCTCCTTCATCTCATCTGCCGTTGTTACAACCATTAATATATGTTTAGACATTGTCATTCCTCCTAAAATGTTTTCGTTTATCGCTTACGTGTTTTATTTTAAAACGACTCTATCGATAATACAAATTAGGAAATATAGGTCTTGGTATAAATATTTTTATAGATAAAAAAACATAGGGACAGGTCCACCAGTCTTACTTGAACCGGTGGACCTGTCCCTATGGTACGTTCGCATCAGGCGAAAATCAATTGTACCCAATAATAGAGTAGGAAAAGTGTAAAGATGGTTGTGATGGGTATGACGATCAATGAAACACTGAGATAGTCCTTCCATCTTACTTTTATTTTATTTTGCCTTAAGATATGCATCCAGATAAGCGATGCCAGTGTACCGATCGGAAGAAGTAAAGAACCGATATCACTGCCGATGATATTCGCCAGATAGATCGTTTTTAGCGTAATAGGGTCTAGCCCCATTTCCGTCAACGTAATGGTCCCGATCATTAACGCGGGGTGATTATTGAACAGGTTTGAAAGAACCGAAACCAAACCTCCCATAATGAAACTTGCTTGAAACAACCCTTGATTCACAATGGGTTCGCAGAACTTCACTAACATTTCGGTTAATCCGGCATTATGCAGTCCATAGATGATCACATACATGGAAAAGGCAAAAATCAGGATATGCCAAGGCGTCTTTTTAAGGATATCGACCGGGTTCGTACGCAAGTGATACCATCTCCATACCAATAAAACGAGCGATCCTGATACGGCTACAAACTGAATCGGTATTCCCATAAATGAAGCAACAAATAGTAAACATCTCATGAGAAACACAAATCCCAATACTTTAAACATGAATTGTGTACGCTTTCGTTTCGTCTCCACTGAAATCTTTCCTTTTAACGGATGGAAATTCCTCGAAAAGAACGATTCTTCAATATCATCAGTCGAAACGGGTAGCTTGTCCGGTAATTTATTCCTTAATACCATGTACATTAGCCAAGACATAAACAGTAGTCCTGCACTTGCAGGGACAAACATCATGGCTGTGTGCATGTACAGCGACATATGAACGATCTTCAGAGCAATCAAGTTCACGATATTGCTCACACCGATAGGCGCACTTGAGGCAGTGGCAATTAACGCACCACTCAGTAGATAAGGAATTTGTTGATGGGGCTTCAAACGTAAATTTCTTAAAAGTAGAATCAAGATAGGAGTCGTAATCAAGATACTGCCGTCATTATTGAATAGCAGTGTCATCAGAAAGCAAAGAAGCTGAATTAACCAATACAATCTTCGACCAGATCCTCTAGCTAATCTTGCGAGTCTGGCAGCAGACCAGTGAAAGAATCCAAAACTTTCTAAAATGATTGCCATTACAATCGTCGCGATGATCGTAATGGAAGCTTCCCCTATTTTATCCACAATATCAATCAAGTTACTTTTCGTCACAATGCCTGTTGCCAGGATGATGACTGCTCCAACGCCAGCCGGCCATGCTTCGTTCAATCCCTTTGGCCTCCAAAAAATGACTGCCATTGTCAAAAGGAAAACGGTCGCACTCATGATCATTTCGAAATTCAATCAAACTCACCTCTCATTTAACAAAGTAATGAATCTTTTCCGTTTCTATATTTTTATGCAAAAATACTAGATTTGTTTGGGTATAATTACCATTTATATGAAAATAGTCTACTACCTATTTAGGACATCTATCACATAAAGCCATTCGCCTGTATGGACAAATGTCTAGTGAAAATGGGGTATATGCCGTAAAAGAAGATACTCTATTAATTTGAAATGATAGAATGGAGTCTGACCAGGAATGAGCGTGCAAAAAAAAGCACATAACATCCTCCATCGAGGACATTATGTGCTTTTCGCTATTGTCGCATCTTACTCTTTTTATTCAACGAACGGACTTTACTCCCTGAACACCCCTTTTGTAATGACACTCACAAACTGATCTGCCAACTCACTTGCTCCTCCCGGCATTTCACCTTCGATCCAATCCATAATCAGTGCAAGGAGTGCCCCGGCGATGAAGTTTACCAAGAAGTCCTTCTCCACCAATACACCAAACTCTCCTTCTTCTAATTGCATAATATTCTTTTCAATCGACGTTTTGAGGGTATCTAACATTTCCCATCTTATTCCTGGCAGTCCCTTCTTGCCGATTATGATTTTATATATCTCTATATGCTTCTCTACATGTTTAAAAAAGGCCAATGCCGGGGGATGAAGAATATCTTCGACGGACTCTGCTTTATGAGGCAGCACGACATCATTCATTAACCCTTCCAGCGTTTCATCGACAATCTCCTGAAACAAGTTGTATTTATCCTTATAATGATAATAAAAAGTCGCACGATTGATATCTGCTTCGTCGATGATATCCTGTACGGTCACATTCTCCATCCCTTTGATGACAGCAAATTTAAACAACGCTTCCTTAATCGACTTTTTTGTTTTTTTAATGCGCCTGTCCATCATTCCCCAATCCTTTACTCTTTGCTAACTTCAACTTAACCACTTTATTAAACATTTCGCCCGGATCTATCGGAAATCAAATGATTCAGCCTAAACTGTTGGTTGTAGCCCTTCTTCTATTTCCCTTATTATACACATTGTAATAACGCTTACAAAATGCCTCTGAACGACTTCGAGGTTTGTATTTACAAGGGGAACATTTACTGAGAGGGAGAGAGATTAGATGAAAGCTGCTAGATTTCATGCTGCTAAAGATATCAGAGTGGAAGAAGTGTCAATTCCAGAAATGAAGGATGACTCTGTCAAAATTGAAATAGAATGGTGTGGCCTTTGCGGCAGCGATATGCACGAATACGTCGCTGGTCCAATGGTCATCAATGAACCCACCGTGACGATGGGTCACGAGTTTTCTGGAACCGTTACGGAAATCGGGGAACATGTGACAACTATTAAAGTCGGAGATCGTGTAGTCGTCGAACCATTCGTTGCATGCTGGAAATGCGAAGCATGCAGAACAGGAAACTATAACGTATGTGAAAACCTGCAATGCTTTGGTTTAGCGGGTCACCAGGGTGGATTTGCTGAATTCGTCGTCGCACCTGAGGATCGAGTATATAAACTTCCCGATACCATGAGCTTTGAACAAGGCGCATTGGTAGAACCAACGGCAGTCGTAACCCATGCCGTACGAAATAGTCAATTCCGTATCGGTGACACGGTTGCCGTATTTGGGGCAGGCCCAATCGGGTTGCTTCTTGTCCAAACCCTAAAAGCTGCCGGTGCATCGAAAATCATCGTTGTGGAAGTGTCAGATACAAGAAGGGAAACGGCACTGAAACTAGGGGCTACGGATCTCATCAATCCAATCGAGGAAAATCCCGTACAAAAAATCATGTCCCTAACAGCCAACAAAGGGGTCGATGTTTCCTTTGAAGCGGCCGGCGTACAGCCAACCTTTGAAGCAGGACTTAACAGCACAAAAACCAAAGGCGAATTAATGATCGTCAGCTTATGGGAAAAGCCAGTATCCTATAATCCAACTGTCGCTGTGATGCAAGAGAAGAAAATCTCGACATCCCTTGGATACCGGTTCATCTTCCCAAGCGTCATTGAATTGATCAATAACGGCATGATCAATGAAGACATCGTCATCACGAAAAAGATTCACTTGGACGACATCACAGAAGAAGGATTTGAAGCAATCCTGAATGATCGTACTCAGTGCAAGATTTTGGTGACGCCGAAGCGGTCGAATTTGTAGTACACACTCTTTGTCTGACTTCAAGTTCTTCCATTCTTCCAGATCGCAATTATCTTTCATTATCCATCAAAAGGGCCAGCCCACATTTGGGCTGGCCCTTCCTTATAAGCCGGGAACATCTGCGAACCCCTGTTTTTTCTTTCAGCGCACAAGGGCTCTATAAATAATAAAGAGGCTCTACTTCATCTTTTTTTTTTTTAAAAAGAGATTGCAGCATTTTTATAAAAAAGAATGAAGTAAAAATAGAATGGCGAACGTGATACCTGACCATAAATGCCACTTTCGGTCCCGTCTCTGATATCTGAATAATCCCGATATCGGTACTGGAAGCAGGACCAACAAAGCAATTAATCCACTTACATAGTTAAAATCAAATTTAAATCCATGAAGAAATGCTGCTACCGTATGCAAGATGATCAATGAAATTGAAAAAATGGCTACTGGCGTATGCCATTTTCGAGTATAGCGGAGCAAAGTGGACAACCACTTTTTCACCTTAGCTTGTCCTTTCAATACAGGAAGCTTGATCACACGAAGGATCACATAATACGATAGTACAAAAAACAAGAGAACCCTCGCTATTGAACCAAAGCTTTTTAATGTATGTTCAAACTGCTTGCTGTGAAGGGTACTTAGCGGTAACGCTAAAAACCCCTTGAGTTCCCAAAGTACGATCAAGGTAGAGAGGATCATGACCGTGAATACCCAAATTCGTTCCTTTTTTGGGATCCATAGTTGTCTTTCCCTCTTTATTTCACTTGTCTTCATGGAGGATCCTCCTTTAAATAACAAATGTTGGGGCAAATAAAATACATTCCTGCCTTTCACATTTAAGTAAACTTTGCGTTCATTAACACCTATCATTATGCCCAATTAAACTATCATAAAGGTTATAGGAAGATTAGAATTCAATTAGAAAATCTTATTGTGCCTATCCCCTCAAACAAAAAAGTGCCTGATCCCGGTACATTAATGTACTGAAATCAGACACCTGTATTCACAACTTATTTCAAAACCAACTTCGCCACACACTCCACATGCGCCGTCTGCGGAAACATATCCACCGGCTGCAAATACTCAACCGTATACTGCTTCTTCAAATACTCAATATCCTTCGCAAGTGTTGAAGGGTTACAGCTCACATACACAAACTTCTTCGGCTTCACTTCCTTGATTGTATCAAGGAACTTCTGATCGCAGCCGGTGCGCGGTGGATCGACGACAACTACATCAGGTCTCCAGCCTTCCTTCTTCCACTTCGGCATGAGTTCTTCTGCACTGCCCACGAAGTATTGGGCATGGGTGACTCCAAATCGCTCGGCGTTTTTCTTGGCGTCGTCGATTCCTTCTTTGATGACGTCCATCCCTCGGATTTCTTTCGCTCCATCAGCAAGCCAAAGTCCGATGGTACCGACACCGCAATACGCATCGACAACTTTCTCTTCACCTGTGAGCCCCGCTGCTTTCTTAGCTTCGTTATACAGCTTCGAAGTCTGGATCGGATTCAGTTGGAAGAAGGCACGCGCTGAGAGCTCGTACGTGAACTCTTCGAGGCGTTCTTCGATGCTCTCTTTTCCGGAAAGATGGATCGTTTCGTCCCCAAAGATGATCCCCGTTTTCTTCGGGTTGATGTTCTGTGCGATCGAAACGACTTCAGGTAGGCGTTTCTGGATTTCAGAAATTAATAATTCCTTACGTGGAATCTTCTTTTCAGAAGTGACAAGTACGACCTGTACCTGCCCCGTTTCAAAGCCGACACGCGTTACGATCGTTCGCAGGATCGGCTTCTTCTTTTTCTCATCGAAGACCGGGATGTTGAAGTCGTTGATGATGCGTTTGATTTCGGTGGTGACTTTATTGGTTGCAGAGTGCTGGACGATGCATTCGTCGATGTTGATCAGCTTGTTGGAGTTCATGCTGTAGAGACCGGCGAACGCTTTTCCTTTATGGGATTCCACTTGGAATTGGCTCTTGTTGCGGTAATGCCACGGATTCTCCATGCCGATTGTTTGGCGGACATCGAGTTCTTCCAGGTTCAATTTCGTATGTCGTTCCATCGATTGCAGGACGATGTCACGCTTCGCTTCGAGCTGGCCTTCATATGTCAGATGCTGAAGCTGGCAGCCTCCGCATTCTTCGTAGACGAGACAAGGTGCCTTTGTACGCTGCGGTGATTTCTTGCGGATTTTCTTGATGCGTGCTTCAGTGAATTTCGGGTGCACCTTGGTGACTTCGACGACGACTTCCTCGCCGGTCAGGGCACCTGGTACGAAGACAATTTTCCGTTTAAAGAAACCGATGCCTTCACCGTTGATGCCGATCTTTTTTATCGTAAGAGGAAACTGCTGTTTCAACTCGATTCTCACTTCATTTTTATTGGTGTTGCGCTTGTTTGTATATTGCTTTTTCATTGGTTCACGTCCGTTCTATTCGATACTTCTCCATAAATACAGTGATGCATAGCTTAAATAAGGATGCCACGGCGAGCTGAATTGTTCAAGCTCTTCCTGGGTCGGCTTCCGGTCCATTCCAAATAAGATTTTGATGGCGTTCTGGATGCCGATGTCGGCAGTCGGGAACAGGTTCGGGCGTCCGAGACCAAATAACAGATAGCTCTGTGCGGTCCATGGTCCGATGCCGCGGATTTTCGTGAGTTCCTTGATGACGGCTTCGTCTGATTCAAGAGCAAGGGAATCCAGGTTCAGCTCTCCACTGGCGACTTTCTCACCGAGTCCTATGACGTACTCCGCTTTTCGTTGTGAAAATTGAAGCTCGCGTAACTCCTCAACGGTCAGTGCTGCCGTTTTTTTGGGTGATGGATAAAACCAGACATTGTCCTTCTGCCAGCCGTATGTCGTGACAAATCGATGCGTCAGCGTGAAGGCAAACTTCAGGTTGAGCTGCTGATGGATGATGCTCTTCACGATGCTTGCAAACGGGTCGAATTCAAGGACGATCGGCGTTCCGGCATGCTCTTCGAAAATCGGCTTGAGCTCCGTTTTCAGGAAGTGTTCGTGCACGTCGTGAAGGCCTTTATGCCATTGAAAGATCTCTGCGATCCGGTTGTGTTTCTTCTCAAGATCTTCTTCATTTTCAAATGTAATGGTGAACTCGGGCTCTTCGGTCGTCCCGACTGCCTGCACCTTGATGACTTCTCCGTCTCCGTCCGGCAAATAATAAGGAACCTTCACGCTGCGATCTTCCTTGTCGACTGCATTCAGCGGATCAAGCGACAGCCTGTCCAGCACCCGATCGAAATTATACGGCCCTTCAATCCTAACATTCCTCGTAGCCATCATCCTCATCCCTCCGCGTCAAAACTCGTATGTGTATTATAGCATATGGCAGGTGTAACCCTTAAACGTTGTGTGAGTCTAATCTGGTAGAATCAGGTAAGAAGGGATGATGGGAATGAAAAAGTGGATGACAACTGGGTTGCTTCTGGCGTTGCTCATCGGTGGCTGTGATGAGTCGGGGGGCGGATTAGATCATGAAGTAAGCCAGAAAATAGGCGACTATGAGCCGAAAGAGACGGATGTTGTGAACACTCATGGCAAGGTGGAAAACCTGGAACGATTCAAGGAGTTTTATGAACATGTGAGTAACGGAAAGAAGGATCGTGTCCGCGTTGTCTTCTACACAGATGAAGGGGACCCTATCCTGCACGACATCCGTTTCGACGGTAAAGAATTCAAATCGGTCATGGATACAAGAAGAGATAAATTCGGACAAGGGGAAATAAAAGACTTTACTTGCAGCAACATCAAGTACACGAACGGAGAAATGGCTGACAACGTGTACAGACTTGTGGACTGCGGCAGTGATGATGAAGCCATCATTCTCTGGTACTGATTAACGCACTGAGGGACGGTCCTTTAGTCAACTAAAGGACCGTCCCTCTTATTTCATTGCTGGGTGCTGGTCGAGGCTTTTGAATGTGTAGCCTCGCTTTTTGAGGTCGTGGATTGCTTTTTCCAAGGCATCGGCATTATCCTTTGACACGCTGTGGAGCAGGATGATCGCTCCGGGATGGATCTGTGCCATGATGTTATCGTAGGAGTATTGCCATCCGCGCTGTTCATTGGTTTTCCAGTCGACGAATGCGAGTGACCAGAACACATGCTTATAGCCTTCTTCCTGTGCGACCTTCAAGGTGCGCTCACTGAACACACCGCGCGGGGGACGAAGGTATTTCATTTCCTTTTGGCCCGTTAGCTCAGCGGTTTTCACTTTCACTTTCTCGAGTTCTTCACGGATGCGCTGGTCGCTCGTTGTGGTGAAGTCGGGATGATGCCAGGAGTGATTCCCGACGATATGCCCCTCTTTCACCATCCGTTTGACAAGGTCCTCGGCGCTGAGAAGATAATGTCCAGTAACGAAGAACGTTGCCGGGACTTTTTCTTTTTTCAGCACATCGAGCACTTTCTCGGTATGACCGTTTTCGTAGCCGTTATCGAAAGTCAGGTATATGTCTTTTTTATCCGGGGAACCTTTGTAGAAAGCACCGTATTTTTCAAGCAGCGCGTCATGGGCCGCACCGGCTTCAGCAGGGACTTCATCCCGGCTTTTCTTGAAGCCCCAGCCGATCGGATTATTGGAAACGGCCTCTGCCTCTGCCGGCAGAAGCAATAAGACCACGGCCGCAATCAACAGGATTTTCAATAATTTGTTCATAATAACCTTCCTTCTCATCCGTTTCGTTTAGTTTTTGAGAAGTCGGCATTTTCATGCTTACTAAAAGTATCCAAATAAAAAAGGCTGACTTCATCGCCAGCCTTCCTCACTTTTATTGAAATGCCTGATATTCTTCCGACGCCAATTCCTTGAATTTTGATTCGTTCTTTTCAATGAATTGCTGCACCGCTTCCCCATCCTTGAGGTCTGGGTAGTCCTTGAATTCATCTTTCAGTTTCTTTTCGATTTGCTCACGATCGACTTTCACTGAAGATTCGTCAATGTCGAACTCATACCCTTTTGCATTCGGCACTAAAAGCGTGAGATAAATGGCATTGTAGTAAAAATTCTGTTTATCGATGTTCTTTCCATTGAACCAGAATTCGTTCACCTGCTCCTCGGAGATTTGGGAATTCTCTTCGTACCCATAGGAAACCTTGATCCGCTCGCCCGAGAGATCAATCTCTTTCACTGTTTCACCCCCTGCAAGGCCCTGTACGATTTCATTCACTTTGGAATTATCACCTACATATGTACCGACTTTTTCTTTTAGCGAATCGACATCAACGTTGTCGATTGTTTTGATTTTTTGCTGATTGGCTGGTTGGGAACAGCCTGTAAGCACCAAGGCAATTGTGATAAGTGATAGTAAGATGGCTTGAATGGTTTTCAACGCCAACCCTCCATTTCTTAGATAGTTTAATAAATGTACGTTTGATTTTGAGTAAAGTTTCGTTTTCTTAGTAATAGAAAAAAACAAAACCAATCCATAAGATAAATGGGAATAATGATATAAGCGTAAGCACGTATTCCCTTCTTTCCCGTTCAAACTTCCATTCCATGAATGCCCTGAAAGTGAACAGTATGAAGAAAACAAGCGGAAAGAACGCTTGAGAATCAACACCGTAATACTCTCTGTTAAAAGTAAAAATCAAACCTGAAACAATGATCAAGCCTTCAATCCAACCTTGTATCGGGTGGACAGGCTTATAAACCCAACCATCCTTCTTCGGGATGTGGAGTTTCTTTCTGAGCCAACGGTCCAGCCAGATGCTTCCGCCCACAATCAGGATGAACCCGATTAGAAGGCTAAGGATAAAAAAATTCATTTTGCCCCCCCTTTTACATTATCTATTTACTGACCTTAACCACCGCCGGAATCCCGGTGGCTCCCCATTGTGTAATTGGAGTCCTCTCCAGGCTTGGCACCGGAATCAATGCCAGGCAGGTGGTTATCGTCATTTCTTCTCTTCCTGCACACATCGATTAGAAAAGCCAAGATTAAAATCCCTGCTATCATAATCCAAAACCACCACATGGCAGTCGTCCCCCTTTTTCAGATCTTGCTTAAAACTCTACACAAAACGGATGCATCTCATCATCCAGACAATACCTGATGCGCTCACGGAAATTTGGGAACGTGACCATTTCAAACGCTTTTTCGATCGGAAAATATCCGACCTCGAGGCTTTCCTCGGATGTTGTCGGTGTGCCTCCCACAGGCTTAGCCAAAAATAGTGTATTGCAAATGGATTGCTCCACGTTTTGAAAGATCCCGAAGAATTTGGTGATTTCGACTTCAATCCCCGATTCTTCCCGCGTCTCACGGATGGCGGCTTCCTTCAAGGATTCGCCTTCCTCCACTTGTCCACCGGGCATTTCCCAGCCCATTCTAGGACCTTTGATCAAAAGAAGCTCCCCTTTGTCATTAAGGACGATGGTGGCTGCGGACACGATGTGTTTGGGCGGTGTATACATGCCTTGATTTGAACTCATTGGACTCTCCTCCAAACAACGTTTTACCCTTATTTTACCATAAAATACTTTGTGGTTGGTTCCGATCTCCAAATCAATCAAAAAAACGCCTCGTGTTCTTCGCACGAGACGTTTCTTGACTTGTATATTATTTAAAAACCGGCTCCTTGAACTGCGCCAATTTTTCCAATGATGATTTATCTACTTCTTCATGAAGGGAATTGCCGTGGGAATCCATCGTCACGACCGCGGTGAATCCTTCGACATTCAAATGCCACATCGCTTCAGGGATACCGAATTGCATCAGGTCCACTCCGTCTACCCCTTTAATGCAATCAGCATAGTACTGCGCCGCTCCTCCGATTGCATTGAGGTAAACACCTCCATGATCCTTGAGTGCAGCAAGCGTCTTAGGACCCATGCCACCTTTTCCGATGACCGCACGGATGCCGAATCGTTTCATGATATCACCTTGATAAGGCTCCTCGCGGATAGACGTCGTTGGGCCTGCCGCTTTCACGTGCCAGTTGCCTTCGTCGTCCTTCAGCATGACAGGTCCACAGTGATAGATGATCTGACCGTCCAGGTCAACCGGCGCATCGTTATCACTCAAGTGTTTGTGGATCGCGTCGCGGCCCGTGTACATGCGACCGTTGATTTGAACAACATCGCCCACTTTCAATTCGCGGATCTGTTCTTCCGTGATAGGAGCCTGAAGCGTCACCATATTAGGTGCGTCACCCGAATCAGCGGCTGCCGTTTCCAGTTCTGCCTCGGAACCTTGAGTCAGATCGATCTTTTCGCCTTCCTGATAGAACCACTCAGCGATACCTCCATCCGCATCAAGCTTCACGCCAAGACGGCGGAATGCCCAGCAGTTATACGCAACCGAAACGAAGAAACTTGCCGGGATGCGGTTCATCACACCGACCTTGCATCCAAGAAGCGTCGTTTCGCCACCGAAGCCCATTGTCCCGATTCCAAGCTCATTCGCATTGTCCATCACATATTCTTCAAGCTTGCGAAGATCTTCGTTCTGATTCACATCATCCACGGAACGGAAAAGCTGTTCCTTCGCAAGGTCATAACCGGACGAACGGTCTCCCCCGATTCCGACGCCGATAAAGCCGGCACTGCACCCTTGACCCTGTGCCTGATAGACCGAGTGCATCACGCATTTACGGATTCCGTCGAGGTCACGGCCAGCCCTTCCAAGACCTTCAAGCTCACATGGCAAGCTGTACTGGATATTTTTATTTTCACAGCCGCCGCCTTTCAGGATCAGGCGAGCATCCACATAATCCTTTTCCCACTGCTCGAACTTGATGACAGGTGTACCAAGGCCAAGGTTGTCCCCTGAGTTAGCACCCGTAAGCGAGTCCACTGAGTTCGGACGAAGCTTTCCATCCTTCGTCGCCTGAACCATTGCCGCGTAGATCGCTTCCTTGATCTCGAGCTGGTTCACGCCGACCGGAGTTTTTATTTTAAATGTAGGGAGACCCGTATCCTGACAAATCGGAGATACATTGTCATCCGCCATCTTTACGTTATTCGAAATCGTATCAAGGCTCATCGCCGCCCTCGTCCCCGCATTCTCGCGCTCCTTTGCAGAACGGATCGCACGGCGCACATCCTTCGGCAAATTCGTGGACGTTTCCACAATCAAGTCATACATACTCTGCTGCAATGTCTCTTTATTCATCATTCTTCCCCTTCCCCTTACCAATCAAATTGATTAAACGATTCTTATTTTTCACCCATCATTATACTCCTATAAGAATATGATTGAAAGGGATTTCATACATGAAATTCCTTTTGGAAATAACAGGACACTTCATCCTCATGAGTGACCACATACCCATTCTTTTCATAAAATCGGATGGCATCCCCCCACAGCTTGTTTGTCTCAAGAATGGTCCTTTTCGCACCAAGCGAGACCGCCCTCTTTTCCAGATGGGTGAGCATCCGTTTACCGAGGCCATGCTTCCTGTACGGCTTCAGCACCGACATCCTAACCACTTGAAAGATGTCTTCGGACTCTTTCCTGACCGCCCCCGTGCAGAGCATTCTATCTCTGTCCATCCCTACATAAAATAAATCATCAGCCTGCATGTACTCCTTCCAGATATCCTGGATGTCTGGATTCAGACTGTGATCAATGAAACCAAACCGTTCGAGGAAACCTGCGAGGATGACTTCTTTCGCTTCGTGGCACTGTTCTTCTTTGATTGCCTGGATTTGCATATGGATCTCTCCTTTTATATGTGAGCCACTGATATGTATTTGACTAAAATTGAGAATTTCCTTCATGGAACTTTTTATTTTGACAGGGTTCATCATTTTCCGGGAAATATTGCGGAGGTGTTGTTGGGGGAGATGTGATGGGAATGGGGATGTTTGGGGTGGTGCCAGGCACGATTGGCCGTGATTGGAGTGGTTTCTGGCACAATTCACTAAAATAGGTGTCCAATTACGACGGTGCCTGGCTCAAAAACGGGGATTTGAGCCAGGCTCAGTCCGACTTAAACAAGCATATCTGATGGGAAAAAGTTTTATCTGCCATTTTCCGGATTTATCTGCCAAAATTGAATTTTATCTGCCGTTTTCCCGATTTATCTGCCAAAAAACATTTTTATCTGCCGTTTTCCAGATTTATCGACCATTCTTCATAAAACGACAAATTTCGCCTCGTACACGCGCACACATACAAACACACCAACACCCACACACACTACTCAACCACCAACCAACCCAATCGCCAATCCAATAAAAAAAGAGCCCTACACCAGGACTCTTACTCACTCTTCTTGAATTGTTCACACTTCAACTCTATATCATCGATCATGGAGATGAGGCGATCGATATCTTCTACGTCAGCTTGTTCAGGGTCGATGGAATCTAGTACATCGACAAACAGGTTCAACCGTTTTTTCAGGTAATCCACCTGTGAATTAGAATCGTTTACTGCTTTGCCCAAGAGAATCTCTCCTTTCATACCTATCTTATGGTAACCAATAACTTTCGGATTGACAAGGGGTACTGGGTTTTCAATAATGGGTAAGTGACTTACTAACAAAGGAGTTTTTTTATTATATGAAATCAACTACTGCTTCCAAGAAAATGTCGATTGACCATGATCCTTGGGAGGCTTATCTGGATGTGGAGGAGCATGGCGGCATCACGCTGTCCAACATCGAATTTACAACGACGAGTTTATGCAATATGCGCTGTGAGCACTGTGCGGTCGGTTATACGCTGACTCCCAAAGATCCTGATACACTCCCGATGGATACTGTATTTGCAAGGCTTGATGAGATTTCGACTCTTCGTTCCCTTAGTATTACCGGAGGCGAGCCGATGCTTTCAAAGAAATCTGTGGAACATGTTGTGCTTCCGTTACTGAAGTATGCACATGCGAGGGGCGTACATACTCAAATTAATTCGAACTTGACGCTGGACCTTGAGCGATACATGATGATTGCCCCTTATCTGGATGTGCTGCATATTTCCCACAACTGGGGGACGACCGATGAGTTCATCGATGTCGGTTTTGCCAATATGGAGCGAAAGCCGACACGCGAGCAGCGTCAGAAGCTTTTCGACCGTATGATTGAAAACAGCCGCGCTCTGTCTGAAGCTGGTGTACTTGTTTCGGCAGAAACGATGCTGAATAAGAATACGCTGCCGTATCTTGAAAAAATCCACCGCCAAGTCGTAGATGAAATGAAATGCGGCCGCCACGAGATTCATCCAATGTACCCGTCTGATTTCGCCTCAAGCCTCGAAACATTGTCGCTTGATGAGACTAGAGATGCCATTAAGAGCATCCTAGAGTTCCGCGATGAAGACGTATGGATGCTATTTGGGACGCTTCCGTTTTATCCTTGCAGTTCATCCGAAGAGGATCGGGAGTTATTGAAGCAGCTATATTCAGCGAAAAATGTGAGTGTCCGCAACGATCCGGATGGCCGTTCCCGCCTCAATGTCAATATCTTTACCGGGGATGTCATCGTCACGGACTTCGGGGATACGCCAGCGCTAGGGAACATTACGAGTGACTCGCTTCCTGATATTTTTGATAAATGGCAGGAGCAGGAGCTTGCGAAGGAATTGAACTGTCATTGTCCTGCCGCCCGCTGCCTTGGCCCGAATGTTCTGGTGAAGTCGATGTACTATGGGGATGTTGATTTCACAAAACGTAAAGCACTGATTGAACGGTAACAACCTATGCCCGGCTTAGCTTAAGCCGGGCATTTTTATGGGGGTGGATCGAAAAGGCCATGGCTTCATATCGGGGGGGCGATATGCGCAATCACTGTACATGTCGAAACAAGAAAAAAACACCCCGGAATGGAAACCCCGAAGTGTTTAGTGATTGGACTTTTCGTTTACTATGGCTGCTTCTCTTGCGGCTTTCTCAAACGGCTGTTCCTTCAAGCCGTAACGCTTGATTCTTTCCGCATAGTACTTTGCCCGTCGTGAACCGAACCATAATCTCATCGCTGTGGCAAGAATCAATACACCACCGAAGATCAATAAATATTCCATATGAAAAACCACCTTTTATTTAGATTATTCTGAATATTATAACACATCATGGAGCTTCTGAAAAGGGATTGCCCGAGATAATCATATTCCACGATTCGACACCTTTTAAACATTCGTAACACATCAATTTAAAAAGGTACGTCCCTCATCGCTTTAAAGCAATGAGGGACGTACCTTCTGACTATCTTGGGGTTTCGCTTGCCATGAAGCCGAAGTGGACGTGATCTTGGATTGGGATCCAGGCGCCTACTCCTTGTGATGTGACGTTTTTGACGATAACGGAACGCTTTGTTCCTTTCATTTGGAGGTAGACTTCTCCGTATGTCACTTTCCCCTTTTCGTTGATGGCTGGTGCGTAGGCATAGAGATAGCCCAGGCGTTTTGGTGATATGTTGTATACTTGATTCTTTTTTGTACCAGCGCCTACAATCGTCTGGAAAGCGAGAGGAAGCTGCGAGTTGTCCATCGCTTTGATCATCATCATCTTCTCGACATCGTCTGCATGAGGCACTTTCGCTGTGAGACCGCCTTTAACGACTTTTTGTGCTTCTTGTACATAGTGGATTTGGTAGTTACCTTTTCCACCGCGGTTGTCATAGTAATTCGTGTTGATTTTCTGGTATTCCCAGTTAGGGGATGTTTCGGTCGACTCATAATTGAGCGGCCATTCCCCCAGATAGATGGTTGCACGCAAGCCGATGGTCGGTGCCTTATTAATGGAAGATTCATTCAGGATGCGGATCAGGTTCGGATTCTCGATATTCACATTGGAAGTGTCGAGAAGCTCCTGTGTAAATTCACTTGGCTGCAGATAAGGCTGATCCTGTGTTGAGTTTGGATAGGTGTTTTCCTTTGCAATGTCCAGGACGGAATTGGGTACGGTTACGTTTTTAGAATCCGCTTCTTTCTTCGGAGCGGGACTTTTTTCAGCATGTGAGCCTGTTGTGGCAACGAAGAATGCGAGTATGAACATAAGAACGGTACGCATTAATTTCATTGAATAAACTCCTTTCAACTTTGACTTTAGGGTTTGCCCTTAGTTTTTTCCTAGATGCAGATGCTTATCCAAAAAATAATTAAATCTCACTACTGAAAGAATATTTACAAAATTCGATAAATATTTTATAATGAATATACCTGGAGGGTTGTCAGACATCTTGGAATGCTGACAGTTTTTCATAAGAAATTCCTAATTTCCCAAGAAAGCAGCGGATTCGCTTATGCGGTCCGCTGCTTTCTTTTGTCCTGGGGAGCTTCATAAAAAAAAGACGCCACATTTAGCGCCCCCTTTTTCACCACTATAATAGATAAAATCCAATCCCCATGATGAAGTATGCAGCCAAGAGCGTCAATCCTTCAAACCAGTTCGTCTCCCCGTCGTTTGAAATGATGATGGTGACAAGTACAGCCGACACCATCGCGACCAGTTCAGGAAGCGTGAATACGAGCGGCATGTTGGTTTCGAAGAACAGGGAAACAAAAACAAGCACGGGTGCCACGAACATCGCTACCTGCAAGGTCGAACCGACTGCGATTTCAACGGCGACATCGAGCTTATTCTTATACGCCATGATCACAGCGGACGCGTGCTCAGCAGCATTTCCGACAATCGCAACGATGATGACACCGATGAACAACTCGGTCCAGCCGAATGCTTCGCCTACTTCTTCAAACGTATGGACGAGATTCTCAGAAACATATGCCACTGCGACTGTGGAAGCAGCCAAGACCAAGAGTGCTTTCCCTTTGCTCCATTCCGGCTCCTCATGGGAGTGCCCTCCGCTTTCCTCACCGTGCTGATAGACGCCACGGTGCGTGACGAGCTTGAAGAAAAGGGCGAATAGATATAAAGCGATCAGAATGCCCGAAACGCCGAGACTCATCGCCATTGTCTCTGAATCACCCATCTTCTGGGCAAATACTTCCGGGATGACAAAGGCTACGATGACCGCAAACATCAGTAGACCTGAATTGTGGCGCGCGTCGAACACGTTGAATTTCTGGCGCTTATATTTGATGCCCCCTACGAAGAATGAAAGTCCCGCCACAAGTAAGAGGTTACCTAGAACGGAACCCGTCAAGGATGCCAGGACGACACCGATCAATCCGGCTTTTAAAGCAAAAATGGAAATGATCAGTTCTACTGCGTTTCCGAATGTGGCATTCAACAAACCCCCGATCCGTGGTCCCGAAATGACGGCAAGGCTCTCTGTAGCCCTCCCCATGAAGCCTGCAAGTGCAATGATCGTGACGCAATATATGGCAAACATCAACACTGTCGGCCAGTGCAACAAACTTCCGATCACCGAGATGGGTACCCCTGCCAACACAAAAATGAAAAAGATTTTATTCACGATAAAGTCCTCTTTTCTTCAATATTTGTAAGGCCTCCACATCTTTGGAGGATTTTTTTTACGATGAACTCATGAAACCAAGGAGAAAAGACACATTAATAATAGATCTTTTCAGGAGGTGCCAAATGACAAACACATTAAAAGATAAAGTGATCGAGCTTTTCTCCCATCACAAGGTAGGGACGCTCGCAACGATTCGGGATCAAAAACCGTATTCCCGATTTATGATGTTCAATAACGAAGATCTTACTCTTTATACAGCGACAAACGAACACGCGCATAAAGCGGAGGATATCAATCAGAACCCGAATGTCCACATCTTGCTTGGCTACGACCGCGACTCCGATCATGAGCATTATGTAGAAATAGAAGCAAAGGCATCGGTCGAGGAGTCACCGGAGCTCAAGAAGAAATTCTGGTCCGAACAGCTCAAGCACTGGATCGCAAGCCCGGATGACCCTGAATATCGTCTGTTGAAACTGACACCGGTCACCATCCTCTACTACGAAAAACCGGGTAAAGAACCACAAGAACTGACACTTTAGCTCGATGAGGGACGCTTCTCCCGATAAAGGGACAGGACTTCCCTCTACCTTTCAGTAGTTTAACGAATTAACGCATCGAGGGACGTACCTTCAACTGAATGGTCGGCAACAATCAACAGTACTTCAAGCGGGACGGTCCATAATCGGACCTTGGGACTCCGGATCAGTACCTCTCCCTTCCACTGTATGCCGGTACTCCCTTCATATTCCCTCACCGCTTGGGATTTAAAACATGAAAAGGACGCACCTTCAGGAGGATTTCCATCCCTCTGAGGTGCGTCCTTCTTTCCTTTTCCCGTTACGCTGTGACGAGTTCAAACGTTTCTTCAATTTTGATGGAGTCCTGTACGGATTGAACCATCGAGCAATTTTTGCGAGTAAGCTTCATGGCTTTTTCGATTTTCTTCTCATCCAGGTTTTCTCCCTTGATTGTGAAGTGGAGCGAAATCTCCTCTACACGATTGGCTTCCTCTTCATTTCGGACAACGTCGGCTTTAATATGGATATCATCAAATTCGATGCGCATCTTTTCCAGTACCTTGCGAAGGACACCACCGCTGCAGACTGCAACAGAAGAAACAAGCAGCTGGAATGGACGGAATCCGTATTCTTCATTCCCCGATACTTCAAGCTTCCCGAATCCAAGATCCGTATAGAAGCCGCCTTCCTGCATATTGAATTCCATTTAACATCAACCTTTCTTTTCCTAAATGTGATGAATTGAATTTTACTCCATTCTGAGGCCATTGCCAAACAATCGATTCCGGGGTACCATCTAATAAGGAAATTCACTAGACTGGGAGATTTTCATATGAATCAATCATTATCGTTCCGCTTCTGGGTATTAGTGGCCATCGTCGCGATTTCAGGGTTTTCCCAAGGCATGCTCCTTCCCCTGATCGCCATCATCTTCGAGCAGGATGGACTCTCCTCCTCCTTGAACGGGTTGAACGCCACCGCCTTGTATATAGGGATCTTACTTGCTTCGCCACTCATGGAAAGGCCACTTCAGAGAATAGGGTACAAACCGATGATCATCATCGGCGGGATCATCGTTGCACTGTCGCTCTTCCTATTCCCATTATGGAAGTCTTTCTGGTTCTGGTTTGCCCTTAGACTATTCATCGGGATCGGCGACCATATGCTTCATTTTGCCACACAAACATGGATTACATCCTTCTCACCCAAAGAACACCGTGGCCGGAATATTTCGATTTACGGAGTGTCCTTCGGGGTCGGTTTCGCTGTCGGGCCGCTCATGACCCAACTAATCTCGATCAGCCAGGCGCTTCCATTCATGATTTCGTCAATCCTGAGCCTTCTTGTTTGGAGCCTTGTGTTCAAACTTAAGAACGAATTCCCCGAACAGCAAAATTTGGGCAGTGCCTCGTTCCTTGGTTCGTTCCAGCGTTTCGGAAAAGTGCTGAAATATGCTTGGGTCGCCCTTCTTCCACCACTCGGATACGGATTCCTGGAAGCGTCCCTCAATGGGAACTTCCCTGTATTCGCACTGAGGAATGGCATCTCGGTGGAAGCCGTTTCGATCCTGCTTCCCGCATTCGCAGTCGGAAGCATCATTTCACAAGTGCCGCTCGGCGTGATGAGCGATAAATATGGGCGACAGAACGTCCTTCTCACCGTGATGATGATAGGATTCCTATGTTTCACTGCTTCAGGTTTCGTGTCGGAATCCACATTGGGCCTATTCATTTGTTTCACGCTTGCAGGGATGGCCGTCGGTTCGACGTTCTCACTCGGCATCAGCTATATGACCGATCTCCTTTCGAAAGAATTGCTTCCTGCAGGGAATATCATGTGCGGAATCTTCTTCAGTTTCGGAAGTATGCTGGGACCGTTCATCGGCGGCATCGTGATTGAATGGTTCAGCGGCCCGAGCTTCTTCTATATGATCAGTTTCATGATGCTTTTGATCTTCGTCTGCCTGCTCGGATTCTCCATTCAGAACAGACGCAGGGAAATCGCGGATCATTCTTAAGCACATAAAGCTTTTCTTTCTCATATAAATATGGTACTATCAGATTATAATAATTATAAATTAATAGTTTTTCATAAAGTGGCGTACAAACACGTATTGATTTGCTGTCATCCTTTACCGGTGGCAGCTTTCGTTGTTTTATAAGGGGAATGACGTTGATTATTATTATCAATTAGATTCCTGTATTTTCATTTAAAAAAGGAGGAGTACCATATGAGCTCACAATCCAAAGCCCTTTCACTTGGAAACCCGAAAGACCAAATCAACTTCCTGGAAAAAATAAAGCCGCACGCCGAACTGATCGCAGCCCTCATCAGTGGTGTATTCATTTTACTTGGATGGCTTTTTTCAAAAGGGGACTCGTCCTCATTGAGCATCATTTCCTATCTGCTTGCATTCGGGATCGGAGGATTCGCAAAGGCGAAAGAAGGAATCGAAGAAACCATTGAAAACAAGGAACTTAATGTAGAAATGCTGATGATCTTCGCCGCAGTCGGCTCCGCGATCATCGGTTATTGGACGGAAGGTGCTATCCTGATCTTCATCTTCGCGGTCAGCGGAGCGCTTGAAACCTATACAATGAATAAAAGCCAGAAGGAGATTTCCGCCCTGATGGAAATGCAGCCGGAGGAAGCGTGGCTCGTTACATCGTCCGGGGAAAAGAAAGTACACGTCTCATCCCTTGAAATCGGGGACCATATCCTGATCAAGCCAGGTGAACGCGTCCCGACCGATGGGGTTGTCGTGAAAGGAACAAGTACCATCGATGAAGCGGCGATTTCCGGAGAAGCGGTCCCGGTCACGAAAGCCAGTTCCGATGAAGTCTTCGCCGGTACCGTCAATATCAACGGTGCCATCACCGTCGAAATGACGAAGCCGAGCAGCGAGACATTATTCCAGAAAATCATCGACCTTGTGCAATCCGCCCAAAGTGAAAAATCCCCTTCACAGCTGTTCATCGAACGCTTTGAAGGGACGTATGTCAAAGTGGTGCTGGCCGTCGTCTTCCTGATGATGTTCATCCCCCACTTCCTGCTCGGATGGAGCTGGACGGAAACCTTCTATCGCGCCATGGTACTACTTGTCGTCGCATCTCCTTGTGCGCTCGTCGCTTCCATCATGCCGGCAAGCTTATCCGCCATCTCAAATGGCGCCCGCCACGGCATTCTTTTTAAAGGAGGCGCTCACCTCGAGAACTTAAGCAACCTGAAAGCCATCGCGTTTGATAAGACCGGGACACTGACGAAAGGGAAGCCTGTCGTGACGGATGCCCTGATCACTGAGGATGTGGATTCCGATGAAGTCATGACCATCATCGCCTCCATCGAAAATCAATCCAATCATCCACTGGCGCAGGCGATCGTCGGTCATGTGAGAAAAGAACATCGTGCAAACCTCTTCCAGCCGGATTCATTGGAGGATATATCGGGCTGGGGTGTGAAAGCGCTGGTGAACGGAGCCGAATGGAAGATCGGAAAAGCCGAGTTCGTCGGCAAGGAAGCTGCCGGAGAATTTATGGACGGTGCTTATCTTGATTTGGCCTCCCAAGGGAAGACAACGGTCTTCGCCTCAAGGGACGGGTATATCGTGGCGTTGATCGCCCTTAAAGATGTTGTGCGCAAAGAAACCATCGAAGCGTTGGATCTGTTGAGAGAAGAAGGGATCCACACGATCATGCTCACCGGTGACAACGAGAAGACCGCCCGTGCCATTGCCGGTGAAGCAGGCGTCGCTTCCTTCATCGCCGAGTGCCTGCCCGAAACGAAAGTGGAAGAACTGAAAAAACTGAAGAATCACTTCGGCACGGTCGCCATGGTAGGAGACGGCATCAACGACGCACCGGCACTTGCAACCGCAAATGTCGGTATCGCAATGGGGGAAGGAACCGATGTCGCACTCGAAACAGCCGACGTCGTCCTGATGAAGAACGACCTCACTCGGATCGCAGAAGCCATCAAGCTATCGAAGAAGATGAAGAGGATCGTCCAGCAGAACGTCATCTTCTCGATCAGTGTCATCATGCTATTGATCGCGTCCAACTTCCTGCAGGTACTTGACCTTCCATATGGAGTCATCGGTCATGAAGGAAGCACGATCCTCGTCATACTGAATGGTTTACGATTGTTGAAGTCATAAATCTCAAATAAAAACTCGCCTGATCCATTCAGGCGAGTTTTTATTTGAGATAACTTTTACCTTCCATTATGCTTCTTCAGCATGTCTTTTAAAAATTCCTCGGATTTCCCCCTCGGTATGCTGAGACTTTCCCAATCATCCCGTTTCAAGAGCTTGCCGATATAAACAATTTGGCCGACATGATAGGCGTAGTGTGCCATCTGCCGTTCAATGGCGTCCATCACCGAGTGCTTCTCTCCACGGATGGTCACATGTTTCAAAAGATCCTCACCCGACAATGCCGACAGCGTATCGAACATGGTATCCCAGCCTTTTTCCCACATCATGATGACATCCGACTTCGATTCAAGGTCGTCCGTGAATTCTTCGTCGCGGTTCCTGCTGTCCTTTTCACCATCCGCCGTCAAGAAATCCGTCCATCTCGAAACCATATTCCCGCTCATGTGCTTGACGATGACGGCCGCACTATTCGATTCCCCGTGATACGTCCAGAAGAAATCATCTTCATCCAGCTGTTCGAATGTCTTATCCCCAAGCTGCTTTACGCTCTTAAAACGCTGGATGACCACTTTTAAATATTCATTCCCGATATCCATTCCTCTCCCCCTCCCTTAGATTTGAATTCAACTAATACACTTCATGCGTATCCTTTGGCAATGCCCCCAGATCGTACAAGATGCCGGCATCACTATTCTCACACCAGAGCTCCTTCACCTTGGACCCTTCAAAATAAAAGATCATGATCCCCGTTTCCTTCACGCGCTGATTTTCGGAAGGGATGTTGAACCAGCCTCCCTTATAGGTCATCCAGCCGGTATAGCGGACAACGACCTTATGATCCTGTTCGATGATGTCATGCAGTGCCCATTCATCATCATGGAAAACCGAACGGTACCAGGTCATAAATTCCTTCATCTGTTCCTTTGTATTGTCACCGTTCCTTGAATGGTAAATGAATCCGTCCGTTGTCAGTTCATCAAGTATGTCAAGATTCCCTTTTGTGAAGTATTCACCAAACCACTTATCCACCGTGTTCCTTCTATTATTGCTGACCATCAAAACCACTCCCTTTATTTAAGTATTTCAGACTGAGAGATTCCGATAATGTTTTCAATCACACCCTCAACATCCCCTTGATCATGTATGACGAATAGATAGTCTGCTTCCCCCTCGACAGGACGTTTGACATCATCGTCCGACGACTCTGCCCCCTGCCTTTCAAGAAGGGCCTGAAATGTCGTCGGATTCCTGAAGATCGCCGTGCTGCGCCGACTCCCTGCGATTCGTTCCTCCAGAATATGATGAGGGATGTTAAAATCCACAACGATGCTCTTGAATCCCTTTTGATGATAATAGTCCAACAACCGCAAACGTCCACTACGGCTTCGATTGGAATTGCAGACAATCAGGTGACAATCGGTCTCCTCCACCGCATGTTGAACAATCGTTTTGGTGAGCGCAGTCTTGAATGTGTTCGGCCCTTCCTTTGCCAATAACTTGCGATAATATGTATTGATGAATGCTGCATGACGGTCTTGATCGACCACGACTGCATTCTCCAGCCGTTCTTCCAGCCTGTTTGCAAAAGTGGTCTTTCCGCTGTGGGTTTTGCCGACAGTCATGATGATGAATCGTTTCATCTTGTAGCCTCTCTTTCTATTTAATAAGGTTAGATAGTTCGTTATGCACTTCCCCTGAGGTTTCAGTGAAAAAGGATAGATCAAATAGGATGATGACTAGTAGCAAGAGGAGCAAGCAAACCCCATACCCTCCTGTTTGCTTCACACCTTTGCTCAGCATCCAGATAATCCCCACTAAAAGGAAGGGGATCACAAAAAGGTTCAACTGCCAGACCATACGAAGTTTATTAATTTTCATTCCAATGAGAGCGAGTGTGATTTCAGCATGCTCGGAGGTATGATTGTTGTCGAATTCGATCGTTTCTTTATAAAACATGCCGTGAGAGATGACCGTTGAGTTCGTTTCTTCATTGCGTTGGTACGTCCAGCCTGTCGGATAAATATCTGCCCTTACATATAAAGCCGTTAAAAACAATAGAAAAGCCAGATATAAAACCATCATTTTCTTCTGAGAAATCAAGTCATCCACCTCCCCTAGCCGCCGATTAACTCTAGTAACTTTTTCCGGTCCCCCTTACCGCCGATTTTAAAAGAATCACCTTCCCCAGCCCTGATGATATGCGTGTACCTGCCGGAGCTCTCCCACACCCTGAATTCATCGGTCCTTCCACCTTCATAGGTGGCAGTGACTAAATGGTCTTCATGATTGGCCATTTCATACATCGTTTTGGCTTCATGGCCGGCTCTGTTGAGGATGCGGGTGAATTTGTTAATTGTGTCCCGGTCTGATACTAATCTTTCTTTTTCATAGGTCTTGTTTTTATGATTATAAGATTGGATCTTTATTTCTTTGATCTCAGGAATCCCGTTAGATAGAAAAACATAGGTACCAAAAATAAGGATTGAAATTGCTGCAAGGATGATCACCCAACGTTTCATTCACTCTCCCCCTTTCAGATGGAAACCGCTTCATTCATTAACCTTATTTTACCATACGTGCATTTATTATCTATTGAAACGTACTCGTGCTTTTATCCTGAAGTCTGTAAACCCTCCAAAACCATCCATTAGGAAATGGAGGGACAGGTGTGATATATTCTTTGTAAACATGATGGAAAATAAAATGGCTACATTGCTTATAGATTCATGCAAGGAGGACTTCCCATGAAAAAATACAATATCCCTGTTGAAGCGGCCCTGGAAGTCATCGGAGGCAAATGGAAGGTCGTCATCCTTTGTCACCTCATCGACAACGGGACGCTCAGGACGAGTGAATTGAAACGGCTCATGCCGAACATCACCCAAAAAATGCTCACCCAGCAGCTGAGGGAGCTTGAAACGGATGGTGTCGTTGACCGGATCATCTACAATCAGGTGCCACCCAAAGTGGAATACAAATTGACCGACTACGGTAACTCCCTTACACCTGCCCTGCAGATGCTCTGCTCCTGGGGGGAACAGCATATCGAAAAAACAGTCTCAGAAGGCGAGGACGTACTCGTCATTTCTGGCGAAAATGAAAAATAACCCATTACACAAAACCCTGCTCCCCCTGTGGAGCAGGGTTTTGCCTTATGATTCTGGAAGGTACGTCCCGCGGTGCTTTAAAGTATAAAAGCATGTTGAGCCGGTTTTGTTGACTTCTTTTTGCGGATGTTTTATATTAGTTGATGCATCAATGATTGACCCCTCAATCAATTGAAGGAGGAGGATGCTTTGTCCAAGGATGAGAAGATTTTAATTCAATTAAATGATATTTATAAGCAAGTGAGCCCCAAGTTTGAGCGTTGTACCGGTATCAGCCAGTCTCGCCTCGAGCTCTTGCACAAACTGATGGAAGTAGATGAAATCAGCCAGAGGGCCCTTCAGCGTGAAGTGAATATTGATCATGCAGCTGTGACAAGGCATTTGAAGCAGCTCGAAGCAAGCGGGATGATTTCCCGCCGGAAGAACCCTGAGGATAACCGGGTGACGTTCGTCAGACTGACCGATCAAGGAAGGGACAGGATCGATGCCCTGTGTCAGGAGAAGAAGCAGTTCATCGGCCAGGTGCTCAACGGGTTCAGTTCCGAGGACCAATCAATACTTTCGGATTTGCTTATGCGGATCCAGCAGAATGTCAAAGATATAAACTATTAATCATAAAGGAGTTTTTCAACATGAATGCAACTAGAAATAACGACTTCAAAGAAATCATCACTGGACGCCGCTCCATCAGGAATTATGATCCATCGGTCAAGATCAGCAAAGAGGAAATGACGGAAATCCTGCAAGAAGCAACATTGGCACCATCTTCCGTGAACTTGCAGCCATGGCGTTTCCTTGTCATCGATAGCCAGGAAGGGAAAGAGACATTGGCCCCACTTGCGAAATTCAACCAGACACAAGTGAAGACATCGGCCGCCGTCATCGCAGTATTCGTAGATATGAACAGTCTGGACTACGCAGATGAAATCTACGATGAAGCCGTTGAAAGAGGGTTTATGCCAGCGGAGGTAAGGGACAGACAACTGCCTTCCATCAAAGGACTTCTTGATATCATGACAGAAGAGCAATACAAAGAAATGAACCTCATTGATGGAGGATTGGTATCCATGCAGCTCATGCTGGCAGCCCGTGCGCACGGATACGACACGAACCCGATCGGCGGTTATGAAAAAGATCAGATCGCTGAAGCGTACGGCATGGATAAAGACCGTTACTATCCAGTCATGCTCATCTCCATCGGTAAAGCAGCCGACGCAGGATATCAATCGGTTCGTCTGCCAGTTGAAAAGATCACTGAATGGAAATAATGGGAAGGGGGCTTTTCTCCCCCATTCCACGACCATAACATTACAATGAAAAGAGGAAACGACATGATTATCATCCACGCACATTTTCAAATCAAAGCTGATAAAGAACAAGCATTTCTTGAAGAAGTCCGTTCACTTGTATCAGCATCAAGGGCTGAAGAAGGAAACATTTCTTACGACTTGATGAAGGACACGGAGAAGGAACAAACCTATACAATGGTGGAAACGTGGAAAGACGGCGCAGCCGTCGAAGCACACAATACGAGCGAACACTTCATCGATTTTGGTAAAAAAGCTCCAGAATATATGGCTGCACCGATCGATGTCCAAGTCTTTGCCGGTGAAAAGGTTGAAAGATAGTTTCATCTAAGAAAATCGCCCCGTCCTTGGAGAACGGGGCGATTTTTTTAAAGAACGTCAATTGACTCAGCTGTTTCCTCCCCAACAAACGAGCAAGAATTAATAGCACCAAGAAGCTGGCGGTTGACCGCGAAATCATCTCTAAGAAATCAACATCCTGCACGCTCAACCCTCCCCTTTCAACGCTCCCCGCTCTTTCTCCAGACGCAGGATTATCTTATAAAATGCGACCAATAACAGGAGGAGGATGGGGTCTTCGATCGCTGAATACTCCCACTTCCACCATCCGTAATGAAAGTAACCCCATGGAGCAGGAAGCCTTGTCAGTGCTTCATACATAAGTAAAGCCCCAGTCCACCCTGCTAGATAAAGAAACTGCTTCGTAAACCCTCTTCCAAAAGGGAAAAATTGAAGGAAGAGCAGGTTGACTGGCGGCAGAAGGACTGTGTGTCCAATGAGCCCCGACCAATTGACCCCTTTCCCGAAGTACCAATAAGCTGAATATTTGAATTCAACAATCAGATCATGCGTCTGTTGGAAGGCGATCGTGAATGTCCAAATATGAAGTTTCTGATTCGTTGTCAACCGGTCACTGAAGAAATAAGCGGCTACATTGAAAAATATAACGGCAATTAATAGTCCAATCATAAGAAATTCCTTAGTCTATAAATTTTCTTTTAGTATCAAGCAAGCATTTTACAAATATACCCTTATCGATGAACTTCCCCCTTCTCGAAGGTACGTCCCTCGGTGCGGCACCGCGGTGAATCGATATTTTCTTGAAATAATAATTTTCTATTGATTTATGGGAAGGGTTTTTTTATAATGAGATTTATCGAATGAAACGTGCAAACGGTTGCATCTCTTTTCACGGTTCTTTTTAACAGGAATAGCCACCCGATAAGACGCTGACCATCTCTTCATTTTTATCATGAAAAATGAAAACGCACACAAAATTTTATGAAAACGAATACACGTAAGATATTGATATTAAAGGAGGAAACAGGTTTATGAAGAATTTATTGTCATTTGATTTCTGGCAGAAGTTCGGAAAGGCACTCTTGGTCGTTGTCGCAGTCATGCCTGCTGCCGGGATCATGATTTCGATCGGTAAATTGATCGGAATGACCGGTGGGGACATCGCTTTAGTGCAAACGATTGCAAGAGTGATGGAAGATATCGGATGGGGGATCATCACTAATCTACATATCCTCTTCGCTGTCGCCATCGGGGGATCGTGGGCGAAGGAACGTGCAGGCGGTGCATTCGCTGCACTTATCGCTTTCATCTTGATCAACCGCATCACCGGAGCGATTTTCGGAGTGAACGGCGATATGCTTGCAGACCCCGAAGCAACCGTCTCGTCCCTATTCGGACAAACATTGATTGTATCTGATTACTTCACATCCGTTCTTGGTGCACCTGCACTGAACATGGGTGTATTCGTCGGAATCATCTCAGGGTTCCTCGGAGCGAACCTTTTCAACAAATATTATAACTATGATAAATTACCGGACGCCCTTTCCTTCTTTAACGGAAAGCGCTTCGTCCCATTCGTCGTCATTGTCGGCTCGGTTGTAACCGCTGTCGTCATGAGTATCGTCTGGCCTTTCATCCAGGGTGCACTGAATGATTTCGGTCAATGGATCGCTACATCACGCAACTCTGCACCAATCATCGCACCGTTTGTCTTCGGTGCCATGGAGCGTCTGTTACTGCCATTCGGACTGCACCATATGCTGACGGTTCCGATCAACTACACAGAGCTAGGCGGAACTTACAAAATCCTTACTGGTTCAGGAGCTGGTTCGACGGTAGCCGGTCAAGACCCACTTTGGCTTGCATGGATCGCCGACTTGAACAACTTCCTTCAGGCTGGGGATACCGAAAGCTACAAACAATTATTGAATGATGTCACACCTGCCCGCTTCAAAGTAGGTCAGATGATTCTTTCATCTGCTGCACTGATCGGGATCGCTTTTGCAATGTATAGAAACGTCGATCAAGACAAAAAGAAAAAGTATAAGTCCATGTTCTTATCAGCTGGTCTGGCTGTCTTCCTAACAGGTGTAACAGAGCCGATTGAATTCATGTTCATGTTCGCTGCGCCACTTCTATATGTCGTGTACGCCATCATGACAGGGTTGGCATTTGCCATCGTTGATATCATCAACATCCGCGTCCACTCATTCGGATCGATCGAGCTATTGACCCGTGTGCCGATGATTGTCAAAGCCGGTCTGTGGATGGACCTGGTGAACTTTGTGATGGCATGTCTTGTCTTCTTCTTCCTGAACTTTACGGTTGCAAACTTCTTGATCAAGAAGTTCAACTTCCCGACTCCGGGACGTAACGGGAACTATATCGAAGACGATGCGGCTACAGGCGGCTCATCTTCTGTGAAAAAAGATTCCCTCGCACCTAAAGTGGTTGCCCTACTTGGTGGAAAAGAAAACATCGTGGATGTCGATGCGTGCATGACGCGACTTCGTGTAACCGTCAAAGATACAAGCCTCGTCGGCACAGAAGCAGAATGGAAACAAAACGGCGCACTCGGATTGATTCTGAAAGACAAAGGCGTCCAAGCGATTTATGGTCCAAAAGCAGACGTCATCAAATCCGATATCCAGGACCTGCTTGGAGCGTAATCCATGAAATTATTGACATTGAACTGCCACTCCTGGCAGGAAGACAATCAACGAGAGAAGCTCTCAATACTTGCTCATAGCATCGCGGAAAAATCATACGATGTCATCGCGCTTCAGGAAGTCAGTCAGCTCATCGAGAGTGAAACTGTTTCAGGCATTGTGAAACAGGACAACTTCGCCCTTGCCCTGCTTGCAGAGCTTGAGGGGCTTGGCGTGACAGACTACCGGCTCGTATGGGATTTCGCCCACATCGGTTACGATGTCTACGAAGAAGGCGTTGCCCTCCTGACCAGGCATGATGTTGTGGAAGAACACTCATTCTTCATTTCAAAGAGTCATGATCAATCTTACTGGAAGACCCGTAAAATCGTAGGGGCCACCATTTCCTACAATGGCCGCCCCCTCACCTTCTACTCCTGTCACCTCGGCTGGTGGCAGGACGAAGAAGAACCGTTCAGCTTTCAGGCAGATTCTCTGCTCGAACAGGTCACATCGGAATCACCCTATTTTCTCATGGGGGACTTCAACAACAACGCCCACATCCGCGGTGAAGGCTATGATTACCTTCTATCCAAGGGAATTGTTGATACGTACGACCTTGCCCGTGATTGTGATGAAGGCGTCACGGTCGAAGGCAAGATCGCCGGCTGGGATGAGAATAAGGTGGACCTCCGCATCGACCTCATTTTGGCCAATGAACGATTTGACGTGCTTTCTTCCAAGGTTATTTTTAATGGAAAGAATAAACCTGTCGTGTCGGATCATTATGGGGTTGAGGTTACGGTTGAAGACTCGTCTATTTGATAGACGGGTTTTTTTATTAACTTCTGATTTTAATATGTAGATCCTTTACCTATTGGAGCCAGATAATAGAAAGAAAAAAGCCGGAAACTTTCTCCGGCTTTTTCTTATGGTCACTGACCAGTGGCTTATCCACCAACCGTTTCGTCACAAGCTCCAATAAACGTCTGTGGCGTTACATCTGCTTCAAATGTTGTATCAAAAGAATCTCCGTCTTCATTGAAAGCTGAAATAACAACGGTTGCTGTATCACCTGAGATGGTGTAGCTGAAGTTGACCGTATAATCCCCCATTGGCAATACATTCCCAGCAGCTCGAGCAGTACCATTCGTCATCGTGGCAACCGTATTGCCTGTACACGAAATCATACCGCGTCTCCCCATCGTGAAGTTGATTGTGCTTCCTGGTCTGCCTCCAAAGTTGATTGTGAAGTTATTCACGGCAGGGTTACAGTTTGGCCCTCCGGTGAAACATTGCACCGCTGAAAAATTAATCGATTCAGTCAACATTGATTCTTCTCCATCAACGACTACAGTTGCAGTGGCTTCGGTCGCTTCAATCCCCAACCGGTACTTACAAGGACAAGTAAGACCCATTCATCTCACCTCCTTTTTTCTCGGAATACTTCATTATATGAAAACAAGATCCCATGGCTTGGACATATATAGGAGGAAATACATCCATTTTCTTGAAAAACAGGGGATAAAGTCCCTTTTTCTTCAAGAAAAGATGGTGAAACCTTCTACCCTCTTCATCCGTATATGTACCATATACAGAAATAGATCCTGGAAAGGGGAACTTCAATTGAGTAACATTTTATTATTTTCAGTGATTGTCGGTCTGATCATGGCACTGCTCCTGGTCCCGGTCACTTTTTCAAAAAAGAAAGAAGGAAAGGCAAACCCATCCGTTGTCGGAATGATTGCTGCGACGATGTTCATCACTGTCATCGGTTCATTTCTCTTCTATTACATGACGAACCTTGACCGCAACTTCACTTCTATGTGGATCCTGTTCATCGTGGCGGCTGGTGCCGGTGCAGTTTTCTCAACCGGGAAGGAACGGATCATCAAAGGCATGCTGTTCCTTGCCGGCCTAGGTATGGGAGTCTACTTCCTCACCGCTTTCGTCTTCAATGCCGACGAAAAATATGAGTCAGCGAAAATGAGCGTCGAAACTGAAATTCAAGCGTTCGATGAGGAAAAAACACCTGCAAGCGTCCCACCGCAGTTCGCACGCAACAAAATGAAAAAAGCATTCGGCCAGGTCCCGAATACGAGTTATTATGAGCTTGGCAACCTCCAGATCCAAAAGGTGGATGGTAAGTATGTGTACATCGCACCCGTCGAATTCTCGGGACTGTTCAAATGGATCAAAGGAGATGAAACGCCCGGTTACTTCACCTTGAGTGCAACGGATTCCACAGCGAACCCGAAATTCATCAAAGAAGAAATGGTCTACACCCCTTCTTCTTTCTTTAACAAAAATATCGAGCGCCACATCCGCATGAACTACCCGAAATACATTTTCAACGGAGATCCGCAGCTTGAAATCAATGACGAAGGCAAGCCGTTCTATATCCGCACGTACGGAGAATTCATTTCCGCCCGTAACGGCTTCGATGTAAAAGGGATCGTCATGGTCGACCCTCAGAACGGAGAAACGAAGTCATATAAACTGAAGGACGTCCCTTCTTTCATCGACGGTGCCGTCTCACCTGAAACCGTCAGCCTGCAAAACAGCTACTTCGGTAATTATGTGCAAGGCTTCTGGAACAGCATCTTCGGTAAATCGGACGTAAAACTGCCTTCCGATGAAGGAACCGAAGCGAACGTCAGCCCAATTTTCAATAAAGACGGCGACATGTACTATTTCACGGATTTCACATCGCCAAAAGAGGGAGTCGACTCCATGCTCGGCTACTCCCTGACAAATTCACGCACAGGTGAAGCGACATTCTACACAGGAAATCTGGAAGAATCATACATGGACTCCCAGGGTGCCCTGCAAATCATCCAAAAGAAATTCATCGAAAAGAAATGGGACGGAGAAATGCCAGTCCTCTACAACTTCTTCGGTGAAGCAAGCTGGCTCACACCTGTTCTCGACGCCAACGGCTTCCTGCAGAACTATTTCATCGTATCCGCAGCGAACCCTGAAATCTCTGCCTACGCCGATACGCCGAACCAGGCACTAAAAAAATACAAGACCGCCCTGCAAAAAGGCGGCGGCACAGTGGACGGCAGTTCAAAAGCCGAAGAAAAACAAACATCCGGCTCAGTCGTCCGCGTCTACAAAGAGAAAAACGGCGACTACACCGTCGTCTCCTTCCTACTGGATAATGGAAAGAACTATCTAGTATCATCCGAAATCAGCCCATTGGCGATTTACTTGAAAGAAAATGATAAGGTCCAAGTCACGTTCATGGACACCGGTGAAAGCTTCCTGCCGGTGAAGGAACTGAAGATCGAAGGCTTGGAATGATGCGAAAGATCGAAACCCGGGTTGGGGTTTCGATCTTTTTTTGGGTTTTGGGGTTCGGGGGATTCGGGGGCGTGGTAGAAGCTCGGTGGTGATTGAAGGCGGAGTTTGAGGACGTGTAGAGGCTGGGAAGTGGTTGAGATTTGGTTGGATTCGTGTGTGGAGGCGTGATGCCAGGCACAAAACCGTGTTTCTGTGCCTGGCACCGGGTTGGTGATTCTTGTACCTTGATTCTTGTACCTGGTACAAATTGTGGTCCTTGTACCTGGTACAAATCGGATTCCTTGTACCTGGTACAAATCGTGGTCCGTGTACCTGGTACAAATCGGGTTCCGTGTACCTGGTACAAACCGTGGTCCTTGTACCTGGTACAAACCGTGGTCCGTGTACCTGGTACAATTCGTGGTCCGTGTACCTGGTACAATTCGTGGTCCGTGTACCTGGTACAAATCGGGTTCCGTGTACCTGGTAGAAATCGTGATCCGTGTACCTGGTACAAACCGTGGTCCGTGTACCTGGTACAAATCGTGATCCGTGTACCTGGTACAAATCGGGTTCCGTGTACCTGGTACAATTCGTGGTCCTTGTACCTGGTACAAACCGGGTTCCATGTACCTGGTACAAACCGGGTTCCGTGTACCTGGTACAAACCTCTCCCCCTGTAACTGGTACACTCACTCCAATCACCCCATCCTCCTCCATCAAAGGTACGTCCCTCACCACGTTAAAGCAACGTATGCCGGTCCTTTAGTACGTTATCGCATCGAGGGACGTACCTTCAAGTTTGGTTTGTTTAGTTTTCCAGTTTTAGTGGTAACGGAATAGTAAATGAGTGTTGGAGGGATAAGGTTATGAGAGAGGTTTTAGCGGGACATGCAGCTGCAGAGGTGATGGAGGAATGGGGAATCCGGCATCTGTTCGGGCTACCGGGGGATTCCATCAATCATCTGGTGGACAATTTGAGGAGCGAACAGGAGCAGATTGAGTTCATTCAGGTCCGACATGAAGAGGTCGCGGCACTCGCAGCGTCTTCTTATGCGAAGCTGACAGGCAAGATCGGGGTCTGCTTATCGATCGGTGGTCCGGGTGCCATCCACTTGCTGAATGGGTTATACGATGCGAAGGCGGACGGGGCACCGGTTCTTGTTCTCGCCGGTCAGGTGGAAAGTTCCAAGCTCGGGGAGGATTCGTTCCAGGAGGTCCATTTGGAACGTTTGTTTCAAGATGTTTCGGTGTTCAATGCACGTGTTTCGTCACCGGATTCCTTCCCGGATCTTTTAAATCAGGCCATCCGGACCGCTTATGCAAGGAAAGGTGTTTCGGTACTCGTCATCCCTGATGATATGCCTGGACAAAAAATCAAGCAACATGTTCGGAACACCTCAAGCGTCTCTTCCACCGCCAAACCTGCACCCTTACTTGATGATATCAATACGGGCCTTCACTATTTAAATAACGCGAAACGGCCGGTGATCCTGGCAGGTACGGGGGCAAAAGGGGCAAGGGAAGAATTAGAGGAATTCGCTGATAAACTGGCAGCCCCGATCATCTTTACCCTTCCAGCGAAGGGCATTTTGCCTGATGAGCATCCATTCAATCTCGGACAGCTCGGTCAGATTGGCACAAAGCCCGCCTATGAAGCGATGGATGAAACGGACCTTCTCATCATGATCGGAACGTCGTTTCCGTACAGGGAATTCCTCCCGGATGATGCGAAAGCGATTCAAATCGATGCAGATTCGGCTCAAATAGGGAAGAGATACCCCGTTTCGGTCGGTATCGCAGGGGATTCATCGCTTGTTCTGCATGAAATGAACAAGAGCCTGTCACGAAGGGATGACAGACTTTTTTTAGAAGAGTGCCAGAAGAATATGAGGAACTGGTGGAATCATGTGCAGAAGGATGAAATTGAAGCAACCGCACCGATCAAACCGCCCCAGGTCATCCCCATGATCCAGAAGATCGCCCGTGATGACGCTACGCTCTCAGTCGATGTTGGAAATGTCACGGTCTGGACGGCACGCCACTTCCGCATCACCCACCAAAAGTTCATCATTTCCAGTTGGATGGCGACGATGGGATGCGGACTACCGGGGGCGATTGCAAGCAGCATCGCTTATCCGGACCGACAGGCAATTGCGGTCTGCGGGGACGGTGGATTCACCATGGTGATGCATGACTTTGTAACAGCGGTCAAATACAAGCTTCCGATCATCGTCGTTGTTCTCAACAATCGAAAAATAGGGATGATTAAATACGAACAGGAAGAAATCGGCCATCTGGAATACGAAACAGATCTCCAGGACATCGACTTTGCCCAGTTTGCCAAAGCATGTGGTGGGGAAGGCTACCGAATCATCAAACATGAAGACCTTCAACCTGCTTTTGAAATGGCCTCCAAATCCAATAAACCTGTCATCCTGGACGTTCAGATCGAGGACGAGCCACCACTCCCTGGAAAAATCACATTTGACCAGGCGACCGGCTACTCTAAACATTTAATGAAAAAATTCTTTAAGGAGCATGAAGTTGAAATGCCTCCATTGCGGAAAGCATTGAAACGTTTATTTTAATTGAGGCTGTGTCTATTACTACATTTCAGGGGGGCAGCCTCCCCCCTGCCTATCTACTATTCTCGAACACAGGAGGAATGACATGTGGATGCCATGACGATCATTACATGGATCCTGATTTCCCTCATCGGGGTTGTCCTGCTTGTCCCGGCAGGCATGATTCTCTATCTCATGATCTCTGATGAGCGACAGGAAGAACATGCGGTATTAAGGAACTTTCCCATCCTTGGGAAGATGAGATACATCCTGGAGAAAATCGGACCGGAAATGCGTCAGTACTTATTCTCGAATGACCTTGAGGGCAAGCCTTTTTCGAGAAATGAATATCAACAGACCGTCATATCCGGAAAGTACAAATCCCGTATGCTCGGATTCGGGTCCGAGCGTGACTTTGAACGTGAAGGCTATTATATCCGTAATACACTATTCCCGATACAGCGTGATGAACTACGCGTTGACCAAAGCGAAAAAATCACTTCCATGATCTATAAAATCGACAAGGATAATCTGTTCAGGCGAAAAGAGCACCGTGAACAGGAAGAAGTCGATCCCTTTCTTTTAAAAGAAGAAGATTCACCCATCATCGGGAAAGATACTTGCAGATATCCTTTCAAAGTGAGGAGCTTGATCGGCCAATCAGCGATGAGCTATGGATCTCTCGGTGAAAAAGCGATTACCGCCCTCTCAACCGGTCTCGCGCTCGCGAAGGGTACGTGGATGAATACAGGTGAAGGTGGATTATCGAAGCACCATCTAAAAGGGGGTGTCGATATCATCTGCCAGATCGGCCCCGGCCTTTTCGGTGTCCGAACAAAGGACGGCGAATTTTCTTGGGAAGAGTTCAAGAAGAAGAGTGATCTCGAGCAGGTGAAAGCATTTGAATTGAAACTCGCACAAGGGGCAAAAACACGCGGCGGTCACGTAGACGGAAGCAAGGTGACACCCGAGATTGCGAATATCCGAAATGTGGAGCCTTATCAGTCCATCGACAGTCCGAACCGGTTCAAGGAGTTTGGGACCAACGAGGAAATGCTGGACTTCATCGATCAGCTTCGAGAGGTCGGCGGAAAACCTGTGGGCATCAAGCTTGTTGTGGGGAACACGGACGATGTTGAAAGGCTCGCTTCTTATATGGCCTCCTCCGGAAAGCATCCTGATTTCATCACGGTTGACGGAGGTGAAGGCGGTACGGGTGCCTCCTACCATGAACTGGCGTCATCCACAGGCATCCCGATTAAATCTGCCCTCCCCTTTGTCCATGATACACTCGTCCGCTACGGTGTCAGAGATAAAGTGAAACTATTTGCATCAGGAAAGCTCCTTACCCCTGATAAAATCGCCTTAGCGCTCGGCCTTGGCGCCGACTTTGTGAATATCGCCAGAGGACTGATGTTTTCCATCGGATGCATCCAGGCTCAGGTATGTCATACGAACAACTGCCCGGTAGGCGTCGCCACGACGGATGAGAAGCTTCAAAAAGCATTGATTGTCGAAGAAAAATCGTTCCGGGTCTGCAATTACATGCTTTCACTCCGGGAGGGACTCTATAATCTCTCTGCCGCCGCCGGTGTCGACTGCCCTACCAAACTATCAAGGGAGCACATCGTCTACCGCGACAAAGACGGCCAGCTCCACCCCATTAAACCCGAAACAGAATTGCCCATGCATTCCTAACCACAAGGTACGTTCCTCCTTTAAAGCACTGAGGGACGTACCTTTAACACGTTAATGCAATGCGGGACGTACCTTCAAATAGGAGCCGATTTTTAACAGGAGAAAATACTCTTACACCCTGGAATTATGGTAAAATATTGAATAGATTGATCTGAAAGAAGGGATGATTGTGGAAGAAAGAAGAGCAAAGATCATTCAACATCATCAAAATATGCTCCAATGGGTGAGATCATTAAATGCACTATCCGCAGAGGATTGGCTTCGCCCAATAGCTGATGACAAGTGGAGTACCGCTGAAATCATCAGTCATTTTGCCCCATGGGATGATTTTGTCGTCACAAAGAGACTGCCCCATCTCGGCACTTCTCAGCCACTTCCCGAAGCACCAGACCCCGATATCCTCAATCGCCAAGCAGTGGATGCCCGGTCGAAAGAGCAATCGCACGTCATCACCACATTCATCAACGCCCGAGAAAGATTGCTCCAGAGCCTATTGGCCATCCCCGAGGAGAAATGGACCCACTCATTTAAATTGGCGGGGCAGGATTTGACCTTGTCAGACTACCTGGATGCGCTAGTGGAACATGATCTCCACCACCAACAGCAGATCCAACAGGTACTTACTAAGAAAAACGCCCAGATTTGGGTACCGACCCCCGAAAGTTAGTTTTTTCACTCTAACTTTCGGGGGTCGGTACCTTGATCTGGACGTTTTTTCAAGAGGGCTATTCAACATGTTAATTTCCGCCTCAATCTACAGATAACTCATCTTCTGAAGAGTGACTCAATAATAATCCTCTGCATTCAAATAATATACAAGGTTATCCGTCCATTTTCCATTTTCATGAATGAACCCTTTCCTCGTACACTCGTATCTCATACCCACCGCTTCAGCAAGTTTGATGGAAGGGGCATTATCGAGATTGATATGGGCCTCGATTCTATGATAATTAATTTTTTCAAATGCCATCTTCAGCGCACCCCTTACTGCTTCTTTCCCGAAACCTTGCCTCCAATGCGTATTGTTCAATGTGTAACCGATCCGCCCCCAGTGAAAATTATGCCTCATAAGGGTTGAAAAATCGATGTTACCAATATAAGCACCATTCTGTTTAAGGAAAATACCAAATATATACACTTCATCATTGTCCATCATTTTATCCTGCTGCTCAATCATGTCATGGAACCAAAATTCCGTACACTCACTCATGTCCTGCAACCCTTGGTCATATTTATGCTGAGCCGGCAGCTTGTTCATATTCTGCTGCAACCAGTTATGATAATCATCCTTCATGAACGGCCGCACAATCAAGCGCGGTGTTTCAATTCCCAAGCTCTTCGTTTTCACCGAGGCACCTCTCTTCCGGGATTCCGTCCTTCCCCATTTCTCTTATTATATCAGTTTCTCACCGTGCGTTACTCCAATCTTTCAATCTTTATCTCTTTTACAAAAGGAATCCCGAAATACGTATACTTCACACGAACTGAATCGATGCGCTCATCATGTCTCACCACTACTCCGTAATGACGGATTGTGCTTCTATCATTTACGTCCTCGAGCTGAATCACTTCTTCCCTGCTCAGCACCGGTTCAATCGCATATGCATCTATTGAATGAAAGCTGACTCCTTCCATTTCCTCTTCCACCGCAAAAATTCCGATCAGCGCACTGGTCCTGCTCACCCCCATGCGCACCATTTCTGGCCGGTTCCCGTCATTGACCACGATTCCCGTCAAATTCACCTTATGGATCCCCTCATTTTGAAGCTCCACCGTCACCACTCCGGGGTCCTTCACTATATAGCCCTGCCCTTCGCTTACCAGCGGTGGATTGAGCTTTAAATAAACCACCAAGAACGCAAGCAGCACGGCTAAAGCCCCACTCATCCACTTGATGTATGCTTTCATGGATTTTCACCTCACAGCTATACTATGCCAATCCGTCTGTAAAAGGGATTGCCCTGAATCCACTGCTCAATGATAAAGTTCCGACTAAGCCACTGGTGGCATGGGGTCCTATAAATGAAAAATGGTATGCTGCAAGATAGAAAATGATACATCCCCACGCAGGAGACCACCTGAGAAAAGAAGCGCTCCCTTCATCAAGGGAACGCTTCTGATCAACATTATTTTTGAGACCACTTCTCCCACTCTTCTTCGAGCTCTTTCTCGATTTCTTCATCAGAAAGGGTGTGGCCATCACTAATATCAAAATGGTTGGCGAGGCGGTTGAGTTTAACATTAATCATCCAAAGACTGATCACCACGAACGAAATAATAAGAATAACAATGAATTCCATAAACATATTCAATCCCCTCCTTACCTATTTATATTAGGAAAAAACCTTAAATAGACGAGGGTAAGGAAAGTAGGGACAGAAGAATTATTTTAGGGTATGGGAAGGTTGGCGGGTATCGGTGGGCTTTTTGGGTGTAGATGTCGGGATTGACGGGAGGCTGAGCCTGGCTCGTTTTCCGACTTTTGAGCCTGGCTTTCAATTCCTGCCCTCTGAGCCTGGCTCGTTTTGCGCTTTTTGAACCTGACTCATTTCCTGCCCTCTGAGCCTGGCTCGTTTTCCGACTTTTGAACCTGGCTCAAATTCCACCTTCTGAGCCTGGCTCAAATTACTCAAATGGTGCCAGGCTCAACTCCCCTAGTTTGTGCCTGGCACCCCTCCAAAACAAAAAAATGTACCAGGTACAATCCTACTGATCGGTACCTGGTACACTTCCCTTAAAACGTACCAGGTACAACATCAACAACCTGTACCTGGTACACAAAACCACTACTTCTTAATAAGCCTTTGCCCAATAAACCATTTTCTCTGCAGCTTTCCCGCAGCACACACATGTGTCTGCCAGTTGCTCCTGCTCGAATGGCATGCAACGGGAAGTCGCGCCGGTTTCTTCCTTGATCTTATCTTCACAGGCGAGCTCGCCGCACCACATCGCTTTTACGAAACCGCCTTTTTCGGACATGACGCTTTTAAACTCATCAAACGTTGGCGCGACACTCGTCATTTCCTCACGATGCGCCCTTGCTTTTTCCAGAAGGTTCTTCTGAATCTCTTCAAGCATGATTGGTACTTTCGCTTCCAGTTCACTAACAGGCACCGTCACCTTCTCCCCGGTATCACGACGTGCCAAGATCACCTGGCCGTTCTCGATATCACGAGGCCCGACCTCAAGGCGCAACGGAATCCCCTTCATCTCGTACTCGTTGAACTTCCAGCCCGGCTTCTTGTCGCTCGCATCGATTCCGACACGCGCCACGGCCGATAGCTTCTCTTTTAAATCATAAGCAAAATCAAGCACACCTTCCTTATGCTGAGCGATCGGAACAATCATCAGTTGGGTCGGCGCCATGCGTGGAGGCACGACCAGTCCACGGTCATCCCCGTGTACCATGATCATCGCTCCGATGATACGGGTCGTCAGTCCCCAGGATGTTTGCTGGACATGTTGAAGCTTGCCTTCGCGGTCGGTGAATTGGATGCCGAACGCCTTCGCAAATCCGTCACCCAAATGGTGGGACGTTCCGGACTGCAGTGCCTTCCCGTCATGCATCAAGCTCTCGATCGTGTACGTATACTTCGCACCGGCAAACTTTTCTTTCTCTGTCTTCTGCCCCTTCACCACCGGGATCGCCAGCAGCTCTTCACATAGCTCTGCGTATACTTCAAGCATCCTCACCGTTTCTTCATGAGCATCCTCATCGGTCTCATGGCACGTATGACCTTCCTGCCACAAGAATTCAAGCGTCCGCAGGAATGGTCTCGTCGTCTTCTCCCAGCGAACCACATTCGCCCACTGATTATACAATTTAGGCAGGTCTCGGTAGGAATGGATAATGTTTTTATAATGCTCACCGAACAACACCTCGGAAGTCGGACGGACGCATAGTCTTTCCGCAAGTTCCTCTTCCCCGCCGTGCGTCACCCACGCGACTTCAGGTGCAAATCCCTCGATATGATCCTTCTCGCGCTGCAGGAGACTTTCCGGAATGAATAGCGGCATATACACATTCTCATGACCTGTTTCCTTGATTTTCGCATCAAGCGCTTCCTTGATATTCTCCCAGATCGCATATCCGTAAGGACGGATGATCATCGAACCCCTTACACTCGAATAATCGACAAGCTCCGCCTTTTTCACTACATCCGTATACCACTGGGCGAAATCCTCATCCATCCCGGTTACGTCTTTCACAAATTCCTTAGCCATGCCATGCACCCTCTTTTTTAAAATAGAGGTGTGTCCCCACACCTTTTTGATAAATAAAAAAAGCCCTGCTCATCATCAGGGACCATTGCTGGCGGTACCACCCTGATTCAAAGCAAAGCTTTACACTCTCACATGATAACGGTATTCAACCGCTGAATATTCAGACTCCGAGGCAGGTTCAAATGATTGTCAATAGGAGCCTCACACCACTCTGGCCCCCTCTCTGAAAAGACAGGTTCACTTTACTGATCCTCATCGATGATTTCATATATTTGAAATGATTATATAGAGTTTTCCATGTCGTGTCAATTTTATTTTTCACCGTGATGCAAGCGCCTTGACCCTCACCCTGCTCAATGAATAGACACAGAGGGAAACGGTCACCAGCAGCATCACAACTGCGCCTATTGTCACCACTGTCCGGATCGATAAGAGCTCTGCACCCACAGCGAGCACGACGGTTGCGACAATGACAAGAAGTCCCTCCAGCCACCCATAGATACTGCTGACACGACCCATCACTTCCACCGGAATGCGCTCCTGAATAAATGTTTCAAACCCTGTCTGCGCAAACGCAAGTGAAAATGAGAGCAATGAAAAGCCTATTGCGGCAGTGATGAAGCTATCTGAAAATGAATAGACCACATACCCCGCCGAAACCATGATCGAACCGAAGGCGATCAGGTGGAGAGCGCGAACCCGGTCTGCAATCGCAATGTTCACGAGAGCACCGACAAGGAATCCACCACCTGCAATGCTAACCAGATATCCATACGTGCTGTTCGAAAGCCCGAGCACTTCTTTTGAAAAAGCGGCTTCCAGTGAATCAATCGCTGCGGTCATGACCAGCATGCAGCTGAACAAGAGATACACAACCATCACATACGTGAATCGGCGGCTAAAGTCCCTGACCAATCCCAAGTCTTTCTTGATCACTTCGAACGAGAACTTCTTCGAACCTGTCATTGAGTCACCCTCGAGATCAGGGAGCAGCAGTGTGATCATTCCAGAAAGGAACAAAGCTATAGCGTTCAGATAAAGCGCCATCGTTGGAGTACCCATGATAAAAAGCAGTCCTGCTACGGCTGGCCCGATGAGAAATGCGCCCGACCCGATCAAGCTCCGGAGCGCATTGAACCGTTGCCTGTTCTCACTCGGAATAAGCTTCGTCATATATGTCATCGAGGTGGGATAAAAAACAGCGCTCCCCATATTGATGACAAACACGACCGCATACATCAGCGTAATGGATGGGCAGAATGGCAGTGCGGCCACCAGCCCCGCCCTGGTTACATCCAGAAACACCATCAATCCCCGTTTATTCAATCTGTCGATCACGCTCCCAGCCCATCCATTCGTAAAGAGCGCAGCCAACGGCTTCAACACATATAGGATCCCGACCGCTAGTGCCGAACCTGTTTCATCCAGAACAATCAAGTTGAGCGCAATCAAGAAAATCCATGCACCCACATTCGATAAACCAATTCCCAACAACAACAATAACGGCTTCTTCCACCTCATCAATCATTCCTCCCCGCGAAATCGTCAAGGTACGTCCCTCATCGCTTTAAAGCATTGAGGGACGTACCTTCAAACTAAAAAAATCCCACCCCCAAGACGTTTTGGTCTTGGGGGCGAGATTTCGTTCGCGGTGCCACCCCAGTTCGTCGATACGTTGCCATATCAACCTTTTCGGGTACGGCCTTCTTAAATATACCCTAGCTCTGTAACAGGAGCCCCTGTCACACCATCCCTCTTATCGAGTTCCGATGTGCAGCTCAGAGTCTTGGTTCACCGACAGCCTTCCTTCCCCTTTTCAGCTCCCGGGGCTCTCTTTCGAAGAATTCTACCGGCTACTCTTCTCATCATCGCTTTTGTTAATTTTTTCAATCCTATCATCTATTATATGGTTTGTAAACCAAATTCTAACATCATCAAGTAAGGTTCCACCATCTCCTCATATCCCGGCCTCTCCTTGATCATATCGATCACCATTTCATATAGCTCATCCACAGCACGGCTATCCTTCGTCGTGTAACAGCCCGAATAATGGTACTCGTAAAGATCATCATTCATCCGGAGTTTCAGCTCATATCCACCGTAAGCCTGATAATTGCAGTTCTCACCGTCCGGCAGGTTCAGCCCCTTCTTGAAACCGATGCTCTCAATCTTCTCGTATATCTCATCCCGCTCTTCTTTTGTAAACGAGATGGGCTTCACCTCATCCCCACGCGTGATCGTCCCATCGAATGTACTGATCGCCGGCCCGTGGGAAGCGATGATCTCGATATCAAAATTCGAGCTGTTCTCGAAGAAACCGCTCAGCCTCTCACTTCCAATGAACCCAAGCTTCTCTCCCTTCACCACGGCGAAAAAGAATACAAGAAGGAGCACAATCAGAAAGCTGATCACCGGCGCATACCAACGTCGGCGATATGGCTTTACCGTCTTCACCTTTTCCCTGACCTTCTTTTTCAGGTCAGTATTAAATTCAAGATCCTTCAGTCCTTCATCCGTCATTCTTTTTATCTTCCGTTCCAACTCCCTATCCATCAGACCGCCTCCCTTCTCCATACATCCGATGGAGCCTCTCCCTTCCAGTCTTCAGCCTCGTCTTGACCGTACTCGGGTTCAACTCCAGAACCTCAGCCACCTCGTTCACCTTTAACTCTTGATAATAATGTAGAAATAAGACCTCGCGATACTTGACCGGCAGCTTGAGTAGCTTGGAATGAAGCTCACTCCGCTTCTCTCCATGGATCGTCTTCGATTCAGGATTACCATGCTCCTGAAGGATTTCACTCACCTTATTCGTAAACAGAATCTTACGTGTATCCCAGCGCTTCAGGTGATCCTTGCACTGATTGATGGTGATCCTCATCAACCAGGTCTTCAGGCTTGACTCCCCCCTGAACGAATCCATCTTGCTGTAACATTTCACAAATGCTTCCTGCGCAATATCCTCGGCAAGTCCATGATCCTTCACGTATGAATACGCCATATATAAGACCGCCCTGCCATACTCCTCCATGGCTCTTTCAAGCAGCTCATCTTTGTTTGATTTATCATCTTGCAGCCATTCCGCACTCAACACGCCCCACCTCAGCTTTCTACATCTTTGACGACACACGATATGTAATGGTTTGGTTTATTTGTGGAGATGGGTTGGAGGTTGGTTAGTTGGTCGGTCGCTAAGTTTCCATATTATGTTAAAATGCGCATATTTACGAATTTTCGCGCATAAAATGAAAAAATCGCGCATATTTTTATATTTTCGCGCATAAATTATTATTTTGGCGCACAAATTCGGATTTCTGCGCACAAATCAAAAATAGCCATTCTCCTGTATAAAAAACGATGTCCTTCTCCCTGGACTTCACCCATCCCCGTCCCAAAAAAGCCAATAAAAAAAGAGCTCCCATATAAAACAAGCGCTCTTCTCCAACCTATTAACTACCCATTTTACGGCGGGTATTACTTGGCTTCTTGGTTTGTTGACTCTGCATGCGTTGATTCGCCGCCAAGCCGTTCACTGATTGCTTGCCACCTGCCTGGGCTTCCTTTTTCTTTGCCAGCTGCTGCTTCATCGCTTCTTGCAGGCTGATTTTCTTCTTTTCAGTCATGACGAGACATCCTTTCAAGGCGAAATAGTGTTATTCACTCATTATAAACCATCTCAACAGAATAAACAGCTTGTATTTTCCAAAGTCATCTCGACATTTGAGAGGCTTTTACTTCAAAAGATAGGGGGATTCTGTTCTTTTCGTGCCACATTCCAGAATAATACTTCACTTTTTCCATTTATATACGATTTCTCAAAAATACATACCTCTTTCCCCATTTTCACTCCACCCTTCCACAAATACGTGCCACTTCCCCAAAATCTCCGACAACTAGTCGAAAAATCACTACCCGATCCGCCTCTCGCCACGCTTCTCCTCTACCAACCCCATCCCACGCAAAAAAAGGACCAATCCCAAAAGAGATTGGCCCTCATGAACATCCTAGTGATACCCATTCTGCCCGTTTGCAGATCCGGATGTCTTCTGCTTAGGCTTGTGGTTTTGATTTTGCTTTGTTCCGCCGTCTTTTTTCGTCTTCTTTGTCATGCTGAATCACTCCCTGTTCTGAATAGTGGAAACGATTAACAATGGGACAAGGGACCTGTCCCTACGTCCCACTGATGAAACCGACTTTGGACCAAGGGACCTGTCCCCCCGGTCCACGCCCGGTCCAAAGTCGGCGAAGAAACTCACCGCGTGCCTATACTGGCCGCTCGGCTACTTTCTATGCAAGCGCTGACCGTGACCCAAGCCCGATCAGCTTCCGCTCCAGGTTCATCGGCATATTCGCGCATCAATAGTAGGGCATCTGAGCGCCCTGTGATCACGAAGAAAACAGTTGGTTATGAACCATTCTTATTTTGCACGAAAAAAGAAAAGAGCTTCCCGGTAATAAACGGAAAGCTCTTTCTTTTTTATGCTGCTGGTTGAGGCAATTCCTCGTCCACTTCGATGACGCCGCCTGCGTTCAGTCGTTTTCTAAGGCTGAAGATGAAGGCGATGATGACTGCGATCGTCCCGATGGTTGCTCCTGTATAGGATGCTCCAACGGATAGCCCGAAGCCGATTGGCGCGTTCAAGATATACGTGAACGTCACCATTGTCATGAACACGGCCGGAATCGATGCGACCCAGTGAGGTTTTCTCTGAAGCCCAAGGTACATGGCTCCGACCCAAAGGGCAATCATGGCCGTTGACTGATTCGCCCAGGAGAAGTATCTCCATAGCAGGTTGAAATCGATTTGTGTCAATGCAATCGAGATCGCGAACAGTGGGATGGCAATCCATAAGCGGCTTGACATCTTGATTTGCTTCACGTTGATATAATCGGCAATGATCATACGTGCACTTCTGAATGACGTATCACCGGATGTGATCGGTAGGACGATGACGCCAAGGATGGCAAGTGTTCCGCCGATTGATCCAAGCATCAATACGGATACTTCGCTGACGATGGCAGCAGGTCCGCCCTCTTTAAGGATCGCGCTCAGTTCACCTGGCTCGAACAAGCTCATCGCTGCCGCTGCCCAGATCATGGCGATGATTGCTTCTAGAATCATCATTCCGTAAAAAATCTTGCGGCCGTTCTTTTCATTTTGTGTCGTTCTAGAAATGATCGGTGATTGTGTCGCATGGAATCCTGACAGTGCCCCACAAGAAATCGTCAAGAATAATAATGGGAAGATGGCCACAGAATCAGGATGCATATTGGTTAATGTGATTTCTGGGATATCCGCTCCTGTGATGACAAGTCCTGCACCCACTCCGACTGCACTGACCAAAAGCAGTGCTCCGAACAATGGATATACGCGTCCGATGATTTTATCGATCGGCAAGAGAGTTGCAACAATGTAGTATACGAAGATGGCTGCGATGATGACTCCCAATGTGATCCAACCTGGTGTCAGGTTTGCAATCAGTGCGGCAGGTGCCGTCACGAATACTGTACCAACCAACACTAAGAGTAAAATTGAAAATCCATTTACAACATGCTTCATTGTTTTTCCTAAGAACTTTCCTGCAAGTGCCGGCAGATGGGCTCCCCCGTTACGGATGGATATCATACCCGTTAAATAATCATGTACCGCTCCGGCAAAAATCGCACCAAGGACGATCCATAAAAATGCGACCGGTCCGTAAAGTGCCCCCATGATCGGTCCGAAGATAGGGCCAACACCCGCGATATTCAAAAGCTGGATCATTGAATTCTTCTTTGTGTTCATCGGGACATAATCGACTCCGTCCCCTTTGCTATAAGCTGGTGTCGTGCGGGATTCGTTGACACCAAAAAGCTTCTCTATAAACTTTCCATATGTGAAGTAACCCACGATTAAAAGTGCAATTGCTACAAGAAATGTGATCATGATACAGATCCCCTTCCGTTCATAATGAATACGCTTTCATCATACCACCACCCTTCACATATTCGTCACATTTCTGTCTATCATGTCTAAAATTCGGGTTAACATGCATAGGATGACGATTAACATGTAAGGGCTTCCGCATATAAAAACACGACTAATTTCACATACGTTTCCTCCCACTTGTCACATTTCCGTAAAGAAACCTTGATTCAACCTTTTCAAAACCGTCATACCTCCTTCATGTTCCTTTCTTATCATGAAATCGAAGACAACATTTGAGAGGAGAGGGAATATGAATAAGTTTATGAGAAATCTTTGTTTATCGGCGGCCGTGATCGGCATGGGGGCAGGTGCTGTCAGTCCTGCAGCAGCTCAATCAGGTACAAGTCCCGAGCTGAACGACAACAAAATCTTGAATATTTCACATCGTGGGGCTTCAGGCTATGCGCCGGAACACACATTGCCTTCCTACGAGCTTGGCGATCAAATGGGTGGGGATTACATCGAACTCGACTTACAAATGACGAAAGATGGCGAGCTCATTGCCATGCACGATGAAACACTTGATCGTACAACGGATGGAAGCGGACTTGTGAAGGATCATACCCTCGAAGAAATCAAACAATTGGATGCGGGCTCATGGTTCAACGAAGCTCACCCAGAAATGGCCAATGAAGGGTTCAAAGGACTGAAGGTTCAGACCCTTGAAGAAGTGATCGAACACTTTGGTAAAAATAAAAACTATTACATCGAAACAAAATCACCAGAAGTATACCCTGGTATGGAAGAAGAACTGCTTAAAATCCTTGAAGAATATAATCTGATCAGACAAAATGGCCCATCAAGCCGAGTGATCATCCAATCATTCAGTGAAGAAAGCTTGCAAAAGGTCCATGATCTGAACGGCGATATCCCGTTGGTCCAACTGATTGATTATAGAACACAGGCAACAATCACCGATGAAGAACTTGACCACTATCACGAATATGCTGCTGGAATCGGCATGAGCTACAAGAAAATCGATGAAGAGTATGTGCAAAAAGTCAGGGAGCACGATCTTCTGATCCACCCATATACCGTGAACGACAAAGAAGATATGAAACGCCTTCTCGAATGGGGAGTTACCGGGATGTTCACGAATTACCCGGATGTGTTGGAGGATGCATTGAAAGAATTGAAAATGAACTAACGAATAGAAAAAAGATGCGGATTTCCCCGCATCTTTTTCTATTTAGTTCTCTTTTCAAGCTGAACTACAACTCCAGTCGTTCCCTCAGCTCTTTCACATAGTTCCGGCTCACCGGCAGCTTTTCTTGGGAACCGCGCATTTTCAGCTGGAACACCCCATTCCCCCATGGAATGAGTTCTTCAACGTATGGAAGCTGTACCAGATAGCTTTTATGTACCCTGAAAAATGGGTAGGTGGCGAGCTTCTCCTCCAGATCTTTGATCGGAAGCCTGCATGTATACCGTTTTTTCTCGGTGCAGATATACGTTTCCCGCTCTTCCCTTGATATGTAAAGAATGTCACTGGGATCGATGAAGATGATTTTATCCTCATCTTGAACAGAGAGTTTGCCCATAGTCTTTGTTGGTTTGTCATCCGTTTCTTCCTGCGGGTGGATCAGCTTTTTCAACCTTTCCATCGTCCCGGCGAGCTGTTCTTCGTCAAATGGCTTAAGCAAATAATCCACTGCTTCGACCCTGAATGCTTTCAGCGCATAATCCGGGTAAGCCGTGGCGAAGACGATTTCCGGCTTCCGCTTCATCTTCTGCAGGGTCTCTGCAAGTTCGACCCCGCTCATTCCCGGCATCTCAATATCAAGAAATAAAACATCCAGGTCACGCGTCAAGATGAGTTCCATCGCCTTTTCGGCAGAGTTCGCTTCACCGACTACCTCCACCCAATCATATTGACCAAGGAGATGCTTCATTTCCTCTCGGCTATATGGCTCATCATCAATGATTGCGACTTTCATCCAATCTCCCCCTTTCTTCACTCAATGTAAACGCAACGATCGTCCCTTTTCCTTGTACAGATGAGATTGAGAGACCCGATTCGTCACCCATCATCATGACAAGTCTTTTATTCACATTATACAGGGCAATTCCAGTGCCCGTTGCTGAGTTCACCGGTTCTTTCAACAGGGACTGAAGCCTCGTTGCTTCAATTCCTTCCCCATTATCTTCTATTTTCACATGGACCGTACCGCCCTTAAGAACAATCGATATGGTTAAAATAAATCCCTCAAGCTGGTTCTTCATTCCATGCTTGATCGCATTTTCGACCAGGGGCTGAAGGGTGATGGAGGGGACAACCGCTTGAAGAGCCTCTTCGTCCACTTCATACTTCACTTGCAGTCGGTCATAGAACCTCGCTTCCTCTATGGCGAGATAAGCCTTTACGTGCTGACACTCTTCTCTCAACGTCGAAGTAGATCTTGCACTCCCATTTACGTTTTGCCTGATGAATTGAGAGAGGGAGATCAACAACGTGCGTGCTTTATCAGGCTGAATCCTGATCAGTGACACGATGACATTGATGGCATTGAACAGAAAGTGTGGGCTGATCTGTGCTTGCAAAGCCTTTACCTCTGATTCCCTCGCCAGTTCTTTATGGGTATCGATCTCCGCCAGTTCAAGTTGATTGCTCAATAGTGTCGCGACCCCTTTGGTCAGTTCCATCATGATAGGGGAAATGCTTTTCTCCGAATGAAAATAAAATTTCAATGCTCCCACGATTTCGTCCCCTTTGACAAGCGGGGCCATGACGGCTGCACCCAGTGGACAGTTGTCACGATCGCAATGGATCTCCTTCTTTCCCACTTTCAGGATTTCCCCTGTTTCGATCACTCGTTTTGTCGCTTCGGTTTGAATTGGCCTATCCTTTTGATGATGATCGGAAGCGACCCCAACGTGAGCAAGGATATGCGTCTTGTTCGTGATGGAAACCGCAATGGCATCCACTTCCTTCATCAGGATTTGGCATGTGGCAAAAGCAGAAGTGGAATTCAAGCCTTTTCGCATATATTTCACCGTGCGATCGGCAAGCCTGAGCGCTTTCTGTGATTGTACGGCACCCATTTTCTCCTCTTCCTGGAACACACTCTTGATAATCAAGATAAAAATCCCGGTACCAATCCCATTTGCAATGATCATCGGCCATCCAATGTCGGATACCAGTTCTAAGGCGACTGGATATGGCTTTGCAAAAAGTAGGATGATCCCCATTTGCATCGCTTCTGCAAGAAAACCAACGAAAAATGCTTTTGTAGGTGAAACGAGGCGATTCTTCTTCTCACGCTTCCCGACATAACCGGCAAGAATCCCTGCAAGTACGGTCGATACCCCACAGGCAAAGGCAGTGAATCCACCAAGGAAATACCGGTGGCCCCCGGCTACCAGACCTGCACCAAGTCCAATCCACGGGCCTCCCAATAAACCAGCAGCCACAATTCCGATTACCCTTGAGTTGGCAATCGCTTCATTGCCTTCGAGCGTCAAATGCCATTTGGCATATTCATCCCCCACCGCATTCACAACCAGACCCGTATAAGAACCAATGATGCCAAAAAAGCCGAATAATAAAATGATGAATAACGTCTGTGACCTTTTCACATGACTACGCTGCTCGATCAACTTCCGGAAAAAGCCGATCCTCGTCATCACAAACGCCACCGTCACGATGATCCCTAGCCGTTCCACCATAGCGGCTATGAGCATAGGCACACCTCCTTGTCTGTTTCTTATATAAGATGGATCCGTTCTCTCATGAAATAGAATCATTACTTATTATACTTAACCCAGTCCTTTACTCCAAAAAAAGAAAGATCCCCCAATAAGGAATCTTCCTTCCAATTCTATCAGCATGCTTTATGATCCTTCTCTGTCTTCATTGCATTGATTTCTCCTCCGACCATGATGATGATGCCGGTCAGATAGAACCAGATCATCAACACGATAATACCTCCGATGCTTCCATAGGTAGCGGAATAATTACCGAAATTGCCGACATAAAATGAGAAGGCCAGCGAAACCAGCACCCACCCGACCGTTGCAAAGATGGCTCCTGGAATGGCACTCAAACACGTAATTTTCTTACTCGGTGCCGTGTAATATAAACCGACGAAAACGATGAACAGGATCAGTGGCGAAATCGCCCAGCGTATTCCGTTCCAGACTGTCAGGAATTGCTCGGAGAAACCGAATTGTGAAAAGAGGAACAGGCCGATCTGTTTTCCGAATACGGGTAACAGGAGAGCCACCACGAATACAACAATCATCCCGAGGGTCAGGACGATCGACATGAGACGGGTGATGATGAACGACCTCGTTTCTTCGACTTCATAAGCGCGGTTCAAGCTTTTCACGATTGCGTTCATCCCGTTAGATGCCGACCAGATGGTAGCAATGATCGAAATGGACAACAGCCCGGAATTACGATCCGACATGACATCGTTCAACGTCTCTTCAATCATGGTCATCGTCTCACCGGGTGCAAAATCCCTGATGACACCCAGGAGATCCCCTTGCTCAACCGGAAGATAAGGAAGTAGCGTCACGATAAAAATGAGTAATGGAAATAATGATAACAAGAAGTAATAAGCAATTTGCGCGGCAAGACCCGTAATATCATTCGTGCTGATCTTGGCAAATAGATTCTTCGACTTTTTCTTCCACCCTTTACGGGTCATTCCGTCAGACATCCCCTCACCCCTTTTTTAGACATACTTATGTGCGGTATACGGTGTTCAGTACCCTTTAAATGATGAAGCGACAGGCTGGCTGTCCTCCTCACCAGTCGTCAGTTCATTCGGCGGATGCTCGGTGAATGTCTCCTTATAGGCCTCAGAAGAGTCTTCGAACGTCTCCTTCGTCTCCTCGATCATCTCCTTGACTTGTGGCGTCATGCCCTTGATTATATTTACCTTTTCCGTAATGAATTGGATATCCTTGCTGACCTGGTCCGCCGTCGTTCTCAGCTTCTCATAAACGTCTTTAGACGTGTCAGCGAGGAGCTTCGGGTTTTTTGAATACTTCGTGATCGTATCCCCACTGTTCTTTAATGTGGTGCCCACTTCATCACGTGTCGATTTGTCCAAAAGCGTCAGCAATCCCCCTGCGACGGCTCCATACAGTACCCCTTTAAAAAATTTACTTTTTCCCATGTCATTTCCCTCCTATAGTCGATGTTCTTTTTTTATTTTTGATAATAATTGGCTGCATCCCTGCTCGATCAGATCATACACTTCCTGGAAGTTACCGGTATAATAGGGATCCGGCACATCCGATAACGTGCTTTCATCCACAAGGTCAAGGAGCCTGAACACATTCCCATGGAACTCTTCCCGCAAGACCTCCTTGATGTCAGATGCATTGGAACGGTCCATTGCCACTATGTAATCGAAACGATTGTCATCCGGGCTGAACTGACGGGCAGTCAACCCATCGCCCTTTATATTGTTTTCTCTAAGGATGTCCAAAGTTCCTTCATGAGGCGGCTTACCGACATGCCAACCACCTGTGCCGGCTGAATCGACGAGGAACTTCGCCTCTAGCCCTTCACCCCTGACCTTTTCCTTAAAGATTGCCTCCGCCATCGGCGACCGACAAATGTTCCCCAAACAAACAAATAACACATTAATCATTCTAGCTTCCCCTGACTTTCTATTAGATATCTATCAATTCCCCATTTCCTTATAGTGTAAAACATTATAAGGAAAAAATCCTTCTTCCGGCACCCTGAAAATCAGCCTCCATGTTGACAGCAGAAGCGAATCATGGAAAGATGAATACAAATCAAACTCGGCGAGAAGGGAAGAACAAGAATGGACTTAACACAAAACACGGTAGAAAATATTGAATACATGATCACCGCAATCAAGGATAAACTGAAGGTCGTCAACGCTGGCGCCATCAAACCTGAACATTTCAACGAAGAAATGTACGAAGACCTTCACGATCTCTATCTCATGGTTGAGAAAAAAGAACGCTTCAGCCCGAGTGAAATGACGGCGATCATTGAAGAGCTGGGTGCTTTACGTAAATAATGTTTGTGACTCCCCGGGTTCGTTTCCCGGGGAGTTTTCTTGTTTGGTTTAGTGTTTTGCTTTAGATGTTGAGTATGTTGCAGTTGATGAGGATCATGTTTGAAGGAGCATATTTTTCGAGAATGGAACATGAATCCACGAAATGGCGCGTATTTCACGAAATTGGCGCATTAATCCACAAAACGGCACGTATTTTCCGAAATTGGCGCACAAATCCACAAAACGACGCGTGTTTTCCGAAGTTGGCGCATTAATCCACAAAATGGCGCGTATTTCACGAAATTGGCGCATTAATCCACAAAACGGCACGTGTTTTCCGAAATTGGCGCATTAATCCACAAAATGGCGCGTATTTCACGAAATTGGCGCATTAATCCACAAAACGGCACGTATTTTCCGAAATTGGCGCACAAACCCACAAAATGGCGCGTGTTTTCCGAAATTGGCGCACAAACCCACAAAACGGCGCGTGTTTTCCGAAGTTGGCGCATTAATCCACAAAATGGCGCGTATTTTCCGAAATTGGCGCATTAATCCACAAAACGGCGCGTATTTTCCGAAATTGGCGCATTAATCCACAAAACGGCGCGTGTTTTCCAAAATCGGCGCACAAATCCATAAACTGGAGCATATCCCTCATCTCCAGAAATCACGTATCAAAAATCCTCACAACAATTGAACATATTCCAGAATCTTTTCCCCAGTTGATATTATCACGATTAAAAATGGTCCCCAAATTGAATCATTTACGATCAAAACTCATCAACTCCCCTCACTAACAGCCACACACTAAACCGACTCCATACCACCCGACCGTCCAGTACACAAAGCAGCCACTTCCCCTATCCGAAAAGCACAGTAAAAAAGACACCCCAATAAGGGATGTCCTTGTTCAAATCATTATTTAGAAAGCAGTGCCAGTGATTCACGATTGAACGCCGGGATGTCATCGGGTGTCCTGCTTGTTACGAGCTGGTTTCCGCATACGACGACTTCCTTGTCTTCATATGTTGCGCCTGCATATTCCATATCCACCTTGATGGACTTGAAGCCTGTTGCATGTCTGCCTTCGAGTGCCTTTGCCGTGATCAGGAGCTGAGGGCCGTGGCAGATGGCGAAGACCGGTTTCTTTTCATCCATGAAGTGTTTCGTGAACTTCACGAAACGGTCATCCACACGGAGTTGGTCGGGGGAGAATCCTCCAGGCAGCAGTAGGGCATCGAATTCTTCAGGCTTCACGCTATCGATGCTTTCATCGATTGAAACCGTTGCGTCGCCCTGCTTCCCTTTGACTGATTTCCCTTTTTCCTTTTCAATGGTGATGACCTCGTGTCCGGCTTCCTTCAATGCTTTCTCTGGATCCGTAAATTCAACATCTTCAAACATGTCTGTCAATAAGCATGCTACTTTAGCCATAAACGTAAACACTCCTAAACGTTGGATTATGATTTTTCACACATATTCAATGTACCCCATCACGAAGAAATAAAACGTCATGATGGATATTCATCCATGGAAAATTGGGAGAATATTGTATGACGCTGAACCTTGTATACTTCCTCGCCGCAAATATCATTGATGATCGCGATATTGCGATCGACCGCGAGCCCAAGATTCGTCGCCCCTGCACCGTGGGAGTGTTCGAGGTTCGTCACCGTGTAGAAATGGTGGTCACGGTCTTCTTCATCTTTGAACACAAGCTTATAATCACGTGTCACCTTGAACCTCTTCTCGTCCTCCCACACAATCCGGTCTCCGAACGCATCATGGAACCACGGGGGGATATTCGGTACATACCCCGTCGCCAAAATGATCTTACCCGACGTATACGTGAAGTCCTTCTCCTCCTGCCACTGGTGACAGCTCAGGGCATAGTGGTCTCCTTGCTTGGAAATCTGATTGACCTCTGTCAAAGGCTGGATCACAATGTCAGGGGCACTCTCGCTGACGGAGTGGTTATAGAGGATGTTATAAATATTATTCAGCGTGTCCATATCGATCCCGTTCCTGAGCTGATCCAGCGTATCCAACGCCTTCAGTCTCTTTTCAAACGAAAGGCTGTGAAAGTAGTCCACATAATCCGGGGCGAAGAATTCCTGCCCGAGCTTTGATGACTCGAGCTGAAGGATCCCTTCCGACCTCGTGAGCCAAGATAGCTTGTACGGATGTTCCTTCTGTTCTTTCAATAGATCATAGAAGACTTCAGCGGCACTCTGACCAGACCCGATAATCGTAATCGATGGACTGTCCATCGTCGTTTCCTTATGAAACAGATAGCGGCTCGTATGATGGACGTCTTCTGACGGATGGCCACCCATGTCATCCGGGATGAGCGGCTTGCTTCCCGTCCCCATCACCACATGCTTCGCTTGATATACTTCCCGTTCATCAGTCCTCCGGTTATAGACCTCGACTTCATAATGATCACCATTGTCCTTCACCCCGACCACTTCACTGTGGAATTGACAGTGTGGAAGCTGTTTCACGACCCATCGGGCGTAATCATTGTACTCCTGCCTCGGCATTTCGAATTTGTGGAAAAAGAAAAACTTATATAGCCGATTATGATTATGTAAGTAATTTAAATAACTGTACCTGCTTTGCGGATTGGCAAACGTGACCAGGTCGGCGATGAATGGTACCTGCAGGTCGGTCAAATCGATGAGCATGCCTGGATGCCACTGAAACTCAGGAGTCTTATCGAAGAACCTGACCTTCAAGTCCGTCCTTTCATCCATTAGCGCAGCCAGGCTCAAATTATATGGACCAATCCCAATTCCGATACAGTCGTACATTCCTTCATTCTTCAACAGTCTTACCTCCATTCACAGGATGTCTGTCATTAGGTTTACCTTGTTTTTGGGAAACTATTTTAAAAAGCTAGGTTTGTTCAACATCGCTGCTGGAATCGGTGCGATTCTCCACTTTCCGCAGGCAATGGGTAATGCTCACAGAAACATTTTGGCATCTCCAAGCTGAGCCTTCGTTTCCACATCAACCAACACGTTGACCTGTCCCAAATTTTTCATAAACCATACAACTAAAAGTACCCATTGCCTCAGTGAACGGACGGCAATAGGTAACTCTCAAATGAAACTGACAAGAATCAGCCCCACTTCTTATTTCTTCTTGAAGCAAAGTGCATACCAACCGCCTTCTTTGACGATCGGATCGATGGATACGACTTTAAAGCCTGTCTTCTTCGCCAATGTCTCCATTTCCTTTTGTGATGGGATTGGATAAAGGTTCTCGAAGGTCATGAAGAAACTGTTGAATGCGCTGGAAAACTGCTTACCGTGCTTTGATTTCTGCATGGGTGTCAGGACGAAGAATACCCCTTTATCCCCCAGCCACTGTGATGCCTTTTTAAAGAAAGCCAGTCGTTCTGATGGATCGATATAGTGGAAAAGGTTGTTTGCCATGATCAAATGGAATGTGAACTCAGGGTCGTATCCGTGGAGATCACGATTTTTGATTTCAATATTGTCATAAGGTTTCAACGCTTCCTGCGCTTCCTTTGCGACCGCTTCATGGATTTCGATTCCCACCATCCTCTTTTTGGGATATCGATCGGCCAGCCTCCTTAGATAGCCCCCTTCACCGCATCCGAGATCCAAGACAGAATCGACCTTGTATTTTTTCATGACCTTTTGAAGCTTTGGAAAGGCGAAACGCTCAAGTAAAATCGACGTTTTCGCTACGGTTGAACCATGTAGCTCGGAATTGAAGCTCTGCTTTGTGTGATTTCTCAATAAGGATGGATACGAAAGCAACGCCGGGATGTGGAGCTCCATCATTTCCTTCAGTAGCACACCAGATGAGAATGCTTCAGTTTTTGAAGATGGAAGCTTCCAGCCGTTTTTCACCCTGATCCGATCCTTTGAAGCCCGTTTCAAGTGCTTTAGCGTAATACCGACCTCCACCCACTGCTCGAGTAGATCCATCTCGATGTTCCTTGACAACGCAACTTCCTGTATTGACGCCGGTTTCTTGAAGCTTTCGAAGAGCTCAAGCTCATATCCGACATAGGCATGCCAGCTATATAAAAAAGGGACATTCTTCTTCATCCAGGTCCTTGCCCTCCATACCTTTGCCATTTCTGCAATCATCGTAGTGCCTCCGTTTCCTTCCAAGGATAATCTTGCATTCTTGTAAATGTTGAGACGTCTTTCTCTTCACTTGTGATGGTCCCCTTACGGATCGGGAGGAGCCCTCCCTGGATCATCCGGTCATGGAGGTTCTCCCTCCATAAACCGAGACCCGATATATTCAGCATCTGCTTGTAATGGGAGACCATGTCCCTCTCCATCCTCTGCAAGCTCTTCTTCCTGAGCCACCCGATCGGCCTGTATGGATACGAATAGGCAAGTGCGGATAAATGGCTTAGGTGCATTTGGTGGGATACTCTCTTCCTCCGCACCTTCGGATACCATTCAAGGTTGGACGGATGAAGCTTATCCCATTTGTACATATCGCATAGCAGTTCACCGAGCACATCACCATCCTGGATGGCCATGTTCATCCCTTCCCCCGCCATCGGGTGTACCGTATGTGCAGCATCCCCGATCAGGGCGAGGTGATCTTTCACATATGTTTCACTGTGGTATTTAACCGGCACCATCAGCTGAATCTGTTTCCAATCCTTCAATTGGTTCACGTATCCTTCCAGTTCAGGACACATCGTGATATACAATTGATGGAATTCGGAAATCGGTTTCTTCCTGAGTGATTGATATTCCCCTGCCGGAATGAGATAAACGGATCGTACCTCTTCATTCTTCAATGGGAACAATCCCAGGAACGATTGATATGTAGAAATGATCTTCCCCTTCACCAGTTGATCCGGTCGGGGGAATGTGACAGTGAGGAAGTGATGGTTATACTTCTTTTCCTTGACCGAAACGCCCATATGGTCACGGGTGACCGAGCTCCTCCCTTCCGCACCGATAATGAAATCGCATAGCAGTTCGTTCATCTCTTTCGTTTTCCTGTCTTGAAGGATCACGGTCTTCCCCTTTATGCCTTTGCACATTGTTTGGGAATGATAATGAAAGGTAGAATAACTTTGTGCTTCATTTAACAAGATCCCTTTAAGGGTTTCGTGGTGGATCATCAGTGAAAAAGGGTAATCGCTAGGAAGGATGGAATAGCTCATGGTTGAATGTTCCGGTTTGGCCTTCAGATTCTTTAATTCCGTAAGCTCCAGGTCTGTGATTTTATGGCCTTCTTCCATGACGGGGCCAATCACCCCAAGTGAATCCAGGATCTCAAGGCTTTTCGGCTGAAGCAATTCGCCCTTGTATACAGGGCTCGGGCCAGTAAGCCTTTCAGCAATGGTCACATCGATTCCGCATCGAGCCAATTTCAAACCAAGCGTCAGTCCCCCTATTCCCCCTCCACTGATAAATACGCATGTCTTCATGTCGATTCACCTCTTTCCCTTTATTTATCCTCAATAAAGGATGTTGAAACTTGCTGATGTGCAAGGAATACAGGCGAAAATCAGACAAATCACTACATATCGATGAAATTTGTAGAAGACTCTATTTCCCGGAAAATATAACACTCATGGCATTTCCCATGCAGGATTTGTCGGTATTCCCCTCCGCAATAATCGTCAAGGTCATTACCCGTCATGTCGTTTCAGATCGAAGCGTACACTCAGTTTATAAGCACAAAAAAGCTTCAAAGCGGTGATAACACACTGCTTTGAAGCTAATTGATGATCATTCCTCATTCCCTGCAATCGGTAGCAGGATAGCGACCGTTGTTCCCTCATTCACATTGCTTTGAATGGAAATCGATCCATTATGTTCTTTGATGATCTTCTGGCAAATCATCAGACCCAGTCCTGTCCCTCTTTCCTTTGTGCTGTAAAATGGTTCTCCCAAGTGTTTCAATCGTTCGGGCGGGATCCCGGCTCCGTTATCCTGGATTGATATTTTTGCATAGTCTTGTTCCTTTTGGAGCTGCACGTTCATGAGTCCCCCATCAGGCATCGCTTCCAGTGCGTTCTTCATTACATTGAGCACAACCTGTTTGATTTGATGGGAATCGCAATGAATTTCTGCTTCCTCAACCGAAAAGCGTACATCGACCCCCTGCTTCAAGCATTCCATCTTGATGAACTCGACTGAGCTCGTGAGGAGGCTGGTTAGGGATGTTAATGAAAATTGCACGGCACGTGGTTTTGCGAGAGCAAGGAATTCATTGGTGATGATTTCGATGCGATCGAGTTCACCCTGGATGACCTTCAAGTAGAAATCATCTTCCGTACTTTCCTTCATTAGCTGCAGGAACCCTTTGATTGTTGTCAGTGGATTCCGGATTTCATGCGCTACTCCTGCAGCAAGCTGTCCAATCATCGCAAGCTGTTCAGATTTCTCCAGCAGATCTTCATTCCGTTTCTTTTCGGAAAGGTCGCGGATGATGGCTGAAATCCCAATCAACTCACCCGAATCATTCAAGATTGGATTGAGGTTGAACACAATTTCAATCGGCGAACCATCCTTCCGGTATCGGACGGTTTCAAAGTCTTTGATCCTTTTTCCCTCTTTGACGTCCTTTAGGTTTTGCTTGAATTGAGATACTTGTTCTTCTTTATGAAGAATCGTGATCGCTTTCCCGGCTATCTCGATTTCCTTCCATCCAAACATCAACTCGAAATGCTGATTGACTTTGAGGATATTGCCGACAGGGTCGAGAAGGGCAATCCCATCCCCGGCATGTTCGAAGTAGGCTTCGAGAAGCTCCTTCGCTTCCTTCAATTCATCTTCCATCTTGATTCTTTCGGTGATATCCTGGCCGATTCCATATATTCCGATGACCTTATCCTTGACCCGGATCGGGATATTCGTCACGCTTATATGGCTTTTCTTTCCTTCCTTATTTATGAGTGTAGAGAGATATCTGGTCGCTTCCCCCTGTAAGGCAGTATTGAAATGCTTGGATGTTTCTCCCTTCTTATCCTCAGAAATGAACTCACTGTAGTGTCTCCCGATCAATTCCGGTGATCGGACCGTCCACTGTCCCTCTGCAGCCGGGTTCACTTCTTGGATGATCCCTTCTGTGTCCAGCATATAAATATTATCCGGGCTGTATTCGACAATCGATCTATATTTTTGCTGAGTCTCCTCCAATTTCCGCTGGATATCTTTGATCATTGATATATCGGCGATTGAACAAATGATTTTGGTCACTTTTCCTTGTTTCATCACAGGTACGATTGAAGAGATGTATTCCAACCCTTTGTATTCATCTTCATACGTCAGTTCCTGGCCTGTTTCCCATATCTGTTGAAGTTTTGGCTGAATCTTTCCGAGATGATACGAGTCGAAAACTTCCTGAATCGTTTTGCCGATTACCTTTGAAGGTGATATTTCCAATTTGTTGAGCAGTTCCCCTGCGGCCATTTCAATCACAAAATCATTGTTTTCCTTTTTGATTGTATAGGTGATCGTCTTCTGAAGCCTCAATGTATTTTCAAGTTCAACCTTCAACGAGATCAGACTGTTCTCGTAATCCTTTTTTTCCGAGATATCATGCAGGATGATACCGACATGGTCGACAGTCCCACGTTGCGAATAATCCACTGGCGAAATGGTGATGTTGCAGGTGCACATCCCACTTCCCGTTGTAAATGTGACTTCTTCATTTTTGGCATTTTCCCCCTTGATCCCTTTAATGACAAGGTTAACGAATTCGGGGTTCTTAAAGGTCGATTGCTGGCAAAGTGATTCTCCAATGGAATCATCGGTAAGCTCGAACAGCTTCTTGAATGAATCATTCATTTCCGTCAGCACACCATTTTTATTAATGACGCACACACATGTCGGGGTATTACGGATCAGTGATTGATAAATTTCAGAGAAGGAGCTTTCTTTCCGGTCGGTTTCCTTCTCAATCTGCCCTACTTCACCTGGAAGAAGCATCAAGAGTTCCATGCCATCCTCAACGATATTCCTTCTGAGCGAATATCCACGATTCTCAAAAACAAACTGGTCCCCATCTGTATCCAGCAGCCTCTTAATATTGAAGCAGTCCTTAACGGACATTTCCTCCCAATCGGTATTCGCTTCGGATACTCTGCTATTTTCAACATCCCATAATGCGGCAGGCACAGGAATAGAATGAATGCTGATTGCATTCATTGGTCTTATTTCAGCCATGGTATCTCCCTTTTCATAACATGATTTACTACCATTTTACCCTACCTTCCCCTTCATATAAATGCCAGTCTTCGTGCTTCATATGGGAAGACCCCACTTATAGCGGTCCGCAAGCCTCAAATCCAGTCTCAACGCAAAAAAAACTGAGCCGCCATGGCCCAGGTTCATCGTCTATACGTGCGTCCGTTTCAGCGATTGATAACAGGATGCCAGCGCTGCTCCTACCACTGCGTTATTCTTTACAAGAGCAATATTGGCTGTCAGACTCTTTCCATTTGTCAATTCTTTCACTTTTCCCAGTAAAAATGGGGTCACTTCCTTACCGGTGATATTCTTTTCTTCCGCTTCACGAAGAGCCGACTCTATGATCCTTGTCATTTCGCGTTCATCCATCGCATCCTTTTCTTGAATCGGATTGGCGATGACCACACCTCCGTCCAGACCAAGATCCCATTTTGCCCTTAAAAGTGATGCCAACTCTTCACAGGACTCAATCCGGGCATTCACATGATATGGACTGCTTCTAGTGTAAAAGGCTGGAAGAGTCTCTGTTTGATAGCCTAGGACAGGTACCCCCTTCGTTTCAAGGTATTCAAGGGTCAGGCCGATATCCAATATCGACTTTGCACCGGCACAGACGACCGCGACATTCGTACGAGAAAGTTCTTCAAGATCGGCCGAGATATCCATCGTCTTTTCCGCTCCCCTGTGAACACCACCGATCCCCCCTGTCACGAACACCTCGATCCCTGCAATCTCAGACAGGATCATCGTTGCCGCGACAGTTGTCGCCCCGTCCTTTCGTGAAGACAGAATGTAAGGGATATCGCGCCTGCTCGCCTTGATCACTTCGCCTGTCTGCCCCAGATATTCCAGCTCTTCTTGGGATAAGCCAATCTTTATCTTCCCATTCAGGATGGCGATCGTTGCGGGTACCGCTCCCCCGTCACGGATGATATCTTCCACTTCCCGTGCAGTCTGCACATTTTGCGGATAGGGCATGCCGTGAGAAATGATCGTTGACTCAAGAGCAACGATTGCTTGGCCGTTCTCCTTCGCCTGTCGGACTTCTTCTGAGTACTCCATATATCTTGAAAGATCCATCATTCCTTCTCCCCCTTTTCAAGCTATTTCTTCCCTTAGACTAATAATAACGACTGAATTGCTGTTGCAGCCTGCACTTTGTCAGGGATGGACTTACGGTATGTGCGGACTGCAGCGTCAGAGATGAACATGTGACACCGATCCTGCACGCTCCGTCAGTATCGGAACCCTTTATATATCCATAAATGATGCCTGACACAAGCGCGTCACCTGCACCCGTCACATCGACCACCTTCACTTTCGGTGGAACGATGGCACTGGCTTCTTTGAATATCGTATAGTAGACCAATCCCTGGTCCCCTCTTGTGATGACGACTCGTTCCGCACCTTTCTGCGTAATTAATTTTGCGGCTTTAAAGAAGTCCCCCTCGGTGTCGATCTTTATATCAAGGTAGGCCTCCGCCTCCCCTTTGTTGCATATGAACCAAGTCACACCTTCCAAGGATGATGGCAGTTTCTTTATTTTTGGAGCGGACACCGGGACGATGGTAAGCGGAATTCCTTCCGATTGACAGCGCCTGATGATGTAGGCTAACACTTCTTCAGAGAAATTTGTGTCCAGGACCACCATTTCAGAAGAAGCGATGGACCCCCATTTTTTCTCGATGAAGCCAATGTCAACGCTTTCATATAATTCCATATCAGCGATCGCAAACATCAAGTCACCTTGATTGTTCAGAACGGCGGAATATGTTCCGGTCGTCTTTTGGTACAAACTGATGGAGGCGGACACGTCGACATGATTCTTAGTCTGATCCATGATCCAGTTCCCTTCAACGTCATCCCCCACTACTGTTAGCAGACAGGAATTCAGACCCAGCCTACCGAGATTTTCCGCAATATTCCGGGCGACACCGCCGCTCGCTTGACTCGTCTGTGCCGGGTTGGATGTTTCGAGGAGCATTTCCCCCTGAAGCTGAAGCTTACGATCGATATTTGCCCCCCCAATACATGTGACCCCCTTTTTTCCTGGAAGTACATAGGCCCTGCCAAGGATCTTCCCTTCCTTGACCAGGTTGGATATGTAACCGGCAACGGCCGAGCGTGACAACCCGCTCATCTCAGACAGCTCCTGCTGACTCATGAACGGATTTCCTTCAATCAAAGACAACAAGAGCTTTTCCTTCTCATTCACTGTCTCCCACTCCCATGAAAAAAATAACTTTTGTTAATATTCTAAACTTTTGTGATATTCCGGACAAGTACAAGATTGAATCGGAAAGTAGAAAAATTAAAACATCCTGACAGGCAGCCGCCCGACAGGATGTTGATGGTCATCAACTTATCTTCTTATCGCTCTTCGCCTTGCCGATATCCTTTAAGTAATACTGATCTGATGTGAAAAATTCGTTCGTCAGACTTTTTACCTCTTTACTCAAGAGAAGGACGGCGATGATGTTCGGGATCAGAATTGCGGCAAGTGCAAGGTCAAGGAATTGCCAAATCGTCCTGGCAGCGCCTACCGCTCCAAGAACGATCGCTGCAACGTAAACAACCTTGATGGCCTGAGCCGCCTTCCACCCAAACAAGAACTCCGCTTGCTTCGCTCCGTAAAATACGATGACGATGATGGTGGATAGGACGAAAAAAATTAAGGAAATCGTAACGAGTATCCCACCGAACGACCCGAAATATTGAGTGAATGCCTCAGTCGTAAGGGCTGATGGATCATCCAGGGCGCCTTCTGCCGTCCATACACCAGAGGACAGGACGACAAATGCTGTCGCGGTACAGACGATCAGGGTGTCGATGACAATTCCGACAATCGCCCATAATCCCTGCCGTACCGGATGATCGGTCTTTGCTGCCGCGTGGGCGATCGGGGCCGTACCCAGTCCCGCTTCATTCGAATATAATCCACGCGCAAAACCCCATCTGATCGTTTCGGCAATTGCAGCCCCTGCAAATCCGCCCATCGCGGACATTGGCTGAAATGCATTCCCAAGGATCAAACTGAAGAACTCAGGCAGGGCATCCAGATTCATAAACATGATGATCACGGCTGCCCCGACATATATGATTGCCATGAACGGCACAAACAGCTCCGTTACTTTACCGATCCGCTTGATTCCCCCGAATACGATCAGGATGACGATCAATGCCATGACCACTCCCGTGATCCAACCGTTCACGTTAAATGATTCTTCAACCGTAGCAGCGACGGAGTTTCCCTGCACCATCACGCTTGGGATCAACTCGATCATCAAGGCGAATGCAAACCATACCCCAAGCCATTTCATATTCAGTCCATTGCGCATGTAGTACATCGGTCCGCCCACGAACTCTCCTTTTTCATTCTTTTCACGATAGTGGACCGCCAGTACACTTTCTGAAAACTTGAGCGCCATCCCGATCAAGGCGATGAACCACATCCAGAAGACGGCGCCCGGTCCCCCGAACATAATCGCGGCGGGTACCCCCACGATATTCGCAGCACCGATTGTGGAAGAGAGAGCGGATGTCAAAGCCTGCAATGGCGTGACTGTCCCTTCACCTTTTGGGGTCTGCTTGCTGAAGACACTCCCGATTGTTTGTTTGAATATGTAGAGTGGATGCCGGAACTGTATGAATTTCAGCAAAAACGTCAAATATAACCCTGTTCCTGCGAGTACGATGATTAAAGGCGGACCCCAAAGCCATGCCGATATCTTACCGATCAAGTCGAAAAAAGACTCCAATGTAATTCCTCCTTCTTAATTCAATGTCTAATCGTCCATTCTCCTATGTCCTCACCGTATGTATGAGCTCAAGTGTTCCTGATTGACATAGATTCCGAAAATTTAGACACTCGTTCTTTTCCTCCATTCCCTGAAATTGGTTAGGCAAAACATCTGATTATGTTTGTTTCAGGTCGGTGCTTTGAATTTGGGGCATTTGCAGGGAAATCCCGACTAATTTCAGCCTCGTAAAGCAACACCCTTGGTTAAATCAAAAAAGGACCCCAGGCTGCTCTTCCAAGCAGCCTGGGGTCCTTTTTGCGTATTCAACTTCATTCCGTCACACGTGGTAAGATCAACACTTCCACGCGCCTGTTCAAAGCCCGGCCTGCCGCGGTTGCATTGTCGCCAATCGGTTCATATTCACCGAATCCTTTTGCACTGAACCACCTCGGATTCAGATCCTTATTCTCAAGGATCAGCTTCATGAAGTTCACGGCTCGCATTACGCTTAGCTCCCAATTGGAGTCAAACTGTGCATTCCTGATCGGGACATTGTCGGTATGACCGGAAATGATGATATTCCTAGGCGGATTCATGACCAATAGGTCGGACAGTTCTCGTGCCACATCCAAGTCGGTGCTATGCACGTCGGCAGATCCCGAATCAAAAAGCACATTATCCCGGATGGTCAGCAGTAATCCTTCGTCGGTCAATTTGGTTACGAATTGGAGCTCGAGATGATTGGTCTTTATATATTCATTGACTTTCTTCTGTATTTCTTTCAGTTCTTCTTGATCCTTAAGAAATGCCTGGCGATCGATCTCTTCCTTACTCATTCCATCTTGATCTTCCTGGTTCTTCACTGCCCCAGCCTTTGCTACTTCCTCACTTTGTTCGGGAGGATCGACTGGACTTTGATATTCCATGATTCCCGTTCCGCCTGTAAACACTTGGTTGAACGCCTTTGAAAGCTCATTGAACTTCTCGGCATCGACCGAACTGGATGCATACAAGACGATGAACAGAGCCAGTAACAGGGTAAGGAGATCGGCGTAGGGAATCAGCCAGGATTCATCCATATGTTCATCATCGTGTTTCTTTTTACGCCGTTTCATTCGCTTCACCCTCCATCAGGAGCTGGCGCTCACTTGCCGGTAAATAAGAGGCAAGCTTTTGCTCGATGACTCTAGGACTCTCTCCTTCTATAATGGAGAGGATACCTTCCACCATCATCATCTTAAGCTGTACTTCGCGCTTCGATTTCCGCTTCAGCTTATTCGCAAAAGGATGCCATAAAACGTATCCGGTAAAGATCCCGAGCAATGTTGCGATGAACGCGCCTGCGATCGCATGCCCCATTTCCTCGGTATTTTCCATATTGCCGAGTGCGGCGATCAATCCTATGACAGCCCCCAGCACGCCGAGTGTCGGGGCATATGTGCCTGCTTGAGAAAAAATCGAGGCACCGGCACTGTGGCGTTCCTCCATCGCGTCAATTTCTTCATGAAGCACGTCACGAATGTAGTCAGCACTTTGCCCATCAATGGCAAGGGTAAGTCCGTTCTTTAGGAACTGGTCCTCTACTTCCTGGGATTTCGATTCCAATGCAAGAAGTCCTTCCTTACGTGCAATGTCTGCGATTTCAGAGAAATACCTGATGATGTCTTTTGGGTCCTGGACCGTTTGTTCTTTAAAGAGCATGCCGAATAGTTTCGGTACTTTCTTGATTTCATGTGTCGGGAATGCGATGGTGACGGCTGCCGCCGTACCAAGCAGGATGATCAGGATCGCTGCGGGATTTACGAGCGCCACTGGGCTCACACCCTTGAAGAACATCCCCACACCAACAGCCACCAATCCTAAAATGACTCCAATTACTGACGTTTTATCCATCGTTTTGTCCACCTTACTCTTTGTAGTAGTCTACTTTTACTATCGGACAAAACATCCATTCCTTTAACTTTTTTGGAAGGTACGTCCCTCATCGCTTTAAAGCGATGAGGGACGTACCTTCCATTTAAAATATTTTCCATCTATAGTATAAAAGTTGGGTATTTGAAACCGATATATAGGGGAAAGGGAAACTATTTTACATATTAAAGGGGAGAAACACCGTGACACCTGAGGAAATGAAGATTACCGATACGAAGCGGAAGAATCTTTTATTACTGATCACGTATTCAGTAAGCCTGATTGCAGGATTGGGTTATTCGATCATGAATCAATCCGGCATCATACCTATTTCTGTATTTGCTTCTCAGTTATTACTTCTTTTGATTTATTTTATCGTATTGCAATTAGTCATGAAGAAACCTGAACTATATGTACATTTCAGCATACCGACGATTTACATCATTATGTTGATCTGGCTGCTGACAGATGGCTCTAACGCTAAGACAATGGTGATCCTGACACTTATGGCAGTCCTTTCCGCCATCCATTTCAGAACCATCATCTTTGTGATCGGATATATTTCCGGGCTCATCATCCTGATCATGAACAAAGCCTTCGCACCTGCGGGGGATGCATTATTCAATGAGCTATTCACGCCGGCGCTTATGACCTATCTGCTTGTGGGTATTGTCCTTGGTGTGGTGATCAACCTGAATAAAAAGCAACGGAACCAACTTCAGGCTTACCTGCAAAAAACAGAAGAAGAAAATATAAGAAAAGATGAACAACGAAACCTCTTCGCAAACGAACTGGCGACGATTTCAACGAGCATCAACCAGATCAATGAGCAAATCCAAATACATCTTGTATCTCAAAACGAAATGAAGACCGCCGTGAATGAAATATCGGCAGGCAGTCAGACGCAGAGCGATCAAATTAACACTATCGCATCTGCGGCTGAAATGACGATGGGGCAGATGGAGGAAGTCAGTCATCTCTCCAATGACCTGGCCATTCACTCAGAAGACGCCAATCGTCTTGCCCTCAAGGGGAACGATCGTGTCACCTACCTTCATGACAACATGAATGAATTGAAGAACATCATCGAAGGGTTGAGCAATACCTTCAAGGAACTGACCAAGAAAATCGAAGAAACAAACACGTTCATCGGTAGCATCCAGGATATCACCGATCAAACGAATCTGCTTGCACTAAATGCTTCAATCGAAGCCGCGCGTGCCGGTGAAGCTGGAAGAGGATTCTCCATCGTGGCCGATGAAATCCGTAAGCTGGCAGACATCACGAGAAATACAGCGACAAGGATCAACGATAACCTTTCAGCTGTTAATGAAGTCAACTCGACTGCCCTCGAAATCATGGACCTCAGCTCCACGAAGCTTCATGAAAATATGTCGGCAACGAGTGAAGTCACGGAAAACTTCTCTATTCTACGTGAAAAATTGGATGCCATCTCACAAGAATTCAAGCGATTATCTACAACTGCCTCGACTGTTAAAGGTCAGACAGGGGAAGTCGAACTATCCACGAAGGAACTTGCCGCTGTAATCGAACAGTCAAGTGCCGGACTTGAAGAAATCAGCGCAACGATCGAAACACTGAACAAGGATAACGAAATGATCGCCACCTACATCCAGGACACGGCACAAAGTGCTGAACGAATCGAGCGAAGCATCAATAGCTAACGAATCAAGGACGCCTTCAACACGGCGTCCTTTCTTTTTGTCATCGGATTGTAGATTTTTCATTGAATAATTATGATAAACTGGTGATAGTAATAGCAGAATTAAAGGATGTGGCGTTTTGAAAAAGAGAATCATCTTCATGATTCCCATCATGCTCGTGGTGTTCCTGGTGGCAAATTCGTATCTTGGAGAGTCCTTCAAGGAGATTCCCTCCTCCACCAGAACATGGATTGCCCTTGGCGGCACATTGGTATCAGGAGTCATCTCCTTCTTCCTTTTCAAACCTGAAGGGGAGCAAGAGGATCAATAAATGGCAAGGCCCCCGCTTGGAAAAGCGGGGGTCTTTTAGTTTTCATATTGTAATAATTTTATAAATATTTTGTAATTTTTGACATATAAAATTATAATCTAGCTATAGATTTATAATTCCAGGGGGCTACAAGATGAAACTTTTTCGTCACATATCGATACCGGCTCAGTTTTTACTCACATGCGCGGGATTGTTTTTATTCAGCGGTGCGGGTGTCCTCCTCTCTTATGACAATGAATTGGTCATTATGATGGGGAAGTATGTTCACACGCTAGTTGAAACAATAAAGCAACTTATGGACCCAGCTTCCATCATCATCGAAGTGGGAAGAGATCCGGATCCAAAGAAATATCCTATCTATCCACTTTTCTTTCAGCTTTTCGGCTACTCTTTCCTTCTTTTATTCCTGGCTTTCCTAGTTGCCGCTGCCATTTCAACGCTTCTCAGTTATCTGTTCATGTTCCTGCCAAGAAAGATATTCAAGCTGTGTGTAAAGATCATGGACCTCTTTGATTCATTGCCTGATGTTCTGATCATCGTCTTCATTCAGCTGTTTATCATCTGGTTTTTTAAGAAGACGGATATCCTATTATTTAATATTTACACATTAGGGGATGAAAAGATTTATTTACTGCCCATCATATGCTTAGCGATCATGCCGATTGCTTTTCTGACCAAGCAATTTCTTTTTCAGCTCAGGGAAGAAGAGGAAAAGCCTTATGTAGAATATTCATTTTCAAAAGGTTTTTCTAGAGCATACACAATTTGGGTTCACTTGTTCAGGAATGTGTGGATCCATTTCTATTTCCACATAAAGCCCATATTCCTTTTGATGCTATCCAATCTGTTGATCATTGAGATCTTATTTAACATCAACGGTTTCATGAATGTCCTCCTGGACGTCTCACAGCGTAACCCGAGTGCGTTCTTCATTGGCATGCTGATGATTTATATTCCATTTTTCATTGTGTTCAGCCTTGGAGGACTTTTATTGAAGAAATGGCTGCCGCAGGAGGTGCAATCTGCATGATCATCCGTCATTTACGACTCTGGATTCCAGTCAGTTTCCTTCTGATCCTGATTGTCGGGAGTTTCATCCTACCTTCAACTCATCCGCATCTCTTTGAACAAGGTCCTTCTTACCTGAAGGATGAAGAGACCGGTAAATTGATTGCAGCTCCTCCTTATACACCTTCTGAAATGGAGCCAATGGGGAGTGATAAGTTAGGAAGGAACGTTTTCTACGTGCTGATTGCAGGTGCCAAATTCACCCTTCTTTCAGCCGTTGCGATTGCTTTGCTCCGAATGTCTGGCGGCTTCCTTTTCGGCTTGATATACACGTATCTTCCCGGTTGGGTCCGTCAGGTATTCAAGGGGCTCTCTGACACATTCAATTTCATCCCGCTCGCCATCATCGCCTTTGTGCTATTGACTCCTTTGCAAAAAGCATTCGAAGCGGGATCACTTTACTCCATGAAGTTTCTGTTTATACAAATCATCGTTATTTCAATCATTGTCATCCCGTCACTTGGAATGTATATCGGGGAAGAAATGAGACAGTTCCTTAAACATGATTTCATCACGGTTTCAAAGCAGATTGGTGCGGACAGGTTCTTCATCATTAAAAGGCACCTGCGCCCACAATTCAGCCGCCATGCCATCGTGATGTTTTCCGAGCAACTGTCACAGACACTCTATCTACTCATACAGCTAGGGATTCTGCATATCTGTCTCGGAGGTCTCAAAATAGCTGAGTTCGGCATCATGGAGCATCGACCAGAGTATTTTTCATTCATTGATGATTGGGCAGCCACCATGAGCATCAATATTTATCAGATTCATCTCTATCCATGGCTTCTTCTATCTCCACTTGTTTTCTTTGCCATTTCCATCTTTTGCGTAAATGAAATCACTACTGTATTAAAGGAAGTATTCCTTGAAGGTGAATCACTTAAAAAACCGAGAAAAAACATGGTCATGCAGAAAACTTCACCTGTGCCAAACGAAAAGTTGTTCACTCTTACAGGGCGGAGAAAGGATGGGCATCATGAGACATTTTAGACTGGTCTGTATACTCTTTATAACCAGTGTCCTTTTCCTCTCAGGCTGCAGGGTCGACTGGAATGCCGAGCCAGAGCTCAAATCAAAACAGAATACGGGGAAGGTTGTCAAGCTGGACGGGAAGGTAAACCTGAAATCCACTGAACTTATTATAGAAGGAACGAGTAACCTCCCTAAAGATACCGTGATTTATGCGAGCATCAAGGAATACGGCGATCTTTCCAGCAAATACGGCACCATCATACGTTGGCAGGCGGAAGCAAGTGCTGAAGTCGCCGCAGAAGGAACTGGAACAGTCGATAAGGACGGGAACTATTCCATCACTCTTCCTAGGAACGATCCTTCAAAACGCTATCTATTGGAAGTAATGTTCAACCCTAAACTCCAACCCAAGAAGTTTCAGGAGATTTATGGAATTACCGGTGAAAATTTGGCCATTGTGATGGGAATGACGAAAATAAGCTATAACGGAGATACTGTTACAGTGATTACCCGCGTTGCTCCAATCGTGAGCATAACGGATCCGAACGGAAATGACATCGCCTGGGGCTTGGAAGAAACGATGTTCCAAACGAAGCCTAAACCGATCAAATGATTACGAAACCCCCCGTTCCACTGAACGGGGGGTTCACTTATTAAAGCAGCTTCTTTTCAATTTTCTCTTCATAATTCTTAAAGATCGAGCTATTCGTCTTCACCCTTCTCTTTGACAGCATCGAATTGTATCGTACCATTTTTTCATTGAGGCTCCGCTGCAGCTCTTCTTTTTCCAAATCATCTTCGCATACTCGGATGAGATCCTCGATCCTCATCATTTCCTTTTTCAAATCCATTTCCTCATTGGAGTATCCAGCATTCTTCATGATTCTGTGCGCCATCCTGAGGGCAGGCGGAATCGATAAGTCATCGTCCAGGTTCTGAGGTTTACCGTAGCCCGGTAGATTGTCAAACTCTCCGTCTTCCTGAGCCTTTTTGATTCTTTGTTCAGATATGATCATTGAAAAATCCATTGTAACCCCTCCTGTATTCGTTCAGTGGGACTGGCTGAATATCATTGGCGTTTGGCTGGCCACCTGTTACTACTAGTGTATATAAATAATGGATAGGGATCAGGCTCAAATTTGACGATCTGACAACAACTGTCGATTGAGCGCTCAGTCTACAAAGTGACCCGCCACTCATTACCAACCGCCCACCCTCACATAATTTCATCCTTCAGGGAAAAACTACGTTTATGACAGAACGAAAGGAGTGTTTCATATGGCACGCGGAAAATCATTTGAAGCGAAGAAAAAAGGACATCCTGGTAACTTCCCTCAAAACAGTACAACTGAGCGACATACCGAAAAACCGCCTGGGGACGAAGAATTGATTGTCACGCAGGAGGCTTTTAAAAATAGAGTGGATCACGACGAACATCGATTTTAAATAAAGGACAAGCACCAGGATCCTTCCTGATGCTTGTTTTTTCATTTTCACACTTTTACTTTTTCTTTTTCATCCACAGTGGATAAATCCATGGCAGGACCAAAAAATTCATACTTGATCTTTTCTTCCTGATGACCCAATTCTTTCAGCATTGTGACAACGGCCTTCATGAACGGTACGGGTCCACAGACGTAACATTCTGTTCCTCCGTCAACATAATTCGAGAGGATTTCTCTGTTTATATATCCAGAAAAGTTGCATGTGGTCTCGTTGTCGGGATTCTCTAAGATGTAGCAGCTCTCCCCATTTTGGAGCTCGCCCATCAGTTCATCGACACGATCTCTGAATGCCTGCACAGTTTCATTTTTACTCGCATGAATGAATGCGGTCGGACGATTCGGTGTTGTTATAGAAATTGTTTCAAGCATGCTCATCATCGGCGTGATTCCTACGCCACCTGAGATAAGGGCGATCTTTCCTTCCGTGCCGTCTCCGCTCAAGAAGAAATCCCCAGCAGGAGAGCTCACTTCAACGTCACTCCCTTCCTCTACCCCATCATGCAGGAAGGTCGAAACGATTCCGTTCGGCTCACATTCATCTTCCTTCTTCACTGAGATGCGGAAGAACTCTTCTTTATAGGCACTTGATAGGCTGTATTGACGGATATGCGCATTCGTCTGACCCGGTGGGCTCACCCTTACTGAAATATATTGGCCAGGTCTATAATCAGGAACCTTCCCGCCATCTTGAGGTTTCAAGTAGAAGGATGTGATCACGTCACTTTCCTTCACCTTCTTCGCTACTGTGAATGGTTTAAAACCTCGGAAGCCGGCTTCTTTATTCTCGGCTGCCACATACATCTCTTCTTCGACGCTAATGAACACCCCGGCAATCACACCGTAAGCATCGGCCCATGCATCAATGATTTCATCCGTTGCAGCATCGCCAAGTACTTCTTTAATTGCTTGAAGCAGGTGTTCCCCCACAACCGGATATTGCTCCGCTTTGACCCCTAAACTTCGATGTTTATGTGCGATCTGCCTTACAGCCGGTAATAACGCTTCCAGTCGATCGATGTTCTCAGCCGCCGCATAGACCGTATTCGCTAAGGCCGCCTGCTGCCTCCCCTTTTCCTGGTTGGCATGATTGAAGATGTTCAATAATTCGGGATGACTCGCAAACATATTTTTATAAAATACTGATGTAATCTCCTTGCCTTTCACTTTCAATACGGGTGCAGTGGATTTCACGACTTCAATTGTTTTTTGGGAGAGCATCACTTATTCACCTCTAAAGATATATTTTAAATACATCTTTAAATTACACCCAGCGTGTTGCTAAAGCAATATTTTAAATATAGCTTTAACAGATCTGACACAAATACATACATTATTTAGACACAAGATGAACGGAACAGTATAATAAGGGGAGGAAGGAAAAGGTGAAGCGATATGAAGTTGACATTATACACAGATTATTCTTTGAGAGTGCTGATTTACCTGGCTTCCAAACCTAAGGAAGAACTCTCTACGATAAAGGAAATTGCAGATTCTTATAAGATTTCAAAAAATCATCTGATGAAAGTGACATACGAGCTGGGGAAAATGGGGATGATTGAAACCATCCGCGGACGTTATGGTGGCATCAAACTTGCCAAAGATCCTTCCGAAATCAATATTGGCAAACTTGTGCGCAGGACTGAAGAAGACTTTGAACTGGTCGAGTGCTTCGGTAAACATAACAGTTGCGTCATCACACCGGTGTGTGGGCTCAAGAACGCATTGGCAAAAGCCTTGAATGCCTACCTTGCCGTACTTGACGGCTATACGCTAGCCGATATCGTCACAAATCCGATGGAATACCGCATGCTCTTTCAGGAACAGCTCCGACCCGACACCGATCATTAACCCCCAGCCGACAAGCGGGGGTTTTTTGAGTACTGTACTAGAAGAACACTCGCGATTCACCACTCCCCTTCTATTGTATTCATTCAACTAAAAAAGCCCGTTCCAAAAAAGGAAACAGGCTTTTCGATCACGATCTGCTCTTGCTGTACTTGAACGTCAGTACCAAAAACAAAAAGAAACTTACGAGCAGCGTGGTTCCGCCGACGATATAAAAGACCATCGTAAACGTTCCCGGTAAATCGATCGGATTCATATTATAGAGCCACATCCCGGAGGTCAACCCGAACGTTCCGATGATCGCCGTCCAGACGTGAAAACTAGCAAGCTTAGATGATTCAGGTACCGCGTATGAACGATAATAAGATGAAAAGGCAAACAAACTGAGCCATCCCACCACGAGAATATGAGCGTGGATCGGCTTGAACGCGTAAGACCCAGCCCCTGCCATATGAGAGCCCATGAAGGCACCGATCAAAGCATAAACAGCCGACATCCTCAATAGTAATACATTCCTTGCCAAAAGGGATTCCCTCCTTCTTTTTCACTATAAAACTATGAAATATTATATCGGGAAGCATTCGCACCTGTCGACAAAATCCGATGATTGTAAGAGAACGTTCATAAACATCCCCTTGGAATCTTGCGTGCACCGTCTATTCATGTCGGTTGAAAACACTTGCAAACATTGGTAGCACTGATACAATTAAATTGTAATAGAACATTCTGACAAAAAGGAGAATACATATGTCAAACAACTTTCAACAAAATCTTGAAAAGTACGCAAACCTTGCCGTTCAAGTAGGCGTCAATGTCCAAAAAGGACAAACATTGGTGATCAATACATCCATCGATGCTGCTGAATTTGTTCGTTTAGTCGTAAAAAAGGCTTATGAAGTAGGAGCGAAGCATGTTTACGTAAATTGGAACGATGATGTTGTAAACCGCACAAAATACGATCTTGCACCGGATGAAGCATTCCAGGAGTTCCCGCAATGGAAAGCACGCGAAGTGGAAGAGCTTGCAGAAGGCGGCGCCGCATTCATGAGCATCGTGTCTTCAAGTCCCGACCTTTTGAAAGGCGTCGATCCGGATCGCATTTCAAATTTCCAGAAGGTAGCCGGTCAAGCGATGTCCAAATATCGTCAGTTCATCCAATCCGACAAGGTCAGCTGGTGTGTGCTGGCAGCACCTTCGAAGGACTGGGCTGCAAAAGTGTTCCCTGATGCATCTGAAGAAGAGCAAGTAGACCTTTTATGGGATGCGATTTTCAAAGCGGTACGTGCCGATCAGGCAGATCCTGTCCAGGCTTGGAAGGACCATGATGCAAACCTGCATGAGAAAGTGGAATACCTGAACGACAAAAACTATCAAAAGCTTCATTACACTGCACCTGGAACCGACCTTACAATCGAACTTCCTAAAGGACATCTGTGGGTCGGCGCAGGCAGTGTCAATGAACAAGGTGTCGAATTCATGGCGAACATGCCGACGGAAGAAGTGTTCACCGTTCCACTTAAGACAGGTGTAAACGGGAAAGTTTCAAGCACGAAGCCATTAAGCTATGGCGGTAACGTGATCGATAACTTTACCATTACATTTGAAAATGGTCGTATCGTCGACGTGAAGGCTGAAGAAGGCGAAGAAATCCTGAAGCGCCTTGTTGAGACAGATGAAGGCTCCCACTATCTTGGTGAAATCGCCCTGGTCCCTCACAAGTCTCCAATCTCTCAATCAAACGTTCTTTTCTATAACACATTATTTGATGAAAACGCGTCAAATCACCTTGCTATCGGTAATGCCTATGCATTCTGTATTGAAGGCGGCAAGAAAATGAGTCAGGAAGAACTTGATAAGAACGGCTTGAATAACAGCATCACGCATGTTGATTTCATGATCGGTTCAGATAAGATGAACATTGATGGAATCAAGGAAGATGGTACAAGTGAGCCTGTATTCCGTGACGGCGGTTGGGCGTTCTAAGTTTATTCAGATTAAAAAGCTGGAAGGGCCCTTACGACCTTTCCGGCTTTTTTATTGTTTTACCGTGTCAAACACTGCCCGATTCGGTGTTAATGACACCTTCTATATATATGTAGATTAACGGAGCTTCAAGATCCAATCATTTCGTTTTGATTATAAATCATTGGACGTTGTCCTTTCTGATCAGCTACCGGAACTCTGGAATATGTTTAACGAACAAGCCCACCAACCTTAACACCCTTCATCATTCCGGATTAATCCCGACGCTAGCCTCCATTGTCAATGCAACAGCCGCCATCGAAGCCCCCGCAACCTGTGCATAGCTTCCAAATGCCGTGATTTGCAAACCTAATTCACTTTTCCCTCTCAAGATAAAATTCTCCCCCACTCCCTCGATGACAGCTCCTACTAATTGAATGGTATTGCCAGCAGCTAACAAATCCTTGAATCTTGCTTTACTGTTACTTGCCCCGTATGCTTCAAGACCGAGTCCAATCGCCTGAAACGAATCCCCGATGACATCAAGCTTCAGACCTTCTGTCTCTTCACCAGAAAATTGCAACTCTGCGGCGACGGTATTGGTTGCATTTCCAGATGCCTGAATCCAGTCACCCATGATCCTTAATAACTCCGGTTCCGTCCCATCAAATAATTGGATAGCCCCCACACCTTGAAGAGAGTTCCCAGCCCCTTCAAAGCCGTTTCCGATTGAAACCAATCTGTAGCCAGGAGATCCTGCCCCGTCATTTTTCACAACAATCGTCTCTCCTATGGCCGCAATCACTGTTCCGACCACCTGTGTCCAAACCCCCGTCAGAAGAATTTCTTCACCTGTCACCTCCATTCCCCCCTCTTAGCAAGATAGAACAGTATATTCACCCTTCATGATCTTCGCGTCTCAGGGATCAGCCTAATATCAATTGTAAATTCCAGTTAAATCAGCTTGTTTATTCTGAACTATCAAGCTATGATTATCTAGTTCATCTATGATTTGCGAAAGGGGAGGAGAAATAAATGAGAATTCGCGACTGGGACCGCAACCTGAAAGTCAGGCTGTTTGGGGAAGCAGCGATCAACATCACATTCTGGATGTTCTTTCCGTTCCTTACGATTTATTTTACGGAATCATTCGGTAAACAGACTGCAGGATTATTGCTGGTCCTTTCTCAAGTATTTGCGGTTATCGCCAACTTGATGGGCGGCTATTGCGCAGACCGATTCGGCAGGAAGAGAATGATGGTCATTTCCGCATTCGGTCAGGGATTTGCGTTTTTGATTTTCGGATTGGCAAGCTCGCCATGGCTTGATTCAGCACTTATCGGATTCATTTGTTTCAGTTTAGTGGGGGTATTCGGGTCGTTTTATTGGCCTGCAAGTCAGGCGATGGTAGCCGATGTAGTCGATGAGAAAGATCGAAGCCACGTGTTCGCAGTCTTTTACACATCCATCAATATTGCCGTTGTCGTCGGCCCGATCCTGGGCGGGATTTTTTACGTGCATTACAGATTCCAGCTGCTGCTCGCTGCAGCCGCCATATGTATGGGACTTGCTCTACTTTTATATAAAATGACGAGGGAAACCGCTCCTGCCGACCAGAGCAAACTTCTGGTGACAGAGGGAGAGAAGAAGGCGTGGCACAGCGCCCTGACCGATCAATTCAAGGATTACGGCGTCATCTTCAAAGACAAAACGTTCCTACTTTTCATTCTGGCTGGGGTCCTGGTCGGACAGACCTTCATGCAGCTTGACCTGCTGATCCCTGTCTATATTAAGGATGTCATGGATCAGGCCACCCTGTTCAGCTTTGGCGACTGGTCACTGACCCTGGTGAGTGAGCAGATCTTCGGGTTGATCCTTTCAGAAAACGGCTTCCTTGTCGCCCTATTGACGGTTGTCATCACGCGCTGGATCACCAAGTTCCGCGAGCGGAATGTGTTCATCTTGTCATCGCTGATCTACGCAGTTTCCATCGTTATGTTCGGCCAGTCAAGCTCGGTTTGGTTCTTTATCATAGCGATGGCTGTGTTTACGTTCGCCGAGCTCATGACGGCAGGGATCCAACAGAGTTTTGTTTCGAAGCTTGCACCTGAACATATGAGGGGACAATACTTTGCGGCGGCAAGCCTACGGTTTACGATTGCCCGGACGATCGCTCCACTGTCGATCACTCTATCACTCTATCTGGGCTATAACTGGACGTTCATGATCCTCGCTTTCCTTGCCCTACTCAGTGCAGCTCTGTATTTTGTCATGTTCGAGCGATTTGAAAAAGAAGAATTAGCATTTAAAAAGGCTGTTCAATAAGAGAACGACTTTTTGCAAAAGGAATGACATCGGTCATTCCTTTTTTTATTGGTGTCAGGCACAATCCTTCCTAATTGTGCCTGGCACATTTCACCTCTTTTGTGCCTGACACTAAGAATATAATCGGTGACATCCCCCCTTGAAAATTCAGAAAAGCCTGAATCCGAAAAATTCCCCATCCCCCCCTTTAAACGTAAAAACTCAGATGTTACAATGTACAACCGTAAGCAATCTTAAGGGTATGACTCTCTACCCGAGTTAGTCGGAGATTCCAATCAATACTACGCAGAAAGGATGTTTTATGATGCATAGAGGAAGCAAAGGCTGGTACGTGGAAGAATTGAAAAAAGCAGGCGTACGCCGCTACGAGGAACGCAAAGTTGAATCTTACAAAAAGCACGTTCTGGCAAATCTTTTAGAACGTACGAAATAATAGATCGATTACAAAGGTCCTATTCCATAGTGGAATGGGACCTTTTTTCATCCCCCTTCATGCCACTCATCCGATTGACTCACAACATAAAAAGGGAATTTTCTAAATTAGTCAAAAAGAAAGACATTTATGTTGGAAGCCGTTACATGAAAATAAACCATTGTTACAGGGTTTACCGCTATGTTAGAGTAAAAAACATATTCAAAATAATCTCATACGAATTCCTTATATAACTATGGTGATATGGACCATAAGTCTCTACCCGGCACCCGTAAATTGCTGGACTATAAGGAAAGTCTTTTCATTTATCTATTTAAATGCATGCAGACTTTCTTTATTTATTAGAGAAAGTTTACATGCATTTTTATTTTACCTGTTCTACACCGGCTTTAAATTAACAATTTTCTTTAACAAAGCCACTGTTTAAAGGTCTGACATCCGATGTCATATGTTTATAAGAATTCGTATCGTGAAATTTCTTTGGAGGGTATAGTATGGATATCTTATTCGCATTATTATCACTTGCAGGCGTTCTCTTCCTCGGCTGGCTTTGGAGCAGCAATCGTTCCGCCATCAAATGGAAAACGGTCGGAGTCGGAATCGCCCTTGAGGTGCTTCTTGTCCTTTTTGTCCTTAAAGTGCCATTCGGCCAGACACTATTGAAGAAAACGGCACTTGGCGTCCAGAAAGTCATTGACTATAGCAATGAAGGAATCATGTTTGTCTTCGGTGGTTTCTTTGAAAAAGGCAGCAATATTACATTTGTTTTCGCGATCAACGTGCTTGGCGCAATCATCTTTATTTCAGCCGTGATTTCTGCCCTTTATTATTTACGCATCATTCCGGTCTTTGTTAAATATATCGGGATTGTACTCGGGAAGATCCTTGGAACGACCAAGGTTGAATCGTTTAACGCAATCGGGAACTCATTCCTTGGTTTAGTCGAGGCCCCCCTACTCGTCAAGCCGTACCTGGCGAAGCTGACTCGTTCCGAGCTTTTCGCTGTCATGGTCGGCGGAACTGCTTCCGCGAGCGGAGCCATTTTGATCGGGTATTCACTGATGGGGATCGATATGAAGTATCTGCTTTTATCCGTGTTCAGCGTGCCGCTCGTTTCGCTTATCATGTCAAAGATCATGGAGCCTGAAACGGAAGAGTCTCAGACAAACGGTGATATTTCATTAGGAAAAACAGGACACACCAACATCTTTGAAGCAATTTCGGAAGGTGCGCTAAGCGGTGTGCAACTGGCGATCAACATCGGTGGTCTGCTGATTGCGTTCATCGGTGTACTTGCCCTTGTGAATGGAGTACTGGGACTTGTCCATACAGATCTCTCCACGATATTCGGTTACGTTTTCTATCCTATTGCCTTATTGGTTGGTGTCCCGGCAGACGAAGCGTTCCGTGCGGCCTCCATCATCGGTACTAAATTATCGGTGAATGAATTCGTCGCATACGATCAGCTATCTGGTATGATCGATGAACTTTCACCGAAGACGGTTGCGATCTTATCTGTTGCGCTATGTAATTTCGCGAACCTGTCTTCGATCGGTCAGTTGATCGTCGGGCTAGGTTCTTTGGAGCCCACCCAGCGTCCAACGGTATCTAAACTAAGCTTGAAAGCCATTGCGGGTGGTACTCTCGCCAGCTTCATCACGGCCATCATCGTCAGCGTCTTTTTATAGGATCAATCTTACTGAACAGTAATAATTTTCTTTCATGTTTCTATTTCCGGTCTTTGGTGAATAGTAAAAGGTAGTGTACGTTATTACGTTGGACGGAAGGTGAACGAATTGAGAGAGAAAAAATTCATGAAAGAAACGAAAACAAGCAAAACGACCCATGTGCTTCCGCCGGACACCAACCACCACGGTACGTTGTTCGGTGGGAAGCTGATGGCCTATATAGACGATGTCGCTTCCATTGCGGCCACGCGTCACGCTCGAAAACCCGTCGTTACGGCATCGACCGATTCCGTTGACTTTCTTCAGCCCATCAAAGTAGGCGACGCCGTGACATTGGAAGCAATCGTCACATACACCGGAAAAAGCTCGATGGAAGTCGGTGTCAAAGTCACGTCGGAAGTACTTCTGACAGGAGAAACGACCGTCGCAGCCATCTCCTTTTTGACATTTGTGGCTCTTGAAAACGGAAAACCGGTCGTGATCCCGGAGGTCATACCGGAAACAGAAGAAGAAAAATGGTTGAATGAAACGGCGAAGAACCGGGCAGAACACAGGAAAGCCCGTAAAAAGCACAGTCAGGAGCTGGCTGAGTTTTTCAGGAATGCCTATTAGTTTTTTAGGGGGATGCTCGTTTTGAGCATCTCTTTTTATGTTGTTTTCGGAACCTTCGATGTACCATCATAATAATGCCGGCTTCCGCATGAACACAGGGATGCACGAAATCCTTTATGACCGATCGACTTACCTGATAGATGAGTAAATTCAATGGCTATGATCGAAACTCCATATATGCGCGGAATCAGAGACATATGCGCGGAATTTTCGTTTTATGCGCGAAATTCGAAATATATGCGCGGAATCTTCGTTTTATGCGCGAAATTCGAAATATATGCGCGAACCACCGATTTATCAACAAATTCCGACATCCCCCTCCCCCCTCTCATCTCCACCACCCCACACCCAGCAGATTATTTTCGAAATACTCCCACATTTTTAAACCCTATTACAATTCCCCACCCTCCTCCGATAATACAAAGGTACGGACAAGTAGCCGTCCTATTCACATCTATTTGGAGGTCTTATTTTGAAAAAAACGATCATGATATTGCTGGTGATGATGCTTGCAGCTGGCTGCTCATCTTCATCTTCCAATAGCAGCAGTGACAATCAATTACATACAATCGGAATCCTCTTGTCAGACACGGGACTTGGTGACGGGTCCTTCAATGATTCTGCTTTCCGCGGACTGGAACGGGCCCGCGATGAACTCGGGATTCTATTTGATTACCGAGAAGCGCCGGATGGGAACTTCGAGGAAGCACTCGAGGAACTTGTCGCACAGGATCATGATCTGGTGATCGGCCTTGGCTTCTCTGTTCAAGATGCTCTTGAAAGTGTGGCAGAAAAGCATCCCGATCAGGAGTTTTTAATGATTGATGGCTTTTCGGAGCTTGATAACATCACGTCGATCACCTTCAAGGAACATGAGGGTAGCTTCCTAGTCGGGATGGTTGCCGCGATGAAGACAAAGACCAATACGCTCGGATTCATCGGCGGTGCGGATGTTCCGGTCATCCAACGTTTTGAACAAGGGTTTGAACAAGGTGCTAAGTACGTAAATCCCTCCATCAAGATCCTGAAAGAAACCGCCAACAATTTCGGTGACTCTGCTCTTGGTAGAAGCATCGCCGAAAAGCAAATCAAGGCCGGTGCAGACTTCATCTATCCGGCTGCCGGATTCACCGGTGTCGGAGCCATCCAGGCAGCGGAAAAGGCCGAGGTCTATTCCGGTGGGGTCGATTCCGACCAATTTTTCATCGCAGAGAACTCAGTCGTCACATCCATGCTGAAAAAAATTGACAATGCCGTCTTCAACCTTACCGAAGAGTTGGTCAATGAAGGCGAGATATCGGCTTCATCCTTTGAGCTAGGTCTAAAAGAAGACGGCGTCGGACTCGCCCCGATCCGGGTGACGGAATTGACCGACGGGGAAAAGCAAAAAATCAAGGAAGCGAAAGACAAGATCGTTTCGGGTGAAGTGAAGATTAGGGTTCAATAATCCCATTGAAGGAGTTTGGTTTCATGGCACTGAAAAAACGTTTACTGATACTGGGGTTCATCCCCCTCATTTTATCAACCATCATCATAGGCTACATCGTTTCTCAACTGATTTCCCTTCAAAGCTCGGCGAATGAAGATGTGAACGTCCTGTTGGAAACGGAACGGCTCCGTGGTGACCTCATCGTCACCAAACAGGCGCTATCCAGTTATTCAGCCAACGCGACGGCAGAGAATAAACAGCTTGCGGATACGATGTTAATGGACACATCTTCACAAATCGATGGACTTGGCGCCATCTTATCAGATCAAGAACAAAAGAAAACATTGTCGGTCATCAAAACGAAGTTTTCAGAGTTGAAGTCGGTATCGGAAGACGCCTTGAAAGCCAGCAACAAAGCGGAGATCAAACGTCAATCGATCAGGATCTCAGGTGTTCTGAATGATATGTACGTATTGAATCTGCAGACGAATAACTGGTATGAAAGTTTATTGAAGAAAAGGGAGCAGGAAATCTCCTTTATCGTCTGGGCGGCGATCATCGGTTTCGCGACAATGGTCGTACTGTCGCTGACAGCATCACGGTTCCTTTCCAATCGGATCGTCAGGCCGTTGAATGAAATGGTGGATAATGCAGAAAGGATTGCGGACGGGGACCTGACGATTTCCTTCAATGTCAAAGGGCATACGGACAGTAAATTTGAAGTGCATAAGCTTCAGTCCGCATTCGGGCATATGGTTACGAATCTGAGGCATACGGTCCAGTCCGTGAATGACATCGGCATGAAGGTGGAAAGATTCACCGGCGATGTCAATGCCCAGATGGCGAGCCTCTCGGAAAGCAGCAGTCAAGTTGCCGTCTCTACGGAGGAGTTGGCTAAAGGAAGTCAATCGATCTCAGAGGATGTGCAGTCCACTGCTACAATGATGGCCGTGATGGGCGAGGAATATGCGCGGAATGTACGCGGAAGCCAGGAAGCTTCGGCAAGCAGCAAGGTCACTTTGCAATCAGTGGAACATGGGAGAACCTCGTTGAACAACCAGAAAGAATTTGCCGAATCCATTACCGATTCATCCACATCGATCGAGGAGTCGGTCCGTGCATTTGCCCGCTATACGGGAGAGATTGAACTGGCGGCCCAGTCCGTTAGGGACATTGCGGAACAGACGAACCTGCTTGCATTGAACGCAGCCATCGAAGCAGCACGTGCAGGTGATGCCGGAAAAGGTTTTGCGGTCGTTGCACAGGAAGTCCGCAAGCTTGCAGAAGATTCCTCGGTGGCAACCGAAAAGATTGCGAAAATGGTCGGAAGCATCAAAGAAGGTATCCACTCCATCGTGGATGCCTCGCAAAAAGGGAGCACACTATCCATTCGCCAAATGGAATCCATGAACTTGACGGAGCAGGCATTCGAAGAAATTGCCGGGAATGTATCTGTCATTTATAAAACATTGTCCGACCTCGAACAAGGCATGACAGCTTCAAACGAACGGACAAATAACGTGATCGCTGCGGTCGAAAACATCTCTGCCATCACGGAAGAAACAGCTGCCGGAACGGAAGAAATCTATTCTTCAACAGAAGAACAGATGCGCTACTTCGAGCAGATGACCGCACAAGTATCAGAGCTGAATAACATGGCGGCTGAAATGAAAAAAGAACTGGAGAAATTCACCTTGTAAACCGGAAAGAGATCGGACACATCGTCCGATCTCTTTCTCGTTATCAGTCTTGTTCGTACTCCTTCAACTCTTTCACTGTCACAAATGTATACCCTTTGCTGGAGAGTTCCTTCAAGATTCCTTCCACAGCCTTCATTTCTTTCCCACTTCCATCATACATAGGATGCATCAAGATAATCGAACCACCCTCAACATGATCCGCTACATACCTTACTTTATCTTCAACCGATGTAAATTCACTGTCAGGCTCCAGATTCCACATAATCGTATCCTTGTCATGCTTATAGAGATAATAAGGAAGCATAACCAATTTCTTTCCATTTGGCGGGCGAAAATCGATTTCCCCATCATAGCCTGCCTTCCTGATCAGTGCATCGGTCCTCCTAATCTCTTTTTCTATAAAAGACGGTGATTTGAAAATCATCCGTTTATGGGAATAGCTGTGATTTCCAATTCCGTGACCAGCTTCGATTATTTGAGCAACCTCTTCAGGATGCTCCTCCATCTCTTTCCCTATCAGAAAAAAAGTCGCTGTCGCATCATATGTATCCAACAATTCAAGGATTTCCCCTGTTTTATCAGTCGGACCATCATCAAACGTCAAGGCCACGACTTTCTCATCCGTATCAACATGACTTGTGATCCCGCCAAATAGCTGAATCTCCCTCGCGTTCATCAAGTAGTATGTGCCTGCCAAGATCAGCACTACAATGATCAACCAGGATAGGATCATCACTCCCTTTTTCAACTCTTTCCGCCCCTTTCCTTTCAACTTCCCCTATTATACTCCCCCCCACCCATTTTCACATAAATTTTCCGATGTGCATCTTGTCTATCAATCCTACTAGTCGAATTTGCACCGTCCTTCATTATTACAGAACGTTTAAATTTTTTTGACGAGCGTAAATCGTACAAAGGATATTTTATACCCTTAAGGGTACGTAAAAGCCCGCAACAATGACATTCCGCTAAAAGCAATCGTTGTCATAGTTTGTAACATTATGTCGGTGGTAAATATCTCCACCTTCAAAACCGTCAAAAATCTCCTATACTATATAGAAGGTTATATTGTGTAGAATTCTTATAGTTGGAGGAATCTTGATGTTATCAAACTCTGAAATCGGGATCGATTTAGGAACCGCGAATATTCTAGTATATAGTAAAAATAAAGGAATCATCTTAAATGAACCTTCTGTCGTCGCAATCGACACAGAAAATAAAAACGTATTAGCAGTCGGTGTAGAAGCCAAGAGCATGATCGGAAAGACCCCAGGTAAGATTGTCGCAGTGCGTCCACTAAAGGACGGCGTAATTGCTGACTTTGACGTGACGACTGAGATGCTCAAGCAAGTCATGAGAAAGGCAGGCAAAAAGCTCGGATTCTCCATCCGTAAGCCTAACGTTGTCGTATGTACACCATCCGGCGCAACAAGCGTTGAACGCAGAGCGATCCAGGATGCTGTCCGTGGAAGCGGTGCAAAGACCGTTACGCTGATTGAAGAGCCTGTTGCTGCAGCCATCGGGGCAGATCTTCCGGTCGACGAGCCTGTTGCCAACGTGATCGTTGACATCGGTGGAGGGACAACGGAAGTCGCAATCATCTCTTACGGAGGCGTTGTTTCATGTAACACCATCCGTATCGGCGGAGACCAAATGGATGAGGATATCATCCAGCACGTTCGTAAACGTTACAACCTGTTGATTGGTGAAAGAACGGCTGAAAATATCAAGATTGAAGTCGGACATGCGTTGATCGACCATGACGAGCGTTCCATGGAAATCCGCGGCCGTGACCTGGTTACCGGGTTACCGAAGACCATCACGCTGACATCCACTGAAATCCAAAGCGCACTCAAGGAATCACTTCTTCACATCCTTGAAACAATCCGCTCGACACTTGAGAACTGTCCTCCGGAACTGAGTGGTGACATCGTCGATCGAGGCGTGATCTTGACTGGTGGAGGAGCACTATTGAATGGACTTCAAGACTGGCTGAGCCAAGAAATCGTCGTCCCTGTCCACTTGGCGCCAAACCCACTAGAATCAGTGGCGATTGGTACAGGACGTTCCCTATCCGTCATCCACAAACTGCAAAAAGTAAAATAACAATCCAAATGAAATACGAAAGAACCCCGACCGGATTTCAGGTCGGGGTTCTTTTACACTTTAAAGCATCGAGGGACGTTCCTTCAACAAGCTACCGAAACAGGTCTTTTACCCTCCTCCAAATTAATTAAACCTCAAACTGATCCAAATCCACTTTTTTTTCGTTAGCTTTTTAAAATTGAGATAAAAGGTGTTGTTTAGTATCCTTAATTTTATAATGTCAGATTGAAGGAGCAAATTATGTCACAGGAAGTTAAGGATATCGATCTGTATCTGAAAGTGATTAATGAAAGAGATTCGGCTGCTTTGCGGCAGCTTTATCGAAAATATGAAAAGCTCGTTTACTCTTTTTCTTTTAAAATGACGGGGAATACGGAGATTGCAGAAGAAGTGATTCAGGAAGTATTTCTCAAGCTATGGAAAGAACATGCCCCTTACAATCAATCGAAAGGGAAATTTTCTTCCTGGCTTCTGACAATGACACGGAATGCGTGCCTCGATGCACTTCGCAAACGCAAAAGACACGAGACGGTGGAATATATCGAAAAGGATTCCATGCAGGTGACGTCAGAAACACCGGCCGATATTGTGGAATGGAAGGAAAAAGGGAAGGCAATCCAGGACTGCATCCGTTCATTGAAAGAAGATCAGCAGCGAATCGTCCATCTATTCTATTTCAAAGGGCTTACGCAGCAGTCCATATCTAAGAGTACAGACACACCGCTCGGCACGGTGAAGGGAAGAATCAGGCTTGCTTTAAAACATCTTCACGGCTGCCTTAAAGGGAAAGGAGGGAATACGGAATGAATCAGCAACCCTGTGAACACATACTGGATTATTTCAATCACCATTTGAATGACGATGAAAAAACGGCATTCGAGAAGCATTTAACGACCTGCCCTGAATGCCGCGAAGCGCTGACCGAACTAATGGAGCTGAGTGAATACCTCCCCTATGCGGCTGAACCAATCACTCCTCCAGCAGGAATGGAAGACCGGGTATTTTCCAGAATAGAACAATCCGGAAACAGCGTTTCTCCACTGGGGAAAGAAAAACGCGGCAGGCGCTGGTTATTCCCTTCCGTTGCAGCTGCACTTGCTATTTCCTTGCTCGGCAATGCCTATTTGTTCACACAGGTCCAGCAGGAAGAAGAGATCGTCGAGCAGGCAACGATCGATCAGGTCACACAATTTGTCGAACTCGCCGCCGTCAACGGAAATGCAACAGGGACGGCGAGCATCATCAAGCAGGGTGAACAATCAAGCCTTGTCGTTCAGGCTTCACGGCTTCAAGACTTGTCACAGGAAGAAGTCTATCAGGTCTGGCTGATCAAGGATGAAAAGCCGGAGCGTGCGGGTACCTTCGTCCCGAGCCCGGATGGAAAAGGATCCGTTGTATTTAAGTTGAACGATGAATTCACGAAGCAGGATTGGGATACGGTCGCCATCACCTTGGAGCCAGACGCCAGCAGTCAGCTTCCACAGGGCGACATTATACTTGCATCTGAAATTTGATCATGGAAATATTTGAGAGCCTGAGACAAAAGTGTTTCAGACAAAGTAAAACCCGAACTAATTTGGCTATTGGAAGGCAAATTAGTTCGGGTTTTTAATTTATTTTATATCAGTACGATTAGATTTTACCACTGTCTAGCGGTTGATTGGAGTGCAAGACGAAGACTCCTGCGGGAGAAGTGGCCAATGTGAGACTTGTCTAGCTCCAGTGGTCTGCTCCCGTTTGAAAATTAACCTTCGACTTTTGAGGCAAAAAACGCCTCTAAAGACGAAGAACATTTTTCAAAGGGAACAAAACGACCACTTGCGCATCTCTTCCCGCAGGCGAAGCCGAGGAGGCTCACGGGTCACCCGCGGAAAGCGAAGTCTTGCACGGAAATCATTAGCGGAATTAAAAACTGATATTGTTCGTTTTTAGTTATAGAGTTTTTAGTTATGTCCAAGGCTCTTTTTGTTGTGCATTTATCGAATGTGCTCACCTTCGTTCAGGTAAATGGTCATAGGGAATCTAACTTACACGAAAGGAGTCTCCATCAATCGTCATTATTAATCCTAAATAATCGACTCCCCTACTCTACTAATTTTCAAAGTCAAAAAAGTTTTTTTAAAAAAAAGTGATCCAAACGAAAACTTGTGTCGTTAACTCTATGAAATATAAATTAAAAGGAGAGATTCCCTTATGAAAATCAAAAAAAGTTATCTAGCAATCCCACTAAGTATGTCACTCATCATCCCTGCGGCCGGTACCGTTTCAGCCCACAATGGCGAAGATCATTCACCGATGGCGGTGACGCCGGCATCCGATCTACGGACGACCCTTCAACATTACTTAAGTGAGCATGCCTACTTAGCCGTCGAAGCCATGAGAAGAGGCGCAGAGGGATCCGAAGACTTCGAAGCCGCAGCAAATGCATTGAATGCAAACACGGAAGATTTGTCTGCAGCCATCACATCCGTATACGGTGAGGAAGCAGGTAATCAATTCAATGAAATGTGGACGAGGCACATCGGGTTCTTCGTTGATTATGTGAAGGCCACCGGTGCAAACGATCAAGCAGCGAAAGACGAGGCCCTTATGAACCTGGATGGCTATCGTACTGAATTCTCCAAATTCCTCGAAACGGCAACAGGGAAAAGACTTGAGTCCGATAGTCTTGCGGAGGGACTTCAAATGCACGTGAACCAGTTGATCGGTGCGTTTGACAGTTATGTAGCAGGCGACTATGAGAAAGCTTATGAATATGAGCGGGAAGCGATCAATCATATGCATATGGTGGCTAAAGGCTTATCGAGTGCCATCACCGACCAATATCCGGATAAATTTGAAAACACCATGGCCGTCACCCCTGCATCAGATTTAAGAGCCACGTTGAATCACCTGCTAACTGAACATGCAGCACTTGCCACGATGGCGATGCAAAACGGGATCGACGGCTCAGAGGACTTCGATGCTTCCGTCAAAGCCCTGAATGAAAACACGGAAGCCCTGTCTGCCGCCATCACATCCGTGTATGGTGAAGAAGCCGGAAATCAGTTTAAAGAAATGTGGTCAAACCATATCGGATTCTTCGTTGACTATGTAAAAGCGACCGGTGCCGAGGATGAAGCGGCCAAGAAAGAAGCCCTTCAAAACCTGGATAACTATCGTGCAGATTTCTCGGAGTTCCTTGAGACGGCAACAGATGGCCGCCTGAAATCCGATGCCCTTGCTGATGGACTTCAAATGCACGTCGATCAACTCATCGGTGCGTTTGACAGCTACGTGGCTGGAGATTATGAAAAATCTTTCGAAGACATCCGCATGGCTTATGAACATATGCTGAATCCTGCCAAAGGACTATCATCCGCATTCGTCGATCAGTTCCCGGATAAGTTCGCAGAAGCTATGCCTTCACAGATGCCGAACACCGGTATGGGCGGAACCGCTGATGCAGAAGAATTTCCTCTAGAATACTTGTTGGCCGCCCTGATGGTGATTGCAGGTGGCTCTGTGCTTGCACTCAAAAAATATGCTGATAATAAATAAAATGGAAAAAGGGACGGACCCCAGCAAGGTCCGCCCCCCTCTATTGTGAAGATGAAAGGAGTGGCTTCACATGATACATTCTATGAAGATCATCTACCTTATGCTTGTACTACTGCCCATTTCTGCATGTTCTGTCGAAATGGGCATGGATGATAAAAGCATGGACAGTAAAGTGGAACAGAAACAGGAAAAGGAATCACGGCAAATGGCCAGTACAACCACTTCCCCATCCCCTTATGCAGATTCCATCATCAAGGATGATAGGACAGGAATCATTCCAGCAACCCTTGAAATCCCCGCAATTGACTTGAAAGCGGAAGTTGAATCGGTCGGATTGAAGGAAAACGGGGAAATGGCCGTAACCGAGGGCTTTGAAACAACCGGATGGTATGAAAAAGGGTACAGACCCGGGGAACCAGGAAGAGCCGTAATCGGCGGACACGTCGACAGCAGGAACGGACCAGCCGTCTTTTATCACTTGAAAAAACTATCAAAGGGAGATGAAATCATCGTTTCCAGCATAGACGGTGAGACAAGAACCTTTGTTGTAAAGGAGAAGAAAGAGTATCCATGGGATGATGCCCCTTTGAAATCGATCTTCGGGTATACCCACAGAAGTTCTTTGAACCTGATCACTTGTACAGGGGATTTTGATCATACATCCAGAAATTATAGTAAACGGCTTGTCATTTACACTGAACTAAAAGCTTAACCCCCAAAACCCGCCACGGACGGGTTTTTTTATTTGGTTCCCCCTTTTCCTACTCCCCCATGCCTCCCCCTCAAATGGAAGACTTTAAAAAAATTACAAACTTTAGAGGGATTTTGCGATATCGCCGCCTCATCTTGGGTAAAGGGTACTATCAACTATTATTGTGTATGGAGGAAATGGTTCATGAAAACAACGTATGATGTGAGTGTGAATGGTTCTTTATTTGATTGGAATCTTGAAACGGGGGACGTCTATTTCGAGAATGATGAAGTCGTTTTATTTTGGGTGAAGACGGCTTTTAAAACGCTGTTTGACTCCATCGAGGAAATTGCAGGTGAAAAAGAATCGAAGCTCGTCCTTGAGACAGCCGGTTACAGGACAGGTGAGATTGTCAGTCAATTCTATATGGCCACGATCGGCGACACTGATGAAATATTGAAGAAACTACCTAATACATATGTGTCTGCAGGGTGGGGAATCACAGAGGTCCTCTCCTATTCAGTCGAAGACAGGAAAGCAGTGATCACCGTCAAAAACGGATGGGAACATAAAGTCAACATTGCCCAGGGGAAGACGGATGAAGGGAAATTCCTTCCCGGACATTGGGCAGGTGTCCTTTCAGGGTTATTTGGGTCAAGTGTATGGTACCGTATCGTAAAAAGTCAAATACAGGGAGATGACTTCAGTCAATATGAATTCTTCGCATCGGACATCACACCTACACTTCATATTCAAACTCTGCTTGACGAGCAAACAAATAAGGCACGAACCGAATTGGAGGCATTGACCGAGCAACGCACGAAGGTCCTTTCCGATATCATCAAGGAAATCTCATCCCCGATCATACCAGTGATCGACTCGATTCTCGTCGTTCCATTAGTCGGACCTTACGATGAATTAAGAGCGGAAGAACTTCTGAACCGAACCCTTTTAAACCTTCCGCACTATAAAGCGGAATATCTCGTCATCGACCTGACGAGCCTGACCGGATATGATGACTACACACTCGACTTTATCCAAAAGTTTGTCGGTTCTGCAGGACTGCTCGGAACGAAATGCCTCCTGGTGGGGATTTCACCAGAGCTCAGTATAAAGATCACCCAGTCCGGGCAGCGAATTGCCAACATTCCCTGCTTCACGATCCTGCAGCATGGGATTAAATACGCACTTGATCAGCAGGGACTTGAAATTACACTAAAAAAATAATAAATCGGGCTTAAAACTTCTGTTAAAGGCTCGGCTTGTAAGATTGTCAACTCAACCTGGAAAAGCCTCTTAATTGTAAAGTTTACGAAAGTCGTCAACAATCGTGTTCCTTTAATAAAGCGGGTTCGTGGGCGACTGCATGTTCATGGAAATCATCACCTTAAGTATCACGCGATTCATTCGCCTTGGACATTATATTAAGAAAAGGAGCGCCCGTCCCCACGCTCCTTTTCCACTTTACCGTTTCACATACAATATCCTGTAGTCTCCGTCCTCTTCCTCAAGCGAAATACCGCGCCAACCGCATTTCAATAACGCTTGCTGCCCTTCGATATCACCCATGGGAACTTTCGCAATGTTGGAAATCTCACCTCCTGCGTCCTCACTCTCCATCCGCTTGACGAAGATGTACCGCAATTGATTCCCATACTTCATCTTAAGCGCAGCCACCTCCATCCCCTGCTTGAACTTATCTTTTAAACTGGGAATATTAAAAGGGGCGACTGTACACGCAACATACATAAAGGACTGTCCAAGAGTCCTAAGCTCTTCCATGATGAGATGGGCCAGGGTCTGTTGGAGGCGATTCCCCCTGTAATAAGGATGTACAATTGAAATTTCCTGATAGATCACCCGTGGAAGCTCCGATGCTTGAAGCCCGATATCATGTCCAAGGTGCTCATCATCAAGGGGCGGTATCAATAATGCCCGAAAAGCGATCAGTTCCGTTCCTGAAAAAGCGCCGATCATCAGACCGTTCCCCTTCAGGATATAGGTGTATTCCCCGTGTGTCAGCGGCTGCAGATTGCCCTTCTCCTTCAGGTCTTCCACGACGTCCGCCTGCAGCTCCGTTATCTTTCCCATATCATCGAGATTCAGCAACCGTACTAGATAGTCTCTATTATTCTTCTCCAGTTTTCCTTCGAATAGCATGATTCACTTCTCCTTATTCTATGACACTCTTAAACTCAGTCAGTTCTTCTAGGACTCCCCTGTCCACGTTCACCCCGAGACCTTCCTTATCCGTCAGGCGGATGTATGGGACATCATATCGAAGGTCACCGATGTCCCTTGAGAATTTGATCGGACCCGTCAATTCCACGCTTGTGATACCCTTTTTAGAGAAGGCAACATGGAAGCCCGCTGCCGAAGCGATCGATGATTCCACCATCGATCCAACCTGGCAATCAAGCCCTGCCATTTCAGCAATATGGGCAAGCTTAACAGCCGGATAGATCCCGCCGCACTTCATCAGTTTGATATTGATTTTATCGGCTGCCTGCTTGTGGATGACGTCAAACATTTCGCGCATCCCTTTCAATCCTTCATCGATCATCAGCGGAATATCGGTCATGGCCTTCACCCTCGCCATCCCGTTCAAATCATCTGCCTTGACAGGCTGTTCCAGCCAATCGATATTCAGCCCCTCGAGGTGCCGGACCGCCTGGAGTGTATGGCTGCTACTCTTCCACCCTTGATTCACATCAATACGGATCGGCACGGCCATCCCCACTCGCTCCCGGACCCTTCTAATTCTTTCAATATCCATTTCGATATCCGTACCGACCTTCATCTTGAACGAACGGTAACCCGATTCGAGCATTCCGGCTGCTTCCCCTGCCATCTGTTCAGGTTCGGCAATGCTCAACACATGGGTCAGCTGAAACTCTTCATGATAACGTCCCCCAAGAAGCTGATAGACCGGTTGCCCGAGCTTTTTTCCCATTGCATCGTAACAAGCGATATCAATGGCTGCCTTTGCAGTCGGCGCTTGGTAGATCGCTTCATCCATACGCTCATGGATCCGTTCAATTTGAAAGGGATCCATTCCGATCAATTTCGGAGCGAGTGTATGCTTCAGCACTTGAAATGTACTTTCCCATGTTTCGCCCGTCACATGTTCATCCGCGACTGCTTCACCATACCCCGTAACCCCTTCATCCGTCTCCATTTCAACAATGATGGACGGCATGTCACGGTACGTATGATAGCTGATGATAAACGGTTGCTTGAGTGGAAGCCGTATGGCATATAGATTGATTTTTTTGATGATCATTTAAATACACTCCTTTTAAACTAACAAATTTCATGTCCACTTGCTATAATGTCGTTATATAGTCGTTTTTTAAGAAAGGAGATACCCATGAAAACGAAAGTAGCACTGATCGGATCAAAAGAATTCCAAGACCATGTGCAGGATACCATCGTTCCTTACCTGAACGAAATTGAACTCGTTCCCTATGTCTACACCGAACCAAGGGAAGCAGGGCAGCTGATATCAGCCATTCTACCTTGCGATGCGATTCTCTTCTCGGGAGCGCTCCCTTACTTTTTTGCGAAAGAAGCATGCAGTTCCATGGCAGTCCCGATCCTCTACCTTGAACAGGATGAAGCGGCACTCGTGACATCATTGCTTTCTATACTGCATCACCACAGGATCCAGCCCCACCGGATCTCCATCGATTTGATGGATACTTCCTTTGTCGACCACATCTCGTCTGACCTACACCTAGAGAACCCACCTAACCATGTGAAGGACTATAAAGGCCGCCTTCCCCACGATTTCACCATTGAAGAATTTACAGTCTTTCATTCACGTTTGTACGAAGAGGGTCAAACCGAACTCGCCTTGACGAGCATTCATGCCGTATATGATCAGCTTACAGCCATGAACATCCCCTCTATGAGGATGATCGATCCGGTAGCGACGCTTCTGCGTACCATCGAGGAAGCCCGACTACGAGCCAACCATTATAAAAGAAAAGCAGCCACGGTTGCAGCTGCCAAATTGATCATTGATGAAAAAGATGAAGGTGCCTTGCATAATCTACACAAGCTGTCGCATTTAATCGGAGGGACCCTGCAAGAAACAGGAGACACTCACCCTTATACGATCTACAGCAACAGGGGAAGCATCGAGTCCTTCTTGGCTCATCCCGATTTCGCTTCTTTCTTTCAGGACAGCGACCTTTTCCTCGCCGGTTTCGGTTATGGTGAAACGGCTGCACAGGCAGTGGAGAATGCGGAAACGGCCCTCTCATTTGCAAAAAATGAAGGCTCAGGCAACGTTGCTTTTGTTTTAAATGAAGAGAAGGAGCTTTCAGGTCCCTATCCGTCAATCAACATGAAGATGCAGTTGAAGAATACGGACCCTGACTTTTACAAACTTGCAAAGCAGTTGAAGCTGAGCCCGGCGAATATCTCCAAGCTCATCACTTTCTCTAAGTCCCGACCATCCCGTGAATTTACCGCTCCCGAGCTGTCCGACTACCTCGCGATCACAAGGAGGTCGACGGAAAGGTTGTTGAAAAAACTTGTCGATAACGGTGCGGCTAAAATCACCGGGAAAGAGATGACCTACGCGCAGGGAAGACCCCGCGCCGTCTATGAACTGACCTTCCCAATCTATTGATGGGCTCAGGAGGAAAGACGTGCTTCCTCCTGCTCCATCGCTTTCAATTCAGCCTCACTCAGTTTCTCGATGGTGAATCCGGTGAAGGCATAGATGATGGAGATGACAGGTACAATGAAATTCAAAACAGCATAAGGCGCATACTCAAACGCATGGACACCGAGCGTGCCCAGAATAAAGACCCCGCATGTATTCCATGGGATGAAGACCGATGTCAGCGTTCCCCCATCCTCAAGTGCACGGGAAAGGTTCTTCGAATGAAGCCCCTTTTCTTTATAAGCATTTGCGTACATCCTCGAAGGCACCACAACGGAAATATATTGTTCCGAACAAGAGGCATTCGTGGCAAAACAGGAGACGACGGTCGAAGCAACCAAGCCCTTTGCTGTCTTCGTCACCTTCAGGATCTGGTTGACGATCGCTGCAAGCATGCCCGTATGCTCCAAAACCCCCCCAAAGGTCATCGCTACAATCGTCATCGACACGGTGTACATCATTGAATCCAAACCACCACGTGAAAACAAATCATCGACCATCGTGTTCCCGGTCTCGATCACGTACCCGCTCTGAAGCGCAGAAACAGCATCCGCAAACGAATCATGCTGAATGAACACCTGTGCACAGAATCCAAGGACAATCCCCACGATCAGTGCAGGAATGGCAGGAACCTTCCTTGCCACCAGAACGATGACCAGTAGCGGAACGATCAGAAGGAATGGGGAAACAACAAAGCTGTCCTGCAGTACGCCGATCGTCTTCTCGATATCGGCCGTGTCGACCCCACTCTTCCCAAAATTCCTACCTAAGTAAGCATAAACAGCCAAGGCAATCACAAATCCGGGAATCGTCGTGTACAGCATGTGACGGATATGTACAAATAGGTCCGTATTGGTGAGCCCCGATGCCAGATTCGTTGTATCAGACAGTGGAGACATCTTATCCCCGAAATAAGCACCCGAGATAATGGCACCTGCAATCATCGGAGCAGGGATCCCCATGCTCATCCCGATTCCCATCCCGGCTACACCGATCGTCCCCATCGTCGACCAGGAGCTTCCGATGGCAAGAGAAACGACCGCACAAATCACGGCAATGGATAAAAGGAATAGAGACGGCGTGATCATTTTCAAACCGTAATAAATCATCGTCGCCACAATCCCGCCACCGATCCAAGCACCAATCGTGAGACCGACAAGCATGATGATCACGACCGCCGGCAGCGCGAGGCGGATGCCCTTATACATCGCTTCCTCGATATCCTTCCATTTGAAACCCGCGAACCAAGCTACAATGGCAGCCGTCGTCGTCCCGATGATCAGCGGGATATGCGGCCCCTGTTCCAATACTACAATGGTAATGGCCATGACCGTGATCATGACAAGAAGCGGTATGACCGCCAGCCAAAACGGCATTTCTTTCTTCATCCTCATTTCCCCCTTATAAATCCCCTTTTTTTGACTATTTTAAATTGTCGCTATATAGTCGCTATATCAGTATCATAAGGGGAGGGAACGAAGTAGTCAATCAGATTTTGGTACCGTTTTCATTGCATTCATGCCCTTCTCAGTGTTTCTGCCAGAATTTTTGCGGCTTGACTGAGTGCAGAGATGTTGAACGTCATCCGCGGGTGATGAAGACCCGGGGACAAATCCGCGCCGACCCCCATCATCGCCGCCTTCACTTCAGGATGTTTGATCGTGTAAAAATGGAAATCATCACTCCCTGATGTGATGACCGGTTGCGCCAATACCCTTTCACCCGCAATCGAACCAATCGCTTTCCGAATGATGTCTTCCGCTTCTGCCGATACTACCGCTCCCGGGGTATGATCAGTCCATGCATAATCGATCTTGACGCCATATACCTTCTCGATCCCCTCGATTCCTTCTCCGAGCCTCTTCTGGATTTCTTCAAGCACCTCATTCTTCTGGGCACGCACATCGATCGCAAACTCGGCATTCCCCGGGATGATGTTTAAATTTTCCCCTCCGGCAATAAGCTTTGTCAGTTTGGCTGAATACGATTCAAACGGGGACAAATAGATGGATCTAATATACGAATGAATGGCCATCAGGACGTCGATGCTGTTCTTTCCCTGGTGTGGCCTCGCTCCGTGCGCATCCATCCCCTTTATCTTCCCTTCCATGTAAATGCCCGCACCATGATGGATCGAAGGCGCAAAATACCCATCGCGCAGTTCTTCCTTCGGTCTAAGATGGACACCGAACAGAAACCCGACACCATCAAGGGCCCCTTTCTCGATCATGGCAAGCGATCCATTCCCCTTTTCCTCAGCTGGTTGGAAGATGAATCGGATCTTTTTATCTTTCGGTGGATCCTCCAGAAGGTGAAGAAGTGCGCCGAGCACCATCGAAATATTGGCGTCATGACCGCAGGAATGATTCGCCTGCATCACGTCATCGACTTCCTGCCAAAGAGCATCGATATCAGCCCTGACAGCCGTCACCACTTCTCCTTCCCCAATTTCGGCAATCAGACCGGTCACATCCGGAAAGCGCCTGTACCCCACCCCCAGTTCATCTAGGATTTCAGCAATCTTATTTGTCGTCCCGTACTCTTTCCAGCTCACTTCAGGATGAGCATGGAAATATCGGAACCACTCCACAATCTGTTTGTTAATATCCATACCAACTCTCCTTTCTTCACTAAGGTATTCCATAAAGCGGCTGAAAATCCTTCACGGAAAGTCGGCAGGATACGGAGACTGCTCCCTTTGGGACATCGGGACAGGTCCCCTGTCCCACCGATACTTCGAGAGATTAAAGGTGCTATCCCACTAAAAAAAGCACGCCCATCAAGGCATGCTCTCATCAATCAAATGATATTCCGGTATCAAGTCGGAAAGCGGGACGATCGACGCTTTCTTCTCATAAAGAGGGATGAACTCATCCAGCATGGTCGCAATCTTCAATCCTGTCACGCCAACATGCCCGATGGCAATCGTACTCTCCCCTTCATCCAATTCATGGGATAATCGTTTCGCCTGCTTCCCGATATGCTGTATCGTGTATACATCATCGAAGAATAATTCATTCTCAAGATACGGCACACCGATTTCTTTGGCAAGCTTCGGTATGACACTCTTACCTGTCGTCTTACTGTCAAGGTAGAAAAGCCCTCTCTCCTTACATACCTCCAGTACAATCCTCATGACCCTTTCATCGGCTGTCGCCTTCGATCCCATATGATGATTAACGCCAACTGCGTACGGGACATCATCGATCGCTTTTTCCACCCTACTCCTGATTTCGTCATTCGAGAGTGACGTCGTGATTGCTCCTGGCCCTAGCCAACTCGCCTTTCCCGATACCGGCTCCATCGGGAGGTGCAGGATCACTTCATGCCCCAATTCATGTGCGTTTTCCGCATCCTCTTTCGTTGTAGGCAGGAACGGCATGATCGCAAGCGTCAACACTACAGGCAGATGGAGGATCTCGTCCGTCCCCTTCATCCGGTTCCCCAAGTCGTCAATCACGATCGCAAGCTCCTTATGATGTGCAGGAAGCGGCATGATATTTCTGGCCGCCGCCGTACTTTGGGACACTAACAATACAGTCAAACAAATGAATAAGCTTCTCATCCCTTATCACTCCTTTCTCTTAAGGTGTCCAAACGTGAAGGAGTTTAAGAGTTGAATTTTTCAGATGAACCCTTTTCTTCTTCATGGATAATTCACTTGAAACTGACAATCCTAGAATAAAGGAGTGAGCAAACGATGACTGAACAACAAGTAGAAGATCTATTCCACTTTTATGGCCACGAAGATCTTTACAAACGATTCAAGACGCCTCTTTATGTAACCGGCTTGCTTGATGAAAGCGAGGCGGAACATCTGGAAGATTTCTTTGATCATTTCACACTCGACCGTTCAATCCTATTCGATGAATTCCGTTTTTGGTTCCGTTATTACGAGGTATCAAAGAAGGGGATGGGCGGGCACTCCCCCTACAGTTAAAAGCGTTACATAACTAAAAAGCTGTTCCCAGAGACGTCCCGGGAACAGCTTTTCTTCTTAATACGGTTTATCTTGGTAAAAATAATTCGTCGATTTCCACGTATTATCATACGCCTTATGAAAGATATGCGTCGTGGCTGGAGAGACGGGTGGGATGAGCCAGGTCCAATCACCGGTGACTTCCCGACCAGCACGCTCTTCATTGTCCTCGAATAACCGGAACTGCTGGGCTGCGGTATGGTGATCGACGACGCTCACTCCATCTTCTTTAAACGAATGAAGAACGGCGATATTCAACTCGATGAGTGCCTTGTCCTTCCAAAGCGTGCTGGCTCTTGACGTATCCAGCCCCATGCAACTTGCCACTTTCGGGAGAAGGTTGTACCTCTCCACATCCGCCAGATTCCTTGCGCCCATTTCCGTTTCCATATACCAGCCGTTGAACGGTGCAGCCTTATAGGAAATCCCCCCGATCTTCAATTCCATATCGGAAATGATCGGAACCCCGTACCACTTGAGACCAAGATCACCGAACCATGGGAAATCAGGATGTCTTAACTCGACTTCAAGGACAAGCTCTTCCTTGATCGACTTCCATTTCGGCTCATTATCCCCGATCCCGACTACAAACGGGAGAAGGTCGAAATCAGTCTTTTTGCCCGACCAGCCGAGCTCCTCACACTTTTTCGTAAAATCAATCGAGTGCGGATCCCCGATATACCCACCGTCTTCCTTGTATCCCGCATATCTAAGCAATTGATGATTCCAGAGCCGGATGTCAGGCTCTCCTGGCTTCGATGGTCTGAACACCGTGATCGTCGGTCTGATCCGCCCTTCATTTGATGCAAATTCCAAGTGACGTTCTAACGCATTGAACACGTCTTCTTCTGTCGAAGCTTCCCGTTCATCAAATACATGGAGGGAGTTCCAGAACAATCGTCCGATACAGCGATTACTGTTCCTCCATGCCAATTTCGCCCCGAATACAAGCTCGTCATATGTGTGTGTATAAGTGCCGTGAGCATTTATTTCTTCCTTGACTCCGGACAGACGCTCTTCAACACCGTCTTTCTCGTTCTCTACATAATACTGTTCGATAAAGGCTTTTGCCTCGTTATATAAATCATTCAATCCTACCGCTTCCTTGTATCATAATCTGTACCCCAAGTATATCATGCCGGATTCCCTATTAACCCCATACATTTGTACAAAAAATGAACGCATGGACGTCTGTCATCCGTCCGATCGACTATGTCAAGGCCTTTTCGTAACAGCGGTATTCCTGATGACCCTCAGGCTTTGATGTAAAATGGACCGACCCCCTGTACATATACCCCATCTTCTCATACAGAGAATTAGCTGCCTCATTCCGGGCATAGGCATCCAAGCGGATGCTCCGGTAACCGCTATCCGATGCGTGTTCCTCACACTTCTCCAGGAAGCGGGTGCCAAGCCCCTTCCCTTGCTGCAGAGGATCCAGGAACAACGCATGTACCACAAGCTCTTCATCATACTGCCAGGGGATCGCCCCCCATTCCGGGGACTGCCACGTATTCAACGTGACCGATCCAAGGATCTTTCCATCTGAGATCAAGCAGTACAAGTCACCGTACTGAATTTGCTGTCTGAAATAATCCCTGCTTGGATATTTCTCATCCCATTGGAGCAATCCGTTGTCATCCAGATCTTTCTTGCTCCTGAGGTACACAGCTGTAATCTCATCCAACTGCTCACTTTCAGCTTTACCTAATTGTAGCGAAGTCGCGCTCATTGTCATATTGACCTTCCCCATATTCTCGATTATTTTCTTATTTTCTAGTGTTTGTTGAAGAAGGTCCCGTTATTCCGCGAATCACGAATCGCTTCCGGTCCTTTGTTCAAGCAGCGGCTCATACATCATGAGGGCGTGATTCTCGGTGATGAATTCATCATCGATCTCTACGCCTGCCTTATTGAACACCTTTCTGAAAATTTGATTGTGCCTCAAGTAACCGCCCCAATATTCATGCGAGATACTATGTTCTTTCTCATACACTTCATAGTGGGTCATCCCCGGTGAAGTGGACCTCCACTCCCCCACCAACGCTTCATCCGTTAAATACAAATGAAGCTGATACGTCTCTTTCGTATTATTTTTGATTTTCAGATCCAGATAATTATACGCACATGTCGCACCGCTCCCGAATGGCAGCCGACGGTTACTATCCGGGAATACGTCATAGCTGTGGCGGTGGCGCTCGGTGACCGTCAAAGGCGTATGGAGCGTCATCCAATAAATCAGATTCGATAACTGACAAAGCCCTCCCCCAATCCCGGGCTTGAAGGATCCATAGTAAAGGACCATCCCATTGACATAGCCTTTACGCTTGGTCGTGTTCCCAAGGAGCCTCCAATAAGAAAAGGTTTCACCAGGCTTGATGACGATCTTGTCCAGCTCCCGGACAGCAATCCGCAGATTCTTCACTTTATTCTCCTGATACCATAGATCAACATCTTTTAACTTCCTATATAGCGGGGTACGGTGCGAATGAATCACATGCTGCTTGAGATCCTCTTCCCTCTTTTTGGCAAACGTTTCATCCGTCGTCATCCACTGAATATACCTTTTCATCCGGTAATAACAAGTCCCGGCCATCACCCGGAGCGCGGACCTTCTTTTCGGCTGATACTCTAGAGATTTATACATTGAACCACCCTTTATCCCATTTTAAATCCATTTATTACCTATTATAATACTTAAGAAGAATTCTGACTATTGAGTTTTTTAATTATCCCAATGTAAAAAAAGAAAGCCGCCCCATTGAAGGACGACTTTCTTACTTACAAACATTCCTCTAACTTCTCGTATTTTTCATCTCTCTCTTTTTCGAGCTTCTCTTTTTCACCATATAGCTCTTGAAGCACTTCAAGGTCGGTTGATGATAGCAGCTTCTCATCAATCAATCCGATTTTTTCTTCAAGCTCTTCAAGTTCTTTCTCCACCTTTTCAAAAGAGAGGGTCGGTTCTTGAATAGACTCCTTTCTCCGAACGGGGACCTCCTGCCTTTTCACAGCCGGTTTCTCCTGCTTGTCAGGGATGATTTCAGCAAGCTTCTTCTTCGCCCAGCTGTAAGGACCTTCAAACGAGTGAAGTTTCCCTTCATGGATCCAATACGTTTTATGAAACAATTTATTTAAAAAATAACGGTCATGCGAAACGGCAAGAATGGTACCCTTGAAATCCTCCAACGCTTCTTCCAGCACTTCTCTCGAATCGATATCAAGGTGATTCGTCGGCTCATCAAGCACGAGGAAATTAATGTCCTGATGCATCAGCTGCGCCAGCCGGAGACGCATCTTCTCCCCACCGCTCAAGCTTCCGACCTTCCTGAACACATTCGGCCCATAGAATAGGAATTTGGCAAGGATATGCCTGGCGTCACCCTCCGTCACCGCCACCTCTTCACGGAAAGCGTCGATCAGTCTTACGGACGGGTCTGCCACTGTAAAATGCTGCGACAAATACCCAAGCTTCACGTTGCTGCCAATCTTCACTTCACCGGAATCCCAATCCTGGTCGCCGAGCAGCATCTTGATGATCGTGGACTTGCCCGTTCCATTCTTTCCTACGATCGCTGTACGATCCTTGTAATGAACCAGCATGTTTGCTCCGTTGAAGAGCATCTTCCCACTGAACGACTTCGATACCTCCTTCATCGAGTAAACGACTTTTCCACTCCGGTCCGTCTCTTCAAACTCCAAGCCCATCTTCTTACGGTCAAGGACCGGACGTTTGATCTTCTCCATCCGTTCGAGTGCCCGTTCCATGTTACGGGCACGTTTATGCAGCGCCTCGTTCGGAGGATTCGCCTGATTTGCCCACTCCTTCAGCCTTTTGATCGCTTCCTTCATTTTCTTTATCTTCTTCTGCTGCTCCTGGTAAGCCTGGAATTCGAGCAACAGCCGCTCTTCTTTCTCTTTTACAAAGCCAGAGTAATTGGTATGGTAGACCGTCATTTCACCATCCTCCAGGTCATATACCTTGTTAATGACACTATCAAGGAAATAACGGTCATGGGAAATGCACAAGACCGTCCCGTCATACTCTTTCAGAAAATCCTCCAGCCATTCGACCGCACCGATATCGAGATGGTTCGTCGGTTCGTCAAGGAGCAATAAATCAGGCTTCTGCAGTAAAATCAACCCGAGGCAAAGCTTCGTCTGCTCGCCGCCGCTGCACTGAGTGAAATCCTTCTCAAGCAGCTCATTGATTTCCAGGCCGTTGGCGATTTTCGCGATATTCGCTTCCATTTCATACCCTCCGGAAAGGGTGAATGAATCCTGAAGCTTCCCATACTCCTCCAGCAACCGATTCAGCCCATCAGGATTTTCCCCACTCCCCATTTTCTCTTCCAATTCCTTTAAGCGCTCACCGACCTTGACGAGATCCGCGAATGCGCCCCTTAACACATCGTATCCTTTCGTCCCTTCAGGATACTGCGGGATTTGTGCAAGATACCCGACTTTTGCCCCTTTTTTCAGATGGACGAGTCCAGTATCGGGCGTTTCCGCGCCGGACAATAACTTGAAGATCGTAGTCTTTCCCGTCCCGTTCCTCCCGACCAATCCGATCCGGGCTCCTTCCGTGATTTCAAACGACAGCTTCTCAAATATGAGATGCCCCCCGTACATTTTGCTTAATTCCTGCGCACTGCAAATCATCATTTTCCTCTTCCTTTCATCTCTTTGTTCTCGGCAAGAGGCCATATATAATAAAAAAACCCCAAGTAAGACAAGCGTCTCCCGGGGCTTAAAATAGGCATAAAAAAAAGAGAGCGTTGACGCCCTCCGTTTCCGATGCTCTTATAAAAGTCGCTGGAACCTGAGACCTCTTACCGTTCAATAGTCTTCATATTCATTTGCTAAAAAAGGGCATACGTGTCCCCTTGAATGCAAATGCATGAAAAATTGCACGGCAGATATAAATAAAGTCCAGATACTTACCACGCAACCCTACAGAACGATTCATCTCAGATTCCACCTCCTTTACATCTCACAGATTCGTATATGATCATTATATAATTATTCAGAAAGCTTTTGCAACTTGTTTCACCTTTTTTTGTACAAGATCCGCGAAAGCACCAGACCGATGACACCGATCGGGATGAGGATCATCGCACGTATCGTGAAATCGAGGAAGACCAGATCCGAAAAGAAGAATTTCACCAGCGCAAGCGCCAGGAATCCAATCCCCACCCAGCGGTAAAAAGCATCCTTCCTGCTTTCCCCGTATACGAGATACCCAATTGAAAGTACCGCAATCGCAACGGTGAATGCCGTCGTACTAGGTGTGTAATCCCATCCAATCACAATATAGTCGGTCGCCCTCATCACAAAAGAAAACATGACAGCGGTCAGAACCGATTTTATTAAGATTGAGGGAATGCGGGTAAACACTTTGCCCGTTATCCTGATGTGACCGAGCAGATACAAATAACAGAAAGCGATCAAGAATACAGGTAACTCCACCGTCAGAAAATCATAGGACGGCCCGAGCCCGGCACCTAGCAAGGAATACAGAATGAGAATGAAAGACCCAGCCAATCCGATCTTGCTCCTTCGTCTCCCTGCCAACCAGAGTAATGCCGTTGCCTGCAGCGCCACAATGATCGCTGCCCAATCGTAATCGATCCACGAGAAAATGAATAAAAGGACATAAAGGAATCCGAGCACAAGAAGCACATCTTTTGTATGTTTCTTCTCCGCAGGCTCCAGGAACGAAATCCCGATATACACGACTGCAAAGATGATGTAATAGAATAAGGGGATCCCTACGTACACACTGCTCAACAGCCCCAGCAGGATGAAGCTACCCGATACGACGGCAGGAATCATCTCTGCACTGACCCGCTCATCACGATTCAGGGCAATCAGCAGCAAGATATACGCATGCTGGATCGCAAACGGAATCAAGATCGTCAACGTGATCTGTCCGACACCAAATGCCGCAAAGAAAAACAGCGTAAAATACAACAAATAATAATGGATATTCCATGCAACCCGGTACCTTTTCCACGTACTGAACGTCACCAGCACAAAGAACATGAGCAGCTGATACCCATAAAATAACCACTCACTCCTCGCATCCCCTGCGAAAATGAACGGGAACAAATACGCACCGACCCCGATCAAACAAAGAATCAGCTGGGAACCATGCTTATGGGACACCCATAGCCCCGCCGAGATGATCAACAGCAATAATACATTGGTCACCACGCCCGGGATGAATCCGTACAAAATATTCGCTGAAAAAAGGGTAATGATGGCAAGGACAATACTTCCCGACAGCAGCGTGAGGCCGAGCCTTCGCTGATCCCTGATATAACGTTCACCAAGGAAATACATGACAATACTGACAACGGCACCAATCAGCACCCTAAATCCCGGCGCCAGCCAGCCATTCTGTGATGCGGCCATGAATCCCCACACACTACCGATCAATAGGACAAATAAAAACACCTTGGGGAGCCAGCGTTCCACCGAAAAATCGAAGGCCGGTTTTGGAGATTTGACCTCTTCCGGCTCCTCTTGAGGAACGGATTGTTGTTGTTTCGTATGAATCATGTCGTTCTGATTCGGGTTCAGTGTGTCTAGTGACGAATGTTTCGCCTTCATCAGCTGGATCTTCACGGAGTTCAGTTCCTTCTCCAAGGAATCAATCCGCCTTTCAAGTCGCTCCAACTCTTCCCTTTCCATAATCCCACCTCCTTACTGTTATTTATACAGTACAACGTCAGATATTTCCTTTCTTTTTTAGATAATTTTCGAGTTTGTTTTTGGGGTGGTGGAGTGTGTAGGGAGTGTTGAGGTTTGTTGGGGTGAGGGGGCTATGGTGGTGTAGTTGTATGGGGTTGGGGGTTCTGGTGATGGGTGGGCTTTTGGTAGGGGCGGGCTGGTGGGTTCTGGTAGGGTGGAGCCGGTCGGTCTGCCGGGATACCCCCGTTTGTATTCTGGGTGACTTATGCGCGAATTCGCTGACTTTATGCGCGAAAATCGAAATATATGCGCGGAATTTTCTTTTAATGCGCGAAATCCGAATTTTATGCGCGAACTGTCGATTAACCGACAAAACCCGACACCACTACACTTTCAAATACCCGCGCCCTGCTCGCAGTACTCAACTAGCTGGGTTCAGATCCGATCAAAGCACGAGGCTGCACAGCGATATACCCCACCAGTGTGCCGGGTCAACTATGAGCGAAACCGCTGACTTTATGCGCGAAAATCGAAATTTATGCGCGGAATTTTCTTTTTATGCGCGAAATCCGAATTTTATGCGCGAACTGTCGATTAACCGACAAAATCCGACACCACTATGCTCTCGGATACCCGCGCCCTGCTCGCAGTACTCAACTAGCTGGGTTCAGATCCGATCAAAGCACGAGTCAGCACAGCGATATACCCCCACCAGTGTGCCGGGTCAACTATGAGCGAAACCGCTGACTTTATGCGCGAAAATCGAAATATATGCGCGGAATTTTCTTTTTATGCGCGAAATCCGAATTTTATGCGCGAACTGTCGATTAACCGACAAAACCCGACACCACTTTACTCTCAAATACCCGCGCCCTGCTCGCACCGAACCGCACCATACCCGTCTGAACCGCACCATCCCCGTCCGAACCGCACCATCCCCGTCCGAACCAAAACCGTCCCCACTCCCCCCCTCGTCCCGACCAACACCACAACACCACAACACCCCCAACACACAAAAAACCCGCCCCAATCCAGGGCGGGTTACCACAACCTCAAGCCAAGCGCTTGAAATTCTGTCCTAATATTTCATTCATCGTATGAACCGTAATAAAGGCACGATTATCAATCTGCGTAATAAATCCTCTTAATTTAGAGAAATCCTTTCGTCCGAGAATTGTCGTGATGACTTCTTTCTCATCGGAAGTGAACGCTCCTTTTGCCGTGTGGATGGTTGCGCCTTTCCCAAGTTCGTGAACGATATAGGATTTGATTTCATCGCTGTACTTGCTGATGATGACGATTTCCTTGTTTGTATTGAACTGTTGCAGGGTATAGTCGATCACGAGTCCGTTCAGGATGACCCCGAAGAACGCGTACATACCTACCTGCGGTCCGAACAGGATGGCAGAGGATAGGGCAATCGACAAGTCAGCCAAGAGGACGCCCCTGCCTACTTCTATATTGAAATATTTGTTAAAGATCATGGCCAGGATATCGGTTCCGCCTGTTGACGCCTGCTGATGGAACACGATCGCCATGCCGGTTGCGGCGATGCATTGGCCGATGATCAATTGAATCAGGATATCATCGCTGAGCGGCTGGCTCATCGGTGCCACTATTTCAAGCAGCCATACATAGAATGAAAGCGCAAAGCTTGCGTAAATTGTTTTTGCCCCGAAGCTGAATCCGAGGAAAATGATTCCGACTATAAACAATAGAATATTAATGATGATCATGAACAGCCCGAGTGACATTCCTGGAAACAAGTCGTTCATGATGATCGACAATCCACTGACTCCCCCTGTCGCTAAATTATTTGGCGATAAGAAAAAGTGCACATTGATCGAAACGAGGAATGCACCGAGATTCATCATTAAGAAGGAAAAAATTCTTTGTCGCATCACCGCAACCTCCTTTATTTTTTAATATTGTTGGGTATTCCGTAAATGATTGAACAACGGGATTATAAAGCCCATGAACTCCCTTTGTAAAGGGAATACGGTTAAATAAATAAGGTTTAATTATTGTGACAATTGCAAGGGTTTGCAAACCCCTCTCTGATAAGGCGTGACTTTTTCAACCGCCTCCTCCATCCTGAACCTTCAACGATCATCCACAATAAAAAAGACTCTCCTCAAAAGGAGAGCCTAACTATATTGTTTACTTGTATGGATGGTTTTCACCTGTACTTGTGGAATCACAATCCCTATCAAGATGAGGATCATCCCAGTCATCTGCATGATCGTGACATGCTCATGAAGGATCAGCATGGCTGAAACGATGGCAGCCGGCAATTCCGCTGCACCGAGAATCGTCGTGATGCCAGAATCAAGGTGGGGAGAACCGATGGCCAGGAACACGACCGGAAAGATCGTTCCGAAGATACCGACGAGTAGACCAAACTGGCTCATTTCCATCATCCGAGAAGGCTCTTTTAGAAAAGAAGGCTGAAAGGCCAGGAGCACAACCATCAAGCCACCAAACGTGATCATCAGGCTTCTCTGGATGGTCGGCACCCCTTTTGCTGCTTTCCCGCTCAGGAAAAGGAAGAGAGCGAATGTGAAAGCTGCTGAAACCCCATAGATCACCCCAAGGGCATTATCAGACCAGCTGAAGCCAGCTGACGAAGCCAATCCTCCAGCAAGAAGTGTCCCCACCCAAAGGAACACAACCGACACGAGCTTTTTGTTGGTTGGCCATTTCCTTTTATAAAGAGCTTCGATCAAAAGCCCGATCCAAGTGAATTGAAACAGCATGACAACGGCGATCGTTGCCGAAACGTTGCTCAGACTCAGTCCGTAAAAGATTCCAGTCAGTGATAGCAGGACCCCCAGTCCAAGCAGGGAAAGAATCTGCCCCATGGACATTTTCACTTTTTTAGTAAAAAGAAACGCTGCCAAGAGCATGAGTAATCCAAATAAATACTGAATCCCCGTTACCTCCGTCACTGTATAACCTTCTGCGAAACCAAGCTTCACAACCGAAGCATGAATGCCGTAGCTGGCGGCACCGATCAATACACATAGAGACGCGTTGATTGGTTTCATCCTGCCCCCTCCTATCCTCTATACCTCAAGCAAGTATAATACCCCAGCGTTTATTTCGGCAATAGAAATTTCGGCGTAATTCTGCCATGGCGCGAATTTCGACCCTATTGTGTATTGGGACCCTATTCAAGACGACTTTTCCCTTTGATCCATCGCTTCTTTCCTATGGTCGATACTCCAAGAATCAGAGCGAGAAGTAGGCTTACGGCCAGGACGAATTGACTACTGGAGAGGGATAAAGCCTCTGCAGCCGGGATTGAATAAGCCAGTAAGGTGGACGTCGCCATTTTAGAAAGGGACGAGATAAGAAGGAATTTTTTTACTGAAACCCTGCCTATTCCTGCACCGGCACAAATGATCTCATCAGGAAGGATCGGCAGGATAAAGAGCAGAAACAGGGTGATGCTTTCATTTTTCTTTGTGTATGCTTGATAGTTCATCAAGAGTTTCTCTTTAACAAGCTTCAATGCTAGCTTCTGACCGCCTGTCCTCGCGATCAGGAACATGACGATGATTCCTGCCGTTGTGCCGAGAAAACTTAAATAAATCGTTGATTGGACCCCAAACACCGCGCTCCCGGCAGGTACAGTGACGGCCTCAGGGATCGGAAGCAGGATTGGCTGAAAAAAGCAGATCAGGAGATAAATGATTTTCGCACTTGCTTCATGGTTCCTCAAGAAAGTTTCAAAACCCGACGTTTCAATCGCAACGTTAAGCATGGAAATGTAATAGATGAGGGTGACCGTCATTCCCATCAATAGGATAGTATATAAGACCAGGCGCGACCCTTTACGGATGCCCTCGTTCTTTGTAAAGGTGAAAAAGCCGTTCACAATCATGGCACTGGCGGTCAGAACGATCATCGATTGCCTGACAATCGGATTCAATGTAGGCATGAGAAATTGGAGCGAACAGACACAAGCTGCCGCAAGTAGTAGATGAAAGGGAACGAGCAGTCCCCTGTTTTCAGAGGGTATGGTCAATTTGCTTCTTCCTTTCTTGCAAGGAGCACGTTTTCCTCGATGTTTACCATTAATCTTATAGGAAAACATCGGTTCCCCATACGCACGGAAGCACGATATTCCTCTAAGACCCAAGCCTTAGAAAAAAAGAAGGTACGTCCCTCACTGCTTTAAAGCAGTGAGGGACGTACCTTCAAAAGAGTTAGCGGTTGTCGATTTTTTCAGGGTAGAGGTCGTGGTTCATGAGGCGGTGGTCCGCCATTGTTTCGTATTTGGTACCCGGTTTTCCGTAGTTGCAATAAGGGTCGATGGAGATTCCACCACGCGGGGTGAATTTGCCCCAAACCTCGATGTAGCGGGGATCCATCAACTCGATCAGATCATTCATGATGATATTCATGCAGTCTTCATGAAAATCACCGTGATTACGGAAGCTGAACAGGTAGAGTTTAAGTGATTTACTCTCGACCATTTTCACATCGGGGATGTAGCTGATATAGATCGTTGCAAAGTCGGGTTGACCTGTTTTCGGGCATAAGCTTGTGAATTCCGGGCAATTGAACTTCACGAAATAATCCCTGTTCGGATGCTTGTTATCGAACGCCTCAAGAACTTCCGGAGCATACTCGAACAGATAATTCGTACCCTGATTTCCCAAAAGTGTGATATCTGTTAATTCTTCGTCTTTTCTTCCTGACATATAAAAACCCTCCCTTTACTAGTACACAGAAATTAAAGGAGGACATAGCATTAGCCTATGGTGGACGGTAACAATCTCCAATTTTGCAATTCTTGCAGTGGACTGTTACGCTTAAAGGATCATGGTTTGCTAGAATGCTAGCAACCATCCGCTTCTTGGAAACATAGTTTTTTAAAGAGGGTTAATGCTATGAACCTCTCTCAATGGATGTGAGCATGATATAATTGTACAAAGGTTATCTTAAATAAGAACGAAAAGAAAGTCAATATACTCCTAAAAATCCCCAGGTGGAGGGAATGGTATTGTCTATTGTTTTTCCATTCACAACCAAGAGGATTTTCATCCTATATGTGGAATATATAGATCGATTAATTGTCTTTTTGTTCATTTTTCATAGGGGGTTTTCAGATGAAACAGCTTGTCCCCGCTTTTACCAAGGCTTTATTAAAGGGTGATGTGCAATTTGCAACGGAACTCTACACGAATGAAATTGAGTCGAAAGTGAATCAATTGACCTTTTTCGAATCAGTCGTGAAGCCGTCCATGTATCGAATTGGTGATCTCTGGGAGAAAAATCAAATCACGGTGGCAGAAGAACATTTGGCGACTGCTACCCTCAAATATTTACTATCGAGCATGTACACTCCATACGAAGTATCGGAGCGCCGACCGAAAGGCCTGTTATTCTGCATCGAGGGTGAGCAGCATACCCTCGGTTTGGAATTTGCGAATGAAATCTTCAAAGAGCTTCAGTGGAACACCCGTTACTTAGGGGCGAACGTACCCGTCAAGGATGCCGTGACCTTCGTCAAAGCCTGGGAACCCCAGGCTGTCGTGATCTCAATCGGAATGACTACCGCCATCCCATCGCTCAGGGAATGTCTGGAACAAATAGAAGACATTCAGCCTGATGTAAAGATCCTTGTCGGTGGCAGACTCATTTCCCATTACAATTTGGAATTCCTGAAGAAAGAGTCCATCAACACCTTCCATGACTTAATCGAGCTTCATGATTATTTAGAAGAGCATTCGGAACAATTTCTCGCACTTCTGGAGGAAAAAATATCAAACTAAGGTTTCTCTCACAATTACCCTGACTCCTCAATCATTCTAGGGATGTAAAGGCAATTCGTGTCCGTTAACCTTCCACTAGGAGGGATACTGTGGAAAATCTCGATTTCTGCCCGATTCCCTATCTGATACTCGATCGAAACTTGACTGTATTGGATGCTTCTGAATCAGGGTATGCATTAGTTCACCGTGGGGATAGCTTCTTAACCATCCTGGAAGAGGAAAGCGCTCCGAAGTTCGCTCGGGTGATTCATAAAGAACGCTCAGGCAAAATGGAAGTGAATGTAAAGAAAGCCGCGTCCTTTGAGTTAGTGGATCTCTTCTACCAATTCTCAGATGTCCAGCAGCGTTTTTACATGGCAGTCATTTCTAAGGCCAACGAATATGAAAAAGTCTCAACCCAGCTCAATGGATTATTCAACCGACTTGGTGAGTCGAACATCATCAGGAAGGATACAAATCATCGAGAAGTACTGGCAAGTGTTTCTTCCCTCTATATGAAACTTTCCAATACAAGGGAATGGAATAGGAATGAAGTAATGGATAGAGTGAAAGAAATTGAAATCCTTCTCATGAAAAATGTACAATAAGAGGGAACATCATTAAAGAGTGGGGAGAATCGAATATGACTTTACTTGGAAATTTACTAGAGTACAATCAGAAATTTGTTGAAGAAAAAGCATATGAGGAATACAAAACGACCAAGTTCCCGGACAAGCGCCTCGTTATCTTGACGTGCATGGATACCCGGTTGGTTGAACTTCTTCCTAAATCCATGAATATGAAAAACGGTGACGTGAAAGTTGTCAAGAATGCCGGAGCCGTCGTGGCCCATCCATACGGAAGCATCATGCGCAGCCTATTGGTCGCAGTTTATGAACTTCAAGCGGATGAAGTCCTGGTGATCGGCCATCACGATTGCGGGATGAGCGCAATCAACAGTGAACAAATCATCGGCAAAATGAAGGACCGTGGAATTGATGAAGATACGTTTGATACCTTGAACTATTCAGGAATCGATCTTCATGATTGGCTGAAAGGCTTCAGCTCTGTCCAAGAAAGTGTTTCCCATAGTGTGAACATGATCAAGAATCACCCGCTTATGGACAAGAACATTCCGGTTCACGGCCTCGTCATCTCTCCTGAAACAGGAAAACTCGACTTGGTTGTGGAAGGTTACGAAGCGTAATTGTAAAGGACATCCCTTTAATATAAGGGATGTCCTTTTTATATACTTCCTGGTGCAACCGTCCTGTCTCCATCAAAATTCCTTCAATTCCCTCAGGATCGGCATATTCTCCATATCCTCTTCACTGACATGCTGCCATTCAATACCTTCCGGCTTCTCATAAGGAGTATGCGTCTCCACACCTCCACTCTCCGTGAAGATCCAATCCACCGCAAGATCATAGGAATCCCTTGGAATGTCATCTTCAACCAGCTGTTCACTGTTGATCGTAGTGATGACCGGAACCGGCTTATTACCGATTTCCCTTAGGATGGCATACTCCCTGTCGGCATACCCTTCCCCTTTTCCGAGCCTTCTCCCGTCGGCATGGATGGCCACTGACCCAACCACGATCAAGTCGATTTCTGGGATCTCACCCAACGGGATCACCTTTCCATATGTATTCATGTGTTTGATACTCGCAGCTTTTCTCTCTTCTCCCTGCGGAACCCATTCAGGCTTGATCATGACGAAGCCGTCCTTCAATCTCGGGGTTGGAATGAGCAGGGTCTTCCCATCCTTCAGTATGGACGTTCTAAGCGGAAGCTGTGGGGCGTCCGGATTCACCTTTACAACGCTTGCTTCTTTATAGAAGTCCATCTCCTGCACATGCTTCGCTGCGGCTTCCGCTCCCTTGAAATTGGGGATTCTGTTCGTCAGCGGAAAAGGGAATCGCCCCAATTTCTTTTCCGTCAAAGCGTTCCATACTTTGTGACGGATCTCATCCTTTGTTCTCATCCAAATTCCTCCTCAAGATGAATTCATCCATTTTTTCTTAAAAAAACCATGGAAAACACGACCATTTTACTATAGAATGATACCTGCACAAAATTTCCTTTAAAGGAGGTGTTTTACATGTCAATCTACGGTATCATCGTCATGATCCATGTGGTGGCGGCAGTAGCCGGACTCGGCGCAAGCTTTGCCATGCCCGTCATCATGAAAACGCCTGAAACTGCACAGCAGGCCAGGTTTTCATTGGACCTCGGGAAGAAGATTGAAACCTTCGCCAAAGTCGGGAGTATTGTACTTCTGATCACCGGTCTCGTCATGGGATTCATGAACCCGTACCTGTTTAAAACGTTCTGGTATATTGCCTCGATTGCCATCTATATCGGTGTTCAATTCATCGTTGCCGGTATCATGCCAAAGAAAATCAAGCAAATGGCCGAGATCATCCAATCACATGAAGGGGACGATATCCCTACTGCTTACGGTAAGATCAATTCAGAGTTAAGACCTTACAATATCATAATCCATAGTGCTGCTATCATTCTTATTATATTAATGTCCATTAAACCGTTTTAACTCTGGTAAAAGTAAAACCGCACATTGTTGTGCGGTTTTTTTACTTTCCATCAGCCAGCTTTTTCATTTTCTCCAATAGCGCCCGCGAATCCTCCGCGTCAGTGAAATCACCATTGACTAATGCATAAGGGGATTTCTTACATTCCTTGCATCTGCTCTGACACTCATATTCTTTATACGTGACGTTCTTCTGTTCAAAAAATTGTTGGTAATGAGACATGTCATCCTCTTGCAGGAATCGGTCAAGGTTCTTCTCGCAAAATTCGACTGTGACTTTCTTTTTTTTCGAAAGTAGTGTGTTGATGAATTTCAATGATAAGACATCCTTTATTGTAAGCTGTGTCCGTGGACCCGGAATCAGTTTTCGTGTATAGATTGTATCATGGATGCTTCTTTCCTACACCCGATGCACGTTGGCCGAGAGGCATTTTGTTTCCCTCCGGATACTTCTCCATTATAACACTGATTCGTCGCGACATATATGTTCAGGTATGTATACAGAGTTTAAGCGAAGAGCACTTTTCCCCGGTTCAGGAATGTTACCTTGCAATTCCCCATAAATATGAACAATGTAGAAACTTTTCATAAAAGGGAGGAAAGGACATGAAGATTCTTCGTGCAAGACTTCATGATCTGGATGGGGTCGCTGCACTATTCAACGATTACCGAATTTTTTACCGGCAGTCTTCTGATCTGGAAGGTGCGAAGGTGTACCTTGAAGAACGATTATCCAAGGACCAATCCGTCATTTTCATCGCTGTCCGGGACGGTGAGTACCTTGGGTTCACCCAGCTGTATCCCTCCTTTTCGTCCGTCCACTTGAAACCCATCTGGAAGCTGAATGATTTATATATCGCAGAGCATGCCAGAAACCAAGGCGTCGGGCAAAAGCTCCTCGACGCAGCAAAGGAACATGCCTTGCTGACAGAAGCAAAGAATGTGATCCTCGAAACCGACGCGGACAATCTACACGCTCAACATGTTTACGAAAATAACGGGTATGTACGCGAAGACGATGTCTACCACTACACCCTGCCCCTTCCATAATACTTGAAGGTACGTCCCTCACCGCTTTAAAGCGGTGAGGGACGTACCTTCTACTTCTCCTAGATCCACCTGATGCCAGATGATCTCGGTTTGCGAATGTTTCTTCGGTCATGCCCGCATTTGATGCCGGTCTGGAGTTTCATATAATGATAGAACAAGAGCGCATCTCTTCCTTCTTTATTGGCAAGGTTCACATGTGGTTTTATTTCTGATAGAAATTGATGATCACAATGACATGATGGTCCATATCTTTCATAACAAAGATCGTGTTTCATGCAGGCAGCGTCCACCTCATTGATTGGTTCACCCGGTCCGCTGCATCCAGGACCACACCATTTATATTCTGGAAAAATACAAAACTTCGGCCTTCCCCTTTCTCCCATCTCACCCCTCCTCCCTTTCCGTAATAAAGTCATGACGTTTCATTTCTCACATTAAGGGAAATACACTCAATGTAAGAAATAAGAATGCTTGACTACATTATATGCATGTCTACCACGGAAGGTTTATCCACATTAGCACACATCTTGTCAAGGAGGAATTGATTATGCCAAACTTTCAATTAAAAGATACCGTACCCGATTTCACACTCCCTTCAGTCGCAGGTGAGAAATTTTCCTTAGAAGAGCACCTAAAGGAACATGACAGCTGGCATCTCATCGTCTTCTTCAGGGGATCCTGGTGTCCTGTTTGTCAGGAAGAACTCAGGGAACTTCAGGCCAACCAAGAAAAGTTCGAGGAACAGGATGTCCACACACTCGCCATTTCGAGCGATGATCTCGAAAATTTACAGGAGTATGCAAATGAAGAGAACATCAAGTATCCTATCCTGTCAGACAAGGATCTCGATGCCATCAAAGCGTACGGTGTGTTTTATCATGGAGAGGATGCCCCCTATGACGATCATGGCGAACACGGGGAGCCTGCTTATTTCCTTGTGAACCCTAAAGGGGAACTGATGTATCAACAGCGGCAAACAAGCCCATTCGGACGCCCCCATGCCGATGAACTACTTAAAATCGTGAAATACATCAAAAAGAATGTTAAATGAATATGAAATTGGAAAAGCTGATGAGGGTCGATGATCATCATCGGCTTTTCCTTTTTAGTGTTCATTTCAACAACACCTGTTAGGCCCCGATAAGGATGATTCTGTGGATCCATCATGGCTCAAATTCAATCCTTTGTGCAGCGGCCCCACTTTATGATACCTTTCAATTAAACATTTCATTGTTATTCGAGGAGGAATTAAGATGATCCCAAGCAAACAGAAACAAATCCAATTAGTTTCACGCCCGGTCGGAATGCCCAAAGACGATGATTTCCTTTACAAAGAAATCGAAGTACCTCAACCTTCCAAAGGGGAAATCTTGGTCAAGACGCTCTACCTTTCCGTCGATCCCTATATGCGCGGAAGAATGTCTGATGCAAAGTCGTATGTGGAACCCTTCGCCTTGAACGAGCCTTTGGCAGGAGGCGTAGTAGGTGAAGTCGCCCAATCTCAATCGGAGCATTTCAAGAAAGGCGACTTTATCGTCGGAATGCTGCCTTGGCAGGAATATTCAATTGCTTCTGAAAAGGAAATCCGTTCGATCAGTCCTGACCCTTCACTGCTGTCCGCCCATCTGAGCGTGCTCGGCTTGACGGGATTGACTGCATACTTTGGCCTTCTGGATATCGGTCAACCCAAAGAAGGTGAAACGGTTGTCGTATCCGGTGCCGCAGGGGCTGTTGGATCGATCGTCGGTCAAATTGCCAAAATCAAAGGCGCGCGCGTCGTCGGGATTGCAGGCTCCGAAGAAAAGGTACACTACCTGAAAGATACACTCGGTTTCGATGAAGCCATTAATTATAAGGAAACGAACGATATGCAAGCAGCACTGAAAGAAGCTTGTCCAAACGGGATCGACGTTTACTTCGAAAACGTCGGAGGAGAGATCGGTGATGCTGCGATCAGCCTGCTGAACAAGCACGGGCGCGTACCGGTTTGCGGAGCCATCTCTTCATACAATAAAACCGAAATGGACCTCGGTCCCCGCGTTCAGTCTAAACTGATCAAAACAAGCTCGCTCATGAAGGGCTTCGTCGTGAATGATTATAACGACCGCTTCAAGGAAGGTGCCACTCAGCTCGGACAGTGGCTTTCAGAAGGGAAGTTGCAATATGAAGAGACGATCACAGAAGGAATCGACAATGTCACTGACGCCTTCCTCGGACTCTTCGAAGGTAAAAACCTCGGTAAGCAGCTGGTCAAAGTAGCTGAGCCGACAAAATAAGTTGAATGCAGGACAGTCCGATAATGGGCTGTCTTTTTTCATGGAGCATTCCTATGTTTCTACTCCTGTCTCTCGGGGAAAGGAGTAGATAAGTAACCAACAGGGAGGAATGGACTTGAATACTTATCAGTTATATATAAATGGGGAATTCTGTAGCGGTTCGACAGGTGACACCATGGATGTGATCAATCCCGCAACGGAAGAAGTCATTTCCAAGATCCAAAAAGGATCGGAGGAAGATGTGAACAGGGCGATCGAAGCCGCTCATGCAGCCTTTATCTCTTGGGAGAAAGTCCCTTCCAAAGAGAGGGCTTCTTACTTATATAAGATTGCCGATAAGCTGGAGGAACGGAGAGAATCCTTCATTCAGTTGCTGACCGAGGAAAACGGGAAGACACTTTCCGCATCAGAAGCAGAGATCGATCTCGCCATCGAGTACTTCCGATACATGGCGGGCTGGGCTCTCCGTTATGAAGGTGAAATCCTGGAAAGTGAACGTTCCAACGAAAATATTTTGGTCTATAAGAAACCCATCGGGGTTGTAGCGGGGATCGTCCCATGGAATTTCCCGATGTTCATCTTGGCAAGGAAACTCGCACCTGCCATCGTCACAGGCTGTACGATTGTCCTGAAGCCAAGTCAATACACGCCGAATACAGCATGTGAATTTGCAAAGATCATTGAAGAAGTCGAGCTTCCAAAAGGGGTTTTCAACCTCGTGACGGGAAAGGGCTCCGATATCGGGAATCCATTATCCAGTCACCCAAAGGTACGGATGGTATCCATGACAGGTAGCTACCCGGCAGGCTCAAAAGTGATGGAAGCTGCATCAAAATCCATCACCAAGGTGAACCTGGAGCTTGGTGGGAAGGCTCCTGCCATCGTGACCAAACATGCAAACATCGACCTGGCAGTAGAAAAGATCAAGACGTCAAGGATCACAAATTCCGGGCAGGCATGCACGAATGCTGAAAGAGTGTACGTCCATGAAAGTGTGGCAGATGAATTCATCGGCAAGATCACCGAAGCCTTTGCGAAAACCGCGGTAGGCGATCCGACCGATCAAGACAATGAAATCGGCCCGCTCGTCAATAAAGAACGATTGGACTCAGTGACCGAGATGGTCGACACCGCGGTTGAGAATGGCGCCAAGGTGCTGACCGGAGGCAAGCCGCTCCAAGTCGAGAAAGGATTCTACTACGAACCAACGATCCTTGTTGACGTCAAACAGGATATGGACATCATACAAGAGGAAATCTTCGGTCCTGTCCTTCCGATCATGACATACAGCGACTTCGATGAAGTCATCGAGCTTGCCAATGATACAGAGTACGGACTCTCATCTTCCATCTTCAGTGATAACGTGCACGAAATCATGAGAGCAGCCAATGAATTGCGATACGGCGAAACCTTCGTCAACCGTGAAAACTTCGAAAGCATCAACGGATTCCATGCCGGCCGCGGACAATCAGGAATCGGCGGAGCCGATGGCAAGCACGGACTGAACGAATACCTCGAAACCCACGTCGTATATCTCGAATACAACGAAGACTACAAATAAACTTTAAGGTACGTCCCTCATCGCTTTAAAGCGATGAGGGACGTACCTTTTAATTTGATTACAGAAAAAAAGCCCTGTCATCAGACAGGACCTTCCACCCGTTCACAATCATTTATGAAATGATAAAGAAATTGGCCATGGCGATCAAGAGAAGGATGATGACGACACCGGAACTCATCCACAGGATGTCACTGAAATCCATTTTCATATCGGTTAGTTTATCATGTTTTAGCATGCCAGTTCACTCCCTTGATTATTTTCGATGAAGCCGATAAGTTTAAATTCTGATAGGTCAATTTTGGCATTAGTGGTTGCTGAGCAATGGGAACACTTTATTTTCTGTACATTCATCGGAGTCCGGAATTCATTCTCGCAGTGGCTGCATTCCAAGATATGTAGATCTTGTTCGTTGCCTTTTCGGTCAAATTGAATACGTTCTCTTCCTCGATTAATGTAGCTCACGATAACTTCTCTCCCGTCAAGTTTGATTTAGTACATATATACCCGGCATGATATTTGTAAAACATTTTTAATCTGATAATTTATGAAAAATCCGTCTTTCATCACATTTTTTTAGGGAGTTGGTCTTATATTCAGAAACGTATTCATATAGTAGTAGTCACTATGTTACAATTTTTACAAGTTAGACAGATAAGGGGGAGCAAGCATGATAAAACCAGCAGGATTCTGGATCAGGTTAGGTGCAGGCATATTGGATTGGCTCGTCATCAACCTGCCACTGATCCTCATAATCGGACTGATTACAGGGGAGTTTTCAGACGAAAATTCCATTGTTTCAACCATTACGTTCATATACGTCCTCATCACTCCAGTCCTTTGGAAAGGCTATGTTGTCGGCAAACGCATCGCCGGCATCAGGATTGTGAGGAAAGATGGAAGGAACGTCCATATAGGGAACATGCTGATGAGGAACATCGTAGGGGGACTCGCCTATGTCCTTACATTGGGGATCGGTCTCATTGTCAGTGCATTCATGGTGGGATTACGTGAAGACAAACGCTCAATCCATGATTTCATCGCGGGTACCTATGTTACCCACGCAAAGCCTGATGAAATGTAGCAGGATCGCATAAGAAACACCCAGCCATGACCTACAGGTCAGGCTGGGTGTTTCTTCATTAACGCAGGCGTTTTTCCATGTAATGCTGACGCGATCCTTTCGGGAAGTCCTCCAGCACACCGAATTCCTCATACCCCAGTTTCTTATAAAAGCCTGGCGCCTGAAAGCTGAATGTATCCAGGATCACCAGGTAGCAGCCCTTCTCCTTCGCGAACTCTTCCATTCTCTCAACCAATTGTACACCGTAACCTTCCTTGCGGTACTCCTCGGACACCCAGAGAAAATCGATATGAAGGTGATGCCAGAACGTCTCTCCGACCACCCCTCCGACGATCTCATCCTGGTCATCGCGAATGACGAAGCTGACCTTCTCGAGCGGCGTCTTCACATCGTCATCAATCGCGCTCATATTGTATTCAATCAACTTCTGTCTTATGTAATCACTGTCTTCCTGGACCCATTGCTGTTTGATTTTCATCACTTCATCTCCCTTTCCTCTCACTCTTACAGTTTACCTTTTTTTCCAATTAAAATAAATTCACGTTTAACATGGTGGAAACTCGTTTATAGAATAAGTAAGATACTTTCCAAGGAGGAATAGCATGTTACACCAAAAAACGTTGAACAAGCTTGAAAACCTGACCCTTCAGAAACCGGATAAGCTTTTGACTGTCTACTTGAATACGGACCGAAGCGACCCCGACCAGCAAGGCGGCGAATGGAAGATTGCCTTGAAGAACGGATTCAATCGGTTGGAGGAATATCTCGAGAGTGCTCCTGAAGAAAAAGAAAGACTCCAAGCGATCCGTCCTAAAGTGGAGGACTATATCCTGAGTCAGGAAAGGAAACTGCCCCGAAGCTTTATCATCTTCGCCTCTGCAGACAGTGGCATTTGGGAAACCTTCGAGCCTCAGGTGCCTGTGGAAACGAGCTTCCATTGGGAAGAAAAGCCGAACCTCGAACAATTGAAATCACTGCACACCCAGTACCCTAACACTGGCCTTATCCTGCTCCAGCAAAATCAGATCAAAATCCTCACCTCCGCTTTGGGGCAGCTTCAAACGAGCGAGTTCATGGAGTTCGACCTTGATACGGAGGATTGGCGAAAAAGTGAAGGTCCCCATCATGCAGACGTCAGTATGGGTAGTTCCGGAGGCAAGGCGAATCAACAGGATGAGTATGACGAACGGCTCAAAGCCAACCAGCAGCGCTGGTGGAAGAGTCTCGGAAGTGTATTGGATAAAAAAGCTGCGGATGAAAAATGGGAAAAAATCATCTTAGTCGGGGATAAAGAAGAAGCGGATATACTCTCCGAAAATATGAATAAAGAAGTTCATGAAACGATTCAGAAAAACTTATTAAATGAAAATGAGCATAAAGTGATCGAGAAACTCCTAGCATGATCTAAATTTCCTGGACTGTACCATGTGCAGTCCATTTTCTTTTTTTTCCCCCACCTCATTCTTACAAGCACTGCCCTCATCTCCATGCATAGAATGTAAATAGGAGGTGTGTGCCGTGCTTTCACGTATAAAATGGTTGTCCTTTTCAATTGAATTATTTCTTGCCGTCCCTGTCTTCGGAAACATTGCGGGTGACGCAATCCCCTTTCTCCTTTGTTTAGTTGCAATCTGGCATGCTTGTGTACTTTTTGTATCAAGGTCTGAAGATCAACCGATTCTCGGGAGTGCGCTTGGAATCATCGCATCATTCCTTAATTTCTTCCCGATCATCCGCCTGATTGCCCACGCGATTACTGCCATTGTCCTTATCTTTGAAATCCAGAAGGCACCGGGGATGGAATGAGACTGGTATCATCATGAATAACCACTGGAAAAAAGAGGTTGGGACATAACTAGGAATTCTAAATGTAAAGACGAATAATATCGGTTCCAGCTTTTAATACCGCTTATGAGTTCCGTGCAAGACTTCGCTTTCCGCGGGTAGCCCGTGAGCCTCCTCGGCAGGCCAGCGGGGCCTCACATGTCTAGCTGCAGGGCTTAGAGGCAAATGTCATAAGCCAAACCGACCAAGAAGGCAAAGAACGCCTTCGTGGCCGATTCGTCTTATGCCACACACCTTAATACAAAGCCCTTCCGCTTTTCTTATAAGCCATTCTTCCCGCAGGAGTCTTCCTTGCACTCCAATCAACCGCTAGACAGAGGTAAAATCTAATTGTCCAGGTATACAAATAGTTAAAAACCCGAACTAATTTGCCTTCAAATAGACAAATTAGTTCGGGTTTAACTTTGCCTGAAACACTTTTGTCCCAGACTCTTTTCCCTTATCTCAACGAATCGTATTTATAACACATCATGACCACTTTCTTCTCGAATCCCTCTTTCAAATAGAGCTTGACTGCTTTTTCATTCTCTCCATTTACAGAAATCAAGGCTTTCCCCATGCCTGCTTCCCTTCCATAATGAAGGCCCTCCCTTAGCAACCGTCTACCGAGACCCTTTCCCTGGTACTCTGGTTTGACCGCCAAGAGACCGATGAACGTTTTCCATTCTCCTTCGTCCCATTCTTTCTCGACATTCAGGATCCCGGCCGGTTGATCACCGCAATATAACACTTTCATTCCACCAGCCAGATGTCCTTGATGGTCCCGCATCTCCCTGACTTGTCCGGCTGTGATCGGTGTCTCTGAACCCGCTAGGTGAGCGAATGCAGCATTCCTGACTTCACACCAAACGGATTCGTCCCGTTCGAAGACGAAGTCACCCAGCGTGTATCCCTGTGGGAATCCCACGAGCGGCACTGGGGATGCCTTTCGTTCCAGCAAGTAGGAAATCCGTTCAACATCAAAGCCGACCTCCTCAAAGATCCCTCGTACAACCACATTGCTTTCATCGATGAATAAGAAGACTTTTGCTAAGTCACCAGCATGACTCCTTACCTTCTCCCACAGTACTTGATAGGCCTTTAATGATGGGACGGCGCTATGAAAAATCCTGAAGCGCGCCTTGCTCCCTTTTAGGAAATAGTCACTCCGGTACAAGGAAGCTGCACCTACAACCCTTCCTTCGTCCATCAGGAGATAAGTCGGGTTCACTTCATCATCGACTTCTAGGCCATCAAGCTGATCGTCATATAAATAGGAATCATCCACTTCCTGCCTGTGCTTTCGACAGTAGGCTATAAATTCAGCTCTCGTTTCCTCCGTTAATCTCTCCACTTTCATGATATACTCCCCCGTCATCTTTCAGTTGCCACACATACTACATATAGTTCAACGTAACGATGACAATTCCTTTTATTGCACAAAAAACAGCCCAACCCTGGAGGCATACCGCCTCAGGGTTGGACTGCTGATCGTATTATTGAACGACTCCGCCGGCATTCACATAACGCGCATTGAATTCCTGCAAAAATTGATTCGTCACTGCCGCATCATGTATGATAAGCATATTTTCATCGTTCACATTATTCCCGTTTTCACTCCAGTTCGTCGAACCGACAATGACGGTCGGATCACTTGATGTATCCGCATCGATGATCATCGTCTTCGCATGAAGCTTCCTGCTTTCATTCGCCTGATACACAGGTGCCGGATTCGCCCAACGTGTATTCGGGTTATTCGTACTCGTCTGGGAGGCCGTTCTACCTGTCATTTCGATGCTTGCCGACCACCACTGATTCCAGAAGCTCGGATCGAATAGTCCTTTTACGTCGAAGCCAGTCAGTGTCCCCTGGTTATCTGTATAGCTTCCTTCCCATTTATTCTTCAATTCATCGACCAATGCTTGATCGCTCCAGGCAAAAATCGTGAAGTACGCACTTTCATCCGCTTCCGTTCTGACAAGGTCTGTCATGCGTCCTACCGCATCATCACCAGATGAAAAATAGACTTCAACTTCCCGGCCGCCAATCGTTACTGAATGAGGCGTGTTGTCGATCTTGCGTGTGCTGAAGTTTGAAACGGTGTTATCCGGTGTCGTGGTCGAGCTTCCCCACATCTCTTCAAATTCAGTCTCATAAATCGATGCCAGTTCAGGAGAATGGATTTCAACAACATGCTGTTGATTACCGTCCAGTATCCCCTGATTCATATTCTCTTCTGTTCCGTATAGACCCGTAACCGTAAAGTTCCAGCTTCCCGTGAATACCCACTGATCGTCAACGACCGCAAATTTATTATGCATCTGATTGCCCGGTGAGTAGTAACTGTCTGCTGACTTTTCCTCCCCTTCTACAAAGAGGTGACCTGTCATCTCCGTGCTTCCGACCATCACGGTGCGCTGCTCAAAATCAGTAAAGCTTGCAGGGAGATTATATCCGGAACGCTTTGCCGCATCTTCCACTACGAACATCGGGGAGTCAGATAGGATATGGGCATCATCCGCTGTTCCGACAACGGCATCTTTACCGCGTACAAGTTTCTCCAAGTATAGCCTCATGGTTTCGTAGCGTTCTGTATAATGAGGATCTGTCGCGTCTTTTGCATCTGCAAGGATACGCACGTCGACCCCTTGAGCCGCCTTTTCCATCAGTGTGTCAATCACACGTGGAAGGTTGATCTCATAAGTCGCCAAATCGATTGACGTCGTTGCTGTGTTCAAGCGCTCAATCAATTGATCTTCAAGATTCACATTATAATTCGCTTCATTCCCTGCGGACGCATACTGAGTATCGGCACTTTTATTGAAAAAGACGTTGATCGCACCAAGGTCCTCACTGACATTCGTAAGTGATTCGCTGCCACCCCCAGAAGGAGGTGTGGACCCTGAATTGGCCGCTTTAGGGGTTCCGTAGCCGCCCACATAAGCAGCTGTAGCCGTAGACCAACTGCTGGCACTTGTGCCCGCAGCGGAAGCGTCCATTCTCTCCATCGTCGCTTTTGTTGTATTGTCACCCGCGTACCAGCTGTCGACCTCGTCCACAACCGTACCAGACGCATCTTTCAAGTAAAGCACTTCATTCGAGTTTCCGAGTACACCGGTATAGACTTGATCCGCCGCAATGCCCGGTACGCTGTCATCACTCGTCCGTTCCAAAAGGAAATAATCATTTGCCGCAACCGTACCGCTTAACGGAATGCTTGGCGAACCATCCTGCGCCTCGAGCACCCACCCATCAAAGTTTAAACTAGAGTAAGATGCATTGTATAACTCGACCCACTCATCATTATATGAAGTCGTCGTTCCCATCCATGCCACTTCATTGATAACTGCCTCATTGGACGCAGCCGTGACTTCCTTTTCTTTTATGCCTGCTTGTGGAACGAGACTGCCTGCCAGTAATACCGCTGTACTGACTACCGTCCACGAAATCTTTTTCATGTTCATTTCCCTGCCCCTTTCAAACGTCATTACAAGATTGATAAATAGATTACAATACAAGTATATTTTGTCTTATTTTGTAGAGTAATAGGGCGAAGGGTGTCATTATTCTAATTGTTTTGTAAAAACAGTATTGAGTTTGTAAATTCACATGACTATCCGATCAGACTATTTCCTGATTTTTCATAGATCTTTTTTCTTAAGCCTCCTACACCGGTACTTGATCTTTTTTAGGTCAAAAGCCCCAATATTTGTTCTTTTGATTCTTTGTTAGTGGCACGTTGGGAATCTCGGTCCGGCTTCCACTTCCTTTTTTCCACTCAAAAAAACCCGGAAGCAAAACGCTTCCGGGCCATCTATTTCACCAGATCATGTTTAAACGCGTAAATCACTGCCTGCGTGCGGTCCTGTACACCGAGCTTAGAAAGGATATTGCTTACATGGGTCTTAACAGTCTTCAAGGCGATAAACAATTCATCGGCGATTTCCTGATTTGTCTTCCCCTGCGTCATGAGCAGGAGGATTTCCAGTTCACGGTTCGTCAGTTCTTCATGTGGTTCCGATATTGTCCGCTGCCTCATGCGCGTCATCATCTTCCCTGTCACTTCCGGCTCGAGGATCGATTGTCCATGGTGGGTTTTGCGGACTGCATCGGCAATTTCGCTTGCCTTGGAAGTCTTGAGCATATAGCTCACAGCCCCGGCTTCAAGTGCCGGATACACCTTATCATCATCCAGGAAGCTCGTGACGATGATGATCTTCGCTTCAGGCCACTGTCCGATGATTTCCTTCGTTGCTTGTATCCCATCCATCTCTTTCATCACCAGGTCCATCAGGATGATATCCGGACGGAGTTCAAGAGCAAGCTTGACCCCCTCCTTCCCATCGGATGCCTCACCGATCACCTCGATATCGGACTGTGCGGAAAGATAAGAGGAGACTCCGATCCTGACCATTTCATGGTCATCTACAAATACGACTTTAATCAACTTTCTTCACCTTCATTCTCCACAACCGGCACCTTCACCTCAAGGCGGGTGCCTTTATTCGGAATACTGATAATTTTACAGGTGCCCCCGATTTCGATGGCCCTTTCACGCATATTCTGAAGTCCGTATGAGCTCGTTGCCTTCGACTCATTCACATCAAAGCCCTTACCATCATCCACTACCCGCAGGATGATGATGGACTCCCTTTTGATCAGAAGAACTTCAAGGGACGAGGCTTTGGAATGCCTGAGTGTGTTGGAAACCGATTCCTGCAGGATCCTGAACAGGTGGTCTTCGATGCCTTTATCGAGCTTCATATCTTCAATTTTCCATTGAATCTCCAAAGGGACTTTCTGTGATAATTCGACCAGTAGCTCCTTCATTCCTTCCTGCAGGTTCTTTCCTTTCAAGGCAACCGGGCGCAGATGAAGGAGGAGGGCCCTCATTTCAAGCTGAGACTGATGAATCATCTGCTCCACCATCTGGAGCTGTTTGTTTTCCTGAGGAGTCCGCGTGGAAGATGGCGTCTCGGTGATGGCGGACATGAGCATGGAAGCCGCAAATAGTTGCTGACTGACGGAATCGTGCAGTTCCCTTGCTAAGCGATTCCGCTCCTGGGAAACGATTTCCTGGATCCGTTTTTCCTGTTCTTCGGCTTTTTCATTGGCAAGCTTCTGGGAATAACGTGCCTGCTCTGCAAGGTGCTTCCCTAAGGAATCTACCTTCTTCCATACTTGGCGAAGTTCCGTAACCGCGGCTTCCGGGGGTGTGAACGCCTTTCCCTGTTCAAGTTGGATGAGGGAATGCTCGATTTCATGGAGCTGCTTCTTGTGAAGCCACCCTGACCGCAATCCGAATACGAGACCCACCAATAGACTGACCATCACGATAAACGCAAATCCCGGAATGTCCATTACTTCCACTTTCCATAACAATGACCAATCCTCTAGGGGATATAGATAGAAAAATGAAAGAGACAACACAATCAGGATGCTGAAAGAGAACGCCAGTGACGTCGCAAGCTGTTTACCGATTGTACTCATATTCTCTTCACCTCTAGATCCCCGATCCAGAGGGAGGTCACGATTTTCACTTTCTGGACGGCTGTCTCATAGCCCGGTGTTTGATAATAAAGCGATTGGTTGATCGCTTTCGGTTCCACGCTGTCAAAGATTCCTATGGATCCGGCCAGCACGGAATGGTGGATGCTCACTTCCATCTCATATGGCACAAGGATCTCCACATTGCCGAGAATATTCCGGATCGATACGACCGAGGTCCCCTTCGGAAGCACTGTATTGCCAATATCGATGACCGAGTCACCGATGATTCCTTGAATGTTGATATCATTCCATTCGAATACATCTTCCGGTGTCCGCTTTGTCCCAAACCATTCATTCTGGAGCGCCGCTTTCTTCATGATGATCGGTTCCTGTGCTTGGTTGAACGTCTCTTTGATGGAAGGAGCGATATATTTAGGGTGCTTCTTCGAATCGGCAAAGCGTACGATTACGAAAAGTAAGATGGCGAAAAGCAGAAACTTAAAAGCTACTGTGTTAAAAATGTTGATCCCTAAACTGATGACACCGAACCAAAACAAGAGCTTTCCTGACTTCTTATGGAACTTCTTTCGACCGAAATAAAGGGCGAAAGCTGCAATGGAAAGAAAGATCAGAACCCCCCCGTCGTAGAAGGAAACTTCCAATAGGATGAGTAGTGTACCGATCAGGATGATCCAGCTGATTCCGTCTGAGCGCAGTCGATTGAGCAAGGGGATTCCTCCTTTCTTGTATTATGTATGTTCGTCCCCTGACAGATTGAAACAGGGTGAACCCGGGACCGGGCTCCCCCTTTTACTGTTAATAGAATACCATGTTTACGAAGGAATGGCTTCCGTTTCCTCTTTTTTCATCTCTTTTTCCATTTTCGCGATCTTGGCGTCGATTGTATTGCGATAGTACGAAGAATTCACACCATGTTCGAGCTGATCTAAATACGTTTCGATCTCGTCGAATTTAGAGAAGGATGCAGTGCCCAAACCTGATGAAGATTCCAGTACACTATTCATCTTATGGTGGGCGCGGGCAATATTTTCACGGCCCATCAGCTCCATTCGCTTGATATACATATCCTTAAGTTTATGCTTCATTTCTCCATATTTACTCTCGAGCTCGTGAAGATCTTTCTCAGCCTTCGACTTGAGGTCCGCGATGCGTTCCATTCGCTCTTCATAGTATTTTTGTTCGGTTAAGGCAAATTCATAAAGTTCGGCTTCATTTGCCTGTGATGCCACTTCGGCCTGATGCTTTCTTTTTTCGGCATGGCTTTCTGCAAGCTGGTATTCTTTCGTGAATTCTTGTTTGAGAAGGTACTGCCTTTCGACCAGCTTCCTCACTTTTTCCACTTCGTGTTCGCATTGTCTCAGGTAGTGGTTGAGGACTGCGATCGGGTTTTTACTTTCTTTCTTATCCAATGCTTCGTGCAGGTCGGACATGACTGTGTTTTTCATTCTTTGGAATAGGTTTGGCATGTTGGTTCTCTCCTTTTGATTGTTCATTTATATTGGTAAAAGCTGTTGAACACACCGCTGTTGATTTCCGCTCGCTAAGCAGTTCATTTCAGGAAACTGTTCTAACCGTTCACGCTTGTTGTTCAGAATGGTAAATCGCTTAATTTTTCAACTGTGACCATTCCCTTTCAAAATTAGTGAATGGGTCGTTTGATGTCTCCTCAATGATGCTTTCTTCCTTTTTCCAGTTTTTATAAATGACATAGAGGATGTATAGCGCAGCTAAGCCGATGATGGCCGGGAAGTTGGAAACCGTTGCGCTGAATGCCGCAAGCCCGATCAGTGCCCAAATGACCTTCTTGAACGTCGAGTCTGTTTTAATGAATCCCTTGACACTGTAGTACATCACGATCAGTGTAATCGCGAGCCCCACGATTGGTCCTAAATTGGCAAGCAGCACAATCGCCGCAATCCCTCCTGCTACGAGCAAACCGAATTTTTTCATATGGTGTTGCCTCCTTTCTTCTTCATGTCTTTATCCTACCTACATTTCCGCTTTCCCATAACGAGCCCCAGCTTGATTTTCATCTAAGACCTGAGGCTTATAGGGAATGGGACTATACACAAAGAAGGTACGTCCCTCATCGCTTTAAAGCGGTGAGGGACGTACCTTCAGTTTGGTTTTGTTTAGTTTGTCAGTTCGAGGAATTCGTCTACATCTGCTATGCAGAGCTTGATGCCTTTTTCCCAGAACGCTTCTTGTGTGATGTCTTCGCCAAGGTGTTTCATGGCAAGCTCTTCGACGTTCATGATGGCTGTGTCACGAAGGAGGGCCATGTACTTCTCTTCATAATTCTCACCGGATTCCAGCGCTTTTGCGTAGATACTTAAGGAGAACAGGTATCCGAAGGTGTACGGGAAGTTATAGAACGGCACACCCGTGATGTAGAAATGCAGTTTGGAAGCCCAGAATCGAGGGTGAACTTCACCAAGCGAATCCGAGAAAGCTTCCTTCTGGGCTTCAGCCATCAATTCATTCAACTTCTCTGCGGATACGATCCCTTTTTTCCGCTCTTCATAGAAGCGCGTCTCAAATAGGAATCGGGCATGGATATTCATGAAGAATGCCACGCTGCGCTGCAGCTTGTCTTCTACAAGCGCAATTTTTTCTTCCTTCGTGCTTGCTTCCTTCACCGCTGCATCCGCTACGATCATTTCGGCGAACGTTGACGCCGTTTCAGCGACGTTCATGGCATAATTGCGGTTAAGCGTATGCATCGGACGAAGTGCATAAGAATGGAATGCATGCCCCAATTCGTGTGCAAGCGTCGATACATTGGACATGCTGCCAGAGTACGTCATGAAGATGCGGGATTGATCACTCATCGGGAACGATGTACAGAAGCCACCAGGACGTTTCCCGGCACGGTCTTCCGCTTCGATCCATCTGTCCTCGAATGCCCCTTTTGCGAAACTCGCCATCTCATCACCGAATCGCGCGAATTGCTTCAGGATGAATTGTGCTCCTTCATCGTAACTCATTGTGCTGTTAGATTCAGCTACCGGTGCATCCTGATCAAACCAATCAAGCTTCTCTTTCCCCAGCAATTCCGCTTTTCGGTTCAAGTATTTGACGAATGGTGCTTTGTTTTTTGAAATTGCCCCCCACATGGCATCGAGCGTCTCCTGTTTCATCCGGTTGTACTCTAGAGGCTCTTTCATGATGTCTTCCCAGCCGCGTTTTTTATAAACGGAAAGTCGGAAACCACCTAAATGGTTCAGGGTTTTTGCGAATAATTCTTCGTTCTGCTCCCAGGCATCCTCCAGCTTATCGAAAATGTCCTTTCGGGTTTTCTGATCAGGGCTTGATAATAAATTGTTCGCTTGCCCGACGGACAGCTTCTTGCCCTCATGTGAAATCTCCATTGAACCGACGATCGTGTCGTACATCTGCCCCCAGCCGTGGTATCCATCGACCGAAAGAGCACCGATCAAGGCCTCTTCCGTGCTGGAAAGCTTATCTTTCGCCTTGTTTCTCCACTCATCCATCACAAAGCCGATTTCATTTAATTTCTCGTGTTCAAGGAGTTCTGACCAGACTCCTTCAGAACTATCGGAAAGCTGCTGCTGGAACTTTGTGAACACCGAAGTGAAATCCGCGCTGATGCTCGTGATCTCCCCCCTGAGTTCATTTGCCTTGCGGTCGTGCATGTTCTGCGCCTCAAGACAGCTCACAAATGCTCCCGCCTGACGAAGATACAGCATCACTTCCGTCGCTTCTTCGATCAGCTTCCACACAAGCTCCGCATCGCTCCCCGACTGCGGCGGGTGAAACGCATACGCATTCTCTTCAAAATGTGTTTTCTTTTGTTTCAATGTCTCCAGATGCTGACGGAATTCCTCTGATTCGCTTCCGCCTTCAAAAAATACATCCAAATCCCAAACATCTTTATATGTAGTGTTCATAATTGCCCCCTAGTATTTATCTGTATTCCCATCTAATACAATTCTCGATTCAACCGCGGAATCCTTCAACAATTTAACAGTTCTTTCGACTCTCTAAAAAAGATTACCTTCCCGATATTCGTGGAATAGTATTTACATGGCCTCCCGGTGATGGTGCCCCCCGGAACCCGCTGCACCTTTCCTATGCATAACCGGTATACATTTCTTTGATCAAACAATCGAAAAAGACACTACTTTTAGCACTACTACCGCCCGCTTGCCCGCATACATTGATAAAAGAGGCTGACCTGTCTCTGTCACCTGCGGCCTTTTCATCCATTTCTTAATGTCAGGAGGAACTTCATTGAAGAAACTTATTTTGAACATCTTGGCTTATCTGTTAGTCATTGTGATGAACACCCTTGCCGTCACGCTTCCACTGAATAATCAATCAACCTCCGAAATCAGCGATCGGCTGGACATCCTTCTTACTCCCGCAGGGTATGTCTTCTCGATCTGGAGCTTGATTTATTTGCTGCTTGGTATCTGGATCATCAGACAGTTCCCGAAGAGACGGCGTGATCTCCCACTATATCAACATACAAGCGGCCTATTCATACTGAGCTGCCTTCTGAATTCCGGCTGGATCTTGGTATGGCATTATAATTATTTTCTCATTTCCGTATTTGTGATGATCGGACTTTTCTTAACATTGGCAGCCTTGTATCGTGCCGTCAAAGAGACCGATCCCTCTTTGTTGGATCGTGCACCATTTTCCGTTTATCTGGGCTGGATCTCGATTGCCATGCTTGTCAATATTCTGTATTACTTTACAGACATCGGATTGATTGGGGAAGGAAGTGCAGGACTTTACTGGTCACTTGCAGGATTACTGATCGCAACCATACTTGCCATATGGGTAAGGGTGACACAAAGAGATTGGCTCTATCCCCTTGTCTTTGTGTGGGCATTCATCGGCATCGGGGTCAAGAATGCGGGTGAACATGCCGGATACGCTTATACAGCATATGCGCTGGCGCTCTTGATCCTGTTGGTCACCCTATTCTACCGAAAGCGATAATGGTGCCTTATCAGATTGGAATAGAAACACCCCCTCTGACTGACATTAATCAGGAGGGGGTGTTTTTAGTGAACAATAAACAAATGGACGAAAAGGAAAAGACGATCGCTGGTACCGATATTGCTGAGGTCAAGAAGCTGAACCAAACGTCCGGGTTGACGTATAATCAGGTAAAAGAACTTCTCGGACAGCGGTATTCCAGTAAAAAATGAAGATCGTGAAAGCGCGGCCGCAAGATACGGCCGCGCTTTTTAATCTATTATGAAGGATCAGCCTTTGTCCACATCTTCTTTCTTTTCACGCTGTACCGCAAGCTTTTCATTGATTTTCTTCATTTCCTTACAGCGTTGGGTAAGACTGACGACCACGTCTCCCTGCTCCACTTTCGGTGAAGATCCTTCCGTGAAGAACTCAATCCTTCCGGTAGGCTTCAGGGCAAATAACAACAGCGTATGTTCATCCCGTTCTGCCAGATAGGATTTAAAGGTGTATTTTTCAGTGATATTCGTTTTCCTGAAAACATCCCCTCTCTCCACACGCTTGTTCAGTTCTTCCCACGTCACATGGTCCTGGAAGAGGATCCGGCCACCAATGGTGTGGACCATGTCCTCAAGATCGACTTCGCCTTGGTTTCTGAGGCTCAGCTGGAATAAATTATTCCTTCCGATTTCAGGAACGAATGTCGTACAGACAAGGGCATTGTAGGAATCGAGCTCCGTGGCCGCGATCATGTATTCATACGGCGTCAAGTCCAAGTAGTACTCCGTCTGCTCCGATAGGATCTCCCCTTTGTAAAAAGGAACACCCGCTTTCCTCACAGGCACCAGGCGCTGCCATGATGAATCGGCGATCAACACAGTCACCTTCAGCTCCTGAAATGTTTTCGCTAGTTCTGTGCTGAAGCTGCTTCCACCCACAATGACAACTCCAGGACGCTCATCGATGGCAAGATCGAGTTTTTTCGCCAGCCATTTGATCGAGAATCCGTGTGCCACCACGGTAGAGAATACAAGGGCGAATGTCAGTGAAGTTAGAATGGCCGCGTCTTCGAATCCCTTATCCAACAGCACGGATGCAAAATAACTGGAGACGGTCAGCGCAACGATCCCCCTCGGGGCAATCCACCCAATCAAGAGCTTCTCTTTATTCGAGAGGTCGGTTCCGATCGTCGATAACCAGATCGACAACGGTCTGACGATGAACAGCATCAGCAGGACAAACGCAATGATATTCCAATTAAAGATCTTGAATAATGTGTCTACCGACAACGAGGCGGTCAGCATGACGAAGATGGTTGAAATCAAAAGAACCGAGATATTTTCTTTGAAATGACGCATATCATCAATCGATGAGATATGCAGGTTCGCTAGTGTCATTCCCATGACGGTGACGGCAAGCAGACCCGTTTCGTGCATGATCTGATCCGAGATCGCAAAGCTTGCAAGTACCAACACGAATACGACAGGTGATTTCAAGAATTCCGGCACATGTCCTTTTTCGAAGATGAATGCGGTGAATCTACCCAACAGCCATCCGAATAGTACCGCAAACAGGGAAGCGGCAAAGAACAGGAGCAACGAAACTGCCGTGACACTATCGCTCATAATAAAATTGATGATTTCAAAAGCAAAGACGGCGAGCAAGGCACCAAATGGATCAACCACGATTCCCTCCCATTTCAAGATCGCGGCAGGACGGGGTTTCAGCTTCGCCTGTCTCAGAAGCGGCAGGATGACCGTGGGACCCGTGACGATGAACAAGCCTCCGATCACAAAGGCCACCGCCCACGATAGCCCGGCTACAAAGTGTGCAGCCAAGGAACCGAGTATCCATGCCAGGAAGGCACCGATCGTAACGATCCTGAAAACAGGTTTCCCAAGGCCCTTGACTTCACGGAAGTCAAGATTCAAGCTTCCTTCGAATAAAATGATGGCAACGGCCAGGGAAACGATGGGCTTGAACATTTCACCAAAATCGGCTTTGGGATCAATCAAACCAAAAATCGGTCCTACAAGCAATCCGGCAATCGACATGACCACGATTGCAGGCATCCTGAATCTCCAAGCGGCCCATTGCGAACCGATACCGAGGACGCCGATGAGCATTAAAGTAAATAAAATCGAGTCAATCATAGGGAGTTCTCCTTTGATGTGATGTATGATGAACAGCATTTTTCTGCTGTGACGTTGATTTCCGTTTAAGGAACATGATAATCGGAATGCACGTCTATTTGCAAAAGATATGAATATGACGGCTTACGTGTTAGTTTACATTTTTACCAGCGGTTTTAACCAAATAGTCGTTTCCAATTCCCTGCAAATCGTAAAATAATGAAGCAGCGCACTCAGTACAGCCCCTGCATTCATCCCGATGATGACCCCTTCCATCCCGAACCCTGGATCAGAACCCAATATGTAGATCAAGCTGAATGAGAATACGCTCGCCCATATCGTATGCAGCAGGGCGTCCTTCACGAATCCGAGGCCGATCAGAAACGCCTGAAGGGGCAACAGGAGGAAGTGGAAGAAAAAATAGGGCCATAGAAGCTTCAGATAATAGGCCGATGTGACGGAATGAAAGAACGTCGAAGTGATATAATCACCCAGCAAATAATAAATCATCACCGCCGGAATACCATAACCAAACGTAATGACCATCACCTGCTTAAGATGCTGGAGAATTCCACTAGTATCATTTGATGATGCCTTCTCGGAAATGGTCGGAATCAGTACGATCAGCAGTGAAAAAGCAATGAACGAAGGAAAGAAACCGATCGTCAATGCGATTCCGGCCATCATGCCGAAATGTTCATTCGCCTCGAAAGCCCCCATTCCCGAATGGACGAGTGCGAGCTTGATCAGGAAAGGCTGGACGGCATGGGTAAAAGCATGAAAAATACGCAGCACCGTCGTTGGCACGGAAACGGATAAAATCGATCTCCTCATCTCCTGCTTTGACATCGAAACATGATCCATCCTTTTCTTCTTATTACCCCTTCTATTAAGAAGATAAGCCTGTATCAAATAAATAAAAACAACTGCCTCACTCGCTACAAGTGTACAAAGAGCGATAAAGATCGACGTATCACTACTGAAGGAAAGAAACTGATAGATGGAAACCAGCAATATCAGCTGAACCCCTTTCCTCATGAAATTGGCCACCGCTATCTTCCGCATCTGCTGGATCCCCATGAAATATCCACGGGTGATCGATGTAAACGCCACAATCGGGATCACCGCCAGAATCAGCCACCTTATCCCCGGATGAACCCCACTGAACAAGGGCGTCCACATATAAACAAGAATCATCACCACCAAAAGGATGATCGTCGTCAGGACCGCAAACCTGAACACATAATGAAGCATCCCCTTATGATAGGATTCTTCCTTTTCCGCAATGAACTTGGATAAACTGATCGGCAGCTCCATGCTCGAAAGAATCACCACTAAAAAAACCGTAGGAAGTATTGACATATATGTACCGAGGCCCGCCTCCCCAAGCTCCCGTGCCAAAATCATATTCACCATGAACTCGACCATTTCACCAAAGAATGCCGTAATCACTAGCACCAGTGTCCCTCTCAAAAACAAGCTCATAATAGTCGTACCACCTTCAAATGAGATGCTTTATTCTATGATGGTTGTCCCGGGATTATGTTTAGGGGGGGATTCGTTGCGGGGATGGTGTGGTTGGTGGGATTGGTGAGGGGATTGGTGAGGGGATTGTACCTGGTACAACAGGGCAGGATTGTACCTGGTACAAAGACGCTTATTTGTACCAGGTACACTTTTAGGTTGCGGTGCCTGGCTCATTTGAAGTGAATTGAGCCTGGCTCAAACCCTCCACTCCGAGCCTGGCTCAAACCCTCCATTCCGAGCCTGGCTCAAACCCTCCACTCCGAGCCTGGCTCAAACCCTCCACTCCGAGCCTGGCTCAAACCCTCCACTCCGAGCCTGGCTCAAACCCTCCACTCTGAGCCTGGCTCAAACCCTCCACTCCGAGCCTGGCTCAAACCATTCCACAATCCCCCCCCACTACCACTACCCCCTCACAAAAACCCATAAGAAAAGCAGCCCCATCCACAGGGGCTGCCTCTCAATCAAACCTCTTCTGTCACATCTTTGCGACGGGTCAGTTTTCGTTTGATTTTCATTAATACTTCATACACAATCGGTACGACTACGAGTGTCAATAAAGTGGAACTTGTCAATCCACCGATTACGGTAACACCGAGACCCCTTGAGATCAGGCCGCCGCCTTCGAGCCCAAGTGCCAATGGGAACAAGGCCCCGATGGTTGCGATGGCAGTCATCAGGATCGGACGGAGACGTGTGGCTCCTGCTTCAAGCAGGGCTTCGCGTGTGGACAATCCTTCATTCTCTTTATGGATGACACGGTCGATCAATACGATGGCATTCGTGACGACGATACCGATCAGCATCAACGCTCCGATCATGGAGGAAATACTGATGGTTTCATCGGCGATCAATAATGCGACGAGCGCACCGGTGATCGTGAATGGAAGCGAGAACAGGATGGCGAATGGTGCAAGGCCGCCTCCGAATGTAATGACAAGGATCAGGTATACGATTGCGATCGCGGCAAGCATCGCAAGACCCAATTGGGTGAACGATTCCTGGATGTCCTCTGTCACACCGCCCATGTTCACGTCTATGCCGGACGGCAGGTCGAGTTCTTCAATATCTTTTTGGATGGCAGCGGATGCTTTTGAAACATCATTTGATTTCAATTCACCGCTGACCTTGGCGAACACCTTGCCGTCACGTCTTGAGACGGTATCCGATGTTTCACCTTCTACAACCTTGACGACATCTTTGATCGGCACTTCCATGCCGAGTGGTGATTGAATGGTTTTACCGGTTAAGTCTTCGATGCTATCGTATGTTTCTTTTTCAACATCAAGATAAACGTTGACGTCTTCCCCGTCTTTTTCGATCGTCGTCAGGACTGGACGCTGACGGGTCTGACCAAGTTCCATTGCAATCTGGCCAGCAGTCAAGCCGTATTGACTCAGCTTTTCCTGTTCGGCTACAAGCGAATATTCATCATACGCTTCTGAAATGCTGGAGTCGACTTTCTTGATATCCTTGATGTCCTTCATTTTGTCTTGAACATCGCTTACGACAGGCTTGATTTCATCAAGTGTCTCCCCGTAAACGAAAACGACGATTTCATTGCTTCCTGCACTTGCCGAGAAATCTTGGGATGCCCATTCCCCGTTGTCCGTGCGTGCTTGCAGGTCATTGATGACCGTTTCTTTTTCCTTCGAGAAATTCTCGGTGTCATCTTTGTACTGGACGAAGAACATGGCATCGTTCGTGCTTCCCGGGCTCATCGGATTTTCACCACCGACAGAGTATTGAATGGTGTCCGCTCCTTTTCGCCCTTCGAAATAGTCCTGAGCATCTTCCGCAATTCCAAGTACTTCTTCCTTTGTCTGACCGGGCGCCGGCTTGAATGTCGCCATGATCATCTTCTCTTCATCGGATGGAATGAAGCTAACACCGATGAACGGCACAAGGAACAAGCTTCCTACGAGCATACCCACAGCAAGGATCGATGTGATGATTTTATGATTCAAGGTCCAGTTCAGGACACCCCTATACCATTTCGCGAGTCCACCTGGCTTTTCACTATGCACCTTCTTGCCGACACCCTTTTTGAACATTGAGTGAGCAAGCATCGGTACAATTGTGACTGCCACGAGTAGTGATGCCAGGAGGGCAAATACGATGGTAAGGGCGAATGGTAGGAATAATTCCCCGATCATTCCTTCTACCAATCCTAACGGAAGGAAAACGGCAATCGTGACGATCGTCGAGGACATGATTGGCACGAACATTTCCTTCGTTGCTTCACGGATCAATTCCTTCCCTTTCAGCGCTTCGTCCTTCAGGGACATCCTTCGATAGATGTTCTCAACGACCACGATGGAGTCATCGATGACACGTCCGATTGCAACCGTCATGGCTCCGAGTGTCATGATGTTCAACGTAATATCCATTTGATTCAATAATAAAATGGCGATAAGCAGTGATAACGGAATCGAAATGACCGAAATGATGGTCGATTTGATATCACGCAAGAACAGGAGAATGATAATGACCGCAAATACTGCGCCGAACAATGCTTTATTCAGCATCGTGCTGACTGATTGTTCAATCGGTTCACCCTGGTCGAATGTCGAAATGATTTCAATGTTATCTAGATCACGTTCAAACTTTTTCACTTCATCTTTCACTGCATTGACAACATCGACTGTATTGGCATCTGCAGCTTTCACGATTTGGATACCGATCGATTCGTTTCCGTTCGTTCTGGAAATCGATTCGGCTTTACCAGTCAATTCAACCGTGGCAATCTCGCCTAATTCAACAGTCGGGATCTTCATGCCTGGTTGTGCTGCCTGTGGAGCTTGAGAAGCAGGTGCCCCTTGGCCAGCTCCAGCTGGGTTCATTCCTTCCCCTCCTGTTGGAGTGACCGGAATCTTCATTTCTTTCAAGTCTTCGATGCTTGAGATGTTCCCATCGATCAGCACGGACTTTTCAGTATCCCCGAATGTATACAACCCAAGTGGGGCCGTCACATCGGAGCCCTTAATCATGTTTTTAACCGTGTCTTCGCTTAGACCGTATTGAGCAAGCTTCTCTTCATCGAACACAAGCTTTGCTTCTTGGATTTCCTGTCCTGATACTTGGACAGAAGCGACGCCATCGAGACCTTCGAGCCCTGGGACGATCGTTTCTTCCACTGTGTTCGTCAATTGAGCAAGCGTTTGATCTTCATTTGCCACACTCAAGGCAATGACAGGGAAGGCATTGAAGCTAAGGCGCGAAACCTCAGGCTCATTCACCCCTTCAGGGAATGATACTTCCGATAATGCTTCTTCAACTTCAGTCTTCGCCTCATCCATATCCTTTGAAAATTTGTATTCAATCTGGACAGCTGATGCATTTTGATAAGAAGTCGAACTAATGACGTTCACACCGTTCAAGTTCTGCAGACGCTTTTCAATCGGTTCTGACACCTTGTCTGCCACGTCTTCAGGAGTCGCTCCTGGATAAACCGTCGTCACACTGACGATGGGAGTATTGATATTGGGAAGTGTTTCAAGCTTCATGTTAAAGCCTGAATATAAGCCCGCCACAATGACGATGATCGTCATCAGCCAAACGGCAAACTTATTCTTTAGCACAAAATTGATGATACTGTTCACTCTCTATTCATCCCTTCTCTGACTGACTAGTCATAACATAACCTAATATAACTGACCGTACAGTCACTAGTCAATACTTACTATAAAATAAAGGTTTATTTTTACTGACCAATCGGTCATAATAAAGATAAGGAGTTTACCGAGGAGAGAAATCATGAAAGAAAAAGAGAAATTAATCATCCAAACATCGATAAAATTATTTGCCAGTAAAGGATTCAATGCCACCTCCGTACAGGAAATCGTCAACGAGTGCGACATTTCCAAAGGGGCATTTTATTTATACTTCAAATCAAAAGAAGCACTGCTTCTCGCCATCATGAGATATTATTTCGAGTTGATCAAAGAGAAGGTCGACATCATCGAGGAGGAGGACTTGCCTCCGTATGAGAAATTCCGTAAACAACTCGAGTTCCAGCTTGTTGAGGTATGGAAGCATAAAGAATTCATCATTATGCAGATCAGGGAAAACGCAATGCCATTCAATGAAGACATCCATGCCCTCCTCCATGAGATGAAGGTCCACACCTATCAATATTACAGGCGCAGATTGACTGCCATCTATGGCAAAGAGATCGAACCATACTTCTGGGACCTGTCATTGATCATCCAAGGGATCCTAAAATCTTATCTGGAAGTGGTCATGCTCGATAAAGTCGAGATGGATTTTCATTATTTATCTCAGTTCATCCTCAAGCGACTTGATGACGTAGTTCACGGCCTCTTAAAGAGTGGGGATGAACCTGTCCTTACCCCTGGAAAATTGGAGCCGCTCCTGAAGTCGATGGAAACCGCTTCGTTAAACGAAGGAACACTGGTGGCGATGATCGAGGAATATCTTCAAGAAACGGAAGATGAAAATATCAGGATTTCACTTGAGGTCATAAAAGAGGAAATCGAAAAAGAAGAGACACGAAGTATCGTCATAAAAGGGATGCTGGTCAACTTAGAAGGAGACCCATCTCTTACCTCCTTGGCTGAGAAAGTCCGGGAATACTATAACATATAGCACCAAAAAACGAGTATGAACCCGTCATACTCGCTTTTTGGTGCATTAAACACGTTGCTTTTCCCTCAAGTTCCCGATTCCTTCCTTACACACACCAAATTCAAGCCAAGAGCACCCCTCGCATAAGTAATCCAGGTCACCCGGCCTTACACGTTCAGCGGTTCTTTGCAGCAGCTCGGATTTCATATAGACCCCTCCTGCACTCAACCCTAAATGGCTGATCACTTTTCCATCCATTGAAAGGACATGTCCATTTGAATCCTCACTCTTACTACATTGTGTGCTCCCCTTGTGAGGACAAGCCTGACAGGCATCATCAAACCCTTGTACAACCTGGATGGGAAAGTCCGTTTCTTCGTTCCGCATATCCGCTACAATCCCTGTCATCACATCCACAAAGTCCGGGCTATAGCCCATCCCCTTGAAACCATGTGTGCACAGCAGATGATGCCCACGTAGTATTTTCTTCATCCGGCATGCCTCTCCTTATAATCGCTGTATTTCATCAGACTCGTACATGTTCACACGCTCAGGCGGCACACTAAGTGCTGCTTTAAGCATTCCATAAGCTACTTGTTCGGCTGAAATACTGCGGTATTTCCTCCACTTCCCTACCATGACGGGACGGACCAGCCCTGAGAAAATTTCGCCTGTTTTTTCGCCGAGACGGAATTCTTTCCGATCACCGACAAGAAGCGACGGACGAAAGATGTGCAGATTTGGATAATGAAGTTTTTCTAGTTCGGTTTCCAATTCCCCTTTTACTCTACTATAAAAAATGCGCGAGTCTGCACTGGCCCCGAGTGCGGATATGACCAGATATTGTTTAGCACCATGTTCCTTGCACAGCTTGGCCAGCTCAATTGGATAATCGAAATCCACTCTTTTAAACTTTTCCTTAGTGCCTGCTTTTTTGATCGTGGTTCCAAGACAGCAGAATACGTCATCCACCTCTTCATGGGGAAGGAGCTTCATGGCGTCGAATGAGATGACGCGTTCATCCAGCTTTTCGTGGTGAATCCCAGAGCTTTTCCTCACGAAGGAAATGATCCTTTTGTAGTGGGAACTTTTTAATAAAAGCTGCAGTAGATGGGATCCCACCAAACCCGTCGCCCCTGCCAGTACCGCGACCCTTTCCTTTTCCATCCTAGTTCCTTCTTTCTATGTCTTTTTATTTTATTCTAAGAGAATACCGAAACATTTGCTAGGCAGGTGGTGAAAAGAAGTAAAAAGGCCGACTCAGCTGAATCGGCCTCTTTCTACTCTTCATCAAAAAAGCGCTTGATCTTCTCTATTTCCTCATTACTCGTCTCCGATGAAATATAAGGGTTGTCATTGGATTCCGGCGTGTCCAGATTCGTTTTCATTTCGAAAAAAGGACCTTGAGGCGGTTCTGCAATGATCCGGTCATCAAGCTGTTTAAAGTCCGGAAGTTCCTTTTTGCCTTTTTCGTTCACGATATCATCCTCCCCTCTATTGGGTTTCTTCGTCTTTTTTGTATGCGATCAGGACGATCTCTTCATGCGTCTCCTGACGAAGCTCGTTTTCAATATGCTTAAGCTTGCCAAGGGTTTCTTCCGATAATTGGGCGACTCCGTATTCGTTAGTATCCACGCTGACTCTCCTTATCCATTTTCAATTTGCTGCCCGATTTCCTTTGCGGCAAAATATTCATTTCCTTCTTCCACTGCCCGAAGTTCACCAACGGACTCTCCTTGTGAATTCTCGTTCATTTCAACCGAAGTATATAGCTGATTGTCTTTCACATTTTGTATCGAGATATCCGGGTTCAGCGCGGTGTTGACGTTAAGTTCTGGGTTTTTCTTTTGATCCACGTGTACCACCTCCATTATTTAGTATGACTTGTCTTTTGTAATTCATTCAGGAGGTAGTTCCAGTCTTTGCCGGTGCCAAATAAAACAAGCGCATCCCATATTAAGTATGGGATGCGCTTGATCGCTTTATCGATTATTCACCTAAGTCAACATTGTGATAAACCTGTTGAACATCTTCCAGGTCTTCAATGGCATCAATCATTTTTTCGAATTGTGCTTGTGCATCTTCAGGTAGCTCCACATCATTTTGTGCAAGCATCGTCAATTCGGCAACCGTGAATTCTTCTACTCCTGCGGATTTGAACGCTTCCTGTACCGCATGGAATTGATCCGGTTCGGCATAAATGATGACCGCTCCATCTTCTTCAATGATGTCGCGCGCATCAACATCTGCTTCCATCAGGATTTCAAGCACTTCTTCTTCCGACTTGTCTTCCACCCCGATGACAGCCGTTGCATCGAACATATAGGCAACCGATCCACTCACGCCCATGTTCCCGCCATTTTTACCAAAAGCGGCACGAACTTCAGATGCTGTACGATTCACGTTATTCGTAAGAGCATCGACGATGACCATGGAACCATTCGGACCGAAGCCTTCATAACGAAGCTCATCATAATTCTCTTCCGAACCGCCCTTTGCCTTTTCAATCGCACGGTCGATGATATGTTTCGGTACGTTATAAGTCTTTGCACGTTCCAACGTGAATTTCAAATTCTGGTTCAGGTCCGGATCTGGTTCCCCGGATTTCGCCGCCACATAAATTTCACGCCCGAACTTTGCATAGATACGACTAGTATTCGCATCCTTAGACGCTTTCTTTTCTTTAATATTGTTCCACTTACGTCCCATTTTGTTTCACTCTCTTTCAGTCTATAAAATTAAACACTGGTACATGTTGTTTGTCCCTTCCATTATACATGAAAAGTTTGTGACTTGGCTATGTGTTCGAATTCGTTCTCGGAGGGAGGAGCCCAAAACAAAACCGGCCACCCTATGGCCGGTTTCCTTCCTGATATGCACTGATTTCATCATATTCGCTTTCCAAGTGCCTTGGCAGGCGGATGAAGATCGGCATCAATTTGCGATAAGCATCGGTCGCTTTTTCATTTGGCTGATGGGAGTGGACGGCACCCACCATCGTCTTGACTTCTTCAAGTGAGCTCAACGTCCCTTGTCCGTACATACCGAGGACGACGGCTCCAAGACAGGAGCTTTCGAAGCTTTCCGGCACCTCGACTTCCTGATCGAAAATGTCGGCAAGCATCTGGCGCCACAGCTCGGACCTCGCGAATCCACCCGTTGCCTGGACGCGTGTCGGGGATCCGATCAACTCTTCAAGTGCCAATAAGACGCTGTAGAGGTTCATGACGATCCCTTCAAGCACGGCGCGGATCATATGCTCTTTTTTGTGATGCATGCCGAGTCCGAAGAATGAACCTCGTGCTTTCGCATTCCAAAGTGGAGCCCTCTCCCCAGCCATGTATGGATGGAAAATAAGTCCTTCTGATCCTGGTTCGATTTTTGAAGCAATATCGGTCAGTACTTCATATGGATCCTTTCCTAATCGCTTTGCGACTTCGGCTTCTGCAGAAGCCAGTTCATCCCGGACCCATCTGAAGATCATCCCCCCATTGTTCACCGGGCCACCGATGATCCAATGTTCATCCGTGAGGGCATAGCAGAAAATCCTGCCCTTCGGATCGGTAACGGGGCGGTCCGTCACGGCGCGGATCGCTCCACTCGTTCCGATTGTCACAGCCACCACGCCGGGTTCGATTGCGTTCACGCCGAGATTTGACAGAACCCCATCGCTTGCGCCGACGACAAATGGCGTATCTGCCGGCAATCCGAGCATGTCTGTATATTCTTCCTTCAAACCGGTCAAGCTCTCAGTCGTTGAGACCGGAGTCGATAACTGATCGGAGGTCACTCCGGCCACGTTCAACGCCTCTTCATCCCAATCCAGGTTTTCAAGATTGAACAGCCCTGTTGCAGAAGCGATGGAATAATCGATCACGTATCGACCGAATAGACGGTGGAACACAAATTCCTTGATCGAGATGAACTTCTCGGCTTTTGAACATAATTCAGCGTGTTCCTCATGAAGCCACGCCAATTTCACGAGCGGGGACATTGGATGGATCGGTGTCCCGGTCCTTCTGTAGATCTCCAGTCCATTTTGTTCTTTCTTTATTTTGACAGCCCAGTCGGCACTGCGGTTGTCAGCCCAAGTAATCGATCCCGTGAGCGGCTGACCATTCCCATCGACAAGGATCAAGCTGTGCATGGCAGAACTGAATGATACAAATGAGATTTTTTCCTCTGTCTGAAGTGTCACTTCCTTAATCGCCTTAACGACTGCCCGGAAGATTTCCTCAGGATCCTGCTCCGCCGTTCCTGGCTCAGGTGTATGTAACGGATATTCCACTCCGTGCCGGCAAAGGGCTTCCCCTTTTTCGTTAAAAAGCACTGCTTTCGTGCTCGTTGTTCCAATATCTACGCCTATCATGTGAGACATGTTCTTACCTCCTACAAGCAATGCTTTGAAAAATTAAATCAGGGATTGGTAAAGAGCACCCGTAATAATAGCAAACTACGAAAAAGAAGAATCAACTCCTTTCTTCCTTTTCCTTCATTTAGTATGAAACTGTTAGGCGATAAAAATACCTGAGATGAATACGGACCGTGAATCGCAAACATCACATTCTGTGGACGTTGGTGGTTCTAACGTGCCCTTCAAGAAGCCAATGTTATTTTCATGTTAGATCACTGGAGCACCAGATGCAATGGCAGTTACCTTCTCCTGCTATTTTAGTATAATAAAATCATGAAACCCCTTACAGGAGTGTTGCCGATTATGAACGAACATCAGCATTGTCTGGCAAGCATCCGTTCCCACTATCCACAATTCAGTGAAACAGAACGGAAAATTGCCGATTATATATTGGAAAACCCCACTCACATCATCCATTCCACCATCAATGGACTGGCTGAAGATCTTGGCGTTGCCGATTCAACGGTCTTTCGATTCTGCAAACGCATCGGATTCAAAGGCTATCAAGCGATGAAAATCGCGCTTGCCTCCGAGATCGTAACGGGACTCAAAGACATTCATGAGCGCGTTGACGAGGGGGATACTCCACAGACCATCGCATCGAAAGTCTTCCGTTCCAACATCAAGACCATTGAAGATACGCTGATGGTCGTTGATGAGAAGAAGCTGCAGGAAGCTGTAGAAGCATTGGTGGGGGCTGATTCAATTGAATTCTTCGGAAGCGGTGGTTCAGGAGTGATCGCGCTTGACGCCTATCATAAACTGATCCGAACGGGACTCCGGGTGCGGGCGACGTCAGACAGCCACATCCAGCTCATGACCGCTTCACAAATGACGGAAAAAGATTGCGCTGTCTTCATTTCACATAGTGGATCAACAAAGGACCTCCTTCAAGTATTGAAGATTGTAAAGGAAACCGGGGCCAAGACGATTTGCATAACGAACTTCGCAAAATCCCCATTAAGCCAGGGAGTCGACATCCCCTTGTATACGGTGTCGGAAGAAACGGACTATCGCTCGGAAGCCCTATCCTCCCGCATTGCCCAGCTGACCCTGATCGATACGCTGTATGTGAACATCATGATGAAACGGGAAGCAACGGGGCAGGATGCATTGAAGAAGATTCGGAGTGCAATTTCTTTGAAGCGGATTTAAGTAGTCTTATTTTGAGGATGTTAGTAATGGCGCGTGGCCGATTATGGTCCGCGCTTTTTTCAATGGTTTTTAGGAGAATTTCTTTCATTGAGCTTTTAGGTGTGGAATCTTCGAGTTTAGCCGACCATTTTTGAATGTGACTCACTACCCCTGTGGTTGTAAAGCACCACTCTTTCAATTCAAGCAAACAAGTTATTCATTCAATCACAGACATTCCTTAATTTGCTTAAACACTAAGTCATTCAAGAACAAAACTCTTTTTTTAACAAAAGTTTCAGTCATTCCGTTACTAAACTAGTTCATTCAGCCAACTAGTTCATTTATTCGATCACAAAACTCAGTCATTCCACCAACTAGTTCATTTATTCCGTCACAAACCTCAATTATTCCACCAACTTCTTCAACTATTCCGTCACAAAACTCAGTTATTCCACCAACTTCTTCAACTATTCCGTCACAAACCTCAGTTATTCCACCAACCCGAAAAACAGCATCTCCCCTTTCCATCAAACAATCAAATCACCTCCCTTGAAATGTTTTACTATTCAGATCATTTGAATTATCATTTTGGTAGAGAGAAAATAGACGAACAAAGGCGGGATTTTGATGACGATTACCAAGAAAGATGCTATAAAGCTGGACAATGAAGATACGCTAGCCAAGTTCAAAGATGAATTCTACATAAAGGAAGACCGCTACTATATGGACGGTAATTCCCTCGGCCTTTTATCCAAGCGGGCAGAGAAAGCGCTTCAAACATCTTTGGAAGATTGGAAGGAGCATGGAATCGACGGCTGGATGGATGGCGTTGAGCCGTGGTTCTACTATTCTGAGAAACTTGGGGCAAGGACCGCACCACTAGTCGGCGCGAAGAAGGAGGAAGTCATCGTTACAGGGTCCATCACCACGAACCTGCACCAGCTGATCTCGACATTCTATCAGCCCGAGGGAAAACGGACCAAGATCCTCGCAGATGAATTGACGTTCCCTTCCGATATCTATGCGATTCAAAGTCAGTTGGAGCTAAAGGGGTATGTCCATGAAGAGCACCTCGTTCAGGTGAAGAGCCGGGACGGTTATACGTTGATGGAAGAAGATATCATCGAAGCAATGAAAGAGGATATCGCACTGATCCTCCTGCCTTCTGTGTTATACCGGAGCGGGCAACTGCTTGATATGAAACGACTGACAGAAGAAGCCCACAAACGCGGGATCATCATCGGATTCGATTTGGCTCATTCCATCGGTGCCCTGCCTCATCAACTTCATGATCATGGGGTGGATTTTGCCGTATGGTGCAACTATAAATATTTAAATAGCGGCCCCGGTGGAGTCGGGGGACTGTACGTCCACGAACGACATTTCGGGAAAAAGCCCGGGTTGGCGGGATGGTTCGGTTCTAGAAAGGACAAGCAATTCGATATGGAGCATGTACTCACCGCGGCAGAATCCGCTGGTGCTTTCCAGATCGGCACCCCCCATATCCTGAGCAGTGCGCCTTTGATGGGTTCGCTGGAACTGTTTGAAGAAGCTGGGATCCATGAGCTGAGAAGGAAGTCCCTCTCTCTGACACGATTCATGATGGAATTACTGAATCAAGAGCTTCCTGAAGCTGGGTTCACGATTTGCAATCCTCTCGAAGACGAACGCCGAGGAGGGCATATCAGCTTGAAGCATGATGAAGCGGCAAGGATTTGTAAAGCACTGAAGGAACAAGGGGTGACACCGGATTTCCGTGCCCCGAACGTCATCCGCCTCGCTCCTGTCGCCCTATACTCTTCCTACGTCGACGTATGGGACACCATTCGGATATTAAAGGGCATCATGGAAAATGAAGAGTATAAGAAATTCGAAAACACACGAAATGTTGTAGCATAAAGGAGGAATATAATGAAGATCATCGATATATCGCAGCCCCTCACTAACGGAACACCGGTTTGGCCTGGGGATACCCCCTTTTCTTTTTCACTCAATTGGTCGATGGAGGAATCAAGCTCTGTCAATGTCGGGCAGCTGAACATGAGCACCCATACGGGAACCCACGTGGATGCCCCTTTTCATTTTAAGAATGATGGAAAACGAATTCTGGATCTCCCGCTGGAACGTTACATCGGTAAGGCGGTCGTGGTTTCGGTTGAACAAGCTGAAAGCATCGGGCCCGAACACCTAGAAGGCATCGACTTTGATTCGGTACAAAAAGTACTTTTCAAAACGAACGCATGGAAGGATCTGCAGGCATTCCCTGAATCCATCCCCCCGATCCAGCCGGAACTTGCTCCTTTCTTAAAGGAAAAAGGAATCCACCTCATCGGGGTCGATCTCCCATCCGTCGACCCTCTGGACAGTAAGGAGCTCCACGCTCATCACGCCCTTACCGAACATGACATCCTGATCCTGGAGGGGATCGTGTTGAACGATGTTGAGCCCGGCTATTACGAACTATTCGCCATGCCGCTCGCCCTTAAGGACGCAGACGGCTCCCCTGTACGAGCGGTATTGATTGACCGGAGAGCATGATTGGTTTAATTGGAAGCAGCTAGTGGCTGCTTCTTTTTTGTTTTTTGGGTTTTGGGTGGGTGCCAGGCACAATTCTACTGTTTTGTGCCTGGCACCTTTTGGCGAAACGGGGCCTGACTCAAAAACAATCACTTTGAGCCTGGCTCAAAACAATCCCTTTGAGCCTGGCTCGGCCACCCATGTACCTGGTACAAATCCCGCTCCATGTACCTGGTACACCCACTCCAAAAAACCATCCACACACCACCCATCGGCACCCCCCCACTCTTCACTCCCCACAAAACAGATATAAATTTCAAAAAATGTTCATAGACTGAACGTATAAAGGTTTAAAACAATGAAAAAATCACCATAACTAGTAAAGTGGAAGGAGGAAGTTGAATGGGAATCTTGACAACGATTGGGTTCATTGTGTTTTTGGGAATGATTTTAGGGGTACTCATCTATTTCTTAAGACAAGCTTTGGATACGAATGATTCGAAGCGGATCGATTCGCATAAGGATCATGACCATTTTTCGCAATAAGGGACGGCGTTTTCATTGGGAGGGGATTCTTTCCGGTGAAGACGTTTTTTATGCCCTTCATAACAGAGAAAAATCCCCGCCATGCGGGGATTTTTTCATCCATACACTTCTTTCTCACCAAGTTCCATCGAGCTCGAACACATCGGGCATTTCTTCTCATCGGAAGCCGTTTCACCGGCCTCCCGCCTTTGCCAGGCAATGCAATGCTTGCTTGTACATGACCAGGCCTCTACTACAATCAGCTTTCCGGTCCTCTTCTCCCTGGATCCACCACTTTTCGGGAGATCCTGATGAGGTTCCTCTGAGAATAAGTCACTGATGAATCGCGAGCATTTTCTCGTCTCCCCTTGATAATAAGAAGGAGAAGAAATGAAGAGCCTTTCTTTGGCCCTTGTAATCGCTACATAAGCAAGCCTTCGTTCTTCCTCGAGTGCACCCCGTTCTTTATGGGCGGCATCCTTGTAGACTTTATCCTCCAACTTCCCTGCATTCAAAGCTGAGCTGTGCGGAAGGTTCCCTTCGATCGCTCCGATAAGGAAGACGACTGGAAACTCGAGTCCTTTTGAACGGTGGATCGTCATGAGGGAAACACTATTGCTGTCATGACTCTTATTTTGATACACATCTTCATATTTCGCTTTCATTTCATCTATGAAATTGATGAAGCTTGAGATCGTATCGAATCTTTTCGCCGACCCTTCCAGTTCCGTCAGCATTTCTTTGATCAGTTCTTTTTGTTCCGTCACCACATGGGATTCCTGGGCATCGATATATTGATGATAGAATTCTTTCCGGATTTTCTTGATTGCCGTTTCGGGCGATACCTCCTGAAGGGATTTGATGAATTTCATCCGTGTTTTGATGTTTTTCACCTGAAAAGGCTTCAAGCCGTTCATGGTTGTCAGGTGGATGAGCGGATACTTCTTTCGGACCTTTGCATCCTCCTGCAGGATATGTTCCATCCCCTTTTCCCTTCGGATGAACATGGTAGGCAGGATATTCCCGATTGCATCAAAGTTCCGCGGAACGATGCACAGTCTTAAATAATCGATGACGGGCTTCACCGTCCAGTTCTCATAGAAAAGTGAATCTTTCTGGCTGTAAGGGTGAAAAGGGATTTCCTTCATCAGCAGCTGCTCAAATACGGCCCGTCCGCTGCTCATCGTCCTGTGAAGGATTGTCATATCCTTGTAGGAGTAACCTTCTTCCACCAATTGTTCGATCTCCTTCACGACCCAGACGGCTTCTTCGTCTGCCGTGGCTGGCCTTGCGTATAACGGCTGCTTCTCTTCTTTCTTTGTTGCAATCAGCCGCTTATGCCGCCTGTGCTCATTACGATCGATGACCTCATTGCCTAGTCCTATGATGTAAGCATCGGAACGATAATTTTCATTGAGTGTCACAATCCTCGCATCCGGGAATTCCTGATCGAAATCAAGGATGAACTCATTTCGGGCCCCATTGAATGAGTAGATGGTCTGGTCGTCATCCCCTACAACGAACAGGTTCCCGTGGGCCGCAATCATTTTAATTAATTCATATTGAATGAGATTCGTATCCTGGAACTCGTCCACCATCACGTATTGAAAGCGATGCTGGAGGCTTTTCAACAGATTGGGGTTACGATCGAGTAACTCATAAGCCTCTGTCAGAATATCGTCGAAATCCATTTTATGATTCCTGCGCTTCCATTCTTCGTAACGGATCAAGATGTTCTTGATTTCTTTTTCAGACTTTGAAGAGTCCGGCATTTCACTGATGTTGAGCTTGTTCAATTTATAGTGCGAAAGCTTGGCAAGAAGGGTTTCCGCGTCATACGGGTCATGGATATTCATTTCACGCTGCAGTTGCTTCAAGATGATCTGCTTGTATCGCTCATTCCCGATAATCTCCTGTGTATAGTGCCTAGATCGAAGCAAATACAGGAATAATGCATGGAAGGTACTCGCCTGTACACCCTGACCCCTACCTTCTATACCTGGCAAGGCATTGATTCGCTGCTTCATCTCATCCGCCGCTTTTTTCGTAAAAGTGACAAGTAGGATGTTCTGCGGCATGATATTCTTCACGTCCATCAAATAGCCGGCACGGCATACAAGGACCGTCGTCTTCCCTGTACCTGCCCCGGCTAGGGTAAGACAAGCCCCCATCCCATGTCGGACAGCTGCAATCTGCGCTTCATTCAATAAAATGCCCGCTTCTTCTATTTTCCGAAAAAAGAAGGCATCCTCATCATCTGGAGATACGAGATCCTTCGAGGTTTGCCCTTTATGTAATGAGGCAGAAGGGATTTCCTTCTTCTCTGCTTCAAATGGATAGATCGAGTAATTCGTCAGTACTGTTTTCAACACACATTCTCCTTGCTTACGTGCAAAAGTAAACTTCCGTAACAGATAACTTTTCTATCATAACAAGTGCTTCTCTCATCCCGCAATCGATTCTGGAGGTTTCTACGAATAATCAATTTCTTCCAATTCAATTAAACAACTGTTTAAACCATCAAACTCCCGGTATCATAGGGGTTCGGGGAGTTAATCAAACGTTTGTTTAAAAATAATCCTTAAAAGATTGAGATGGCGCGGTTGTAGTTAAACAACTGTTTAACTCGTTAAAGCTTGATGTAAAAAGGTTTTTTCCTGTTAATCAAACGTTTGTTTAAAAACGAAGATGCGTTCACGCTGCCCATCCCCCTGGAAGGCGACGCTTTTCTACGTTCTTCACACGGAGGTTAGGGGTATGAAAACAAAAATTTCTTCGCTAGAACTCTCTGTTTCACGATTAAAAAATAGCTAAAAAAGGTAATGGAACATTAGGTGATAAACGTGAATCTAAAAAAATGGGGATTTACCCGCCGCAATTCGATCAAAGCTGAATTCGACCTCTTCCCTCATTCACTCGTGATCCTTAGGAAAATACGAACCTTCTATTTTGTTTATCAAGTTCACTGGTCACCCCTTGATCCAGTTGTTGAAACAAATCACTTGGAAGAGATGGAGCTGCTGGTGAACCGGGAACTTGGATTTGAACATGCTTATGTAAGCAGACGGTAATGTGACGGTCAAATCAAAATAGTGAGATAGACTGCGAAAAACAAAGATAATAGGCTTTCCCTCTAAGATTTCTGCCCAATATCGGAATAAACGGACTTTTCTGAACATTTAAATAAAAAAAGAAATTTGATACGATGTATTTAACAAAAGATTAACACAATCTTTAAGAAAGGCGTGATTCCAATGACGTAGCGAAAGCAAAGCATGTCAACATCACATCTGGCAACTGAAGTCGGCCGGTGAAAACTGATTTCAAGATGTGTGGATATGCGGGGACGCGCAAATCTTACTTCGGGAGATGATTCCAATGAAGAGTGTAAGCGAAGCATGCTAGGATCATGATGCAACGGAAGGTAGCCCGTGAAAACTATCTTCGCACCATGTGGGCATGTGGGGATGCAGGAGCAAGAAAAAAATAAACTAACGAACATGCAACACCATTAATGTAAATTAATTGAATGTTTAGTATGTCTATTAGTAAGAAAGGATAGAACGTGTAATTGAATAAGGTTTACTTAAACTGAGACGCTGTTTATGTGATGGTTACATAGACAGCGTCTCAAACTGTTTACAGATACTCTTCCTTTAAAATCGAGCAAACCGCCGCATCGCAGAAAACCCCTTTTTCAAATGCCGCTTTTCTCAGTACACCCTCAAACACAAATCCCGCCTTCATGAGACATTCCTTCGATGCAGTATTGTCAGGGTCATAGAATGCTTCTATTCGATTGAGCGACATGTGCTGGAATCCATACGGAATGACCTCTTTCAACACTTCCGTCATGACCCCCTGCCTCCAATGATCTGGATGCACTTCAAATCCGATTTCCGCTTTATAATGCTCCTTCTCCCAACAGTGGAACCCGCAGCTTCCGATGATTCCACCCGTTTGCTTGTCGGCAATCCCCCATCTGATGCCTTCACTTCTATCAAATTTCTCATTCCACTTCCGGATGAGATCCTCTGCTTCGCTTTTTTCAGTGAATGTATCCAGATCATAATATCTCGTTACTTCATCTTTAGAGAAGTAGGAGAATACATTCTGTGCATCCCCCTCTTCCATTTGCCTCAGAACATATCGATCTGTTGTTAAAATCGGGAAGTTACGTGTTTCGTTCATCTATAAAACTCCTTTGAATAGTCTATCCACACTATTCAATAGTAAGATTGATAAAACCTCTTTTTTTGAAAAATATGGTGTTTTTTCAACGTGTGGCATTCTGTATAATATCAATAACAACCAAAAAAAGGATGAGACGAATGAAAGCAGATAAAATCATCAAAAGCGAGGCGGTTTTTACAGGCACATCCCTTCTTCCGTTCCCGGGATTTGTTGCCATAAAAGAGGATCTGTTCATCGGGACAGGGCCCCTCTCCGAATTGGATCGTTATGTGGATGCTTCCACCACTGTTCATGACATGGGGAACGGATTGGTCATGGCCGGTTTCCATGACTTTCATCTCCACTTCTTCCTCGGTGCGATGTTTGAAAGCTTCTGTAAACTGACAGATGGCCTGACGGAGGACGAAACGGCAAGGATGATAAGGGATTACGCCTCACAACACCCCGACGATGAATGGATTTTAGGATTCGGATGGCATCATGTGCGCTGGCCCGGTCAGAAGCTTCCTACCCGACATTCACTGGATCGATATCTTCCGGACCGGCCCGCGATCTTGTTGAATGAGGAAGCGCACAGCGCCTGGCTGAATACAGCCGCACTCGAGAAACTGGGGATCGACCGCTATTCACCCGAGCCCCCTTTCGGCAAAATAGAAAAGGATGAAAACGGCGATCCGACAGGCTTTTTATACGAGACCGCGGTTACATATGTGACAAGGGCATTCCAATTCAATGATGACGTGAAGAACAAGCTGATGGAAAACATGCTGAAGAAAACGGCGTCCCTCGGAATCACATCAGTGTCGGATATGCTCCCCCTTCCCGGTTATACACTCGGAGCCCCGTCGTTATACCGTCGATTTGAAGAAAAGGGGCAGCTGACAACGAGGATCCACTTTCTTGATGTGATGGATGGAAACCTGGAACGGAGCCGTTCATTACGGGATGAGTATCAATCTGGACGGGTGCAGTTCTCAGGGTTGAAGCAATTCCTGGACGGAGTGCCCCTTACGTATACCGGGTTGCTGCTTGAACCTTATTCAGACCGGCCCCAAGAACGGGGTGGGACGATTTATGAGTATGATCAGTACAGGGAGTGGATCGATGCGGCCGATAAGGAAGGCTTTCGAGTAAGGCTCCATGCGTGCGGTGACGGTGCTGTCCGGTTGGGACTGGATCTCTTCGAGCATGCTGCACGTGAGAACGGTGCCCGTGACTCCCGCCATACAATCGAGCATATCGAAGTATGTCATCCAAATGACTTTCACCGTTTTCATGAGCTAGGAGTCATCGCCTCCATCCAGCCTGAACATCTGGCTGCAGGGTCGATGGACACCCACGCTTACCTGGACCGGTTGGGACAGGATCGCTCCCGTTTCACTTGGCCGATCGGTACACTGGAAAATCACGGTGCCCCGGTTGCGTTCGGCACGGATTTTCCAATCGTGGATCTGAATCCGATGCTTGGTATTTACAGGGCCGTCACCCGCCAGCACGAAGATGGTTCACCACAAGGCGGCTGGAATCCCGAAGAGAGGATTTCATTGGGTAAAGCGCTGATTCACTATACGAAGAGTCCAGCCTACGGCAATTTCCGTGAGAACGAACTGGGTACGATCGAAGTTGGTAAAAAAGCGGACCTCGTCGTGCTCGATCGTAATCTATTCGCAGTGGAGCCAGAGGAAATCCTGGAAGCCAAAACCATCATGACCATCATGGATGGTGAAATCGTCCACCGTTAAATTCATCCATGCATCAAAAGAAGGTACGTCCCTCATCGCTTTAAAGCGATGAGGGACGTACCTTCAATTTATTACTTAGGATCCTTTAGGCCTCCGCCGTGGATGACTTTTTCGTGGAATGGGAGGTTCAGTTCTTTGCTCAGTTTTTCCATGAAGCTCTGTTCTCGTCTTGAAACGAGTGAAATGACGGTGCCCTCTGCACCCATCCGACCGGTTCTTCCGGAACGATGGATGTATTGCTTCGTATCTGTCGGGAAGTCAAAGTGGATGACGTGGGTAACGTCGGTGATATCGAGTCCGCGTGCCGCAACGTCTGTTGTCAGAAGCAACGATACCTTGCCCGCGCGGAAACGGTCCAGTGCTTGCTTCCTTTCCATCTTATCCGACTCGCCCGCAAGGACTTCAAGCTCCACTCCCCTATATCTCAGCTTTTCTTCTGCCTCGGATAATTTTTCAAGCTGATTGAAGAATACAAGCGCTTTGACTCCATTAAAATGAGCGATGCTCCTCAACGCCTCGATTTTATCACGGAGCTCCGTGTAGATAAACAGATGGTCGACTTTCGGATTATCGAGATTCGCCTCCATCTTGATGACCTCATGATTCTGAAGGAGTTCCGATGCAACTTCTTCCGTCCGGTCGGATAGCGTTGCAGAGAAGAATAATACTTGACGCTCTTTAAGGGTCGAGTTGATGATATCCTTTACTTCACGGATATGCTCAGGTCCGACCATCAAGTCAAACTCATCGACGACAATCGTTTTGACTTCATGCATCTTCAATTTTTTCAGCTTCATCAGCTCCAGCAAGCGTCCAGTCGTGCCCACGACGATATGAGGCTTCTTTTTTAACTTCTCGACTTGCTTTTTGATATTTGCTCCACCGATGAAGGCAGCACTTGTTACATCGCTTCCTTTTGCCCATTTCTGGATCTCTTGATGAATTTGCATGACCAGTTCACGGGATGGTGCAAGGATGACTGCTTGTGCCTGCTTGCGACTCGGATCCACAGCCTGGATGATCGGCAGTAGGTAGGCAAGTGTTTTACCCGTTCCTGTCGGCGATTCACATACAACATCCTTTCCGTCTAATATGAGCGGAAGCACACGCTCCTGCACAGGAGTCAATGATTCGAAATTGGATTCTTCCCAGTTTTTTTGTAGAAATGGTGCGCTTATCATTGTAGAATTTGAATTCATTTGATTTATTCCCTTTCCGTTTCCGGCAACCGTTCGGGGCTTATCCCTCCCATAATGGCAGGCATATTTTCACGACGGTACCTATCTGTTTTTCACTTTGAAAGACGATCTTCCCTTTATGCTTTTCAATGATTTTTTTGCATATGGCCAGTCCCAATCCGGTTCCTTTTTCCTTTGTAGAATAAAAAGGCTCTCCGATCGTCTCGATTCTTTCCGGTTCCATCCCGACCCCGTTGTCAGAAACAATCACAAGGGCCTCGCCGTCTTTCTTATCAACCGAGATGGCTATCTTTCCTTTGCGGTCAAAAGGTATCGCTTCGACCGCATTTTTAATAATATTAATGAAGACTTGCTTCAATTGATTGACTTCCGCTTTAACATACAACGGTTCAATAGCTTTAGGAGTATATTCGATTGAAATATTGTCAATATTCGCTTGCGCCTCCATCAATACGATCACTTGCTGGAGGATGAGATCAACATCTTCTGTCTGATAATGCTCATCCTGTTGTTTACCAAGGATAAGCATCTCACCTGAAATCAAGTCGATTCGATCCACTTCTGATTGCATGATGTCCAGATGCTCGTCGTTTACGGTCCCAGTCGTTTTCATCAATTGCAGGAAGCCTTTGAGTGATGTCAGCGGATTCCTTATTTCATGGGCAACGGCTGCAGCCAGTTGCCCGATCACGGACATCTTCTCGGATGCGATCATCATCTCTTCATTCTTCCGGAACTGGGTGATATCCCTGCCGATGACGAATACGCCTGTCACTTCCCCGCTTACAATGATGGGAATGAAGGAGCAGCGCAGGATTTTGATTTTATTATCCCTGGTGCGGATATTGGTTTCAAACATAGACCCTTTTCCAGATAGGGTTTGCATGAAATGATCCGTAACACCCTTCACATCTTCCTCGTCCAGGAATCTCCCCAATTCAATGGCTTCCAGCTCTTGCTGAGTAGCTTCCAATAAAGATTCGGCTTCTGGATTGACCGACATGATTTTCCCTTCCATATCCAGTTCAAACACTCCATCCGGATTATGTTTGAACAGGGAATGATAATGCTCATGCTGGATGAATAATTGACGTTCCTTCTTCCGCAAGCGTTCATTGGAATCAATGATCTCTTTGGTTCTTCGGAATACAAGTAGATAAAGGATGATCCCGGTTACCAAAACAAAGAACCAGCCTTTGTAGCGTTGAAAATAGATGTACAGATTCAGCTTTTCATGGGCCAGAACCACCGAAAAATAGTCTGACAGCAAGATCCACAGGATACCGAGCAGGACATAAACAAACGTTACTCTGAACGCAATCTCCTTGGCTTTTTTCATATTGAGTGGTTCACCTAAATTCACAATAGTATTACCTCTATACTTTCACAAATCTTGCCAGTTTATTACAAATTACTCTTACCTCACCCCAAATGAACTTCTTCTAGAAGGAGTAAATGGACAGGCTATGGAGAATAAAGGAGAACATGATGACCCGGAACGAGACGGATAATATTCATCCCCCCCCTCACCTGCCATACCGGGATGGTAAGCAAAGGCACCGGCATGGTTCCCTAGATCCCGGACATTCTCAGGACGGGACTTCCTTCCAGACGTAGGCCCTTCTCCATGCTCTTCTTCTTTTACAACACCAATTATAATAACATAGCGAATCAATGAGGGTATGATAAATAATAAGAAAACCCCTCGGAAATCGCTTTGATTTCTCTATTCCCTAAAGAAATCCCCATGTAAACGTTCACCTCTCATCCATATGTCCCATTTTCTAAAGAAAAACGTTTAACACCCCTCTGTTTCGGGTTAAGTGGTATATATGATAAGGTCGGAAAAGAAGGAAGGTGTTTCCAGCATTCGAGCCAATTTACAAAAACAAAACCTTCAGTAATAGCGGAATGATCACCTTGCCAAAGAAGTGGCGACAGCGGTTTGGATTGGTTCCCGGCAGGTTGGCGGAAATCTCTTATCAGAATGATTCGATCCTTATTAAACCGGCACGTGAGAACTCCACCAATAACAAACGCTACATCTCCGAAAAGGGGACCGTCCATATCCCAAAGGAGCTTCGAGAAGAAATGGGCATCACGCCACAAGCCCCTTACAACCTACACATCAACGAAATTCATAATTGCTTCATCATCACCACCAGTAAAAACCATTAAAACGAAGGTCCGTCCCCCGTCGCGTTAAAGCGATGAGGGACGGACCTTCGTGTGGTCAGCTTCTTTTATATTCACTGTACTTCCGGTTGAATTAATGGTTAGCTTGCGGACATCCATGGTTGGAAAGGCTTGCTGTAACTGTCTCCACAGCCAAGCGGCGGACTCCTTTTCAACAAAGCAGGCAATCGTCGGACCTGCGCCGCTGAGTGCCGTCCCAAAGGCGCCATATCTACTCGCGACCTGTTCGACTGCTTCATAATGAGGAAGAAGCTTCTTCCGATAAGGCTGATGGTATCGGTCCTCTTTCATCATCCTCCCTGCAAGTTCCCAGTCACCGCTGATGAAGGCGGCTACCAGTACATTGGCTACGGAACCGGCTAAGACAGACTCCTTGAATGCCATTTCTTTAGGCAGCACCCCCCTCGAATCAGATGTCTTCAACTCCGTCTTTGGAATGACGGTGACAATCTCGATTCCAGAACTCTCAAGGGGAAGAAGCCCAACACCCGATTCGGTCTGACAACTCACTACAAATCCTCCATAAAGTGACGCTCCGACATTATCCGGATGCCCTTCATAACCCGTGGCAATCCCCAGCTTCTGCTTCAAAGTCAGATTCAACCCGCAGGATGCATCCGCAAGTTCGATTCCTGCCACAACAGCAGCGGCACTGGACCCCAGTCCCCTGGTCAACGGAATATCACTCTTGACGTATAGCTGGCATGGATGGAGTGACTTGCCATTCTTCTCCGCCACGTCCATCGCCACTTGGACGATGAAATGGGTTTCGTCAGAAGGAAATACTCGAAGCTCAGGCGATAGCGCCGTCACTTGCCAGCACTCCGACTCTGTCGCTTCGACCGTCAAATACAAATCAAGTGCCAAGCCAAGCGAATCGAATCCCGCCCCTAAGTTGGCTGTACTTGCCGGGACGGTAATCTTCCAAGACCGATTATCCCTCTTCCTCATACTCCGATCGTCCCTTTGATGTAATCCTTCACCTTTTCTTTATCATTTGGTAGCCTGACTGGCTGGACGGGGCTGTAATCCATGGCCGTGACCGGGTCCTTCAACCCATTCCCTGTCAGGACCGCCACTACCCTGCTTCCTTTATCGAGCACACCCTTATCAAGACTCTTCTTGATCCCTGCAATCGAAGCACAAGAAGCAGGCTCGGCAAAGATCCCTTCCTTCTTGGCAAGCAACCTGTACGCCTCGATGATTTCCTCATCGGTCACTTCGTCAATATGACCGTCCGATTCCTTCAAGGCATCCACGGCATAATCCCAGCTCGCCGGATTGCCGATCCTGATTGCCGTCGCAATCGTTTCAGGTTGCGGGAACACACGGTCATGAACCAACGCGGCCGCTCCCGAAGCTTCAAACCCAAACATTCGCGGCAGACTTGATTGCTCACGCTGACTGTATTCCTTGAATCCTTTCCAGTAGGCCGAAATATTACCTGCATTGCCGACCGGGATCGCAAGGACATCCGGCGCTCCACCCAGGCCTTCAACCACTTCGAATGCAGCGGTCTTCTGCCCCTCGAGGCGATATGGATTCACGGAATTCACCAGTGTCACGGCTTCAGTTTGACTTAGTTCCCTGACGATTTTGAGCGCTTCGTCAAAATTGCCTTCGATCGAGATGATTTCCGCTCCGTACATGACCGCCTGGGCAAGTTTGCCCTGGGCGATCTTTCCTTCAGGAATCACAACGATGCATTTCAGCCCCGCCCTTGCGGCATACGCCGCAGCGGCAGCCGATGTATTTCCTGTCGAAGCACAAATGACCGTTGAGCTCCCCTCCTCAAGTGCCTTGGCGACCGCAAGTACCATTCCACGATCTTTGAATGAACCAGTCGGATTTGCGCCTTCGACTTTTGCATAAAGCTCGATTCCCCATTCGTCCGATAACGTTTTTAATTCAATCAAGGGAGTATTCCCTTCATTGAGGCTCAGAGGAGGAGTCTCATCCGTGACGGGCAGAAACTCCCGATATTGTTCAATCAGACCTTTCCACCTCATCCTTTCTCTCCCCCTTCCACTCGGTATGAGCTCTCAATTGAATGAATCGCATGATAATCCTTCAACTCCATCAGGATATCTTCATAATGATCAAGTGATGCTTTATGGGTGACGAGCACGATCTCAGAATAGCCGGCACCATTCAATGGGTTCTGAAGGATCTTCTCGAAGCTCACTCCATGATCTGAAAAGATGGATGTCAGCTTCGCCAGCACCCCGATTTCATCCTGGACATGAAGGCGTAAAAAGTATTGAGATGAAATTTCATTACGCTCTTTCAACTTTTTCGGATACTGAGGGCTCACTGCACTCTTCCCTGTCACACCGAGCCTCATATTCTTCATGATGCCGACCATATCGGAAACGACAGCCGTGGCAGTAGGGAGACTTCCCGCACCAGGTCCGTAGAACATCGTTTCCCCGACCGCTTCCCCGTACACATAGACCGCATTATATTCGTCATTTACAGATGAAAGTGGATGATCGTTCAGAAGCAGGGTCGGTTCCACACTCACTTCCACTTTTTCACCATCCCGATGTGCATATCCGATGAGTTTCATCGTGTAACCGAATTGCTCCGCGTATTCGATGTCATCTGCCGTCACTTCGGTGATGCCCTTCATTTTCACATCGGCAAGGTCCACATTCATCGAAAAGCCCAATGTCGACATGATGGCCATTTTCCTTGCCGCATCCAGCCCGCCGACGTCAGCAGTCGGATCTGCTTCGGCAAAGCCCAGCTCCTGCGCTTCCTTCAAGACATCCTCGAAGGTACGTCCCTCTTTCGTCATTTTCGTCAGGATGAAATTGGTCGTCCCATTGACAATCCCCATCATTTTGGTGATGCGGTCGGATGCTAGACCATCTACTAAACTTCTTAAAATCGGGATCCCCCCGGCAACACTTGCTTCGTAAAAGAGATCGCATTCGTTTAGAGACGCGATTTTCAATAGTTCCGGTCCATGGACGGCCATCAGATCCTTGTTGGCCGTCACCACATGTTTTTTATTCTTCAACGCTTGGAGGAGATGTTCCTTCGTCGCTTCGATCCCTCCCATTACTTCGACCACAATATCAATTTCAGGGTCGTTCAGGACATCCGCCGGATGCAAGGTCAATATCCCATCCTCGATCGCAAGTCCCCTATCCTTTTCCAGGTCCTGCACAAGGGCCTTTTTCACCTGTACTGGACAGCCGATTTGATGCGAAAGTTTATCCTGGTGATTCTCTATGATTTTCACTACTCCGGCCCCCACTGTACCGAGTCCTAAAAGTCCGATCGAAATTGATTCCATAAGTCGAAAACCTCCAATTGTTTATTTCTGGTGTACATTTGTATTTGTATAGTGGACATTATAGTAGAAATAATTTCCTATTACAATACCTATTTTCTGAATTTTCTAATGTAAGAGCTTTCTTTATTGATAGATCGGGATAATAAAAAGTTGGTTGGATTCCGTTTTTAATTTTAGCTTGTCAAGCTTTGTCTGATTGGATTGCTGGTGATGTGCTGTTCGGTATGGAACGGAACGGATCGGTTCGGTTTAGTTCGTTGTGGTGGCAGGGATCTGCGTGAGATTTTTATGGATTGGCCAGAAAGAGGTTTCCATATTTTAGAAAAATACGCACAAATGAAAAAAATGGCGCGTAAATCGATATTTTCGCGCGCAAATAAAAAATTTCGCGCAATTACGGCAAAAAACCACGCACAAATGAAAATTTTCGCGCGCAAATCCTAAAAAGTCAGCGTAAATCGCATCAAACCCTACCTTAAATGGCCGATATTCAAACAAAAACGACCTCCTCTGGGCTTTTAAATACGATACCCAATACGCCAAACAACGCTGAAGGCCCTAAAAACGGCGTTCACTCCGCTGATTCCACCACTCCCATTCACTCATCACCAAACATCACCCAGCTCGCAAAACCACCTCTCATCAAAAACCCATTTTAAAAACAGAGGACCGCCCCTGATTCCAACCTGAACCAGGAGCCGCCCTTCTTTATCCGATATAATGAAGCTGCCGGACCATCTTCGAGAGTTCGCGGTAGACAGGAATCTTGCTCGGATCGGCATTCCCACCGGAGATGACGCAGCCGACTTTTTTCCCGTGCACGTTCACTTTGTGGCACATCGCGGCGGCAAGTGATGCTGCACCTGCCCCTTCCACCAATGTCTTCTCGCGCTGAAGCATGAACATCATGGCGTACGAAATTTCTTCGTCCGTCACCGTGACCATATCGTCCACGTATTTGCGGATGATCGGGAATGTGAGCTCTCCCGGTTTCTTGACGAGGATCCCATCCGCGATGGTGTGTACATGATTCAGGGAGCCTTTGTTTTTCCCTGTGAAGAAATTATATGTGGCGGGCGCACCTAGAGCCTGCACACCGATGATGTTCACACTCGGGTTGAACGATTTGACCGCTAGTGCCATTCCGGCAAGGAGTCCCCCGCCGCCGACAGGGACGAGGATGGTATCGAGATCGCTGAGCTGTTGAAGCATTTCGAGAGCGACGGTCCCCTGACCGGCCATCACTTTCGGATCATCAAATGCATGAACGAATGTGGAGCCCTTTTTCTTCATTTCCTCGACAGCCGCACTATAGGCTTCTTGATACGTCTCTCCTTCTAACACGATGTTTGCCCCGTAATGCTTGGTCGCCTCCACTTTCGCAGAAGGCGTCCGTTTCGGCATGAAGATCTTGGATGCAGCGTTCCGTTTAGAGGCGGCAAGCGCGACTCCTTGGGCATGATTGCCTGCAGATGCGCAGATGATGCCCCTTCCCGCTTCCTCATCGGTAAGCGACATCACCTTGTTCATTGCCCCTCGCACCTTGAATGAGCCGGTGCGCTGCAAATTTTCCATTTTCATAAAGATATTCCCACCAGTGAAAGCATTCAGTGTGGATGACTGCTTCAACGGCGTCCGATGCACTTGACCGCAGATTCTTTCCATCGCTTCTACAACTTCAGCACTTTTCATTAAATCCCCAAGACACTCACCTCATTTTGTTTTTCGTACTTCTCGATTTTCCCACCGTAATGCAAGGTTAAATCTATTTCATCCAGTCCTTCCAAGAGCATCGTCTTCCAGTACGGATCGACTTCAAACGACGCGATGAGCCCCTCCGAGTCGCAAAGCGTCTGGGACTCCAATGAGACCTCGATTTTATAAACATCCGCTTTCTTCTCATTCTTCCAAAGGGCATCGACGGTATCTGCTGCTAGTCGGATTGGAAGGATGCCATTTTTCAGGCAGTTATTATAAAAAATATCCGCAAAGCTCTTGGCGATGATCACTTTGAAACCGAAATCCTGGAGTGACCACGGTGCATGCTCGCGAGATGAACCGCATCCGAAATTTTTACCGCCAAGAAGGATTTCAGAACCCTTATACTTTGGTGTATCCAGTTGAAAATCTTCTCGCAGGGTACTTCCATCGTCTTCGTAGCGCCAGTGATAAAACAGGTACTGTCCGAATCCTTTGCGCTCGATTCTTTTTAAAAATTGCTTCGGTATGATCTGGTCGGTATCGACATTGTCTCTGTGAAGGGGGAATACCTTCCCTTCCAAATGATTGATTGCCACCGTCCCACCTCCTTAGGATACTGTTGCTGCTTTTAGTTTTCGTACATCTGTCAATTTTCCCGTGACCGCCGCAGCGGCTGCCATGGCCGGACTTAGGAGGTGGGTACGCGATCCGTTCCCCTGTCGCCCTTCAAAATTCCGATTGGACGTCGATGCACAGCGTTTCCCCGGCGGAACGATATCATCATTCATGGCAAGGCACATGCTGCAACCCGCTTCCCTCCATTGGAATCCTGCTTCTCTAAAAATGTCATGGAGCCCTTCTGCTTCAGCCGCCTGTTTGACTTTGAAGGAACCCGGCACAACTAGGGCGGTCACTTCCGGTTTCACTTTATGGCCTTTCACGACTTCGGCCGCGGCCCTCAAATCGCTCAGTCGGGAATTTGTACAGGATCCGATAAACACATAGTCAACCTCGATGTCCTCGATCGGCATTCCCGCTTGAAGTCCCATATAGCTTAGCGCCCTCTCCGTGCCTTCCTGATCGGAAGGATCCCGGAAATCCTCTGGATGAGGGACATTGCTTGAAATCCCTGCACCCATGCCAGGATTCGTCCCCCACGTCACATGCGGTTCAATCTCTTCTCCCTTGATTGTGATGCCATCATCATAGAGTGCATCTTCATCACTTTGAAGGGCGCTCCATTCTGTTTTGAGCATTTCAAAGGTTTTGTTCTTCGGCAAGTGCTTCCTGCCTTCGAGGTAGTCAAATGTCACCTCATCCGGTGAAATCAGTCCTGCCTTCGCACCCGCTTCGATGCTCATATTGCAGACCGTCATCCGCTCTTCCATTGAAAAATTCCGGATCACATCGCCCGTGAATTCAATCACATAGCCGGTGCCGAATCCCACACCGAATCTAGAAATGACATGAAGGATCACGTCTTTTGCCGATACACCGAAACCGAGTTCGCCGGTCACATCGACCTTCAACGTCTTCGGCTTCGATTGCCACAGCGTCTGGGTTGCGAGAACATGCTCCACTTCACTCGTCCCGATCCCGAATGCGAGGGCGCCGAATGCGCCATGAGTCGATGTATGGCTGTCGCCGCACACAATCGTTTTACCTGGCTGGGTAAGCCCAAGCTCCGGACCGATGACATGGACGATCCCTTGATCCGGATGATGGATGTCGGATAGCTCGACGTTGAACTCCTCGCAATTTTTCTTCAACGTATCCATTTGAAGCCGTGCGACCTCATCCCGGATGACGTGCCGCTCTCTTGTCGGTACATTATGATCCATCGTGGCATACGTCAGATCCGGCCTTCTAACCTTCCTGCCCTTGAGGCGAAGCCCCTCAAAGGCCTGGGGAGATGTAACCTCATGAACAAGGTGTAGATCGATATACAGTAAATCAGGCTTTCCTTTCTCTTCGTGCACAAGATGTTTTTCCCATATCTTTTCGATGATATTTTTCCCTGCCATGATCTCCCTCCTGGTTTGATCGTTTGATTTTTGCTAAAGGACCTGCTCCCTGTTTGCCAGCTGAACAAATCTTGCAGGGGACAGCCCCTTTCCTTTTCGTGCTGACTTATACGATTTATCTGCCAATCTATCTAAAAAAAGAGCTATAAAACTGCTAACCGGTAGTTTTTGTATGTGGAATTGCAATCTACCTGTACTTATTAGTATGAAAATCCTGCTTTACGCTTTGAAAATCATTATTTGTGCTCGATTTCATTGCTCCACTGCTCGAAATCCACACTTTATGCTCGACCTCGACACTTCTCTGCTCGAAATCCATGATTTATGCTCGAAGTGTCGAATTCAAAAGTCTCGCCTCACTCCCTATCAAACACGACCGCTTCTACAAATACGCCGCCAAAATCGAACTCAACGCATGATCTGCTTCCAGCCTTTCCACCACAAGCTGGCTCATCGCCCCGGTTCCGACAACGGTTCCGCGGCCCATTGTCCACAGGTCACCGGTACGGTATCCCGCGTTCAATACTTCCTGGACGGCGAGTTCGATCATTTCCGCTTCTTCCCTCAGCCCGAATGAATGACGGAGCATCATCGCAACCGACAGGATCATCGCAAGCGGATTCGCCTTCCCTTTCCCGGCGATATCCGGAGCGGAACCGTGTACCGGTTCATAGAGTCCGAAGCCATCCTCTCTTAAACTGGCAGACGGCAGCATCCCGAGGGACCCCGTGATCATGGACGCTTCATCGCTGAGGATATCCCCGAACATGTTCTCCGTCACGAGGACGTCGAATTGCTTCGGCTGATACATCAGCTTCATGGCGGCCACGTCCACCAGCATGTGCTCGACTTCGACATCCGGATAGTCAGATGCTACTTCATTCACGACTTCGCGCCACATTCGGCTTGTTTCCAACACGTTTGCCTTATCGACGGACGTCAGCTTTTTACTCCGTTTCTGTGCGAGACCAAATGCTTTGCGGACGATCCGTTCGATTTCGCTCCGTTCGTAGACCAGGGTGTCGACCGCCACTTCGTCGTTTTTCCCCTGACGTCCCGATGGCTGACCGAAATACAGGCCTCCCGTCAATTCGCGGACAATCACAAGATCAACGTCCTCGACCATTTCCCTTTTCAGGGGAGACGCATTCAACAAGCTTTCAAATGCTTTCACCGGCCTTAGGTTGGCAAATAGGTCAAACTCTTTTCGGATGGCGAGAAGTCCTCTTTCAGGGCGCTGTTCTTTGGGCAGGTGCTCCCATTTCGGACCTCCGACGGCTCCAAGGAGCACAGCGTCGCTTTCCCTGCAAAGCTTCACCGTTTCAGGAGGCAGCGGGGTACCGAATCGATCGACGGCCGCTCCGCCGATGTAGCCTTTTTCCACTTCGAACTCATGGCCGAACCAGTCACCCACCGCTTTCAGTACTTCTAATGCACCATCCATGATTTCTTGACCGATCCCGTCTCCAGGCAAAACTGCGATTTTCTTCTTCATTAGAACTACCTCCTGTTTTGGTGGGGGCACCCCCATCAAGCGGTGTGGTGCCTCCCATTTTTACTAAAATTTACGAACCTGCCTTCACTGTCACTTTCTCCTTCGTCACTGCTTTCTGCTGCAGGAATCGATTCACTGCGTTCAGGTAAGCGCGGGCGGATGCTTCCAGGACGTCCTGGGCGGTCCCGCGTCCGCTTGTGTTTTCACCGTCATATTCCAGTCGCACATACACTTCTGCAAGGGCATCGCGGCCGCCTCCGACTGAATTGATTTTGTAATCAAGCAGTTTGGATGGTGCCGGAAGCATCGATTCGATCGTATTGTAGATGGCTTCTACGCTACCTGATCCAGTGGAGGCAAGCTGCTTAAGGTCCCCGTCTTCATCACAGAGTTCGATTGTGGCGGTCGGGATATTATCCATGCCGTATTGAACCTGCATCCTTTCGAGCTTGAAGCCGGCACTTTCACCGATTTCGGTCTGTTTGTTCGTCAGGATGCTGAATAGGTCATCATCGACGATTTCTTTCTTCTTATCTGCCAAATCTTTGAACGTATCGAACGCTTCCTTCAGCTTTTCTTCCGTTAGATCGAAGCCAAGTTCAAGTGCCTTATTTTTAAAAGCATGACGCCCTGAATGCTTGCCGAGGACGAGTCTTGTGGAATTGACCCCGATCAACTCAGGCGTAATGATTTCATACGTTGTTTTCTCCTTCAGCATGCCGTCCTGATGGATGCCGGACTCGTGGGCGAATGCGTTGTTTCCGACGACCGCCTTGTTGGCCGGAACCCTCATTCCTGTCAGCTTGCTGACGAGTGCGCTCGTTTTCTTGATTTCATCGAGCTTCAAACGGGTAGTCGCCCCGTAGAAGTCTTCGCGGATCCGAAGGGCGACCGCCACTTCTTCAAGGGCTGCATTGCCTGCACGTTCTCCGATCCCGTTGATCGTCCCCTCGATCTGATCGGCTCCATTTTCGATGGCAGCGAGTGAATTCGCCGTCGCCATTCCAAGATCATCATGGCAGTGGGCGGATAGTTTCACCCCACCGATATTCGGGACATTCTCTCGTACGAACCGGAACATTTCACCATATTTCTGTGGCGTCATATAGCCGACCGTATCCGGTAGATTGATGACCGATGCCCCCGCATCGATCACCTTTTCCATGATTTTTACGAGGAAGTTCAGATCCGACCTGCCTGCATCTTCTGCCGACCACTGGACGACAGGGAAGAATTTCTTTGCGTATTTCACGGTCTCGACCGCTTTTTCGATCACTTGATCCGGCGTCATTTTCAACTTGTGGGTCATGTGGATCGGCGATGTCGCGATGAATACATGCAGCCTTGGCTCTGCGGTCGTCTTGAGCGACTCCCAGACGGCGTCGATATCGCGAATACTGGCTCTCGCTAGTCCCGTCACCGAGCTGTCCTTGATCGTTTCCCCGATCCGCTTCACCGCATCGAAGTCACCTTTTGAAGCGGCAGGGAACCCGGCTTCGATGACATCGACCCCCAGGCGTTCAAGCTGCTTTGCCACTTCGATCTTTTCAACCGTATTCAGATTCACACCGGCGGATTGTTCCCCGTCCCTTAACGTCGTGTCAAAAATATCAATGGTTCGCACTTGCTACCACTTCCTTCTCTTTTTTAGAAGACTTCGGCTGTACGAATGGCATCATCTTACGGAGCTCCTTCCCTACCACTTCAAGCTCGTGCTTGCTTTCACGCTGGTTGATGGCGTTGAATTCCGGACGGTTCGCCTGATTCTCAAGGATCCATCCTTTAGCGAATTTCCCTGTTTGGATATCTGTCAGCACTTCCTTCATGCGGGCTTTCGTTTCTTCGTTCACGACGCGCGGCCCTGAAACGAAGTCTCCCCATTGTGCCGTATCAGAGATGGAGTAGCGCATGCCTTCAAGTCCTTGTTCGTACATTAAATCAACGATCAATTTCAGTTCGTGCAAGCATTCGAAGTATGCCACTTCTTTCTGGTATCCTGCTTCCACAAGCGTTTCGAATCCTGCCTTCACAAGGGAGGTCAAGCCTCCACAAAGCACTGCCTGTTCGCCGAATAGATCGGTTTCCGTTTCTTCCTGGAATGTGGTTTCGAGGATCCCGGCGCGACCCGCCCCGACTCCTTTTGCGTAGGCAAGTGCGACATCATGCGCATGGCCCGATACGTCCTGATAGACACCGAATAATGCCGGTACACCCGCTCCCTCTTCAAAGGTCCTGCGTACAAGATGTCCCGGTCCTTTAGGGGCGACGAGGAATACATCGACATCTTCCGGAGGAACCACCTGGCTAAAGTGGATGTTGAATCCATGAGCGAATGCTAAGGCTTTACCCGCTGAGAGGGCTGGCTTGATTTCTGCTTCATACACCTTAGGCTGATGTTCATCCGGTAGGAGGACCATGATCACGTCCGCCTGTTCACATGCTTCACGGACAGAAAAGACGTCCAATCCGTCTTCAACGGCTTGATCCCAGGACTTCCCTTTCCGTAAACCGACGACAACTTCAAATCCGCTTTCCTTTAAGTTCTGTGCATGGGCATGACCTTGGGAACCGTATCCCACTACCGCAACTTTCTTCCCTTTTAAAACCTCTTCATTCACATCTCCGTTATAATAAACCTTTACCATTTCGCTCATCCTCTCCATTTTTTTATAAAATTCACGCTGTTTAGCGATGTACCACTTAATTGACGATTGAATACTGCTTCATATCCGTAACCGGCTTTCCATTCCCCCTAGCAAAGGCGGTGATGCCGGTACGGGCGATTTCCTTGATGCCATATGGTCTCAAAAGGTCGATGATGGCTTCTATTTTTGAGGTTTCCCCCGTCACTTGGACCGTGACGCTGTCCCTTGCCACATCGATGATGGAAGCCCTGAAAGGTTCGACGATTCCATTGATTTCGGATCTCGTCTGGCCGGTGCTGAGTACTTTGATCAACGCCAGCTCGCGGGCAACCACTCCTTGATCGGTGATGTCGGTGACCTTCAGTACATCGATCTGCTTATGAAGCTGCTTCAAAAGCTGTTCGATTTTTCCGTCGTCCTCTACGTTGACGACGAATGTCATCCTTGAAATCCCTTCGACTTCGGTATAGCCGACCGAGATGCTTTCTATATTGAACTGACGCTTTGTAAACAATCCTGTCACCCTGTTGAGTACACCGCTTCGGTTTTGAACGAGGGCTGTGACGATTCGCTTCATGGTTTCACCCCTAACATTTCATGGATCCCTTTGCCCGGTGCCACCATCGGATAGACATTTTCCTTTGGATTCACGAGGCAGTCGATCAGGACCGGTTCATCATTCGTCAGTGCTTCCCTCAACACCTGTTCAGCCTCCTCCTGATCTTTCACCCTGTAGCCTTTGATGCCGTATGATTCAGCAAGCTTCACGAAATCCGGCTGTTGGGAGAAGAGTGACTGTGAATAACGTTCTTCATAGAAGGTTTCCTGCCATTGCCTTACCATTCCGAGTGTGCTGTTATTGAGCAGGACGACCTTGACGGGAAGGTTCAATTCTTTTAACAGGACCAGTTCCTGAAGTGTCATTTGGAAACCGCCGTCCCCAACGAATGCTACGACCTTGTTTTCAGGGTTCGCAAGCTGCGCGCCGATTGCCGCCGGGAATCCGAAGCCCATCGTTCCGAGTCCTCCGGAAGTGACCCAATTATTCGGCTTTTTGAATGAATAATATTGAGCCGCCCACATCTGATGCTGCCCGACATCCGTCGTGACGATCGCTTCCCCATTTGTCATCTCATACACTTGTTCAATGAGGCGCTGAGGGGAAAGGACATCCTTCGTTTTTGTATACCAAAACGGATTTTCCAGCTTATAAGCCTGTAGGTGACGGTGCCAGTCTAGAGTGTCCCCTCTTTCCACTTCATGTTCAAGGACTTTCAATAATGCCTGTTTCGAATCGGCGACGATCGGGATATGCGTCTTCACGTTTTTCCCGATTTCAGCCGGGTCAATATCGATGTGGACCACTTTCGCTCTCGGTGCAAATGTGGAGAGGTTCCCTGTTAGCCTGTCATCGAACCTCGCACCGATGTTGATCAAGAGATCGCATTCATAAAGGGCCATGTTACTCGTGTAACACCCGTGCATCCCTGCCATTCCTAGAAACAACGGATGGTCTGCAGGGAATCCTCCCAATCCCAATAGCGTATGGATAACCGGAAGATCATAAAGTTCAGCAAAGTTTTTTAATTCTTCTGACGATTTACCGTGCAAGACGCCTGCCCCCGCCAGGATCACCGGCCTCTTTGAAGCTTTTATGGCGTCCACAAGCTTTCTGATTTGCAGCGGATTCGGATGGAAATTAGGCTGATAGCCGGGCAGATCCATTTCCACATCCTTCACCAGAGGAGCTTCCTGTACGGTCAAATCCTTTGGGATATCCACGAGTACCGGACCGGGTCTGCCTGTCGAGGCGATATGGAATGCTTCCTTCACGATCCTCGGCAAATCCTTGATATCCCTGACCTGATAATTATGTTTCGTGATCGGCATTGTGATCCCGACAACATCCGCTTCCTGGAAGGCATCGGTCCCGATCACGCTTGATGCAACCTGGCCCGTGAAGATGACGAGCGGCAATGAATCCATCATGGCATCCGCAATCCCGGTAACGAGATTCGTGGCCCCGGGTCCCGATGTCGCGATCACGACTCCCGGTTTTCCCGATACCCTCGCGTAACCTTCGGCGGCATGGATGGCCCCCTGTTCGTGTCTGGCGAGAACATGTTTGATCGGGGCTTTATATAGAGCATCATAGATTGGCAGGACCGCTCCACCCGGGTACCCAAACAGAATTTCAACACTCTCTTCCCTTAACGCGTTCATGAGCATGTCAGCACCGTTGGCTTTTTCTGTCTGCATCTGTGAAACCGGTTCTGCCTCTAGCTTTGCTCTCATTTTTGATCTCCTCCTTTTAATCGATTTCTTCAACCACTTGTTCAGAAAAGCGGAGGGGCTACACTCAACCCAAGAAGAACCTTACCTGTATCGCTTTTCCAGCAAGTGTCCTTTTCTTCAATCCCAATCAACCGCTGAAACGAACCCCATCCATCAATAAGAAAATTCCCATATAAAAAAGCCTTTCCACCCACTACGTCAGAATTTGATCTTTCGCAGGGGTGAAAAGACTTTGCTCCTTTCCACGGTACCACCCTAGTTCAGAGACAGCCCACGGGCCGCCTCCCTCAGCAGGCTGATCTTCTTATGCACCAGCCTTTGTTTTTGTAACGAGTAACACCTACTCGATCGTTCCTACTCATGATGTTCAGAACGATACTCAGAGGGGATGTCGGCATCGGGTGTATTACTGGTTTGCAGCACCACCAGCTCTCTGGAAATACAAGTCCCGATCCTTTTGCCTCTTCAACGTTTTCAATCTATTCGGTTTTCAAGATGCCGCCCGTACTTGCGGATGTGACCAGCTTTGCGTATCTTGCGAGATACCCTTTCCTGATCTTCGGAGGGGGCTGTACCCACTCCTGCTGCCTGAACGTCAGTTCTTCTTCGGAGACCATAAGTGAAATGGTCCGGTTCGTTAAGTCGATAAAGATGGCGTCGCCATTTTCAATGACGCCGATCGGACCTCCTTCAGCCGCTTCCGGGGAAACATGGCCGATGGAAATGCCGCGGGATGCACCGGAAAACCTCCCGTCCGTCATGAGTGCCACCTTCTTCTCGAGTCCCCTGCCGGCAATCGCTGCTGTAGGGGCGAGCATCTCTGGCATCCCCGGACCTCCTTTTGGCCCTTCATAGCGGATGACGACAACGTGGCCTTCCTTCACTTCCCCGCTTTCGATTCCTGCAAGTGCTTCATCCTGGGACTCATATACGATGGCTTCCCCCATGAATGTTTTGATTGAAGGATCGACCGCCCCGACTTTAATGACTCCCCCATCGGGTGCGATGTTCCCGAAGAGGACGGATAATCCTCCGACCGGGCTGTGCGCGTTTTCCTTTCGCCTGATCACATCGGCGTTTTGGATATGGGCATCCTTTACATTTTCATAAAGGGATTTTCCCGTCACTGTGATTCGATCATTGTGTACGGCGCCCATTTCACATAATTCCTTGATGATGGCACTGACTCCACCCGCATTGTGGACATCCTGCATGGAATAGTCCGATGCCGGGCTTATTTTTGATAAATAAGGGACACGTTCCGCCACCTTATTGATTCTGTTGATGTCATAATCGATTTCCGCTTCATTTGCGATCGCCAATGTGTGAAGGACGGTATTGGTGGAACCACCCATCGCCATGTCGAGTGCGAATGCATCATCGATTGTTTCCTCCGTGATGATGTCACGTGGCTTGATATCTTTCTTGACCATTTCCACCAGATGTTTGGCGGCGTCCTTGATCAGTTGGTGCCGTTCCTCGGAAGTGGCTACGATCGTGCCGTTCCCCGGAGGCGCCATCCCGAGCATTTCCATCAGGGAGTTCATCGAATTCGCCGTGAACATCCCGGAACAGGAACCGCATGTCGGACAGGCATTCTTCTCGATATCCAACAGTTGTTCCGCTGTCATCCTGCCTGATTGATGGGCACCGACTCCCTCAAATACAGAGACGAGGGATAATGGACTTCCATCGCTTGATACACCGGCTTCCATCGGGCCACCCGATACAAATACCGACGGGACATTCGTCCTGACCGATGCCATCAGCATCCCTGGAGTGATTTTGTCACAGTTCGGAATATAGAAGACTCCGTCGAACCAGTGGGCGTTGATGACGGTTTCGGCTGAATCCGCGATGAGCTCCCTGCTTGGCAGTGAATACCTCATCCCGATGTGTCCCATCGCGATTCCGTCATCGACCCCGATCGTGTTGAACTCGAACGGGATTCCCCCTGCTTCCCGGATGGCCTCTTTCACCACCTGGGCAAAGCCGTTCAGATGCATATGCCCTGGTATGATATCGATGTAGGAGTTACACACCCCGATGAATGGTTTTTCCATATCTTCAAGCTTGACCCCGGTTGCATAAAGTAAACTGCGGTGAGGGGCCCTGTCGATTCCTTTCTTGATCATGTCACTGCGCACATCATCACCTCCAACTTATCCGACTTGAGCATTTTGTTTGTAAACTTTTCTTCCATCCTGCGTGACGGTATTTCTGAATTGCTGCAATAATTGGTTTGTATAAGGTCCTGGTTTCCCATCCCCGATCTCGCGTCCATCCACTTTGACAACGGCGATGACCTCGGCGGCCGTCCCGGTGAGGAATACTTCGTCTGCGGTATAGACATCATGTCGCGTGAAAACATCTTCCTTGATGTCGAAGCCTAACTTCTCGGCAATTTCGATGATCGCATTTCGTGTGATCCCCTCAAGCGCCCCAACGTACCCTGGAGGAGTGAGGATTTTTCCTTTTTTCACAATGAAGATATTATCCGCGGAACCTTCCGCAACATAACCTTGATCATTCATCATCAGCGCCTCGCTGACCCCTGCAAGATTCGCTTCGATCTTCACGAGGATATTATTTAAATAGTTCAGTGATTTCACTTTCGGTGAAAGAACATCGGCCCGGTTCCGGCGGCTTGCAACGGATACGATTTCGATGCCTGAATCATATAATTCTTTCGGGAAAAGGGCTAACTGCTCAGCGATGACAATGAGCTGTGGTCGCTTGCAGGAAAATGGATCGAGGCCAAGGTTTCCTACACCGCGTGAAATGACCACTCGTATGTAGGCATTTTCAAGCTGGTTCTTCTTTAACGTGTCAACGATGATGTCGCACATCTCTTCTTTTGACACTTCGATGTTGAGCATGATGGCTTTCGCTGAGTCATAAAGGCGATCAACATGTTCTTCCAGACGGAATACATTCCCGTCATACATTCGAATCCCTTCGAACACTCCATCTCCATATAGAAAACCATGGTCGTAAACAGATACGACTGCGTCTTCTTTTTTAACGTACTGACCGTCCAAATAGATCCATTGTTCGTTCATGTTAATCATTCCTTTCCCGGTTGAATTGATTTTTTATAGTGAGCGTTATTTTTTGTTTTGCAGCGATCGTGCGGAAGCTGCGAGTGAGCCTTTTTTCAATGGCCTCGACTGTGTTGCTGACGCAGTCGATGGCCGGTTTGTTGCGGCTCGAATTTTTATATTGAGGACAATATTACGCCCGTTTGTTTGGAAGGTCAACAGTATTTTTGTAAATTTTTTGACTATTTAGATTAATCAGTTTTATAGAAAACGCTTACATCTTTGTCCTAATCGTGTTTGTTTGGTCTAAATTTTTTTGGGATTTTTTTAATGAGTGGTGATTCAGTTGTGGGGTAGGGTGGAGTGGGGGATTCGACAGGTTTTGATGGTCGAAAACCATGTTAAGGGATGATGTGTCTATGAATATGGAATCAACTGATTCTCAGTTTATTTGGTTAATTGATAATCCACCTTTGAAAACCGCATTTGATTTCCGTGCAAGACTTCGCTTTCCGCGGGCGGTTGGTGAGCCTCCTCGTCGCATTCGCTCCTGCGGGGTCTCACCTAACACGCTTCTCCCGCAGGAGTCTTCGTCTTGCACTCCAATCAAATGCTGGAAATACTCACAATTCTCCTCTATTAGTAAGTCTGGCGAGCATACAGTAATTACTTTCATCCTTCTTGCACTTTGTTAAATGATCTAACAATCAAACTTAGACTACTTACACTGCATTCTATTTTACCAAATTAAAATCCCTCTAAATAAAAAACCAATTTAAAGTGCGTCTACCACACTTTAAATTGGTTCGTTTGCAGGATTTTTTATGTCCAAGTGAACATATACTTTTCATCTTCGACATCTTTTGCTTTTTTGACGATTTTTAGTGGTTTGAAGGTGTCGATCATGACGGCGAGTTCGAGTGTTTCTTTTTTGCCGATGCTTGCTTCGGTTGTTCCTGGGTGCGGTCCGTGCGGGATGCCGCTCGGATGGAGGGTGATCGATCCTTCCTTGATCCCTTTACGGCTCATGAAGTTGCCTTCCACGTAGTACAGGAGCTCATCACTGTTTACATTGCTGTGGTTGTATGGTGCGGGTATGGCCTCTGGATGATAGTCATACAGCCTCGGAACGAATGAGCACACCACAAAATTATGTCCTTCGAATGTCTGATGGACAGGAGGCGGCTGATGGACACGGCCGGTGATCGGTTCAAAATCATCGATGTTGAAGACCCACGGATATAAGTAGCCATCCCAGCCGACCACATCGAACGGATGATGATCCAGCATGTGGGAATGGAGGCCCCCCCTCGATTTCAACACGACTTCAAATTCACCTTTCTCATCATGTGTCTCAAGTTTTTCAGGACCTCTTAGATCCCTCTCACAGAATGGACTGTGCTCAAGCAGCTGCCCATATTCATTCCGGTAGCGGCGCGGGGTTGTGAGTTGGCTGAACGATTCTACAATAAGCATCTTCGTGTCCTCTTCAGGTACGACACGATAGATGGTGCCAATCGGGATCACGATATAATCGCCTTTTCCATATGTGATGGTGCCGAACATCGTTTCGACCGTACCCGTCCCGAAGTGGATGAAGAGCATTTCATCTCCATCACCATTCCGGTAAAAGCGTTTCATTTCGCTCGTAACAAACGCGGTCCCGATCAAAAGGTCCGAGTTCCCAAGCAGATACTCCCTGCTTTCTAGGGCATCCCCCTTCTTCCCCACTGCATCCGTCATGAAATGGCGATGGCGCACTGCTCCGTCTTCTTCAAACTGGGGCAGATAGCTGCCAAGATACTCCGTTTTCGTGACGGCAGTAGGCAAATGATGGTGATAAAGGATGGATTGTGTACCTGAAAATCCTTTTGTCCCCATGACCTGTTCCCTGTATAAGCTACCGTCATCCTTCTTGAACATCGTATGGCGTTTATGAGGGATTTCCCCCATTTTGCGATAGTACATGGTTTTCCTCCTTCCTTGAGCTTGCGACTTTGTTGCGAAGCACACCCAATCCTTCGATCTCAAGTTCGACTTCATCCCCCGGCTCCAGCCAGCGGTGGGTTTCCGTTCCAAGCTCGAGGATGCATCCCGAGCCGACCGTCCCAGATCCGATGACTTCCCCTGGATAAAGGGTCACGTCCTTTGAAGCCCTCTCGATCATGTCGGTGAATGTATAGTGTATATCCTTGAAATTCCCTAGGGATAGCAGCTTTCCATTGACTTTCGCTGTCATCTTCATATCGAACCGGTCCCCTGTCCTGACCGATTCGAGCTCATCGCCTGTTACGAGATATGGACCGAATGACGTCGCGAAATCCTTCCCCTTTGCAGGTCCGAGCCCCACCTTCATCTCATGCTTCTGGATGTCCCTTGCACTCCAGTCGTTCATGATGAAATAGCCAAAAATATGATTTTCAGCATGTTCCTTTGAGATGTTCCGGCCTTCCTTCCCGATGACACAGGCGATCTCAAGCTCGTAATCGAGCCATTCGCAGTCGCGGGGTGCCGTGATCATTTCATCCGGACCCTTTACCGCAAGATGATTCGTGAAGTAAAAGACAGGAACGTCATACCATTCCGGCACAACATCCAGCCCCCTTCTTTTACGGGCGGTTTTGACATGTTCTTCAAATGCATAGAAATCACGGATACTGACCGGCCTTGGAATCGGCGCTCTGAGCGTCACGTCATGGAGAAGGTGAACCCCTCTCTCACCGACAGTGAACTGACGGAGAGAGGCTAGTTCCGAACGCGCCTCATCCCCCATCTCGATCAAGGAAAGGAGGTCCTTCGGTAAAGAACCGTGTGTGACTTCATACAAATCAATGACAAGGTCGTCTTGCAAGAGACCCGCCCTGACTTCATTGCTATTATGAAAACTTACAAATTTCATCCTCACTCACCTTTTTCGGATCATTTCAAACGAATCGGACAGTGGCTTTGTATACGATTGACCGGCAAGCCTTCCAACGGGCTTTAATTTCAGTGAATCAATTTTCCCGTCATAATAAAGCTCGTCGTCGATCCTGACACATTCCACCTTACCGATGACAAGGCTTCCCGCACCGGGTTCATCCCCGAAATGAAGCACCTGATGGAGCGTGCATTCAAGCTGCACCTTACTCTCTGCAACCGCCGGAGGTTTAACGACGATCGACTCTTTCTTTGTCAGCCCCGTTTGTTCAAATTCATCGATTCCACGGTCATACTGGATCGCACAGTTATTCATCTCTTCCACAAATTCTTCACTGACGATATTGATGACAAATTCATTTGTTTCCTCTATGTTCACAAGCGTATCCTTTTTGCTTCCGTCCTTCCCATTTCTCATCGGGGAGAAGCAGACGAGCATCGGTTCAGCTGAAATGGCCGTAAAGAAACTGAATGGAGCGAGATTCGCCCTCCCTTCAGCATCCAGGGTCGATACAAACGCAATCGGACGGGGAAGGATGCTTCCAATCATCAATTTATAGGCATCCTGCCAGTGGATAGCGTTCGGTTTGATATCCATTCACGCTCCTCCTTTCGCTTTTAAAATTTGTTCCAATGAAGAAATGAACAGTTTATTATCTTCTTCCGTGCCAATCGTGACACGTACGGTCGTCGGATATCCGAGCAGTGTCCCCGACCTAACGACGATCCCTCTTTTCACCAGTTCGGAGGAGATAAGGTCCCCGTTCAGACCCGTGTCCACCATGATGAAATTGGCCTGCGATGGAAAATAGCTTACTCCCAAGCGCTGAAATTCTTTTTCAAGAAACTCCCTGCCCATTTGATTCTTATGGGTGCATTCGCGGATGAAATGTTGATCTTCAAGGGCAATGACAGCCGCTCGCTGTGCGACCATATTGACATTGAATACGTCCTTCACTTTCCTCAGCTGTTCAGAGATTTCTTCGTTCATCACTCCGAAGCCGACCCGAAGCCCTGCAAGTCCATAGATCTTGGAGAAAGTCCTGAGTACGATCAAGTTATCGAACTGAGAAAGCAATGGCAGCGTTTCGAGATAGTCATCCGTTGTGACATACTCCATATATGCCTCGTCCACGACCACCAAAATGTGGGACGGGATGCTTTCAATGAACGCCAACAGCTCTTTCTTCCCCACAATGGTTCCGGTAGGGTTATTCGGATTGCAGACGAAGATGAGCTTGGTCTTCGTTGTGACCGCCCCTGCCATCGCCTTCAAGTCATGCGTCCAGTCAACCAAAGGAACGACCACCGGGGTTCCTCCTTCAAGCAATACATTGGTTTGATATCTCGGGAAGGTGACATCCGCCATGATCGCTTCGTCCCCGCATGTCATGTACGCCCTCGTCAAAAGTCGGATGACTTCATCCGAACCGTTACCAAATACGATCTTATCCTTCTCCACCCCCAGAAAGGCTGCTACTTTCCCGGATAGCTCGATGGCGGCCCCATCAGGATAAAGAAACAGGTCTCCGTCATTTCCTTTGAACCAATTCTTCACATTCGGTGAACAGCCGTATATATTTTCATTTTCAGAGAGCTTTCTGATCGAGCTTAATCCGTGTTCCTTTTGCAGGTCCGCAAGCGTCTTCCCCAGTACATAGGGAGCAATATGCGTCACCGCTTCTCTCGTCTTGAATTTAAGTGCCATGCATGACCCCCGCCTTTCTCATGGATGAAGGGGGCCGACCCGCTTCGAGAAGAAGCAATGTCCTTCCATGAATCGTATTCCGTATCCATGAAAAAACTGCACCCCTCTTCACGGGTTAACCCCCTGACCGGTCCTTTTGACCCCAATATCCCTTTTTCTATCTGTCTATTTATTTAGTATCTGTATTTTATGGCCATGTTCATTAAAGATTTCCGCGGCGCTCCTGTTCACGTTCGATCGATTCGAATAATGCCTTGAAGTTCCCTTCACCGAAGCCTCTCGCACCTTTCCTTTGGATGACCTCGATGAACAACGTAGGACGGTCGACGATCGGTTTGGTGAAGATTTGCAGGAGGTACCCCTCATCATCCCGGTCTACTAAAATATTAAGCTCTTTGATTTTGGAAATTTCCTCATCGATTTCCCCTACTCGGTCAGAAAGCATTTCATAATATGAGTCGGGAGTATTCAAGAACTCCACACCGTTTTCTTTCAGCTTGCCCACCGTTTTTACAATGTCTTCCGTCAAAATGGCGATATGCTGGACTCCAGGACCTCCGTAGAACTCGAGGTATTCTTCGATTTGGGATTTTCGTTTCCCTTCTGCCGGTTCATTGATCGGGAATTTGATTCTTCCGCCGTTGTGCATGACCTTGGACATGAGGGCTGAATATTCAGTCGTGATATCTTCATTCGTAAAGTGGCGCATCTCTTTGAAGCCCATCACCTTTTCGTAATACTCGACCCACTCCTCCATCCGTTCCACGTTCCCGACAACATGATCGACTGCGATGATACCGGCGTCGTCTTGGTTCAATGCAGAGTCATATTTTTCAAAGCCCGGCATGAAGATCCCCTTGTAACCTTTTCTTTCGATCAGCGTATGGACCGTGTCCCCATATGTACCGATCACCGCTTTTTTCAATGTTCCTTCATCGTCTTCAAGTGTCGCCGGAGGCATGATTTCAATCGCCCCGCGTTCAACGGCACCCCTGTATGCCTTTTCAACATCATCCACCATAAGGGCGATATCCTTGATCCCGTCCCCGTGTTTATGGATGAAACTTGCCACACGGCTTCCTTCATGAAGACTTCCCGTCACGACCAATCGCACTTTATTTTGCTGCAGTACATAGGACACAGTATCGCGGTTCCCTGTTTCAAGACCTGAATATGCAACGGTTTTAAAGCCGTATGCCGTGCAGAAGAAGTGTGCGGTCTGTTTTGCATTTCCTGCATAATATTCTAAATAATCGACATCTCTTACCGGAAATAGTTCTTCCACTTTTTCCTTTTTCTTTGCTGCATGTTCTTGCATCCTAATCCCTCCAGATCACTTTTTGTATTTTCTGAATATATCGTAAATAATTATCCTTTTCTTCTCAAGAGCGGCTGGTAAAGCTGGAACGCTTTTATGCAATGAAGGACGTTACTTCTCCACTGTCACTTTTTTGCGCGGAGGAAGATGGACAGCCGCTTCTTTCAAGCCTTCCACTGCTTCCAGCAAGCTTTCTCCGTATCCGGGGTGGGCATGGAGTGGGAAGCTGAGGTCTTCATCCCTTGCTGCCATCTCAAGTCCGAGTACCCCGGATTGTATCAATTCGACCGCACCGGCGCCGATCATATGGACACCAAGGAGTACGTCCGTTTCCCCATCAGAGACAACCTTCACCAAGCCGTCCGGAGCCCCTGTGATGCCTGCGTACCCGTTCCCCCTTACAGGGAACTCGCTGACCGTGACAGAATATCCCGCTTCCCTGGCTTCTTCTTCACTTAGCCCTGCGAAGGCAACGGGAGGCGTGAGCTGAAGGATGGTCGGAATATGGAAGGTATCGACTTCCGGATGGCCGCCCGTTATCGCTTCGGCTGCTGCCTTCCCTTGCTTGATCGCCTTGACTGCCAGGGCCGGGCCTTCTGTCACATCACCGATCGCCCAAAGTGAACGGATGGATGTTTGTCCTCTCTCGTCCGTCCTGATAAAGCCTTCCCCTGTCAATTCGATGCCCAATCGATCGAGTCCCAGTTCTTCCAGTGAAGGCTTGACCGTGCCGCTCACCGTAAAATGACTGCTCTCGATGGAAATCACTTCTCCATTTCCCTTTTCAAGAACCGTATGGACCCCGTCCCCGTTTCTTGTGACTTCCTTTAGGACGGCGTCTTTCATGACCGTGATTTTCTGCTTTTTGAAGAGCCTTAGCACTTCCTTGGCGATGGATGAATCAAAGGGCAGTCCTTCCGGCAGGATCAAGGTCACGTTACTGCCGAGCACAGCGAAGGAAGAGGCGATTTCGAGCGAAATATAGTCGTTTCCATAGACACAGAGCTCGTTCGGGATCTCCGCTAGCTGAAAGATTTCACGCTCCTTGAGGACGACTGATGAATCAAACGTTATGCAGTCGGGGTAATGAAATGTACCCCCTGTCGCGATGATCGCCTCTTTAAAGTTAAGCAATGAGAATTCATGTCCGTTTTCCACGCCGATTCGTGTTTTGGATAAGAACGAGGCAGTGCCTTTGATGATTTCCACGTCATTCGCCTTGCAGAGAGCTTCCACCCCTTTTCGAAGCCCTGTGATCTTTTTCTCTTTGTAGCTTTGAAGCATTTCGAGGTTCAACCCGGTTCTTTCAAACTCCATCCCCATCTCGGACAGATGCCTGAGATTTTTAAACTCTTGTGCAAAATGGGTGAAGATCTTTGAAGGGATGCACCCCTCATTCAGGCATGTGCCACCCATTTCCCCTTTCTCAATCAGGGTCACCTTCCGCCCAAGAGCAGCAGCTCTGATGGCAGCATGATAACCTCCCGGGCCGCCCCCTATGACGACGATATCTTTCTCTTCAGCGATTTCTCCGACTACCATTTATATCAACTCCACAAGCATGGTTTGAGGCTCTTCAATCAGGTCGCGAAGACGATTCGTGAATCGTACGGCCGTACCTCCATCGATGATGCGATGATCGAACGACATCGAAACGTTCATCATGGACCGGATCACGATTTCATCTTGATCATTGACGACAGGGCGTTTTTTTGTTTTATGGAAAGCAAGCAGGCCGACTTCAGGTTCATTGATGATCGGGGTCGCACCGATCGATCCATTCAACGGACCTACGTTGCTCACCGTGAATGTCCCGCCCGTCATCTCCTTTATGGAGAGCTTATTTTCCACGGCTTTAACGGTCAGTTCCTTCATTTCCTTATGGATGGTTTTCATCGTCTTGGATTCGACATTCTTGATGACCGGCACGATCAGTCCATCATCGGTATCGACAGCCATCCCGATATGATGCTCGCGTTTCAGCCGGACGCATTCATTCTGTTCGTCCAGGACAGCATTGAAGATCGGGAATTCCTTTAAACAAACAGAAATGACTTTGATGAAATACGCCCCCATCGAGACGGATTGCCCGCCTTCTTTCAATGTCTCTTTCCACCGGAGGAGGTTGCTCACATCAATTTCTTCAAAATGAGTGCAATGAGCAACGGTTTGAAGGGAGTGTGTCATCTTTGCCGCGATCCCTTTCCGTCTTCCTCGGAAAGGGATCACGTCCCCATCTTTTTCTGAACCGGCACGGTGGACCGGTTCTACTTTATCGACAGCTACCAAATCGGGCTCTGTTTCTGTCACTCCATTTCCTGGACCTTCAATGAAGGCGAACACATCTTCATCGAGGATGCGGCCTCCTGCACCGCTTCCGGTGATACTTTCTAGGTCCACACCGTTCTCCCTCGCGATCTTCCTTGTGTACGGGGAAGCAAGGACTCTTCTAGCCCGTACACCCTGTGGTTTTTGGTGGGGGATCTCGTCAGGAGCCGCCCCTCCCTTTTCCATCAGAAGCACTGTTGTTCCGACAGGGATCGTTTCCCCTTCATCCACCCTCAGTTCCTTGATCACTCCTGAAAATGGGGCCGGGATCTCCGCGGTCATCTTATCTGTCTGAACTTCCACCAGTGGCTGATCCGCCTTCACGGTGTCACCCGCTTTTACCAGGAAGTGATTCACGTTCGCTTCCGTCATGCCCTCTCCGATATCGTGAAGCTTGACTTCCATAAACTCCCCCCTCGTCCCTTTCATTCTAATATTCTGCTACTTTCTTCACTGCCTCTAGGACCCGTTCGGGATCCGGCAGGTAAAAATCTTCAAATCCAAAATAGGGAACAGGGGTGTCAAAGCCTGTCACCCGCTCGACCGGAGCCTTTTGATATAAGAAGGAAGTATCGTTGATGATCGCCAATACGTCATTCCCTACTCCTCCGGTCGCATGCGCTTCGTGGACAACGACCGTCCTGCCTGTTTTCTGGACGGATCCTGCTATGATTTCTTTATCCAGTGGATAGAGGGTCCTGAGGTCAAGCACTTCACAGGAGATGCCGCTTTTCTCGGCCTTCCCGGCAGCTTCTTCCGCTACCTTCACCATCGCACCCCAGGCGATGATCGTGACATCTTCCCCTTCCCTGACCACTTTCCCCTTTCCGATTTCAACCGTATATTTCTCTTCGGGTACTTCCTCGCGGGATGAGCGGTAACATCTCATCGGTTCAAGGAAAAGCACCGGATCGGGATCCTCGATGGCCGCAATCATGAGGCCTTTCGCATCGTAAGGGGTTGACGGGCATACCACCTTGATTCCCGGCATATGGGTGAAGATCGCTTCTGTGCTATCTGAATGGATCTCAGGTGCCCTGACCCCCGCCCCGTATGGAGCCCGGATCACGATCGGACACGTGTAATGACCGAGTGTACGCGAACGAAGTCTGGAAGCATGGGTCATGATCTGCTCATAGGCAGGGTAAATGAATCCCATGAACTGAATTTCCGCTACCGGTCTTAACCCGTTCACTGCCATCCCGATGGCGGCTCCTATGAAGCCCGCTTCGCTTAAAGGGGTATCCATCACACGGTCTTCCCCGAATTCCGCCTGCAATCCCTCCGTCGCCCTGAAGACTCCCCCGTTCTTTCCGATATCTTCTCCGAGCAATAGAACATCCTCATGCTCTTTCAGCATGACTCTCATCCCATCCGTAATGGCCCCTACCATGGTCAGCATCTTTGTCTTCGTTAACGTACTCATCGACTCTTCCCTCCCATGCTTTTCAGGAGCTTTTCTTTTTGCTCTTGAATGGTCCACGTCGGTGTTTCAAATACGTAGTCGAAAATGACAGACGGGTCTGCTGCTGGATAATTCTCGAGTTCCTCAACGGCAAGATCCACTTCCTTCTGGCATTCCTTCTCGACTGAATGCATCCACTCTTCGTCGATCCACCCTTTCTTCTTCATGAACTTCTCAAGCCTTTCCACCGGGTCATGATCCCGCCGCTTCCCATCACTTTCTGCTTGATCGCGGTATTTGGTCGGGTCATCCGCAGTGGTATGGGCACCATACCTCCATGTGACGGACTCGATCAAGGTCGGACCCTCTCCAGCTCGCGCCCGGTCCAGAGCCTTCTTCGTTTCAAAATAAACGGCAAAGATATCATTGCCGTCAATCCGAACACCCGGGATATCATAGGCGAGCGCCTTTTGGGCAATGGTTTTCGTTTTCATCTGCTTTGTCATCGGAACCGAGATTGCATAGTGATTATTTTGATTGAAGAAAACAACAGGCGCACTCCAGACACTCGCGATGTTCAAGCCTTCGTGGAAGTCCCCTTCCGACGTCGCCCCGTCGCCGAAGTACGCGATCGCTGCATTTCTCGTCCCTTTCCTTTTCTCAGCAAAAGCCGCCCCCACCGCATGCGGGAGCTGGGTCGCAATCGGGATCCCAGGTGTGAAGATGTTCTTTCCTTCCGGAGGCACACACCCTTCATTCCTGCCTTTCCAGAACAGGAGGATATTCAATAATGAATGGCCGAATGTCATGGCTGCTCCGTGATCGCGATAAGTAGGGAATAGCCAATCCTGTCCGTTGAGTGCAAGTGCGGTCCCGACCTGTGACGCCTCTTGTCCTTCATAAGGCGCATACGTACCGATCCGTCCTTGACGCTGGAGGCTGACTGCCTTGCGGTCAAACGTACGGATCCGGACCAAATGCCGATAAAAATGCCGGGTCAATTCTTCCGAAATTTCGTTTTCATATTCGTCCTGAATCAGTTCTCCTTGATTATCCATCACCTGGATCATTGGAAAATCCTCGATCATTTCATCACCTCGTGTGGTGCATTTATTTGGTTTTTCTGTGTATGGAAATTCAATCGATATACCACTGTTTTTCGGTGCAAGTTTCCTATTTTCATAAAGAGGGCTTATGGATACTCTCTTTTCATAGGCGTGGTGTCATAGAGGGATAAGACCAACTTTTGACACCCATGTCCCTCTCTATCGATCTATCATTCATTATTGTCTTACCGCCCACTTCGGACGTTTCATATGTGAAAAGAAGCTGTTCCTTCTGGAGCGGGAGTGGATGCGGTCTTCGCAGAAACGGTCCGCTGCTTCCATTGTGGTCATCTGCTGGTTCTCTGCTTGAAGGTAAATATTCTGAAGGGTGTTATAGATGGCACTTGTCTTTTGTAGGACACGTTCTTTATTCGGTTCATATAATTCATCCGCGACCTGGATCAATCCGCCGGCATTGACGATATAATCCGGTGCATAAAGGATTCCTTTTTCATGTAGCTTCAACCCATGGGACAGGTCGAGTAACTGATTGTTGGCTGAACCTGCGACTGCTTTGACTTTCAGCTGATCGATCGTATCATCATTGATGATGCCCCCGATGGCACAAGGGATGAATACATCGGCATCGACGGAGTAAATTTCGTCACCAGACACGACTTTGATTGCCGCTCCCATATTCTTAGCCTTCGAAACCAGTTGATCGATCGAGCCCTGATTGATATCCGTCACATACAGATCCGCTCCTTCGTCAAGGAGGCGCTCTGCCACTTTATAACCCACTTTCCCAAGGCCTTGGATCGCATAGCTTTTCCCGTGGAGATCCCTCGAACCCCATACTGTCTTGTTCGTTGCCTGAATCCCGTAAATGACGCCCATCGCAGTCGGGATGGAAGAATCCCCGCTTCCGCCGTAGACTTCATCGACACCGACAATGCAGTTCGTCTCTTTTAGCGCGTAAACGAAATCCTCAGGCTCCGTCCCCATATCGGTGCCTGTGTAGAAGCGTCCATTCAAGGATTCCACAAATTGACCGAACGCACGGAATAATTCCGGATGCTTATCTTTGGCGGGATCACCGATGATGACCGCCTTCCCCCCTCCAAAATCTACGTCCGCTGCCGCACATTTATACGTCATTCCCCTTGAAAGGCGCAGCACATCGTTCAATGCTTCGTCCACTGATGCATATGGCCTCATCCGGCATCCGCCGAGCGCTGGCCCGAGTGTCGTGTTATGTATGGCGATGATTGCTTTGAGTCCTGTATCTTCATCATTACAAAAAACAACTTGTTCGTGGTTCTTGATTTGTTCAAACATATCCATTTCTCTTCCCCCAGTCATTTTGTAAACGCTTACAGATTAGAACACAAAAAAACTATATTTTCTCTATCCGTTCTCTTATTTTCTCTTTAGGCAGGACAACCTGCTTGACCTCTCCCTTACCGATGATTCGATCATTCTTGGAATCTTTCACCGTCACTTCAGTGAGGATGATGCTCCCCTCATAGTTTATGACGGTCGCTTTGATTTCAAGACTGGAACCGGTGCGTGCAGGGGCCATGTGCTCGACAGTCACTCTTGCTCCCATGCCCTCTTCCCCTTCCTCCAGATAAGGAAGGATGATTTTCCTCGATGCCCATTCCATGTGATAGACCATCGAGACGGTGGAGTACACAGGATGGACGACATCGCCCTCAAATTGGGCATGCATGTCAGGGGTCACCTCCGTCATGATCGTAACGGAATGCCCTTCAGCTAATCCGGACTTCATCGCTTTCCCCCTTTAAACCAACGCATTATACATATTCATATAACGTTAATTTAACGATATAATAACATTCAGTATTATAAATAGTCAATATATTGTTAAAATTTAAACTACTCAGATTCCGCTTGAAGGTACGTCCCTCAATGCTTTAAAGAAGAAAAGCGACAGCGCTTGTTCAGCCCTGAGTTACGTCGATTTTGATTATTAAGTGTGCTTCTCAGAACGTCTTGAGCGTATGTGCGATTGAGCCACTCTAAGCATTAAAAAAAGTAACGGGACGGGGTCCCGTTACTTTTTTTAGGATAATAGTGCGCGGTCGCTTGCGAGTTTGCTGCCGCGGATCCGCTGAAATTCGTTAAGGAGGCCTTCAACGGTAAGATGTTTCTTCTCATCCTCATTGACCTCGAGGATAATCTGGCCTTTGTCCATCATGATCAGCCGGTTCCCAAGATCGAGTGCCTGCTGCATATTGTGGGTGACCATCAGTGTGGTCAGCTGATATTTCTCCACGATTTCCTTCGTCAGGTTCGTAATCAGGTCGGCACGTGCCGGATCAAGCGCTGCGGTATGTTCATCGAGCAGCAGGATCGACGGCTCCGTGAAGGTGGCCATCAATAACGATAGAGCCTGCCTTTCCCCACCGGACAATAAACCCACCTTTGCATTCAACCGGTTCTCAAGTCCGAGGTGCAAAGTTTCCAGCACTTCCTTGAAGAACTCTTTCCGCTTCTTCGTCACACCCAACCGGAACGTCCTTGTCCGGTTCCTCGAGTAAGCCATTGCAAGGTTTTCCTCGATCGTCATCGAAGGCGCCGTCCCCGCCATCGGATCCTGGAACACCCGTCCGATCAGCTTGGAGCGTTTATATTCAGAGACCCTCGATACATCATGATCATCGATCAGCACGTTCCCGACATCTGGGAGGAGCACCCCCGACACGATGTTCATCAACGTCGATTTACCGGCTCCATTACTTCCAATCACGGTGACAAAATCCCCTGGCTTCATGGAAAGTTGGATGTCATCGAGGGCGATTTTTTCATCCGGTGTGCCTTCATTGAACACTTTATGAATTCGATTTAATTGCAGCACCGTCATCACCCTTTCTGTCGGAAGTCAGTGGAACCTTGTGCATTCGTTCCGCCATCCGTTGTGCTTTGCGTTTATTATCTTTGTATCTGTCCATCACTTTAGGCATGATCAATGCGAGGATGACGATGACTGCCGTGATCAGCTTCATATCCCCGGTTTCAAGGAATTCAACCCGGAGTGCCATACTGACGACCAGTCGATAGATGATCGCGCCCCCTATGACCGCAAGCGTCGTGCGTGCAATCGTCTTTGTACCGAATAACGCTTCCCCGATGATGACCGATGCAAGACCGATGATGATCATCCCGATCCCCATCCCGACATCGGCGAAACGGCTGTACTGGGCGATCAGCGCACCGGATAGGGCAACCATCCCATTCGAGATCCCGAGGCCGAGGATGATCATCAGATTGGTATTGGCCGAGAAGCTTCGGATCATCCGTTGATTGTCACCTGTCGCACGGAGCGCCAGTCCGATTTCCGTTTTCAAGAATGCGTCCGTCAAGAACTTGATGGCTAGCGTGATGATGACCATGATGAAAAGAATACTCCATGTTCCCGGCAGCGGTTCACCAAGACCGACTGCCATCCACAATTTATTCAGTGCCGTATCGATCCCCAGCGGCGCCCAGATGTTTTCAACACCCGTAAAAGCTGTTTCCTGATTCAATAACGGTACATTCGACCGCCCCATGATCCTTAGATTGATCGAATAGAGGGCGATCATCATCAGAATCCCTGATAATAACGCATTGATCTTTCCAAATGTATGAAGTAATCCTGTTATGCATCCTGCGATAAACCCGATCACGATCGCTGACAAAGTCGCGATCACCGGGTTTACACCGCTGACGATCATCGTGGCTGCGACAGCAGCCCCGGTCACGAAGCTGCCATCGACTGTCAAATCAGGAAAATCCAATATCCGAAAGGACAAGTAGACTCCAAGGGCCATAATCGCATATATGATTCCAGATTCAAAAGATGCAAATATTGCTGTTGGCACGAATCATCATCCTCCCTTATTGTTCAAGAAACTTCCCTAATTCAGACCACGTTTCCTTCACTTCCACACCTTGTTCCTCTGCTGCCTTTTTGTTGAACATCAATTCAAAGTTCTGTGGAGCCTGTACAGGGATTTCAGAAGGCTTCTTCTCACCCTTCAGGATTTTGACTGCCATCAATCCTGTTTCATAACCAAGGTCTTCATAATTGAATCCACTTGCTGCAATCGCACCCTTTTTCAATGAATCAAGCTCACCGACAAAAAGTGGGATGTCCTTTTCATTGGCAACACCGATGACCGACTCCAACGCGGAAACCACTGTATTATCTTTCGGGATGTAAATGGCATCCACGCGACCCGTCAATGATTCTGCCGCCTGCTTGACATCAGCCGATGTAGAAACGGAAGCTTCGACGATTTTGACTCCCTTTTCTTTTGCAATCTTATTGATTTCCTCTGCTTGAACAACCGCGTTCTGTTCACCAGAGTTATAAATGATCCCGATTGTCTTCGCTTTCATTTCATCCGTTACGAACGAAAGCGTCTTTGAAATGGCTTCAGGATGAGTATCCGTCGTTCCGGTGATATTTTCACCCGGCTCGTCGAAGGATTTCACAAGCTCTGCCCCAACCGGATCCGTTACGGAAGTAAAGACGATCGGAATTTTCTTCGTAGCATTGAGTGCATGCTGTGCACTAGGGGTGGAATTCGCGAAGATCAGGTCGACACCGTCACCCACAAGGTTTTTAGCTGCTGTCTGGGAGTTACTTTGATCTCCCTGCGCGATTTGGACATTATATTCAACATTTTCGCCTTCTTTAAAACCGTTATCCGCCAACGCCTTCTTGAAGCCTTCGAACGCTGCATCCAGAGAAGGATGTTCAACGATTTGGGTGACCCCGATCACATACTTCTTTTCACCGTCATCCGCCGAACCCTTTTCACTTCCACCGCACCCGGATAAAACCGACATACCGAGAAGCATTGTCATGGCACCAACTAGCAAACGTTTCTTCTTCATTAGAATCCCCCTTTTTCTCTTAAAAAGATTGTTTATGATTAATAGTCTTGAAAGACTACCAAACCCTTTTGTGATAAAAATACACACCCTCGTTAATACAACGTTATATTATCATCACTGTCACAAAATAGTCAATAATATTCCGAAAATTTAAAAATTAATACTAGTATAGATGGTTTGGACGGGAATATCTAGGGGTTTTTCGGTTTTTTTGGGGTTGGGGGGGTTGGTGTGGGGCTAGGTTGTGGTGCGGTTGGGGATTGGGGTGTGGCCGGGTGTGGTGGATGGGCTCGGGTGTGGCGGATGGGCTCGGGTGTGGCGAGTTTGTCGGGGTGAGTGGTTGTGACCGTTGCGCACGGGTGGGGCCGGTGTGCGGGGTGGGGCCGGTTTGCCGAGGTGGGGCGATTGTGTGTGGCGAAATTTGTCGCTTTTTGAAGAATGGCAGATAAATCGAAATTTTGGCAGATAAAATTTTATTTTGGAAGATAAATCGAAAAAACGGCAGATAAAAAATTTTTTTGGAAGATAAATCGGGAAAACGGCCGATAACGTTCAACTCCATCCCTAAGCAAACCCACGCTGCGCGAATTCCACAAGCAAATCCCACAAAAAAAGCACGCTCCCCCAAACGGAACATGCCCCTCACCACTATTTCATCCTACTCTTCGCCAATTTTTCAAAAATCCGCTCGGCATCACGCATCATCTTCTCTATCAACTCTTTCACAGTCGGGATATCGGACACGAGCCCCGACACCTGGCCTCCATTGATGAATCCCTGATCGAGCTTCCCTTCCAATGCACCGATCCGGTGATAGTCTTCCGATGTCAGCTGTCCGAATTCTTCCGGAGGCACCCCTTCTTTTTCTTTCCGGATCAAATCCGCCGAGTAAGGTGTCTTCATGACCCTCCTTACTTTTCCGACTGAACGACCGACAATCACCGTGCCGTCATCCTTCGCATCAAGCAGGGTCCTTTTGTAGTTTTCATGAAAGGGGGCTTCCCTTGTCGCGATGAGACGGGTCCCCATCTGAACGCCGCTTGCGCCGAGTGCGAGCATGCTTGCAAGTCCCCTACCATCTCCGATCCCACCTGCAGCGACCACTGGGATGTCCACTGAATCAACGAGTTGAGGGATCAAAGCGAGCGTTGTCGTTTCCAGGTTCGAATTGATTCCCGCCGCTTCATATCCTTCTCCTACAATAATATCCGCACCTGCTTCCTCCGCTTTCACCGCTTGTTTTTTGGAAGCGACCACGCAGATCACCTTCACCCCATGCTCGTGAAAGTAAGGGATGAGGGGCGTCGGATTTCCTGCCGATAAGGACACAACCGGCACCTTATGATGAACGACCAGACGGACCATCTCCTGTAAATGAGGGGTGATGGCGATAGGGATGTTCAATGCAAAAGGCTTGGCTGTACGATTCTTTGTTTCTATTATGATGCGTTCTACTTCCTCTACGCTCATCGTCCCGACCCCGATCGTGCCAAGTGCCCCCGCTTCTGAGACGGCAGCCGTTAATGGAGCATTACTGATATTCCCCATCCCCCCTTGAAGGATCGGGTGTTTAATATTGAGAATTCCCGTTAGATTATTCATAAAAATCCCCCTTCGTTAATTTCATGTTATACTTTCTTGAACATGTAGACAAGTTCCATTTATCGTTATGTCAAGAAAATGAATACGTGATCCCACTAGTCAAAAACCCCTGCCATTTCAGCAGGGGTTTTTTGATCAATCCAGTAACAAAGGATGCGTCATGATGTCGTAACTGCGATCCTTATTTTTCAATTCATTTCCGTCTTCGAATACACTTTCGAAGAATCTGGAAGCGGGTTCCGCAAGTTCTTTATAGTATTCTGCAAACAAGGATGCTGCGTGTGACCCGAGCCACTTCTCAGGTAACAGCTCCTCCGGCAGTCCCGGGTCCACGAATAGGAATTTGCGATATTCATGCACAAGCTTCGTTCTTTCAACGAAGCACTCGGCATCCGTCATATCGCCCTTTTTGATTTTGTTCTTATCGATCATATATTGCTGGCTGTACTGGGCAATGAATTCCTGATATCGGTCATTGATCTCGTTCAAGTCCCAACTCTTTTCGACCAATCGCTGATTTTCATTCGGCCCTTTATAATCTGCAACGAAGAAATCGACATAATCTTCGATGTCATATTTCCTGATCAGTGCCTGCACCTGTTTTTCCAGATTGTTCGGGGAGATCCATGTAGACGTCGACAGCGTCCCGAATCCGCTCCAAACCAGTTCTTTACGAAGTTCGTCACGGATGCTGCGGATCTCTTCAGGAATGTTATACATGAAGATCCGCCACTTCCCGTCCCACTCCTGTGGCTTGAGCTTGAAGATACGATTCGCCGCTTCTTCCATTCGGTCGATGCCGGGCTCCGTCAATGAATAATAACTCTTATTCCCCTGTTTCTCGGCCTGGACCCATCCCTGTTTGTTCATTCTTGAAATCGCAGCACGCACGGCTTGATCATTGTGCCCGAACTCATTCAGCAGTCGGATGAGGCTGCCGATCCATATTTTGTTTCCGTAGTGGCGTATGTAATCCCCATAAAGGGTGAAGATCATTGATCTGGTATTCATTGTGATGCCTCTCCTTTTGCACAATCACTTTTGTGGAAAAACTTTCTTGTAACGTTCATTTTACGTTTAGTAAATATATTATCACAAACAACTTAAAAAATTAATTATTATTTCTGAATTTCTTTCACTTAATTAATAGTAGTTGTTTTCTATATAGATAACCGTAAACTATTCCGCAAAAGAAAAAACACCAGAAAGAGGTCCAGCAATCCGCACCTCTTCCTTCATTGCTATTCTACATTCTCAACCAACGTCGCAATCCCCTGCCCCACACCGATACACATCGTCGACAGTCCATACCGTGTCCCGCGCTTCTTCATTTCATGTACGAGGGTTGTGAGGATCCTTGCTCCGCTTGCACCAAGCGGATGACCGAAGGCGATCGCCCCACCATTGACGTTGACGAATTCTTCATTCAATCCAAGGTCCCGTATGCACGCAATCGATTGGGCGGCGAATGCTTCGTTCAATTCGACCAGGCCGATTTGGTCCAGGGAAAGGCCGGCACGTTTGAGGGCTTTCCGGGTGGCATAGATCGGTCCAAGACCCATGACGGAAGGATCGAGGCCTGCAGTCGCGGATGTCAGGTAGCGTGCGAGGGGCTTCAAGCCGAGTTCATCCGCTTTGTCCCTGCTCATCAATAACAGGGCGGATGCCCCATCATTCACACCGGATGCGTTCCCCGCCGTGACGGTTCCTTCATTAAATAGAGGTGATAGAGTCGATAATTTCTCCAGACTCGATTGAGGACGTGGGTGCTCATCACAGTCCACGGTGGTCACATTTCCTCTTCGGTCGGCGATCTCCACGGGGATGATTTCTTCTTTGAAGCGATTTTCTCCCATCGCCCGCTTGGCTTTCATCTGGCTTCCATAGGCAAAACGGTCCTGTTCTTCCCGGGTGATTTCATACTTACTTGCAACGTTTTCGGCGGTTTCAGGCATGGAGTCCGTACCGTATCTTTCTTTCAGACGGGAATTAACGAAGCGCCAACCAATGGTCGTATCGAACATTTCCATATTGCCTCTCGGGAAGTCCTTGGAAGGCTTCGCCATGACGAAAGGCGCCCTTGTCATACTTTCAGTGCCCCCTGCAATAAAGATATCCCCTTCACCGGCAAGGATCGCACGGGCAGCATAGTTGACCGCATCGAGTCCCGATCCGCATAATCGGTTGATCGTAGTCGCTCCGACCTCAACGGGAAGGCCTGCAAGCAAGGTCGACATACGTGCGACATTCCGGTTGTCTTCGCCGGCCCCATTGGCATTTCCGAGCACCACTTCTTCGATGGAATCGACCGGGACTTCTTTGTTTCGTTCGACAAGCGCTTTGATCACAAGTGCACCGAGGTCATCCGGACGGACGTCCTTCAATGCGCCCTTGTACTTGCCGATTGGCGTTCTCACTGCATCGACGATGACGACTTCCTTCATGATTTGCTCTCCTTTTCAGCCATCTCGGTGTAATCGTACACACCCCTACCAGATTTCCTGCCGAGCCTTCCAGCTTTCACATACTTCTCCAACAAAGGAGCCGGACGGTATTTTTCCCCAAGCTTTTCATGCAAATACTTAAGGTTATTCAACCTGGTATCCAACCCAACGAGATCCCCCAGTTCAAAAGGTCCCATCGGATAGTTCAGTCCGAGCTTGATGGCTTTATCGATTTCTTCAGGGCTACCGAGTCCTTCCTGCAGCATATAAAACGCCTCGTTTCCGACGAGTGCACTGATCCTGCTTGTGACAAAACCGGGAAATTCGTTGATGACGACGGTTTCCTTCCCCATCAACCTTGCAACCTGTTCAATGACTTCCGTTGTTTCATCACTTGTCTCAAGTCCCCGTACGATTTCAACGAGTGGCATTTTATGTACAGGGTTGAAGAAATGCATGGCGATCACTTTGTCCGGACGTTTCGTGAATGACCCGATTTCGGTCGGGCTCATTGTCGATGTATTGGTTGCCAGGTAACAATAGTCGGGTGCATGGGCATCGAGGACTTCAAAGACCCCTCGTTTGATGTCGGTTTTTTCAGGTACGGCTTCAATGACAACATCGGCATCCCTCACCGTAATTGATAGATTGGCAGAATATGAAAGCCGTTCCCTTGCTTCGATATACTCCTGATTCGTGACCTTCCCTCTCTCAAGGCCTTTTTCAAAAATGCGCTGGATCTCTTCTTTGGCATGATCGAGCTGTTCCTGTTTGATATCGACCAGGGTTGTTCTGAAGCCGCCGACCGCACTGACATAAGCGATCCCTCTTCCCATGACACCCGAGCCGACTACGACGATATGCTGTGACATGTCTGTATCCTCCTTTAGTGCAAAATGGGGTTGACCTTAAAAAGGACAACCCCTGTATCAAGCTGATGGTTTTCTTATACTCCGAATGGATTCAGCGGACGGTTACCGAAGTAGGAAATCACACTCTTTGTTTCTGTATATAAATCAAGTGTCTCTACGCACAACTCACGACCGAAACCGGACTGTTTGTATCCTCCGAACGGTGTGCCAGGGAAAGCTGAGAATGGACAGTTCACCATCACGATTCCTGCCTGGATCGCTTTGGATACTCTTGTCGCGCGCCCGTGGTTCTGCGTCCAGACCGCTGATCCCAATCCGTATTCACTGTCGTTGGCCATCTTGATGACTTCTTTTTCGTCCTTGAACTTCATCACGACGACGACAGGACCGAAGATTTCTTCCTTCACAACCTTCATATCGTGATTGACATCGGTAATGATCGTCGGCTCATACCAATATCCTTTTTCAAACCCTTCGACCTTCGCCGGTTTGCCTCCCGTCACGATGGTGGCTCCGTCCTGCTTCGCGGATTCCACATAGCCGTGGATCGTATCAAGCTGGCCTTGATTGATGATGGCTCCGATATGCGTCCCTTTATCGTTTGGATCTCCAAGCGTAAGCTTCTTGGTTTTCTCGACGAACTTTTCCATGAATTCATCGTAAATATCTTCATGAACATACAGTCTTGAACGTGCTTCACAGGACTGACCTGTATTATAGAAGATACCGAACAGCGAGCCGTCGACTGCGGCATCCACATCGGCATCGTCGAACACGATGTTAGGTGACTTTCCGCCAAGCTCCAATGTCACTCGCTTCAGTGTTTGAGAGGCTCTTTCCATAATATTTTTCCCAATCGGGGTGGATCCGGTGAATGCCACTTTGTCCACCTTTTCATGCTCTACTAAATAATTCCCTACGGACGAACCGGCCCCTGGTAAGATATTGACGACGCCTTCCGGCACTCCAGCTTCAATACAGATTTCCCCAAGAACAATTGCCGTGAGAGGCGTAAGTGTAGCCGGCTTCACGACCACAGAGCAGCCTGCAGCGATTGCCGGGGCGATCTTCCAGGCAGCCATCATCAATGGATAATTCCAAGGGATGATTTGGGCACAAACACCGACAGGCTCTTTTTCTGCCGTATTCGTGAATTGTCCCGGGACATTATTCACGGTGCCGCGGTGGCCGACAATGGCACCTGCATAAAATTCGAAGTCTTCGATTGCCTGCATGACCTGACCCTGTGCGGCGGATAGCGACTTGCCGCTGTCCATGATTTCAAGAGCGACCAGCTCGTTGAAACGGGAGCGCATGATACCGGCAATCTTATTCAACACGCGTGAACGTTTGTTGATCGGGAACTTCTTCCACTTCCCGTGGTCAAACGCATTCCTTGCTGCCTGAACCGCTTTTTCTGCATCTTCCAAGGAAGCAAGGGCGACCGTTGCAATTGGTTCACCCGTGGCAGGATTATAGGTTGTGAACGTTTCCGCAGTCTCACTTTCCATGCGCTGTCCATTAATGACCAATGAATAGTGCTCCCTCTTCATTTCAAGTACTTCAAAGCTTTGTTCTTTTACTGTAGACATTGTCCCATCTCCTTTTTCGTTTTGTTGTGTTAAACACCAATGCCCGATACCGTGAAAGACTTCGATTTCCACTGGGGCCTTCTCTTCCAATCTATCACCTCTCCAGCAGGAGTCTCTTGCACTCCGACCAACTGCTGGATACAGCCTAAAATCATATAAATCTATTTACCGCGAAATGCTGGTCTTCTTTTCTCAAGAAAAGCGGTGACACCTTCACGGTGGTCTTCGGTCCCGCCTGCAATTCGCTGGGCGTAAGCTTCTTTTTCCAGGTATTCATGAAAAGGTAGATCATGGCTCCCCTTCAATAACCTCTTCATCAATCCGATCGCCTTCGTCGGCATGGAGGCGATTCTTTCTGCAAAGGCGGCGGTCTCTTCATACCAGCTGTCGGTCCCAATCAGTTTCGTCACCAAACCAAGCTTTTCGGCTTGTTCTGCCGTGATCTTTTCACCTAAAACGGCGAGCTCAAGAGCTTTTGCATAGCCTACTAGATTGGTTAAATAGTAGAGATTGCCTGAATCAGGAACCAACCCCACATGGACGAATGCCTGAACGAAGCTCGCTTTTTCCGACACGATCCTGAAATCGCATGCAAGCGCAAGCGAGAACCCTGCTCCTGCCGCAACCCCGTTCACCGCCGCAATGACAGGCTTTTCACAGGCTTCGATTTCCTTCACCATCGGCCCATAATTATTCCGCAATACTTCGCCGTGATCCATCGACTCGTCGACTTCACTCAAGTCTTGGCCCGAACAAAACGCACGGCCCTCACCGGTGATGACGATCGCCCTTACTTCGTCATTCCGGGATGAATCTTTCACCGCTTTTGCCACTTCAAGGTTGAGTTGACGGATGAAGGCGTTCAATTTTTCCGGTCGATTCAGGGTGATCCAGGCTACATGGTTTTTCACATCATATTTGATTGTTTCGTACATTTATGTAGCCCCCTTACTTTCCTTTGAAATGTGGTCTGCGTTTTTCAATGAAAGCTTTCATGCCTTCTTTTTGGTCCTCTGACGCAAAAAGAAGATAGAAATTCTTCCGCTCATATTGCATTCCTTCATAAAGGGAATAATCAACCGCTTTATGGACGGATTCTTTGATCAACCTGATGGAGAGCGGAGGCTTGGATGCCAATTTCTTAGCGAACTTTTCTGTTTCTTCCATTAATAGTTCCGGTGCGATCGTCCGGTTGATGACACCCCACTCGAGTGCCTGCTGAGCCGTGAATCTGTCGCCCGACAGAAGCCATTCCATCGCCCTCGATTTCCCGATGAGCTTTGTCAGGCGCTGCGTCCCTCCCGCACCGGGCATGACCCCGAGGTTCACTTCCGGAAATCCGAAGCTTGCATCTTCAGCCGCAAATAATAGGTCACAGCATAGCGCCAATTCGAATCCACCACCGAGTGCGAAACCTTGGACCGCACCGATGATCGGCTTCTTGATCCAGGCGAGACGATCCCATTCGGTGAACTGATTAAGAAGTTCAAGGTCGATCGCACCGTCCGCTGACATCTCATCGATATCGGCACCTGCCGCGAACGCCCTTCCTTTACCGGATAAAATGATGACGTTTACATTTTCATTCCGATCAAACTCCTCAAAAGCTGCCACAATCTCCGATACCATGGGGCGATTGATGGCGTTCAGCACCTTGGGACGGTTCAGCTCAATGAACCCGAGACCGTCCCTTTCGCTGACCGCAATATATTCGTGCTTACTCATCCACTTCTTCACCGATCATGAGCGTGACCAGTTCAGCAGCAAATCCCATCAAGTCCTTGCCAGAAGCCTTCCCTTCATCGGATTTCAGGCCTGCCTTCAATGCTTCGTGGCTTTCATAGACCATCTCACACATTAAGTAATATTTTCCTTCTCCACCCATCGGCGATCCTGTGATTCTCGTAACCTTCATTTCTTTCAGGCCCGGGATCTTCGATGTGATCGGGGCATGTGTGTTGAAGTAGTGCTCGTCGAATTGTTCCTTGTTTTCAGGGTGTTTGTATAATGCGATTAGTTTTACCATTTAATATCTCTCCTTAAATTTTGTTTTTTGTTTGGATTTTCAATACCGCGGTTGATTTCCGTGGAAGACTTCGCTTTCCGCGGGCGGCCCGAGAGCCTCCCGGGCTTCGCCTGTGGGTTCTCACATTGGCCACTTCACCCGCAGGGGTCTTCGTCTTCCACTCCAATCAACTGCTGGAGCCGGTTAAACATTATGGTTAAATAAATCTTCTTCATGCTGAAGCTGATCGAGCCGCCTCCGCTTTTCTTGATGTCCAGCTCTGGCGGCTAGAGGCTCGAGACATAAGCGAAACCGATCAAGAAGGCAAAGTGCGCCTTCATGGCCGATTCGACTTATACCACCCGCCTCTTAGCAAAGCCCCTCCGCTTTTCTTTACACCATGGTCGAAATAGGTTTCATTGCCTCGAACGGGTTCTTGCATTGCTTGCAGTAGAGGATGCTTCTGCAAGCGGTGGGTCCGAACAGGTTCTCCATGGACGTGTAGGGTGAGTCACAATACGGACAATGAATCTGCCAATCTTCCTCACCCTTGAAGTCCCTGGGAGGGGGGGCGATGCCGAATTCCTTCAAGCTTTCACGGCCCTTCTCGGTCAATCGGCTTGAAGTCCAGGGCGGGTCATAGACAAATTTTACATCCACGGACTCTTTCCCGAGCTGCTCCTTACAGGCTGTCACTACATTCGATTTGATGATGTCGAGTGCAGGGCAGCCCATGAATGTCGGGAGCAATTCGATGGTGAGAATGTCGTCCCCCTCACCTATTCTATTCACCATTCCCAAATCTACGATACTTATTGAATCAATTTCAGGATCTTTGACTGTATGAAGTACGTTCCATATCGTTTCTGACATTTCTGATCACCCTTTACCAGGTTGCTGCAGGATCTGTGTTATACACTTCGCTGAGGGTAGACAGCGCTTGATTAAGGTCGGCTGTATGCTCCCCTTTGCGGCCATCCCCTTTTTTCATATCAATCTTTGGAGGAAATGATAGATTGGAAGCTTGAAAGACTGGCTTTAACGCCAGTTCCCAGCGTTTCTTCAGATTCTCTTCGCCTTCGATCAACCCCATGGCTTCCATCTCTTTTCCAGATGGACCAAGAGAGAGAACCCCTTGGAACTCGTCCAGTACCCGATCCATCGCTTCCTTCATTCTCACCGGTGCTTCACCACCAGCGTTCACCAGCTGCAGAAACCATGTTTTCCAATGAAGCAGATGGTAATATAATTCTGTATTGATTTTGATGGCAAGCTGCGCGAGCGGCTCATACGAAGAATTTTTCAGCGAATCGATCCGGACCTTTTTGGCTACGCTGTAAAAATAATGCCTCACAACGGCAAATGCCCAATCGTAGCGGGGTTCGGTCAAATAATCCCCCGGCCCGTTCACTTCCTCCAAGAGGATCGCATTGCGTCTTTCTGACGGAGTACGGGCATGGGCCAGTGAGTCGGCACTGCCTTCCCCCAATTCTTCAAGTAGCTGATAATACATGGTCGCATGCCCCATCGTATCCTGATTGATCGAGGAATAGGCGACATCCTCTTCAATATGGGGGGCGAGCCCAAGCCATTCAGACCCCCGGTATGCAAGGATGAAATCATCATCCGCTAATTGGTATAGAAGGTCCAGGACCGCTTTTTTATACTGGTCGTTCGGCATTTCTTCTGGGCTTTTTATGATCATTTCTTCTTCACCAACTCTCCCCAGGACATGATTTCCTTCTCATCGAGCATTTCCTGCTCGTATTGACGCCACTTTTTCTTCAAGTATCCATATCCTTTTGCATTTCTGTAGTCTTTGTTATCAAGGCGCTTGACGCTTTCCCTTTCTTCAGGCGTCATTATTCTGAGGTCCGATCGTTTCACGACCCATATGTCCGCTACCGGTTCCCTTCTCATGAAATTCTCCTGCGCCATCACCATTGCGAGTTCATGATTCGGGGCAAGCAAACTGAATTGATGCTGCATCTGTGCTCCGTCCGAACGCCTGCTGAATACTTCAAACTCCTGGTAAAAATTCTGTCCCTTATCAGACATCTGCCTCATCCCTTTCTAACCCACTTTTCCGCTTGGACTCAGTGCTTCGCGTACCCAGGCGTTATTGTCATAAGAAAGTTCCCGGAGGCGGAGACGTTCTTTCGATTTCGGTCCGTTATTGCGAATGATCTCCTTGAACCTGTTCCAATCGGGCTGCTTATAGACCCAAAGCTCCTGTTCTTCATCGTAATACATTGTTTCGTCGGGTAGCTTCAGTCCGAGCGACAACATCCTCGGCACATACTTTGTAAAAAAGTCCTGGCGAAGCTGTTCATTCGTTTTGGTCCTGATTTTATATTTAATGGTGATATCCTGCTTGGAAGATCCGGTTGTTTTTGCATCAGCCGGGCCGAAGAACATGAGAAGTGCCTCCCACCAGCGGTCGATTGCATCCTGTACGAGCGCTTTTTGCTCGTCGGTCCCTTCGGCGAGTGCCATGATGATCGCTTCACCATGCTGCGCGTGGAACACTTCCTCCGCACAGATCCGCTTTAGCGCACGGGCATAGGGACCATAGGACGCGCCGAGCATATTCGTCTGAGAAATGATGGCGGCACCGTCGACCAGCCAGCCAATCAGACCCGCGTCCCCCCATGTCGGTGCTTCCATATGAAAGACGTTATGGAACTTCAAATCCCCGGAGAACAAGTCCCTCATGATATGTTCCCGCGTCTTTCCGTAAGGTTTCATCAAGTCCTCTGCCACACGGAGAAGGAGCTGACCGTGTCCCATCTCGTCCTGGACCTTCGCCATGATGCCGAGCTTCCTTCTGAGTGATGGGGCTTTCGGCACCCACTCCTTCTCGGGGAGGGCCCCCATGATTTCACTGATCCCGTGCATCGAAATCAATTTGATCAATGCATTCCGGTACTCATCCGGCATCCAGTCGTCTGCCTCGATTTTCTCGTCCTGTTCGATTTTTTTCATAAAACGTGCCATCTGCTCTTCTTCCGTCAACTGCTCATTTCCTGCTATATTTGTCATTGCTCTGCCTCCTTCATCACGCTGTCAATACGCTTGCCCTCCTATATGTAATAGGTTTTCCGGGCAAAAAAATTTATGGAAGAACCGCTTCTTCACGAAGATCGACGATTCTGATTGCTTTTCCTTCCGAACGCGGTATTTCCCTTGGCGCCCTAACTTTCACATCCATCGACACAAGGCATCCATTCTTCATCAGCCTCTGTACCTTCGAGGTCAATTCATGGACTTTTTCATGATGGATATCACCCGTTATCCCTGCAAAATACTCCGGGCTGACTTCTACGTGAAGCTCCACCGTATCAAGTGCCCCCTTCTTCCTTACGTGCAATTGATAGTGCGGGGCAAGTTCATCCAATCCGAGAAGATGATGCTCCATTTCAGAAGGGAATACGTTCACGCCCCTGATGATGAGCATGTCATCCACACGTCCTTTCACCCTGGACATCTTCACCGTCGTCCTCCCGCAGGCGCATGTTCCATGCCTGATGGAAGCGATATCCCCCGTTCGGTATCTAATGATCGGGAAAGCTTCTTTCGTCAAACTCGTAAACACGAGCTCACCCGTTTCTCCATCGGGCACAGGTTCCAATGTATCCGGATCGATGACTTCTGCAAGGAAGTGATCCTCCGCGATATGAAGGCCGTCCTGGGCCTCCGGGCATTCCATCGCAACACCGGGTCCGATGACCTCACTCAGCCCGTAAATATCGCATGCTTTGATCCCGAGGATCCCTTCAAGCGTTTCCCTCATCTTATCGGACCAAGGTTCTGCGCCGAAGATTCCCACTTCAAGTGAAAGCGCTGCTGGATCCTTGCCCTGCGCCTCGATTGTTTCCGCCAGATTCAACACATAAGAAGGCGTACCGCATATGACGGTAGGCTTAAAATCCTCAATCAGGGTGATTTGCCGGTCCATATTCCCTCCTGATACAGGCACTGTGATCATTCCGAGTTTTTCACTGCCGTAATGCAGTCCCAGACCACCGGTGAACAATCCATATCCATACGCATTGTGCAGTACGCTTCCTGGTCTTCCGCCTGCCATCGCAATCGCCCTGGCAACAAGATCGCCCCACAGATCGATATCATTCCGGGTGTACCCGACGACCGTAGGCTTCCCGCTCGTCCCGGAAGAAGCATGGACCCTGACCATCTCTTCCCTTTTGACCGCGAACATGCCAAACGGATAATGAGCCCTGAGATCCGCCTTTGTTGTAAGCGGTAACATTTTTATGTCCTCCAAAGACTGTAGATCTTCCGGATGCAGATTTCTCTGTTCGAAATGATTTCGGTAGAAAGGAACGGAATGATAGACGGAGTTGACCGTCCGCCTGAGCCGTTCAAGCTGAAGGCTTTCCATTTGATCTCGACCGGCTGTTTCAATCTCATGCAAAATCAATTTCAGCACCCCCAGTGATTCACATTATTTTTATATAACGTTATTTACTCGTATATTAAAAAACGTGTCATACTTAACTAATCACAAGATAACGTCTTTATGGCAAATTGTCAATATATTTTCAGAAAATTTCATCTTCTAACCCAGTGACTTTCTGTCGACAGGTGCGCTCGTTGACAAAATAAAAAGAATTTTTGGCTTTTGCATTTTTTCGGCTATCATATGAGTAATGAAACTGATCGAATGGGTGATGAACGTGAAGAAAAAAGACACCGCAGAATACAAAGTATACCGGCAATTGAAGGATGCCTTGTTAGCAAGGAGAATCGCTCCCGGCACCCAGCTTGTCGAAAAGACGATCTCAGAATCCATGTACGTCAGCAGGACCCCCATCAGACAGGCCCTGAAGCGCCTCGAACAGGAAGGGCTCGTCCAGAACATACCGAATCGGGGCGCGTTTGTCGTACACCCGACCAAGGACGAAATCACCTCCTTTTTCGAAATGAGGAAGGAACTCGAATTCCTGGCGGTGAAATACGGGCTGCCGAAAGTGAGAAAGTCCGACATTGCCAAACTGCACACCTTTCTTGAAATGGAACTGGAAACGTATGAGCAAAAAGACCTTCCCGCATATGTCGAACTGAATAAACAATTCCACCTTTTCCTGGCCGAAGTCAGCGGAAACAAATTCCTGATCCGCTATATGGACGAAATGCTCACACAATCCAATGTGTACCTATTCCTTTTCGACGTCTTCTATCACGTTGAACCCGGAGAAAACGTCCGTTTCCGGGAACATGAAGAAATGGTCAAAGCCATCGAAAACCATGATCACAAGACACTGCTTGAATTGATCGACCTTCATATGAAGCATAGCTTCGATGATCTGCGGCTGGATGATCATGGGTATTCCTCTTTGGAGGATGTGCTGGTGGATTGAATCATGTTGTTCGGGGGTGTTTCTGCGGGCGGGTGGACCTGCTTTTGCCCGTTTGGTGGGAGAGTTTCTTTCGAAGTTGTTTCTGCTGATTGGGTGGGAATGTATTAAGGCTTCGTGAACACAAGATTCCCGATTGAGACAACCTGAGGGCTGTTTTTGCAATGAGATTGCACGGTGATAGTCTAATTTGGATGAATTTATTTTAATAAAGCGGTAGTAAGAACGAGTTAGACTGGTTGGGAAGGTCGAGTGTAGTACTGGATCGGCATTTATGCTCCTTTTCGGGAATTTATGATCCTTTTTCAGGATTTATGCTCCAAATTAGAATTTTATGCTCCTAATCCAGGATTTATGCTCCTATTTTCAAATTTATGATCTATTAAGAATTATTCTAATTAACACCGCAGTCCCTGCCCCCCACTAACCCCAACCCTATACTCTCAAAAAAACTCCCCCAGATCCAATCCGGGGGAGTTTCATCAAAATTAAAACAATTTCGTCGTCCACGACTCACAGTTCCAAACTTCAGTCGCTACGTCGTTGTAGAATTCAGGTTCGTGACTGATCAGGAGGACGGTGCCTTTGTATGCCTTCAAGGCACGTTTGAGTTCTTCTTTCGCTTCGACATCCAAGTGGTTGGTCGGCTCGTCGAATACGAGGACGTTGGTTTCTTTGTTCATGAGTTTACATAGGCGGACCTTGGCTTTTTCCCCACCGCTCAGCACTTCGACCTTGCTTTCGATGTGCTTTGTGGTCAATCCGCATTTTGCAAGGGCTGCACGCACTTCAGCCTGATTGAAGGACGGGAACTCGTTCCATACTTCTTCAATGCACGTGTTGTAATTTTGTGTCTTGATTTCCTGCTCGAAGTAACCGATGTGCAGGTAATCCCCTAACTCGACGGATCCTGAGATTGGACGGATTTCACCCAGGATGCTTCTGAGCAGGGTCGTTTTCCCGATTCCATTTGCTCCGGAAAGCGCGATTTTCTGTCCGCGTTCCATCTTCAGGTTCAGTGGTTTTGAAAGCGGCGTATCGTATCCGATGACAAGATCCTTCGTTTCGAAAATGACACGGCCGGCCGTTCTTGCCATTTTAAAATTGAATTCCGGCTTCGGCTTTTCGGCGGCCAGTTCGATGACGTCCATCTTATCAAGCTTCTTCTGGCGGGACATCGCCATGTTACGGGTAGATACCCGCGCTTTATTTCGTGCCACAAAGTCCTTCAGATCCTTCATTTCCTGCTGTTGCTTTTTATAGGCGGCTTCCAGCTGCTGCTTTTTCATCTCATGGACTTTTTTGAATTCATGGTAATCGCCGGCATAGCGGTTCAATTCCTGATTTTCCATGTGATAAATAAGATTGATGACGCTATTCAAGAATGGGATATCATGTGAGATCAGGATAAATGCATTTTCATAGTCCTGAAGATATCTTTTCAACCATTCGATATGCTGCTCATCAAGATAGTTGGTCGGCTCATCCAGAAGCAAAATGTCCGGCTTTTCGAGTAAAAGCTTGGCGAGCAGGACCTTTGTTCGTTGTCCGCCGCTCAAGTCGTGGACATCCTTGTCCAACCCGATATCATCGAGACCAAGCCCGCGTCCGATTTCTTCCACCTTCGCATCGATGATGTAGAAATCATTATTCGTCAATGCGTCTTGAAGGGTGCCCGTCTCTTCAAGCAGTTCTTCAAGCTCTTCTGGGGATGCATCACCCATTTTTCCGAAAAGCTCGTTCATTTCAGCTTCCATGTCAAAAAGATATTGAAAGGCCGTTTTCAACACATCACGGATCGACATGCCCTGTTTCAGCTCTGCATGCTGATCCAAGTATCCGATTCGGATGCGCTTTGCCCATTCCACTTTTCCTTCATCCGGCTCAAGCTTTCCGGTGATGATGTTCATGAAGGTCGATTTCCCTTCTCCATTCGCACCGATCAATCCGATATGCTCGCCTTTGAGCAAACGGAAAGAGACGTCATTGAATATGGCACGGTCTCCGAAACCGTGCGTCAAATTTTTAACAGATAATAAACTCATATGTGACTACACCTTTTCTATATGAATTAAAGTATTTTTACCATTTTGCACTACTCTATTATAAAGGTCCCGGACCTCAGATGATAGAGGAAAATCATGAATGCCGGATCAGGGTTACCCGATGGCATCCACCACATTATAGTCCTCAGGATCGAGTTCCGTTGCTTCCCCCATGACAAGCTTCGCAAGTTCCGAACCAAGATAAGGACCTGAAGTCAAGCCTGAAGCCCCGAGTCCGTTCGCGGTGTATACGCCACCGAGTCCCGGCACCGCTCCGAACACCGGTAGGAATCCGGGCGTGAATGGGCGGAAGCCGACTCTTGCTTCCAACACCTCACAACCAGCAATGCCAGGAGCTGTTTCCATCGCTTTATGCAGTACTTCATTCATCCCGCCGGCCGTCACCCTACTGTCGAAGCCCGCTTCGTCTTCATGGGTCGCACCGGCCACTACTTTCCCACCGGGGAAGCCAAGGAGATATTGGCTTCCAGGGGGAATGACGACTGGCCATCGACCCGTTTCTCCATCCATTACTCCCAGGTGTAAGATCTGCGCTTTCTGAGGGGAAACAAGAAAGTCGACGCCGGCTCCAGCAAATAGCTCTTTCGCCCACACTCCTGCCGTGACGATGACTTTATCCGCTTCGAGGGTTTCTTCCCCGACCTTCACGGCCGAAACCGTATGATCCCCTTTCACAAGTCTCGCCTCTCCGTTCCGGAATTCGATTCCATTCTTTTCTGCCGCACGGATCAACGCATCGCGAAGTGCCCTACCATCGACTCTTGCAGCACCGCTCACATGGACAGAAACAAGCTCTTCTCCCAATAACGGAAACATCTCCTTCGTTTCCGCAGCCGTCAGCTTTTTGATGTCCCCCATCTCGGGTGCATCTTCCCTTCGCTTCAATGCCCGTTCAATCATCTTATCCAGTTTTTTCTCATCATGGTGAAGACTCAGCGCCCCTACACGCTTGTAGCCTGTTTCGGTTTCACCCAATCTTTCAAGCTCTTCAATCAGCCCTGGATAAAATTTCGCACCGCCCTTCGCGAGCCGGTACCAGATTTTATTCCGTCGTTGGGACAGCCACGGACAGACGATCCCGGCCGCGGCATCCGTTGCCTGCCCCTTATCTTTCCTGTCCACAAGCGTTACGTGGACATCTTTTTCACTAAGATGATAGGCAGTCGATGCCCCGAGGATGCCTGCACCGATGACAATGATTCGTTCCATTTCAAACACCTTTTTCCGTTCTTATTTTCTTTCAGATTCTTTTAGCTATTTTACAAGAGATAGAACCCAGAAACAATGCAGGGTTGCAACCGCTTCACGAAAGAATGCCTATCATTGTAAATTCGAAATTTATTGACAAGTTCTTTTGTTTCATGATAAAAATTGTATAACCTAATATTGAACAAGCTTTGAAGGAAACCAGTAGCAGACATTTCCCTGTTGAAGAGAGCCGGTGGTTGGTGAGAATCGGTGCAAATATGTCGGGCGAATTTCGATTCCCGAGCTTCTTTTGACGAGATCAAAAGACGGCACAGCCGTTATGTATTCAAGTGATGAGACTCTGTTCTCATAACTAGGGTGGTACCGCGATATCCAAATCGTCCCTACGCATAGTAGGGGCGATTTTTTTGTTTTCAAAGCGGGATCGTACATTTTTTAGTAAAGAAAGGAGATTGAATATGAGTCAGCGTGAACAATGGTCATCTAAACTTGGTTTCATCCTTGCGGCAGCAGGTTCTGCAATCGGACTCGGGGCAATTTGGAAGTTCCCCTACACCGCAGGTCAAAATGGAGGCGGAGCCTTTTTCCTGATCTTTATCCTATTTACCTTACTACTCGGCCTTCCATTATTGCTTGCAGAGTTTTCAATCGGCCGGACTGCGCAAAGTAACGCCGTCGATTCATACAGAAGAATCGCACCAAACTCCAAATGGCACTGGGTCGGGATCCTCGGGATGGTCACTTCATTCATCCTCTTATCCTTCTACAGTGTCGTCGGCGGATGGATTGTGGCGTATTTGTATAAAGCGGTCACCGGGGGAATGAATGGCCTCACCTCCGAACAATACGGGGAGCTCTTCGGGGCAACGATTTCAAATCCTGGATTGAGTATCTTCGTTCAATTCATCTTTATCCTGATGACGATCCTAGTCGTTGCGAGAGGGGTACAGAACGGGATCGAACGGGCAAGCAAGATCATGATGCCTGCATTATTCTTATTGTTCATCATCCTTGTGATCCGTGCTGTCACCCTTGATGGTGCAATGGAAGGGATCTCCTTCCTGCTTCAACCGGACTTTTCCAAAGTGACCTCCCAAACGATACTGGAGGCAATGGGGCAATCATTCTTCACCTTGAGTGTCGGGGTTTCCGTCATGGTCACGTACAGTTCTTACTTGCCTAAGAACCAAAGCCTGCCACGTTCGGCAATTTCGATCGTAGCGATGAACATCTTCATCGTTCTCTTGGCCGGATTGGCCGTCTTCCCGGCGGTATTCTCTTTCGGACTCGAGCCGGGTGCAGGTCCTGTCCTGCTATTCAATGTCCTACCGACGGTATTCGACCAGCTGCCGTTCGGGATGCTGTTCTTCATCGCATTCCTTGTGCTGTTCCTGTTTGCAGCCCTGACATCCGCCTTTTCAATGCTAGAGATCATCGTATCCGTCATTGCAAAAGGGGACCAGGCCCGACGCAAGAAATGGTCGTGGATCATCGGACTTGCCATTTTCGTATGCGGGATCCCTTCCGCCTTATCTTATGGGGTCTTATCCGACTTCTTACTATTCGGCAAGACGGTATTCGACTTGGCAGACTACGCAGTGAGCAATGTCCTGCTGCCGATCGGTTCCCTGCTCATCGCCCTTTTCATTCCAATAAAAATGAAAAAGTCGGCGCTTTACGAAGAATTGAAGCGTGGAAGCCGACTGAAGAAGGGACTTTTCGAGCTATGGTACTTCTTGATCAAGTTTGTGGCCCCCCTCCTCATCATCGCCGTTATGCTTGATGTACTGGGAGTGATCTAATCACACGAAGAAGCGGACCTCTATGAAGGAGGTCCGCTTTTCTTTTTTAGTAGGCACTTTATTAAAAAAAAGGATTATTCCCGAACGCTACATCCCATACTTCATGATCACGCCGCAAGCAAGCCGCTTCCCCGCGTCCCCGGAAGGCTGCGATTGAAAGTCATCCGGAGCTTGGTGAATGATGACCCCTTTCCCGATGACATCCTCCACTTTGAACCGATTCGTGAAGAAGGACATTTTGCTATAGCCGTCATTGGAAAACAAAACAGGGAAATCACCCGCATGATTGCCATGGAGCTGCTGATCAGGGTTCCAGTGTCCACCTGCTGACTTGAACGGATCACCCTTATCACCGATTTCACACACGCCCTTTTCATGCAAATGAAATCCATGGGGGCCAACGGGCTTTTTATTTTCGCTTCCCGGTTCATAATTCGGAAGCCCATGCACCTCCACAAAAACCTCCACCCCATTCGGAACATCACGAAAAAACACATATCCATTTATTGCAGGTGCAAGCGGACCTCCCTGAATCATCGCATACGCCATCACAGGCATATTTCGATAGGGAACATATGAATAAGCTGGATAGCCGTATTGGTAATAATTCAACAATGCCTCCCCCTTTGATTTAAGCTTCATTTCCACTTTATGAAAAAAAGGAGAGGTTCATTACTGGTTCTTCCATAGTATTCGTCTGCAATATGAAGGATCCTCGGTGGGGGCGTGCCAGGCACAAATCCAGCTTTTTGTGCCTGGCACAATCCTGCCTTTCTGTGCCTGGCTCAATCTCGCCTCCCTGTGCCTGGCTCAATCCCGCCTCCCTGTGCCTGGCTCAATCCCGCCTCCCTGTGCCTGGCTCAATCCCGCCCTTTTGTGCCTGGCTCAATCCCGCCTGTTTGTGCCTGGCTCAATCCCGCCTCCCTGTGCCTGGCTCAAATCCGCCCTTTTGTGCCTGGCTCAATCCCGCCTTTCTGTGCCTGGCACCCACTCCACCCCCAGAGCTCTCCACCAAACCAAAAGGTATGCCCCCCCAACACCACACACTGGTTTTATTTTCCTATTACGATTTACACTGGAAATCTCGTCCGAAAAATGTTATATTTTCTGAAACTTCAGATTTTTAACATCGTTGCTAAAACCATTTTCAGGAGGGATTGCTATGCAAGGTGAAATCAGGTTGATTCCATATTTCATGAATGAAATGCTGGCTGATGTAAATGAAATTCCTGCAGGCATTGATTTGATCCAAGCTCCAAGTCTTTGGAAAAATGGTTATAAAGGAAATGGGATAACGGTTGCGGTTCTTGATACAGGCTGTGATGTGAATCATCCGGACTTGAAAGGTAGGATCAAAGGCTGTCGAAATTTCACGGATGATGATAACGGTGACGCGGATACTGTGACAGACTACAGCGGACACGGTACGCACGTTTCCGGAACGATTGCCGCCAATGAGGATGGTCAGGGGGTTGCAGGGGTTGCGCCGCTTGCTGAATTACTCATCGTCAAGGTACTGGCAGGTCAAAGGGGAAGTGGACAATATGACTGGATTGTCAACGGAATCCAATATGCAATCGATCAGGGTGTGGACATCATTTCGATGTCACTTGGCGGGCCTTCTGATTACAAGCCGCTTCATGATGTGATAAAAAGGGCGGTCGATGCGAATATTTCGGTTGTTTGCGCAGCGGGGAATGAAGGGGATTCCAACAGTTCCACGGACGAGTTTTCATACCCGGGTTCTTATAATGAAGTCATCGCGGTCGGCTCGATCGATCTTCAACGAAATTCTTCCTACTTCACCAACTCAAATAATGAAGTGGACCTGGTCGCACCGGGTGAGAAGATCCTGTCTACGATACCAGGGGATAAGTTTGCAAAATTGAGCGGTACATCGATGGCTGCACCGCACGTGTCGGGGGCACTTGCCCTCATTAAAGAGTACGAACAGGCGTCCTTCGCTCGGAACCTATCAGAGTCTGAGTTATATGCTCAACTCATCAAACGGACGGTCCCTTTGAATTTCCCAAAAACGCTAGAAGGAAACGGTCTCTTATTCTTGACGGCTCCGGACCTATTAAGGGAGCATATCAGGAATCAACCCCTTGCGTTCATAGGCTGACGTTTGGAACCAAAAAAACAGGACTGCCATCTGGCGGTCCTGTTTCTTTGATCGTTCCTTAGTGATCAGTTTAACGTCATTATACTATTGAAGTCTGCTTTCAACTTGTTGACATACTTCATCTGCACTTAAACCACTTGCTTCAATCACGGACCCTTGAGTCACGGTATTCTGGATGCCCATTACGTTGGAATCCAAACCAGTCACGACACAGCAGTCACAACCTTGTGCGTCTGTTTCCTGTTTAAGCTCCACTACATCATGCCCTTTTGCACGCAATGCCTCAACCACGTTTGTTAAAGATTCTTCTACACCAATTCTTCTTGACATGAGTTTATACCTCCTGAATATAAATCGAGCCCACGCTACCCAGTACTTCGGGCATTCGTAGGAGTTTTTCCTTTTCTACTGCTTAGGTTCTTCTTTCATCGAAGAAGATATTCATGATTTTATTTTTTGTTCACTTGCTTTCCACTTTTTTTCTGGCTTTGATTCGGGCTGTTCCCGACTGTGGGATCAGAACCAAACTCCACGTCATTACGTGCTTTTTGCTTTGCAAGCTGTTCAGATGTTTGATCCATACTCTGTCTGCCTTCCTTGGACATCCCTTTCCCTCCCTTCTCTCGCGCATCCATATCTAGGCGATCGGCCGAAGCCATTCGTCTTCTGTTGGGGCGCATTTCTGTTTATATGTTTAGAATCCCCTTTTCGAGGCAAAATATTGATGTTCAATTATTGTCATTCTGTATGTTTACACTATGACTTTGATGGGTAAATAACCTATATAAACAACATAAAAAAGGGTGGTAACATAATGGATGCAAAGAAAAAAGAATTAATTGATGGATTAAATGAAGACCTGGCAAACGAATATGCCGCGGTCATCCTCTACACAAATTACGCTGCCGTGGTCAGCGGTTTATATCGTCAAGTATTAAAGCCTTTCTTCGAAGAGGAAATTCCAGATGAGCAAGGACATGCTCTATACTTAGCGGAAAAAATCAAAACATTAGGCGGAGAGCCTACAACGACTCCCGCTCCTGTCAAGCAGACGGACGATGTAAAGACAATGCTAGAAGAAGGTCGCAAGGCAGAGGCTGATACAATCGAACGCTATAAGAAGCGTAAAGAGCAAGCCGAGGAACTCGGCCTGACTGAACTGGTTATCAAGCTGGAGGACATGATTGCGGACGAAACCCATCACTTAGAAGAGTTCGACCGCTTACTGAAAGACCCTTCATTCAGCTAATCGTTTACTTATAAAGGTACGTCCCTCATTGCTTTAACGCAATGAGGGACGTACCTTGTTTTTATTTGAAGAATAATGCGACCGGCGATCTTATGTATCCACCAAGGAAATCGATCATATTCACGTCCGGATTCAATCACCAATAAGTGCTCCACCCCTATCATCGGCCTTTACCTAATCACCTCAAACGGGGTCCATTCCTCCGGAAGCAGTGAACGATAGGGTGTTTTTAAGTACCGGTCATCAATCAATCGCAGTACGCCTCTGTCCTTTTCTGAACGGATCAGTCTTCCCCCTGACTGGAATACTTTGTTCAAGCCAGGGTATACATAGGCGTAGTCAAACCCATTCTTCCCTTGCCCTTGGTAGAATTCTTTCATCATTTCCTGCTCCAAACCGGGCTGTGGCAGCCCTACACCGACGATTATGACGCCATTTAAGCGATCTCCTTTCAGGTCGATCCCTTCAGAGAATATTCCGCCAAGGACGGCAAGTCCGATGACTCGCTGTTTTTTTTCAGCTTGAAAGCTTTCAAGGAATTCCTCTCTTTCCCTTTCCTTCATATCCGTTTCCTGAACTACAAACTCAGCGTCAAGCGAGTGCCCCAACAGTTCTTCATGAACTTCTCGTAGGTATGCATACGAGGAGAAGAAAACGAGGAAATGTCCCCGGTTGTTTTTGAAGGCATCGACAATCGACTGGACGATCCTTGCCAGTGTCCGTTCCCTGTCCCTGTACCTTGTGGAGATCGGATCGATTTCCACTTTCCATTGTTCTTTTTCAAAAGGGGATGGAATGAGGAAGCGGTAGTCATCCTCATTTCCTCCAAGCTGTTGAAAATAATAGGAAAAAGGGTGGAGCGTCGCCGAGAAGAAGATGGAGGAGTGATACGGTTCGGACCCTCTTGCGATCATCCTGGATGGGTCGATGCAGAAAAGTTTCACCGTCAAATCCTTTCCGGAAGCATCTAATACAAAACGATGTTCGCCTGAGTAGAGCCTAGAGATGCGGACGTAGTGCAGGGCATCAAAATAGAGCTGCATGAATGATTGCGACCACTCCCTTCCTTGCTCACCGAGGCATTTCTCTGCGGTTTCCACGAATGACTCGATGACAGTGGTAAGCTCTCCATCGGCTTCTACATTCCAATCGCCTTCCTTTTTCATTCCTTCTTTCATCAGAATGAAGTGTTTATGGACAGCAGAAATGCTTTTCTGTAAATCCCCTCGTTCCCGATGGAGATCCTTCACTTCGAGGAACGATGACTGACTTAAGGAAGCGGAGAACATCTCTCGTCCCCTGTTCACGAGATTATGTGCTTCATCAACCAGGAGCACCGTCCGTTTCTTGCTTTCATCACTCAATCTTTTTAACGAGACTTTCGGGTCGAATACGTAGTTATAATCACAGATCACGCCATCGACAAGATAAGAAAGGTCGATTGAAAATTCGAATGGACATACTTTATGTTTCAGCGCATAGCGTTCAATCACCTGGCGGGTCATGACTGATTCAAACTTGAGGATATCCATGAGGGCGTCATTGATTCGATCGTAATAGCCGTCTGCAAATTCACAGTACTCTTTTTGGCATCTTGTTTCTTCTTTGAAGCAGATCTTATCTTTTGCCGTGATGGTGACCGAGGTGTGGGATAATCCTTGTTTCTCAAGTTGGGAAAGGGCTTCCTCGGCTACTGTCCGTGTGATGGTTTTCGCTGTCAGATAGAACCACTTTCCGGCTTTTCCTCCGTCCATGCTTTTGATGGCAGGAAACAGGGTCGAAATGGTTTTTCCTGTTCCGGTCGGGGCATTGGCAAAGAGTGTCTTCCCTTCAGAGATTGTTTTATAGACCGCCCCCGCGAGCTGTTTCTGTCCCTTTCTGAATGAGGGGAAAGGAAATGAAACAGTTGGGATACTGTCTTTAAATGCTTTTTGGTTATGTGAAATGATTTTTGCAAATGGTGTAAACGCGATGAGGGTCGTTCTGACGATGTCTTCGAGATCATCGATACTAGCCGTTCGTTCAACTATCTTCACTTGCTCGGTGTCTATTTGGATGTAGGTGAGCTGGATATCAATGGAATCCAGTCTTTTTTGTTTTGCCAGTAAATAGGCATAGCACTCCGCCTGTGCCCAATGAACACGGGAGCCGTCCTCAATCTCATCCAGGTTTCTGGCAGTGGATTTTATTTCATCGATCTTTACTTTTCCGTCATGATATAGAATGCCATCACAACGGCCTTCAAGTACATAATGGATCTCTTCTGAGATGATGTCCCCTTTCAGGAACACCTCTTTTTCATCACCGTCTTTATATCCTTTTTGTATGAGCTGATGAAGCCTCGTTCCAATCGTCATGGAAGAACGTGCTTGAAACCTCAGGTCGATGCTCCCTTCCCTGTGCACGAATTCAACCAGTTCCCTTACGGAGACCTTCACTTTTTCCATACCCTTTCACCCTTCTTTCTTTTAGAGACCTTTGAAAACTAATCATTGAAATCGGAAAAACACTTCTAACCGACCGGGACAACTCATAATCTGGATAGAAGACCAATTTCTCAAGTTGAACGGAGGACCATAGAATGAAAGTAAGATTCGCCTTTTACTGCATCGGACTGGTATGCCTATCTCTAGGAGTCTCATTGATCATCAAAGGGGACCTGGGAGCCGCTCCCTGGGATGCACTGGCCGTAGGGGAATCTTATTTATTTCATCTCAGTATCGGGACATGCATCTTTTTCAACGGGTGCATCCTCATCGTCATCAACGCCCTATTATTAAGGGAGCGGATTCAATGGCTCGCGGCTATCTCAATCTTCATCATTGGCATGCTGGTGGATTTCTGGATCAAAAGCGGCCTATTTTGGGCCGAGCCTTATGGATTTCTGCAACAGCTGGCCTTTGTGCTTATCGGAATACTCATTCTTGGCATTGGCATCGCCATCTATCTCCCTGCCAAACTCCCATCAAGTCCGATGGATACATTCATGATCGCCATTCATCACCGCTTCGGCCTCAATCTGCGGAATGCCCGCCTCCTGAATGAGGCAATTGCGATCACCCTTGCCATGGTCGCCCATGGAGCAGTTGGAATCGGGACTGTCATCGTCGCATGCACGCTCGGTTTCGTCATTCATTTCTTCTATCCTATCACGGAACATATGTACGGTAAATGGGGGATGTAAATGCGGAATGGCTCCCCCCTACGAATGGCCGTCCCCGAACCACCGATTCCGTTCGGTTTTATTGATCACAGCTTCATTCAAAACCATAACTTCCTAAAAAAACACAAAAACACTTAGTTCCACTAAGTGTTTCATTACATCGCATTCTCTTTCCTAACTTCGTTTACTTTCCTTTCAATCGGTATTTGCACGGTCACGGTAGTCCCATTATTTACCTCGCTTTCATAATGCACTACCCCATCCAGTGCCTCCACAATCCTTTTGAAAACACTTGTACCAAGGCCAGTACCGCGGTCTTTGGTTGTAAAGAACAGGGTCCCGATCCGCGAAAGTTCTTCTTTGGTCATCCCTTTACCCGTATCCTGTATAGTGATGATCCCCAGATTCCCTTTCACTTCAACCCCGACAGTCACATTCCCTTGAGACGGGGTGGCTTCAATGGCGTTTTTTATCACATTGATGAATGCCTGTTTCAGTTTGTTCCGATCGGTTTTTAGATAGACATCTTCATTACTGTTTACTTCTAGGTGTACGCCTTCCTTTAGGGCATACGCATTCATTAAGAGAGTGACATCGGTCAGGATTTCCCTCAGGTTCACGTCTTCCACCTTTTCGAATTCAGGCTTGGCAAAATTAAGATAATCATTGATGATCTCCTCTGCCCTTCCCAGTTCACTGAGTACGATCGTCAGATATTCATGATGATCACCTTTCACCTGCTTTTTCATCAATTGCAGGAACCCTTTTACGACGGTTAAGGGGTTTCTCACTTCATGGGCAATGGATGCAGCCAATTCCCCGATGGTGTTCAGTTTTTCTGATTTAATGATTTCTTCCCTCAGGATACTCTTCTCGATCATCCATTCGTTCAGCCTGGCAGCAAGTCCCACCCCCAATACTTGAATGCCTCCGAAGATGAGGACATAGGTCAACATCTCAATATTCCCCGAAAGAGGAATCCCACGGATCAACGAAAACGAAAGCAGGATGCCAAGCATCACAAAAGCAGGCCAGAATCCGAGCAACACGGCAAAGGTGATTCGTTTCTTAGGGGTATATGACCAGAATTTATTGGAGATGAGGAAGGGTAGAAGCCCTGCTAAACATAGACTGATAAACCCAAACAGGAGTGCGTCCCCACCATTAATGATCCGGGCCGCCATGATGAAGACCATGACAATCAGCCCTGCTTTCCTGCCGCCATATAGCATCGACAGCACCAGGGGGATATAGCGGAAGTCCCAAAAGAGCCCAAAGCTCTCATATGCGAAGATCAAACAGGCAAACGCCGCAATACCGTGCAGAATCCCTATGAATACAGGTGACTTCCCTAATCGGTGATGTTCTAATAAAGAGGTCTGAATCAATATTGGAGCTAAGATTATCAATACATGCAATAACAATTTCTCAATAATCATCCTTTTAACTCCCAACAACGAATTATGACATCGGTACTATACTCATACGACATTGAAGGGGGGAATCCCTTTATTTCCTGTCGAGAATTAAATAAAAAAGTCGTTTGGTAGGGATATTGGTCCGACGAAAGAAAAAAAACGCCTGGTTAAAGGCGTTTAAATCCTACATTCAGCCGTCTCAGCTGATCCGACAGAGGCTGAAACGTCAGCTTATCTTCCCTTTAAACTTCAACGCGACTGGGTCTAGGTTGCTATACTCGCCAGCTAGGATCTTCTTTATGTCTTTAATCGTATCCTGTACGGATACCTGTTCCCCTTTGACCCCTGTGAACTCTTCAGCTACGTGGAACGGCTGGCTCAGGTATGCCTCCATCCTTTCTCCGATGGAAAATAGTTCAAGATCTGAATCTGGCAGCTTATCCTTCCCAAGTGAATTCAGCAGGACCCGAATCTCCTTGTATCGCCTAAGCAGCTTCTTCGCTTTTCTGTTAACATCCGTGTGTTCATCTTCAAGACTGTCTTCCTCAACCAATACAGACGTTGACTGAACCGGATGAATCGCCGGATATAACCCACGGCTCGCGAGGTCGATATCAAAATAACATAAAGTATCTAGAGGACCGTACGGATCGTCTTCATCAACAGCCGTTCCGCTCGGGTCGAATAAGATCGTCGTGATATCCGGATACCCCTCTGCTTCAAATCTTTCCCGCATCTCGTATACCTCTCCTGATACGACGAATGCCCGGTCCACTTGTAAAATGATTTTTTCCTTGTCCTCCCGTAAAGAGACTTCTGCGAACGCATCGTCCACGGAATGGACCTTCACATTCACAAACCCCTCGAGGTCACTCATCCCCACGTAATCCCGATCGGGAGTCAACAAAATGATCTCATAGCCCTTTTCTTTCAAGCTTTGTGTGATTTCAGCCAGTACGACCAATTGGCCGACCTGAGCCCTTGCAACAAAACCGTTTATACCGCCTTTGACAATCGGAGCAAACAAATCGACCGACTTGATTCCCGTTTCAATCATACTTAATTTTCCCCCTTGAATGATTAATTCGTCCAATGAACAATTCGCCAGGTTGGCCAGGGTGACCAAGGTCCTGACTTCCGCGCGCCCCACCGATATTTTTCCGGTACAGAGGTTTGAGACTGTAGCCGGCCTGAGTCCCACCGCTTTAGCAGCCGTTGTCAGATTGGGGACCCTCCGCCTGAGCAGTGACACATTCAACGATAAGTTATCTTTCATCCAATTCGCCTCCTTACTTTATAAGGTAATATATATTACGCTTAAAATCAAGAAAAGTTTCTCTTTAAAGTAATTTTTTTACTCTACAGAGAAAAAAACACTCTATAAAGCTCATTTATAAATGAAACTGAAATTTATTGGCCAAACCAATCATTTCCGGACACTTCCATTAATAGATATAAGGAAGAAGAAATCAGACAACTACTTTAACGAAGGATGAACGTCTATGAACAATACGAAACTGGGTCCCTTCCCTCAATGGTCAGCAAAATGGACCTTGATGTTATCACTCATTCTATTGATTGCATCTTTTTTCAGCATCGCTTACTTTATGCCTGTAGATAAGGGACAAACCCTTCCATTCTTCGAAAGCGACCATAACGGACCGCTCGTCATTGCCCATCAAGGGGGAAAATCACTTGCTCCAGGCAATACCATCACGGCCTTTAAGAATGCCGTTGACTTAGGGGTCGATGTCATTGAGACGGATATACATATCACCAAGGACGGCCATCTCGTGACCATTCACGATCCCACCGTCGATGCCACCACAAACGGACAGGGGCTTGTAGCCGACTACACCTTACAAGAACTGCAGCGGCTCGACGCGGGCTACAATTTCGTGGATCCCGAGGGTGAATATCCTTATCGGGGTAAGGGAGTTTACATCCCTACCCTCGAAGAAGTATTCCAGCGCTTCAACAAAATGAAAATAAATATTGAAATCAAGGATGACAATCCCCGTGAGCGAATGGATGAAATAACGAAGAAATTGATGGATCTGATCAACGAGTACGGAATGGAAGATCGTGTTCTGATCGCTTCCTTCGATCAGTCGATCATAGATCGGTTCGGGACTTATTCGGAAGGGCGCGTAGCTGTACAGGGGGGGACCCAAGAGGTGAGGAAATTTGTTATTCTACACAAGGTATTTTTACGGAATTTATATAAGCCTACCGTACATGCATTCCAGCTTCCCTTGCAAAAAGGGGACATCGATTTAACAGACCCCCGCCTGATTGAAGGGGCTCACCGATTCAATCTTGCTGTTCACTACTGGACGATCAATGATAGGAAAACAATGGAAAAATTGATTCGTGCCGGGGCTGACGGAATCATTACAGACCGGCCAGACGTCTTGCTGAAGATCCTGGGGCGAAATTGAATATATACGTAATATTCAGTGATTAAGCATGACTACAGGGTGCTATACAATCTTTTTAATACACTTGTACAATAATATTTCAATTTAATAGTTCTTTGTACCTATATAAGTCCAACCACTAGTCTGTTAGGGTGAAGGTAAGTCAAATCAACGAAAGTAGAATAAATTATGACAGTCAATGTGTTTTTGGATGATTATCGACACTGTCCCCCAGGCTACATTCTCGCAAAAGACATCGACGAATGTATCGACCTGCTCAAGAGGTACTCTATCTCTCATCTTTCATTGGATCATGACTTGAAGTGCAAAACGAGAAACGGACTTATGCTTGTACACTACATGGTAAGGCATCAACTTTTTGCTAACTCGATCACCATCCATTCCGCAAACGCTGTTGCCGGCAAACAGATGTACAAGTTCTTAAAAGAGGCACAGAATCAAAACACGATGCCTCGCTCCATCCGCATCTCTTTACGCCCGTTACCTCTTAGATAATGCTATATTTATGAACTGTTCATTCTGAACAGTTCTTTTTTGGTTGGCGATTTTCTTAAAGTTTATATGGCACTGTAAACACAGCTGCCCGATTCCGTGCAAGATTTCGCCTTTTTTAACAACAATGTTTTACGGAACAGCATTTTGATTACAGAAAATTTCTTGCTACTGACTCCTTCTCAATTTGCGGAACCCTTTTTCTTTTTTGGGAAAGTTTATTTATAATGGTTAGTAGAAGAGTTTTTTCCAGAAAGGGTTATAGTCTATGAATTTCTTAAAAAAATTCAGGTTTGCAGGAGGGAGGATCGCGAAGACTGGGATCGCGGTATTTCTGACTGCCTTTGTCTGCGAACTCATGAATTGGCCGGCCATGTTCGCAGTCATCACCGCGATTGTCACGATCGAACCTACTGCTGCCGATTCCATCAAGAAAGCATTCATACGATTTCCCGCATCTGCGATCGGTGCTTTATTTGCGGTCATCATTTCTCCTTTACTTGGGCATCATGCAGTAACGTATGCCCTCGTCGCCATTTTGACCATCATTACTTGTCATAAGCTCCGCCTTGATGCCGGTATCCTCGTGGCCACCCTGACAGGCATCGCCATGATCCCGACCATACATGATCATTATATTGCCACCTTCTTCATCCGGCTCGGATCGACCAGCTTGGGGCTGATTGTCTCTACATTGGTGAATTTATGGATTTTACCACCTAAATATTCACCGATCATCAGCCGTAATATTCACGATTTGTATGTAAAGACCGGTAATTTATTGGAGAGAAGAGGAATCGAAGTGCTTCAGGGGCACTCCCTGCACAGGGAAACAAAGCTGATCTTCACTGACATCAATAGGGAAATCGACAAAACGAATATGCTATGTGACTATCAAAAAGAGGAAATGAAGCTTCACCGCTCGAGCCGTCAGCAACTGCGTGACCATCATTACCAATTCAAGAAGCTCAATCTCTTAAGGCAGATTCATTTCCATATTGGTAACCTGGTCTATCTGCCTGTCCGACATTCGTTTACAGAACAACAGAAGGAAAAGATCCTTTCAGCCATCCAATCGATCAAAGCGATCATGAATCATCCTTCATATGATATGCAGGAGGGCCATTTCATCCTGATGAAAGAACTGCTCCAGGAATTTTGGGAAGATCATCATGATCTTTATAGCAAGGAGTTCAAGTCAATCAGGCAACATTTTTCCTGCGAAACCATCTTATTGTACGAATTGCTTTCCATCCATGATTTACTGGAAGAATTGAACCAAATCCATACGATGGAGAAACAGCATGAACACGTGCTGGAGAAAACGCTGCAGATATGACAAAGGATCGCCTGGAATTCATCCCAGGCGATCCTTTTCTATTGTTCCAAAGCTCTATGTGCAAGCTGAGAAATGACCATGTCATCCATCGGCGGGTTATGGAGTCCGGCTCGTACATTCCGGTAGTGCCGCTGCATCGGATTGGATTTAAACAAGCTTCTTGCTCCAACGATCCTCATCGCCGTGTCGACCACCTTGAACGCACTGTTCGTGACAATGTGCTTAACCGCTCCAAGCTCTTCCCCCATTGCGGATCGCTTGTGTGGTTCCTTCACCCATTTATCTGCTACCGAATACAGGATCTGCCTGGCTTTGAAAAGCTCCAATTCGATTTCACCGATTTTCCTTTGGACTTCGGGAACATCCTTGATCGGACCTGGGAGACTGTTGGGTGAATATTCTTTGGCAAAGGTAATGGCTTCATTCCTGGCCGCAATCGCTACGCCGATATAACAGGCAGGGATATGGAGGAGCCATGCTTTCGGGAGCACCCCTCCTTCAGGCTTGTCGCGATCCCGTTCGACCAACGCCTCCGTTGAAAGGGACACGTCATCAAGAACCAAGTCATCACTTCCTGTCCCCTGCATGGCGATGGTATCCCACGTTTCTTCAATCCTCACCCCGTCAAGGGAATGGTCTACAAGGAAGAATCCTTTCTCATCGGAATCTCCTATTCGCGCCGAAACCAACGAATAGTCCAGTGCCTTCGCCATTGAAGTGAACGTCTTTCGCCCATCAATGATCCAACCCCTATCGCTCTTAACCGCTCGTGTTTCAGGGAGGCCCCCTCTAGTCGGACTACCCGTGGCAGGCTCTGTGGCGGCGCGGTTGATCAGGACACGTTCTGTTACAACCTTTTCACACAGGCTTTTGAATAACACTTCGTCCCAGGGACGGTTTTCAGATAGTTCCATCAGACCACCGAGATGCCATCCAATCGATAACGAGGTGGCTGCGTCACCAGTTGCGAGTCTCTCCTGGAGCATCACCAATTCATAAAGACTGATCTCTTTCCCTCCATATTCCTCTGGTACAGTCAATGAAACATAGCCCGCGGCCTTCAAATCCTCAACATTCTCAAATGGGAATGCATCTTCCCGATCGAATTTTTCACCACGAGTGGCAAAGGTATCTGCAAGCTTTGCCGTCATGTCTAGCAATTCCCTCTGCCGGTCATTTTGGATAAACGGTTCATATAAATTCAATTATGGTCCTCCTCCCAACAACCAATCTTTCCTCTATCATAATCAAACAACTTACGATTCTCAAAAATTTTGTCCTACTAATCCAATCAGAATTAAATCATTTCAAGTATCCTGAATAAATTTTCGGGTACAGATTAAACCTATTCATATGTACTGTTTTACCACTACAGGAGGAATCGACCATGAAGCTTAACAAAAATAAAACGTTAATCCTTCTTTTAATGCTGTTATCCTGGGGATCATTATTCGTCGCAGGAAAAGAAAGCTTAAAGAAATACCTGCCTTCCGCAGCGTTTATGAGTCTATTGGTGATACTTGAGAGCATTTATGCAGAAAAAAACAAATGGTGGACAATAAAGGAGAAGCTCTTCCCGGGCGTCAATGGAAATATCCCTTTCGTGATTGGCCTTTTCCTAAGCGGTTCGGTCTGGATCTTGAAATGGACCTATAAAAATTTCTACTTGTTCCTTTTTGTTAATATGCTAGTCGATACCTTTTACGTTTACCCTTTCACTACACTATCCACAAGATTGGGGGTCGGGAAGTTACTTTTATTGAAAAGGTATCAGCTCTCTCTGCTATTCTTCGTTAAATCCCTCCTCTTATATGGGTTCCAGCGGTTCATCGTCGATCGCTTCATCGTAAAGGATCCCCCTGCTGAACGCCACTGATACATAAAATGGACCTGCTGCATGATAGATCGTGCAGCAGGTCCATTCAGGTTGTTAAGAAGCGCTTTCTTCCTTGTCCGCCTTGTATTCCTGTTCCCAGTACTCAGCATTCTTGATTCCGAGCTTTGTTGAGTTAAAGACCGGGTCAAGCCCCTGTTTCTTCTGTTCTTCATAATCCTTGAGGGCACGAAGAGCAGGTTTTGCCAAGATCAGGATGGCGATTAGGTTGAGCCATACCATGATCCCGAGGCCGATATCCCCAAGGGCCCATGCAAGTGCGGCTTCCTTGATCGCACCGTAGAACGTGACCCCAAGAATGACAATCTTAAGGATGAAGATGGCTGGCTTGCTATTCTTCCCTTTTAATAAATACGCCACATTCGTTTCAGCCATATAGTAGTATGCCATGATGGTTGTGAAAGCAAAGAAGAAAAGGGCGATTGCGACGAAACCTGCCCCGAAACCAGGAAGGACCGATTCGATTGCAGCCTGTGTATATGCAGGACCCGCTTCGACTCCTTCAAGATTCGTGACAATGGCAGATCCATCGGCATTTTCTACGTTATAAGCGCCAGTGAATAGGATCATGAAAGCCGTAGCCGAACATACAAGCAGGGTATCGATATAAACGGAAGATGCCTGAACCAGACCTTGTTTGGCCGGGTGGGATACTTCAGCTGCTGCTGCATGGTGAGGCCCTGTACCCTGACCTGCTTCATTGGAGTAGACTCCACGCTTTACACCCCAGGCAATCGCGCTACCGATGATTCCGCCGAATGCTGCGTCTGCACCGAAAGCACTTCTGAAAATCAAGGAAAGAACTGCTGGAATTTCAGCAATGTTCATTCCAACGATCACCAAAGCCATAACAATGTAAGCAATCGCCATGAATGGAACGACATATGAAGCGACACCGGCAATTCTCTTTACCCCACCGAAGATGATGATGGCAAGCAGGATGACTAATCCGATACCGGTAACCGACGTATTAAGCCCGAATGCATTATCTAGGCCCTGCGCGATGGAGTTGGACTGGATCCCCGGCATCAATACCCCGATGGCAAGAAGTGTTGCCAATGAGAACAATACCGCATACCACTTCCAACCAATCCCTTTTTCGATATAATAGGCCGGACCCCCGCGGTACTCACCGTCTTGCTTTACTTTATAAATCTGTGCAAGCGTGGATTCGATGAACGCACTGCTTGCTCCGATGAATGCGATTGCCCACATCCAGAACACCGCTCCGGGTCCCCCGAATGCGATTGCGGTTGCCGTACCGGCAATATTCCCCGTCCCTACACGCCCGGATAACGAAAGTGCAAGTGACTGGAATGAGGATACGCCCGATTTCGAGCTGCTCCCTTTGAACATCTGAACCACCATGTCCTTAATGAGACGCACCTGCAAAAATCTTGTTAAGATCGAAAATAAAAGTCCTACACCCAAACAGAAATAAATCATGACCGGTGACCATAAGATCCCCACCAATCTGCCTACAAACTCTTCCACAGTGTTTCCCCCTTTTCTTCCAAAAATTATCTAACTATTATGAATTATATTTTATTTGACACAAATTAGACAATCTTTTTTTATCCGTAAAAAAGCCGTCATACCCGAAAACCCTTGTATAACAAAGCTTGGTCAGTATAAAAATTTTTTCGGGGCAACCTAATGACGAAAGGAGGTTGGAACATGTCGAGACGAAAATTGCTAGTGCCCGAATCTCGTGCGGCACTGGATCAGCTGAAGGCCAGAATCTCCGGTGTAAGCGATCCGAAGGACGCGAAATTCGAAGCTGCGAGGGAGCAGGGAATCCCATTGGACAAAGGATATAACGGGAAACTGACGTCTGAACAAGCCGGGAAGATCGGTGGCCGGATGGGCGGGAATATGGTAAAGGAATTAGTGAGGATGGCGCAGGAGAATTTAAATAAGAAGTGAAAAGCGAAAGGACCTTAACCAATCTGAGTGCTGATGGTCAAGGTCCTTTATCCCCTTTCAAATGTTTTTTCAGTTCATCGAGGTCACGATGAATTTTCTCAAGCAGGGATCGATTATAGAAGATGGACGCAGGATGGAAAGTCGGAAAGATGGCGTATTCCCTATCAGTGAGCGTCCACTCGTTTGTGTCCATATCCTTCAATCTTCTGACCGGCGCATGAATCAGCTTCCCGTGGACTTCCGAAATGGTATACTTCCTTCCCAGTAACCTCTGCAGGCCGATGTTTCCTAGGGTCACGATTTGCTTAGGCTTGATATGCCGGATTTCATAATCGACAATCGGAGCATGGGCAAGCTGTTCCTTCATATTTGGCGCCCGGTTGTATTTCTTTTGTATGATTTCTCCACCCTGTCCCTCTTTGTGTACGATTTTAAAAGGCCTACTCCTCACGGTAGAAGTAAAATAAATCTCCTCTCTTGAAACACCGAGGTATTCAAAAAACTCGTCCAGTACCTTCCCGGCCCTTCCACTGAACGGCATCCCATTATGAATTTCCGTTTCACCGGGTGCTTCCCCCACAACCATGATCAAGGGATCCCCAGGGCCCCGTCCATGAACAAATCCTTCACAATTGTATGGCTCCATCCTTTTTTTGCATCGTTCAACCAAATCCTTCGGCAGCACCCTCATCATCCTCCTTCCAGAAGGTACGTCCCTCACCCCTTTGACACATTACCGCGATGAGGGACGTACCTTATCCCTGTTTTTCTTTATACCCATTCCGTCCCTTCCTTTACACATCCCCATGTTTAATTCTCGTTTTGTTAAGGAATAGTATGGATAGATCAAAATAAGGAGATGGCATGGATGGATCAAACACAGCTCAAGCAGCAAATACTAAAGGTTCTAGAGGATAGCAAGGTCGGCACACTCGCTACGGTGAAAGGCAGCAAACCGCATTCCCGCTATATGACTTTCTTCCACGAAGATCTCACTCTTTATACACCAACAAATAAAGAGACACATAAAGCGGAAGAAATCGACGAGAATCCAAATGTCCATATCCTCCTAGGATATGAAGGGGAAGGATATGGGGATACGTTCGTGGAAATCCAGGGAAAAGCATCAATTGAAGAATCACAGGCGTATAAGGATAAACTGTGGAATGACCATATGGAGAAATGGTTCGATGGCAAGGACGACCCGAATTATATTGTATTGAAAATCACTCCGGATACGATCCGATTGATGAATGATGAGGAAGGTTCTCCGCACACACTTGAGTTATGATGTTGACAAGTATTCCTGAACATGATATATTTAATCATTGTTAACTTGTGACATAATTAAAACGACTAGAGCAGATAATCTGTAATTCTATTCTGTTTTGATATGTAACTTATTCACACTGGATCGGCTTCGGAGCCGTAAGGATGTAAGAGAGGTAGGGCTTACGTCGTTTAGGTACATCAAACGACTCAAGGAATTGCCCGCGGCTGTTTATTATCTGAATACGTTTAAAGATATAAATATATTACTTGTGATGTTGCAAGTTACAGAGCATGCCTTTTCCGATCAGGCATGGAATGAGGGAGCACTGACAGGAAGCTCAGCCCCTCACCACAATAAAAGCCCCCGGAAGCGCCGACGCTTCGGGGGCTTTGTCCATTTTATGAGTGAGAAATTCTGAAGGTACGTCCCTCATCGCTTTAAAGCGATGAGGGACGTACCTTCTTTTTAGCTGGTTTGTTTCAACTGGCTATGATAGAGGCCATGATAGAAGCCTTTTTGGTCGAGAAGTTCTTCGTGGGTACCTTCTTCGATGATCCGCCCTTGGTCGAGGACGAGGATCTGATCGGCCTGCCGGATCGTATTGAGCCTGTGGGCGACCACGACGGACGTCCGGTCCTTCATCAAATTCTTCAGGGCATCCTGGATCTTCAGTTCCGTGATGGTATCGATGCTCGAAGTCGCTTCGTCCAGGATCAAGATCGATGGATCTGACAGGATGGCGCGTGCGATCGACAGAAGCTGCTTCTGCCCCTGACTGATGCCGTTGCCGTCATGTCTGAGGACCGTGTCATATCCTTGTGGCATCTTCTCGATAAACGAATGGGCATTCGCTAGCTTTGCAGCCTCAACTACTTCTTCGTCTGAAGCAGTAAGTCTTCCGTAACGGATATTCTCCTTGATGGTCCCCTGGAAGAGGAAGCTGTCCTGAAGAACAAATCCAAGCTGCTTACGAAGACTATCACGTTTGATCGACCCGATCTCCCTGCCATCAATCAGGATCCTCCCTTGATCATGATCATAAAAGCGGGATAATAAGTTCGTAATCGTCGTTTTTCCTGCACCGGTCGGGCCAACAAGCGCAACCGTTTCGCCAGGGGAGATTGAAAACGAAACGTCCTGAAGAGTCGAATCATTCTTTCCGTAAGAGAAATGGACGTCCCGGAACTCGATCTTCCCACGGAGGGAATCGATTTCCTCCGCCTCCTCTTCGTCCCCCGCTTCTTCCTCTTCATCGATGATCTGAAAGACACGTTCCGCGCCTGCGATCGCCGATAACAATGTATTATACTGATTGGCGAGTTCATTGAGAGGTCGCGTGAACTGCCTCGCATATTCAGCGAAAATCACAATCACACCGATTGTGACCATCCCGTTCAATGCAAAGATCCCACCGACACCCGCGATCACCGCGAAGCTAAGATTATTGAGCATGTTCATCAGTTTCGGGATGAAGCCTGAATACGTATCCGCCCAATAGGCAGCCGCCCTCAGCCTTTCATTCTTCCCTTGAAACTCCTCGATCGCCGTCTCTTCCCGCGAAAAAGTCTTGATGATGCTATGTCCTGAAATGGTCTCTTCAATATACCCATTCAACTCACCGATGTTATGCTGATATTGTTTGAATAGCGGCCCGGTCCTTTTTGTGATCCATTTCATGCCGAAAACCATAATCGGCACAATCGTAAGCGTGATCAGAGTCAACAAGGGACTGAGCCACAGCATGACGACAGCCGTCCCGGCGAGTGTCAGCACACTGGAGATGATCTGGATGAAGGAGCTGTTCAATGTATTGCTGACATTATCGATATCATTGGTCACCCTGCTCATCAATTCTCCATGCTTTCTCTTATCAAAGAAAGGGATCGGCAGCAAATGCAGTCTGTGGAACAAATCCTTCCTTAACCTGTAGACGGTATCCTGCGCCACACCGATCATCCAGTAGTTCTGATACCAGACAGATACCGAGTGCAGGATGTAGACGATGACCAGACCCGCAAGAAGGGAAATGATCCCAGAAGCATCTTTCGTGACAATGTACTCGTCGATCGCTCTCCCAACAAGGAATGGACCAAGGAGCGATGCCGTCGAACTGATGATCACCATGACGATGACCAGATAGAGCACACCCTTCATCTTTGACAAGTAGGACCAGAGTCTTCCCAGTGTCCCTTTCGTATCCTGCGCCTGATCGTCCTTCCCGAGTTTCTTCCTCATATGCCTAGACATGATGCACCTCCCCGAACTGCGATTGATAGATCCGTTGATATAAAGGCGATTCCTTCAGAAGCGTGTCGTGAGAACCGTTCGCGGTCAACACCCCGTCTTCCAGCAACAAGATCGTATCGGATTCCATCGATGTACTGATTTTCTGCGTAATGATGATGACCGTACAATCATATCCCTTGATGGCTTGTAGCAGCTTCGCTTCCGTTTTTAAATCCAGCGCACTCGTGCTATCGTCCAGCAACAGGATTTTCGGCTTCCTGATCAGTGCCCTTGCAATCGACAGCCTTTGTTTCTGGCCCCCGGAAAGGTTTACCCCCTTCTGACCAAGCTCCGTGTCGTATCCGTCCTTCAAGTGTTCAATCGTGTCATGGATCTGGGCATCCTTAGCTGCCTTCATCATTTCTTCTTCAGAGGCATGCTCTTTCCCCCATAGCAGATTTTCGCGGACAGTCCCTGAAAAAAGGACCGCCTCCTGTGGAACATATCCGATTGCCTTTCTCAAATTCTGAAGCGTGACAGATCGAATCGGGTGGCCATCTATCTGGATTTCCCCTTCCGTCACATCATACAGGCGCGGGATCAGCTGGAACAACGTCGACTTCCCGGAACCCGTCGCCCCTAAGACAGAGACAGTCTCCCCTGCTTTTATGTGGAAGGAGATATCCTCGAGCACCTTCCCCCTCGTTTCAGGATATCGAAAGGAAACTCCCTTAAATTCAATCTCTCCAGTTATGACGGTATTTTCAATCCGCGCTTCTTCCCCATCCCGCAAATCAACTTCAGTGTTCAGCACCTCTTCCACTCGGTCAGCTGAAGCACGCGCTCTTGAAAAACTGGTGATGATGAAAGAGAAAATGGAAAATACGGATGAAATCCTCGTTGCATACGTAACGATCGCGACGACTTCCCCAACCTGCGCACCGCCCGTATTCACTTTCAGGCTCCCTGACCAAAGGACGATCAAGATGGCCAGGTTCATCACTAACATCAACAGAGGCATGATGATTTCCATGAACCTGAGGGCACGCACCGTTTTGTCCTTCAGATCCTCATTGGCGCCGTGGAATCGTGTTTCTTCATGTTGTCCCCTTGTATAGGCCTTGATCAGCCGTATGCCCGATAGATTCTCCTTCATGACTTCATTCACCCGGTCCAGGCGTTTCTGCACCTTCTCAAATAAACTCCAGCCCCGCTTGAGGACCCATAGTAAAAACATCCATAAAATCGGGATCACGACAAGCAATACAAGGGCAAGCTCGACATTGACAAACAGTGCCATGATCGTCGATCCGATGACAAGCAGCGGGGCCCTCAGCATGATCCTCAAGCTCATGAAAATCGTATTCTGCAGCTGTCTCACATCATTGGTCATCCTCGTGATGAGCGAGGATGACGGCAGTTTGTTGAAGCTTGCAAATGAAAAAGACTGGATTTTCTTATATAGACTTTCCCGGACGTCATAACCGAACCCCTGACTCGTATGGGCAGCAAAGAAGGAGTTCGTCACCCCGGAAGCAAATGAAAGAACTGACATGCCTACCATGATCCCGCCCCATAGAAGCACCACGTCCATGTCGCCCTTCAAGATTCCCTGATCAATGATCTTTGCCATGAATAGTGGATTCAAAAGTTCTACTGCAAGCTCCACCAGCATCAACGTCCACGCAATCCCCATCGCCAGCCGATAGGGCTTCAAAAAACCGATTATCCTCAAAGACACACACCCCTTACGCTCTCGTTCTTACGATATGTATATATGTACCATGATATCGTTTTTTTATGATGGTTGGTAGTTTGGTGACTCCTTATCAACGACTCTGTCCATGCCCTTCGGAGGTTCCACGTGAAACGTCCCGGAATCTGCGGCTGCCCCCACCAAAAAAGCCTCCGATTATCGTCGGAGGCTTCATGATTGTCAGTGTAAAACTAACGAGCTTTCTTTTTGAAAATCGTTCAGCGAATAAGCTTCGATTTTTTGATTGGCCAATGTGTATACATGATCGTCGATATATAGAAGCCGCTGAATATTCTTTTCCCAGCTTTCATAGATTTCTTTTCCTGAACCGTCTTCCGCTCCCAGCACCGCCTTTTTTTCAATTCCGTGTTCAGGTGTGATTTCATAGAGAAGTGCACCCTGGTAGTCAAAGACCCGCTCATATTCACTAGCTTCTTTATCATGATAAACAGATACAGGAAAGCCATATAAATTCCGGGAAGGTTCATGAAAAAGGGCTTTATGATCATCCATTAGCGGGGAATGGGTCCCGGTCCCTCCGATGATCTCAGTATCTGCTTCCTTTGGATTCTCGAAGTCTGTAATATCAAACAATGAAATTTTCATCCCGCTCCGTATGATCCGGGGGTCCCCGTTCAATGATTTTCCATCATCGATTATCTTCGTATCGAACCCGAAACCGATCAAATGATTCTCGTCGATCGGATGCAGGTACGTACTGAAGCCCGGAATCTTCAATTCTCCCAGCACCTTGGGCTGTCGAGGGTCCGCCGTATCAATGACGAACAATGGGTCCACCTGTTTGAAGGTGACGATATATGCCTTATCCCCGAGGAATCTTACCGAGTAAATCCGTTCACCTTTCGCGAGATTCGTGACGTCACCACTCTTCTTCATGTTTTCATCCAATAGATAGAGGGCATTCGAAGAGGGCCGATCGTCATTCCACACCTCTCCGTCCGTTGTGGCGACTCTGAAATATCCATCATGCTCATCCATGGAAAATTGATTCAGGATCCTTCCAGGGACTTGACCTGAAGCTTTGTACATGACCCCGGAATCCTTCAATCCGAATTTATACACCTCTGTACTCATGACATTCCAATTGTCATCATTAAATTTTTCAACGGCAAGATACAGATTCTCTTTCGACATGTACATGCCGCTGCCACTTCCCAAATACGTCTGAACGTTCAGTTCCCCTTTGGGTTTTGTGACGTCAAGGGATGCGATCATCGTATAACTCGGCTGCATCGATTGGGGAAAGTATTGGATCCTGTCTACCGCGACCTCCGTGAATTCGTTCCCTTTCACACTGTCCATGACCCTCGGTCTCAAATCAACATCGGAACTTTTGTCGGCAAGCCAATAGTCAGGATATGAGTTGGCTATGAAATAGATCGTCCCCCCTATTTTTCTGGAGGTCATATAATTCCCTTCCACCTCGACTTTTCTTAGAAGATTCGGCTTTTTCCGATCTGAAATATCATAGACCACCGCAAAAGCAGAGCCTTGAATCGGATGACGCATGACCTCTTTCGCTCCTTCTTGCATCTCATTGCTCATCCAGCTGTTCCCGATCACCACAACATTGTCTCCTTCCAAAAATAAATGGCGGGGCTCTATATTCCCTTCAAACGGTATCCTTGACACCATCTCCATGCTCGTGGACGGGATCGCTCTCGTTATGACAAGCTCCCCGTTTGCAACCTGATAAATATAAGTACCATCGGTTTTGACGACATCCCCTTCATCTACTCCCTGCACCTGATTGTTCGTTTCGGAGTGCTGAGAACCTGAGCTTTCCCCTGAGGAAGCCTTATCTTCGGATGATTCGGCCACGCTGTTTCGAAAAAGACTGAACCTTTCCTGTTCGATTTTTTGTCTCTTGATGATGGTTTGGAAATAGCTAGCCAATTCTTTCGTCGAACCGAAGGAAGGCAGGGATTCGGTGACGGTAAACGCCACCTTTGTATCTCCCCTGTAAGTGAACCCCAACTTCGTTTTGACACCGGAAGAAATGGACAAGGTAAATTGACGGGAATCATCTGGATACCCCCCGGCAGGCGGAACGATCTTCAGTGCTGTACCTTCATCGTTCAATTCAAATCCGACCCCCACTTCATGACCATCCGAGTCCTTCACGGCGATAGTCCGTGAATTGACTGTTTTTTTACTGACCGGTACAGAGAAATGAAGTATCCACTCATTCCCCTGCATGACCATAACCTTTCCGTCAAGACTCCCACCAGCCATGACGGCAGGCTTCTGCCAATAGAAGTAAAATCCGAAACCACCACACAACAAAAGACCTGCAAGAATGATGAAACCATGCTTTTTCATCGGATTGACCCACCTTTATAGTCTATTTTCAGATTAGACGGAAGGGGTGGAAGAAAGTTACATATTATTGACGTTGATGTTTTGAGACGGAGTGGGCTGTTGATTTTTCGACGTTTCAGTAGGAGCAATCATCCGAGGAGGTCCTGCGGAAAGTTAGGGCACGGAGCTCCAATTAATCTTTTCTCTTTTTTTCAATAGGAACAATGTTTACGAGAACAACTAATAAAAATGGCATAAAAAAAGACCCCGTTTCCAGGGTCCGTCATGAATGGTCATCTCATTCTCCTTGCACTCGCATTGAGCTTGGCATTCCGGATGATTTGATTGATGACTTCGGAAAAGATGAGACCGACCGCGATCGATCCCGAAATCATAAAGGCCTTTGCTGCCAGATTGATGGCTGCATTGTAGTCATTCTGAACGAAATTCCTCATCGCATCATAGGCAAGCCCGCCAGGTACAAGCGGGATGATCCCCGCCACACTGAAGATGATGACCGGCGTCTTGTACATCTTTGCAAATACCTGGCTGACCACGGCTACGACGAAGGATGCAAGCAAGGTTGCAAGTATTGCATCGGTATCATTCAAATACATGATCATATAGATGATCCATCCGAGCATCCCGACAATCCCACATTTGAATAGGGACTCTTTCGGTGCGTTGAAAATGATGCCGAATGCAGCGGCGGCGATGAAACTGGTGATCAGATGTTCAATGATTAACATTCCCTATTCACTCCTTTGAAGCTCACTTTAAATCAACGTAAATACCACCGCGATGCCGGTGCCGATTGCAAATGCGGTCAGAAACGCTTCCGCCCCCTTCGACAATCCCGAGACCAAGTGCCCCGCCATCAGATCACGGACGGCATTGGTGATGAGCAGCCCAGGTACAAGCGGCATGACAGAACCGATGATGATCTTATCCAGTTCCTGCCCTGCCCCGAAATGGACAAAAGCGAAGGAAAGAATCCCAATGATGAAGGATGCAAGAAACTCTGCAAAGAATTTAATCGGAACGAGCCTATGTAAATACACGACACTCATATATCCGACTCCCCCGGTCATGAAAGCGGGAAGAAAATCAGCCCAGTTTCCCAGGAACATGATGAGAAAACAGCCGCTCGATATCGAAGCAGCAAGCACTTGGACCACAAAAGAATAAGAATGGTCTGTTTTTTCGAGCTCTTCAAGCTCACTGTATGCCTCTTCAATGGTGAATAACCCTTCGCTGATCTTTCTTGAAATCCCATTCACAAGGGTCACTTTCTCAAGATCGGTGGACCGTTCATTGATACGGATCAATTTTGTTTTGGTCGGTTCGTCCGTTTCAATGCTAAAGATGATTCCCGTCGGCGTCACATAGCTATGCGATTCTTTGATTCCATAGGAGGCCGCGATCCTCATCATCGTATCCTCGACCCGATACGTTTCCGCACCGCTTTGCAGCATGATCTTGCCTGCCAGCAAACAAACCTCCATTATGTCATACCTGCGTATCATTTTCGCTTCCATAAGAACCTCTCCATGCACATATCAATTTTGAATAGGTCTAGTGTAAAGGAAAAACAGGTGAGTAGGCAATGAAGAGTGCAAAAAAACAACCGAATCCCTTGGGATTCGGTTGTTTTTATATACGATTATGAAGCTTTTCGCTGATCTTCCGCTACAGGGACACCTTGCTTGATCAATCGTGGGGCAGTCGCAATCAAGAGCACCAGTACGATTGTACAAAGCAACGCTGATCCGAGCATCGTCACCCCGTTCGCAAACAGCGAGAACAAGACCGGCGACATGCCTTCAGGAGCATATTCCCTAAAGAAAATGAATCCTGCGATGAAATGCCAGAAATAACGGGCGGCACTTCCGACAACCGTCGCGGTTATGATCCACGCATACAGCTTTGATTTATTCCCGGAACGCAGTGACTGTTGGATGCGGTTGACAAGTAGACCCGCAAATCCAATGAAGGCAAACGCAATGAAGTACTCAATGATCATCTGAACCGGCGTGACAATCCAGGCGTTACCGAGCGCAACCTGTAAGACTCCCCACACAAACCCGGCAAGCAAGCTTGCCTTGAACCCTCTCCTGAACGCAAGGATGAAAATCGGCACCATCGAGAATGAAATGGAGATACTCGGTGAAAAATCAATCGAAGGAAGCAAATCAAGAATCAAGGCAAACGCAGCCATCAAAGCAGCTTCGATCATGACAACTAAACTTAAAGATTTCATAAAAAAAATCTCCCCTTTTTATTAAACGAAACCATAAGGGAGAGTCAGTCAAATTCAAATAGGCATAGTGATCCTATTATCTTCCACATTCCTACGCTAGTACTAACTAACAGGTTCAAAGGGTCAGAACAGGCCGTGCCGTTCACTCTCAGCAAATCGCTCCCCTTGTGGTCACGTTTATTAAATTATTATTCCAGTACGTATTATACACGAAAAGAGTAAATAGTAAAAGACATTGCGGACATAGAAATGAAGGAATCAATCAAGGGCGTTCATTTAGCGGGTCGTGCAAGATGATGACCGGCATGGATTTGGGGGCAACCATGAAACCGTAGACTCTGCCTTCTTTATCCTTATAGGCAACAGAGTAATCTCCGAATTGCGGGGAAAACTCCACATCCTCGTATTCCAGGTCAAGATGATTATACTTCCATCCCACATAAATCTTCGTGGCCGCTCGGGCAGTAAAGTGTTGAACAATCGTCATCTGATTGGCGGCAACAAATAGAATGATCGCAGCTATTGAAATGATTACTTTACTTGCTCTGGACAACCTCGGCATCCATTCCTCTCCTTTCCCCGGAGAATGCTCTGAATATTCCGGATATTACTTCTATTATATACTTATTCAGGTGGACATGACAAAATGGCTACTTTTTTAAATAGGAGTAAGCTTCTTATCTAATCCCTCTGGAAAGGACTGCTTCATCGCCAGCCACCATCTGATGTAGTTAAACAATCGTTTAACTCTTTGATTCCTTCTCGCATATGGTACGGGCACGTTTAATCAAACGTTTGTTTAATCCTCGAACATGGCAATCAACCTCGACAGTCCACCTTCCAATTCATCAATTGGGACGAAACGTGCCTTTCTCATCATTTCTTTCCCTTCTATAAAAACAATCACAACAGGCACCGTGAAAATGGAAAATTCCCCTGCAATACCGGGAATCTCATCGGCATCAGCGTGAACGGCGACAATTATGGGATACTTTTCAAGCACTCCCTCCACCTGGGGCAGCAAAGCATGGCATACCGAACAATTAGGACGTGAAATATAAAGAAGCACCATTGTTTCTTCTTGTATTGTCTTCTTGATCTCTTCGAGGGTATGCTGTTCATTCATGGTACTCTCCTCCTTTCTGATCTACTGTCCCCTTTATCTATTCCCCTCTTTGTGCCGTCAAAATCACTCCATAGGACATGTTTATCTTTTCCATAACGGGGAAAACAACGACTGTAACGAAAACGATAATGGAGGAGATTCACATGAAACCAACTGTAAAGGAATTCTACAATGACAAGGAACTGATTTCTGAAGTTGAAACATTATCTTCTCAAGGCATAGACAAAAAGAATCTATATGTATTATCCCATGACGATGACCGCACAGAACGAGTAGCCGACAATGCGGACGCAAACGAAATCGGCGCGAAAGAAACAGGCTTCGGCACCGCCGTCGGCAACATGATCCTAAGTAAAGGCGACGAACTGCGCAACCAACTCCAGGAAATGGGCTTTTCAAAAGAGGAAGCCGATCAGTACGAAGAAAAACTGGATGAGGGTAAGATTTTGTTGTTGGTTCAGCAGTAAGATCGGGAATGACGCGCCCCCCTCAAAGCGTGGCAAAGTGATGACCCTTGCACCTCATTGAAGTTTCCCGATTTGAAAAGACTTAAGCAGCAAGGATGATCCCTGCAATTGACATGGATCATCCTTCTTTATTTTCGTAAACATAGACCACTCCATTTTCCGGCCGTCTGAATGACCGACCAGAAAACCCACGCCTGATCAATTCCTTTCTCATGAACATCATCACACCACCGTGCCCGACAATCAGAACGTCCTGATCCTCCGACATGACCCTGTCTATGACTTTATTTATTTTCTCGAAAACCTCTTTTTTGCTAACAGCCTGCGATGGATGATTGAACCACCACGCCAGACGGATGGCAGTCAGATGGATGAACAAGGGCAGCTTCATCCTCGAAGGAAAGAGCGGTGATAACGGAATCTCCCTTAATTCATCCAGGAAAATGATATCCCTGTTGTAAACGCTCCGTGCCGTGACTTCCGCCCTCCGCATGCTGCTCGAATAGCAGGACTTCCATTCAACTCCATTCAAATCCACTTCATTCTCCTCTACTTCAGAAGCTTCATATTCATCCACCCACTTCATCAATTCAGCCGAGGACACGATTGAATTCGGATATCCCCTTTTCACTTTAAAATGCCTGATTAGTCCAATTTTCATAAATTGCTCCTTTTAGGTTTTTGGTGGTTATGGATAGATTCGAGGTAGGGGGTGGGATTTCCTGGGTGGCGGGGGGTGGGATTTTGGCGTGGGGATTACGCGCTGAGCGGGGACTAGGGTGGGATTTCGGTATGGCGCTGGGATTGGGCTGAGGCCGGATTTTCACATGGAGGCCGTATGGGGGCTATGGACTGGGGTAGAGTTGGATATTTGCATTCGGACTAGGGATGGTCCGGGGGCGGAGTTTCGCATGGGGGCTATGGGCTGGGGGCGGGCTAGATTTGGCTGGATCTAGGTCATACGCGCCACCGACCAATCCCTAGATTAGAATCATTCTCATAAGAGCATATATCTCCAATTAGGAGCATAAATCCTGGATTGAGAGCATAAATCCGCCGTTAGGAGCATATTTTCCTGATTTGGATCATAAATCCCCAATTAGGAGCATATCCAAAATCAAATTCCATTTTTTACAAATAAAATAAAGGAATTCCTCCTCCCTATGGCGAATAATCCTATATCAACGTTTAAGGAGTGATGGTTTGATACTAAAAGAACGCACAATCCCGATAAAAATACTGGAAAACGAAGCTTTATTGACACGGCTCGACCCATTTCATGAATCCAAGCCCCTGATTGAGCTCGATTTAAAGAAAAGAAAGGCTGGCTTTAACGGTGAAAAAGCAGTAGATTATCATTTGAGCTTTCTGACCGGGAAACATTACTGGCTCTTCTTCGACATCCGCCTACCTCTGGCCCCACATTACTTTCAAATTGATACCATCCTGCTGACTCCTTACTATATTCTCGCCATTGAAGTGAAAAACGTCTCCGGAATCATCAGAATCGACCCTCATATCAAACAATGTACACGGATCTATAAAGACTCACAAGAAGGTTTTATCGATCCCATCTCGCAAGCCCGACGGCAAACGCACTTCCTTCAAAAGTGGTTATCGCTCCATAAGATACCACCACTCCCCATTGAATACCTCGTCGTCATCAGCAATCCATCCACTACCATTGAGTATACCTCCCGCCCTGAAGCACAATCTCCATACCTTAATATCATTCATTCCCAAAGTGTCATCGACCGGATTATACAATTAAACAGTTTATATAAAATGAAGGCTCTGGATGATAAAACACTAAAGAAAATCAAGAAGCTTATTCTCACCCATCACGAAGATATCCCTTCCAAATGCCTGCAAACATATAACCTTAAGAAGGAGGAAATCCTCCCAGGGGTCCAGTGTGAACATTGCGGACACTTACCACTAAAGAGAACCAGAAATTCCTGGCACTGCGATCAATGTTCCAGGCAGTCCCCCGATAGCGTCCTGAAGGCCATAGACGACTATTTCCTATTGGTGGACACCAAACTTACCAGCCGGGAGCTACGAAGGTTCCTTTGCCTCCCCTCCCGTAAAGTGGCGACCGGGATCCTTCAAACAGCGGGCTTGATTCAGAATGGAGCTGGAAAAGGAACTTTTTATACTAAACCATGAAAAGTCTAAAGACACGAACAACGTCAGTCGAGGTCTTCAATACAGCTACTGACATCCGTAAAGGACTTCGCTTTCAGAGCCGTTAGCCGTAAGTTTTCTACCTATGGGGGCTCCAAACAACCGTGGGAAAGAGAAAAAATAAAAACCCTTACTAATTGCCTCCCATGCAAACTAGTAAGGGTTTTACTTTATCCAAACAAACCTCATCCCAACGAAACATCCAAAATCATCATGACGACGAACCCCACCATCAAGCCGAGAGTCGCTAGATCCGTACTTCCTGAAGACTGGGATTCCGGGATCAGTTCCTCGACGACTACGAAGATCATCGCGCCTGCTGCGAATGCCAGTGCATAAGGCAGGATCGGTTGGACGAGGATGACGGCCGCCGCTCCGATGACGGCCGCAATGGGCTCGACGATGGCCGAGAGCTGACCGTAATTGAAGGCCCTGGCCCGTGACATGCCTTCCCCGCGCAATGGGACGGAAAGGGCTGCACCCTCGGGCATATTCTGGATTCCGATCCCGATTGCAAGGCCGAGTGCGCCGATTACCGTTGCATCACCGATTCCGAGGGCCGCTGCACCGAAGGCGACTCCGATTGCCAAGCCTTCAGGGATATTGTGAAGGGTGATGGCCAGGAATAGCAGCGTGGATTTCTTGAATTTTGTTTCTGGACCCTCCGCCTTATCCTGAGCGTTGCCAAGATGCAGGTGGGGAACGACAAAGTCGAGAAGCCTGATAAAGATGCCCCCGAGCAGGAAGCCAATTGCCGGTGCAAGCCACGGAATCTGTCCGTTCTGCTCACTGAACTCTATCGATGGTGCGAGCAGCGACCAGAAAGAAGCCGCAATCATGACCCCGGCCGCAAATCCGAGCATCATATTCATCGTATGCTTTTCAATTTTCGTGAAGAAAAATACGGTGGCCGCCCCGAGCGCAGTCAATCCCCAGGTCATCATGCCGCCAAAAAGCGCCTGAACGGTCGGATTCAAAGCAGTGAACCAATCCATCATATACCCGTTCCTCCCATCTCTATTTCTGATACGTCTATTTTGTACCAAGGAAACTTTCTTCGTCAAAGGAAATGTTTACGTGTAAACTCAACGATTCTGCATTTCTATATATATGACATCCGCTCCAGATTGTGTCTAACCACTTTTTATCCTTCCCTAGAAAGAAAAGAGCTACGCGCTTCAGGATTTCATGAAGAATCCGTTTAATTTTTTTACCAAAAAATGCTTCTAATTTGGAAGAACATGTTATATACTTAACTGTATTAAGACACATAGTACACTGTATACAGTTGGGAGGGTGGATATGTTTGAACTCGATTTAAGAAGCCGTAAGCCCATTTACGAACAGCTGGTTGAAAAGCTCAAGGAACTGATGATCAACGAAGTGCTGAAGCCGGATGAGCAGCTGCCATCTGTGCGAACATTGGCTCAACAGCTGACAATCAATCCAAACACGATCCAGAAAGCGTATAGGGAACTCGAATCGCAAGGATATATTTATTCAGTGAAAGGGAGAGGTAGCTTTGTCAATCCTTCAAGTCACATCCAAAACGCGGAGAAAATCATGAAAGTAAAAGAAGAACTTACAAGACTTTTGTCAGAGGCCCTCTATCTCGGGATCACTGCGGAAGATTTAAAAGAAATGATCGCCGACATCGAGGCATCAGTCGGGGGGAATCAAGCTGATGATTGAGATCAAAGGTGTCAGTAAGGCGTTCGATAAAACCGAAATCATTCATAATATTTCATTTACCATTGAAAAAGGCTCCATTTATGGACTGCTCGGTTCAAATGGTGCCGGCAAGACCACCTTGCTTCGTACGATTGCCGGGATTTTAACGGCCGATGGAGGGGAAATCACGTTGGACGGCCAGCAGATCCATGAAATGACCGCTGTTAAAGAAAAGATTGTTTTTCTTCCCGATCAACCTTTCTTCTTCACTCATTACACACTGAAGCAGATGGGACAGTTTTATCAGAATACGTATAGCCGTTGGGATGAGGAGTATTATCAACAGCTGACGGCATTGTTTGAAATCGATCCACATAAGAAACTTCATAAGTATTCAAAAGGAGTGCAGCGTCAGGCTTCCTTCATTCTTGCCCTGTCCGCAAAGCCCGATGTCCTCGTGCTGGATGAACCGATCGACGGTCTCGACCCTGTCGTACGAAAAAAATTAAAGAACCTGTTGATCACAGAAGTGGCCGAAAGGGATATGACCATCCTGATCTCCTCTCACAACTTGAGAGAAGTCGAGGATATTTGCGATCATATCGCCATCCTTCATCAAGGAAGGTTCTTACTGGAAAAAGAGCTCGATGACCTGAAATCAGGCATCCATAAAATCCAGCTCGCATTCAAGGGAGATATTCCGACTGGACTCCTCGATCAACTGGATGTCCTTCATAAAGAAACAAGGGGCAGCGTCCTATTGTGCATCGTTCGCGGGGAACATGAAGAGGTCGAACGGCTGGTCCGCGCGCATCATCCGGTCATCTTCGACCTGCTGCCGCTGACTTTGGAAGAAATCTTTATCTACGAAATGGGGGATGTTGGATATGCCATCCAAAACATCTTGGATTAATAAGGAACTTATCATACAAATCTTGCGCAATGTCGGCTGGATCGGGATCGTTTATTTTATCGGACTCCTATTCTCCTTGCCGATCGATATTCTTGGTAAACTGACAAATCCGAATGTCATCTATTATAACAGCCTTTATGAGAATCTCTTTAAAATACAGTACCCGATTCAGATGGGACTCTTGTTCTTCATCCCTGTTCTACTGGCGGTGTTTATTTTCCGATTCCTGCACGTGAAACAGGCAGCCGATTTCATTCACAGCCTGCCGATCAGCCGGGGAAGGATCTTTCAGCATACGTTGTTGACGGGTCTTGGGATTCTGCTGATCCCCATTTTACTTAACACTGCATTCCTTTTCATTCTGTACGGAATGACCGAAGTGAATCTTTACATTGATGCAGCGGATATCTTCGCCTGGTCCGGTATCACCATGTTGATGGCCGTACTGTTTTACTTGGCCGGGACATTCATCGCGATGATCACTGGACTTTCAGCCGTGCAGGGTGTATTGACCTATATCCTCCTGCTGCTTCCGGCAGGGCTGTTCCTGTTGATCACATTCAGCCTGCAGCAGCTTCTATTCGGCTTTCCGCAAGACTACTTCTACAATATACAGATTGAGGAGTATTCACCAATCGTGAAAGCAGCGATGCTAGAGAATAAGCTGATTTCATGGTCGGATGCCCTCATCTATTCAGTCATATCGATTTTGTTTTATGGTTTGGCGCTCATTTTATATAAAAAACGGCACATTGAAATGGCTGCCCAGCCAATCGCCTTCAGGTTTCTGCAGCCGATTTTCAAGTACGGTGTCACGTTCTGCTTCATGCTGATCGGTGGTATGTACTTCATCGAACTTCAGGAACAAGCTGGCTGGATCTGGTTCGGGTATATCGTGGGCTCACTGATCGGCTACTATGTCGCTGAGATGATTTTACAAAAGCATTGGAGGGTTTTCCGGAACTGGAAAGGATTTGTCGGTTACCTGGTTGTCATCGGAGCTGCCTCCCTTCTGTTCCATTTCGATCTATTTCAATACGAAAAGAAAGTCCCTGAAGCAAGCGCGATCAAGGAAGCCTATGTCGGATACAGCTACTATGACCTATTCGGCAGTGATTTAATGTACACAAGCGAGGACGGAATCACTGATTTCAGGCGAGATCCGATGATGAAATCAGATGAAACGATCGAAGCGATCCGTAACCTGCACAAAGGGATCATCGATTTGGGTAAAATGCCGATCGGCTATAACTATGAATTGATGCCTGCCTTCTTTTATTACAAATTAGAAGACGGAACCACCATCGCTCGAAGCTATCAAGTAAAACAAGGTACGCTGGATCAGTACTACTCCGATTTATATGAAACGAAGGAGTACAAGGAAGCATCCAACGACATCTTCCAAATCAATGAGGATCAAATCGACAAATTGACGCTTCATAAGGAATTTGCTGCCGGTAGGACCTTATCGATCGTCGACCCTGAAGACATCAAGGAAGCAATCGGAATCCTGAAACAGGAAATTTATAATGAAACGTTCAAAGATCAAAACAGATTGAACTCATATTCCATTGAAGTGCTTTTATCCAATAATAAACGCACAAGCATCAGTGTCCGCAACTCCTATGATGAGTTTGAAAAGTGGCTTCGCGCCAAGGGATATCTCGAAAAAATCAAAACGACTTCCGATGATATTGACTGGATTTACATCCTGGACAAAAACGACCATATCCGGGAGTTGAACAAGGGCAAATACCCAGGTGACATCTTCCCTGAACTAAAAAAACAGGGAACGGGGCTTGAGATCAAGGACAAGGATAAAGTAGAAGAAGTTATCGAGAACCTCAGCTACGACAGAGAGAACATCCCTTACCTTGTCGGCATCAAATACAGCGGCCAATCTTATGTCGATGTGATGGGTCTTACTGAAGAAAACGCCCCTTCTTTTGTAAAAAAAGCCTTTGAATAATCTTAGAAACGAACGAGGTGATAACCTTTGAGTGCAAAACTCATACACATTGAATCTCCAACATTTGAAGATGTGTATCATCAATTTCACCGATTAATCTATCATATCGCCTATAAATTGACGAAGGACGCCCATCTTTCAGAAGATATCGTCCAGGAAACGTTCATGAAGGCGTACCGTAAATGGGATACTCTGATTGATTTCAGGAAGATCCAGGCGTGGCTGTCATGCATCGCCAACCGGACAGCCATCGACTTCATCCGGAAAGAATCGAAGCGTCGGGAGGACCCTGTCGATGATCATGGAGACTATGATTCTCCGTTTATCGCACATTCCTGTGGAATGGTAGAATCCGAACTCGATCTTCACTTATTGGAAGAAGAGATTGAAGCGGGAATCAGGATGCTCCCTGCCTCCCAGCAAGAAGTCCTTCGTTTAAAGGCGATTCAGGGACTGAGCGACAAGGAAATCGCTCAGAAACTCGACCTCAATCCGGCAACGGTCAAAACCCGTTATCACCGTGCGAGGAAACAATTGAATGGTTTATTGAATAAATCCGCTTGAATGGATGAATTCTGATACGTTACCCCCGGAGAGAATGGTGCTCCGGGGGTTTTTTGATGATGATTGTGATGATGATCGTGGATGTTTTGGTTTTGGCCGGTGATCCCTGTGAAAAAGTACGGTAATCTCTGTGATGATCGTGAATCTTTTAGTTTTGGCCCTGTGCCCCTTGTGAAAATGCACGGTATTCTCTGCGATGATCGTGAATGCTTAGTCTTGCCCGGTAATCTCCGCGAAAATCTACGGTTATCTCTGAAAAAATCGTTAATCTTTTAGTTTTGCCTGGTAATCTTTCGAAAACTGGGCTTTTTCTTTCAGTTTCGGGGTGAAATCTTCGAGTTTATCGGTATAATCTTCGAGTTTTACGATTAATTCCGTCACTTACCAAAATTAACCACAAACAACCTCGAACAACACCCGCCGTCTCACGCCACTCAGCCCTCACCCCTCACCCCTCACCAAACTCACTCAACTCCCTCCTCCCAAAAAATCAAAAAAGCCGATCCACCAACGGCGAATCGACTTTTCCCTTATTTATCTCAGTACGACGGGCGTGTACTTGCCTTCCCGGCCTTCATTCGATATTCATCTTGAAGCAGCTTCACTTCAAACAATCTGATCGGATCGAAGTAACGTTCCGGATTCTCCTTCATTTTCCTTAAGGATTCTTCGTCGGTCGCTACCTCCCGTTCCGTGTCTGCAATTGTGAGGTGGAGCTGGCGGAACGGTTCTGCGAAGAAGGATTGTACGTCCTGGTCCAATGACTTTTCAAACAAGTCGAACGGAACGAAGAACTTGTTCATGATGGATTGGGCCGTTTCGGAATAATCCTCGTTTTCCACATAACGCTTGTATTGTGTGTACAGCAGATTCTTGTTCTGCGGGATGTTTCCGAACAGTTTACCGGCACTCTTCAGCAGGAATTGACCGGGCTTGAACTTGAGGAGGATGTTTTCCTTATCGACCTGGGCCCTCGTTCCCATCCGGCTTACATCCCTTCTCCAGTCATCGATCACTTGGAAGTCGCATTGAAGGACCACCTTGTCTTGACCGAATAATTGGTTGAAGGTTGTGCTCATTTCATGTAAGTAATCCTGACCGTCCTCTAGCTCCTGCCTTGAAGACTGAAGCCAGCTTTCCAATGAGTCCATATAGCGAGGCATGAGATCTTCGTTGACATACGTTTGGATCCTATCGTTCATCGCCTCATTCAATTCGTTGTGAATTTGTCTGAAGTCACTGTCTTCCGTAATCAGTTCCCCGCATCCCTTCAGGATTTCAGGGATCTTTTTCGAGATTTCTTTTCTCATCTCTTCTTTCTGTTTACGGAAAGAGTCCTTTATCCCTTTGGTCTTGTCGGCTTGCATGTCTTCGAGGTACGTATGGAAGCCGTTCAGGCGAACTAGGATGTCTTTGTTTTTCTCAATCGCGTCCTTTAATCCAAGCTCTTGATTCTTACGCTTCGAGAATAGATCTTTCAGCGTTTTTCTTACAAGATAGAATAATTTCATCCTGCGTTCGTATTTGAGCTCGCCGGAATGAAGGGTGTAATAGTCCTTGATTAACGCTTCGACGTCCCTTTTCTGCAGGTGTACCGCTTCAAGGGATGAATACGGAAGGACTTCGGCGTCCGGGAACCATTCCCGAGCCGTGCTACGGACGGAATCAATGATTTCTTCGGAGTGGCCAGCATGGGCGATTTTGTCCATTTTATTAAGCAGGAAATGGACATTCACGGGCTGACCGATTTCCGTCAATGCCCTTAGTGTCTTGCGGTCTTCGGCATTGAAGGGTGATTCTGCGTTCAATACGTAAAGAAGGCCGTCCGCAGCTGGATAGAAGGAAGCAAGGTCCTTCAAGCCCCTGCTGTCCGCCTGGACGTCGATGAGTGCTTGCCCATTTTTCTGAAGAAAATCAGAAGGCAGTCTATACTCGACGAACGCATCCCGTTCCATGAGCGCTTCAAAATCGGCAATGCTCTCTACCGGACCTTCCCCTCGGTCATGGATTTCCGTCACTTCCACCTGGTTGTGATGGTATCGGTATACAACAGTGGAGTGTTCTGCTTCCCCGACACTTTCCCCAAGGACAGACTGGACGAATGATGATTTCCCGCTGGATTCGCTTCCCGCCACCACTAGATATTGCTGGCTTGTATCAAGCAGCTGTTCGGCGATCCATGTGGTCTTGAATGAGACCGGTGCACCATTCTTCTCGGACCAATCAATGATTTTCGTAAGAAGGATGAGTGTTTCCTCCATGTTGAAAGCAGGATATTCCCCCTGAATGAGCAGATTCTCCGCTTCTTCAACGACCATTGGTTCCATCGAGTAAGAGAAAGCATCATTCCACGCCATTACAGCCGATGCGGACAGAAGGGGATTTTCCTGCTTACTGATTTTCAGCCAATTGGTCAGCAGTACAGGCATGACCCCTTCGATTTCTTTTACAAGGTATCCATTCTCAAGGAAGTGAAGGTACGCTTGTTGGAACTGGGATGAAATAGCTTCCCAGCGCTCACCAGGCTCGACTTCTACATATTGGAAGATCGTATTGGCGGTATTCACCCAATCGATATGAGTTGAAGGGACCTCCCTGTACGTTTGCCACAGGCTCTCGATGAGATTCCTGAAGATCTCCCTATCGCTTTCATAGATTGTAATCAGAACATCATAAAAATAGTTGGGTGTGAATGTTGAGGTATACCCCTTATCGGCGTATTCCAATAGGGACTGGAACCATGTGCGCTCCCCTGTCCGGATGGACTCCTTCACAGCCAGTCCGACGGCACTTTCCCAATCCTGTTGCTCTTCATAGAAGGATTTCGCAAGTTGTGCCACAAGCGGATAATCGGGATCGGTCGCGAGTGCCTTCTCGATGATCCTGTATGCGGACTTGAGCTTATCCCTTTCGATATACAGGTGGAAAAGCTGTAAGGAAATTTCCATCGTCAATACCGTGCTCTCGGTCGTGATCGCCGTGTAGACATCCTCCGCCGCTGACAGCATGCCGAGCGCATAATACGAATCCGCTATATTCTTCTTCGCCCACGATCCGAGCTCATCCGAGATGCTCTCCCATTTGAAGATCGCCGCTTCATAATCTTTACTGTGAAAATACACCTCACCCTGGGCATACCGGATGTATGTCAGGTCATAAGGTTCATTCTTCTGCTCTTCGACAAACGCCTCACCCAATATTTCGATCGGATGAACGGTCGACTCCTGTTCTATTAAAAACGTTTCATAATAGGACTTTTCCATCAATAATTTTTCTTCTACCATAATGTCCTCCGTTATTTGTGAATCGCTTCCCGATTCACAGACTTTTCTATGGCTATCATTCTATCAGAATTTCGACAAGATAAAATTTCATTTCGTTTTCATTTTTCAAATGATTCTTTATGCCGTGATTCTTTCTTCACACAATCATTACACAAGAAAGGACTATCCATTACGAAAAGGCTATACCCTTTAAGATAATAGATAGTCCTTATGATTTACCCCCTTTTCTGGAGGCGTAAACGATGAGATGGCACCATCACTCATGATAACAGGGGTGCAAATCTCATCAATCGATTTTCCGAAGTGCAATGGGTCCACTTACAGGCCGGTTACGCCTGACGGGCCTCGCCGATCCGCTTCCTTTTTTGCTGCTTCCTGCCTTCAAGGACTGCCACGACAAAGGCAAGGACAAGGAACAAGCTCGAGATCTGGAATAGGACGCCAATCTCGACGAACTGCGCCATGACTCCGAACACAAGGCCACTCAAGCCGATGCCAAGGTCGATGGATGAGAAGAACATCCCGTTCGCCACTCCCCTGCGGTTATCGGGCGTCATGGATAGGGTCCACGATTGGAGCGTCGGGATCAGCGAACCGAATCCGACTCCGAATAGAATGCCCGCTACGGCGATGAGTACGTCCGAATGGGCGAATGACAGTACCCACATCCCGATGAACGTAACCGCGATACAGAACAAGACAAGCCCCTTGGGTCCATGTTCATCAAACCATTTCCCTGCAACGGGTCTTGAGATGGAAGCCATGATGGCATTGAAAAGGTAAAATAAAAAGATATGCTGAATACCGCGTTCTTCACCGAAGATCACGATGAACGTGACAATCGTTCCATATCCAAACGTGACCATGATCGTGATGAAAGCGGGAAACCAGCTTGATTTCTCTATGAGTGATCCAAGATAGGAAAACTTCAGATCTTCTTTCTTCGTTTCTTTCACCATTTCGGGCGTCTGATACCGCACAAGCGACAACAACAATATCGCAATCGCCCCAAGTATGCCGGACGTGATGATCAAGTTCGTGAAAGTGGTTACCTGAAACAAGTAGATTCCAAGACTTGGAGCGATGATCATCCCAATCGTTATGGACAATCCGTAATACCCCATTCCTTCACCGAGCCTCGACTTCGGCACAACATCCACGGCAGCCGTTCCATTGACCGTCGTCGACCATCCCCAAGCCAACCCGTGCACGAGCCTGAACAGCAAGAAAATCACGACCACGCTCGATAATGGGTACACAACGGTAATGAGGAGCAAGGATACTACGCCGATGATGACCAAGGGCTTCCTTTCCCGATATTCGAGCATGAAACCGATGAACGGCCTGCTTAGCACCGCACCGATTGAAAATAACGTCGTCACCAGACCGATTTCAAGTCCTGACGCTCCCAGTGATTTAATATAAGGAGGAAGTGTCGGGATCAACATTTGAAATGACATGAATACAAACAGATTTCCAACCATCAACATAATAAAGGACCTTGTCCAGAGAGGTTCTTTCACCTTCATCACCGGAAATCCCCCTTTCACTTATCTATATTTCTTACAATCTTCATTTATTTCGGATTACTAAATAATAGCACACTATACGTAAAAGATACACGATTTCATTCGAGAGAATCCTGTCATTTTCTAGAAATATCCCAATCTTCTTTCCGGACCGGATCCCTGCCTGAAGATATGTCGTTATGCGTATAGAGGTGTGGAAAAGAGACTCCCTTATTCCGGACCAATCCTCTCTCCCGCGGAATTCCCGTTGAAAAGTTCTGAATTTATACTATAATAGACAACATGACCAAAAGTTCAGAAAAATCCGTACATACTGTTCAATTCTGTATTTTTATTTACTTTTAAATATAAATATACATAACCAAAAAGGAGGAGACATCATGAACCACACCCTGCGTCCTTTAGGCGACAGTGCCGTAGTCATTCAATTAGGGGATTCAATCGAGTTGAATACCCATGAAAAGGTAAAGAATGTAACGGCATTTTTTGAAAAAAATCCACAGGATTGGCTCTTGGAAGTGATCCCCGCCTTTACAACGGTCACACTCTATTACGATCCGATTGCCATATTGCAACAAACCCCACACGAACTTCCCTATGAAGGGATTTGTTCCGTCCTGAACGATATGCTGTCCGGCGAGATCAAGGGAGATTCCTCGTCTGAGAGGATCATCGAGATCCCTGTCTGTTATGGCGGTGAGTTCGGACCGGATTTAGAAGAAGTTGCGCGCATCAACGGTTTGACAACCGAAGAGGTCATCACGAAGCACAGCAATGGGGATTATCTCGTTTATATGATCGGCTTTGCGCCGGGCTTTCCTTATGTAGGAGGATTGGATCCCGCTTTAGCGACCCCGCGTAGGGAATCGCCACGCTTGAAGATCCCTGCCGGATCCGTCGGCATCGCCGGGGAGCAGACAGGCGTATACCCGATTGAAACCCCTGGTGGATGGCAGCTGATCGGCCGGACCCCCCTATCGTTATTTCAGCCTGAGCTTGATACCCCAAGCCTGCTCCAAGCCGGGGACAGAATAAAATTCATCCCTATTTCAGAAGAAGAATTTAAAAACTGGGAGGAATCATCATGATCAACATACTAAAGGCTGGCCTCCTTACCACTGTCCAGGATCTTGGACGATACGGCTATCAGAAGTTCGGCGTCATCGTCAGCGGCAGCATGGATCCGATTGCCCACCGCATTTCGAACTGGCTGGTCGGTAATGACGAGAACCATGCCGTCCTTGAAATGACCCTGACCGGACCCCTACTTGAGTTTCAGGAAAATAGCTTGATCTCCATCTGCGGAGGTGACCTTTCCCCCACGATAAACGGAGATCCTGTCCCTCTTTGGCGTTCGGTCTTGGTGAAGAAGGGCAGCACCTTGAAGTTCGGTCGATGCAAAAGCGGCTCCCGTGCTTACCTTGCCGTGGCAGGGGGGATCGATGTGCCGCTGGTCATGGGTAGCCGGTCTACCTATATGCGTGCCGGAATCGGTGGATATGGGGGACGACCTATTAAAGAAGGCGATCTCCTAAAGCACGGAGCACTTCAGAGAGATTCCCTCGACATGGTCGACTATCTGACTCCTTACCTGGAAGATCGCGATTTCACGGAAATAGACTGGTCGATTTCTTCCGAATTCATTTCCATCCATCAAAGGGAAAAGGCAGTCAGGGTCATTGCAGGGCCGGAGTTCGATTTCTTTTCAGAGGAAAGCCGGCAAGCTTTCGTTGATCAGCCATTTAAAATTTCACCCCAATCGGACCGGATGGGTTATCGACTCGAAGGAAATCCACTTGTCCTCCAGGAAGAGATGAATATGATTTCAGAAGCCGTCACCTTTGGGACGATCCAGGTGCCCTCTGATGGGAAACCGATCATCCTCTTAGCCGACAGGCAAACGACCGGAGGGTACCCGCGGATCGGCCAGGTCGCTTCCATCGACCTGCCTCTAGTCGCACAAGCAAAACCGGGAGAAGAACTTTCCTTCAGCCTCATCACGAGGGAAGAAGCGCAAAAGCTTCTCATCGAAAGGGAATATCAGCTTCGCCACCTGAAGCAGGGCATCGCCTTGAAGATCAAATAATCCTATCAAAGAATCTACATCAAAGGAGAGAATTCAATGAAAAAATCCAACCTCAGCGTACTGCTGGGTGCCGCCTTCCTGATGGCCACCTCAGCAATCGGACCTGGGTTCCTTACCCAGACCACGGTCTTCACCGAGAAACTGGCGGCGAGCTTCGGTTTCGTCATCCTCGTTTCCATCATCATCGATATCGGGGCTCAACTAAACATCTGGCGAATCATCGCCATTTCTGAAAAAAGGGCACAGGACATCGCGAATGACATCCTGCCCGGCCTCGGCTATTTCCTGGCCTTCTTAATCGTTGCGGGCGGCCTCGCCTTCAATATCGGAAACATCGCGGGAGCAGGTCTTGGTACCAATGTGTTATTCGGCATCTCACCTGAAATGGGTGCCTTATTCAGCGGCCTTGTCGCCATCGGGATCTTCCTTGTGAAAGAAGCAGGCAGACTGATGGACAAGTTCGCGCAAATACTTGGATTCCTGATGATCCTCTTAACGGTTTACGTAATGTTCACGTCGAACCCGCCTGTCGGGGAAGCCGTCACGAAGACATTCGCACCCGATACCATCGACTTTATGGCCATCATCACCCTTGTAGGGGGAACCGTCGGTGGATACATTACGTTCGCCGGTGGACACCGTTTACTGGAAGCAGGCATCACCGGTAAGGACGCCCTTCCGCAAATCACGAAGAGTTCGGTTTCAGCAATCGGGATCGCCTCGATCATGCGCATCTTCCTTTTCCTTGCATCGCTTGGAATCGTCGCACAGGGGCTCCAGATCGACCCATCCAACCCGCCGGCATCCGTCTTTAACCTTGCTGCCGGAAACATCGGATACAAAATGTTCGGGATCGTCATGTGGTCGGCCGCCGTGTCTTCGGTCGTCGGAGCGGCTTATACATCCGTTTCCTTCATCCGTACATTCAGCCCGCTGCTCGAGAAATACCACAAGTGGCTCATCATCGGTTTCATCGCCGTATCCACACTTGTGTTCTCTCTCATCGGTAAGCCGGTCGCCGTCATGATCCTTGTCGGTTCACTGAACGGGCTCATCCTGCCGATTGCCCTCGGCGTCATGCTGATCGCTGCTTACAAGACGAAAATCGTCGGCGATTACAAGCACCCGATGTGGATGACCATCTTCGGTCTGCTCATCGTCGTTGCGATGTCATATATGGGAATTTACACGATGATCAACGAACTTCCTAAATTGTTTGGATAATATAGAAATGCCCCACACCCTGCATGGGTTTGGGGCATTTTTGTTATACTGGGATACGCAAAATAAAAGAAGGACTGTCCTTTAGTTAACTAAAGGACAGTCCTTCTTTACTGGCAACGGTTACGACAGGATGTTCTTCACTCTTCCGACTTGTCCATCTTCAAGCCTCACTTTGATACCGTGAGGATGATTGGCCGAATTCGTCAGGATGTCCTTTACCACGCCCTGCGTCAGCCGGCCTGTCCGCTGATCTTTTTTTAGTACGATTTCTACTTGTAAACCTGGTTTGATATTTGCTCGCTGTTGACCGTTCATGGGATTCTCCTAACTTGGTTATGGTTTGTCGGTGGTTTTGGATTTTTGTGATGGGGGTTTGGGGTTGAAATTGATGACGGTTTAAGAAGATGTACAATTATCGGATCTTGGCAATTCATCGGTTTTCGGTGCAATTACTCCATTTCTGGTACAATTCATCGTAAAACCCTCTCCACATTTCGGTCCAATGAGATCTTACCCCGTCATCCTCACCTGAAAAGTAATCCCATTCGCTGAAATTCCGTGCATACGAAACTTTCCATCCTGGAATTCTCCACAAAAAATTCAATCTGAAACACCAACCCCTGTGTTCACCCTCAACTCCTCAATCCTCGTCCTTTATATCCGGATCTTCCGGAATGGGTTCGTTCAAGTATTCCGCCAGCTGCTTCTTTGCTTTTTCGATTTGCTCGAGATGCTGATTGAATTGTTCACGATATACCAGGAATTGCTCGCCGTCGTGGACAGCCCTGATTTTATTTTCGTGAACGAGCGCTTCTATATAGGATTCTGGAAGGGATAAATAGTCTGCTGTTTCTGCTATTGTGAGATACATTTCGCTTCCCTCTATTAACTCTTTCATCTAGTTTCCCACTATTATATCATAGTCGGCAAAGTTGACATGAACTCTTCCCTTATATGTTCTCTTGTTTGAAAATGTGGTGCAGGATCAGGTTCGATGCAGAATTGACGGTCGCCCCTTTTTTGTACTCTTCATAGTAGGGGGCGAATGAGAATAGAGTCGATAATTGCTTGGGAAGGGTGCGATGAGGGACGGCAACCGGGTTGAACTTCAATGATATTGATGTCTTCGCCGCCATCTGGAAGCCCCAGTCACCGAAGGATGGGATGATGGTATGATAGGCTTGCGTATGGAATCCTGCATGGGCAAGGGTCATTCCGATGCTCCAGAACACGGTCGGTGTCGCATCCAAGGCGTTGGATTGACAAACGATCAGTCCATGGTCACTCAATGATGCATGCAGCTGTCGAAACAATTCCCGTGTATAAAGGCTTGCCAGCAGTTCATTGGTGGGATCGGGAAAATCAATGATCATTAAATCATATACCTTTTCGTTTCGTTCAATGAACTGCTTGGCATCTTCAATATGCGTTCTTACCCTTTTATCAAAAAAAGACCGTTCATTCAGTTTAACCAAAACAGGGACCTTCTTGGCAAGGGATACCACCTTCCCGTCAATATCGACTAAATCCACTTCTTCGACACTCTCGTATTTCAGGATTTCCCGAAGGGCGAGCCCGTCCCCTCCACCAAGGACCAAGACCGATCGTATCGGCCTGCCAAGTGCAAATGGCACATGCACAAAGGCTTCGTGATAGATCCTTTCATCCAGTGAACTGAACTGCAGCTGTTCATTTAGGTACAACCTGATATCCTCTGCTCGAATGACCTGAATATCTTGAAATTTACTCTTCCCTTTATAAAGACCATCATGTTCCCCGGCCAATAGCTCCTTTAGGCCGATCCTGTCCCATTCATCACCGTATAATTCCAGTTCCTTTGCCGACTGACGCCCATTCTTTTCTTTCGCCACTGATGTTCACATCCTATTCATGAATTTCTACTACTACTTCATTCTATTTCTATCAAGCTTCATCCGTTCTCCCAACCCTCTCTACTATTAAAAAAATAGACAATCATCCTAAGAGATTCATCCCTATGGGCGGACGTCATCATAATCAAACGATGGATTTTTACTAGATTTCGATCTTTTATCAAACCAATCGGGGAGTTTGTACATATCTTAAAGTAAACGCTTATAGAAAGGAGCAGGAGATTGGAGTACAGTACATTCGGAAGGCATATCATTGTAGATTTGTGGGGAGTCGACTTCGACAGACTCAATGATGTGGCCTTTCTTGAAAAGCATATGCATGAAGCTGCGAAGGCCAGTGGTGCAACGGTCCTCTCGGTCGATTATCATCGGTTCGACCCTCATGGCGTCACGGCGTTCGTCATCCTTTCGGAAAGCCACCTCTCCATCCATACGTATCCGGAAAAAGGTTTTGCCGCACTTGATGGGTACACATGTGGTCATACGGTCGATCCCTTGAAAGCAATAAACTACCTTATTTCTGTATTGGAACCAGATCGAGTAAATTCAGTGAAAGTGGTGCGGGGGCAAGGTGGATTGACGATCAACAAATTGTCGTTATCGGATGACTGATCCATCCCTTCCTTCTATCATCAGAGTCCGGTTTCTATTTTCCGAATAAAAAAAAGAGAGGCGCCATGCCTCTCTGCTTTCGTTACTTCAGCTCTATTTTCGCCACTGCCTCGCAGTGCATCGTTTGCGGGAACATATCGACAGGTTGGATCTCGGCCGTTTTGTAACCACCGTCTTCGAGTATGCGGAGATCGCGGGCCAAGGTCGCAGGGTTGCATGATACATAGACGACTTTTTTTGGCTTCATCGCCAGGATCGTATTGAGAAGGGCTTCATCGCACCCTTTTCTCGGCGGGTCGACGACAAGGACATCGGCACTGATTCCCTCTTCGTACCATTTTGGGATGACGACTTCAGCAGGTCCGGCTTCAAACTCGACATTATCCATCATGTTCAGACGTGCATTCTTTTTCGCATCCTCAATGGCTTGGGGAACGATTTCAACCCCATACACCTTCTTGGCTTTTTGAGCAAGGAAAAGGGAGATGGTACCGATCCCGCAATAGGCATCGATCACTGTTTCTTCCCCCTTCAAGTCAGCATATTCCAACGCTTTCTCGTATAAAACTTTCGTTTGTTCAGGGTTGACCTGATAGAAAGAGCGTGCGGAAATCGCAAACTTCACATCCCCGATCATATCGTGGATGACTTCTTCCCCCCAAAGCACATTGGTCACATCACCCATGATCACATTGGTCTTCTTGCCGTTCACATTGTGGACGATGGATTTGAGGCCATCGATGTTGCTGACAAGTTGATCAATGATTTCACTTTTATGCGGCAGCTCCTTCGTCCTCGTGACCAGTACGACCATGACTTCACCTGTCGTATACGCAGTCCTCGTCATGATATGGCGCAAAGTCCCCTTGTGCTTCTTTTCATCATACGGACGGATCCCCAGCTTTTCACATATATCCTTCACTTGCTGGATGACTTCATCATTCTTTTCATATTGGATGATGCATTTGTCCATGTCGATGATTTCGTGGCTTCGCTTCTGATAGAATCCGGCCACAAACCGACCATCCTTCTCACCAACGGGCACCTGCGCTTTATTCCGGTACCTCCACGGTTCTTCCATACCAAGCACTTTATGGATTGCGACATCTTGAAGCTTTCCGATCCGCTGCATCACATCGCGGACGTTCTTTTCTTTCGCGAGCAACTGCCCTTCATAGGTCATATGCTGAATCTGGCAGCCACCGCATTCCTTGTAAATCGGACATGGGGGCTCCTGGCGATGGGGGCTTTCCATCGTACGTTCCACCAACCGGCCAAAGCCATAGCCCTTGCTTGGCTTGACGACTTTTACCTTTCCTTCTTCCCCCGGCAGCGCATTCGGGACAAACAGCGGATAACCGTCTACCTTTGTCACCCCATTGCCATCATGGGTCAGATCCTCGAAATAGGCATTCTCTATATAATCATTCTTTTGAACAGGCGCTTTTTTACTCATCATGATCTTCCTTTTCTGCTTCCTAATTAAGACTCTACTGATTGTACCATAAACAGGGAACGATGTTGAATCACCTCAATGTACAGCTTTTCTTTACCACGTAAAAAAGATTCTTTATCTTTCCAAAATTTTATGGATAATTATAGGTATAAAGACATATTTTAGAAAGCTCGATATTCGAGGAGGTGATGGTTATGTTTGAACACTTAGGAATGTCGTTTGTCTGGCTTTTACTGGCATACACCTTGGTCACGGTTGTCGCAATCATTCATATGTATATCTTTCATCATGTTTACGGGGTGCCGAATGCCAAACAGGCAGGTACAAGTTATCTCAAGTCCCCTGCTTATGTAAAGACGATCCCCTATCAGGCACTCTATAATGTCGTCTTGTTTCCGGTTTTCCTATGGCTGTATGTCAGCTCAATCGAGACCACCGACATTCATGGATTGATGTTCGACACGGTCGTTCAGTGGACGGTCATATCGATCATTCTCGATTACGTAGGATGGGTTTTGATTCCTCACCCTTTTAAATTTACACACAAGGAATTTTATGTGGATTACCAGCCGTGGATCACGTTGATCTACCTTGCCATTTTCATTAGCCATTATATTGTAGGATTCTTTATTTAAAGCGGGGTGAAGACTCATGAATCATCCATACAAACAGCTGGATGAGAAACGTCCCCTTCTTGAAATGGGGATCCTGGTCGTTTTGATGGTGATTGTGGCGATTTTCTTTCCAGCCTTCAAAGGGGCAGCGGCCATCCTTCCAATCATCTATGTGTTCATTGAAAGGAGAGTCCGTAATCGCTCACTATCAAGCATCGGATTCAAGAGGGAACAGATCGGAGCATCGCTTAAAAAGAAGTGGCAATGGGTCCTGATCGTCGGAGTGGTGTTTCAGTTAGGGTACTTCTTCCTCTTAAAGCAATTTGTTCCGGAAGTATTCGGACATATTCACGAAAGAGTATCCATCCTTGATTCATTCGATACCAAATTGATTTTCAGCATCCTCATTCTAGCCCTGGGTGAAGAAATCGTCTTCAGGGGATTGATACAAAATAGACTGAACTGGGTCATGAACCCTCTTCTTTCGATCTCGCTGACATCCATCCTATTTACGATCATGCACATTTCAAGTGGACCGCCCGGCATCGTCATCCCGGACCTTATCACGATTTTTCTTGATAGTTTAGTATTCGGCTATCTTTACTATAAGTCTGGGAATCTTTATTTATCTTGGATCGCGCATGCTTTAGCCAATGTAACCGCAGCTTTTTTAATGTTTCAATTCCTATGATAAAAAACTGGATGAGCAGGCGCTCACCCAGTTTTTTTGTTGGATTCATTTCCTTTTGTTCATCATCAGGGTATTCATTACTTGAATTTGGAACCAAAATTCATCCTTTGAGTGAACGATCCACCATTCAACCAGCTCCTATAAAAATAGAAAACACCGAAACCATTCCGTTTTCGATGTTTATCCCGCTTTCGTTTATCGAAGTTGTGATGCCAGGTCGTTCTCGCGTATGGCGCCGATCCCTGCTTGCAGATACTGTTTAAACGCTTCTGCCTGTTGCAACTCACTCTCATCCAACGCTTCCACGATGCATACGAAATTATCAATCAGATGATCGGATTTCATCCCCCTGCTGATCAACACATTATTCAGCCACAGCGCATAATCAACGAACACTTTCTCATCACGCGCGGCGTCAGTCGTCTGAAGATAATTGAAATGATGGACATTATCTTCATAGCATTTCTGCCTTCCCCCCTCACCGAACCGTTCAAGTAGCTCAGGGTAACGCTCATACAGCTTTGTTACTGCACGGTCAATCACCGCACTATACTTATTCTCCATCAGTAGGCCACCACCTTATACTTATCAATCGACGGGATGATCGAAGCAAGCTCCTGGTCTGGGTACTTCTTCTCCAAATCATGAATCCGCTTATAGTCATCGCTCTGGATCCAAGTCATGAAATGCGCCTTCGTATCCCACTCCATGTGAACCGTGATCTCCCCTGGCTTCTTTTCATTTTGAAGCAGCAGGAAACGTTGAAATCCTTCCGCCCGGTCGACTAACCCGGAACGGGAATGATAGATTGCTATCACCTCATCCGCTTTCTCATCCGGGACAACAAATGTTGAATGCACAATATACATATGACCACTCCTCCACAGGCATTAGGTTCCGACATGCTTTTCCCCACTTTAACACAACGCCAGGCTCATGGAAACTATCCTCCGTGACTATTTATGGAAGCTCCATGTTATTGCTTGAAAAGAATCGTGGGATGTTGCTAGTATAGAAAGATATTTTAGGAGAGAAGAGATATAGCGCTCCCCTCTCTTAAAATAACAACTAAAAAAGAAGGTAGATCTTATGGAACCTGACATCTTAGTAAATTTGATCCTTGTAGGAAATGTATTCCTCGGCGTCCTATTCACACTTAAATCACGCCGATGGTGGCTTCCTTACATCCTGATGGGGATCACCTTTTTAACGTTGACCTTTGGATTTGGACTATCACTCGTCATGAACAAACAATCGATCCTGTCTTATTTATTCGTATTCGTGGTGGGGCAGCTCATCTGGGCATTTGCATTCGTCATCGTTGCCCACATCCTCTCATTCATTGTCAGATTGGTACCATTCCGCCATAAACAGCAAATCGGCTGGGGATTTTTGATCGGGTTCCCGCTGGCATTTTTAGTATTTTTATTGATTAGATAGTATTTGTAGGTAGACTGCCTCCCGAGCTGGATGTTCGGGGGGTGGTTTTTTTGTGGGGATTTTTAGGGGGAGATGGCGCCATTTAGGGATAGTTGGATTGTTGGAGGTTTTTTAAAATTTGTGGTGTATTAGGAGGGTTGGGGTTGGGTGGATTTTTGTTCGCTTTATGGTGGAGTACGGTTTGTTTTGGGGAGTTGGGTGTGAGGTTTGATTGTTTGAGGAGGTTGTGATGAAATCTGGTCCGTTTGTTACGGTTCGTTGTGAAATCCGGTTCGATTTGGGGTGCACACGTTTCATCCGATGCAGTTTCTCCTGCCGTTCGGTTCGTTTGGAATGGAATCATGTCCAATCGGAATGTCTCCACGTTGAAGTTCAGTTGATTACACTGTTTCTGCGGATAAGATCGTGACGAATCACACCCCTGGAAACACTACCGCATCCCATTTGAAAATAATCTTTTAGTATTTGGCTATAATCTTCTAGTTTCATGGAAGAATCTTTTAATTTTGTTAAGAAATCTTTCAGTTTCACATGATAATCTTTCAATAATGAAGATCATTCCGTCACTTACATAAATTTTCCAACACCCGAGCCTCCAAGCAACAACCGCAAGTCCGTTCCCCCCACCTCACCAGATTCCAAAACCAACCCTCCCCAACAAAAAAAAGAACGCCGGCATCACCGGCATTCCTTTTCTCATTAAAGCGCCTTATCCTCAGGGCGGATCTTGTCCAGAGGGACGAAGACATCAAGGTGGCGGTATAAGTTTTCGAATTCAGCAGGAAGGACGCCGCCGAGTTCGCCGTCGACGTTCAGCTGCACCTTTTCCTTTGCTTGGATCTTGATGCGGTTCGCTTGTGTGTAAATGACGTTCGGATCCTTTACGTGTTCACCGCGGACGGCTAGTGAGGCAATCCGGATGAATTCAGCCAGATTCGTCTTTTTCAAGATCAAGAGGGAAAATAGCCCGTCATTGATCGATGCATCCGGCGCAAGCTTCTCGAAGCCCCCGACTGAGTTGGTGAGTCCGATCAAGAATAGCATCGCTTCACCTTCGAAGAGTTTTCCATCATATTCGATCGTCACATCCGTCGGCTTGATCGAAGGGAGCATTTCAATCCCTTTTAAATAGTAGGCTAGCTGTCCGATCATCGTTTTCAGTTTGCTCGGTACTTCATAGGTCAGCTCAGTGATCCTGCCCCCACCGGCAATATTGATGAAATAACGGTCATTCATGCGCCCGATATCGACAGGAAGGGTATCACCTTTCGTGATGATATCGATTGCCTGTCCAATGTCCCTCGGGATGTGAAGGGCCCTGGCGAAGTCATTGGTCGTTCCCATCGGCACGATACCCAGCTTCGGACGATATTCCTGTTCAGCGAGGCCATTGACCACTTCATTAAGTGTCCCGTCTCCGCCTGCAGCGACGACGATATCGTATTTACGTTCCACCGCGATCCTGGCTGCTTCCGTGGCATCGCCTTCACAGATCGTGGCATGAACACTTGTTTCATAACCTGCTTGTTCCAATTTAATTAAAACTTCGGCAAGGTGCTTTTTAAAGAGCTCGCGGCCAGAAGTCGGATTATAGATAATTCTTGCGCGTTTCATACCCCATCATCCTAATCTTTTATTTAAGTTCCTCGATCTCGGAGTTTGTGTGTAAGTTCCATCTTTTAACATCATATTAAATAAAGCCATCACTTGCAATAAAGTGCCATTAATGAAAATACGCCTCTTAGTAACTACCGCTCCATATCATAACTCTTTTCCGAAAAAAAATCTAATAAAATTACAGGAAATAATAGAAGGTTTTATGACTTTTTTCATAGCAACGGATCAGTCAGGACCCCAACCATCATCCTGATTTAGTTTATTATTCATAGTGCACCTTTAGAGTAGTCCTTAAGAAGTGTTTGATTTCATAAAAAAAACCATCCAGAATGAACAGTCATTCAAGATGGCTCATGAAAATAGCTTGATGTTCCGGTTCTCCAGGAAATGCAGGGAATCCTGAAGGGAACTTCCGTCAAAGTGGTAAACCTCCTGGATCATGTCTCTCCATTTGTCGAGGTCCCTCATTTGATATTCCCGTATATTTCGGTACGTCATCACCTTCAAAGTATGGTTACGAAGGAAAAAGCATTGATTCCCCTGGAAACGCACGGCCGTGATTCTTCTCATTGTGATATTGTCGTCCGTGTCCTGATAGGATGCTTCAATATCCTTTATCAAATCTTCTTCCTCGAGAGGTACCCACTCGATGATTTTCTTCACGAAAGATTTACCGTTTGAACGGCGATCCACTTCAAACTCATACTGATCCCTGTGAGTGAAGATGATCTCTTCACCAAAGCCGTGCAGCACATGTTTATGCCTCGCCTCAAGTTCAACGGGTTTCATGATCGGTGATCCGTAGCCGACATCCACATACAGCTTTCGATCATCGATAGTGATCATCAACCCAAGGTGACCCGGTTTGACCCTCACAAACTGGCACTGGAATCCCAATTCCTTGAGAAGTCTGCCGAAATTGATGTTCAGCGTAAAGCATGTACCGCCCCACCCTTTTGAATAGAGGTGGTCGGTGAAGTCCTCAAGCGACGGGACATAGGAATCCCCTTTGGAGAAATAATAAAATTTACTGAAGGTTTCATAAGGAATCCGAATAAGATGCTGTTGAATCAATCGCTGCAAATAATTGATCGTAGGCTGCTCGACGTCCATATTCAAGTAATTCACATACTTTTCCACAACGCTCATCCCATCACTCTTTCTACTAAACTATGTATATAATGATAATCCCACAAACCTATAGATTCAAACGTTATCTTCCATAAGAGCATGAATTCACCAGCAAAAAACCGATGAAATCCCCTACTCCCATCATAAACCAAAACCCGCCCCAGCCACGTTACGTTTTCATGTCAACTTCCAAACACTTTAGTGCAGTGAGGGACGTACCTTTAGCGTGATAAAGCGTATTTTGATGGGAGGCAATCCTTTTTTAAGACAAGAAAAAAAGGCCAATCAAAGATGGCCTGTACATTAATCGGTGATTTAGTTTTTCACTCCAGCTGCGATGCGTTTAACATTCTCTTCTGCTGTTTTGGTCAGGTCTGGAGTAAAACCATTTCTCATTCGCTCATTTTCTTCTTTGAAGTAGGCTTGTACCTCTTCATCGAATTCAACCTCGATAAGTTCACGAATATCCGTGATTCGAAGAGCGATCATAATAGAAACAAGGTGAGCAACGGTTAGTGACTTTTTCTTGAAATTCACTAATTCATTGATCGTCGCTACCCGCAACCCCGTTAAGCGATGCAAATCACCTTGAGTTAATCCTCTATCACGAAGGATATCTCCCAATTTAATGTGAATTTTATGGGGGAATTTATCCAGTGATTCAATGACAATCGCATTTGTTTTTTGATGAATCATGTTGCTTCAACTCCTCATCCTATACCATAGTACCGTGAATATCGTCATTCGTGAACCGGGAAAAAGTACCAGTAGGAAGGGCACTTTCTACTAGCCTTACCATAAAAGGAAACGTTTGTCTTCACAAAAAACTACATCATATTACCTGATTATTGGTATTGTGCCGGTATAAGAGGACGGAGAGTTTAAGGAACCGTGCTGGAGACCTGAGTAGATTTTATATGGAAGGAACAGTAACTTTTTTGCAGGAACTAAAAAAAGCCCAAGGATTCACCCCGGGCCTTCCATCTTACATCAATACTTCCTGCACGAGCGTCGTTTTAAGGCTTTCATACACCTCTGCCCATATTTCCTTATCGCTCGTGTATCGACGGGTCAAACGTTCGATCATTTCTTTTTGCTTATCACCGAAGCCTTCATAGTCTTTCGGCGGTAACTTCGCACGCTCATCATCGACGATTTTCTTTACCATCGGGGCACGCGGCCCCCACACGAACTTCTCTTCCCCATTCTCATCGATGAAAATGAAGATCGGGATCGCCCTTGAAACCCCGTTTGTCAGATATTGATCCATGAGCTCCAAATGTTCATCGCGAAGAATCATCTTCACTTCGATATCAGCTGCTTCAGCAATTTTCAACAGGATCGGGATGTTCAGCATCGCATCCCCGCACCAATCCTCCGTGATTGCAATCACACGCAAAGATTGTTTCGCAATTGAATCCATGACCTCTTGATCATCTTCAGGAATCTCGAATCCATTTAAGATGGACAATGTATTTTCTTTATGTGATTTCATATATTCAAAGTATTCGGTTGGTGTCATTCCTTTATCGAACCAGTTTACTAAAGCCATGCTTACTCCTCCTATGGATGTAGATCCTTCATATGCTTACTTATTTCTCTTATATCTTATTCATCTTGTAACCATACCACAAGTAATATCCATTTCATTTTCATCATAAATTTCAATTGTGCGATTATGCCTGGAGGAATATAATAGAAGAAAGCAACGTGATTGATGGGTAAAAACTTCTTCCAGGGAACATAAAAAAAGAATAGCCGAATGGCTATCCGAAGAGATGTCCAGCGGGGAAATGGGTGATAGCGCAAATCGTCCTTATGAATGAACCAACCATCATACCGTACACTCACAAAAAAAGCTGACTCAAAAGTCAGTTTAATCCCTTACATCTTTGATCAGGATTACTCTTCAATTGAACCATCTTCAAAATATCTGGAATTCTCTATTATCTCTGCCACTTTTTTGTAGTAGTAGTTCAGCTCGATTACACTCTCTGCCTCCTTCAGTCTTTTCATATAGAGATTCGCTTTCTCATACTCTTCAGGCGGCAGTTCAACCTTGATTCTTCTTTTCTTCGACTTTGCCAACAGGTTTCACCTCATTGTGATTTGAAGATCCTCCCTTAGAGGTCAATTCGAGCTGATATTGTGATAGCTCTTCGATATAGGATGCTTTCGTGCTAGCCAGGTTTTGTTCGATTTTTCTTGTAATGACGGAACTTCCCCCGATGCCCGATAATAAACTGATGTAAACCGTATACCACATCGGAATCGTGTCAATGACTGGAAGTACAGAGAGATATCCTGCAAGGACGCCTATGATAATATCCTTCGTTGAGCCGAATAGATAATGCTTCTCACCTTGGTCATCAATGAACTTACGAGGAAAGGTGAAATGACCATTTTTGAAAATCAAAATATGTCCTAAGCCCCCGATACCGCCCATCAACATTGGCAACAAGATCACTTCTAATAAGGACATTCTATCCACCCTCTGGAATCATTTACTATTATTATACATTATTTACAGAATATTCAGAATAGATATTTGGACACATCTTTGTCCACCAAAGGAGAGCCGAAATGAGAAAAATCGTGATGAAAGTCTCGTCTGTCGACAAACTTCGATTTCAAAACTATATGATGCAGCTGAAAAACGCCGAGTCAAAAGCCGAAGCCGATACCTATTACCGTTTGGCAAAAAAGATCTTGGAGAAGGGCCGGAAGCAGGCATAGAAGAGGTTGGTGGTAGTGGGATAGGGTTGGTTGGTTGGTTGGTTGTGCCTGGTAGTAGGGTGGGGCCAGAATGTGTTGAGTCGGATCTTTCGTGGTTTAATTGAATATGAGTTTCGGGTGCCAAGTCGGTTGTGCTTGGTTTTTATTTTTGTCTGGTGGATTTTTGCCGTGTTTTGTTGGGCTAGTTGTATTTTGGTGACGGTTGTGGCCGGTCGGCGATTGCGGTGATGCTTAGATGGAGAGAGGTGATGGCTTATTTAGAATCATTCTTATAGGAGCATATTTTTGTGATTAGGAGCATATATCTCTAGTTTGGAGCATAAATTCCTGATTAGGAGCATATATCTCTGATTTGGAGCATAAATCCCTGATTAGGAGCATATTTCTCTGATTTGGAGCATAAATCCCTGATTAGGAGCATATATCTCTGATTTGGAGTATCCCCCTTGATTAAAAGCAAACATCTCTCATTTGGAGTATTAATCCCCCTGATCAAAAGCAAATTCCTCTCACTTGAAGCATTAATCCCCCTGATCAAAAGCACATATCTCTCACTTGGAGCATAAATCCCCCTGATCAAAAGCACATTTCTCTCATTCGGAGCATAACCCCCTGATCAAAAGCACATATCTCTCATCCGAAGCATAAATCCCCCAAAAATGAAGCATATCCCTACAATCAACCTAACCCCCACTCCCCCAATAATAAAGAATCATCAAAAACAGCCCTCTTTTTCACGCTAAACCCCCATCAAAACATCAACCCCTTCCAATTAACAGCACCCCATTCAGATGATTATCTCCACACGCCAACTCAACATCACACCTTCCCCTACACTAATCCTTCCTTCAACCACCACCCCTCCCTCCATCCTAAAACACAAAAAAGGAAGAGCCGAAGCCCTTCCCTTTCTACAAACTAAAGCAAAATCAGTTAACCCCAACAGCGTTGAATGCCGCGTTGGCACTTGCTACTTCAGCGCTTCCTGCACCGTAGAGGTCAGTTGCCGATTGGACGACAGCCGAACGAAGCTGGCTGAAGTTGGATGATGGAGTCAGGTATTGCGTCAGGGCACGGTAGTAGATGGCTCCAAGTTTAGTGGTTCCGATCCCTGTCACTTTGACTCCGTAATGTGTTCCTCCTTGGCTTAGTAGATAAGCCGCTTTGTTTCCGATTCCACTGTTGATATGGACACCGCCATTGTCACCTGTACCTGTATATCTTACAGAGTAGTGGTCCGGATCATTATATTTTGCCGGGTCAGACATGGAACGCAGGGCGTCACCGCTCACTCCCGGTGTATAGATATCTTCTCCGATTTCCCAGTCAGGATTGTTTCCAGTGTGGTACTCAAGCAATGTACCGAATACATCGGACATTGATTCATTGATGGCACCGGATTCGTTTTGATAGATTAGGTCCGCAGTTGTGTCCGTAACGGCATGGGTCAGTTCATGCGCGACAACGTCCAGTCCTCCGGATAATGGAACGAATGTCGATTCGTCACCATCACCGTAAACCATTTGCTGTCCATTCCAGAACGCATTGTTATAATTTCTTGCGTAGTGGACCGTCGATTTGAGTGCCCCGCCGTTTCCATCATAGCTGTTGCGGTTGTGGACGTTTTTGTAGTAATCATACGTTTGGCCGGCATACACATGGGCATCTACTGCGGCACCGTCATATGCAGCATTGAATTTATTGTCTGCATCCGCCCATAATGATCCCGGAAGGCGCTGGCGGTTTTTGGCATCATATGTGAATACTCCGCCGCCTCTTGTATTATCCTGTAAATAATACGTTGAGGATGATAGAGTCGTATTCAGTGATTTCGTATCACCTAATACACCTGTTCCAGTACCTACTGTGTTTGTTCCAGTGATTCCCTCACCGCCTGGTTTTCCACCTGCTTCATGGATTTCATTCAGCTTATCGAGCACGTTGCCGCTCTCGGCATCAATGAAATAATTCCAGTTGCCCGGCTTCGGATCAAGGAAATTGTAGTTTACTAGATATGCCTGACGCGCTTCTCCATCTTTTACATAGATGACTGATTTTGATTTAGGCGCGTATTCATAAGTAGGTTCACTGCCAAGTTCAGCAACGAGATCCTTTTCCCCTGCTGCCACTGCATCTTTCTTCGATACATTTTTAGAAGCTTTAAGGGACTGCTTCTCATCAAGATTCGGAACCGGAGCGCCGGATACCGCAGTCAGCACACCGTCTTGATTGACGTGAGCCGTCAATACTGCACCGTACACAGGAGTCCCTTTATACACTTGCTGGACGCGAAGGTATGTAAATCCAAGATCATCCTTTTTCTGTTCCACTATTTTAAACGAAAGTTTTGCGTCTCCCTTGAATTTGAATACATCTTGTTGTTGATTGAAATAGTCCAATACAACTTTCTCTGGCGCATCGGCAGAAGGCTTTGTCAGCTTCCCTGAGATAAATTGAGGAGCACCGATTTTTTCATTGAAGTTCACTTTCTGGCTCAAGTCAGGTGCACCCAATGCATCCGCTGAAAAGACCGGCCCCATCATCAAACCTGCTGTTAAACTTAACGCTACGACTTTCTTTTTCAATTACAACACCTCTTTTTTAAGAATTTTCTAACTTTTCCGAACTGTAGATACAACTATAGTACAAGATCTCACACGCGGTAATGAGTCTAAATACCCATTCCGAATCTTTTTCAACCCTGTGCTAAATTACCCATAAAAAATATACGAAAAAGCTCCATCCAAGGAAAACTTGAACTAAAAAGAGGTTGTTTTCTGAATTATCTGTTATTTACCAATAAAATACATACAAAAGGTACGTCCCTCACCGCGTTAAAGTGGTGAGGGACGTACCTTTGAATTAGCGTTTTTTGATTTCTTGTAGAAGCAGTTTGTTTACGAGCGGCGGGTTTGCCTGCCCTTTGGTTGCTTTCATGATTTGGCCGACCAGGAATCCGATCGCACGGTCTTTACCGTTTTTGAAGTCTTCGATTGATTGTGGATTGTTATCCAGTGTTTCCGTGACGATTTTCAGAAGTGCTCCTTCGTCAGAGATTTGAACAAGTCCTTTGTCTTTTACGATCTGTTCTGGATCTCCGCCGTTTTCAACGAGCTCCTTGAATACTTTCTTCGCGATCTTGGAAGAAATCGTTCCTTTTTCAATCAGCTGGATCATGCCGGCAAGACCTGAAGGCGTCAATTTAAGATCGTGAAGTTCTTTTTGCTGGGCGTTCATGTATGCCGATACTTCACCCATCAGCCAGTTGGAAGCGAGCTTCGCGTCTGCTCCCTCTCCTACCGTTTCTTCGAAGAAGTCGGACATTTCCTTCGTCAATGTCAGGACCATTGCATCGTATGCAGGCAGCCCCATTTCTTCGACATAGCGTTGTTTACGCGCATCCGGAAGTTCCGGGATTTCCGCACGAACACGGTCCATCCACTCTTGGTCGATGTGCAGGTGCAATAGATCCGGCTCTGGGAAGTAACGATAATCATCCGATCCTTCTTTGACACGCATGAGGATCGTCTTACCTGTCGATTCGTCGAAACGAAGTGTTTCCTGTTGGATCAATCCTCCTGATAAAAGGACTTTCTCCTGACGGACGATTTCGTATTCCAACCCTTTTTTAACGAAGTTGAAGGAGTTCAGGTTTTTAAGCTCGGCTTTCGTACCGAACTTCTCCTGTCCGATTGGACGAAGGGAGATATTCGCGTCACAACGAAGTGAACCTTCTTCCATCTTACAGTCGGAAACGCCTGTGTATTGAATGATGGATTTCAGTTTTTCAAGATATGCATACGCTTCTTCCGGCGTACGGATGTCCGGCTCTGAAACGATCTCGATCAAAGGCGTACCTTGGCGGTTATAGTCGACAAGGGAATAGCCGTCGCCTGAGTGAGTCAGCTTACCTGCATCCTCCTCGAGGTGAAGACGGGTGATCCCGATGCGTTTCTTCTCGCCGTTCACTTCGATTTCGATCCAGCCGTTCTCCCCGATCGGTTTGTCGAATTGAGAAATTTGATAAGCTTTCGGGTTATCCGGATAAAAGTAGTTCTTACGGTCAAATTTCGTGTCCTGTGCGATCTCACAGTTCAATGCCATCGCCGCTTTCATGCCGAACTCGATGGCACGCTTGTTCACCACTGGAAGTACGCCCGGATAGCCAAGGTCAATCACGTTTGTATTTGTGTTCGGTTCTGCCCCGAAATGGTTCGGTGCCGGAGAGAACATCTTACTGTCGGTTTTTAATTCTACGTGGACTTCTAGTCCGATTACTGGTTCAAAGTTCATTGATTTCACCCCTTACAGTTGTGGTCTTTTTGTATGGAAATCTGTAGCCTGCTCGAATGCATGTGCTACGCGGTAGATCGTACTTTCATCAAAGTGCTTCCCGATGATTTGCAGCCCCAGCGGCAATCCGTCTGAAGAGAAACCGTTCGGTACGGAGATTCCCGGCACACCTGCAAGATTGACAGGGATCGTCAGGATATCATTTGCATACATCGTAAGTGGGTCATCGATTTTTTCACCGATTTTGAACGCAGGAGTCGGTGTTGTCGGTCCAATGATGACGTCATATTTTTCAAATACATCTTCAAAATCTTTCTTGATCAATGTACGTGCCTGCTGTGCTTTTTTATAATAAGCATCATAATAGCCTGAGCTCAGTGCGAATGTACCAAGCATGATACGGCGCTTCACTTCGTCACCGAAACCTTCTGCACGCGTCTTCTTGTAAAGGTCAAGAAGATTGTCGGCATTCGGCGTGCGGTAACCGTAGCGGACACCGTCGAAACGTGCAAGGTTTGCAGACGCTTCAGAAGATGCCAATAAGTAGTACGTGGAAACCCCATATTTGGAATGTGGAAGTGACACTTCCTCCCAAGTCGCTCCGAGGCTCTCCAATACTTTAAGAGAAGCAAGGACGGATTGACGTGCTTCTTCTCCTACTCCTTCGCCAAGGTATTCCTTTGGCACGGCGATTTTCAGACCTTTGATGTCGCCAGTCAACGCTTCTGCATAGTTCGGTACTTCAACGTTTGCAGATGTGGAATCGTTCGGATCAAGACCTGCAATGGCCTGTAATAAATAAGCATTGTCTTCTACATTTCGCGTGATCGGCCCGATCTGATCAAGTGAAGATGCGAATGCCACAAGCCCGAAACGGGATACACGTCCGTAAGTCGGTTTCAAACCTACCGTACCCGTGAACGATGCCGGTTGACGGATCGATCCACCTGTATCGGAACCTAATGAAAATGGAACTTCACCGGCTGCAACCGCAGCAGCAGAACCACCTGAAGATCCTCCTGGGACCGTCTCCAGGTTCCAAGGGTTGCTTGTTTTCTGGAATCCGGAGTTCTCAGTGGATGACCCCATCGCGAACTCGTCCATATTCAATTTTCCGATTGTGATCGTATCTGCGTTATGTAATTTATTGACGACCGTTGCGTCATAGATTGGGTTGAAGTTTTCAAGGATCTTACTGGCGCAAGTCGTACGAAGACCTTTCGTGACGATATTATCCTTGATTCCGATCGGCATCCCGAAAAGAAGGCCTTTCGATTCATCCGTGCCAAGCTTCGCATCCATTTCCTTCGCTTTTGCACGTGCATTTTCCTCATCCAATGTAAGGAATGCTTTTACTTTATCTTCGACGGCATCGATACGCTTATATGATTCGTCGACAAGATCTGAGACAGATACTTCTTTTTTATGTAAAAGTTGATGAAGCTCTGATAATTTATGATCAAATAATGACATGAGTTGCCCTCCTTAGTCCAAAATCGATGGAACGCGTACTTGTCCATCCTGTTTGTCCGGTGCGTTCTTCAACACTTCTTCACGTGGAAGCCCTTCTACCGGCTTATCTTCACGCATCACATTCTTCATATCAAGCACATGGCTGGTCGCTTCGACATTCCCTGTATCTAATTCATTGAGCTGCTCTGCAAACCCGATGATGGCATCTAATTGATTTGTGAATTTTTTCGCTTCGTCCTCTGTGATGGCTAGTCGTGCAAGGTGTGCAACATGCTTCACCTGATCTTCTGAAATTCTAGACATCCTCTTCACCTCCATAAAGTTTCGAACACTTGCAATACTATTGATAATACCAAAATTAGCGGTGTTAAAGCAATAGGCGAGGACTGGCCGGAACGGTTTTACGAGTCGGGATCACGCCTTGGAATCCCTATAGCATGAGCTGAAAGGATCGGATATCAAGTCCTGTAAGCCATGATTCGTGTTGTTAGCGTGTGCCGGTGAGCCTTTGGACATAAAAATGCCGCCCACTCAAGATGTTGAGCTGGACGGCATGACCTGCGTCAGAGTCAGAATAATTTTTTCTTAATGGAAGAAAAGAGCCCTTTTTTATTCTTCGGCTTCGATTTATTGACTGGTTTGTCCGGTTGTTTCGTCACATAGATCTCTTCCTTGTCAATCGCGTGATCATATGCAAGGAGCAGACCGATTTCGGTTTCCGTTTCCTTATTGGTGACCATGGAAAAGGATACCCCATATTGTCCGGCGAGCTTGATATATTTCGTAAGGTAGCTATAATGCATATTCCCATTGAGCAGAAGCTTGGCACCTTTATGTTCCTTCAGGCTTTCTTCCACTTCCTTATACACCTTCTTCTCCCTCACCTGGTTTTGTGTGAGGGCGATGACGACGCGTTCCCGTAAGCTTCCGAGAAACTTTCGCCGCTCGTCAGGCTTCGTCTGTTTCTGACCGTACATCCCGTTTTCCAAGTAATCATCTATTGTCGGTTTAGTCACTTCCGGCACCTCCGCGGATATTAGCTGAATGTCACTACACTATATGATAGTGGCCGCTCAATTGTTTACCTTTCCTTATACTCCCCCATTTTCACTTATGCAAACATTTTCATGCAACAAGGGATTTCAGTTGGAAAAAATTTAAAAAATCAGTGCTCAGTTAAACACCGCTGTTGATTTCCAGGCAAGACTTCGCTTTCCGCGGGTAGCCCGTAAGCCTCCGGGGTCTCATATGTCTAGCTGCAGGGCTTAGAGGCAGATATAATAAGCCAAACCGACCAAGAAGGCAAAGTACGCCTTCGTGGCCCATTTGTCTTATGCCACACGCCTCTCTTCAAAGCCCTTCCGCTTTTCTTATAAGCTACTCTCCCCGCAGGAGTCTTCGTCCCGCACTCCAATCAACCGCTAGAACCTGATTAGAATCAACATTATTCTTTAACCAATCTGAACTGAAAGAGCCAGCATATCAACGTACCGGACTATAAACAGCTCGCATCTACTGTGTGTAGGAAGGGGTAAGAAAGTGGTTTCCCCTTATCCAAAACGTTACCTGAAATCCAGCTCAGTCACCACAGGATCCTCTCCAGATCCATCGATTTCAAATGTCATTGTATGAGGCGCATCCCCATATGGATTCTCCACGGTTACCTTCCACTTCTCTTCACCCATTTCATTGACCCCGACCATTGGCGTTTCCTTCAATGCTTTCATGTATTCTTGTTGTGATACGGGTTTCTCTTTCCCATCGACTAGAAGGAAATACTCCCCATCCGCTTCCCGACTGATCCTGTCTCCCAGATGTTCCGTGAGCCACTGGTCGATTTCAGGGGAACTCTTCCTTGCTATTTCCAAAGCGGTCCCCGAATGCAATTCCAGCTTCCTTTCCATCACGTCAAAGAGAAAGTGTTCAAACGGACCACACTCGAAGATCGTCCCATGTTCATCGATGGTCCCTTCCGTACCGCAAACATCGAGGGTGATCGCGTTGACTGGAAGTTCGCTGTTTTTGAGCTCCTTTTTCCCTGCCGTGTCGATGCGGAAGTTCTTCTGGTCCCGAACGTCATAACCCATACGCTGACCGTCCGAATTTAATTCGTAGTAGTTCATGCTACCATCATCCAGCATCGATTTGTTTATCAGATCAAATTGTGTAAGGGCAAAAGCGGCTTCAGTATAAGAGTTCTGCCCCCACTGTTCCGCATCTGTCTTCCTCCTCCTTACTTTCAGGGATTCACCGTCCGCCGAAAGCCGGATGGTATAATGGACTACTTCAGGATACGATTCGTCGACCAGCGATAAATCCAGACGCTCATACTCCCCCTCTTTACTAATGACCATTCTGAAATCAGTGAGCTTTATGCCATATTCGTTCTCCACGTCCAGTTCCTTCTTGATCTTTTCCCATTCCTCAAGAAGACTTCCTTCATAAAAGTTGGTGTGCTCGAGCGTCACCTTCCTTGGCCATTCATCCCATTCCCTGACCGCAAATGACAGAATCACCGATAACAGGAATACTGCAAACCCTGCATATGCGGCCCGCTTTTTACTCCAGGCATTTACCCCTATGGTACGGAAAAAGAGCAGGAACACCACAAACCCAATCGGGATCTGGATCCCGTTCACAGTCAGCATGGCAGCGCCAAGGACGGTATACCCCACCAATTTCAGTACGAGATACGGTTCTTCTTTATCAGATTTCCGGTACAAAACAATCAAGACTGCAATGGAAACCATCAGCAGCATCAATCCGATCATGTGCAGTTCCCCCTTTTTGAACATCCTTTCTAGGTGCAGTTAGTCACCACCCTTTTTCTGCTAAGGTTTCTTTCACTAGGCGCAGTTCATCCTCAGAGGACTCTTTCCCTCCATAACGCACCCTTTCATAAATCGATACAATCCCCCATGGTCCTTCAATCCGTTGGAACCATTCATGAACAGTCTCATGAGGTCTTTTTCTCTGATGGAAAGGCAGCCCCTTTTCCCATTTCTTGAACAATTCCCTGATTTGATGGATCTCTCCTGAAGATACGGCCTCATCATCTTCATCCGTTGGCGAAGCTGCTTCCTGAATCCGCTCCTCTTTTTTGAGAGCATAGCTGTCTATGAATCTACGCTTCCGCTTCTTTCTGCTCCTATAAAACTTGAACAGTAAGATGGCTAGTAAAAGAAGGATGTACGGAAGCGGAGTCTTTGCGGACCTTTTCAACATTTCCAGGAAACTTGGATGATCCCTTACGATTTCCTTCCCCCACTTGACTACGATGAACCTTTGTCCTTCCGGATCTTCCGGGGGTTTCTCGTCCAACTCTCTCCACCTTGAAAAACTAGTGTCGGTCTCTAACGGTTTTGTAAGATCACCAAACTTCTCTCCCTCTTGTTCATCTTTGTAAAAAGATTTCACTCCGTCCGTTGCCAGCATTGATAAACGCGCCACGGCAAGTCCCACGGCCGAAATCAGCAATAAAAAGACAAAACCAAAGATAAGCTTATTCCTCACGCACCCATCATCCTCCATTCGAAAAAGGAAAATTTTTCATAGTTCCATTATAACAGTGTATGAAGGGTACAGGTGGGTTGATTGAAAAATTCCTCACGATACCAGCATGTCTTCAGTTTCCATAAAAAAGACACCTCCCATCTCTGGAAAGTGTCTTAAACATCATTGTTTTATCCACCAAGCACTGACAATAAAATTGCCTTCTGCACATGAAGTCGATTCTCTGCCTGCTGGAACACGGCGGATTTCAAGCCGTCGATGACCTCTGCCGTCACCTCTTCCCCGCGGTGGGCAGGAAGGCAGTGCAGGAAGTTCACTTCGTCCGCGGCATGTGACAATAACGCATCGTTGACCTGATAAGGGGCGAAAACACCAAGGCGCTCTACTGTCTCCTCTTCCTGCCCCATGCTTGCCCACACATCCGTGTAGACGATATCCGCTCCCGCTACCGCTTCCACCGGATCATGGACAACCGTGAATGTTCCGCCGCTACCTTCGGCCAGTTGGACCGTAGCCTGAACGATTTCCTCGTCGGGTTCATATCCTTTTGGACAGGAAACGACGACATCCATCCCAAGCTTTGCACACAGAATCATGAAGGAGTGCGCGACATTATTGCCATCCCCTACATAAACGACCTTCAATCCCGAGAGCTTTCCCTTTAGCTCAAGGATCGTCAATACGTCTGCAAGTGCCTGACAAGGGTGGTACATGTCACACAGTCCGTTGATGACCGGCACACTTGCATGTTCGGCGAGCTGCGCCACTTTTTCATGCTCGAACGTACGGATCATGATGGCATCGACATAAGAGGATAGCACCTTGGCTGTATCCGCAATCGATTCGCCCCTTCCGAGCTGGATGTCACGGGAGTTCAGATAAATCGCATGCCCGCCCATCTGAAGCATGCCCGCTTCAAAGGAGACACGGGTCCTTGTTGATGACTTTTCGAAGATCATCCCTAGCGTCTTTCCTTCGAGTTTCTTGGAAACCGGGTTCTTCTTCAGATGTTCACTAAGCGAAAGAAGTTCATGCACCTCTTCCGTTGTATAATCCAGCCAAGTCAGTAGGTCCCTCCCCTTCAGGGAAATCTTCTTGAATGGTGACAGGACAGCATTTGATTTCGTCATCATCATTTCACTCCTTGCATCGTTTTGGTTTTTGCCAGTGGAATCGGTTCGATATCGGTAACTTTCATGCTTCTGATAAAAGCCAGAAGTGTTTCTCTTTCCGTGATGACGGTCACGCCCGCTTCCAACGCCTGAATACGTTTCTTCTTCATTTCCTCATTATCCACATTGTTAAAATAAAGAGCGGCTTGCGTTGAATCCACCCACTCATCGAAACCGGTGCCTTGTGACGCTTGTTGGCCCTTCAGCCCATCAAGGTTTCCCTCCATGAACATCGTGCCTCCTGATGCGATGTGGTCATGCAAAGGCTCAAATACTTTATGCATCGCCTCCTCCACCGTCCGTCCAAGGCACATCCCTTCTCCAGTCGACTTCATATTCGCACCAAGCGTCTGATCAAGCTCTGTAAGGGCGTGGGACGAGAATACCGGGTATTTCACCGCGACAACCTCCAGCTCGCTACCAAGTGGTGCACGGAACGAACTCACCTTCAGGTTCCCGTCACATAAAAGGTCCGTCGCCATATCAATCAACGAGAAGCCGATGACCTTGCTGATGATCGGGACGGTGCGGCTTGCACGCGGATTGATTTCCAACATATATACGTCGTCCCCCTGCAGCAGGAACTGAATATTCATGATTCCTTTATAGTCCAGGGCGGCCACCACTTTACCCGCATAAGCTTCAATCTTTTCCTTGACCTCTTTTGATAGAGTTGGGGAAGGGAAAACGGACATGCTGTCACCCGAATGGACACCCGCGCGCTCGACATGCTCCATGATTCCCGGGATATAGGCGGTTTCCCCGTCCGCGACCAAATCGATCTCGGCTTCCATGCCAATCTTGAATTCATCGACCAGGACTGGAAAATAGTCTTCGTCTGCTTCCTGCAGCCATTTATGAAGTTCAGGAGGGGAATCTAGCTTCACCATCCCTTTTCCGCCGATGACATAAGACGGTCGGCATAGAATCGGGAATTCGAGGTCGAGAGCGGCATGAAGGGCTTCGGTTTTACTATGGCAGATATCCCCTTTGACCCGCGGGATCTCGAGTGTATCCAGCAATTGATAGAAGCGGTCACGGTCTTCGACGCTATCGATGATATCCGAGGTGATGCCCATCAGATGGACCCCTCTTTTTTCCAAAAGCGGGGCAAGATTCAAGGCGGTTTGCCCCCCGAATTGAACGAGGACGGTATCAATGCCTTCATGCTCGATGATTGCTATGACACTTTCCTCCGTGATCGGCTCGAAATACAAGCGATCGGCCGTTTCATAGTCCGTGCTGACCGTTTCTGGATTGTTGTTGACGATGATCGTTTTGTATCCGTGTTCCTGAAGTCGTTGATTGGCCTTGACGGCACTATAGTCGAACTCCACCCCCTGACCGATCCTGATCGGTCCCGAACCGATGATGAGTGCCTTCTTTCCGCCGGCCAATGGCTCGATTTCATTTTCACCATAGTAGGTGGAGTAAGCATAATTGGTGATCGCCTCGAATTCGCCGGCGCATGTGTCGACCATTTTGAAGCTCGGCTTGATGCCTTGCTCATGCTTCATTGCTATGACCTCGCTTAGTTCAACACCAGAAAGTTTCGCAATTTCATGGTCTTCAAATCGATATTTCTTGGCCAGCACCAGTCGTTCAGCATCCAATGGGTCAAGCTGTAGCTTCTTCTCCATCCCAACAAGGTTTTCAAGGACCGACAGAAACAGATGGTCGATCCCGGTTGCGGCATGAAGCTCTTCGGTGCTATGCCCACGTCTCATCAACTCCACAAGCTGAAAGAAGCGTACGTCGGTCGGTTTTTCGATTGCCTCAAGGAGCCCTTCATCCGGCAATGACACGAGCCCCTCCTTAAGGGAAAGACCTTCCAAACCGATATCAAGGGATTGGACCGCTTTATGAAAAGCAGCTTCCATCGTACGTTCGATCGCCATCACTTCCCCGGTCGCTTTCATCTTTGTCCCAAGGAGGCGGTTTCCTTCCGGGAACTTATCGAACGGCCAGCGCGGGAACTTCACGACCACATAATCAAGGGCTGGTTCAAAGCTTGCGTAGGTCGTCCTCGTCAACGGATTGATGAGCTCATTCAACGTGAAGCCGACGGCAAGCTTGACGGCGATCTTTGCAATCGGGTATCCTGTCGCCTTCGAAGCAAGTGCCGATGAACGGCTGACACGCGGATTGACTTCAATGACGTAGTATTGATTGCTGCTAGGGTCTAAAGCAAACTGTATATTGCACCCTCCCACGACCTCGAGCGCATTGATGATATCGAACGCCGCGGTCCGGAGCATATGGAACTCCTGATCCCTCAATGTCTGCGAAGGTGCGACGACGATGGAGTCACCTGTATGGACACCGACTGGATCGAAGTTTTCCATGTTGCACACCGATATACAATTTCCTTTCGAATCTCTCATCACTTCATACTCGATTTCCTTGAAGCCGGCAATGCTCTTCTCCACAAGGATCTGATTGATCGGGCTTGCTTTCAGTCCTGTTTGGACAAGCTTGACGTACTCTTCTTTTGTTGAGGCGATCCCTCCGCCACGGCCCCCCAATGTATAGGCGGGGCGCACGATGATCGGAAGCGAGATCCTTTCAGCGAATCGCAGTGCACCTGCCACATCCTCCACAATCTCACTTTCTGCGACCGGATGCCCGAGCTCGTTCATCAGCGAGCGGAATTTCTCACGGTCCTCCCCCTTCTGGATCGACTCCACCGACGTACCGAGCAGCTTCACTCCGAATTGATCGAGCACCCCTTTTTCATGCAGTTCCACGGCCAGATTAAGGGCCGTCTGTCCACCAAGATTCGCAACCAGTCCATCTGGCTTCTCCTTTTCAATGGTGCTTGTGACGGTTTTGACGGTAAGCGGCTCACAGTAGACTTTGTCGGCATTTTCGGTGTCGGTCATGATGGTCGCCGGATTATGGTTCACAAGTACGACTTCGTATCCTTCTTCCTTAAGGGCAAGACAGCCTTGCGTACCTGAGTAATCAAATTCTGCTGCCTGCCCGATAATGATCGGACCCGACCCGATGACTAGGATTTTCTGTATACTAGAATCTTTAGGCATAAATCTTCTCTCTCCCTGGTTGTTTGATGGATTGATAGAATTCTTCAAAGATGTACGATGCATCTTCGGGACCCGGTCGCGCTTCCGGATGGAATTGTACCGATAGGATCGGTTTCGTCTCATGCTGCAGCCCTTCGACAGAGCCGTCGTTCACGTTGTAGAAGCGGGGCTTCAAGTCCGTTCCCTGCAAGCTATCATCTTCTACGACATAGTTATGATTTTGAGAGGTCAGGTACACTCCACCCGTTCCATGGTCGATGACCGGATGATTCGCTCCACGGTGACCGAAGAGGAGTTTACGCGTATCCCCTCCGAGAGCAAGCGCAATCAGTTGATGTCCAAGACAGATTCCGAGAGTCGGCAGGTTCAGGATGTGCTCCTTCAGGATCGGCAGTATGTGGGCCATTTCCTTCGGGTCTCCAGGACCGTTTGAAATCACCATCGCATCGGCATTCAGTGATGGAAGCTCGCCGAGGCGGTCAAATGGGACAACCGTTACGGTGCAATCCATTTTCACAAGGCTTGTGAGGATCGATTTCTTCACTCCGAAATCAAGGAGTGCCACGTGGGTCTTGCCTGTTCCATAGCTGACCAATTCTTCAGATGCCACTTTTTTGATCTGTCCACCCGGCTTGTGTGATTGCGGGATTACCTGTGTCCCGTTCATGCAGGCATTCTGGCTTCCGAGTTCCCTGATCGTCTTCACCACCTGACGGGTGTCCACCCCCGTCATGTAAGGAATCTCCCATTTTGTCAGATATTCTTGAAGCGAGGACGTCGCTTGATAGTGGGAATAAACATCGGGACAGTGAAGCATGACCACTCCCTTCACCTGCGGCACGCCACTTTCCGAATCATTCTCATTGATCCCGTATTGGCCGATTAACGGATAGGTGAAAACGACAATTTGATCTTTATAGGAAGGATCAGTGAGAACCTCCTGATAACCCGTCATTCCTGTAAAAAAAACAATCTCTCCGATCACGGGCTCTTCGCTGTATCGGAATAATTCCCCTTCGAAATTCATTCCGTTTTCTAAACTCAAGTAACCGTTCATGACTAACCCCTCCTCTGGTTGAATTTTTATAAGTTTAATTTTATTTTTATTCATGTAAGTGTAAAAAAAATCAGTACGCTGTCCCCGCCGTTTGTGATTGCAGGACCCCTTCAATGATGGAAACTGCTTCCTGAAGCTCTTCCCCTGTAACAGTCAAAGGCGGTAGAAGGCGAATGACATCGGGCCCAGCTGGTAACGTCAAGAGCCCGCTCCCTCTCAGACTTTCAATACATTCCTTCGCTTCGCACTCCAGCTCGATCCCGATCATGAAGCCTGTTCCCTTTACTACTTTGACGATCGGCAGGGGCTCCACTTTTTCTTTCAAAAGCTGGATGAAGGCGGCTGATTTGCTTGCCACTTCATTCAAGAATGATTCATCGAAAATGGCATCGAGTGTTGCCTTCACTGCTGCCATCGCCAGGGGATTCCCTCCGAACGTGGATCCGTGGGTACCAGGCGAGAAGCTCTGAATGAGGTCCTTCCCTCCCATCATTGCCCCGACCGGGAACCCACTTCCGAGGCCTTTGGCTGACGTGACGATATCCGGTTTCAGGTCGTAATGCTGAAAGGCAAACGGCTTCCCCGTCCTGCCGATCCCGGTTTGCACTTCATCTATGATCAACAGGGCATCAAGTTCCTTGCACTTCTTCTCGATTTCCTTCAGAAAGGCTTCCGTCCCGATATTCACACCGCCTTCTCCCTGGATCACCTCTACCATGATCCCGGCAATATCATCTCCCTGCAATTCACTAAGAGCTTCGACATCATTAAAAGGCAGATATTCAAACTGGGGTGCCAGCGGACCGAAACCACTGTGGATCTTCTCCTGACCCGTTGCGCTCATCGTTGCAAACGTGCGTCCATGGAAAGATTGCTTGAACGTTATGATTTTGGTTTTACCACTATGCTTCTTGGCAAGCTTTATTGCGGCTTCATTCGCCTCCGCTCCGCTATTACAGAAGAAAACGGCGTCCAATCCGCTCATGTCAGCTAGCAAAGCAGCTGCTTCTTCCTGTTGAGGGATCTTAAAGAGATTCGACACATGCCAGATTTGATCCATCTGATCCGCGATGGCCTGCTTGACGACCGCCGGGGAATGACCGAGGTTGCAAACGGCAATCCCTGCAATGAAATCAAGATAGGTGTTTCCTTCAGCATCCGTCACTTTGGTCCCTTCGCCCTTAACAAGTTCGATATCCAATCGATTATACGTGGGGAATAGATAACTCATGTTGTTGCCACCTCTCCTTTATTCGTCATTTTCGTCCCGATGAACTTCCCGTCTTGGAAGATCTCCTGCTGTCCCCCGACGATCATCACTTCTTTCATGCCCGCAGCCAACACGGAAAGAGCAGATTTGACCTTCGGGATCATCCCCCCGCTTATCACACCTGAATCGATCCAGTCCCCGATCTGTTCCGTATCGGTTTCCTGAACCACTTTTCCTTCATGTAAAATGCCTGGAACATCGGTCACGTAAAGAAGTTTTTCTGCCTTCATTTCCCTCGCGATCGCCGCAGCAGCGAGATCTGCGTTGACATTTACTCTGTCGCCTTCAGCCGTACACGAAAGCGGAGCGATGACAGGCAGGTAGCCACTTGAAATCAGCCCGATGAGAAACGGAGTGTTCACTTCATTGATTTCCCCGACAAGCCCGAGATTTTTCTCATCGATCAAGGATGCTTTCAACAAGCCTGCATCATAACCGCACAACCCGACTGCTTTCACCCCGTGATGATTCAGCTGATTCGTCAGATAACTATTCACTTTCCCTTTCAGGATCATTTCCGCTACCTCGAGGACGGGCATGGTCGTCTTCCGCTGTCCATCGATGAACACTGTTTCGATATCCAGCCTCTTGAGCGTGTTCGTCATTTCAGGCCCCCCGCCGTGAACGACGATCACTTCATATTTCTCCTTCATGCTGACCAAACTACTCAGGAACTCCTCTGACAACCGATATACGATACTCCCTCCGAGCTTGATGACAAGCACATCACGTTCGGTAGCTGGCATTGATTTTGACATAATCATACGTTAAATCGCACCCCCATGCTCTTCCTTCCCCGGTACCGTCCTGTAAGGAGACCTTGATCACCACATGCTCTTCTTTTTTCATATAGTCACTTACGCTTTTTTCATTGAATAATTGCGGTGTCCCGTTCGAGAAGACACATTCCTCGCCGATGTAAATGTCACAGGTCAAAGGACTTAGGGGTACCTCGCTGTGGCCCATCGCCCCGACGATCCTGCCCCAATTCGGATCTGCTCCGTATATCGCTGTTTTCACCAGGCTCGATCCCACGATCTTCTTCGCGATGACCATCGCGGCAGCCGTTGAATGGGCTCCTTCGACCTCCACTTCAACGAGCTTCGTCGCCCCTTCCCCGTCACGGGCGATTTGCTTTGCCAAGTCCTCGCATAACAGGGACAACGCCTCTTGAAAATGCCCCCAGTCAGGATGGTTCTCATTTAACGGTTTATTCCCCGCCTTTCCGTTCGCCATCACGATCACCATGTCATTCGTTGACGTTTCACCGTCCACGGTGATTTGGTTGAAAGAAGTATTGATTGCAGTTTTCAGCGCGCTTTGCAGGACCGGTGATGAAATGGCGGCATCGGTCGTGATAAAACCGAGCATCGTCCCCATATTCGGATGGATCATGCCGGATCCCTTGGCAGCCCCGCCGATGGTGACGGTCCTACCGTCGATCATCACTTCCACACAGCTTGACTTTTCGACTGTGTCCGTTGTCAGGATCGCCTGTTGAAAGGACTTCGCACTGTTATAATCACCGTGAACCGATATCTCACTGCACCCTTTCTTCATCTTATCCATTTGGAGACACTCACCGATTACCCCGGTTGAGGCAACGGCCACGTACGCTTCAGGGAGCCGGAACCGATCCGCGATCATCTTCCTTGTTTCATAGGCATCTTTCAGCCCCTGTTCACCCGTACAGGCATTGGCAATCGCGGAGTTGACCACAATCGCCTGGAGGATGCCCCCTGCACCGATGCTTTCCTGCGTCACCTTGAGGGGGGCCGCCTGAAAGTGACTCTTCGTGTAAACCGCAGCACTTTGGGCTGGTGTTTCACTGTAAACCACGCCAAAATCCTTCTTCTCGTAGCGTAAACCGATATGAAGACCGCCTGCCTTAAAGCCGGCAGGAGATAAAATGCCTCCCCCATCAACCTTCAGGACCGTCTTTTTCTCAATGACACTCACTTCTCTCTCCTCCTTTTATGGATAGATCGGATAATATTGAAGCCCGGTTGTTTCCTCTAAACCGAACATGATATTCATATTCTGCACCGCCTGGCCGGCCGCTCCCTTCATCAAATTATCGATGACGGATACAATCGTCAGCTTTCCGGTCCGCTGATCCACTTTCATTCCGATATCGCAGAAGTTACTTCCCCACACTTCTTTCGTACTGGGGTACTGACCGATCGGACGTAGACGTACAAAAGGGCTCTCATGATAGTACCTTAAGTATTCTTCATGAATTTCCTCCGTTGTCCGTTCTTCGAGGAGATCCGCATAAATCGTCGTCATGATCCCCCGGGTCATCGGGATCAGATGCGTCGTAAAGGTGATCGGTGCCGGCTCGTGTGCCCAGCAGTTCAGCTGCTGTTCGATCTCCGGCGTATGTTGATGTTCATGGACCTTGTATATTCTTAAATTCTCCTGCGTCTCTGAATAGTGGCTTGAAAGGGATGGTTTTCGCCCTGCGCCTGAAAGCCCCGTCTTGGCGTCGACGATAACGGAACCCGGACGGATCAAATGCCCCTGCATGACCGGTGCAAGTGCCAATAAAGTTGCTGTTGGAAAGCAGCCTGGATTGGCAATGAGGTCCGCGCCTTTTATCGCTTCCCTGTTGCACTCCGTCAGGCCATAAACAGCCTCTCCCAAGATGGAAACGTCCGCCGCTTCCGCCTTGTACCATTGCTCATATTCTTCTGGCCCTTGCAAACGCAAATCACCGGAAAGATCAATGATCTTCGCCTTCCCTCCCAGAAGCTTCGGGGTCAGGTTCTTCGAGATGCCTGCAGGCACCGCAAGGAAAACAACATCAAGCTGTTTCATCTCATCAAACTGGATGCTCCGAACAGATTCATTCGTTAAATCAATCAGATGGGGATATTGTTCTGTATAGTCATCTCCATCCAACGATGACGAATAAAGAATGCATTTCTCGATACCCGGATGATTCGACAGGATCCTGTTCAGTTCTACACCTCCATACCCTGTAGAACCTACAATTCCTACTTCCATTACATACTCACCGCCTCAATTGTTTTAAATTAGGTCTAATTATATGACTGCATAAAAATAAAATCAATAGTATATTTATAAATTTATAGTTTTCCTACTTTCACCCTAAAACAAACGTACGTCCCTCACCGCTTTAAAGCAGTGAGGGACGTACGTTGAATCTTTCATTGTTATTTTTTTAGAATTGCTCTGCTTCGGTAGATCCTTTTAAAGCGGTTGTGGACGATGTACCTCCGGAGATGACCATCGATACTTCGTCAAAGTAGCCTGTTCCGACTTCACGCTGATGCCTTGTCGCTGAATAGCCGTGGACTTCGCTAGCGAATTCCGCCTCCTGAAGCTCAGAATAAGCAGCCATGCCGCGATCTTTATATCCCCTTGCAAGCTCGAACATGCTGTGATTGAGCGCGTGGAAGCCAGCGAGCGTAACGAACTGGAACTTATACCCCATCTTACCCAATTCAACTTGGAACTTGGCGATCGTTTCGTCATCCAGCTTCTTCTTCCAGTTGAAGGACGGTGAACAGTTATAAGCCAATAGCTTTCCAGGATGCTCTTTATGGATCGCTTCTGCGAACTGACGTGCTTCCTCCAGGTTCGGTTCAGATGTTTCGCACCAAACAAGGTCAGCGTACGGAGCATAAGCGAGTCCCCTTGCAATCGCCTGGTCAAGGCCTGCTTTCGTCCGGAAGAACCCTTCAGGCGTACGGTCCCCAGTAATGAACGGCGCATCATACGGATCCACATCGCTCGTGATCAAATCGGCTGCATTGGCATCTGTACGCGCAACGATCAATGTCTTCACACCCATTACATCCGCTGCAAGACGTGCTGAAATCAAGTTTTTAACAGACGTTTGAGTAGGAAGGAGCACTTTGCCTCCCAAGTGTCCGCATTTCTTCTCTGAGGAAAGCTGATCCTCGAAGTGAACCGCAGAAGCGCCCGCTTCAATCATCCCTTTCATCAATTCGAATACGTTCAACTGTCCACCGAAACCTGCTTCCGCATCCGCCACGATCGGCACAAACCAATCGATTGATTCGTCATCCTCCACGTAGTGGACCTGGTCGGCACGCTGAAGCGCCTGATTGATACGCTTGACGACAGAAGGCACCGAGTTTGCCGGATATAAACTTTGATCTGGATACATATGACCTGACAGATTCGCATCCGCCGCCACCTGCCAGCCGCTCAAGTAGATTGCCTTAAGCCCTGCCCTTACCTGCTGGACCGCTTGATTCCCTGTCAATGCGCCAAGTGCATTGATATAGTCTTCTTCATGCAAGAGGTTCCAAAGCTTTTCCGATCCGCGTTTTGCAAGCGTGTGTTCAATATCAATGGATCCTCTTAGACGGATGACATCCTCTGCGGAATAAGGTCTTGTGATCCCCTGCCATCGTTCATCCAGTTCCCAGCTTTCCTGTAATTGACTGATACGCTCGTTCTTATTTGTCATAATGATTTCTCTCCCTTTTTATAAGTTCAGGGTATCCCCTGTATATTTTTTAAAAAAAATTCTAAGTATGCGTTGGTGTATGAAGACAGGTTGACTTTCCGTCCAATGGTGGTGGGTCTGCAAAGATGAGGAATTCGTTGAGTTGTTTCTACGATGAGTGATTTGAGTAAGTTAGAAATGTCTGTTAAGATGCGTTGCTGGTTATACCCCAGTCGTACCTGTATTGGTACAGTTCTGGTTAGCGTATACGGATTTCACCCTGCCCTCGTTACTATAGAAGATGGGTAATCCGGGGTTATAAATTAGCTGATATCACTGGTTTCAAGCTTCCAATGGAGATTCCATCGCATCCTCCTTTGTGTATTAAACAACCCAATTTGTTATAATACAGTATTTATATCATGTTTGTATTATATAACAGAGAAAACGGAGATGGAACCCTTTTTCATATTTTTTCCTTCGACAAATTTCGCAATAGCGGCATTCGAGTTTTTGTGAAACAAAAAACCCGCCAACACCGGTGTTTTACCGATGTTGACGGGTCTAGTGAATATCAGATTATTTTACAATATCCTTCGCTACAGCTTCATCGAATTCAGCTTTGATCTCTTCGCTTGGTTGTGGTCCAACCTTACTGAAGATCACAATTGCAAGCATGGCAAGGAAGAATCCTGGAACGATCTCATATAGAGAGAACGGGATAATTTCTGCCACTGTAAGCTGCTTCCACACAACGACTGTAACAGCACCTGTGATCATACCAGCAAGCGCACCATTGCGTGTCATGCCTTTCCAGTATAGGGAAAGAAGGATGATTGGTCCGAACGCGGCACCGAATCCACCCCATGCATAACTTACAAGATCAAGGATTTTCGTTCCGCCGCCATTGGCAGGGTTACCTTGAATCGCAAGAAGGATGGCGATGAACGCAATCAGGAGAACCCCGATACGTCCTACCCACACTAGCTCTTTATCAGATGCATTCTTACGGATGATGGATTTATAGAAATCCTCCGCCAACGCACTTGATGATACAAGAAGCTGGGAGTCGATCGTACTCATGATTGCAGACAGGATCGCCGCTAACAGGATACCGGATACCCAAGGGTTAAAGAGTACATCTGTAAAGAAGATGAACACTTTCTCTGAGTTATCGACATCACCTGTGATTAAAGGTGCGTCAGCAAAGTAAGCGATACCGGCAAAACCAGTGACAACTGCTCCAATCATGGAGACCGTCATCCAGCTCATACCGATCCAGCGCGCTTTAGGGACATCCTTTGTCGTACGTAAGGCCATAAAGCGTGTGATGATATGAGGCTGACCGAAATAACCAAGTCCCCATGCAAGTAATGAGATGACACCCATTACCGTCATCGTATTCATTGTATCAAGGTTTGCAGGATCGACTGAACGTACAGCATCCACTGTCGCATTCCAACCGCCAAGCTCTGAAATCGCAACAATCGGAGTGACGATCAATGCAAGGAACATCAGAATCCCTTGAACGAAGTCAGTCCAACTTACCGCCAAGAATCCTCCAAGGAATGTGTAAGAGATGATGACGATGGCACCGATCCACAATGCCGAAGTATAAGACATCCCAAACGTTTCTTGGAATAATAGCGCTCCGCCGACAAGACCAGACGATGTATAGAAGGTAAAGAATACAAGGATGATCACTGCTGAAATTACACGAAGAAGACGAGATCCATCTTTGAAACGATTTTCGAAGAAATCAGGAACCGTGATTGAATCGTCTGCAACTTCCGTGTAAGCACGTAGTCTTGAAGCAACAAATCTCCAGTTTAAATAAGCACCAATAACCAACCCAATACTTAACCAGATTGAACCTAAACCAATTGCATAAGCGAGACCAGGAAGTCCAAGCAATAACCATGAACTCATATCGGATGCACCAGCACTTAACGCTGCTACCCCCGGTCCTAAACTACGTCCTCCAAGAACGTAATCCGATAAGTTACTTGTTAATTTGTAAGAAATAATACCGATTGCAAGCATACCAACTAAATAAACAATAAACGTGATTAAAGTAGCTATATCCATTGTTGTGTCAGCATTCCCCTTTCAATAAATTTTGTATACATGTTCGTCAGGTGCTTAATCCGACTTTCGACATATGCTAAAAGACCTTACGGAATAGAAGTCCAACAGTCCTTTACCCTATGCATACAGGTTGTAAACTTATTCACTCATAAAAGTTTGAAAAAGTTTTTTCTGCGAAGCAATGTTTCCGTAACAAGTTCACAACGTTATTAATGCTATCATACATTGGAGAAAAACACATACTGAAAATTCTGAACACATAGTCCCATATGCATTTTTATTCACTATTTTTGCATATATTTTTATGAAAGCGCTTAAATAGCTATATTCATTCATAAAAATTTATAAAATTAAATTGATTTGTGACAAAAATTTGTCACTTCTGCCAATAAGCTAACGTTAGCTCTTTTAGTTTGAACCATTTGGCTTATTGATATGTATTTGCAAGGTGAATTTTTTTGAGGTGGTTGTTGGCGGGTTCTTTTGGAGTTGGGAGTTGGTGGTGATTAGGGTTGCGTGGAAATGGATTGGGGGCGGTGGTGGATCCGTGACGGAGAGCGTGATGGTGGACAGGGTTGGCGGGTGTTTGGCGGCTTGATGCGTGGAAAGGAGTGGTTGGGGCTGGGGATAAGATCGGGTTTTGGAGTGGAATTGCGGAGGAATTGGGATAGAAGTTAGGGATGAAGCATGGATTGAGTTCGTGTTGAAGGTGCCAGGCTGGGTGCAAAACTAGATGGACTGCTAAGATCGGATAAATCACTATTTTGAATGGCCACTTTTAGGAGAACTCGAATCACTCTAGCCAAAAATGCCGATTTAAACATGGATTGAAGGCCGCTAGTGAGTCTAATTACAGGTCCTGTGAGCCAACATTTCAATTTGTGCGCGATTATTTTCATTTGTGCGCGGATTTTTCATTTTGCGCGCGAAAATTTCGTTTTATGCGTATTTTACCAAAATATTCAATAAATGATCATGTTTCGAAACAACCCTCTCACAATCCCCCAAACAAAAAAACCGGCCACCACCCGGCCGGTTTTTCAAATTAAAACAATCACTCATAGATATGAAGATACGTTTCCTTACTTCCTTTTTTCTTCACGACCAGCGCCTCGGGGCCGTATGAAGACTTGATGAGAAGTTCCACATTCCAGCTTTCAGGCGTACTATTTCCAATCAGGTTGGAGAGGTACTGGGCAAATCCGATGGTTTCGGTTTTCCCGTTGAACGTAAGGGCCACTTCAAGTTTCAGGTCGGAAAGCTTTTGATCCTGATATAGGGCTTCACCCGTTACCCCGGTGAACACCGGGAAGTAGTCTTCAATTTCCTTTTTCAGATCCTGGAAGACTTTATTGTCATTAGGGTGATCCTCGGCAGCATCCGGAGACGGGAAGATGTAATGTTTCTCATCGACCCCTTTCCAGTCTTGGATGGTCTCAGAACCCCCGTTCACGGTCGTATACGCAAAGAATTGCCCCGGGACCACTTCCTGCTTTGGAGCTTGCTTATATAGTGCCATCATGATCGGGACATTTTTGAGGTCGTCTTTTTGACGCATCCTCTTCAATATCTCTTCGGCCATCTTTGCTCCCTGGGTCTTCAGCACATCATTACTGATTGGCTTAATGACTCTCGTCCCATTTGAAAGATTGGTTTCATAATTGACGGAATTCAACGAAAGGGCGATGACGACACCACCAAGCTGAACTTTATTATCGTCATCTTTTTTCATCAGATAATTATGTTCAACGATGTGTGCCAAGTAGATGGGAGCATTCCCGGCTTCGTTTTGGACCGGGTTCAACCCAAGGTTATCGCTTTCCTTCATGTTTTTTTCCGCAAGTTGATCGGTCGTGTATTTCCTTTGGAGCCAGCTATCAACCGTTTTCTTGTTTAGGAATTGGCCTTCTTTAAAGAAATACTTATCCGTTGAAAACTGCTTTTGCGCCACTTGGAGCAATCCATCTTCTATTTCATTGATATCATATCTCGATCCAAGGTCATTTACGACGATTCCCCTCGTATTACTCGTTTCATAAGGAAGGATGGTCTTATAATAGTCGTTTGAAATTTGAAAGTTAGGAATGATGGCCTTTTTCGATTCGCTATCCTGATTTTCCTGGACCACTTGATCCTGCTTTTCAAACGTCGGCGCACAGCCGCCAAGTACCAACATGGCTGCCATTACCGCCGATATCCTTTTTTTCATTCCTGTCACACCTCTTATCGGTTAAGTTCTTCCAACAGCTTGTCCTCGTCCCATACTTCTATCTCTAATTCCTGGGCTTTCGTAAGCTTCGATCCAGCATCTTCACCGGCAATGACAAGGTCCGTCTTCTTACTCACACTTCCTGTCACTTTACCACCAAGCATCTCGATCTTCTCTTTCGCTTCGTTCCGGCTCAGTTTTTCGATCTTCCCTGTCAGCACAATGGTCTTTCCTGCAAAATAGGAATCAGACTCCGCTGCAGCCACAGGTTTAGGGCCCTTATACTCCATGTTCACTCCGGCATCTTTCAGTTCCCCGACCAGTTCTTTCACTTCATCGTTCTCAAAATAGGCGACAATGGCATCGGCCATTTTATCACCGATTTCGTTGATATTCGTGAGCTCATCCTTCGACACTTCCATCAATCTGTCCATGGTCATGAATTCCTGGGACAGTGTCTTGGCCGCTTTTGCACCAACATGACGAATCCCGAGCCCGAAGAGTAACTTTTCAAGGGAATTCTTTTTGGAAGCTTCTATCGCCTGGAGAAGGTTGTCTACCGACTTCTCCCCCATCCGTTCGAGCTGAAGAAGTTGTTCACGTTCCAGTTTATATAGATCCGCTACATCCTCGATCAGCTCTTCCCTGAACAGCTGACTGATGACCTTTTCCCCAAGGCCGTCGATGTTCATCGCATTCCTTGAGACAAAATGGATGAGTCCTTCGCGGATCTGAGCCGGACATTTAGGATTTATACAGCGTAGCGCCACTTCCCCTTCGAGCCTTACAAGCTCGCTTTCACATTCCGGGCAGTGTGTCGGCATGCTGAATTCCTGCTCTTCGCCGGTTCGCTTCTCTTCCAGTACGTTTACGACTTCAGGGATGATGTCACCGGCTTTCTTGATGACCACATGATCCCCGATTTTAATATCCTTTTCCCTGATAAGGTCTTCGTTATGGAGCGATGCACGCTGAACCGTCGTCCCTGCAACTCTTACGGGTTCAAGGATCGCGGTAGGTGTCACGACGCCCGTCCGTCCGACACTAAGTTCGATTTCCTTCAGGATTGTGACCACTTCCTCAGCGGGGAACTTATATGCAATGGCCCAGCGTGGGCTCTTGGCCGTTGTGCCAAGGGATTGCTGCTGTTCCAGGGAATCCACTTTGATGACGATACCGTCAATATCATAGGCAAGGTCCGGACGTCGTTCCGACCAGCCCTCCACATAGTCCAATACTTCTTCTATCGTAGCACATCTCTTGCGCTCAGGATTCGTCTTGAAGCCAAGTTGGTCCAATTGGTCCAGACCTTCGCTATGGGACTCAATCCCTGTGTCGCCGATGTCCGCAAGTGCGTAAAGGAAGATGTCCAGATTCCTTGAGGCAGCAATCTTAGGATCGAGTTGGCGTAATGACCCCGCCGCCGCGTTACGCGGGTTCGCGAACGGCTCCTCGCCATTTTCCTCTTTTGCTTTATTCAAGCTTTCAAATGAACGTTTCGGCATGAAGGCTTCACCGCGTACTTCGAATGAAAGAGGCTCTTTGATCTTCAGTGGGATGGAACGGATCGTCTTGAGATTCGAGGTGATATCCTCACCGATGGAACCATCTCCGCGGGTCGCTCCCTGAACGAAAACGCCATCCTCATAGCGGAGGGACACTGCCAAACCATCAATCTTCAATTCACATACGTAAGAGAAATCATCCCCGACGGCCTGGCGCACGCGGCGATCAAAATCACGGAGATCTTCTTCGTTGAAGGCATTCCCGAGGCTCAGCATCTGACTGCGATGCTCCACTTTCTCAAATGCATCAAGGACCGTCCCCCCGACTCTTTGGGACGGCGAATCCGCTGTCCTGAGTTCCGGATACTGATCTTCCAGGTCAATCAGTTCCCTTAACAGCTGATCATACTCCGAGTCTGGCACCGAGGGCTTATCCAGGACATGATACTCATAGTTATATTGATTCAAACGTTCATGTAATTCCCTTACACGTTTTTCAGCCGATTGTTGATCCATTGTAACAACCCTTTCCTGCTTATCTTCATTCACATTATGTAACAACTGTTTAATTTCCAGAGTGAGGTGGCACAAGCATTTTTCGCTTTAATCAAACGTTTGTTTAAATTGAAGCCCCCTCCCACCATCTAGTGTGAGAGAACATTTCTTAAAATAAACATCATGGGAGTGAATGTCATGATTCACTCCCACTACATGTTGATCAGGCTTTTTCGATTGGAGCGAACTTTGCGAGCAATCGCTTGATTCCTGTCGGGCTCGGGAATGCGATGTCGAGCTCGACGCTGTCCCCGGATCCCTTCACACTCACAACGGTTCCCGTTCCCCACTTTTTATGGGACGCTTTGTCTCCCACCTGCCAGGATACCGATTCTCCGCCGGTGGTCTTTTGAACGACCGGACGGGTTACAGGTTTCCTTGGAGCTGGCCTTGAAGGAGCGCCCCCTGAAGATCTGCCGAATGGCGTGGAGAAAGGACTCTTGCTCTTGCTTTCGGCCATGACATCATCCAGCAGGTCTGCAGGGATTTCACTGATGAACCTGGACACAGGATTCATCTTGGTTTGTCCGAAAAGGGTCCTCATCTGTGCATTTGTCATATAAAGCTCTTCTTCTGCACGCGTGATCCCGACATAAGCAAGGCGGCGCTCTTCTTCCATTTCATCTTCTTCCATCAGTGAACGGCTGTGAGGGAATACGCCTTCCTCCATTCCCATCAGGAATACAACCGGGAATTCGAGTCCTTTCGCAGCATGGAGGGTCATCAGGATGACAGAATCCTTTGGCTGATCGTCTTCATCGAGCTTATCGATATCCGCGACCAAGGCCAGATCCGTCAAGAATGCCACGAGGCTCTTGTCATCATTTGACTGCTCGAAGCTTTTCGTAACGGATAGGAACTCGTCCAAGTTTTCCAGTCTGCTCTGCGACTCGATCGATTTTTCAGCTTTCAGCATATCCGTGTAGCCGGATTTATCGAGGATTTCCTCAACGAGTTCCGTCACCGATACGTACTCCTGCATATTGGTATAACCCTTGACCATTTCCTTGAATTCGATCACGGCTTTGGTGATCTTAGGGCTCAATCCGATAAAATCAGCTTCCCCGAGCGCAGCGAACATGGAAATGTCATGATCCTGGGCATAACGGGCAATTTTATCGATTGACGTCGCACCTACGCCCCGTTTCGGGACATTGATGACACGTTGAAGGCTGATGTCATCATCGGGATTCGCAATCAAACGAAGATAAGCAAGGATATCCTTGATTTCTTTCCTGTCGTAGAACTTGATGCCGCCCACGATGCTGTATTCAATATTGGATTTGAGCAGAACTTCCTCCATTACACGGGATTGGGCATTCGTACGGTAAAGGATGGCAAAATCAGAGTACTTGCGCTTGCCACTTTCGACCATCTCCTTGATCTTGCCTGTCACGAACTGAGCTTCTGTTTGCTCCGAATCCGCCCTGTAATAGGAGATCTTTTCACCATCATGATTCTCTGTCCAAAGGTTCTTCGGCTTCCGGTTTGAGTTCTTCTGGATCACTTCATTCGCCGCCTGCAGGATCCGCTTCGTTGAACGGTAATTCTGTTCAAGAAGAATGACATTGGCACGCGGGTAATCTTTTTCAAACGAAAGGATATTGGCAATATCCGCCCCACGCCAACGATAGATGGATTGGTCGGAATCCCCTACAACGCAAAGATTCTGGAAACGGGAAGCGAGCAATTTAACGAGCATATACTGCGCCCTGTTCGTATCCTGATACTCATCGACGTGGATATACTGGAACTTGCGCTGATAAAATTCAAGCACTTCTGGAACACGCTGGAACAGCTGGATCGTCGTCATGATCAGGTCATCGAAGTCGAGTGCCTGATTCTTGCGAAGACGTTTCTGATACTCGGTGTACACATCGGATACGACTTGGTCGTAATAGCCACCCGCCGTTTTGCTGAACTCTTCTGGAGTGGTCAGTTCATTCTTCGCCGAGCTGATTGACCCGAGGATCGAGCGGGCATCGAACTTCTTCGGGTCGATGTTTTTATCTTTCAAAATGGATTTGATCACGGACTGCTGATCCGTCGAATCCAAAATCGTAAAATTACGGTTCATCCCGATCCGGTCGATGTCCCGTCGCAAGATCCGCACACACATGCTGTGGAACGTCGAGATCCAGATATCCTCGGACGCGCCCCCAAGGATCTTGTGAATACGATCCTTCATTTCCCGAGCCGCTTTATTCGTAAACGTAATGGCCAGGATGTTATAGGGGTTCACCCCTTTTTCCACCATAAGATACGCAATCCGATGCGTCAGCACCCTCGTCTTTCCGGATCCTGCCCCTGCCATGATCAACAAGGGACCTTCTGTTGCCTTCACAGCCTCTGCCTGCTGCGGGTTCATTCCATTCAATAACCGATCAGTCAAAAATTGCATAACTCTCTCACCACCATAACGAACATACGTTCTGTATTTATTCTCTATTATATCCTAAGGAGGGGCAAACCTCCAACATTAACCTTTAACTGCTTTTACCGTTTTTAACGCTTCTTTTAAATCGTCATATATACTATTTCCAACGACAATCACATCCGATACTTCGGCCATTGTTTTCGCCTGCTCAGCTGTCTTGATGCCGCCTCCGTAGAATAGGGTCGTGTTCTCCAAAGAATCTTTCACTTCCCTCACTGTTTCAACATCCCCGTAAGTACCGCTGTACTCCAGGTAGAAGATCGGAAGGTTGAACATTTTCTCAGCCATCATCGCGTATCCGGCCACATCTTCACTTGTGAGGTCCGCATTCGCTTCCGTCACCTTCGCCGCTTTGCAATCGGGATTCAATATACAATACCCTTCGACGAGGATTTCATCCCAATTCATGATCTCGCCATATTCCTTGACCGCCTGATGATGAAGCCCCGTCACCCAATCCGTATTCGAGCTATTCAACACCATCGGAATAAAATAAAGATCAAAACCGGGTGTGATCGACTCCAAATTTGAAACCTCCAGAATACAAGGAACTGTATAGCGTCGGATCCGCGCCATTAAATCAAGAACCTTTTCAAGGGTTACACCGTCCGTTCCCCCTACGATGATCGCATCCGTCCCCGATTCGCATACGGCTTCCAACTCTTCGTCATCTATATGTTTATTCGGATCCAATTTAAAGACATGGCTCCACTTTCGGACATCATACATTCATTCGTTCCTCCATTCATACATCCATCTAACGTATTATATCATGTGAAGATGGGTGTCGCATTACCTCGTCTTTCATTGGAGGGGTTTTCTAGAAGTTACTAGTTTGGTTGGGGTTTTTCGATTTGGATTGAGGGTGGGGATTGGTATGGGGGGTTGGATTTTGGAAGGTGGGTGCTAGTTTGGTTCTGTTCGTTGAATTGAGCGAGGCCTGTTTGCAGTTTTAGATTAGAATGATTCTTATAAGAGCATATATTTCTTATTTGGAGCATATTTCTGATATTAGGAGCATAAATTCCTAGTTTGGAGCATAAATCCCCGATTAGGAGCATAAACCTCAAATTTGGAGCATAAATCTCTAATCTGCACCCTCGTCCCTGCCCCCTTGAATCAAAACCTATCCTAATAGTCACTGAATCAGCAAAATTCGAACGATTTTCACCCAAAAAGTCTAATCAAGCAGTCAAACAACAAGCGAAAACATCTCCCCTATTCCAAAACACCCCCTATTAACGTACCATCCCCCCGATCCCATACGAAAACACCCCCACGGCAATACCCAACCCAACCCCAAAAGAAAAAACCGCTATCTCTCAAGATAACGGCTTTCTCATTATTTCTCTTCTGTTTTTTCATGAACACGATCAAGGACAAGCTGATAGGCATCGTTGCCGTAGTTCAAGCAGCGTTTGACGCGGGAGATGGTGGCTGTGCTTGCGCCTGTTTCTGTTTCGATCTTGTGATAGGTCTTGCCTTCCTGAAGCATGCGTGCCACTTCGAGACGCTGTGCTAGGGATTGGATTTCATTGATTGTGCATAGGTCGTCGAAGAAGCGATAGCATTCTTCCATGTCCTGCAAAGAAAGGATGGCTTTGAATAGCTGGTCCAGTTCTTTTCCTCTTAGTTTGTTTATTTGCATAAGTAGTCTCCTTTTTCACTCTATTGTTGATACGAGACAGATCCTGTTAGTCCAGGAGAGCTCGGTATGATATTGATCCAGGTTGCACCTTTTCGAAGCGGTAAGGGTTCCCCGTTCTCGAAAGGCAGGATTCTTCCGTCAACATTCTTCCACTGGACTTCACGGAGCTTACCGTCCTGCATGAGATAGGCGTTTCCGCCCGATTGAAGGTCGATATCCCGTCTGCCGGCACTGTCGATGACTTTATGAGGTGTTTCGGCGATCAGGATGTTCTCAAGGAGGACCGGATCTCCGGTATCATAATCCTTCGTCTGCTCACCATTTGAATAGCGTTCATATTTTCCTTCGTCCTCATTATATTCGTATACGACGTCAAACAGCGGGTTATTGAAATAGGAAATCATGATGGAACCTGCAGTCTCCCCGTTCACTTTATCGTCCTTTGATAGGAAGCGTAATGACTCAGGGGGTGTATCCATCGGGTAATCTTTCATTTTTGCCCCTTTTTTGATATTTTCAAAAGAAATATATGAATTATGGGGAGCCTTCCTGAATTCCGCACGCTTGAATAGCTTACCGTCGTATTGGATGCCGTTCAGATTGTCTATTTCACCGCTCGTAAGCATGGCTTTCGCTTCCGGACTGTAGCCGTGTGCGATGTAAAGGCTGTCGTATCCTTTGGCAAGGTCGATATAATAATCCCTCGCGCTGCGGACCGGACCGATTTTCTCGGGCTGCTTGCTTTGAAAAATGGCAAGGAACCTCGTGATGTCGCCTTCCGCGAGTACTTCATATACGATGTCCGCCTTAGAAAGACCCGATTGGGGCCTTGCTTTCGGATGGTTATTCACCATCACGGCTACGGAACGATTGGTCGGTTCTTCCTTCATTTCTTCACCTGTAAGAGGCGATTGAAACTTCATTGTGTTCTCAACACTTTCATTAGCCACGGGCGCTGCATTCTCTTCCTTCGCAGGTTTTTTACCTGCCTCATCCTGGTCAGAGCTGCATGCTGCAAGGGTCAGTGCACTTAACAAAATAATAAGTGGCTTTTTAAGCATGAAACGTAACACCCCTATTTAATCTATATCCTATACTTTCATATTTTAACGCATTATCGTTGGAAAGAGTACCGTTTTCTTCATTACATCATAGATTCCCTTCTGTGTCATCCTGATATAAGGCAAGTGGGTCGATTGCAGGAAGAGCAGTGTATAAATCGGATCGGAAAACTTGTATCCCCTCTCTGCTAACAATGCTTTCATTGTCTTCTCTTCCTCGATCAGTTCCGGCATGTCTTTTTTCGAAAGCAGGCCGCCGAGGGGAAGAGGGATTTCGTGAAGAACTTCGCCGCCTTCTGTCAGGACGATTCCGCCGCCGATTTCCTTCATTCGATCGAATGCTGCAATCATGTCGGATTTATTTTTCCCGATCAAGATGATGTCACCCGTATTGGAGTACGAGGATGCGAATCCTTTCACTCTGTCGGCAAAGCCTTTCAACAGCGTACTGATCCTCCACTTCCCATTCCGGTCAAGGAGCATCAGGAACGATTGGTCGTGGTCTTCCCCTAGTTCATCAGGAGAGGGATTGATGTTGATGGAATACGGCTTGGTGATGACATCATTGACCATCTCGATCCCGAATGGCATGGAGAACTGAAGGTCATCATACGTCACATCCCAATCGAGCGAAAGGGGTGTGAAACCATTCTTTTCCCAATGGATTTCGTGATCTTGCTCCACTGGCTCGCTGTCCCGAAGAACCCACTGTCCCTTTGAAAGGACGGAAACCGGCGTTGGATTCTCTTTGCTGTCGAGGAAGTTGATATTCGCTACCCTTCCAGTCGCGATCAATCCGTGCAGGTGAGTCAGATTATAGTATCTGGCCGCATTATGACTTGCCATATTATACGCTTCGATCGGTGATATCCCTTTGTCTATGATCATTTGAAGCAATACGTTCAATACACCTTTTTCATGAAAAGCAGGTGTGGATCCGTCCGTCGTGAGCAGGATGGAATCGTAATGGTCGATCCCCATTTTCTCAAGGCCCTCCAAGAGCTCAGGCAAGTCGGGACGGATTGATGAATGGCGAAGCGTCACTGTGAGTCCCTGGATGAGCCTCTTGTACACGTCTTCCCCTGTCATCGATTCATGATCTCCGTCAATTCCGAGCAGCCCGAGCTTCGCAATCGTTTTATCGGAAGATCCCGGGAGATGGCCTTCGACGATTTTGCCCATCCGTTTGGCTTCCTGCATCCAGTGAAGCATCAGGTCATCACCCTCGAGCAGCCTCGGCCAAGCGGTCAGCTCGCCGCCCTGTACGACCCTGTCATGCTCCAGCCACGACTTCACATCACCGTTCGAGAAGATGATGTCTTCATCGACCATCTCGGTTTGTGAATCAAACCGGGTCCACCAGTACATCGAATAGGGAAGGGACTGAAACTCATCCAGTAAAGAAAACGCTTTCTTTCTTCCCAATAACAAAAACATCATGAGATTATCATTCACAAATGTCGTTGTACCCGTTTGGGATGCATACTTGGAAAAAGTTTGGGGATTATAAAGCTGAAACGGATGTACATGCGGTTCAATATAACCGGGAACGAGGTATTGTGAAGAGCAATCCACGACTTCACAGCCCTCCATGGATTCAGGCAGTCGATCTCCTGTGTAAACGATACGGTCTTCGTACACCCAGATGTGTCCCTGCACCCATTTCTTCATCGTTGAATGCAGATATGTAGCATTTTTCAAAAGGATGGTTGGAGATCTCTCTCCGTCGAGAACCTGAACGTGTTCCCGCAGTTGTTTATTCTTCCATCTGTAGCGCTGTTCCAAGGCGAACACTCCTCTGGTGGGATGGTATTGTCTGTTTTCGCAAAATATGAAAAAAACCTATTTAAGGTCTTTCTATTGGTTGATTTGACAGGTGAAACCTATTCTCCTTCCTATCAGCCAACTACTGATAATATGAAGGATCCCTTCTAAAGAAAGGGCTTTCATTCATGTTAACATATTTTGTCTTTTAACGCATTAAAGGTTTACAACAATTATGTGAATTTTCTATCAAGGAGGAGTTACACATGAAAGTTACATCAAACATCGGGATCATCAATGCCCTGATTCGCATTACAGTTGGATTCACCACCCTCACATGGGCAACCGCAAAGCTTGTCAAACGTCCATGGAGGGATTCATACCTCGTCATGGCGGTGATTGGTGCCATGAAGGTCGGCGAAGGAATCCTTCGCTACTGCCCTGTCGTGGATCTGATGGATAGGAACGGGGACCATGATGGTGATCACAAGTCCAAAGGCCTTGGAGGTCTCAAAGGCATGGACATGTTCAATATGAAGGATATGTTGAATTCGGACAAGAAGAAGGGTGAAGACCACTCTTTCAGTGGTACCGAGACGCATGAACACAATACAGGATCTGCTTCCACCAAGAAAGACAACGACTTCAACCCTGAAGAATTGTCCAACAAAGAAGTCCAGGAAGCATTGAATGATGACCTCGGAAATTCATCCAGCAAAAAGAGTAACTTCGATAACCAGGGATTCACTCAAATTTAAACAAAGAGGGACGCCCTTTTAAAGGTACGTCCCTCATTACGTTAATGTGTTAAACCATCTTCGAAAGGAGCTGCACGTTATGTTTTGGGAATACTTGACTGATATGTCTTATGTGTTGTTCTCGTTGATTGGCGGCATTGTCGCCATCGCTTATGTCTATATCCGCAGGACTAGGAAGAGACGGGTGAGATAGCCTTTTTCCCGATGTCCCTTCTATAGAAAAGACCTGTAGTATCAAGTTTATTCAATTCGTCATAAACCTTGTGGTAAGCCGCTTCGACTGTTTCGGCTTCGGATGCGATCAATAACACCCTACCCCCGTCAGTGACCAGTCTGCCTTCCTCATCAAGGGCAGTACCGGCATGGTAGGAAAGCGTATTTTCCTGAAGGAGGTCCAGGTCCGGCAGGCGCACGCCTTTTTCATAATGATCCGGATAGCCTTCTGACGCAAGCACGACGCCAAGGATCGCATCGTTCTTCCATCGGAGATCGATGTGTTTGTCATTGAGTAAATCATTGATGATCAGCCCAAAGTCAGAATCCAGGCGCGGCAGGACCACTTGTGTTTCAGGGTCGCCGAAACGGGCATTGAACTCGATCACTTTCGGGCCATCCGCTGTCAGCATCAGCCCTGCATAGAGAATACCGGTAAAGGAACGCCCCTCTTCCACCATGGCTTTCGCTGTAGGGTGCAGGACCGTAGACACCGCTTCTTGCACAGCCTCATCAGGGATATGCGGTACCGGCGAATAAGCGCCCATTCCACCTGTGTTCGGACCCTGGTCCCCATCCAACGCACGCTTATGGTCCTGAGCGATGACCATCGGATACACCTTCTCCCCTTTGACAAAAGCCATCAGGGAGAATTCTTCACCTACGAGACATTCTTCCACGACCACTTTCACGGAAGCATCACCGAATTTCTTCCCAAGAAGCATTTCTTCAAGTGCCATCAGTGCCTCTTCTACCGTTTGCGCTACAACCACACCTTTGCCTGCAGCCAAACCGTCTGCCTTGATGACGATCGGTGCGCCTACTTGCTTGATATAGTCTGCCGCTGCTTCAAGATCCGTAAATACCTCATAAGCTGCAGTCGGAATCTCATATTTTTTCATTAAATCTTTCGCAAATGATTTGCTGCCTTCAATGATGGCTGCATTCTTAGTCGGTCCGAATACCCTTAATCCATTCGCTTGGAACTCATCGACAATCCCTTCTAGCAGCGGATTTTCAGGGCCTACTACCGTAAAATCGATCCCTTTCTCCTTCACAAAAGAAATCAGAGCCCCGGTGTCCGTCTCGTTGATGGCAATTCGATCCGCCACTTCCGCCATCCCCGGATTCCCGGGTGCACAGAATACGTTCGTAACACTTTTGCTCTCTGCCAACTTCCTGGCAATGGCATGCTCGCGGCCACCGCGCCCGATTACAAGTACCTTCATTAACAAAAGCCCCCTTATAAAGAACCCCTCCCATTAACGAGGAGGGGAAGATGATGAAAATCAAAAATTTAAGGTACGTCCCTCACTGCGTTAACGCATTGGGGTGGAGTGGGATTGGAGTTGGGTGGTTAGTGAGGGGTGTACCTGGTACAAACTGCTTCTGTTGTACCTGGTACAAAAAGTCGTCCTTGTACCCCGTACAAATTACTTTGAATGTACCTGGTACACTCCGGAACCCGTCCGTGCCTGGCACATTTCAGCCGATTTGTGCCTGGCACAATATACTCGATTTATGCCAGGCACCCAACCCAACTATCCGTCCCAGCACCCAGACCACCTACTCAAACCTAACTCCCCATTACCTTAATGTTTAAAATGACGTACGCCAGTGAACACCATCGTGATTCCGTGTTCGTCCGCTTTCTTGATCGAATCTTCATCCCGGATCGATCCGCCTGGTTGGATGATGGCTGTGACGCCCGCTTTGGCGGCCGCTTCGACGGTATCATCCATCGGGAAGAACGCGTCAGAAGCCATGCTTGATCCGACCGCTCTTTCTCCCGCTTGTTCGATTGCGATCTTGGCTGCGCCGACACGATTCATCTGTCCTGCGCCCACTCCGATCGTCATTTGTGAATCGGTCAGGACGATTGCGTTGGATTTCACGTGTTTGACCACTTTCCAGCCAAGTTTCATGCTTGCCCACTCTTCTTCTGTCGGCTCGCGCTTTGTGACGACCCGGACGTCGGCATTTTCCAGTGTGAACGTGTCATCGGACTGGACGAGAAGACCGCCTTCCACTGTAGTGAGCTTCTCCTCGAGTTTGTTCGTTGATTCGAATGGCACCGTCAATAAACGCAGGTTCTTCTTGCTTGAAAGAATCTCGAATGCTTCATCGCTGAAAGATGGGGCGATGACGATTTCAAGGAAGATTTCATGTAGCTGTTTGGCCGTCTCTTCATCGACCACACGGTTCAACGCGATGATCCCTCCAAAGATGGAGGTGGAGTCTGCTTCATATGCTTTCGAGAAAGCTTCGTTGATCGTCTCACCTACACCGACTCCGCATGGATTCATATGCTTGACGGCAACTGCTGCCGGCTCATTGAACTCCTTCACAATCTGCAAGGCAGCATTGGCATCATTGATGTTGTTATAGGAAAGCTCTTTTCCGTGAAGCTGTCTTGCCATTGCGACAGAAAACTCGGAACCAAGCGGCGCACGGTAGAATGAGGCCTTTTGATGTGGGTTTTCCCCGTAGCGAAGGTTTTGCTTCAACTCATATGTCATTGTCATGCGTTCCGGATTCTCTTCACCGGACACTTCCGTCATGTAAGCCGCAATATGTGCATCGTATGCTGCGGTATGGCGGAACACTTTTGCGGCAAGCTTGCGGCGGTTCTCATGGGAGACCTCCCCGTTCAGCTTCAATTCCGTGATGACTTGATCGTAATCAAGTGCATCGACGACAACCGTTACATACGCATGGTTCTTCGCTGCTGCACGAAGCATCGTCGGTCCACCGATATCGATATTCTCGATGGCTTCGTCGACGCCGACATTCGGTTTTGCGATGGTTTGCTGGAAAGGATACAGATTGACGCAAACAAGGTCGATCCCTTCGATGCCTTGTTCCTCAAGCTGTTTGCGGTGGGAATCTTCTCCCCTCTTCGCAAGCAGACCGCCGTGAATGGATGGATGAAGAGTCTTCACACGACCTTCAAGTATTTCAGGAAAGCCGGTCACCTCTTCGACTCCCTTCACTTCCAGCCCGCTATCTGAAAGAAGTTTTTTCGTCCCGCCTGTTGAAATGATTTCGTATCCTAAATCGATTAGCTCTTGAGTGAACTCCACGATTCCACTTTTATCTGAAACACTGATCAATGCTCTTTTCTTCAAAATGGCTCCTCCTCTAACTAGTCACGTTTCATCGACCTTTTTCAAGGTACGTCCCTCACCACTTTACCACACTACCATGATAAAGCAAAGGTTGGTTGTTGGTGTTCCTGAGGTGCTTTAGTAGCCTGTGGTCAGGAAGAGGTGGTTGAGGGTTGTCGGATATAGATGGTGCTCGACATGCTGGATTTTGTCCTGTAGTGATTCCCGTGTTTCCCCCGTGGTGACGCGGACGATGTCCTGGGCGATGATTTCGCCCGTATCCATGCCAGCGTCCACGTAGTGAACGGTCACACCGGTGATTTTCACGCCGGCTTCAAGCGCCTGCCCGATTGCATCCTTGCCTGGAAAAGAAGGCAGGAGGGACGGGTGGATATTGACGATCCTTCCCCCGTAGCTCTCCAGCAGCGTATGGCCGATCAGCCTCATATACCCGGCGAGCACGATGAAATCCACGCCGGCAGCTTCAAGCTGATGCTTGATCTCACCCTCGAATGCTTCCTTATTTTCATAATCCTTGGCGCGGAATACGAAGGTGGGGATCCCCGCCGACTGGGCCCTGTGAATCACAAAGGCCCCTGGCTGGTCGCATACAAGGAGCTTGATATTCGCCTTCAGCGTACCAGCTTGGACAGCATCCACTAATGCTTGAAAATTACTTCCGCTTCCTGATGCGAAAATGGCAATCTGTCTCATGACTAAGCCTCCATTACTGACTCGGTTTTTGTACGAATTGTACTCCTTCACCTTTCGAAACGGTACCGATGATGAAGGCCGCTTCACCCTGATTTTTCAATAAAGCGACAATGTTCTCTGCGTCTTCTTCCTCCACTGCGAGCACGAAACCGATCCCCATGTTGAAGATATTGTACATTTCCTCATGCGGGATTTCCCCGTACTTCTTCAGGGCATCAAAGATCGCCGGTGTTTCCCAGCTTCCTTCATGAATGACTGCCCCGAGCCCTTGTGGAAGCATCCTAGGGATGTTCTCGATGAACCCGCCTCCGGTGATATGGGACATCCCATTCACACGATAACGCTTTAAAACGTCAAGCACCGGTTTCACATAAATCTTCGTCGGGGTAAGCAGCGTTTCTCCAAGTGTAGTGTCGAGCTCCGGCAAAGCATCTTCAAGTGCGAAGGAATGATCTTCAAAAAAGATCTTTCGTACTAAAGAGTACCCATTACTGTGTATACCACTCGAACCGAGTCCGATTAACATGTTTCCTTCAGAAATTTTCTCCCCGGTGATGATTTCTTTCTTCTCACAGGCACCGACTGAAAAACCTGCGATATCGTATTCTTCATCTGTATACATTCCTGGCATTTCGGCTGTTTCACCGCCGATCAGTGCACAGCCCGCCAGTTCACATCCGTCCGCAATCCCTTTTACAATACCTTCTATTTTTGCCGGATGAGCCTTTCCGGTCGCTATATAATCTAAGAAATAAAGCGGCTCCGCGCCTTGCACAACGATATCATTGACGCACATCGCAACACAGTCGATGCCGATCGTGTCATGACGGTCGGCCATGAATGCAAGCTTCAGCTTCGTCCCGACCCCGTCAGTCCCTGAAACAAGGACAGGTTCCTTCAAGCCAAGATGGGATAAGTCAAACATCCCGCCAAAGCTTCCGAGCTGACCCATCACACCTTCGCGTGCGGTCCGCTTCACATGTTTTTTCATTCGTTCAACAGATTCATAACCTGCTTCGATGTCCACGCCTGCCTGACGATATGCATTCGCCATTTCGAATCTCCCCCTATTTCACAAGCTCTTTTTCATGAGGATGAAGGGTATCCGGATAAATTTCCGTCGGATACTTCCCAGTGAAACAAGCCATGCACTGACCGCGTGTTTCTGAAGAGTCATTGCGCCCGATCGCTTTCAATACACCCTCTGTACTTAAAAATGTCAATGAGTCCGCCCCGATGATCTGACGCATCTCTTCTATTGAATTACTAGACGCAATCAGCTCTTCATGCGTCGAGGTATCAATTCCGTAGAAGCACGGATTTTTAATAGGAGGGGAACTGATGCATACATGCACTTCCTTCGCTCCCGCTTCCTTCAGCATCGTCACGATCCTTCTGCTCGTCGTTCCGCGCACGATCGAGTCATCCACCATCACGACGCGCTTCCCTTCCACTACCCCTCTTACAGGGGAAAGCTTCATCTTCACACCCTGTTCACGAAGGGATTGTGATGGCTGGATGAATGTACGCCCGACATAGCGGTTCTTAATGAGACCCATTTCATAAGGGATCCCGGATGCCTCTGCATATCCGATCGCACTTGAAATACTTGAATCAGGCACACCGGTTACAACATCCGCTTCAATCGGAGCTTCATACGCAAGCTCCATCCCCATCCGCTTACGGGCGGAATGGACATTGATTCCTTGAATATTGCTATCAGGTCTTGAGAAATAGACGTATTCCATCGTACACATCGCATTCCCACCTGAAAAACTGAACCGTTCCGAGGTGATTCCCTCATCATTGATGATCAGGAGCTCACCAGGTTCGATATCCCTGACAAATTCAGCCCCCACAATATCAAAGGCACACGTCTCAGATGCCACGCAGTACGCATCCCCGAGCTTTGCAAGCGACAGCGGACGCAGACCATGCGGATCAAGTGCCACCATCATCTCTGTTTCCGTCATGACGAGAAACGCGTAAGCCCCTTTTAACATCGTCAGCGCGTTCTTGACACGGTCCTTCAATTGATGATAACCACTTCTTTTGATCAAGTGAGCCAACACTTCTGTGTCAGAAGTTGTTTGAAAAATGCTCCCTTGCCCCTCTAGCTGATGCTTCAAGGCATTCGCATTGACCAGATTTCCATTGTGCGCAAGAGCAAGTCCGCCACTTTGCGAGTTGAACAGGAGCGGCTGGACATTTTCATATCCTCCGCCCCCGGCAGTCGCATAGCGTACGTGTCCGATTGCACCGTATCCAGTCAGCTTCTCGATCGAACCTTCCTGGAAAACCTCCGTAACAAGCCCTTCCCCTTTGTGACCGCGCAGCGTATCCCCATCCGATACGACGATCCCGGTCCCTTCCTGTCCGCGATGCTGCAGACTGTGAAGGCCATAATATGTGATTTGGGCGGCGTTCGGGTGTCCCCAAATCCCGAACACGCCGCATTCTTCATTTAAGCCTTTGATTTCAGCAAGCATGGAATTGCTCCTCTCCAGGCTGACTCCAGTTCATCAGCAGTCGCCTGTATAAGAATGTCACCTTGACGGGATGCGATCGTGATTTCGCCGTCTTTCTTCACCGCTCCGACTGTCTTCGCTTCCCCTACTAGTTTTTCAAACGCTTCTCGATTTTCTGGTTTGACGGAAACCAGGAAGCGTGATTGTGTTTCACTGAATAACTCGGAAACATGGCAGTCTCCGTCTACAAAGATTTCCGCTCCCAATCCCTTTGTACCGAATGTAGACTCCGCTAGAGCAACGGCAAGGCCACCCTCCGCGATGTCATGGGCAGAAGCGACAAGTCCTTTTTGAATGGCTTCAAGAAGCTGCATTTGACGACGAAGCTCGACTTTCAAGTCAATGCCAGGTGCCTGACCGAAGATCTTCCCTTCCGTCATCTTTTGGAGCTCACTTCCGCCGAATTCAGCATGTGTCTCTCCGATGAGATAAATAAGATCTCCCGCTTCCTTGAAGCTTTGAGTCGTAATATGATCAAGGTCTTCCACAAGTCCGACCATGCCGACTACTGGAGTAGGGTAAACAGCCGTTCCCATCGATTCGTTATAGAGTGATACGTTTCCGCCAATGACCGGTGTTGATAGCTCACGGCACGCTTCACTCATTCCGTCGACAGACTTCTCGATCTGCCAGAAGATTTCAGGCTTCTCCGGATTACCGAAGTTCAGGCAGTCTGTGATCGCAAGTGGGATTCCTCCTGAGCACACGATATTACGTGCCGCTTCCGCTACTGCGATCTTCCCGCCCACTTCAGGATCCAAATAAAGATAGCGAGAGTTGCAATCCGTCGTCATGGCAAGTGCTTTTCTCGTACCGCGCACACGGACGACTGCTGCATCCGATCCCGGGCTGACGACCGTACTCGTCCTGACTTGGTGATCGTATTGGTCATACACCCATTCTTTACTTGCGATTGTCGGCTGCTGCAATAAAGCCATCAACGTTCCTTTATAGTCTTCCACTTGTGGAACCGGTGTTTCCATCGCTTGGAACTCTTTGTAGTATGCCGCTTCCTCAGAAGGTTTATGGTACACTGGCGCTTCCTCTGCAAGGGCATCGACTGGGACATCCGCCACGACTTCCCCTTTATGAAGAAGGCGAAGACGCTTATCATCGGTCACCTTTCCGATTGAGACCGCTTCTAAATCGTATTTTGAAAAGAGGTCGACAATCTCCTGTTCGCGGCCCTTTTCAACGACGATCAGCATGCGTTCCTGTGATTCCGAAAGCATCATTTCATAGGCAGTCATGCCTCTTTCACGTTGAGGCACAAGATCAAGATTCATTTCGATTCCTGAACCGGCTTTGGACGCCATCTCTGCAGACGAGCTCGTCAATCCGGCTGCCCCCATATCCTGAATCCCGACAAGTGCATCGTTTTGGACAAGCTCCAGGCAGGCTTCCAACAGAAGCTTCTCCATGAACGGATCTCCGACCTGGACGGCAGGACGCTTTTCCTCTGACCCTTCGTTCAATTCTTCTGAAGCGAATGTCGCACCGTGGATTCCGTCACGTCCCGTTTTAGCCCCGACATACATAACCGTGTTGCCGACACCGTGCGCCTGGCCTTTTTTGATATCCTTATGATCGATCAATCCGACACACATGGCGTTGACGAGCGGATTCCCTTCATAAGCTGAATCAAATTGGACTTCCCCTCCGACCGTCGGGATTCCGATGCAGTTACCGTAGCCTGCGATACCCGCGACTACTTCTTTAAATAGATACTGAACACGAGGAGAATCCAATTCTCCAAAGCGTAATGAGTTGAGGAGTGCAATAGGTCTCGCTCCCATCGAGAATACATCACGTATAATGCCCCCGACACCCGTCGCCGCTCCTTGATAAGGTTCAATCGCTGAAGGGTGGTTATGGCTTTCGATTTTGAATACCACCGCCTGATCATCGCCGATATCAACAATCCCAGCTCCTTCTCCAGGTCCTTGAAGAACACGTTCGCCTGTTACCGGGAATTTCCTAAGGACAGGCTTGGAATTTTTATAGCTGCAGTGTTCTGACCACATGACCGAGAAAAGTCCGGTCTCCGTGTAGTTAGGTGTTCTTCCCAGGATGTTTTCCACCATTGAAAATTCTTCGTCTGTTAATCCCATTTCACGATAAAGCTGTTCTTCTTTCACCTTTGATGGGGTTGGTTCAAGCATTAACGACATGTTTTTCCCTCCAGTGTTTGACAATCGATTGAAAAAGTTTCTTCCCGTCTTCACTACCTAATAAAGTATCCATCGCACGTTCCGGGTGAGGCATCATCCCAAGGACATTTCCGCGCTCGTTCGTGATCCCCGCGATATCCGCCACGCTTCCGTTCGGATTTTCATCGCTGTAGGTGAACACGATCTGGTTGTTCTCCTTCAGGCTTTCAAGCGTCTCGTCGTCGCAGAAATAATTCCCTTCTCCGTGAGCGATCGGGATTCTGATTTCCGCTCCTTTTTCATAGCTGCTTGTGAACATCGTTCCGTTGTTTTCAACCGTTAATGGAACGGTCTTGCAGATGAATTTCAGGCTGTCATTGCGGCGCATCGCCCCTGGTAGCAAGCCTGTTTCCAATAAGATTTGAAATCCGTTGCAGACACCGAGTACCGGCTTCCCTGCTTCTGCTGCTTTCACAACTTCTTTCATAACGTTCGAGAAACGTGCGATCGCCCCTGAGCGCAGGTAATCGCCATAAGAGAATCCGCCTGGAAGTAAGATCGCATCATAGCCTTCAAGCGAAACATCATCATGCCAAACGTAATCGACTTCCTCCCCGATTTCATCCTTGATTGCATGGTACATATCAATGTCACAGTTCGAACCCGGAAATACAATCACTGCAAACTTCATTGAGCCACACTCTCCTCGATTTCATATCGATAATCCTCGATGACAGGATTCGCGAGCAGGCGGTGACACATTTCTTCAACTGCCGCTTCGACATTCTCTACAGTAGATGGAAGAGTTAGTTCCATATATTTTCCGACACGCACATCTTCAACCGCTTTGAACTCCATTGAATGCAGCGCCTGTTTAACGGCACTTCCTTGAGGATCTAATACACTTTCTCTTAATGTGATATAAACCTTTACTTTGTACATGGATGTTTTCCCCCTAAGCGTTCTAATATGATTGAATATACTTCTGTTAAACTACCTAACTCTCGTCTGAACACATCTTTGTCGAGCTTCTGCTTTGTTTCAGCGTCCCATAGGCGGCATGTATCAGGTGATATCTCATCCCCCAATAGGATCTGACCGTCACTGCCCTTGCCGAATTCAAGCTTGAAATCTACTAAAATGACACCTGCATCTTTGAAAATCCCTTGTAATACTTCATTTACTTGAAGGGCCATCTCCCTTAGCTTTGCACGTTCCTCATGAGTAGCAATCTCCAGGTAATCAATGTGATCATCCGTAATAAGCGGATCCCCAAGGTCATCATTTTTATAATAAAATTCGATGATCGGCTTCCTCATCTCGGTTCCCTCTTCAATGCCAAGGCGCTTTGAAAGGCTTCCTGCGATCACATTCCGGACGACCACTTCGAGCGGAATAATGTCGACCCGCTTCACCAGCTGTTCATGATCGGACAGCTGCTTGATGAAATGACTCTCGATCCCCTGTTCTGCAAGCTTTGAAAATAGCAGACTCGAAATCTGATTATTTAAAACCCCTTTGCCATCAATATCCGCTTTCTTCTCCCCGTTAAAAGCAGTGGCGGAATTCTTGTACTGGATCCAAACGACTTCTTCATCACTGGTGGAATAAATTTGCTTCGCTTTTCCTTCGTATAAAAGCGTCCCTTTTTCCATGTGAAATCCCCCTGTTATGTCAATATTGGCAATCTTCAGTCTATATCCCGATAAAAAAAGGGAGGGATCTTGTCAAAACCCCTTCCCTATCCTTTTGTCTAAGTGCTTATTCCACCAATCCGCAGCGTTCAAAAATCGTATCCACATGCTGGAGGTGGTAATTATAATCGAAGCAATCATCGATTTCAGCTGGAGAAAGCTTGGATGTGATCGTACCGTCTTCCTCGATCAGTGAACGGAACGGAACCTGTTTCTCCCATGCTTCCATCGCCTTCGGCTGCACGGTGTCATATGCCTCTTCACGCGCCATGCCTTTATCGATCAAGGCAAGAAGGACGCGCTGCGAGTAGATCAATCCGAGCGTACGATCCATGTTGCGCTTCATATTCTCAGGGAATACCGTCAAATTCTTCACGATATTGCCAAAGCGGTTCAACATGTAATTAAGGGCGATCGTTGCATCCGGCAGGATCACACGTTCAGCTGAAGAATGAGAGATGTCACGTTCATGCCATAACGGTACATTTTCGTATGCCGTCATCATGTATCCTCTGATCAAGCGGGCCATCCCAGTCATGTTCTCAGAACCGATCGGATTTCGCTTATGAGGCATGGCGGATGAACCCTTTTGACCTTTTGCAAAGAATTCTTCCACTTCACGCGTTTCACTCTTCTGAAGTCCGCGTACTTCCACTGCAAACTTCTCAATCGAAGTCGCAATCAACGCTAGTGTGCTCATGTAGTGAGCATGGCGATCACGCTGAAGCGTCTGTGTGGATACTGGTGCCGGCTTGATGCCAAGCTTCTCACACACATACTTTTCAACGAATGGATCGATGTTGGCGTATGTTCCGACCGCTCCGGAAATCTTACCGAATTCCACTCCGTCAGCAGCTGTTTTAAAACGGTCTACGTTACGCTTCATCTCTTCATACCAAAGGGCAAGCTTCAAACCGAAAGTCGTCGGCTCGGCATGGACACCATGCGTTCTCCCCATCATGACCGTGTGCTTATGCTCGATCGCTTTATTCTTCAAAATCTCAACGAATCGTTCAAGATCGTTCATGATGATCTTATTCGCCTGTTTCAATTGATACGAAAGCGCCGTGTCAACGACGTCTGTCGATGTCAGGCCGTAATGGACCCATTTTCTTTCTTCTCCAAGCGTTTCAGAAACGGCTCTTGTGAAAGCCACAACATCATGTCGTGTTTCCTCTTCGATTTCTTTGATGCGGTCTACATTAAAGCCTGCATTCTCACGGATTTTCGCCACATCTTCTTTCGGGATATCGCCGATTTCAGCCCATGCTTCACATGCAAGGATCTCCACTTCAAGCCAAGCTTGAAACCTATTTTCCTCTGTCCAAATCGCTCCCATTTCCGGGCGTGTATAGCGTTCAATCATTTCGTTCGTCCTCCGATCTTTTCCTGTACCTTCCAAACACCGGCTTCATTGACCGTCTCCATCGTTTCATCAACGTCATCCGTCAAGATGGTCACGTGGCCCATCTTCCGTTTCGACTTCGGGACATCCTTGCCATAAAGGTGGATGAACCAATCCGGGTGATTTGGAATTTCCTTCATGATAGGCTCGATATGTTCACCTAATAGGTTAACCATCACAGCGTTCTTTAATAAGGAAGGCTGAACAAGCGGCCAGTTGCAAATCGCTTTGATATGCTGTGCGAACTGTGACGAATCGCACGCTTCGATTGAGTAATGTCCTGAATTATGAGGTCTCGGTGCCAGTTCATTGATATAGATGGAACCATCTTCCGTCAGGAACATTTCAATGGCAAGCGTTCCGACAAGATCAAGCGTCTCGCTGATTTTCTCCGCCATCCCGATCGCTTTTCTTGCTATGTCTTCAGCGATGCGTGCAGGCGCAATCGTTTCATGCAGGATGTTATCAACATGGATATTTTCCACTACAGGAAAATGCGTCTGCTGTCCGTCAGGGTTCCTTGTCACAATCACCGATAACTCTCTTTCGAACGGAATCCATTTTTCAAGTACGCACGGTCCACTCTCAAGAAGAGCTGCCGCTTCCGTTACTTCTTCCACTCTCCGGATCACGAATTGCCCTTTGCCGTCATATCCGCCCCTTGATGTCTTTAGAACGGCTGGTAGCCCAAGCTTTTCTATATTATCATAGATGTCTTCTTCCTGGTGAATCACAGCATAGGGTGCCACTTCAACACCTGCGAGTGTGAGGGCCTCTTTCTCGGTGATCCGGTCCTGTGTGATGCGGATCAGCTCCGCTCCCTGTGGCAGGTACGCCCTGCCCGAAAGCCATTTCAATGCTTCATAATCGATATTTTCGAATTCATATGTAATCACGTCCGATGCCTCGGCAAGGCGGTCGAGCGCCTCATATTGATCGAAAGGAGCCGTGATCACCAAGTCCGCAACCTGTGCACAAGGCGATGCCGGGGAAGGATCCAATACCGCAATCCTGAAGCCGTTATGCTTTGCCGCAAGAGCCATCATCCGGCCAAGTTGCCCGCCGCCGATGATTCCGATCGTCTGTCCTGGCAGAATCGTTTTCTTAAACAAGGTCATCACCGCTTTCCATCACTTTTTCCCTTAATGCTTCCCGTCTATTCTCAAGTGTACCTGCGAGCTCTTTATCTTCGATGGATAGGATCTGTGCTGCAAGTAGACCTGCATTCGTCGCTCCCGCCTTCCCGATTGCAACCGTCGCAACCGGCACACCGCCCGGCATCTGTACGATGGATAAGAGTGAATCCAACCCATTAAGCGCCTTCGATTGGACCGGGACCCCGATGACCGGAAGAGTCGTCTTTGCCGCCACCATGCCAGGAAGATGGGCCGCGCCGCCCGCTCCTGCAATGATGACCTTGATTCCTTTATCCCTCGCAGCCTCTGCGTATTCAAACATATAATCAGGTGTTCTGTGAGCCGAAACGACCCGTTTCTCATACGGAATGTCAAGCTCCTCCAGAATGTCACATGCATGCTTCATCGTTTCCCAATCTGACGTACTTCCCATAATGACCGATATCATCGTGACAGGCACCTCCAACTAGTAATCTTTTTTTATAAAAAAATACCCAGATCAATTGTTCTCTTACATGAGAGAAAGCAATTGATCTGGGTATTTTAACCGTACAAAATCAGCCCTTACACCAGGGTCTTATGACGATTCTGTCTCCAGACAAGTCACTTCCCCTCATAGTCCGGCCGTTTACGGCAGCCAGGTAGAAACTTACGGGCCATATTCCCATTATTATATGAGGGTATTCGATTCATTTGTCTTCATCATACCGTGATTTCATGGCACTGTCAACGAATTATCGAACGATTTTAAATGTCTGAAAATTAATGTTCGGATTTCGGTAGAATTAGTCTTCAATCTTCCTTCCTTCGAAAACAATTGTCTGCCTTACAGGGACAACATCCGTTTTCCCACCGTCCTTCTTCTCTTGGAAAACAGGCTTCTCCATTCGTCTGACCGGCATATAACCCGCTTCTTTCATACGATCCAGGCAATCACCGATCGTTTCGTGTTCCTGTACTTCAAATAACAGCTTCTGTTTACTCATACTTTGATTTTTCCTTTACGTATATTTCGGACCGTCTTCACCCAGAATCCGCCGTGAATCGTCTTCGGCTCATAGGCGATGATGAATGCTTTCGGATCAAGCTCCTTGATTGTAGCATAAAGCTGCATCTCATACTTCCGTGGAGTCAGGATCTGAAGTGCCATCCGATTCCCTTCCAATCCATTCGCTTCCCAGTTCGTCACTCCATACCCTTTCGAGCGGAGCTCATCAGGCAACGCCTTATCATATTCCTTTGTGATCACGTTAACCGTAATATACCCCAAGGCAAGCTTCTCTTCAATCTTCATTCCGACAATGACACCGATCCCGTACCCGACCGCATATGCAATCAGATTCTGGATTTCATTCAGGTTGTCCAATACAAGCCCGAGACCGACCACATAAATGACCACCTCAAACGTACTGACAAATGCCGCGAAATACCGGTAACCCTTCAACGTCAAAATCATCCGGATCGTAAAAAACGAAACGTACACAATATTTATTACCAAGATGATCAACACCATCATCACACTATTCTCTAACAACTGTACAAGCCTCCTTACTCTATAACATGTTCAAATTAAGTATTAATTCTACTAGAAAAATGCCAAAATAAAAACCATACAAATCAAAATTACCCATGCGACTACGATGACAATTTTTAGAAATCATCCGTTTTTCCCCAGTATGACTGCGGTAGGATCAGGACACATCCACGAAATTAGGCTAAATTCATTTTCTCATCAAATTCTAATCTTTCTTTAATAGTTTTCACTTTTTCACCCATTATCATTAGACTTGCTTATGAATAAAGATTTCACTCCTCGACACGGGGAAGCCAACTACTTCTTTCGTGTTTAAATCTTTATAAAATGAGGCTCATTCTAAATTTCTTTATTTGGTGACAAAAGCTTTGCTGTAGCTTTTGTCTATTTTTTTGTGTAAAAACATGAAAAGAACTCTTTTGAACACCGCTGTTGATTTCCGTGAAAGACTTCGCTTTCCGCGGGTAGCCTGTGAGCCTCGTTAGCATTGAACGAGGAATTGTCCAGCTCCAGGGCTTAGAGGCACATGTCATAAACCGACCAAGAAGGCAAAGAACGCCTTCGTGGCCGATTCATCTTATGCCACCCGCCTCTATTCAATCGGAGTCTTCGTCTTTCACTCCAATCAACAGCTGGAACATGTTATATATAGAAACAAACTAATACCAAGCTTTTTTCAACCGTATTGGAGATGCCTAATTTAAGAATCCTCTCCAATCAAGATATAATTTAAAAAGGTTCAACGACGGTTGTGATGAGAATTCATCTTTGTCGTTGAACCTTTTTTTACTTTGTCATTAAACCGTTGCTGGTTTGGATGTTGGTTGGTTTTGTTCTTCTATTTTGTTGACGGCGTCTTCGCTTGTGTCGACCCGTTTAACAAAGAGCGCGAGTACAAGGGCGACGAGATTGATACCTAGGGCTACGTAGAATGAATACTGGATACCCGCCAAAAGGGATTGCTGTGTCAAAGCAGCGGTTGATGCATCCGTAATGGTGGCAGGATCCACACCGCTCATCAAGCTTTCAGCTTCCGTCTTGGCCACTGTGTTCATGATCGTGATCAGGATGGCTGTTCCAATCGAGCCCGATACTTGCTGTGCCGTATTGTTGACTGCCGTACCATGCGGATTCAAACGGTTCGGTAATTGATTCAATCCGTTCGTCATGATTGGCATCATGACCATCGACATCCCGAACAGTCGAAGTGTATAGATCATGATGATATGCTTGTATGTCGTATCAAGCTGCAGGTTGGCAAGCATATACGTCGAAACTGCCGTAATCATCAGACCTGTAAGGGATAATAGACGAGGACCGAATCTATCGAACAGTTTCCCTGTAATCGGAGACATGATTCCCATGATGATCGCACCCGGCAACATCATCAACCCTGAATCAAGCGGGGATATGCCGCGTACGCTTTGCACATAAGCAGGTGTAAGGATCATCCCTGAGAACATCGCAACCGCATTGACAATCGCAATCACGGATGCAAGAGCAAACATCGGATATTTGTATACATGAAGATTCAATAATGGTTCATCGATCTTTAACTGGCGGATGATGAATGCAATCAACGCGATCCCGCCGACGATCAACGTCGTCAATACAACGGTATCCGTCCAACCGTCGGAACTTGCGGCACTGCATCCATACAGTAATCCACCGAAACCGATACAAGATAAGACCAGTGATAAATAATCAAGAGTAGCTTCTTTATTTTGATCCATCACATTTCTGAATTTCCAAACAGCCAGTAGTAAACTTATGATTGCCAATGGCAAAATCATTTCGAATAATAAACGCCAATCGTGATACTCAACGATATATCCGGAGAGAGTAGGACCGATTGCTGGTGCCGTAATCATCACCAGGCCGAAAACTCCCATCGCAGCCCCGCGTTTTTCACGTGGGAAGCTGACGAGCATAATATTCATCAACAACGGTCCCATTACCGAAGCGCCTGCTGCCTGCACCATACGCCCTGTTAGCAATACGCCAAAGTTAGGGGCGAATGCAGCCAATGCCGTCCCAAGCGCAAAAATCGTTAATGAAGTAATCACCAGACTGCGATTGGAGAAGCGTGTAATCAAAAACGCAGATGCCGGAATCAATACCCCACTCACCAGCATATAGCCTGTCGCAAGCCATTGGACCGTAGAGTAATCCTTTATTTCTAAATCCATCATGATCGAAGGCAACGCCACATTCAATAGCGAGTTGTTCAGAAACGCGACAAAAGCTCCAATGAACAAGATAGCCAACATCAAATAAGGTGGTTTATTTTGTTGAATTGTAGAATTCATATCCTCATCCCTTTTATTTGTTATGCATTTATTTTGTTACTCGAATCATTTTATACCGATAGTATAAATAAATCAACACTTTTATACCAAGAGTATAAATTGTTGTATTTCCAGTGTAAGAATTTTATACTTACATATAGTGAAAAGACTGGAGGAAGGTATGAATAATCGAAAAAGGAAAGTAGCAGATATCGCTTTATCACTGTTTATTGAAAAAGGTTTCCAACAAACATCGATACAGGAAATCATCGATAAAGCAAACATTTCAAAAGGGACATTCTACAATTATTTTTCCTCAAAAAATGATTGTATTGCCGATATTCTCGAATACTTGCGCTACGATGCCAGCCAGCAGCGGGTAGCGATGCAAATAGGCAAGGATACAAAGGACCGCGAAGTATTTGTCGATCAGATCGTCATCCTTATGCGCCTGAATGCAGAACGGAATTTAAGTGTATTATTTGAAGCCATCCTCTCATCCAACGAGGCAGAATTAAAGAAACTCGTCATGCAGCACCGGATGTACGAAATGGAATGGTTGTCCAATCGGTTTATCGAAGTGATGGGAGATGAAGTACGTGACGTTTCATTCGAAGCAACCGTACTGTTTTATGGCATGCTTCACTACATGGCATTCACCTTGCGCGTGACCAACAGTACCTTTTCGTTAAAACAATTGGCCAACGTCATCCTGTCCTATACCGAACTGATCATCCCGTACATGTTGAATAATGGAACAGCATTACTCAACCACTCTTCTATTGATCTATTACAATCCAACATCAGTAAGGATACAGTGACAAAAGCGGACGTCTTGGAACTGGCCGATCTTCTTCGGCAACAATATCGCCTCAACGAAGAGCAAGAGGACCTGCTAGATGCCATCGTCAAAGAGTTACAGCGCGAACGCATCCGCAAAGTCGTCCTAAAACCGCTGCTGAAGCCATTTCACCAGCTATTCAACGATACAGAGATTGAAACACACGCCCACAAGTTCACGAATATGGTTTGGTATTATTTAAAATCAATAAAATAAGATGGACTTGATAGTAAAGCTGCCGATTGTGATTGAATCGGCAGCTTTTTTTGTTGCAGTGCAGGTGGGGGTGATTTGGAACAGACAAATGAATGGGCTTACTGTTTTGGTGGAATGGTTGTTCGTCCATAGGTACGGATTCGAGGGCTACTGGAGTCGGGCAGCGGATAGTGTTGAAGAGGCAGAGGGTATCAGGGTGGCGAAAACCGAGAAAGAGGCTAGTTTTGATAATAATGGTCTTCTGTCAAGAAAGTGGACAATACAAAATGAGAAATTTTTGTCCTGTAATCCTACCGCACTTCGTTTGGTGGGGCATGAAAAACGATCAATCCAAAACCAGGATTGCTCC
>NZ_JAIVAR010000004.1 GCF_020171925.1 Rossellomorea aquimaris
TCCTAGATTTCCAGATAAATACTCGATGACAAGTTTCATTTTAAATTCATCACTATATTTAGCCAAAAAAACACCCCCGAAAGTTAGTTTTTTCACTCTAACTTTCGGGGGTCGGTACCAAGGTCATCCTTTTGGACGTTTTTTATTTTGATGGGTTGGTGTAAGTATATGCAGGATTTTTCGCTATACCAAGAGAGGTATGAGCAATGATTTATGTGCGAAATTTCATTTTTATGCTCTAATTCTCTGATATATGCGCGAAATTTTCATTATATGTGCGAAACCCCATTTTTATGCGCGAACTATCGATTTTTCGACAAACCGCAATCCGGAATACCCTTCCTCCCGAAAAGGATCATCCACATCAATAAAGGTCTCCTTCAATAAAAAAACCGGCCCCCATATGGAGAGCCGGCAACTAATCACAATTCGCTTTTTCAGATAAACTAGAATAAGTCCTTAAGGTTATCCATTTGATCAAGAAATCTCCTGGATTTCAACATTAAACCTGAATTCTCGTCGTAGTACGTCCTGATTACGAGCTTGAGCTGACGTTTAGTTTCGTCTTTTACCGAGATATTCCCTAAACGATTGATATCAAAATAATAAAATAACCTCAATAATTTCACCGTACCTTGTGAAATGGGTAAATGATGCGGATCATTTTCAAGGCATCGGTGACAGATGAATCCATTTTCCTTGAAGGAAAAGCCAAATGTCCCTTCTGTTTCACCACAGACAGCACAGCCATTCAGATGAGGATGCAAACCTAGTACCGGAAGCATCTTCATTTCAAAGATATGCATGATGATTTCAGGATCGTAATCCTCGTTAAGATAGTGCAATACCTTATATAAAAGTTCAAATAGAAACGGGTTGGGTTTTCGGTCCTCCGTACTCTTATCGAGAAGGTCGACGATATACGTAGCATATGCGGTCTTAAAAAGATCTTCCCTCACATGCCTGAGGGATTCCGCAATCTCCCCTTGCTGGAGAGTCCCCAATCCATTTCCTTTGATAAATAAGAAATGGCCATATGTAAACAATTGGGAGATGGAGGAAAGACGACTGTTCGGCTTTTTGGCGCCTCGAGCCATCATTCCTACTTTCCCGAATTCTCTCGTGTATAAAGTGATGATCTTGTTCGATTCTCCGTAATGGTTGGTTCTGATCACAATTCCTTCACACTTTTGCAGCATGCCGGCCACCTCCCGAAATGATTCCACCCGGGTGATGACAACCTATTACGTCAGGGGGAAGTCGACTTCCGAAACCTCTTCCTCTAGTTGAAAAGGTTCTTCCATCCCTTCTTTCTCAAGCTCCTTAAAAAGTAAATATGTGTCGATATTACCTGTTTGAGAAAAAACTTTCCAAGTTAAGTCTAACATCAAAAACCCACCTTTCTGGATTTAAACTAGCAAGACTTCAAAGCTTTCTTGTGATTAGACTTAGCATCTTTGTAGTAAAGCATGTGAACTAAATATTGTTAATTGAATCGGCTTGACATTCCGCAAGTCTGGATTTAATACTCATCATCATTGAAACCGAAATCTCGCAGGTTCGAGGAGCGATTACGCCAATCCTTTTGCACCTTCACCCATAACTCGAGATACACCTTCGATCCCAAAAGGTTCTCTATATCCACTCGGGCACGCTTCCCTACCTCTTTAAGCATGGAACCTTGTTTCCCGATCACAATCCCCTTCTGGGAATCCCTTTCGACTACAATCGTGGCGAGGACATCAATCAGGTTCTTTTCACCTTTTCTTTCCATCTTATCAATGACAACCGCAATGCTATGAGGAATTTCTTCACGAGTCAGATGAAGTACCTTCTCGCGGATCAATTCTGAAACGATGAAGCGTTCAGGATGATCCGTGATTTGGTCGGCAGGATAGAACTGCGGTCCTTCAGGAAGGTTATCCTGGATAAGTCCGAGCAAATGCTCCACATTATTGCCTTCTAATGCAGAAATCGGAACGGTAGCGGCAAATGGAAACTGGTCATTGTACTCTTGGATGATCGGTAATAATTCGTCTGGATGGATTTGGTCGATTTTATTCAGGATCAAGAATACTGGAGTCTTGATTCCTTTCAGTTTCTCGATGATGAATTGATCGCCTTTTCCAAACCCTTCTTCGACATTGACCATGAAAAGGATGATATCCACTTCTTTTAGCGTATTTTGAGCGATCTTCATCATGAAGTCGCCGAGCTTATGTTTAGGTTTGTGAATACCCGGGGTATCAATGAAAATCATTTGCGACTCATTGGTTGTCAATACGCCCTGAACCTTATTACGGGTCGTTTGTGGTTTGTCACTCATGATGGCGATTTTTTGACCGATCACACGATTAAGGAATGTGGACTTGCCCACATTTGGACGACCGATTATTGAAATGAATCCTGATTTGTAAGCTGTGTTTGTTTCAATATTATTCATTGAGATCCTCCGGAGAAAACGCTCCAGGGAGCAGCTCGGCAACAGTCAACTCTTCCACATCGCCCTTAAGATTTGTCAGTACCACTTTCATATCCTTGGCACAAAGTTCCGAAATGACTTGGCGGCATGCACCACATGGAGGGACCGGTCTCGCCGTGTCAGCAACAACGGCAATCATGGAATAATCTTTGTCACCTTCCGAGTAAGCTTTGAATAGCGCTGTTCTTTCTGCACAATTACACATGCTGTATGCAGCATTTTCAATGTTGCATCCGTGATAAACCTTGCCGTCTTTCGTAAGAAGAGCTGCACCGACCTTGAATTTACTATAAGGTACATATGCTTTTTCTCTTGCTGCTTTCGCTTCTGTAATCAATTGTTCTTTGTTCATTGTTTAACTCTCCTTTTAGTCCTTACATATTTCATTTTACTATATTTTTCATAAAAGAAAATGGGCTGATATCATTTTGTAATGAAATAGTTAGATTATTCAAATAATTTAACGATAAATATTTTGCTTACGCCCTACTTATTCTATACAACAATAAGAGCGTTTTCAAATCAAACAGGGTTTTTGACGCACTTTATCAACGTAAAAAAAGGGGCGCTATGAAGAAATGCTCCATACAGCCCCTTTATTGACTAGAATCTGAATATTTTCGGAATGAAGATCAGGCACCCAATGATGAATGATCCAATCGCAAAGAAAAATACTGCAGCGGAAGCCAAGTCTTTTGAAGCCTTCGCCAACGGGTGATACTCCTCTGTAATGAGATCTACCGCTTTTTCAACCGCTGTATTCAATGTTTCAAGTGCCAGCATGCCGAATATTAGAAGTACAAGGATCATCCACTCCACCACCGAAATGGAAAGGATGATCGCGAGAATGACGGCAACAAACGCTGCACACACGTGAATCCTGAAGTTCTGTTCCGATTTCCAGACACCCTTGATCCCCTGCCATGCATAGCCGAACGATTTGGTGAACCGCCGCATCCCAAATTTATTCTCTTTTAAGTCCATATTCTTCCAATATATCCTTTTGTCTTTTGAACATTCTTTTCTCATCTTCAGGGTTCATATGATCATATCCAAGAAGATGAAGAAAACCGTGAAGAGCAAGGAATCCGAGCTCACGTGACAGTGAATGACCATATTCCTCCGCTTGATCCTTCGCCTTTTCAACCGAAATGATGATATCCCCCAACACCCGGGGCATATCCGCTCCCACGATCTCGATTTCATCCTCGCCCATTTCCTCGAGTGCGAAAGAAATGACATCTGTAGGCTGATCTTTGTCACGGTATTCTCTATTTATTTCCCGTATCCGTTCATCCGTTACAAATGTCACCGACACTTCACTCCCTTCCTCGACCTGTTCTTTGCCTGCTGCAAAGTCCAAAATACCTTTAATCAGAACCGAATGTTCCTCTGTTAATCGATCCGTTTCATCGATGAAGTCTATTGATAATGTCATATATTATTCTCCTTCTGCTTTAAGTTCTGGGTATTCGATCCTCGGGTGATAAATTCCGTTTAATGTTTCGCATAGTGACTTCTTTACCAACTCAAGCTCTTTTAACGAAATATCACATTCATTGAATTGGCCATCGCTCAGCCGGTCTTTGACTATGGCTGCGACCAGCTGCCTTATTTCTTCCTGAGTCGGGGATTTCTTCGATCTCACGGCCGCTTCCACACTGTCGGCAATGTTGATGATGGCCGTTTCCTTGGATTGCGGTTTAGGGCCGGGGTATCTGTATTCTTCCTCTGTTACATCTTTCCCCTGTTCTTTCGCCTTATAATAGAAAAATTTCAGTAACGTCGTTCCATGGTGCTGTTCCGCAATATCGACGATTTCTTTTGGAAGCTTGTTCTTCCTAAGCATCCCCGCGCCGTCGGATGCGTGGTCTATGATGATCCTCTTACTTGTTTCCGGCGACATCTTGTCATGGGGGTTTTCCATATTCATCTGATTCTCTATGAAGAAATGTGGGCGCTTCGACTTTCCGATGTCATGATAATAACAACCGACCCTCGCCAGGAGCCCGTTTGCCCCGATTGCTTCACAAGCTGCCTCAGCCAGGTTGGCTACCATGACACTATGGTGGTAGGTCCCTGGCGCCTCGGTCAACAACTTCTTGAGCAGCGGTTGGTTGGGGCTTGAAAGCTCCACCAACCTCATGGAGGACAAGATTCCGAATCCTGTCTCGAAGAAAGGTAAAAACCCGATTGTCAAAATCGAGGAACCGATTCCAGAGACGAGCGCAAACACCAGGTAATAAATATATTCCGTGCTAGAATACGATACGTCGCTCAAAAGAACGAGGAATGCGATGATCAGGATATTCACAAAGGAAACATAGATCCCCGCTCTCAGTACGTTTGTACGCTGATTTCTGCTAACAAGCGTCAAGATACCCGCTACACCGCTGAATAACGTGTAAATGGCGACCTCTATATCGACTGAACCAGAAAATTTCTCGTTGAATACGATGCTCGCACACGCAGACAAAATAAAGACCATCATCATGGCAATCCGTTCATTGAGCAGGATCCTTAAGATCATGCCGGTAAAAGCTGCTGGAAACAAAAATGCAATATCATTGATTTCTAACTGCTTCAATAGTCCGGTTATTTTCATGATCAATAATGAGATGACAAACACGATACTCGTCAAAATCAAGTAATTCTGCTTCTGTTCTTCCCTGACTTCCAGCGTATAGAAGAAATAATACAGGCAGCTGATGATGACGATGATGAACAAAGCCAGCCCTATCAGAGGTTTCAGTGAAAAATCTTCTTCTACCATGCCGAAAGCGTTTAACTTTTCATATATATTCGGAGTGATCAGGACACCTTCTGCCACAATAAGTTCCCCATCGAGAATCTCAACAGGCTTGATCCCTTCTCTCGCTTGCTTTTTCAGCATTTCAGTCTTCTCTGCATTGTAGTACTCTGTCGGCTCGATGGCAGATTTCCCAAGAGCGACTGCGGCTTCTTCAAGCTCACCTTTGAACGAGAAGCTGGAAATCCTTTGTTCTAAGTTCAAGGAAGCTTCCTTCAAATCATCTTCCTTCACTTTATCTCCCATGATGACCTCGAGCTGGGTGGAAACGATCGATTCGACTCTTTCGAGATCCGTCACTTCAGCCGCAAGGAGCGTTGTGAGGATGTTATCATTGAGCGTCTTTGTTACATTGTTTTCCTCACCTGATGGAAGGCGCTTCTTTAATTCCTCTAACTGCTTATTTAGATTCGAAGTTTGAGGGTTCAAAGACTCCTCTTCCGGCGGAATGGCATCGGCAGATTCGCTTTTTACTTCGATGACGCTGTCGATCAAGGAACTTACGAGTTTCACTGCGTTATCGACTGCCCCTTCTTTCGGGCTGTATACTTTGTCGACTTCTGCTGCAGCTGCTTCCCTTTTCTTTTCCGTTTCTTCCTCATCAGGTATCGTCCTTGGTGCCCTGATGGTTTCCGGTGCCTCTTCATACAGATTCAAATCCATCGGTTTCGGCTTGACGTTTCCATATAGTACGCCGAATACAATGATCCCGAGGAGGACAAACATGATATTCGTAAATAACCTGTAACTCAAAAAATTCCTGATTTTATGTAAGAATGGGTGTGTGTGCATATGTACCCCCTATAATGACGGCCTCTGACTAGACAATCTATTATGTAAAATGATAACAGTTTTTGGCTTAATTATCTATTCTAACCTACACGCTTTTATTTTCCCGGGATTTGAAAAGGATGTGACTCATGACGTATGGCTCCCGCCACTAATAACGATAAAAAAGATTGATCGGCATCCTTGATGCACGATCAATCTTTCAAATAAACGATTATTTCTCACTGTTTTCGTATGCGTTGATGACTTTCGCCACAAGCGGATGTCTCACAACATCAGCCTGCTCGAGATAAATAAAGGATACGCCTTTGACATCCTTTAATATCCTCTCGGAAGAAATCAGTCCTGATTCGACCCCTCTTGGCAAGTCAACTTGGGAACGGTCACCCGTTATGATCATTTTGGAATCGAATCCAAGTCTCGTCAGGAACATCTTCATTTGAGCCTTGGTCGTATTCTGTGCTTCATCGAGTATGACGAACGCATCATCAAGCGTCCGCCCCCTCATATACGCCAAAGGTGCAATTTCAATCGTGCCTCTTTCAATTAAGCGGGCTGTGTGCTCTGCCCCCAGTACATCATGCAGGGCATCATACAGAGGACGAAGATAAGGGTCCACCTTTTCCTTTAAATCACCTGGCAGGAATCCAAGGCTTTCGCCAGCTTCAACGGCGGGACGTGTTAGGATGATCTTTTTGACCTCCCCATTCTTCAATGCATGGACAGCCATTACGACTGCGAGATACGTCTTTCCGGTTCCGGCAGGGCCGATCCCGAAAACCATATCGTGTTTCCTGATGGAGTGAATATATTGTCTTTGACCAAGGGTTTTTACCCGAATCGATTTCCCCTTGGCATTTTTCGTTATTTCTTCATTGTACAAATCGATGAAATAGTCCAATGTGCCGTTTTTGCCCATTTGAATGGCATGAAGAACATCACGCTGGCTGATATTGATGCCTTTCTTGATGACATTCACTAAACGGTCACAAATCTCAAGGGCCAGTTCTGCTGTATCTTCCTTTCCTGAAACTAGCAATTCTTCGCCCCTTGTCACAATTGAAACATGTAATTCTTCTTCGATTAGTTTAAGGTGAGAATCTGAAACTCCAAATAAAGCGACTGCTTCGTTTGGGTTGTCCAGCTGTAATTTCATTAAGATATCATCTGACATTCATTAGTCTCCTTGGATAATTGGTTGGCCTTCAGCAATATTTTCTACAACTTTAAAGTGAAGATTCACCTTAACTTTACCATTCTCCACCTTTTCTTGCAAAATTTTTTCACTGATGATCTTTGCATCTTCTGGCAGGGATGATTTCAGGTTATTTTCGGCAAGTTCTTTCGCTTGCTCCACTGCCTCATCCTTTGAATACACTCGTTCAACATTTTCCTTTTCTTTCATGCTTTTATCGATGTAAGCAATCGGTAGCTGCCATTTAAGGAAATTGATCGGCTTTTCAGTTTCTTCCGTTACATATTCCTTGAATTCCGGCTTACCAAATCCCCAAATCGGAATCCTCAATGAACCAATTTCAAGGTAATGATTTCTCTTTTCATTCCCACTGAAAACTGCGAAATCGCTCTTCAAGGGGAGTTCCACAGCCGTCTTATACCACGTTTCGCCCAGTACCTCGGCTGTCGCTGAGACTCCCTTCGGCTCTTTCTCGTTTCCGATCACTCCGGAAACAAGGAGTTGTCCTTTTTGAACGTAATCATTGACTTTGACCTGGGGATCCCCCTCTTCTACGAACATTTTGACGATGACAGCTTTTTTCTTAGCGACAATATGCTGCAGTCCCGTCTTCTCAATCGGTTCTGGAGCATTTTTCTCCACAACTTGAAAATGGAAGGTTGTCCCTCTTAATTCAACACCTACCCAGGTGATGTTATCCATCCTCGAGGATAGCTCCCTTTGAATGTTTTCAACATCCGGGATGGAGAATTGCATCTTACCGGTCGTGACACCCATTGCATTTAGTTCCTTGCGGATGTTATATTCCGTTTCCGGTGAAGCTCCTTTGATCTGGATCCCCCAAACCATATTCGAGAGCAGGAAGACCAGTATGAAGAACGAAAGTGCCCCTATAAGGAAACCTGAGTTCTTCAACGTTCTCTTGAACAGGAACGGCCCTCCCTGACCCCTTAGGAACGTTACCTTGCATTCTGATGACCTTACCGCTCTTCTGAAGTTATGTACATCCTCCAACCCAAGGTAAAACGTAACTGTCTCTGTACCGGCCCTTTTTACATTCCAAATGGAGATATTCGACCTGATCAATTGGTTGATGACCCTTTCAATCGACCTGCCTTCCATCTTCACCAATACTTTGCCCCTCAAAGAGGTGATCCAATGGTTCTTCAAGTTCTTCCCTCCTAATTCTCTAAGTACGTCACATCTACAATTTTTCCTTGAAGAAGTATTTCTTCCGGAAGGATCATTTTAATGACAAACTGTTCCCCCCGTATCAATAATTGCCCTTGCTTAAGCAATAATCTCACTTCACGATCGGTGAACGTCAGGAGTCCCCGGTGGTTTTCTATATAGATATGGATTTGTCCAATCATTGTGACGCGCGGAAGGTCCATCATGACATCCTCAGGCAGGTCCATGGTTTGCGTCATCCATTTCCGCATTTGCTGTACCCAATTTTTCGCCATAAAAAAAGAACCCCCTTTCATCTCATATTTATGAAATGAAAAGGGGATTCATCACTGTTATTTTCGATGATGCGGTTTTTTTGCACGTGGCGGACCGAATACTTCCGAGAAGATGAAACCTTTCACGATGTCATCCTTGCTCTCAAAATCGATGCTATAAGGTGAGTCCTTCATTTCTTTGATGGACTTCACCTTTGTCCGATGCATTTGTGCCTGCTTCTTATAGCCTTCTTCCTGTTTCTTAAGCTGGGCATACTTATTCTCGATCTTATTCTTCTGTTCTTCGAATTTTGTCTGTGCAGCGTAGGTTTCAGCTGAAGGATAACCAGGTTCATCGTTATCTTCAGGACGGGATTCCTCACTGTATGATTGTACCGGTCTTCCCGTCCCGATTGTTCTTGGCTTTTGCCGATTTGACTCGGAAGACGATTCTTTCATCCGGTTGAAAATGGTCGTCACGATCCCGATTATGACGGCAAGAATTAGACCTTCCATAGAGAAGTCTCCTTTCTTATCGGGGGAGATTATTCACCTTTAGGATTTTTCCCGTCCTTCTTATCCCCTGTAAGTTTTCCGATGGAGTCCCTCATATCGGTATCAGCATCGATATTTTTGATGTTCATGTAATCCATCACACCGATATTCCCTGAACGCAAAGCCTCGGCCATAGCAAGAGGAACTTCAGCTTCCGCTTCTACAACCTTCGCTCTCATTTCCTCTACTCTTGCTTTCATTTCCTGTTCATTCGCTACGGCCATCGCTCTTCTTTCCTCTGCTTTTGCCTGTGCGATGTTCTTATCTGCTTCCGCTTGTTCGGTCTGAAGTTCCGCACCAATGTTCTTGCCGATATCAACGTCTGCAATGTCAATCGAAAGAATTTCAAAGGCCGTACCTGCATCCAGACCTTTTGAGAGGACTGTCTGGGAAATCATGTCCGGGTTCTCCAACACTTTTTTATGATTATCGGACGAACCGATCGTCGATACGATCCCTTCTCCGACACGGGCCACAATCGTTTCTTCACCGGCCCCCCCTACAAGGCGATCGATGTTCGCACGAACGGTGATACGTGCTTTCGCTTTCACTTCAATCCCATCCATTGCCACACCGGCGATGAATGGAGTTTCAATCACTTTTGGATTGACGCTCATTTGAACTGCCTCGAGAACGTCACGTCCAGCAAGATCGATTGCTGCACAACGCTCAAATGTCAATTCGATGTTTGCACGGTGTGCGGCAATCAGCGCATTGACGACACGATCTACGTTACCACCTGCAAGATAATGGCTTTCCAGCTGATTGATACTGACATTGATCCCTGCTTTATGAGCTTTGATAAGAGGATTGATCACTCTGCTTGGGATAACGCGGCGAAGCCTCATCCCAATCAATGTGAAGATACTGATCCTCACTCCTGCAGCAATGGCAGAAATCCATAGCATGACAGGTACAAATGTAAATAGTACTGCTAACAAAATAAAACCTACAACGATCGCAACGATTAATAAAATCGTACTCGGTCCGATTACCATGTAATCACCCTCCTGATATAAATTAGAATTAGTCTCTTTATTCTACCCTACGGCAGTCGCAACCGCCCAAGGGGTTGAATCAATACTTTTTAAGAAAGGTCCCGGACCACTATGCGTGAGCCCTCGACTTTCACGACCTTGACCTTTTGGTTCACCGCGACATATCCGCCTTCTGTAACGGCATCAATTCTTTCATCCTCGATGATGATTGTACCGGACGGCCTTAGCGGGGTTTTCGTTATACCAACCTTCCCGATCAATTCAAGCCTGTTCGCATTCGACACATAGCCGCTTTCGGTATTGGTTGAGTCCTTCAAAATGATTTTATTGAATAGTTTCATCCTTTTACCCAACACCTTTACAAAAATGATCATGGCAATTACAGCAATCAATAGCGCAATCAGAATGGAAATGCCCATTTGCATCAGATCCCCTCCTGCCAGCATGATACTGCCAAGCACCGCAGCTACCCCGAGTCCCCCCGCGATTCCACCCGGCAGGAAGAATTCAGCCACGATCAATATGAGGCCAATCACAAACAGGATGATTGTTTCATATCCTGCAAGCCCAGCCACCAGATGTCCATAGAAAAACAATAACAACGATGCCAGCCCGATTGATCCCGCAACCCCGAATCCAGGTGAATACAATTCCACCACGAGACCAAGACTTGCGAGTGATAATAAGATAGGAACCACAATGGGATTGGTAATGAATCGTGCCAGTTTCTCGGCAAATGTTTCTTCAACCACATGCACCGACGCACTGTCTACCTCAAGCTCTCCATACAGCTCCTCCAGGTTATTGACGGTTCCTTCTGAATAACTAACCTCTTTGGCTTCCCTCGCACCCAGGGTGAGCAATTCACCTTTCTCAATGCCAAGCTCCGGTATTTCGATCGTCTCATCTGCCATGGCAAGGGCATATAACGGGTCGCGCCCACTTGATTCAGCTGCACTTTTCATCGCTGACAGCCAGTAACTCTGTGCTTTCTTATCGGCTGCATTCCCAGCCTGATCAATGACGGCGGCAGATCCTATATGACCACCCGGGACCATATAGATTTCGTCAGCATGCAAGGCGATAAAAGCTCCTGCAGACAGGGCATTGTTATTCACGAACGCTACCTTCCTTGCCTCCACACCATCAAGAAGCTGTCCGATATCGCCAGCAGCATCGACCAGCCCCCCTGGCGTATCAATATCGAAAATGATGGTTTTTGCATGATTTTCTTCAGCATCCTTCAGTGCCCTTTGAAGAAACGCATGCAAGCCCTTTTCCACTTCTTTCTGGATCGGTATGACATATACAGCCTTTTCTTCTTCAGCTTTTCCCAAGATTGGAAGCAGAAGGCTGACCCCAAGGATCATCACTAAAAAGAACAGTATGCCTCTTTTCACTTTAACCCCCTCGTTTCAAACAAATTCGTTTCTAGCTTATGTACGAATGAAGCCTCTAAAAAGTTTCAACTTTTTTTACAACATGGCATCGAACTTCAATTCGCGATTGGTGGCACTATGAAAGGCCTTTCACCTCATATTAAAAAAGCCGGGAAACCCTAAGTTTCCCGGCCTTTACTGTTATGATAGATGTTGAAGAACAAGTTTATTGACGAGAGCTCCATCAGCTTTCCCTTTTACCTTAGGCATGATAGCCCCCATCACTTTACCCATATCAGCCTTTGAGGAAGCATTGACTTCAGCGATCGCCTGTTGAACAATCGCTGAAACTTCTTCTTCAGAAAGCTGTTTGGGCATATATATTTCGACGTAAGTCAGTTCTGTTTGAATTTTTTCAGCAAGGTCTTCACGGCCCGCTTTCGTAAATTCATGGAGGGAGTCTTTCCGTTGCTTGACTTCTCGAGAAAGGACAGTCAACTCTTCGTCTTCAGAGAGTTCCTGTTTACCAAGCTTGATCGCTTCGTTTTGAAGTGATGCTTTAAGCATACGGATCACAGAAAGTTTCTCTCTTTCTTTATTTTTCATCGCTTGTTTCATATCATCATTTAAACGATTGAGAAGACTCATGATTACACCCTCTCTTAGAACTTACGCTTTCTTGCAGCTTCTGATTTCTTTTTGCGTTTTACGCTTGGCTTTTCATAAAATTCGCGCTTTCTAAACTCTTGTAAAGTTCCTGTTTTAGAAACTGAGCGTTTGAAGCGACGAAGAGCATCTTCAAGCGATTCGTTTTTACGAACAACTGTTTTTGACATCTCTCTTTCCCTCCCTCCGAACACACTACACTTACATGTTCAAGTCAAGAAAATGGTTTGAACCCGATTTTCCGGAGACGGCTATTCGTCTCTTCACTTAACCAAAAGGTTTGGTTTAGCCCTTGGATCTTTGTCACAAGGGGACAGAAAGTGTATGTCTTTCTTGGATGAATTCTTTAAATTAATAAAGAAATCCATGTACTTTGCAATTATAATATAAGTCTTCGAATAGGTCAACAATTTCTGTGCAATTGCTTGTATTATTAGGCATGTCTCTTCATGCATTCCCATACATTAGTCGTAAGCATGTACCGGAGTGGAGGGGTTGGTGTGATGGTGAATCTCATCTTATTTATCTTATTGATCTTGTGTTTTTTATTGGGAATGGTATGGCTGAGGTCGGGACTGTTTAACATTGCGAATGCAAAGGTAAAGAAATGGCTTCACTTCTTGACGGATACACCGGTGAAAGGTGTAGCAACGGGGACGGTGGTCACGGCATTCATTCACTCTAGCTCTGCCGTGATGGTACTGACCGTAGGACTTGCTTCTTCTGGCCTCATTCCATTCAGGCAAACGATCGGCATCATGCTCGGTTCAAATATCGGGACGACATTCACCTTGGAAATGTTCACGCTGAACTTGAACTATTTGATTTTCCCCTCGATCGTAATAGGGTTGATTCTCCTCTTATTTAAGAAGAGTGCCTTACGTAATACAGGCTTGATATTCACAGGGTTTGGCATGATCTTTGCATCCATACAGGGGATTCAGCGAGTCGCTTCACCGTTAGCGACTCATCCACTTCTTCACACGTACATAGAAAACATCAATGATCACTTGTTCTATGCCCTTCTCATCGGTTGTATCCTGACAGCACTCATTCAATCAAGCACTGTCGTGACCGGGGTCACGATGGGTTTTCTTGCATCACATTCAATCCATTTGGATGCTGGGATTGCCATCATGCTTGGTGCGAACATCGGGACGTGCATCACGGCATTCATCGCCAGTATCGGCGGTGGAGCGCAAGCCCGCCTCACCGCTTTCGCCCATATTTGGCTAAATGTAATCGGCGTAATGGTTTTCATCCCACTGATCCCGTTACTTGGAATGTTTGTGGAAAGACTCGGGGACTCACCTGATCTGCAGCTCGCTCATGCAAGTGTTATTTTCAATGTCCTATGTTCACTACTCGTTCTTCCATTCACTTATCAATTCGCTCTATTTATCGAGAAAATGCATATGAGAAATGGCTAAGCTTATGAACCAAGAGTTGTCAGTACATCGGTTTTATAAAAAAGAGACGGGGGACATAACTAATAACTCCACAAATAAAGATTGTCCCGTTATAAAAATAGTTAAAAACCCGAACTAAATTGCCTTCCAAAAGACAAATTAGTTCGGGTTTCACTCTGTCTGAAACACTTATGTCCCAGACACTTTAGCTATTAATAATCAGAATCGCTTGTTAATCCTTGTACAATTTTCACTCCGGAGCTTGCTCCAAGACGAGTGGCACCTGCTTCAATCATAGCCTGTGCATCTTCTGCAGAACGAACACCACCGGAAGCTTTCACACCAATGTCAGGACCAACCGTTTTTCTCATCAATGCGATATCTTCTACAGTAGCTCCGCCAGTTGAGAATCCAGTTGATGTTTTAACATAATCAGCGCCTGCTTCAACGGATAATTCACAAGCCTTTACTTTCTCTTCATCAGTCAATAGGCATGTTTCAATGATTACTTTCGATAAAGCTTTGCCTTTAGAAGCCGCAACAACCGCTTCGATGTCACGCTTAACAAGTTCATAATCACCGCTCTTCAATGCGCCGATATTGATGACCATATCCACTTCCGTAGCGCCTTTTTCAATGGCATCCTTTGTCTCGAATGCTTTTGTTTCCGGCGTTGAAGCTCCAAGCGGGAAACCGATGACAGTACAAACCTTTACTTCTGTTCCCTTTAGCAATTCACTTGAGTAGTTCACCCATGTCGGATTCACACAGACAGAAGCAAATTTAAACTCTTTAGCTTCCTGGCAAAGTACTTCAACTTGCTCTTTCGTTGATTCTGGTTTAAGTAATGTATGATCAATCATACTTGCGATATTTGTAGTCATAATCTCTCTCCTTTTCGAGTTGTCCGTACCTCTTATATCATAACAAAATACAAGTGAAATGACGAGTTTTTCTTTTTATCTTGCCCGTTTTTCAACAAATCATGTATTTTAGTTGGAAGTGTTTACATAGGTTGAAGTTCATCATTTCATTCGTACAAGTTCATTCTTGTGAGCCCAGGTCTCCTGCCGGCAATCAGTCTGCTGTCACAAAAAAAGCCGCCCGGTTTCACGGGCAGCTTTTAGTCATTTATTTCACACGATACACCCTTGCCTCATATGGCATTAATGTAAGTGTATCTGTAGAAGCATGAGCTTCCACCTTATAATTGTTAAGGAGAAGGTTTTCAGATGATACATTGAAGTCCATTGGACACTGTGCCTTTTTCGTGGAAAGGTTTGTGACTACTACCATCTTGTCATTTTCCCCTGTGCGCGTATACGCATAAATCTGTTCATCGTCAGGAAGCAACAAGTCGTAAACGCCATATGTGAAGACCGTTTCCTCTTTCTTCAAGGCAATCATCCTCTTATAGAATGATAAAATTGAATCTTCATCCTTTTCTTGCGCTTTCACATTGATGGTCGTATAATTCGGATTCACTTTCATCCAAGGTGTCCCGATAGTAAAGCCGCTGTTTTCTTCGTCTGACCATTGCATCGGCGTCCGGCTGTTATCCCGAGAAGATGCCCAGATGGTCTCCATGATGTCCTGATGCTCGACTCCCTCTTCGCGTTTTAATCGGTACATGTTCTTGACCGCTACATCATCATAGTCTTCAATAGAAGGGAATTGAACATTTGTCATCCCGATTTCCTGTCCTTGATAGATGAACGGAGTCCCCTGCATGAGGAAGTACATAGCCGCCATGGCCGTGGCACTTTCTTTCCAGTACTCTTTATCATTCCCCCATGTTGACACCACGCGAGGCTTGTCATGATTCTCGATGAAAAGTGCATTCCATCCATTCCCTTCAAGCCCTTTTTGCCAACGCGTCAGTACTTTCTTTAATTCCACGATATCAAGATCCGGATTTGTTTCAGCATCCCAAAGTCCCAGGTGCTCAAACTGGAAGATCATATCCATCTTGCCATTTTCTTTGCCTACCCACAGTTCAGCTTCATCCGCTTTAACTCCATTTGCTTCACCGACCGTCATGACATCATAATTCGCGTACGTCCGATCCTTAAATTCTTGTAAGAACGTATGAATCCCCTTTTGATTCATGTGCATGTCAAATGAAGAAACGTATTTCTTCTTTTTAGGGTTCGGCATGTCAGGTAGACCCGGACGCTTCTTGATATGGCTGATTGCATCAATGCGGAATCCGTCAATTCCTTTATCGAGCCACCAGTTCACGGTGTCGTATAAGGCATCCCTTACCTCCTCATTCTCCCAATTCAGATCAGGCTGTTTAGTGGAGAATACGTGAAGGAAGTACTGATCGGTCTTCTCGTCATACTTCCACGCAGAACCTCCAAAAATACTTTCCCAGTTATTCGGTTCCTTCCCTGCTTTTCCGTCCCGCCAGATATACCAGTCTCGCTTCGGATCATCCTTAGAACTTGCCGATTCTATGAACCAAGGGTGTTCGTCACTTGTATGATTCAGCACCAAATCGATGATCAGTTTCATATCACGCCTGTGAACCTCATCCAATAATTGATCGAAATCCTCCATCGTACCGAAATCTTCCATGATATCCTGATAATCGGAAATGTCATATCCATTATCATCATTGGGTGACTTATACATCGGGCAGATCCAAATGACATCTATCCCTAAATCTTTTATATAATCCAAACGCTGAATGACTCCTTGAAGATCACCGATCCCGTCTCCGTTGGAATCCTGAAAGCTCCTAGGGTAGATTTGATAGCCAACAGCCTCTTTGCGCCAAGCCTTTTTCATGATAACACCTCATTGAATTATGATAAGTTACAAACGCTTACATTTTATTTTTTGAGAATTAATGCGTGCAGGATGCTTCGACGCGTGCTGATTCACGATAAGTGCTTACACGCGCGCAATCGTTTGCACTAATGGGTAAAAAAAATCGCTTGCATTTATTTATGAACATTACTAGTTTACATCCTTATTCCAATCTTAGCAATAGATATTTTTAGTTTACGTTACAAATGGTTGTCAGCTAGTATGTTTACACCTTGGTTTGACCCTATTGAATACCTCTGCCCGGTTCCTTGCTAGACTTCAATCAATTAAGGACCATGTTCAAATAAACAGAAAAGAATTCTTTCAAAAGCTTTTGGCTTTTGAAAGAATTCTATATGAATGGTATTTAAATGGCGGCTTTTTCACCTTTATCTTCATTTAGTTCCTCTAGAACCCTGACAAACTGACCTTCATTCAGAGGGTAGCCCGCTTTTGAGATCTTGACTTTGACAAGTTGACCTACCATTTCTTCGCTAGCTGGGAAGACGACTTTCAAATAATTATCCGTATAGCCGACATATCGACCATCGTCGTATACTTCTTCAGGGATGACTTCTAACACTTCATCTTCGAAACCGGAAGCATATTCCTTCGCTAGTTGATTGGATAATTCGATCAAGCGGTGGACACGTTCATTCTTTACTTCTTCATCAATCTGATCATCCATTCGTGCAGCAGGCGTACCGGTACGCTTTGAATAAGGGAAAACGTGCAACTCAGAGAACTTTTGTTCTTTGATGAAGTTATAAGTTTCCATGAACTCTTCTTCCGTTTCGCCAGGGAATCCAACGATTACATCGGATGTGATCGCTAAACCTGGCAGAGCTTTCTTGAGCTTTTCTAGGCGCTCAGCAAAGAATTCCATCGTATATTTCCTGCGCATCCTCTTCAGGACCGTATTGGATCCTGATTGAAGTGGCACGTGTAGATGGCGGACTACAATATCGGATTGATCGATGACTTCAATTACTTCATCCGTTAATTGACTTGCTTCGATGGATGAAATACGGATCCTCTTCAATCCTTTCACTCGCTGCTCCAAATCACGAAGAAGCATGGCCAGATTGTAATCTTTCATGTCTTCCCCATATCCGCCTGTATGGATACCGGTAAGGACGATTTCCTTGTACCCTGCATCTACGAGCTGCTGGGCTTGGTTCACGACTTCTTCAGGATCACGGGATCTCATCAAGCCACGAGCCCAAGGGATGATGCAGAAGGTACAGAAATTATTGCATCCTTCCTGGATTTTAAGGGAAGCACGTGTACGATCCGTGAATGCAGGAACGTCAAGTTCTTCGTATACACGGTTCTTCATGATGTTTGTTACGCCATTGATTGGCTGGCGTTCTTTTTTATATTCTTCTATATACGTAAGCATCTTGCGTCGATCCTGTGTACCGACAACAACGTCCACACCAGGAATGGCCATGATTTCCCCAGGTGATGTCTGGGCATAACAGCCCGTTACACAAATGACGCCATCAGGATTCTTTCTGATTGCACGGCGAATGACCTGTCGGCTTTTCTTATCCCCGGTGTTTGTGACTGTACATGTATTGATGACATAAACGTCCGCTATTGAATCATAGTCCACACGTTCATATCCTTCCTCTTTAAATAACTGCCAAATGGCTTCTGTTTCATAGTGATTCACTTTACACCCTAATGTATGAAACGCTACTGATGGCATTCATAATCACCTCATTAATTCTAATTGATAGCTTATGGCTGAAAGGACGTATAACGGGGCCGTCTCTGTACGTAAAATACGTGGACCAAGCCCGCACACCAAGAAGCCTTCCTCCATGGAGCGTTCTACTTCTTTTTCGGTTAAACCGCCCTCTGGTCCGAACACAACCAAAATACTCTGACCTTCTTTCGCTGAAGTCAACACTTTCGATAGATTCCCTATTTCTCCTGCTCTTGCTTCTTCTTCGTAGGCGAGGAGTGTGTGGTCAAATTGTTTACTTAGCGTCAGCAATTCATTAAATGGAACGGGAGCAGATAAGGAAGGTACAACATTTCGATGAGATTGCTCTGCAGCTTCCTTTACGATCTTTTCCCAGCGTTCGAGCTTCTTTTTCGCCTTTTTCTCATCCCATTTCACGATGGAGCGATCCGCATTAAAAGGGATAAATTGATCTGCCCCAAGCTCCGTACCTTTTTGGAGAATCAACTCCAATTTATCCCCTTTCGGCAGCCCGCTCGCAATGGCAACCTTGACCGGCAGCTCTTTATTGTCTGTCTCCCATTCTACTACCCTGACTTCAACACAGTCACTGGAAATCCTTTCAATAGAAGCAACAGCCGAGGTTTGATCAGGGAACACCACAAAGATCCGGTCATCTTCCTTCATTCTCATGACACGGACAATATGATGATAATCCTCCCCCGTTATCACAACCGGGCCGTCTTCTTCATATTGATTTTTGATAAAATATCGCTGCATACATTTCACTCCACCCTACTTTAAAGGCTTTTTGGCAATGATGGCAACCCAGTCCTCCATGACCATCACTTCTTCAACGGAAAATCCTGCTTCTTCCAAAGAATCCTTCACTTGTTGTTTCTTTGGCTGGATGATTCCGGAGGTGATGAAATATCCCCCTGGCTTCACAAGTTCAAATGCATCATTTGTGAAACGCAGGATGATCTCAGCCAATATATTGGCAACAATCACATCCGACTGACCAGAAATGCCTTGTAAAAGATTGTTCTGATCCACTTTCACTCTGTCCTGTACTTTATTCAGCTTAACGTTCAATCGAGCGGATTTCACGGCTACTTCATCCAAATCATATGCTCTTACTTCAGAAGCAGAAAGAAGTGCAGCGGCAATGGATAATACGCCTGACCCTGTACCGACATCAATAACCGAGTCATCAGGCTTTACGATGCGCTCGAGTGCCTGGATGCACATAACGGTCGTTGGATGTGTGCCTGTCCCGAAAGCCATGCCCGGGTCCAGCTCGATGATGAGTTCATCACTGTTCACAGGGGAGTAATCTTCCCAGGTAGGAACAATGGTGAATTTATCGGAAATCTTGACCGGGTGGTAGTATTTCTTCCAGGCCGTTGCCCATTCCTCTTCATTCACTTCCGAAATTTCAACTTTGTTTTGACCAATATCAATATCATACGTTACGAGATTCGTGATGCCCTGCTTGATTTCTTCGACTGTTTCACCCAGGAAACTGTTCACAGGCAAATAAGCTTTTACCAATACGCCTTCACTTGGATAATCCTCAGGATTGAGTTGGTAGATCTCCCCAAACATGTCCTCTCTCTCTTTAATCAGATCAAACGGATCTTCGATGACGACTCCGCTCGCACCTGATTCATGCAGGATATGTGAGATTGGTTCAATTGCTTCGTTTGTAGTTAGGATACTGATTTCTGACCATTTCATGGATCTACCAACTCCGTTCTGAGTTATTCGCCTTTAAAGGCTTTTTTCACTTTATCAAAAAAACTTTCATGCTGTTCATCCGGTACTTGTCCGCTGATGTCAGCAAATTCTCTTAGTAATTGCTTTTGTTTTTCAGTCAACTTAGTAGGCGTGACCACTTTCACTTGTACATGCTGGTCTCCTGTACCATATCCACGTACATTCGGTACGCCTTTACCCTTCAATCTGAATCTTGTGCCCGTTTGAGTACCTGAAGGCACCTTCAGCTTGACCTTTCCGTGCAATGTAGGGACTTCAATTTCATCCCCCAGTGCCGCTTGGGCAAACGTTACCGGCATCTCACAGTAGATGTCATCGCCGTTACGTTCAAAGAAATCATGTGAGCGTACATGGAAGACCACATATAGATCTCCAGGAGGTCCTCCGTTTACACCAGGTTCACCTTGACCTGTTACACGAAGCTGCTGACCGTCATCGATTCCTGCAGGGATCTTCACATTGATTTTACGGCGTTTTTGAACCTTTCCTGCGCCGCCGCATGTTGTACACTTTTCTTTGATTTCTTTGCCCGTACCATTACAGTAGTGGCACACACGTCTATTTACGACGCGGCCGAACGGTGTATTCTGTTCAACATTCAATTGGCCAGAACCATTACAGTGTGAACATGTGTTGACCTTCGTCCCAGGTTTCGCCCCTGAGCCGTGGCATGTGTCGCATTCTTCTTCTTTTGGTATTTCGATCTCGGTTTCTTTGCCGAACACGGCCTCTTCGAATTTAAGTGACATCGTATACTGAAGATCGGCCCCTTGTCTCGGTGCGTTAGGATCTCTTCTGCGACCTCCGCCACCACCGAAGAACGTATTGAAAATATCTTCGAAGCCGCCGAAACCGCCGCCTCCAAAGTCAGCACCGCCACCGAATCCCTGGTTTGGATCGGTATGACCGAAGCGATCATATTGAGCACGCTTTTGTTCATCGCTCAACACTTCGTATGCTTCAGATATTTCTTTGAATTTTTGATCTGCATCCGCCTCTTTATTAATATCCGGATGATATTTTTTGGAGAGCTTCCGGTATGCTTTTTTTATTTCATCTTTTGAGGCGCCTTTTCCGACACCCAGAACTTCATAATAGTCCCGTTTACTCATGAAAACACCACTCCCGAATCATTTGCATAAAGGTTATTTTAACATTGAGCTCCATCGATTATCAATAAAAACAATAGAATCAATGAGAATTAAGCATACTCATAGAAAAAGTCAAAGCCAAGAACCGTCCTGACTTTGACTTTTTACTCTGTTCATCTTATTTCTTATCGTCGTTTACTTCTTCATATTCAGCGTCAACGACATCATCGTCTTGCTTTGCTTGACCATCTTCACCTTGAGCAGCTTGTGCTTCTGCTTGAGCTTGCTCATAAAGCTTCATTGTCAATGCTTGAACGATTTCTTGAAGTGCATCTTTCTTTTCACGGATCAGATCAAGATCGTCTTTTTCGATTGCTTCTTTCAATTCAGCTTTCGCATCTTCCGCTTTTTTCACTTCAGCTTCATCGACTTTGCCTTCGAGGTCTTTCAGCGTTTTTTCCGTTTGGAATACCAATTGATCCGCTTCATTGCGAAGTTCAACTTCTTCCTTACGTTTTTTATCCGCTTCTGCATTTTCTTCCGCTTCTTTGACCATACGTTCTACTTCATCTTCTGAAAGGCCTGTAGAAGATTTGATTGTGATGTTTTGCTCTTTACCTGTTCCAAGATCTTTCGCGCTAACATTTACGATACCGTTCTTATCAATATCGAATTTCACTTCGATTTGTGGTACTCCACGTGGTGCCGGCGGAATATCAGATAATTGGAAACGGCCAAGCGTTTTGTTATCCGCTGCCATCGGACGCTCACCTTGAAGTACGTGGATATCAACGGCAGTCTGGTTGTCAGCGGCAGTTGAGAATACTTGGGACTTAGATGTCGGGATCGTTGTATTACGCTCGATTAGCTTAGTGGATACACCGCCCATTGTTTCAATACCAAGTGATAGTGGCGTAACGTCAAGTAATACTACATCTTTAACGTCTCCAGTAAGGACTCCACCTTGGATAGCAGCACCCATCGCTACTACTTCATCAGGATTTACACCTTTAGAAGGTTCTTTACCCGTTTCTTTTCTGATTGCTTCTTGTACCGCCGGGATACGAGTCGAACCACCAACAAGGATGATCTTATCGATTTCGCTTGCAGAAAGACCTGCATCTTTCATTGCTTGGCGAGTTGGTCCCATTGTACGTTCCACTAGATCAGAAGAAAGTTCTTCGAATTTCGCTCTTGTCAGGTTCACTTCCAAGTGAAGTGGGCCTGCTTCACCAGCCGTGATGAAAGGAAGAGAGATTTGAGTTGATGTAACACCTGAAAGGTCTTTCTTCGCTTTCTCAGCTGCATCTTTAAGGCGTTGAAGAGCCATTTTATCTTTAGAAAGATCGATTCCGTTCTCTTTCTTGAATTCTGCTACTAAGTAATCGATGATCACTTGGTCGAAGTCATCCCCACCAAGGCGGTTGTCACCGGCAGTTGAGCGTACCTCGAATACACCGTCGCCTAGTTCAAGGATGGATACGTCGAATGTACCGCCACCAAGGTCATAAACGAGGATCGTTTGATCTTCATCCATTTTATCAAGACCGTATGCAAGTGCAGCAGCAGTAGGTTCGTTGATGATACGTTCAACTTCAAGACCTGCGATTTTACCAGCGTCTTTTGTTGCTTGACGTTCTGCGTCATTGAAATAAGCAGGTACAGTGATGACTGCTTTTTCGACCTTTTCACCAAGATAGTCTTCTGCATATGACTTCAAGTGCTGAAGGATCATTGCTGAGATTTCCTGAGGTGTATATTCTTTCCCTTCAGCTTCCACTTTGTGATCTGTACCCATGTGGCGCTTTACTGAAATGATTGTGTTCGGGTTCGTAATTGCTTGACGTTTCGCAACTTCCCCAACTTGTTTTTCACCATTTTTAAATGCAACGACAGAAGGAGTCGTACGGTTACCTTCCGCGTTTGCAATTACTTTCGGTTCTCCGCCTTCAAGAACGGATACACAAGAGTTTGTTGTACCTAAGTCAATACCGATAATTTTACTCATCGTCATTATACCTCCCTAGTTTGTATGTAATTTCTATATTATTGGTTTACCTTTACCATGGAAGGACGGATCACTCTGTCCTTTAGCTTGTAGCCTTTTTGGAATTCTTCCACGACGATATTGCTGCCGTATTGATCATCTTCAGTTTGCATAACGGCTTGGTGAAGATGTGGATCGAACTCCTGGCCTACGGCATCGATTGGCTCGACGCCTTCTTTCTTCAAAGCATCGATCAAGCTGCGGTGAACCATCTCCATTCCCTGTAGAAGGGTTTTGGTTTGATCATTATCAGCTTCTATATTCAAGGCACGTTCGAAATTATCAAGTGCCGGTAAAAGTTCAGTAATGAGGGACTGAGAGCGATACTTTTCCTTCGCCTCGTTTTCAGTATTGATCCGGCGACGGAAATTATCGAAATCCGCTCTTAAACGAAGATAACGATTTTCAGATTCATCAAGTTGTGCTTGCAATTGAGCAACTTCATCTGTTTCTTGCTCAGCATCCTGTAGCTCTTCTGCGAACACTTCCTCAACAACTTCCTCATGATCTTCTTTCACTTGCTCTTCCTGCTGTTGTTTCGTTTCTTCTGACATTGCGTTCACCTCCTTAAAATAGATCGTTAATCCATATCCATGGCCCGCTTTCATATCATAGTCCGAGGCCCATTAACCCTTTATACAATATGTCCACTATCCCTTGCTTTGATACAGTTTCGTAAGCACCTGAGACATATCATTGGAAAAGAAATTCAATAGACTTACAACCCTTGAATACTCCATCCGGGTCGGCCCGATAATCGCAATGGAACCCAATTGCTCTTGACCGATTGAATAGGTGGCGGTGATCAAACTGCAATTCTCCATTGCAAGATGATCATTCTCTTTGCCAATCTTTATATTCAAGCCTGATGCCGATGGACGGATGAGATTGTAAATGCTGTCTTCCTGCTCGATCATTTCGAGCAGCATTCGCACTTTTTGTACATCATTGAACTCCGGCTGATTGAGCATATTGGTCTTTCCACCAAAGAACAATTTGTCTGTAACGGTTGAGTTGATGGATTCCGTAATTGAATGGAGGATAAAATCATAATTCTGGATGTGTTCCCTTAGGAGAAGGGCCACTTCCTTGAAAATTTTATCGTTCAATTCATTCATCGGAACCCCCGTTAGTCGTTCGTTCAGAATGTTGACCAATTTTTCAAGCTCCGACGCATCCATCGTAGGAGGGATTTGGAACAGTTTGTTTTCCACATGCCCATTATCCGTAACGATGATGGCAATCGCAGTATCCCTATTAAGGGGCACGAGTTGAATTTTCTTCAACTTGTTCTCCTTCAATTCAGGTCCCAATAAAATGGTTGTGTAGCTCGTCAACTCAGAAAGGATTTTAGCCGACTTCTGAACGACTTTCTCCAATTCATAGATCCTTTCAGAGAATATGGACCGCAGGGCGTGTACATCTTTCTTCTGCAATTTTTGAGGAGAAAGTAAATGATCCACATAGTAGCGGTAACCCTTCTCTGACGGAATTCGCCCTGAGGAGGTATGGGTCTTCTCAATGAAGCCCAGTTCCTCTAGGTCGGCCATTTCATTCCGGATCGTTGCGGAACTGAATGAGATCTCATCCTTTTTGGATAAGCTCCTTGAACCGACCGGCTGAGCGGAAAGGATAAAATCATCAATGATCACTTGAAGAATTAGAAGTTGTCGATCTGTTAACAACATTCATCACCTCTGTTAGCACTCTGTTATGATGAGTGCTAAATCTAATTAATAAATTATCAAATAGGATAATGGATGTCAATATTTTAGATTGGGTGTTTTGTTTAACTTGTTTCCTCTTTTACTGATTGGGATAATATCACCTTTAACACCACTGAAAACCGCTGTTGATTTCCGTGGAAGACTTCGCTTTCCGCGGGCGGTTGGTGAGCCTCCTCGTCGCTTCGCTCCTGTGGGCAGAAAAGCGGAGGCGGCTTGTTCAGCCCCGACAAGCATAAGATGAATAGGCTGAAAAGGCGCTTTTTGCCTTTTTTGCCTATTTAGCTTATGACCTCGAGGGGCTAGCCGCCGGAACTGGACAGGTCTCACCTAACTCGCATCTCCCGCAGGAGTCTTCGTCTTCCACTCCAATCAACAGCTGGAACCTGCTAAATACAAAGATTAACGCTGACAGGTCAAGTCAAAAGAAGCTATATGAACTAACAGTTTGTATTAATAACCCTTAAATTACCCCAAGGAACGACTGAAAAACTTCGTTGCCTAGGAATCTCCCCTGCTTTGTTAGCGCGACACGTTCATCGTCTACCAGAAGGAGTTTGCGGTTTTGCATTTCTTCGAGTGAAGACTGGAAGACGGATTCGATTGAGCAGCCGAATTTTTCTATGAAGGCGGATTTGCTGACGCCTTCTACTTTTCGGAGGCCAAGGAACATTTCTTCTTCCATCATTTCTTCCCTGGTGACTTTATGCTCCTGGATTGTCGGAAGGCCTCCGTCGGCTAAGGGCTCCATGTATTTCTTCAGGGGACCGAAGTTCGAATAGCGCACTCCGTTTATATAGCCGTGTGCACCAGCGCCTAAACCATAATATTCATTGTTGTCCCAATAAACGAGGTTATGCTTGCTTTCGTAGCCTTCTTTGGCGAAATTGCTGATTTCATATTGATTGATCCCGAATTTCTCCATCGTCTCGATCAGCACCTCATACATCGCCGCTTCCTGCTCCTGTGAAGGGAGTGAAAGCTTGCCTTTTCTCATCAAATTATAAAAGACGGTCTTCGGCTCTACGATAAGGGAGTATGCTGAATAATGAGGCAGGTCAAGCTCTAGAGCTTTTGTCAGAGTATCCTTGAAATCCTCCTCCGTCTGCTTGGGAAGACTGTAAATCAAGTCAATGCTAATATTGGAGAATCCTACTTTCTGGGCTGTTTCCACTGAAGTATAGACATCCTGACTTTTATGTGTCCTGCCGATCCCTTTCAGCAACTCATCGTTGAACGACTGTACACCGAAGCTCAATCGATTGACACCATGATCCTTTAAGACCCTGAGTTTATCCTCAGTCAAGTCCCCAGGATTGGCCTCAAATGTGAACTCCCCTTGATCAAACGGCAGGCTTTCGTTAATTTCCGCGCACAATTTGTCCAGTTGGGCTGCATTCAACGAAGTGGGGGTGCCTCCCCCTACAAAAATTGTATCGACCTTACTTGTGGGATCCACTCTCCGCTTCATTTCCATGCCGAGGCTGTCCAGGTATCCGTCAACCGGCTGACCTTGTAAAAATACTTTATTGAAATCGCAGTAATGGCATATATGCTCACAGAAAGGTATATGAATGTATGCTGATTTAACCAATGTCGATCCCTCCTTTACTTGCAATCATAGAGAAAAGGGGGTAAGCAGAACTTGTGGATCACAAGCCTCTTTCCCCCTTTATCAAAAGCAATATTATTTCGAATCAGTATCATCCATCTTCAAGACTGCCATGAATGCTTCCTGAGGCACTTCAACGGATCCGACGGATTTCATCCGCTTCTTCCCTTCTTTTTGTTTCTCAAGAAGTTTTCGTTTACGTGAAATGTCTCCTCCGTAACACTTGGCAAGGACGTTTTTACGGATTGCCTTGATTGTGGATCTAGCCACGATTTTCTGTCCGATGGCCGCCTGTACCGGCACCTCGAATTGTTGTCTCGGAATCAATTCCTTTAATTTCTCAACAATTAACTTCCCTCGTTCGTATGCGAAGTCCCTATGAACGATGAAGCTTAAGGCATCCACGTTTTCACCATTCAAGAGAATATCCATTTTCACCAGTTTGGACTGCTTGTAGCCGATTAGTTCATAATCAAAGGAAGCATATCCTTTTGTATTGGATTTTAACTGATCAAAGAAGTCGTAAACAATCTCAGCAAGCGGGATTTCATACACGATGTTCACTCGCGTATCATCCATATATTGCATATCGATAAAGTTTCCGCGTTTCCCCTGGCAAAGCTCCATGACTGCTCCAACGTAGTCATTCGGGACCATGATCGTCGCTTTGACATATGGCTCCTCTACGTAGTCCACTTTTTGCGGATCAGGCATCATGGAAGGGTTATCGACTTTAACTTCTTCTCCATCCGTCAACTGGACATGATAGATAACACTTGGAGCAGTTGTGATTAAATCAATTTTGAATTCACGCTCGATACGTTCCTGGATGATCTCCATATGAAGAAGTCCCAAGAATCCACAGCGGAAACCAAATCCAAGTGCTTGTGAAGTTTCAGGCTCATATTGCAGAGCTGAGTCATTCAATTCGAGCTTCTCCAGTGCTTCCCTCAAATCGTTGTAGCGGTTCGAATCGATCGGATAAAGACCGCAATACACCATTGGGTTCAGTCTGCGATATCCAGGCAGTGCTTCCTGAGCCGGATTTTTCGCAAGCGTGATTGTGTCACCCACACGCGTATCTCCCACGTTCTTAATGGAAGCTGTCAGGAATCCTACGTCACCGACCGTCAATTCTTTTTGGCCGGTCGGCTTCGGAGTGAATACGCCGACTTCCGTCACTTCGAATTCTTTACCCGTCGCCATCATCCGGACTTTATCCCCGACTTTGACGGTACCTTCCATCACCCTGATATATGCAACGACTCCACGATAAGCATCATATAATGAGTCAAAGATAAGGGCTTTGAGCGGTGCATCCGGATCTCCCTGAGGTGCAGGGACTTTTTCCACGATTTGTTCCAGTATCTCTTCAATTCCGATTCCTGCTTTTGCCGAAGCGAGGACGGCTTCTGATGCATCAAGTCCGATTACATCTTCCACTTCCTGGCGCACACGCTCAGGATCCGCTGCCGGAAGGTCGATCTTGTTGATGACCGGCAGGATTTCCAAGTCATTGTCAAGCGCCAAATAGACATTTGCAAGCGTCTGGGCTTCAATGCCCTGCGCAGCATCCACAACGAGTACCGCACCTTCGCAGGCAGCGAGACTCCGGGATACTTCGTATGTAAAATCGACATGTCCCGGTGTGTCGATCAGGTGAAAAATATATTCTTCGCCATCTTTCGCCTGATATTTCAATTGCACGGAATTCAATTTGATGGTGATTCCGCGTTCTCTCTCCAAATCCATGGAATCTAGCAATTGCTCTTTCATTTCACGTGCCGTCAACGCCTTCGTTTTCTCCAAGATACGGTCGGCAAGCGTCGATTTACCATGATCTATATGAGCAATGATAGAGAAGTTTCTTATTTTTGATTGTCTTTTCAGTTTTTCTTCACGGTTCATTATTCGTTCAACTCCTGTTATATCCACACATGTACACTATGTTGAATTATAGCAGTACAGTATCCATTATTCAATCTAAACCGGAAGTCCCTCTTTGGTAAATTAAACGAGTCTTGACTCAGGTGGGCAGATATGACTGCTTAGTAACTACCACAATGTATCGAAGAGAACGATGATTCAATAGATTCAATCAAATCAACGATGCAATAAATTCGACTAATTTGCCGGTTATGCCTTCAATCAGATCCGCAAGTGCCTTTCCAATCGATGAAAACGCGTTGAACGCTTTCATTTCCTCAAGTTTCTCTTTTTTCTCGGCCAATGTCCTGCTTTCGACTTCATTTCCGAGGAAGGTTGCTTCCACATTGCCTTCATCATTCTTTTTCATGTTCACCGGAGAAGTGAAGGATTCTTCTTCATGACCTTTCATCTCGACGATTCCCTCATTGGCATACTGCATCCCCATCAGCACTCCCACAAACAGGAAACAAATGAGAATGAAACATTTCAAGAAAAATTTAACCATAATGAACCACCCTCCTCGAGTTTACTGTTTGACCGGCTCTGGAGATACGCGGTGATCGACCTTCTCCGCCTGCCAATAATAGTCTGCGAAAACCTTTGAAAATGCGATGGATGAACGCTGCAGTTCTTCAAACGTATTATCCACCCCTCCGAATTCCAATAGCATGGCATTCCCGGAAAGGTCTTGGTTGAATTTTCCGTTTGTCCCGCTTCCTTTTTTAGAAATCACTCCACGGGACAATCCTTTGTACTTCGATTCAAGGAGTCTATGGAGTTCTGTGGCCACCTTCAGATTCTCTTCATAATTCGGATGCTCCTCACCGACTACGAACGCAAGCTTTGCATAAGCCTTCCCATCAATCTCCGTGGTGGTCACTTGCTTTCGCTGGGAATCCCTGTGAATATCGATCAAGTATAGTAATTCTTTATTATCTGCCATCGCTGCTTGCACCAAAGGCCTGGATTCCTGATAAGCCTGAAAATAGTCCAGTCCTTTTTCATTCAGTCTTTTGACGACATCTGTTTTATCAATGCTCGTACCTATCCCCTGTTGCTCCAGATCCTCCTTCAACATGTCCCCCACCTTTGTGACATTGATTTTGGAGTGCATAGCTGAATCAGGGTCTGATACGCCGTCCAAATAAGGGAGATATGATTCTCGCGTATGTGTGAAATAAAGAAGTACCGTTTTTGTATCGCCAGTCGTCATGACCGACTTACCAGCGTCTTTTCTATCATTTCCATCTTGGATATCACCCAGGTTCTTTAACCCTGCTTCCGTTTCAGTGTCCAATGCTTCCTGTGGCGGAACCGATTCTATCGGCATATTCGTGAAATCCGTCCCTTCCCCTGCAACCTGGATGCTCCCGTCAAAAATTGAAAATCCCGGGAGCTCCCTTCCGAGAAAACTTCTTGGGTCGTCAAACCGGACGTTGGTGGCAACGCTGAACAAGACCGATGAAATGCCGGGGATTTCCTTTCCGGTCGATATGCTGTTGAAAGCCCTGTTTTCCATCGTGAATAACGTATAGAGCATTTCTCCCTTTACTACGGATGCCGCTTGATTCAACGAGTCAGAGGAAATTCTATATTGAGGTTTCATTGAAGTCATCATGCCCGTAATCGAAAAAATTGATAGGATGGCGATGATCAAGAAGATGATTCCTTTGAAAATGGTGGATGCATTCACCGAGACAACGTATTGAGTGGCTTTAATCGATTTCATGACCTCACCCTTTCTAAAAACTACTCTAGTACATGCTATGTATTTGATAGAGAAAGTAGAACACTAGTTACTAGTCAGTATGAGGTTTTATTCAGGGCTTTAAACGACTGAAATGAAAATAAAGAAAGCTGCGGCATCGACCTCCGCAGCTTCCTCATCATTCATCGTGTCTTGAATCCTGTGTTGTCCTGACTGACCGCATCATGCAATGCAGCATTCAGTCCGTTCGCCACTAAATTGGCCATGTCTTCAATGAATACATCGACTTCCTTAGGAGTCACCATCAGATTGTGGCCGATAGGCGCAAGCACTTCATGAATCAATTTCCTCTTCTCTTGATCCTCCAATGTCCCAACGATTCCCATGAACGTTTGACGGTGCTTTTCTTCAGGAAGATCTTCTTCTGTCAGCTTCTTCCTTTCGCCAAATGTCAAACCCGCTGGGGCAAGCGAACGGGACGGCCTGCTTCCTTCCTTCATCTCCTTGCCAAAGTGCTTCAGCAAGAAATCGACCGTATCACTCACGATTGTAACCGCGTCAAGCACTGTCGGAACCCCGATCGCTATGACAGGCACACCCAGCGTTTCTTGGTCGAGTCCTTTTCTTTTATTGCCCACCCCCGAGCCTGGGTGGATCCCTGTATCCGAAATCTGGATCGTTGAATTGACCCGCTCGATCGAACGAGAAGCCAGCGCGTCAATCGCAATGATGAAATCGGGTTTGGATTTCTCAACCACCCCAAAGATGATATCACTGGTTTCAATGCCGGTAAGCCCCATCACGCCTGGTACTAGGGCACTGACAGGACGATACCCCTCTTCTACGGATTCCGGCTGAAGTTCAAATAAGTGCCTTGTCACCAGGAGATTTTCACACACCTGCGGCCCTAGTGCATCGGGAGTGACATTCCAATTCCCGAGACCCACGATCAAGCAGCTTGCATTTTTGTCAATCTTGTTGCTTTCGAGAAACTTACTGAATTCATTCGCAAACACTGCCTCTACCTTTTGCTGCAAGTCCGTGTTTTGCTCCCTTATTCCATGGGCTTCAATCGTCAAATAGTTACCTGCTTTTTTCCCTATATTTTCTTCCCCTTCAGGCGTAATGGTCACAAGGGAGATCTTGATTCCTTCATCCTCCCTCTCCTTGATCACGACACCTTTTATCTCCGAGGATACGTCTCCTTTTTCAGGAGCCTCTTTTTTTCCATTTTCTGAAATCGCCATTTCCCTTGCTTCTACGGCAAGATCCGTACGGACCGAATATACATTCAAGTCTAATTCTCCTTGAACTGGTTTCTTCTGGTCTTTCATTTCCGTCACCCTCCAAACATTGAGTCTTATACGATTATGTTTTATGTTTACCTTTAAGCCACGGCTTCATTCACTCGTTTATTTTCTCTCGTTAGTATTGCATTCTAGCCATTCGTTTGATAAAATATCATTTGTTCTAATAGAATAGGAAATGAAATCGAGTCACATAGAATCTCGATCCTTTTATAGGAGGTGACAGGAATGCCAAACATTAAATCTGCTATCAAGCGCGTTAAAACTAGCAACGAGCGCAACGCACAAAATGCTACTGTAAAATCTTCTATGCGTACTGCTGTGAAGAAAGCAGAAGCTGCAGTTGCAAACGGTGCTGAAAACGCTAAAGAACTAACTTATGATGCAATCAGCCAATTAGACAAAGCAGCTCAAAAAGGTCTTATCCACAAAAACGCTGCAGATCGTCAAAAATCTCGTCTAATGAAAAAAGCAAACTAATTTGAAAAGTTCAAGGCTGACCCCTCGAGGGATTTGGCACTGGAGCTAATCAATGAAAAAACCACTGGAGTCCATCCAGTGGTTTTTTTTGCTCTTTCACACGAAGAAGCAATCGACGGTTATTTTTTTCATCATGCGAATTCTTCGTGATTACATTTCATTCAACTTCAGAAGGAACATTTCGATCATGAGCTCCTTTTTGACTCTCCCCGTTTTAATTTCATAATCACCTTCAGAGAGCATCTCAATGATTTTTGCCAGCTGGCTGTCATTGAAATGTTTGGCATGTCCTGCAGCAAGCTTCACCCGAAAAGGATGGACTTTCAATGAGGTGGCAATCTTCTGTTGTCCATAGCCCCTTCTTGATAATTCTTTCGTTCCGTAAATCAACCTGAATTGACCGGCAAGGATTGAAAGGATCTTCAAGGGCTCTTCATTTTGCTTCAGTAAATCGTAATAGATACGAAGCGCCTCATCGATCCTCCTCTGCACGACTTTATCAACGAGCGCAAAGATATTCTGCTCCAGGGAGCGGGCCGTTAACTTTTCTACCGCGGCTGCATCGATATGACTTGTATCGCTTGCATACAGTGACAGCTTGTCCAATTCTTGGGTGAGCATCATCAGATTCGTACCGGCGAGTGTCAATAACAGTTCGATGGCGTCTTCATCGATTTGAACAGAATTTTCAGCGGCCCTCTCCCTCACCCACACTTTTAATTCTTGTTCATTGAGTTTTTTTGCTTCAACGACTTCAGCACTTTTCTTCAGGGCCTTGGTGATCTTCTTTCGTTCATCCAGCTTTTCATACCGGGCCGTCAGTACAAGGATGGTATAGGGGGCAGGGGATTCTATGTATTGTTCCAAACGCTTGATGTTATGTTCTACCTTTTCCTTCGTTTTTTCCGCCGTAAGGAAAACGGGGTTGTCCAGGATGACGACACGCCTCTCCCCCATAAATGGAAACGTTTCAGCGTCTTCAATCGCCAATTCTACGGGCGTCTCTTCCAAATCATATTTAGAAAAATTAAAATCCATTTCTTCTTCTGTCAATGCTTGAGAAACGATTTTCTGTTTTGTTTCATTGATTAAAAAGGATTCATTTCCATATACTAAATAAATAGCAGCAAACTGCGATCTTTCAATTTTTTTCCAAGTATTAATAACCAAGTCAGCACTCTCCAATAACTGATTTATCCTCTCTATGTTAAAAAAGCTTTGGGGATTTGACAAGTGGGTAGGGGACGCCCGGACTGAAAGAGGGACACCCCCTATATCTATATTAACGTTGACGCGGAAGACCTAGGACCCTTTCGCGTCAACGGTATTCCTTTACAATGATTAGTGTCTCCCCGATGCGGGGAACTTATATGTGACAACTCTTGTCATTAAAGGAAAAAGTACAGCGAAGTATAGATTTTTTCAAAACGATGTTCTATACTAGAATAGAAATAGGAGGGGTAGTTGTGAACCAATTTGAAGAAAGTGTACAATCAAAGAGAAATGACGCAGTAGATTCTGGTGTCGGCTTTATCGTTTCATTTGGATTCTTTGCTACGATGTTTATTATCGGGACTGTCATTAAGCTGATTGGATCTTAATGAAAAGACATAAGGGGAAGACCCAAAAATGTCCGGTTTCTTCAAATTCCAAATATGGTACTTAAAAAACGTATCATACAAGTGGGTTGAAGGCCTGACGCTTTTGCGGTCTGCCCCTTTTTCTTTAGCGCTTAATGTGTGTTGGTACTACATACTATGGATGTTGGGCAAAAAACGTTCCATGTTCACCCAAAAAACGATATGAAAGTGCCCCATGTTCTGCCGTTGTGTGGATGACGATCTTTTGCTCATCCAGCCTTTTTATCACATCTGGATGAGGGTGACCGAACCGATTTGACCTTCCAGCAGAAATGACGGCGAAGGAAGGCTTGAGTTCGTCAAGGAATGCTTCTGTCGTTGATGTATCGCTGCCATGATGCCCTACTTTCAACACATCAACCACCAAATCGTACCTCTCTATAAACTCCCTTTCCCCCTCTTCTTCCAAATCCCCTGTAAACAACCACTTAAGTCCCCCGATTTCAGTGAACACTACCAGTGAATCATTATTTCCAGCATACTCAACATCTATAGGAGATAGGATATGAAACGAATTCTTTTCAGACCCCCAACGATAAGGGGAATACACTTGATTTACTTCAATTCCTTTCCTTGTTGCCCTGCTAACGAGCATTTCCATTTCCTTTTTCACCTGGCTGTTGGGAGTGATCATTATTTCTTTTATGAGCATCGAATCAATCAACTCTTCCGCCCCTCCGATATGATCATGGTCTGCATGAGTGAGGATCAATTTATCAAGTGAGGTCACACCTTTACTCTTCAACAGGGGGAGAAGTACATCTTCTGCGATTGAATACTCATTCGTTTTTCTTTTCCAGCCTTCTTCTTCGAACGTTACCACCCCACCTGTATCAATCAAGTATGCCCCTCTGTTGAAAGGTAGTTTTATGAGAATCGAGTCACCCTGTCCCACATCGATGAAGACGACTTCCCCATAAGGATCAAAATGTTCCCACTGCGTATGGAGAACAATGATGATACAAAGGACCATCGAGGCACCGAATCCCTTCCCCTTTTCCAAACCCTTGAAAATGATTCCGATCAATAGAATATATCCAATCGTCACCAACATATGAGGCTTTCCGAGAACAACTGTATTCAAGGGATTGCCTGCAAGCATTGCGGTTATCTTACTCAATCCCTCCAGTAACCACCCATACAGAATGAGCGGCATTGAAAACTCACCCGGAATCGATACGTGTAAGAGGAAAGTGATGAGCGCCATCGGAAGGACGATCAACGAATAAACGGGGACGAAGAAGAGATTTGAAACAAATCCAATCAATGAAAATTCATAAAAATGAAAGACGAGGACGGGCATGGAAGATAACTGAGCGATTACCGTCACCTTCAACAATTGAGGAAAAGTGGAGTTCGACGAGAGGATGCTTCCAGAAGACAATACCAATGAAAAACTGACAGCGAAAGAAAGTTGGAATCCAATATCAAAAACATAATAAGGATCGATAAAAAGAAGACAGATGAATATGACAGACAAGCTGTCCAATACAGTCAGTTTCAGTCCGAATTTCCGTGTGAAGATCAGAATGGCCAACATGAATGAAGCGCGGATTACAGGCGGCGCACCTCCCGTGATGACCATATAGAAACATAAAAAGACGATTAGCATCCAGGAAGAAGATTCACGCGATATCCCGATTCTGAGAAGAAGGTAATAGAAACAGCCGAATATCAAGCCAACGTGCAGACCTGAAATGGCAAGCAAGTGAATAATCCCCAGTTCCCGATAAGACTCCATTATCTCCCCTGGAATCCTCGCTGTCTCACCGAATACCAGAGCCTGGGTCATTCCGATCGTTCCTTCCGGAAACTGCTCTTCTATATACTTTAACCCTTTCAGCCTCCAATTGGCGAGCAGATATCTGCCATCGATATTCAGAGAGTCGCATCCATCAATGGACTCAATTTTCAGCACCCAGTGAATCCCCCTTTCATAGAGATAGTTCCTGTAATTAAACAGATGGGGATTGGAGTTCCCGGACGGCTTTTCAAGTGTGCCATGTACGTTGCACACGACCCCGGGATGGAGTCCGTTCATGATTTCAACTTGATCCTGAGAGGGTATCCGATAAGTATATGCGACTTCTTCGTGTTGGGCTTTCCCGTAACCGCGCATCGAATCACCATCAATAAAGGGGATGGAATCAAATGTCATTTGAAGATCTTTGATTTGTGGAGAGAGTGTTGTTCTTTGTTTACTTTCATGGAATTCAGTCATGGAAAATGCCGAGAAAAAGGTGATCAAGCAGACCATCCAGAGGGTAGTAGATGATTCCCGCTTCAGGAGCGAGAGGATAAGGAAGGAAAGAAAGAAGGCACCCCATGGGGATTGAAGTGCCAAGAGACAGCCCGATACAGTTGAGGCTGCCAGGGAGAGCATGAGATAATCATGGATTCCCTTATTCATTAAACAGATGTATGTATTCTTGCTCGTATTTATCGATTGTTTCCTGATTGCCACCATTATGGCGAAGTTCTTCAATCAATTCAAGGACAAAACGTGATTTCTCCTTATTTTTCGGATCGATGCTTTTTTCCTCAAAAGGTACTTTTTCCACCCTTACTTCAGCCTGTTGAAACAACTGTGCTGCGTATGGATGGTTTTTATAATCAGTAGCATAATATACCGTCTTGATTCCCGCTTGTACAATGGCCTTACAGCACTGCAGGCAAGGAAAATGGGTTACATATATTTCTGCCCCATCTGTCCCTACCCCGAACTTTGCACACTGCAGCAGGGCATTCATTTCTGCGTGAATGGTTCTCACACAGTGGTTGTCGATGACATAGCAGCCTTCGTCGATGCAATGGTCCCCACCCGCGATCGAGCCATTATATCCCCCTGCAATGATCCTTTTATCCCGGACAATCGTAGCGCCGACAGTCAGACGGGTACAAGTGCTCCTCAGTGCCAGCAAATGACTCTGGGCCATAAAGTATTGGTGCCAAGCAATTCGTTTCATTTTTTCTCCCACCCCTTCTCATTTCGGTATCTTCCTTTAGTGTATAAAGAGCATGAATGATTCGTCAATTCATTGGACGAAAATATGCTCCTTTAATTTTTCGAATGTTTTTTCTCCTATCCCGGAAATGTTTTTGATATCTTCAATTTTTTTGAAAGGTCCATTCTCTTCCCTGTACTGCACGAATGTTGCAGCCTTTGCAGGGCCGATTCCTGGCAGGGAATCAAAATCTTCCTCTGTAGCAGCGTTCAGATTGACTTTGTCCTTCTCCGGACTGCCCTCCATTCCTTGCACGACAGGAAACTCAGCAGCCGCCTCTCCTTTTTTGGGAACATAAATGAGCATCTCATCGGTCACCTTGATGGCAAGATTAATAACGCTGCTCTCTGCATTGGAAGTGAAACCACCAGCCTTGTCGATGACAAATTTCAGCCTTGTACCCGATTCCACTTGATATAGCCCCGGTTCTTGAACTTCCCCCTTTAGGTCCACGTATACACTTTCATCCTGCTTTGCCTCTTTATGACGAGGATCGGAATCTGTTTCTTCTACGATCGGTTCACCTGCCGCCACTCCCAAGGGTGTGATTTCCGCCTCATCTTGATGCCCGCCTATGAACATGTATAAATAAACGGCTAGACTAACTGAAATTAATGAGAGGATGAAAAAGATCCTTTTATATTTCTCAAACATTGTCTGCATGTTGAAAATCACCCCGTTTGGAATATTCATTGTACGCATTTCATAAGTTGTAGGAGAAAACAATTTTATTGGATATTCTTTTTTCATGCCTATATAGGGGGCTTGCGTATCAGATTATAAAAATCACCTCGGATTAAAATACCTACATGATGGTATTTTCTTTTGTGTTGGCCTTTTGTCTGGATGAAGGTTGATTATGACGATCGCTGGTGGAAATTCACACTAGAAAGTAAGGAGGGCTGCATATGAAGGTAGGTATTATCGGGACTGGGAATATGGGGAAAGTGATAATAGAGGCTCTGATCGAGTCAAAAGCGATTTCACCGTCCCAACTTTATATGACGAATCGGACGTTGGATAAAGCAGAGGAAATTCAAAAGACGACTGGGGGAAATGTAAAAAAGACAAACAGGGAAGTCATCAAGTCATGTGATATCGTATTCATTTGTGTCAAACCTCATCATGTTCACGGAGTCATCGAGGAGAACCGGGATGATTTTACAAAGGATAAATGTGTCGTTTCTATCACAAGTCCGGTAAGTGTAGATCAATTACAATCGATGATTCCTTGTTCTTGTGCACGTTTCATTCCGAGTATCACAAACCGCGCACTGAGCGGGGTATCACTGTTGACATTTGGAAGCAACTGTACTGAGAAATGGAGGAACGACTTGAAAGACCTTGTGACACATATTTCCACACCTGTAACCATTGAGGAGGATGTCACAAGGGTGGCGTCTGATATCGTGAGCTGTGGGCCAGCTTTTTTCAGCTATTTGACACAGAGATTCATCAATGCTGCCGTCGATGTGACGAAAATCGATTCAGAGACTGCTACGGTCCTTGCTTCAGAGATGTTAGTCGGATTAGGGGATTTGTTAAAGAAAGATATTTATACATTACCGACATTGCAAGAAAAGGTATGTGTAAAAGGCGGAGTGACAGGGATAGGCATTGCCGTGATGGAGAAGGAATTGGGCGATGTGTTTGAGCAATTATTCGAGGCGACACAGAAAAAATTCGAAGACGATACGACTGAAACCCAATCACAATTCGGAGTCTAATCAGGCTCCTTATTTTATTTCGACACAAACATCGAAATTCCTGCATGAATTCCTGGTTAAAAAGAAATAAACCGGAATGACACGAATGTCATTCCGGTTTATTTTTTTCTGCAGGTGAAGAAAATCCGTTCGCTATCATGGGATGGCGGCAATTCTTGAAAGTCTGCCGTACTACTCAACACCTCGAATCCTGAAGAATCCAGCCATTCGGTAAGCTGTAAAACAGGATATGTACGCTGCTTATGAAGCTCCTCCACTCGTTCATAGAGACCGGTGTGTTCATCAAGAACAAAGAAGGTCAATTCATGTTCCACACTATTCGGTGCTTCACCAGGGAAACAATCCCATATGTAAGATACAGAGTCGTCATTCAACGTAAAGGTGCTGTTCATGAATACTTGTGACATTTTATAGAGGGAATGCACATCAAATAGGAAGAGTCCGTCTTTTCTCAAATGCCGATGTACGTGATCAAATGTCCTGATTACGTCTTCTTCCGTCTCCAGATAATTCAGAGAGTCACAGAATATCGTGATGACATCAAATTCCCTCTGCAAGTCCAGTCTGGACATATCCTGCTGAAAAAGGGCAAGGGACTGATTACTTTCCAACGCTTTCTGCTGGGCCATAACCAACATATCTTCCGATAAATCGATCCCTGTGACCTCATACCCCTGTGAAGCGAGCCTCAGGGATAATTCGCCTGTACCACACGCAACATCGAGAATTGACCGACCTCTTACTCCATAGGCTTCGGTTTGACGCTTGATATAGTCCAGCCAGCCTTCATAATTGACATCCTGCATTAAATAGTCATACAAGTAAGCAAAACGTTCATAGCTCATTAATGCGTTTCAGACACCTCGACAAATGAGGCATCTCCCCATAGTCGCTCCAGGTTATAATAACCCCTTTCATCCTTATGGAATACGTGAGCAACGATATCACCGAGATCGACCAGGATCCAGCGTGCTTGATCAAATCCCTCAAGACGTTTAACCGTGTAGCCGTTCTCCTCTGCCTTGTCTTTCAATTCCCTTGCAATGGCCTGTACTTGTTTATCTGAATTACCATGACAGATCAGGAAATAGTCCGCAATCATTGAAATACCCTTCATGTCAAGTACCACGATGTCTTCTGCACGTTTGTCGTCAGCCGCTTTGTAAGCTAATTCAAGTAAATTCTGTTCCATTTGTTCATCTCCTCTGTTCAAGTACCAGTTGATTATAAAATTTGAATGTATCAGGATAAATGGGCTGTCCTTTCTTCATCAAAAAACCAACTGTGTTCTGCAATGCTTTTATGATTGCTTTATCAAGCGATTCCCTTGCCATTTCCCTTACTTCTTCAACCCCGGGAAACGAACGATTCGGCTCTATATAATCCGCCAGATAAATCACCTTATCCAACGTTGACATATCCTCGCACCCGGATGTGTGATAGCGTATGGCATTCAATATTTCCGCATCATCAATGCCGACTTCACGCTCAACCAGGATGGCACCAACCGGGGCATGCCAAAGCTCTCCGTTATACTCTAACAAGTCTTTCGGCAACGCTTCCGATTCAATCATTCGTTTCATTTCTTCTTTATCACGGAATTTGGCGTAATCATGAAAGATCGCTGCGATCTCGGCTTTCTTCTCATCCGCCCCAAATCGACGTGCAAGCAAGATTGCCGTCTCCATCACTCCGCATGTATGGATATAGCGATGGTCCGTCAGCTGTTCTTTCACAAGTTCCAAAGCTTTTTGCCTATCCATATAGTCCATCCTCCTCTATGATCCGATACACTTCATCCGTCACAAGATAACGGATTGATCGATGATCGCGCACAGCCTTGCGAATAAAGGACGAGGAAACCTTCAGATCCGGGACATCCACCAGCTCCACATTGTAGGGAGTTTCATGGGAGTATTCCGGCCTGTTCACCCCGATGAACCTGACCATGTCAATTAGTTCATCGATCCTGGACCACTTTGGCAAGTATTCGATCATATCTCCGCCAATGATGAAAGAGTACTCCACTTCAGGGTCCCTTTCCTGTAACGCCTTGATTGTATCATACGTATAGGAAGGTCCTTCCCTTTCGAGCTCGATTCTTTCGATGGCGAATCTCGGATTCCCTCTGATGGCTCCCTCGAGCATCCGAATCCTTTGATCCACCGTAACGGATACATCTACCTCCTTATGCGGAGGTACATGGTTGGGCAGAAATCGGATTTCGTCCAGTCCTGATTGATTCAATACTTGTTCGGCAATGACAAGATGGCCGATGTGGGGAGGATTGAAAGTCCCACCCAACAGGCCCACTTTTTTCTTCATATGCTACTCACCCTTATCGTGGCAGAGTGATTTGCTTATTTTCCTTTGATTCTTTATAAAGGACGATTGTGTTTCCGATGACTTGTACAAGTTCTGCACCAGTCCCTTCCACAAGTGCTTCTGCCACTTCTGTTTTATCCCACTCACAGTTCTGAAGGATGCTTATTTTCATAAGCTCCCTTTTTTCAAGCGCATCATCAATCTGCGCGATCATATTTTCATTTACGCCGCCTTTCCCCACTTGGAAAATCGGTGATAAATGATGTGCTTCAGAACGTAAAAATCTCTTTTGTTTACCTGTTAACATTGTTAGCCTCCCAGTTGTTTTAAAACTACATTTCTCATTAATGCGATATTCGGTTTCTGCCCCGTCCAGATTTCGAAGGCAAGTGCGCCTTGATGAATAAACATCTCAATTCCATTTTGGATGGCTGCACCGCTTCTTTCCGCCTGCTTCAAAAATGACGTCTGAAGGGGATTGTAGATGATATCACTGTAAACCGCACCTTGTTTGACCCTCCCGACCTTGAGAGGGGATTGGTGCCCGTTCGGGGACATACCGATTGATGTCGTTTGAATGACAACATCATAGTTAATCAAATTCGCTTCCGCTTCCTGAAGGTCCAAGTAGCAGGACTGGATACTCGCCGGACACGAGGAAATCATGTCTACGGCTTTATCCTTCGATCGATTGGTAAGGTCGATCTTGTTTACACCCAGTGAAGCGAGGGTGTAATAAATGGCCCTTGCCGCTCCTCCAGCTCCTATGATCAGGACGGTCTTACGTGATAATTCTCCCGTCACGATTTTTTTCAGGCCTTCGACATAACCTAATCCATCCGTATTATACCCGATCAACTTTCCTTCTCTGTTCACGACCGTATTGACCGCTCCGATCGCTTCAGCAAGGGGATCAATCTCATCCAATAGAGGCATGACAGCCGTTTTATGGGGGACCGTCACATTGCAGCCTCTTAGTCCGAGTGCCTTGATCCCCTTGATGCCATCCGTCAAATCTTCCTTAGTGACATGGAACTTTCCATAAACCGAACGGATTCCGAGCTCACCGAAAGCCGCATTATGCATCTCCGGGGACATGGAGTGGGCAATGGGATCCCCTATGACTCCGAATAGTTCCTCCACTCGATCACCCCTAAATGAGAGATTTCCTTAAAAATACACTTACTCCCTTTGGCACATGGGCAGCAATGGAAGCGCCCGGTTCATTCACCGTTATCCACCCCAGCCCTGAGAATACGATGTCAGTCTTCGCTTCCTTGATCTTGAACTCATGTTTCACAAGCTCTGGGAATGTATCCATGTCTTCCATGCGCGGTGGCTGAAGAAGTTCACCTGCATGGTTTTTATAGAGTTCATCTGCTTTTTCCATTTTTGTGCGATGGATCGCCAATTCATTTGAGAAGTATGCAGTAAATGCTTGACGGTCGCCTTTCTGGAAGTCAAACCTCGACAATCCTCCGAAGAACAGAGTCTGTTCAGGATTTAGTTGGAACGTCCGTGGTTTGATTTCCTTCTTAGGCGTGATGATCTTCAAATCCTGCTTGTCCACGAAATGGGCCATTTGGTGATGATTGATGATTCCCGGTGTATCAATGAGGGACTCTTCTTCGTCCAATGGAATTTGGATCATATCAAGCGTCGTTCCCGGAAAGTGGGATGTAGTGATGACATCCTGCTCACCTGATACCTGTTTGATGATGCGATTGATGAATGTAGACTTCCCGACATTCGTGCATCCCACGACATAGACATCTTTCCCATTGCGGTATTTCTCGATCGCATTGATTGCCTCTTCAATTCCGATTCCTTTAGCGGCACTGACCAATTGTACATCGATCGGCTTCAGACCCAACTGGCTGGCTTGATGCTTCATCCAGTGGATCATCTTGGAGTGCTTTACCGACTTTGGCAGCAAATCGACCTTATTCCCGATTAACAGGATCGGATTGGATCCGACAAAGCGATGCAAGCCCGGAAGCCAGCTTCCGTTAAAATCAAAAATGTCGACGATTTTTACAATCAAGCCTTCGGAATTTCCAATCTCGTTTAAGATCTTCAGGAAATCGTCATCCGTCAATGGAACATCCTGCACTTCATTGTAATGCTTCAAGCGGAAACATCTTTGACAAATGATTTCCTCTTTATTCAATGCAGACGGCGGAGCATAGCCCATGCCTTCCTTATCCTCCGTTTGAATCCCTACACCACAACCTACACAAACTACTTTGCTCAATTCTTTTCCTCCCACTCAAGCATACCTTTCCGCTTGAAAAACTTCATGATCCTTCTTTCCACTTTCCGGTTGAACTTTGTGACAAAGCCATCCGATTGGGCAACAGGCACGACCAGAATCGTGTGGAATCCACTTCGATTCCCACCTAATACATCCGTCAATAACTGATCCCCGATTACAACGGTCTCTTCTTTCTTTACGCCCATCTCCCTGATGGCACGTCTGAATGCACGCCCCATCGGCTTACGTGCTTGAAATATAAAGGGTACCCCCAAGGGATCGGAAAACTCGCCCACCCTTTTTTCATTATTATTTGAAACAATCGTGACAAGGATGCCATGCTCCTGCATTTCCTTGAACCACTGGATCAATTTCGGTGTTGCACTTGGCCTGTCCCATTCGACGAGCGTATTATCCAAATCGGTAATGATGGCCTTCATCCCTTTTTCCTTTAAGTACTCGGGACGGATACTGAATATGTCCTGAACCTGTTCATCAGGTAAAAATTGCTTTAGCACCTACTATACACCTCGAATTCCTACATCGTTTATACGTTCTTATACCTTAATAACATCAATGATAACCAATTTTACTTGCAGATTCAAAATAAACCATATTATATGGGTGTGGTCAATGAATATTCCCATTATTTATAAATATTTTTCGACAAAATTCACCCTGTCTCGATTCTGTGGATAACCTTATTCACATTATTCCCTCAATAAACCTCTGTACTTTTACCAGTTGTATACAATTTAACCACAACTTATCCACCATTTACTGTGGATAAAGGAACAGTTGTTCTATAAATCGATATTTGGTAAAGTTTAATTACTACTTCATAACTTACAAACAATATGCAATGAACATACAATATATAACCATTCTGGAGGTGAAAGAAATGAGGAAATTATCAGACGAGCTATTGTTGGATTCTTATTACAAAGCGTGTCAGTTGAAACTGAACTCAGAGTTTATTCGCCTCATCGAAATGGAAATTCACCGTCGATCACTATCACATCGAATCAAAGCAAGTTAGTATAGAAAAGCGCAGGCGGCTTGGTCAGCCCCCTCAAGCCACAAAAAATGGGACGGATTTCGAATCCGTCCTCTTTTTTATCCAATGTTCAGCTTAGGGGCTGAACATTAATAAAATTCACCGATCGTTTCACCCATTTTCACATCCCGGGGGATTTGTTTCCCCTCAGAGAATCGGAAACAGTCTTTTTCAAATAATAGAATGACGGTGGACCCGAATGTGAAATAAGCCACCTCTTCCCCTTGATGCCAAACATCTTTTTCCTGCACATACTCTATGCTATTGACGAACATCGCTCCCACTTTCACAACGGAAACTTTCCCACGTTGATGCTGCAATTCCGTGATTTCACGATAATTTTTTGCAAGGACGTCCTTACCATACATGAGCCCGTAGTCGTTGACCGGATAGGAGTCTCTGCCAAGCGACCATCTATTTAGTACTGAACCGTCCACCGGACTGTGGATTCGGTGATAATTAGCAGGACTTAAATAGAAGACCGCAAAATCCCCTCCTATATAAGGGGTGGATTTTTCTTCACTACCCATCATCTCAAGCACGGAGTACCGTTTTCCTTTCACAAGGATTTCCAGGTCATCGGTGATTGGGCCTGCTTCTGCCAAATACCCATCCACTGGACTGACAGCATCATGTTCCCCATATTGGACTGTCCTCGCATCCTCTTTCAGCCTGCGAATAAAGAAATCATGTAAAGTCCTATACTCTTTCTCACTGACTGGCAGTTCGTCCGTATTTATGCTGAATGTACGGATGAAGCTTGAGATGAACGGCCGGCTCAAGCTGGATTGTACAAATTTCCTCAATAAGAGGGAGCTCCATTTTTTATTTGTCAGTTCGATACAAAATCGATAAATTGATCTTTTCATAATAAGTCCCTTTCCATTCAGACGACAGATGTCAATCTTCCACGATTCATTAAGTATATAATAAATCGAGGTTAGATACTATATGGAAAGAACTTTTTTGACAGTTCTGAAGTCGTCCAATAAGAAAGACCCGGGAAGTGAAGATATACTTCCCGGGTCTTCATCTGGAACATTTGTTCATGCCGTGCTTTTCAATCAGCAATTAGTATAGTACCACCAGCCACCGAATAAGAAGAGTAGGATGAGAAGGATGACTGCCAGCGCAAAGTAGAACCCTCCACCGCCGTAATATACCGGGGGTCCATAATAGGGATAGCCAGGATAACCGTAGGGCATGAGATTACCTCCTTACATACTTATTATGATTAATATATGTACCCGGCCCGGGATCTGTATGGGCCATCAACCCGTCCATTTAGCCCGATGGCCCGTATACTTTTACTGGACGTGCAAAGTCGGACTGTTTCCTTCATATGCTTCTAGTATAAGTCCTTCATGGAGGTGTAAATATGTCTGGCGTTCTAACAGCACTGGGATATTTCTTCAAAGAATTGATATTCCTCGTCTCTTATGTGAAGAATAACGCATTCCCCCAACCTTTATCAGCCGCTGATGAAAAAAAATATTTACGGTTGATGGCGGAGGGTGATGATCACGCACGTAATCTGCTCATTGAGCACAACCTACGTCTGGTTGCGCATATCGTCAAAAAATTTGAGAATACAGGCGAAGACCCAGAAGATTTAATTTCCATTGGGACCATTGGCTTGATTAAAGCCATCGAAAGCTACTCGGAAGGAAAAGGAACAAAGCTTGCCACCTATGCGGCGAGATGTATCGAGAATGAGATCCTCATGCATCTCCGTGCCTTGAAAAAAACAAAGAAAGATATTTCGTTGCATGATCCGATCGGCCAGGATAAAGAAGGGAACGAAATAAGCCTGATCGACATTCTGAAATCGGAAATGGATGATGTCATCGATACGATTCAATTGAGTATGGAACTCGAGAAAGTCCGTAAATATATTTGCGTGTTGGACGACAGGGAGAAAGAAGTGATTGTCGGCCGATTCGGTTTGGATCTCAAGGAAGAAAAAACGCAGCGAGAAATCGCGAAGGAACTCGGGATATCGAGGAGCTATGTTTCAAGGATTGAAAAGCGTGCGCTCATGAAAATGTTTCATGAATTTTATAGGGAAGAAAAAGAAAAAAGATCGCAATAATAAAAGCACGCGGAAATCCGCGCGCTTTTTTTGCGTGTGTAAAACGTTTTATGGTGGAAGAGATCATTGGTGGCCGATTCCGGTTGCAACCATCATTGAAGTTCCATTGTACATACGACGATCACCCATCATTCCCATCCCAAAAATGATAATAGGGAATGGACCTCGGTACCGGTCATGGCGATGATGATCGGTTCAGCGGGAGCATTCCTTCATGAAGTGGTCCTTCTCAAATCCACTTTTAAAAAAGAACCTTGTCTTCATCTTTGTGTTATGGATTATCTCGATGTCTACCGTTTCCGGATTCATTTTCTATTTAGTTTAATAAGAAATAAAGGCAGCTGATTCGTTATCAGCTGCCTTTTGATATAATGTTATTCGCCCGTTTCCGCAAAACGGCTGATTCTTTCACCGATTTCATCACGGACACGCTGGAAGAATGCCCACTTCTCTTCTTCGGTTCCTTCCGCTTTTGCAGGGTCATCGAATCCCCAGTGCTCCCGTTTCACATGAGGTGGAGTCATCGGACATTTATCAGCCGCATCGCCGCAAAGCGTTACGACTAAATCTGCATTATTCAAGATTTCAGTGTCGATGATATCGGAAGTTTGATCCGTGATATCGATTCCGGATTCTTTCATCGCCTTCACTGCGTTTGGATTCAGACCGTGTGCTTCGATTCCTGCACTGTATACGTTCCACTCGTCACCCAAATGTTTTTTCGCCCAGCCTTCAGCCATCTGACTGCGGCATGAATTACCTGTGCATAGGAAATAGATGGTTTTCTTTGACATGATGAATCTCTCCTTTAAAATTTAATAGATGATTAATAACCATATATAAAGCCCGACCAATGTAATGAATAGGGTTGGGATGGTCAGGATGATCCCTGTTTTGAAATAGGTCCCCCAGGAGATCTTCACTCCTTTTAACGAGAGGACATGGAGCCACAATAATGTGGCGAGTGACCCGATCGGGGTGATCTTCGGTCCAAGATCCGAACCGATGACGTTGGCATAAATCAATGCTTCTCGGACGACCCCGGTCGTATCCGTACCTGAAATCGCCAGCGCGTCGATCATCACCGTTGGCATATTATTCATGATCGATGACAGGATGGCCGCGATGAAGCCCATTCCGACCGTTGCCGCGAATAACCCCTGATCCGCCGTCAACTGAATGATATCCGAAAGCACATTCGTGAGCCCGACATTACGGAGACCATAGACGACAACGTACATACCGATTGAGAAAAACACAATAGCCCAAGGTGCGCCTTTGATGACGGTTTTCGTGTTGACGGCTGCACTCCTTCTTGCCATTGTTAAGAAGAAGATAGCCACGATCCCGGCAATGATCGATACAGGGAGGCCTATGAATTCACTCGCGAAATAGCCGATTAGGAGAATGGAGAGCACCACCCATGAAAGGCGGAACATCTTGATGTCCTGTATGGCATCCACTGGTTTCTTCAGTTGAGAGACATCATAATGGTCCGGAATGCTCTTTCTGAAGAAGAGATAGAGGACCAAGATGCTTGCTCCCAATGAAAATAGATTCGGCACGATCATCCGGGAAGCGAATTCTGCAAACCCGATTCCGAAAAAGTCAGCGGACACAATATTCACAAGGTTACTGACCACCAATGGAAGGGATGTCGTATCGGCAATGAATCCACTCGCGATAATGAATGGAAACACAAGCTTCTCACTGAAATTCAAGTTTCGTACCATCGCAAGGACGATTGGTGTCAGGATCAGGGCCGCTCCATCGTTAGCGAAAAGGGCCGCCACCACAGCTCCAAGGAGCGAAACGTAAACAAACATCCTTACGCCATTCCCTCTTGCTGCCTTCGCCATGTGCAAAGCAGCCCACTCGAAAAATCCGATCTCATCAAGTATGAGTGAGATGATGATGATGGCGATAAATGCCAATGTCGCATTCCAGACAATGGACGTCACATCCACCACGTCATTGAAATCAACCACCCCTGCAATCAACGCCAATACGGCTCCGCCGCAAGCGGACCATCCAATGGAAAGCCCCTTTGGCTGCCAGATGACAAGAACAAGGGTGATGAGAAAAATCACTGATGCTAAAATAACCATAATTCCTTTTTACCTCCAATTAGTCACAAGATATACGTAAGCCCCGCTCTTCCAACTCCTTCAATTTGAAGTCTTGGTTCGGTAGGTGATCAAGAAGGGTTTGAATCATCGGAAAGTACTCACTGTCGCGATTGAGGGAATAAATAATCCACTGGCCTCTGCGCTTTTCCCTTACAATCCCCACATCCTTCAGTTTTCGGATGTGCTGACTGATGGCAGGTTGACTTGCTTTGAAAATCTCGACGAATTCACATACACAGCAGTCATTCGTGTCTAATATTTTCACCATCGTCAAACGGGTTTTATCCCCCAATAATTTCAAAACCACAGCAGTCTTTTCGATGTCAACAACCGGTAATTTCATTGAATCACCTCCTGGTACCTTTTTGGGCATCAACATATTATTCTATGCTTATATAATATTTCACTTATATATTGGGCGCAATAGGTTTTCAGTTATTTTAAATATTCTCAAAATGAGCATTTAAGGCCATCACTAAACATTATCCCCAGCTGATGTCCCATAAGTCTACTGTGATACGCATCAACAGTAAGAACACCCTTAAAGCAAAAATAAAAAAGCGAGCCAAAATCGGTTCGCTTTTTCAACATATTCCAGATTTCTTTCCTTTAATCCACACTAACCTCAGCCGCAATGACCAACCCAATAACAGATGTTAATACAAGCCCCATGATCATAGAGAACATGATTTTCACTCCCTTTTTGCCATTAAACTCAATGACTATTCTTACTATTAATGTATCACTTTTCAACCAGGAATCCCCCGCCATTCGTGAACAACTATTTACTAATACTTGACAGATTTGTGACTTAGGAATCATCCTCTCCAACTAAAAAAAGGATCCCTGGTTTCAGGGGGATCCTTTCCACTCAACGCTTGCTTCTTCTTTTGTTCTTACGGAAGAATGCAGTCCAAAAAACAACGTTCAACATCTCTACCACCAGCCTTCCAATTTGCTAGGCAGAGTCCTTCTCCACCCATAGCGCATTTAGTCTTTTCTCCTGTACATACATTTTTCATTCTCCTCTCCAAAAGTGATATAGCGATCGTCTCTTTATTAATAAATATTGGACAGATAATGCTGTTTCGCTTTCGTTTGTTCGTATTGCTTTGTCACGGTGTCATTGTGCACAGCTTCTTGGAACGTTTCGTGCTTCTTTTTAATTGTTACGGTCATGAACAATAAATTCAGTGTCATACCTATCACCCCTTTCAAAGCCTTTTTCAGGCAGTAAAAAGCCGCAAAGAGATCCTCCTCTTGCGGCACAAAAAAGCCGCAAGGAAGTACATTCTCCCTACGGCTTCATTTAAATGGTTACGTTTAAAATTAAGCGGATTTCTTCCCGTAAGCGGTCGAATGATTTACACAATATTCAGTTGGATAGGTTTTCTTAGTAGCAATGTTCATGTTATTCGACCTCCTTACATGTATTATTTTTCTTACATTGGTTAGTATATCCAATTTCAACCAGGATGTAAACATTTTATTTTCTACAAAATTCGACCACTTCTCTACAGATGCCTTACGGACCATGAATCAAATAAAAAAGGACCCTAACTCGGGCCCTTTCAATCATTCATCTGCAGATTGCAAATCTTTTTTATATTTAATTGCCTTGGTGAAAAAGAGAAGTGAAACCGACAATAATACAACGGTGCCCGACATGAGTGTCATCACCTTGACCGGTGTCACGGTCTCGGATGGAATGACCACGCCAAGGTACATGAATACGCTCAGTGCCAGTAACGTAAACCCAAAGCGTTTGTAATCATTGATTTTATTTTGAATCCCTTTTTTAGATAACTTTTTCATGTGTTCAATCACCTACTTTTGAACTAGTAACCTCTTAGTCTATGGTAACATAAGAAGGGGTGGTTCCCTTCAGGTAATTGGCACCAGTTCTTCCATCAGGTTTAAACAACAGCCATCATCGGGAAAGAGCGTTTTCAAGGTCCTCAATGAGATCTTCAGCATCCTCAAGTCCGACCGAGATCCTGACCAGTCCATCAGTGATACCCAATTCCATGCGGCGTTCACGTGGAATTGATGCATGAGTCATCCGGGCAGGTACCGATATCAAGCTCTCAACCGCCCCCAGACTTTCTGCAAGCGTGAAATATTTCGTGTTGGTCAAGAGACGATCTGCATTTTCTTCACTTCCGACATCGAAAGAGACCATGCCTCCGAATCCCTCAGCCTGCCTTTTCGCAATATCATGATGCGGATGGGTTTCGAGGCCTGGATAATACACCTTTGAAACCTTTGGATGCTTCACAAGATAGTCGACTATTTTCTTCGTATTCTCTTCATGTTCTTCCATTCTGAGGCCAAGTGTTTTGATGCCCCTGATCAATAGCCAGGAATCCTGTGGTCCCAATACCCCACCTGTTGAATTCTGTACAAAGAATAGCTCTTCTGCCAGCTCTTCTGTGTTGACGACAACGAGACCTGCCACTACATCACTATGTCCTCCAATGTACTTTGTAGCACTGTGAAGGACAATATCAGCCCCTAGGCTCAGCGGGTTCTGCCAGTATGGCGTACTGAATGTATTATCAACGATCGTTACCAGATTGTGTTTTTTGGCGAGTGCTGCAGCCGCTTCAATATCGGTGATTTTCAAGAGTGGGTTGGTCGGTGTTTCGATGTACACCGCTTTTGTATTCGGTTTGATCGCCTTTTCAATATTGCCCACATCACTCGAATCAACGAAAGTGGATTGAATCCCAAGGCGGTTCAGCACTTTCGTCATGACCCTGTAAGTACCTCCGTAAACATCATCTGTCAGGACGATATGGTCTCCACTGTCAAACATCATCATCACAGCAGTGATGGCGGCCATGCCCGATCCGAATGCAAATCCTCTCTTACCGCCTTCAAGTTCTTTGATCAATTCTTCAAGTGCATGTCTCGTTGGATTTCCTGAACGGGAGTATTCAAATCCCTTATGTTTACCCACTTCATCCTGTTTATAGGTGCTCACTTGATAAATTGGAGTAGAAACAGCTCCTGTCTGGGGATCAAGTCCCACTCCACCGTGAATCATTTGTGTCTTCTTTTTCATGATCAAATTCCTCCTTCGTAAATTCTCTTACTTAAGTAACGTTCACTTGAATCCGGGAAGATTGTTACGACATGGCTGCCGGGCTTCGCGCTCTCCGCTTCAATCAGTGCTGCGTGAAGTGCTGCGCCTGATGAACTGCCAACAAGCAGTCCTTCCCGTTCTGCCAATTCTTTCACTCTTCTGAAAGCATCCTCATCCGTGACGGTATGAATCCCGTTAAAGTATGAGGTGTCCATGTAAGCTGGAAGGAACTCCATTCCGATGCCTTCGGTTTTATGTGGTCCGGACTCCCCACCATTCAGGATCGAGCCTTCTGGTTCCACGATGACCGTCCTGATTTCAGGATTCATCTCTTTCAGATACCGGGCAGTCCCCATGAAGGTCCCACCCGTTCCCGCACCTGCAACAAAGTGATGGATATGGCCATCCATCTGCTTCCATATTTCCGGTCCCAACGTCTTATAGTAAGTCGCTGGATTCGCTTCATTCTCAAATTGGCCAGGATAATAGGCATTTTCCATCTGTGCAGAGAGCTCTTTCGCCTTGCCGATGGCCCCTTTCATCCCAAGCGAGGTAGGGGTATGGATGATTTCCGCCCCGAGCGCTTTCATCAGTTCCTGCTTTTCAATGCTGAACTTTTCCGGGACGCAGAACATGACTTTGTAACCTGAATTCACCGCGGCCAGTGCCAATCCGATTCCCGTGTTCCCGGCAGTCGGTTCGATGAAGACACCACCAGGTTTTATTTTCCCCGTTCGTTCAGCTTCCCTCAGCAATTCGATACCAAGCCGGTCTTTGATGCTTCCACCCGGATTATAGAATTCCAGTTTCGCAAAAAGGCGGACACCATTTTTCAGTGGAAAATGTGTTAACTCCATAATGGGAGTATTGCCTATCAGCTCATGTACATTTTTATATACATCCATTTCCTTGCCCCCTTTTTCTCAAATGAAAAAGCTGACCTGTCGCGAGCCTTCTTCATTCCCTCATGAAAACGTAAGCGGGTTTACCGCTGCTTTCATAGGAAGGAAAGAGAAAGGATGGTCGCTTGGGTCAGCTTTTTTCTCTATGTCTTATACAGCTTCCACGATATTCATTACCATCTTGGCAGAGTGAAGAGCTGCTTTTTCAAGGTATTGATCGAAAGAAACGTCTGATTCTTTCCCTGCAATATCGGACAGGGAGCGGATGATCACAAATGGCACATCGAATTGGTGGGCTACCTGAGCAATTGCAGCTGCTTCCATTTCAACAGCCTGGAGGCCGGTGAACTTATCCCTGATTGCATCGACGCGTGCAGGATCATTCATGAACGAGTCCCCTGTTGCAATCAAGCCTGATACCACCTGTGCATCACCCAGTTCGCGGACACTGTCCACTGCGATATTCTTCAGCTTTTCATCCGCTGTAAATGCAGCAGGCAATTGTGGAACCTGACCGTATTCATATCCGAAAGCCGTGACATCGACGTCATGATGACGCACTTCAGTGGATATGACGACATCACCTACATTCAATGAAGGATCGAATCCTCCAGCTGACCCGGTATTGATGATGGCATCCGGCTTAAAGTGCTGCAGCAAGACGGCTGTGGACATTGCGGCGTTTACTTTTCCGATTCCGGAACGGAGTAGGATCACTTCTTTCCCTTTCATCGTCCCGCTTGTATATTCACACCCGGCAATCGTTTCGGTTTGTGGGTTTGTAATATTCTCCCTAAGTAAGGATACTTCTTCTTCCATTGCTCCAATGATGGCGATTCTCACGTTAAAACCTCTTTCTATTGTTTAGTCGCCTCCATGATCCAAACAAAGCTGTTCATCTGCCGGAAATGAACGGAAAATCCCTCTGCAGTCAATAACTCCTCAAGGACATCCAAAGTCGTGTAGTATTCCCGTTTTAAATCTTCGGCCAGATTCAGATATCCACTATCTGAAGCTTGATCAATGGCGGCTTGATAATGCTGCTCCGTTTCAAACATCGTATCAGCAAATACTATTTTACCACCTTGAGCAAGCAAGTTTCCATATATGCTAAATGCTTTTCCTTTTTCTTCGTCGGTCAAATGATGAAAAGCATATGTGCTGACAATCGTGTCAACCGTTTCATCCAGTTTAAAATCGAGGAAATCGCCGTCGATGAATGTGATCTTGTCACCAAGCTTCTGCTGTCCAATGATCCTCATTTCCGGTGAAGGTTCAAACGGAATGACGTTCAACCCAGATTCAGCGAGCTTTTCTGTCAGGTTTCCTGTCCCTGGCCCGAACTCGACAACTGTTCCCTTTGAAAGGGCGACGACCCCTTCCAGGATTTCATCATATTTATTAAAAACTTCCTTGTACTCTGCATCTTTCCCAGCGACCGTATCATCATAAGAATCCGCCCAGTCCCCAAACAGATCTAAGAACTCTCTTCCCATCCTAAGCACCCCAGTTTTAAATAAAGTTTATAATTCCTATAAATATACTATGAATTATTTTTAAAACTGTTATTAAATTATCATATAGCCCCTGCAATTTCAACAATTAATATTTGTAATATTCCTTCCCCCAATTTAAAATGAGTAGGCAAAGCCCTATATAAAGGAGGATCTCTATGAATATTTCGTTTGATTTAATAGAGGATAAAGTCGAGTTTTTTGAAGCCGACCGCCTGAGCACCCTCGAGAAAAAGATCGACGAGCAAATCCATCACAATAAAGCCATCATGCTTCAGGTTCATCATGTACAGCACAATGTATCAATTTACGAAGATGGTAGAAGGCTCTATACCGCCGTGGTCCATTTCAAAGCCAAAAAGTAATCAAAAAAGCTCCGGGTGAATCCACCCGGAGCTTTCCATTTCATTAATCTTTATCATTTTCTTTCAGTACTTCAACCTTTGTCGGCTGCCATCCCTGTCCGTCGTTCCATTGCAAATAGACTCTATACGCTTTAGAGCCGCCTTTCTCCGTGACGGTTCCAATGGATTTCTGAGGGCCACCATTTCCTTCGATGTACCACACTGTCATGTTATCTTGCGGGATACCGGTCGCGTATGACAGGGCTTTTTCTTTTTCTTCCCAGTCGGGACTTCCTGGATCATATGAGGACACATGCTCACCAGACTGCTGCGTGCCGACCGGCTGCCAATCAGGGTGAACAATCGTCTTCTCTACGTTCGGTTCAGTCCCTTCTTCTACTTGGACTTTGCTGTCATCCAAAGAAACGGATTCTTTCTCTTCCTGCTCTTCCTCTTGTTTTTCTGTGTCTTCTTCTTCATTTTCTTCTTTATCAGCCTGCTCGGACGAATCCGTTTCTTCCTCATTCATAGAAACGGATTCATCCTCTTTTTTATCGTTCTCTTCTTTTTTGTTATTCCCTGCTGTCTTTTCAGTGCCCTTCTCTTCCGTGTTCTTCACTTCCGTCGATGCCTTTTCAGATTCGTCGGAACCGTTGCCGGTCAAGATTGTAGCACCGACCACAACAATCAATAGAACAACCACGGCATTCAGTATATTAAGGATTTTATTTGCATTATTTTTAGAACGTCGATCTAATCTCGATTTATATTTCGCCATAAGATTCCCTCCTATTATCCTAAACATTTTAACATGATAGAGGAATAAGAATAAAGCGAAACTTACACCGTTTGTTACGTATACAAGAGATTGATTATTTTGGAACAGGAGCTTTTACTCATGGTCCAGTTTATATACGGCATCAACGCTGTCCTTGAAGATCGGGTAAATGCCCCCCTCACCAATGAGCACGTCCATATTGACTGCCACCAGTGCATATTTAGGCTCATCAAAAGGGAAATAACCCGCGAACCATTTATTGTAAAGCTCCTTTCCCCCCTGCTTTTTTCCTGTTTGAGCCGTACCTGTCTTGCCGGCAATCTTGTATAGGGCTGTATCCAAGTATGGAGCAGTACCCTCAGGTGAGTTGACGACACCCCGCAAATACTGCTGCAGCTTCATCGCCGTGAAAGGGGAAATTTTTTCTCCTTCAATCTTTTTTTGTGGAAAAGAAAACATGCTTGTCCCGTTCTGATAGTCAATGGATGTAGCTGCGCGGACCATATACTTTTCACCACCGCGTGCAATTGTCGCCATCATATTCACCAGGCCGAGTGGGGTGACCCTGACTTCCCTCTGCCCTATGCCGGTTTGAGCAATGTAATTCCGGTCTTTCCGTTCATCATCCGAAACAAAGACCCTGCCTTTACTCACTTGCAGCTGTGAAAAATCTTCATAATGGAATACATCGCCCGTCCATGCGATGTCCCCCAACAAACCGAGCTTCGCTGCGTACTCCTCAAGTGTATTCGGTTCTTTTTCAACAAGTTCGGTTGCAAGATCGGCGAATGTCCTGTTACAGCTGGCCGCGATGCTCGACTTGATATTGATCATGCCGTGCGGCTTTTCGGCGGGCTTTCCATAGATATCTTCATCGCAATTGAACAAGCGTGATTCATCGACGATACCTTCTTCCATCGCCGCTGCAGCCACTACGGTCTTGAAGACCGAACCTGGCGCCAGTACTTTCAGCATGTAATTTTCAGCGCCGCCCCCGAATGGATTGCTTTGGTTCATTGACGGCCTCGATACATTTGCGAGTATTGTACTATTCTCAATATCAACGAGCAGCAGGCCGCCTTTTTCAATGTTATATGCATCCGCAACTTCTTCCAAGGCCACCTGCATTTCCTGATCGATGGTCGTCTTAATGTTGAGCGGATAAAATGGATTGGCCGGTGCGAGATATTTCACATCGGCACCGAATAATGGACCGCCGATGGCATCCACATGATAAATCAATTTAGACTGTTCTTCTGAGATCAGCCATTCATCAAAAATTTCCTGCATCCCTGTCACACCAATCTTCTGGTGTACCCCCTTCACTTTATCCGGGTACCGTTCATGGAATACTTCCGTATTTTCACCCGTTATGCCGATCAGCTGGGAAGCAGGGATCTGTTCATTTTTGAATTTCCTTGTCACGGCAAAAACACCCTGGATCTTCAACCCATTGATCTCATTCATCTGTTCTTCAGACAATTGAAACGGAGTCTTGCCCCCGAATACAATCGGTGCCTTGGCAGATTCAAGCTTCGTTTCAATGATCTCCGGGGTGACATGTATGATGCGGGCTACTTCTTCTACCGGCCATTCGATCCTTTTCAGAAATGGAAAAAGAACCAGAACATTTTTTTCATGAAACGTCAGCGGCTTTCCATCACGGTCAAGGAACTGCCCCCTTCCTTCATCAATGACGAGCTGTTGGGTGCGTTGAGCGACACTCTCTTCAATCAGATTAATTTTATGTTTGGAAAACGATTCGGTCTGGAATAATTGCAGCTGCATCAATCTCGCCGACATCAGCATGAGTCCCATTAGCAGCACAATGCTGAGCAGCCGGACCCGTTTACGTATCATCCGTCTTCACCTCGTCTACATTGTTGACGAGATTTGTGGGTTTTAACCTCAGGGTGCTGAGCGGCTTGGTTGTTTGTGGGAAGGGTAGGGGGTTGGTTCGGGTAGGGGTTGGTTTTGGGGCGTGGTTTCATTTTTGGGACGGGGGTTGGTTTTGGGGCGGGGGTTGGTTTTGGGGCGGGGTTTCATTTTGGGACGGGGGTTGGTTTTGGATCGGAGTTTCATTTTGGGGGAGTATTGAAGAGGTTTTTATTTAGAATTATTCTTAATAGCGCATAAATTTGGAAATTGGAGCATAAATCTGATATTCGGAGCATATTTCTTTGATTTGGAGCATAAATCCGGGATTAGGAGCATAAATTTACGATTTGGAGCATAATTCCTTGGAATGGAGCTTACGTCTAGATATTTAGGGCGTATTTCCTCGCAATGGAGCTTAAATCTAGATATTTAGAGCATATTTCCTCGCAATGGAACTTAAAGCTAGATATTTAGGGCGTAATTCCTCGCAATGGAGCTTAAAGCTAGATATTTAGAGCATATTTCCTCGCAATGGAGCTTAAAGCTAGATATTTAGAGCATATTTCCTCGCAATGGAGCATAAATCTAGATATTTGGAGCTTAAATCTAGATATTTGGAGCATAATTCCTCGCAATGGAGCTTAAATCTAGATATTTAGAGCATATTTCCTCGCAATGGAACTTAAAGCTAGATATTTAGGGCGTAATTCCTCGCAATGGAGCTTAAATCTAGATATTTAGAGCATATTTCCTCGCAATGGAGCTTAAATCTAGATATTTAGAGCATATTTCCTCGCAATGGAGCTTAAATCTAGATATTTAGAGCGTATTCCCTCGCAATGGAGCTTAAATCTAGATATTTAGAGCGTTTTTCCTCGCAATGGAGCTTAAATCTAGATATTTAGAGCGTAATTCCTCGAAAAAGTGCTTAAGCCTAGATATCTAGAGTTCACAACTTCTCGGGATAAAGCATAAATCTAGAAATTTGAATCATCTATCCTCTAAAAGGAGCATTAATCCCAGATTTAGAGCATTTTTTCATCAGCAACGGGTACCCTTCTAACCAACATCACACCCAAATCCCGCTTCACTCCTACCCAACTCTCATAAAAATCCCCATTTCATCATTTCCATTAACAGTAATCAAACAAAAAAAGAAAGAAACCCCGAATAGAGTTTCTTCCTCAAAAATCAATCAGCTTACTTCTACAATCTTCACGCTCATTTCGCCGCCTGGAGTCTGAACAGAGACCTTTTCTCCGACTTTGTGGCCAAGCAGGCTCTTTGCGATCGGGGAATCATTGGAGATTTTCCCTTCGAATGGATCTGCTTCTGCACTTCCGACGATTGTGTATGTTTCTTCGTCTCCATCCGGCAGTTCCACAAACGTAACTTTTTTCCCTAATTGTACGGTATCTGAATTCATGTCATTTTCTTGGATGATCTTTGCGTTACGGATCATATTTTCGAGCGTAGAGATGCGGCCTTCCACGAATGCCTGCTCATCTTTCGCTGCATCGTATTCAGAGTTCTCGGATAAATCACCGAAGCTCCTTGCAATCTTGATGCGTTCCACGACCTCTTTACGTTTTACCGTCTTAAGGTTTTCTAATTCTTTCTCTAATTTTTCCTTACCCTCTAATGTCATCGGGTATACTTTTTCTGTACTCATGACCCTCTTCACTCCTTAACTGTCTTAGAGCTTCCCATGCTCCTTATGTAGTCATACTTGATGTTACGCTAATGTAAAGGCAGGGAATGGAGGGAACGACCTTATCCTCCATTCCCCGATTCCAATACATTGATGGGAATTTAACCTATATATGTTTATCTATGTTATCGTATTACAAAAATGACTTTTGTTCAAGAATTGTTTGAATTTTTGTTACCATTAAATCGATTGCCACGTGATTATGCCCACCTTCAGGGATGATCACATCTGCGTAACGCTTTGTTGGTTCAATGAATTGATTGTGCATCGGGCGGACCACGGTGATGTATTGATCGATCACAGAATCGATGGAACGTCCCCTTTCTTTGATATCGCGGAGCATCCTTCTGATGATGCGAAGATCTGCATCGGTATCGACATAGAGCTTGATATCCATTAAGTTGCGCAATCTTTCATCTTCTAATACTAAAATTCCTTCTAAAATGATAACATCCTTCGGCTCTACCAAAATGGTTTCATCGGATCGAGTGTGCATTTTATAATCATAGACCGGTTTTTCTACCGCCTGGTGATTCAATAACCCGTTCAGATGCTCAATGAGAAGATCATTGTCGAATGCCAACGGGTGATCATAATTCGTTTTCAATCGTTCCTCAAATGGAAGGTTCGATTGATCTTTATAATAATAATCTTGTTGCAGCATGAGGATCGAATGTCCTTGGAATTGTTCGTAGATCGCTTTTGTCACGCTTGTTTTTCCTGATCCGGATCCTCCTGCTACACCAATAACAACCGGTTTATGTTTCATAAGTTTTATATGTTCTCCTTTCGCATCATGTTGTCAGGATATACTCTCTGATCAACCTTGAATTTCACGATTTGCAACGGGTGACGCGCAACATCCAGCTCGTTCCCTTTTTCATCCCACATCTTGCCGACTACCTGTGTGAAATTTGAAATTTCCGGTCCGAAGAATTCCACTTCCTGTCCGGATTTAAAATGATTTCTTTGCTGAAGGGTGACCATACCGGACTCTTCATCATAATCAAGCACCAGTCCGACAAATTCAAAATTCGTATTCTTCTTATCATGCACGCCGAACATTTGCTCTTTGAAGCCCGGCACCCCTTCGAAGAATGCAGGCGCAGTTTCACGATTAGCGCATTTTTCAAGCTCATGGAGCCATTCTTCCTTGATGCTGAAATTGTCAGGATCCGCGCAATATGCATCGATGACTTTACGGTAAACACTCACAACGGTGGCAACATAGTGGATCGACTTCATGCGGCCTTCGATTTTCAAGCTGTCGATTCCAAGTTCGATCATTCTCGGAATGGACTCGACAAGCTTCAAATCTTTCGGACTCATGGCGAAAGGAGCATCTCCATCACTGTAAAGGGCCTGTTCATTTCCCTCTTCAAGTTGATATAAGTCATAATCCCAACGGCAGGACTGACAGCAGCCACCCCTGTTGGAATCACGCGCCGTCATATGATTGCTCAATGTACAGCGTCCTGAATATGCGATACACATCGCACCGTGGATGAATGTTTCAATCTCGATATCCACTTTTTCCTTCATCTCACGGATTTCCTCGCCACTCGTTTCACGGGCAAGCACAACGCGATCCAGCCCTTCCTCTTTCCAGAACTCGACCGCTTTCCAGTTCGACAGACTTTGTTGTGTGCTTAAGTGTACCTCGACTTTCGGAGCGACCCGTCTGCACGTCTCGATGATTAAAGGATCGGCCACGATGATCCCGGCAATCCCGGCTTCTTGAAGGCCCATTAAGTATTCTTCGAGCCCGTCCATATTCTCATTATGGGCATAAATGTTTGTGGTTACATAAATCTTCGCCCCGTACTTCTTGGCAAACTCTACGCCCTCTTTCATTTCCGCCAATGTAAAGTTTCCGGCGTTTGAGCGGAGACCATATTCCTGGCCACCGATATAGACAGCATCCGCACCGTAGTGTACGGCAATTTTCAATTTTTCAAGGTTACCGGCAGGAGCCAGTAACTCAGGCTTTTTCACAATCACACGTTTACCGTCTATAACTTTTGCGATAGGGTCTTTTACAACCATGGTCAACGTTACTCCTCCGTTCTATTCATCTATCTTGACTATAATGGGATTGATTTCATATAAGCATCAATAGACCGTTTCTTTAAAGAAAAATCCAGTATCGAGAGGACGATTATCAGGTTGCAGCTGTTTAGCCTCTTCTAACAGCTCATCCTTTTGCTCATCATATTGGTCTTCGTCACTGACGAACAGATCGATGGCTTTACGGTAAAGCTTTGTGATCTCGATCATGTATTGAGTTGATTTCAACACTCCGTCAATTTTGAAAGAATCGACTCCGGCCTCGATCATCTCGCCAAGTTCATCAATGATGCACATGTCGTTCGGGCTCATGATATGTGTTCCATTCTCATCTTCAAAGATCGGATATTTATTATGACGTTCCTTGTCATGCAAGAACATATTCTTCTGCTGCTTGCGGTTTTCGATTTCCATGACTTTTCCTTGGTATTCAAAATAGTTCCCGAGCAAGGAACGTTTCGATTGGAACATACAAGTCATCCCGTGTACCTGTACCTCTATCTCCACTTCCGCATGTTCCTTAATTTCTACAATCGAATCCATGCTCAGTTCCCGGGCAAGGACGGCGCGCTTTGCCCCTTTTCTCCCCCAATAATTGCATGTATACCAATTGGTCGCTGTCGTTTCCGTGTTCCAGTGCAGCTTCATATCCGGTGCTGAGGTCCTTGCAGCCATGAGGACTGCAGGGTCGCCGAACACGATGGCGTCTGCTCCTGCTTCTTTAAGAAAAGAAATGTAATCTTCAAGCTCGGCAATTTTGTCATTATGAAAAATCGCGTTCATGGCGACATATACTTTTTTACCACGTTCATGGGCGGTTTGAATGGCCTTCTTCACATCATCCTTTGGGAATTCACCCGCCAGGCGCAATCCGAATTTCTGCTCTCCGATTATGAAGGCGTCTGCCCCGGCACTTGCCAAAGGCTCGATATCCGAAAGGGATGTCGGAGTCACTAATAGCTCCGGCTTATTCATTTCCTTCACCTCTTCTTCTACTAATGGCAATCCCATCCCCTACAGGCAGGATGGATGTGTCGTAATCTTCATGGTTCATCAGCCACACATTATAATTCTGAAGCTTCTTCACCATGTTCCTGATTCTCTTCTGTTCGATTTCTTCTTCTGCTACCAAACCTTTGAATAAGACATTGTCGGAATACACAACACCATTTTCAGAAAGCATGGTTGAATAGATATCGAAGAATTTTTGGTACTGCCCTTTAGCCGCATCAATGAAAATCGCGTCGAATGGACCATATTCAGCGACCTGATCCTGTAACTCAAGTGCATCGCCAAAAAGAGTGTGGATCTGCTCGCGGTGTTCGGAACGTGAAAGAAACTCTTGTGCCGCCCCATACCGTTCTTCGTCACGCTCGATCGTCGTGATTTCCGTACCTGGCAGGGCTTCCGCCATCCTCAAGGCAGAATATCCAATCGCCGTCCCGATCTCGAGTATGCGGGCTGGCCGTTGGATGGTCAGAATGCCAAGGAGGGTTTCGATTCCCACCAACTCCATGATGGGAACATTATGTTCTGCTGCATACTTCTCCATTTCATCCACCAATGGAGAACGCTTCTTTATGATTGATTCTATATAGTTGATCACCTGTTCGTTCATCATATCATTTCACAATCCTCATCTATAAACTGCTATGATGCGTCACAACATGAAAAGAAGAAAGCTGCCTTGAGCTTTCTACTTCGTTTCAGATATCCATATAGTAAACGCACTTGTTAAAAATAACTTGTATTATTTTATCACAAACCGAAGGAGAAGGCGAATACTTCTTTTCCCTTCTCCTCTGGTTGAAATCACGGTATTTATTCTGATTTGTTCGTGATGTACTTGGCTTTCTTTTCATTATGCTCTTCAAGTGTTTCCGAATAATAAACAGAACCATTTGAAGAAGCAAGGAAGTAATAATAGTCCGTGTCATCAGGTTGAAGGGCTGCCTCGATTGATGAAATTCCTGCATTCGCAATCGGACCAGGCGGGAGTCCTTTGACTTTATACGTATTGTATGGGGAATCCACTTTTAAGTCATCATAGTTCGTACGGGATTTATGTTCCCCAAGTGCATAAAGGACTGTTGGATCGGTTTGAAGGGGCATATCCTCCTCCATACGGTTGTAGAATACGCTTGAGATCTTACCTCTATCGGCTTTTTCGGTTGCTTCTTCTTCAATCAAGGAAGACAGCGTCAGTAACTGATGCGCAGTATATTGCTTATCCTTCATTGATGCCTGATATTGTGCCAGTACTTCATCCGTCTGAGCAATCATTTTCTTCAGGATCTCCTCTAATGAAGGTTCCTTTTCATAGAAGGGATAGGTCGCTGGGTAAAGGTACCCTTCGAGCGGCCTCTTGATCTCTTTATTAAGTATTTCGTCTGTTACCAAATTCGGATATTCCTTTTTTAGTTGCTCGAGCCATTTCTTATCATTCAGCTTCTTTTCTATTTCATCTTTTTTATATGGTGTTTTATCTGCGATGATTTTTGCGATTTGATCAAGTTGAAGTCCTTCAGGCACAGTGATCTTGAATTCAGCCTTTCTCATGACTTTACCTGTCTTCAGACTGTTGACAATTTCATTCAACGTCATGGAAGGTGTCAGATCATATGAGCCTGCCTGGAATCCGGCTTCATTATTGAACTTCACATAATATTTGAACACCGTTGCATTCTTTACAATGCCGTTCTCTTCAAGGATGTTTCCAATGGAAGTGACCCCGGAACCGATCGGGATTTCCACTTTCACCGGTTTCGTATCATCGGGATCAACAGGCTTCAGGGCTGACTTTACATAGAGATATCCTCCCACTGCCGTGCCCCCGATTATGATAATGAGAGATAGCAGGATAAGTCCGACGATCTTCCGTATCACTTTCGCCTCTTCCTGTCTTTCTAACAATTTCTTCATTAGCGTCTCTTTCATATTCTTTCTATCTTCCATCCTTCATTCCCCCCTTCGAGCAAAAAAGCGGGATATCCGTCAAATTGATTTTCGACATCATCCTCCCTATTATACAATATTTTGCACAAAGTGAAACAGGGACCGACAAAAAGGATAGATTTTATCCTTTTGCCGGTCCCTGTTATTCATGATCTTATTCGCCTTCTTCTTCATCAAGGAACGTATTCAGCATTTCCTCGATCATGTCCCATTCTTCCTCGGTCTCGATCGGCTTCAATTCGCCTTCTTCACCTTCGTCACCAGGTACGAATGCAGAAGCGTGGATTTCAATTTCTTCTTCGTCGTTTTCATCTGCCCCTAGTGGATAATAAAGGACATATGATTTGTTAAATTTATCTGATTCAAATGTGAACAAAACCTCACAAAGCTGTTCATTTCCTTGTTCGTCCACTACTGTGATTTGCTTTTCTCCGTGTTCCATTAATCATTCACCTCATTATTTTTGACTGTCCAAATATCCTTGAAGGATCATGACTGCAGCCATCTTATCGATCACTTTTTTTCGTTTCTTCCTGCTGACGTCCGCTTCGAGGAGGACCCTTTCAGCAGCCATCGTACTTAATCGTTCATCCCAATACTTAACCGGTATGGATAATTCAGTTTGAATTAATTCGCCGTAAGCTTTCGAAGCCTCTCCTCGAGGTCCGATCGTATTGTTCATGTTCTTCGGTAGTCCGACAATGATCGTATCGACTTCGTATTCTTCGGCTAATTCCTTTATGCGGTCAATACGGAAATCGCCTTCTTCTTCATTGATCCTGACTGTTTCGATTCCCTGTGCAGTCCAGCCCAGGGCGTCGCTGATCGCAACGCCTACAGTTCTCGAACCAACGTCCAATCCCATTACTCGCATCCATTATCCCTCTTTATGCTGTTTCAAATACGATTTGACTAATTCTTCGATGATTTCATCACGTTCCAAGCGACGGATGATATTCCTGGCGTCTTGATGTCTTGGGATATAGGCAGGATCCCCAGATAATAAGTACCCAACAATTTGATTGATCGGGTTATACCCTTTTTCTTGAAGCGCATCATGAACTTGAAGCAGTACTTCCTTGACATCATGTTCAAATGGCTCGTCAGAAAAATCAAATCGCATCGTTTTGTCAAAAGAACTCATTCTTTGCACCTCTCTTCAGGCTTGTCTTTCAAACAAACGAATTGTTAATCGTTACCTACATTGTACACCACTTTATCGTAGAGTTAAACGGATTTCACCCATTCTTCTACAAATTGCAATGCTTCCTCAAGTTTTTCGGGGTTCTTACCGCCAGCCTGTGCCATATCAGGACGGCCGCCGCCTCCTCCGCCGCAGCGGGATGCTACTTCTTTCACGAGTTTTCCGGCATGATAGCCTTTGTCGACCAAATCCTTGGTGACCCCTGCGATGACGTTCACTTTTCCATCTCCTGCTGTACCGAGGACGATGACAGCGGAACCGAGCTTCTGCTTAAGATCATCCATCATCGTGCGAAGCGCATTGCTGTCGCCTGCTCCGACTTTTGCCGCCAATACATTGACACCATCGACCACTTTCACTCGATCGGTTAGACTTCCTGCTTCTATGTTAGACAACTTCGCCTTTAATGATTCATTTTCCCTTTGTAATTCCTTCATTTCCATTGTCAGGGCATCTACACGAGTGACAATATCTTTAGGATTCGACTTTAATTTATCTGCAGCTTCATTCAATAGCGCGACTTTGCCATTCAAGAGCTTGTATGCATTTTCCCCGGAAACAGCTTCGATACGACGAGTTCCGGCTCCGATTCCGCTCTCGGAAACGATTTTGAACAATCCGATTTCCGAAGTGTTTGATACGTGACAGCCGCCGCAAAGTTCCAGGCTGTAATCCCCGATTGAAACAACACGGACAACGTCGCCGTATTTCTCACCGAATAAAGCCATTGCTCCCATGTCTTTTGCTTCTGACAGTGACTTTACATCTGTATTGACTGAGATCGCTTTCCAAACTTGCTCATTCACGATGCTCTCAATCTTCTCCATTTCTTCATCCGTTACAGAACCGAAGTGCGAGAAATCGAATCGCAGACGGTCAGGCTCAACGAGGGAACCAGCCTGATTGACATGCTCTCCCAACACATCCTTCAACGCTCTATGAAGAAGATGCGTGGCTGTGTGGTTCTTCTCCACTTTCTTCCTAGCGTCGCGCGATACTGTAGCCATGACCTTTTGTCCTTTTTCAAGGGTCCCTTCTTCAACGATGGCTGTGTGAAGGTTTTGACCGTTAGGCGCTTTTTTTACATCGGTGACATACACCCTTACTCCTTCGCCTTCAAGGTATCCCTTATCCCCGATTTGACCTCCGCTTTCTGCGTAGAATGGAGTCTTGTCGAGGATGAACTGGAATTCCTGACCCTTGTCGGCTTTCGGCTGTCGTTCTTTATCAACGAGAACTTCGAGGACCGTCGCAGACGCTTCAAGGTTTTCGTATCCGACAAATTCACTTTCCGTTGTAATATCGCTCAGGATGCCTCCTTGCACCTGCATGCTTCCTACATCCTGACGTGCAGCACGCGCCCTCTCACGCTGACCTTCCATTTCCTTTTCAAAGCCTTCATGGTCGACCGATAGACCTTCTTCTTCTGCGTACTCTTCCGTCAATTCAACCGGGAATCCATACGTATCATAAAGCCTGAACACATCTTCACCAGGGATGATCGTGCTTCCTTCCTTCTTCTCACGCTCGATGATGGAAGAAAGAATCGCCAATCCTTCATTCAATGTTTCATGGAAGCGTTCTTCTTCATTTTTCACCACTTTTTGGATGAATTCCGCTTTTTCCTTCACTTCCGGATAGAAATCAACCATGATTTCAGAGACAACTGGTACCAATTCATACATGAATGGGCGATTGATTTCGATTTGCTTCGCGAAACGGACCGCACGACGCAATAATCGTCTCAGTACATAACCGCGCCCCTCATTCGAAGGGAGTGCACCATCACCGATTGCGAATGAAACAGTCCTGACATGGTCTGCAATCACTTTGAAAGCGACATCGGTTTCTTCATTCTGTCCATAGACCCTTCCAGAAATCCCTTCAACGGCTTTCATGATTGGCATGAACAAATCTGTATCGAAGTTCGTAGGCACTTCCTGAACGACGCAAGCCATCCGTTCAAGTCCCATACCCGTATCGATGTTTTTCTTTGGAAGGGGTGTGTATGTTCCATCAGGGTTATGGTTGAATTGAGAGAACACCAGGTTCCAGACCTCAAGGTAGCGGTCATTTTCTCCGCCTGGATATAATTCAGGATCTTTCGGATCGTTTCCGTACTCTGGACCGCGATCATAGAAGATTTCAGTATTCGGACCACTTGGACCCTCACCGATATCCCAGTAGTTTCCTTCAATTCGGATGATTCGCTCCGCAGGGACGCCTACTTTATTGTTCCAGATTTCAAACGCTTCTTCATCTTCAGGATGGATTGTCACGGATAGTTTCTCGGGATCGAATCCAATCCATTTCTCATCCGTCAGGAATTCCCACGCCCACTCGATGGACTCAACCTTGAAGTAATCACCGATGGAGAAATTCCCAAGCATTTCGAAGAATGTGTGGTGTCTAGCCGTTTTCCCGACATTCTCGATGTCATTCGTACGGATTGATTTCTGTGCATTTACGATTCTCGGATTCTGCGGGATGACGCGGCCGTCAAAGTATTTCTTCAACGTCGCCACACCACTGTTGATCCATAATAATGAAGGATCTTCATGCGGCACAAGGGAGGCACTAGGTTCCACACCATGGCCTTTTTCTTTAAAGAAATCTAAAAACATTTGTCGTATCTGTGCTCCGGTTAGTTTGTTCATGTAACTTCCTCCTTAAAATTATGTATTTGGCTCCACTGAAAAACATCGCTATCGGGAGACGCCAGTGCTAAAAAAGCATACAAAAAAAGCCCTCATCCCCATGACAGGGACGAGAGCTCTACTCGCGGTACCACCCTGGTTGTGAATAAAAAAATCCTATTCACCCCTCAAACACCTTAACGCGGCTAGACGGCAGGGTTCTCCTGCACTCTGGATTAGCATTCGGTCATCCTTCATCTGGAATTTCTTTCAGCCTTGGAAATTCCTCTCTTGCGTACATCTGTACTCAGATGGACTATAACCTACTGGATCCTTCATCATGTTCGCTTATAGCTTATATGTTGGATTATAGAAACATTCAATCCTTTTGTCAATGTTATCAATCAGTTTTTTGCATGAATGAAATGTTTTCTGCCGTGCAGAAAGGCAACCTTCAAGACAGCAAGCACCGGAACGGCCACAATCAACCCGATGATCCCTCCCATTTCCCCTCCGATAATCAATGCACCCATGATGAATAGTGGATGCATATGAAGGCTTTTCCCGACAATCAATGGGGATAGAATGTTCCCTTCAAGAAATTGCAGGACAATCACCAGAATGACGACATAGAGGATCATATTCAGGGACATGGTACTTGCAACAAGAACAGCGGGGATTGCCCCGATGATCGGCCCGAAATAAGGGATCACATTGGTGACCCCCATGATGACCCCAAGGATGAGTGGATACTTGATACCAAGAAACCATAATACCCCTGCAGAAAGAGCGCCGATGATCAAGCAAACCAACAGCTGCCCCCTGATATAACCACCAAGTGATTCATCCACATCCCGGGAGAACCTCAGAGCACTATCCCTCCATTTTCTCGGAGTCAATTCCCAAAAGAACTTTTTCACTTTCTCTATGTCCTTTAATAAATAGAAGGAAACAAAAGGGACAATTGCAATGATCAGCAGACTATTCATGAGCTTTAATAGGATCGCCAGTGCAGCTGCCACAAGACCCGTCAGCCAGGCTTCCATTCCTTCGATCCTTTCATCCAATTGCGATTGGATCCCGTCCGGCCATGTTGACGTTTCACTTTGGATGAACTGGAGCCACTTCTGGTATTGCGCCGTGAAAAGTGGTGCGTTTTCAGAAAGGTCCCTCAATTGGTGGATGATGACCGGGATCCCTTTATAAATGGTGTATCCCAACCCGCCAAAAAACAGGACATAAATAAGGGTGATGGCAATCCCCCTGTGAATCCCTGCCTCATGGATTTTCTCTACTAATGGATGAAGTAAATAGGCGATGAATCCCCCGACTATGAAAGGCAGTAGGGAGAGGACGGTCACCTCCAGGATGGGATGCCAGACAGGCTTGAGCAAAAAGAGTATGTAAAGAAATAATGACACAACCAAAGCGATCGACAGTCTGTAAAGCCATTTGGCATAATTTCGTGTTTCCATCCGACACCCCTCCTTTCCTACTTATTGTTAGAAGTTGGGGGAGGTTTTTATACATGGGTCTTTTTCGGGAGATAGTTCGTTGCATCCATAGGTAAAAACACAACCTTCAGTGCTTAAAAATAAAACTGACTCCCCAGTAGGAGAGTCAGCCAAAGAATTGTGTCTTAAAACATTTTCTTCATTTGTTTACGAAGTCGTTTCATTTGTTTACGATTCATCATGTTGGATCGCTGTGAATAGATCGATGCGGCGATTCCCGCTCCAAATCCAACAATCGATGCAAATGTTCTGTTCAAGAAAGACACCCTCTTTTCTAAATTAATTGGCGGTCTTCCTCATCAAACAAGTCGTCTAAAGAGCTCAACGATCCATCTTCTTCCACTTGATGGGTATGAATGACCCCTTTTGACAAGGAAAGCTCGATAAAGCAACCCCAACAATAATATTGGTTGATGCCGATCTTCCCTATATCTTTGCTCTGACAGTTTGGACATTTCATCGTAAGGTTCACCTCGATTACACCATATAAATTGGTGATTATTCCCTACCATCATGTCCACTCAGGGTCAATCATATACTTATCCGACAAGAAACACGCCTGAATGGTTTACCCATTCTTATTTAGTGTGGGACATTTCTTGCATTTCATGAGGAGATACTTTTTCCATTGAACATTCATTACATACCTGAACATGATCTGTCATTCGCAATCATAACCTCCACAACGCCTCTTCAAAAAAGCTGTTCTCGTAAACATTGTGCTTAAAAAGTGTCAAGAACCAAAGAAAAAACGGACGAAACCATCGCTTCATCCGCTCACTTTTAAAAATATTAACTCTGCTATACCAATTGTTCAGCACTGATTTCGTTCACGTAGTCGATTTCAAAACCAAGGTCCTTAAGCATTTGATGGTCGGCCGTTTCCTCTTGACCGGCTGTTGTCAGATAATCCCCTACAAAGATGGAATTGGCTGCATAAAGTCCAAGAGGTTGAAGGCTCCGTAAATTCACTTCGCGTCCTCCTGAGATCCTGATTTCCTTCGTTGGATTGATGAACCTCATCAAGCACAGGACCTTCAAGCAATACCTTGGATCGAGTTCATTCGTTCCCTCCAAAGGCGTTCCATCGATGGCATGAAGGAAGTTGACCGGTATTGAATCGGCGTCAAGTGCCCTCAGGCTTCTCGCCATGTCCACCACATCCTGAAGACTCTCCTTCATGCCGACGATGATGCCGGAGCATGGTGAAATCCCCTGCTTTTTGGCCACTTCCACCGTATTTACACGATCCTGATATGTATGAGAGGTTGTGATTCGTTCATGGTGGTTTTCAGAAGTGTTGAGGTTGTGATTGTATCGGTCGACCCCGGCTTCTTTAAGTTTCTGTGCCTGTTCTTCCTTCAACAGTCCCAGGCAGGCACACACTTTCATATCGTAGGTTTCTTTGATTTCTTTCACTGCCGAAACGACCTTGTCAACATCGCGGTTTGTCGGTCCCCTCCCGCTTGCAACGATGCAGTATGTCCCCACATTCAAGCGGTGCGCTCTTTCTGCGCCTTTCAAGATCGTGTCTTTATCGACCATCGCATATTTCTCAATAGGAGCCTTTGATACGATGGATTGTGAGCAATATCCGCAATTTTCAGGACAGAGTCCAGACTTCGTATTAATGATCATATTGAGTTTTACTTTATTGCCATAATAATGCTTTCTAATCTGATACGCTCCGTTCAGAAGCAGGAGTAGCTCTTCATCAGGACTTTGTAACATGGATAATGCTTCATCATCACTGATTTCTTTACCATCCAGAACTTCACTGGCCAACGTGGTCCATGTTTTATTCATTCTCTTCCCCCTTTGTTCGTTTTAAGCCGCTCGATTTACATTCCTGAATGTGCTCTTTGATAACACTGATTTCTCGAGACGGTGAGCCATGATCCCTGCGCATACCGCCAATATGATATCTTTAGGTAGCGGCACCATCATCCACGACCAGACCAGGCCATATGTCAAGCCATCCGGAGCTGCGGCCCAAAGCTTATATGCTGCATACATCCAGTTGGTTCCTACCACATAATTCACAACCATCCCGACAAGCGCTGCCACGATATATACGTTAACCCCTTTGTTCCTTTCAACAATCTTTCCGGTTATATAAGCCGTGAAGATAAACGAAACGATAAATCCAAATGTAGGACTGACGATCGAAGAAAGACCTGCACCGAATCTTGCAAAGACTGGCACACCTACAAGTCCTACAAGCGCATAGACAGCCATGGAAATTGCACCGATCCGACTTCCCAATAGTGCACCCGCCAGAATTGCAAAGAATGTCTGGAGCGTAATCGGCACACCTCCGATGACCAAAAACGGCACGAATGAGGTGATGTTCGCTCCCACTGCCATCAACGCTACAAACATCGCTGCAAGTGTCAAATCGATTGTTCTTAACTTTTTGTTCATTTCTCTCATCCCCTAAATCTAAAGTTGTTTTACTATTTAAGAATATCGTTGTCCCTTTCTTTATGTCAACCTAATTTTATTTTAAGTTTACAAAAGAAGAGACACTGCCGTGCATGTAGAAGCGACTAGTAGTCGGGTTGCGCTTCAGGTGCCTCGCCCCTTCATGAAACTACCAAAATAAAAAAAGGTTAACAAAAACCCACTATGGTCTTCGTTAACCTTTTCATTCAACTTCCATGAAGTCATAAGGAGTGACGCCATCCATCCCGATCAACGGATCTTCTTTCATCAATTGATCAGCCATTGACAGTTCTTCTTCTGGAACCTTTTCATCATTCTCACCGATTAAGCCGGAAAGCTTCTCACACAATGTTGTTTTGCGCATGAAATCATCTTCCCGTTCTACTCCGAGCTTGAATGCATCGAATTCACCGCAAAGGATCAGAAATTGCTTACTCCTCGTAATGGCAGTGTATAAGAGATTCCTGCGCAACATACGGAAATAACTTTTCACAACAGGTAAGATGACGATTGGAAATTCACTTCCCTGTGATTTATGGATGCTGCAGCAATAAGCGTGGGTGATTTGAGTAAGATCCTGTCTTGTATAGGTCACTTCAATTCCATCATACGAAACAATGATCATGTCTTGTTTTTCTGTGTTCTCTTTTGCATAGAAAATCGAAACGATTTCCCCGATATCGCCATTGAACACGTTGTTCTCAGGCTGATTCACGAGCTGGAGGACTTTGTCCCCGATCCGGTAATGAACATCACCAAAGGAAATTTCCTTCCTCGTCCCATCGTTGCTGTTGAAAATCTCCTGCATTAGCTTGTTCAGATTATCAATACCCGCCGGACCCCTGTACATCGGCGCGAGGACTTGGATATCCTTCGGCGTATATCCTTTTTTCTTCGCGTTTTCAACCACCTTACGGACTACTTCTGAAATCTGGTTGGTCTTACAAGGGAAGAAAGAACGATCCTTCTGCTGCTTAGTCAGATCTGCAGGTACTTGCCCGCTCTTCATCTGGTGGGCAAGCTCAATGATGGATGAACCTTCCTCCTGACGGTAAATATCCGTGAGTCTCACGGTAGGGATCGCCCTTGAAAGGAGCAGGTCCTTTAGCACCTGTCCAGGTCCAACGGATGGAAGCTGATCTTCGTCTCCGACGAAAATGACCTGAATGTCGTCAGGAAGTGCCTTCAAGAGCTGATGGGCGAGCCACGTATCGACCATCGACACTTCATCTACGATCAACAGTTTTCCTTCGATCGACCTGTCTTCATCGTTTTGAAACCCTTCCTGACCGTTCCATCCAAGCAAACGATGAATGGTCATGGCAGGAAGTCCAGTCGATTCGGTCATTCGTTTTGCCGCACGTCCCGTAGGTGCAGTCAATAACACCGGGAAAGGCTCATCTTTATAGTCTTTTGGATCAAGAGAGCAACCATGAAGGTCCGCAAATAGCTCGACGATCCCATTGATGACCGTTGTCTTTCCCGTTCCGGGCCCACCGGTGAGCAACAGCATGGGGGACATCAAAGCGGTCTCGATGGCTTCACGCTGGGAGGGGGCATATTGAACGCCCAGCCTGTCTTCGAGAGCACCCAATGCGAGCAGGAACTCGGATTGCGGGAACTGATCTTCATATTGTGTTTGAGAAAGGATGCTCTCGATACTTGTCACTATGCCCTTCTCAGAGAAGTACAGGGAAGGGACATACACTTTGGTACCCTCACCGATGACCTTTCCTTCTTCCTCCAAGGAAACCAACTGACTTGAAATATCAGTATAGTCGATGGTTTCAGGCTGACTCTTCTCCAACAGTTCCTTGACTGTGACAATTAATTCTTCCGCTTCAAGATATACGTGTCCCTGCTTAACACATACCTGTTCAAGTGAATAAAGGCATCCCGCCTTGATCCTGTCAGGATGGCTGCCGGTGATCCCGATTTTCGAACCAAGTTCATCTGCTCGTGTGAAGCCTACACCTTCAATATCTTCGACCAGCTTGTACGGATTATTCTGGATGATCTCCAGGGCCTGCTCTTTATAGGCTTGATAGATCTTCATCGAAATTTGGGGCCCGAATCCAAGATCGTTCAATACGATCATCACCCGTTCCAAGCCCTGGTGTTCGGTCAATGTATCATAAATGGTTTTTGCTTTATCGGGTGGGAGCTTAGGGACCTCGTCCAATACAGATGGATTTTCAAGAATCTTTGAGATGGCATTTTCGCCGATATGCTCCACGATTTTCTCGGCTGTTTTCTTTCCGATCCCTTTAAAGAGATCACTGGACAGGTAATGGACGACACCTTGGGTGGTATGTGGGATTTCCTTCTTGAAATGCTTGGCGAGAAATTGCATGCCGAACTTCGGATGCTCTTGGAAGCGTCCGTAAAACACATACGTTTCTTCTTCATGTATGCGTGGGAAATGCCCCGTGATCACTGCTTCCTTTTCATCGTACGCATCATCATTTGTTTCATCGACCCTGATCCTTACAACGGTATATAAGTTATCCTCGTTATGAAAAATCGTCACAAGGTGCCTGCCCTTGATATATCGTTCCTCGTCTCCAAACAGCTTCATGGAATCTTGTTGGCTCAACGTATTTGATCCCCCTGACTATTCACTCTTCATTTTTTCGATCATCTTGATGCCGTAACCCGCCAGCATATGGTCAGGTTGGACCTCTATCGCTTTATTAAAGAACTCAAGTGCTTTGTCGGCATCGTCTTTATAACCTGCATACGCTACCCCGAGGTTATAGTAGGCATCTGCATGTTCAGGATCCTTCTCGATCACCTTTTCGAGGTGCCCGATGGATTCTTCATATGCTTCAGCCTGGGCAAGACTTAATCCCAGTTGGAATCTTGCTTCGGTGTCTTCTTCATTCAATTCCACACTTCTTTGCAGATAAGGCACGGCAAATTTGGGCTGTTCCAAGTTGATCAGACTCACACCCAGCATGAAGAATACATCTGAGTTTTCCATACCTTTTTGTACTGCTTTCTCAAATTGGGTTTTCGAGGACTCGTAGTCACCTTCATTGAAGTATAGATTTCCAAGTGAATAATAGGCGGTTGCTGCATCCTCATCAACCGAAACCGCCCTTTCGAAGAATGACTTCGCCTTGTCGTTGTCTCCGACCGACAGAAGGACATTCCCGAAGTTGATATATCCAACGGGATCTTTCGGATTTTCTTCAATGGCTTCCGTGAATAGTTTGACTGCTTCCTCCAGCTTCCCTTCTTGCAATAACTCGATTCCTTTTAGATTCTTATCCATATTAGCACCTCTATTATGTAGTCATTTTTACGAATTTGTTTTTTTATTTCTATCATATCATAGTTGCACATGTAAAAAGAGCGCAAAGAAGGACTGGGATGAAGGAATCATTCATTCGCTTCGTCTCAGTCCTTATGCTTTCATGCCGTCATCAGCCGACATACGTCAATTGTTTTTCATCTTTATAAATGGTGTCGATCGTTCCGCCTCCGAGGCAGACATCCCCATCATAGAATACAACTGCCTGACCAGGCGTCACGGCACGGATCGGCTCTTCAAAGACCACTTTTGCACGGCCATCTTCAAGAGGGATCACTGTGACCGCATTATCAGCCTGACGATAGCGGAATTTAGCGGTGCATTTGAATTCTGACGGTTTTTCCCCATTGGAAGTCCAGTGGACATCCGTTGCGAGAATGGAATCTGAATACAACGCAGGGTGTTCAAACCCTTGTCCGACGTAAAGGACGTTTCGCTCAAGATCCTTCCCAATGGCGAACCATGGATCACCGGCGCCGCCGATCCCCAGTCCGTGGCGTTGTCCGATTGTATAGTACATGAGGCCATCATGTTTCCCCATGACCTTCCCATCCATGGTTTCCATGTTCCCGGGTTGTGCAGGTAGGTAATTGCCCAGAAATTCCTTGAAATTCCGTTCACCGATGAAGCAAATACCCGTACTGTCTTTTTTAGTGGCCGTTGCTAGGCCGGCTTCCTTGGCGATTTCCCTTACCTTTTTCTTATCGATTCCACCTAGAGGGAACATGACTTTTTCAAGCTGTTCCTGTCCGAGCTGGTTGAGGAAGTAGGTCTGATCTTTATTATTGTCGACGCCGCGGAGCATTTTGTACTCTCCATCGCGGTACTCGACCTGTGCATAGTGACCCGTCGCCAGATAATCGGCTCCGAGCTTCATGGCATGCTCAAGGAAAGCCTTGAATTTGATTTCCTTGTTGCACATCACATCAGGATTCGGCGTTCTTCCTGCTTTATATTCATCCAGGAAATAAGTGAATACTTTATCCCAATATTGTTTTTCAAAATTGACAGCGTAGTAAGGGATCCCGATTTGATTACATACTCGAATGACGTCATTGTAGTCTTCGGTCGCGGTACACACTCCATTTTCATCTGTATCATCCCAGTTTTTCATAAAAATGCCGATGACTTCATACCCTTGCTGCTTCAATAATAAAGCTGCAACCGATGAATCCACTCCTCCGGACATCCCGACGACCACTCTCGTATCTTTAGGTTCCTTTTTCATTTACGCCACCTCCTTCATGCATTCATATTTATGATAGCCATCTCTTCTATTCGGAAACAGCTTTTTAAGCAATTGCCTTTATGAAGTCAATCTCTTGACTACCTTGGAAACTTCATTGGCAGCCCGTACGATTTGATCTTCTGTATTCCCAAGACCGAAGCTGAAGCGAATCGAATTCTTGGTACGCTCCGATCCTTTACCGAACATGGCAACGAGGACATGGGAGGGTTCAATCGATCCCGCTGTGCAGGCAGAACCGCTTGAAACGGCAATTCCGGCCATATCCAAGTTCATCAGCATCGATTCCACATCGGTGCCGGGAAAGCTTAAGTTTAGCACATGGGGCAATCCGTGCTCAAGAGATCCGTTCTCATGGAAACTTACACTATTTTCCACAAGAGTCTCCTTGAACAAACGCTTGAAGCCATTGTACATTTCACTCTTTTCATCGCAGCCTGCGCGCGCAAGTTCCACCGCTTTACCCAATCCTGCAATGGCTGGTACATTCTCAGTACCTGCCCGCCTCTTTCGTTCCTGTTCGCCGCCGAATGTACCAGGCTGCAGATTCACTTCCCTCCGGCAATATAGAAACCCAATTCCTTTTGGACCATTGATTTTATGACCGGAAACGGACAGCATATCGACCCCCAGCTCCTTCACGTCAAGGTCGACCAATCCGAATGCCTGGACAGCATCTGTATGAAAATAGGCATCATGATCTTTCAAAAGCTGTCCGATTTCCCGGATGGGCTGAATGGTCCCGACTTCATTGTTCCCATACATGATGGTGACCAGGATCGTGTCAGGGCGAAGGGCATTCTCCACATCAGTCAAAGAAACTCTCCCTGTTTCATCTACAGGCAGATACGTGACTTCGAACCCCTCCGATTCAAGGTGTCCACATGCATGAAGGACAGCATGATGTTCCAGCGCTGTCGTAATGATGTGATTTCCCCGCGTCCTATTTGCATGCGCTGTACCGATTATGGCTAAATTATCGGCTTCCGTTCCGCCACTTGTAAAGATGATGTCATTGTAATCGGCGTTCAAGCTTCCTGCAATCTTCATCCGTGCCTGGTCAACGAGATGACGTGCAGAACGTCCGAATGAATGGATGCTTGATGGATTGCCGAACACCTCTTTCATGACAGAGGTCATTTCTTCGATCACATCAGCATCCATAGGGGAGGTTGCCGCATGATCCATGTAGATTCTATCCATCTTATAAGTACCTCCTAGATATAAAACATATATGCGTCAGACTCACCGTCGTCTGTATGACTGGCTAAGTCTTCAATCGTCGTGTTATCCAGCACGTCCTTCACCGCATCCCTGATCCTGATCCACAGTTCCCTCTTTGCGGGTTCTTCATCTTCGATTCCTTCCACAGGGCTGATCGGCCCTTCTAGAATCCTTATGATGTCCCCTGCCGTGATCTCGGATGGTTCATGCCCAAGTACGTATCCTCCGTAAGCGCCTCTGATACTCCTCACCAAACCGCCGTTCCTGAGCGGCGCCACAAGCTGTTCAAGGTAGTGTTCGGAAAGCTCATGCTGCTGAGCGATGGTTTTCAGGGAAGTTGGTCCTTCTCCATGTCGCTTCGCCAATTCAATCATGATGGTTAATCCATAACGGCCTTTAGTTGAAATCTTCATTTTCACAGCACCTCTAACATTCTTTATATGTTGAGCAATTGGGGGCGGGTATGATCATCCACTCTGATTTCAATCATCATACAATCCAACCCAACCTGCTCAATATCAAATCTATCTATACCATCCGTTGAAATGAATGGTTTATTTACCCCTGTCATTATAGCATATCCGCCTATGCACTGTGAAAAGGATCGTTCGCTCCCCCTTTGGACGGAATCATTTCCTATTGAACTTTCCCTATGATAAAGTAATAGTACGCGAGAACATCAGTTTGGAGAGATGGATATGTCAATTAAACCACTTGCCTATAAGATGAGGCCCAGAACCATTGACGAAATCATCGGCCAGCAGCATTTGGTCGGTGAAGGAAAAATCATCGATCGCATGGTGAAGGCAAAACAGCTTTCCTCCATGATCTTATATGGCCCTCCCGGTATAGGAAAAACCTCGATCGCGAGTGCCATTGCCGGTAGTACGAAATACCGGTTCAAAACACTGAATGCCGTCACAAATAATAAAAAGGATATACAAATCGTTGCAGAAGAAGCAAAAATGTCAGGGAAGGTCATCCTCCTACTCGATGAGGTCCATCGCCTGGATAAAGGGAAGCAGGACTTTCTCCTTCCTTATTTAGAGAATGGAATGATCACGCTCATCGGGGCGACGACCAGCAACCCTTATCATGCCATAAATCCCGCCATCAGAAGCAGGTGTCAGATCTTCGAATTGAAGCCTCTTACCACTGAAGAAATGAAAACGGCTCTAAATAGGGCAATCGAAGACAAGGATCGGGGGTTGGGGGATTATTCCCTGGATATATCTGATCGCGCAGTGGAACATTTCGCAAGCAGCAGTTTCGGGGATGTCAGAAGCTCCTTGAACGCGCTTGAATTGGCTGTATTGTCGACATCACCCGATGAAGAAGGAACGATCCACATCGATGTGGGCATCGCGGAGGAGTGTCTACAGAAGAAAAGCTTCTCTCATGATAAGGATGGCGATGCCCATTATGATGTGTTAAGTGCTTTTCAAAAATCGATACGGGGCAGCGATGTCAACGCTGCGCTTCATTATTTAGGCAGACTTGTCGAAGCGGGTGATTTACCCAGCATTTCTCGCCGGTTGCTCGTCATCGCCTATGAGGACATCGGCCTTGCCAATCCCGGGGCGGGATCAAGGACTCTCGCTGCCGTTGAAACGGCTGAGAAGATCGGGTTCCCTGAAGCACGGATCCCGCTCGCCAATGCCATCATCGAACTGTGCCTTTCCCCAAAGTCAAATTCTGCCATCTCAGCAATCGACAGCGCATTGGCTGACATACGTAAAGGGAAGAGCGGAGAAGTTCCCGACCACTTAAAAGATGCCCACTATAAGGGAGCAAGCGAGTTGGGAAGAGGGGTAGAATACAAATTCCCGCATGATTATGAGTCAGGATGGGTCGCACAAACGTATCTGCCTGACCGATTGAAGAATGCCCGCTACTATAACCCGAAATCAACGGGTAAATTTGAACAGGCCATGGCAGGGATATACGAAAAGATCAATAAGCAAATGAAATGATATCGTGATAGGGTCCGAATTTTTCGGGCCTTTTTTAATTGGTGAAGAACTCGTTTGGATGAAAGTTCCAGACTGTGTGTCCCATACATACACTGATAAAAACTCCTCGGAGGTTTCGCCGATGATTATACTGAATGACGGCTCTTCCACCAATGGCTTAAAAGGGTCATCCCCGACAGAAACGATGATCCTGAATGCCCTTGAAAAAAGCAAGATACGCTATGAATATACTGATTTAAAAGAGCTCGCATTTGAACTGAAAGTAAGGGATAGAATCATAACGAACAGCCGCATCCTAAACGATAGTGCCGCAATATTTGCCACATTCCCCAACTCCTCCTTCAATCCCTATTATTGGATCAAAACAATGAGTGGTTACCGGCTCCGCCCAGGCATGCGACCATCCGCTGCCATAAGGGATGTATTCGAACACTCATATCTATATAGTTTCGAGTGTGTGACAACGGTTGTCCTTGTTTACTATAAGAGCATCCTCGATACAATCCGCACCGATTATTTCGACCGGTTGTATTCACCCATGATTATTTGGGGACATAACTTTAACGATGCCATGCACATGGTGACGTATGAGGGGATCGACAACATCCCCGGAGACGTCTATTACTTCTCTAATCCCGATTACGAAGATCCGATCTGGATGGGGGAGAACTCCGTGTTCCTTGAAAAGAATCAATACTTCGGGCATGGGATCGGGATTGTGACTCATCAAAAGATGATCGAAGCACTGAATACACTGAGGAAACCGAATGCCACAAGGTCGGCGTTTCAACTGAATCAGACGACCAGACTCGATTTCGCTGCACTCTATAAGTACACATAAAAAATGACGGCCTTCACCGAGACCGTCATTTTTTATTAGGCTGTTTTCGTAAACATTGTCGCTTTAGAAGGCGAAAGGAGTGGTTGATTTCCGCTCCAGGTGCTCGCTTTCCACGGGGCGTGAGTTGAGCCTCCTCGGTCAAATGCCCTGCGGGGTCTCAACTTCCCAGCAATTCCTGCAGGAGTCGAACACCTTCCACCTCAATCAACTGCACTGTTCAAAAGAGACATCCCAAGAACCAAACTTTGCGCTTTTTAATCTAGATTGTATCGACTCACCTTATGCAGCTACATCACGCTTGTTGAACACAAGGAATGCCAGGAGTTGGAAGAGCACGAAATAGATGATCAACATGGTGATCGAGAAGCCCATCGTCATGCCCTCTACAAGGGGCTGACCGAATCCTGTATATTGAGTCAGATCTGTGTTGGCAAAAAGGCTGTACTTCGCCCAATCAAATTTCATCGCCAATAACCCTGTCGCATTGGCACCCATGAACAAGAGGAATAAAGAAATCCCGATTGCCAGGGAAGAACTTCTGAATACAGTTGAGATCATGAATGCCATCGTGGCCATCATCGTGACATCGATCGATTTCAGTAAATAATTCTTGATCAGGAATCCAATCATGTTCTGCTCAACGACCTTACCATCGATATACGCAAGGTGGACGGATTGTCCGGTGCCCCCGAACAAGATCAAACCGACCAGGAATGAGACGGCGAAAAGAACCGCAAGCATCATCACCCCATAAAGGATGACCGTGATATATTTAGAAAGCAGGATCTTCGTCCTTGAAATCGGACGTATCAATAACAGCTTGATCGTCCCCCAGGAGAATTCCCCTGCCACAATACCTGCTGCGACTATGATCGCAAACAACCCTACAAGCGTCACCGCAAACCCATTCGTTTCAACAAACGTCCAGACTGTTTCTTTCGAATTCGGTTGAATATCGTTTTCGATCCTATATTCATTGAGTGCAATATTTTGTTCAATCCTGCTTTTACTGAATTTATCTATACCTTCTTGGGATAACGCTTTTTTATCCCCTTCGATTTGCATGGATAGCTCCTGCTTCCAGTTCTCCGATTCTTTCACTTTTGAATCATCGTATTTCTCAAATGCCCCCACGATCCCGATAATCAGAATCAACAAGCCAAGCATGACATAGGTACCGGCACGTTTATGAATCTTCATCCATTCATTCCTTACCAGATTAAGCATGAAGCACCTCTCCCTTCTCATTCGTTATCTCTAGGAAGCGATCCTCCAATGACTTCGCCACTTGCATGACCCCGAAGAGCTCCACATCCTGTTCAACGAATGCTTTGATCAAGTGAGGGACCCTTTCCTTCGGTAAGCTTGTTTGTAACTTGTTATTTTTCACATCGAATACTAGGGAGGAGTCGAAAGTTTTCATGACGGAAATGGCTTTCTTCTCATCATTCACTTCAAACTGATAGACGAGTTCATTTCCTCCGACAAAATCATGGACGGTTTGTACATCGACAAGCTTTCCTTTCTGGATGATCCCGATCCGGTCACACATCATTTCCATTTCTGAAAGCAGATGGCTTGAGACGATGACAGCCATTCCTTCTTCCTGTGCAAGTTTCCGGACATACGCACGGATTTCCCTTATACCGGCCGGGTCAAGTCCATTAGTCGGTTCATCAAGGATGAGGATCTTCGGTTTATGGAGCAGGCACTGCGCAAGCCCCAGACGTTGTCTCATCCCCAATGAGTAGGTTTTGACCTTATCATGGATCCGTTCAGATAAACCGACCAGTTCCACTACCTCCTTGATTCTCTCGTCCGTTATCCCATTTTGCATGCGGGCAAAATGCTTCAGGTTCTTATAGCCGGACATGAATTTATACAGCTCTGGATTTTCGACAATCGCTCCCACGGAGGCAATCGCACCTTCGAAATCCTTCTTGATGCTTTTACCTGAAATCAGGACATCTCCTTCTGAAATGCTCATCAGCCCCACAATCATCCTGATGGTCGTTGTCTTTCCTGCCCCATTCGGTCCCAGGAACCCAAATACTTCTCCCTCGTACACATCAAACGAAAGATCATCGATGATCTTTTGACCTTTGATGACTTTAGAGACGTTTTGTAACTTCACGATCGTATTCATTTTTCACTACTCCCTCCAGCCGTCGTTTTTTTTAACCATTGAAGCACTGATAATCCTTCTTCTTCCCTCAGCTTCTCCACTTCGCAATGACCTTCGATTCTGCCGTTATGGATGATATAGGCTTCATCCAGGATGGCTTCGATTTCGTCGATTTCATGCGTTGCGATGATGACCGTCTGATTGCCAAATTCGATGAATGAGATCAAGCTTTTCACGATGGAATCGCGCACCATCGGATCCAATCCGGAAAATGGCTCGTCTAATAAAAGCACCTCTGTATTACGTGACAAGGCGAGGATAAGTTTCAATCTTCCACGATTTCCCTTTGATAAGTGTTTGATTTTTTTATCTGCATCAAGTTGCATGAAAGCCAAAAGTTCATTTGCCTTATCCATATCGAAATCCCGGAATTGGGAGGCGTAGAAGCGGATCATCCCGTCGACGGTAAACGCATCATAAAACATATCCAGTTCAGTGAGGTAAGCAACTTTATTGGCGATTTTCCTGTTAACCTCCGACCCATTCACAATCACTTCTCCACTCGTCGGGAGCACCAGGCCAGCAATCATTTTAAGTGTGGTTGATTTCCCGCTACCATTCGGTCCGAGGATGCCATAAATCCTTCCTTTTTCAAAGGTGATCGACGCTTTTTCTAGCGCTGCCTCCTGACCGTATTTTTTCGTAACTTCCTGAAATCGTATCATTTCTCATTCCTCCCCGTCCTGTGATTCTCTATAGTTTCTGAGGCTCTCGATCATCTGTGTTTTTGATAAGCCAAGCTCCTTCATATTCCGGACGAACTGACCGACTACTTCTTGTTGCATTCTTTCATTAAGCACAATGAGCACTTCTTCATCTTCCGTCACAAATGTCCCCTGCCCCCTCCTGGTTTCCACGATACCCTTCCTTTCAAGCTCACTGTAGGTCCTCTGTATGGTGTTCGGATTCACACCCGATTGAATGGCCATCTCCCTTACCGAGGGAAGCTTTTCTCCCAGGTTCAGCTCCCTTCTGACGATTTCCCTTATGATCCGATCTGCAATCTGAATGTATATCGGTTTTGATGCTGCATATTCTTCTGTCATTCCTTACACCTCTACTTTACGGTCTAATAACCAGCACGACACCACAAAAAGGCCAGCCATGAGCAATCCCTCAAGAATGAAAGCAAGGACCGGGAACGGGATCATCTCCGACTGAAATCCAAACTCCGCACTTCCCTGGCCGACTGAGAATAAGATCCCGGCAGGAATGTCGATTGTAAAGGATGAAAATAGATCCTGTGCCCATTTGAAGCTCATGAAGAGGGATGTCATACTTTGATACGCAATGATGATGCCAGCTACGAGCAGCCAACGGATATGTTTAATGGAAGGGAACTTCGCCAATGCATGGTAAAAAGTCCATAAGAATATGGTCCACACCGTGAAGTAAAGGGCAACCACCGTAATCCCGAGATTGAACAAGATCCCTTCTTTCACCGGCCAATACGAAAAGAAAGCCCCTTGTGGTAATCGAGATAAACTGATCATCCCAAGAACATCAACGAGTACAAAGGAAAGGGTGGAATATAGGAAGGCTACAATGATTTTTGGGAAGAGCAGGACCATCCCGCTCTGAGGGCTATGAAGCCAGAGCTGAGTCTTGCCCTCCAGCCTGAGCATGGATACGACAATAACCGGTATCACGGCTACATGACAGGCACCGAGCATGAAAATGAAGACAACTGGGATCGTCCCTTCACCCGTCACCTCCGCAACGATCAGCGCTAAAACATAAATGAGCAGGATGATTCCAATCCACCCAAAAAACCAGACCTTGGAGGTTTTAAAGTCTTTTTTCAGCAGTCCTTTAAAAGCATTCATAAATTTTACTCTCCTTAAGTGTTTTAGTGTTCTAGTTAGATAGTACACTAAGACACAAAGAAGCGTCAATCACTTTTACATAAAATGGGTTCATTTATTTCTTTAAATGTGCCAAGCTATTAAAAAAGACTGAGAGGAGGACTCTTATGACGCATGTCAAAAGAGGATGGACGCAAGCGGAAGAGAAGCTGTTGATGGATCTTGTAGAATCTTATTCAGCTGAGGGTCATTCGAAGAAAGAGGCGTTTGAAGCGGTTTCCACACAAGTAAGCCGTTCTCCATCCACCTGTTCCCGCCATTATTATGCTCTTAGGAAAAAAAAGTCGCCGTCCTCTGAAGAAAGACCCATCACAATGGAGGATTGCATTCACTACCTGGAAAACCAACCATTTCAAATCAAAAGAACCATTACCGAAAACAATTCCTTAAAGAAGGAAAAAGAAGAGCTCATAGTGGTACAGAAGAAGTTGAAGGAAAGGTGTACAAAACTGATGGAACAACAGAAGAAACTTCAACAGCTGCTCACCATCATCAAGGAGTCCGAAAAGTTTTCAGACTCCTCTCCTTCATCACCGTTGATGCATTGAAACCATAAAAAAGAGGCCCGTAAAACGGGCCTTCCTTACTTATCCTTCACTCGTTTGACTTCAATATGGGAAAGCATCTGATTGATTACGTGGCTTGCTGCAATCAGACCTGCGACGGAAGGGACAAATGCATTGGAAGAAGGCGGAAGCTGCGCTTTCCTGATCTTCGCATCATCTTTTCCAACTTCTTTGCGGACGTCTTCACGGATGACGATTGGACTTTCATCAGAGAAAACGACGGTTACGCCTTTTTTGATTCCTTCTTTCTTTAAGCGGGTACGGATGACCTTCGCAATCGGATCCGTGTGAGTTTTACTGATATCGGCAATTTGAAAGCGGGTAGGATCGGTTTTATTTGCCGCACCCATACTGGAGATCAAAGGGATTCCCCGTTCGATACATTGCTTCATCAAATGGATTTTATAAGAAATTGTATCGGATGCGTCAATGACATAATCCAATCCATAGTTAAAGAACTCTTCATATGTTTCTTCTGTATAGAACATTTTGAGGGAGATCACTTCACACTCCGGGTTTATATCTTTAATGCGATCGCGCATCAAATCGGCTTTCGGCTGTCCTACTGTAGACAGGAGGGCATGGATCTGTCTGTTCACATTCGTGATATCGACATCATCCTTGTCCACTAGTACAAGACGTCCTACACCTGATCGAGCGAGAGCCTCCGCAGCAAAGGAGCCGACTCCTCCGATACCAAGCACGGCCACCGTACTGTTCTTCAACGTATCGAGGCCTTCCTTTCCGATCGCTAGTTCATTTCTGGAAAACTGGTGTAGCAATTGAATCAACTCCATTATAAGTATTCGACTAGGTTTATACTGAATTAGAATAAAGGATAGCGGGTAGAAAATCAACTTGAAATCTTTTCTGATCTTGTTTTCATCTTCTCCATAGAAGATGCCATCAAAGCAAATATATTCATGTCGGGTCGGGGGATTTCAAGAATTGAGCCTTCCGCATTTGAAAATCAAGGCTTTGCTTTCCGCTATTCCCCTTTCGAAACAATTGTTTCTTACTCTAAAATGCGCTTTGTTCTTATTGTTCTGTTATCCCCAAAAATGATTTGATAAAAACATAAGCAAAGCAGTGAACACAAAAAACCAGACTGAAATCAGTCTGGTTTGTATACTCATATAAGGTTTGTCGAGAAAAGAACAAGTCCCAATCGTGCCGTCGCTGCGATTCCATTGTTTTGAACCCGCTCTCGGCAGGTGGGTGCTTTGCTCTGTTAGTTGTTAGTCCTCTAGATGAGGCGTGAACGCGTAACGGAAACGACAAGCTCCCAAAGTTATAAGTGTTCGGTCAAAACGATTAGGGTAAACGTCGTACACATCAGGACTTGTTTGTTATTGATTAAATCATACCATATGGATGTTCACTTTTCAACGAGCACCCCTTGGGAATTTTTACTCAATCTTCTACATCAAGCGACAAGGATAACTCATTCAGTTGAGCTTCACTTACCCCGCCCGGCGCTTCTGTCAACTGACAGCTTGCACTTGCCGTTTTCGGGAACGCGATCGTGTCACGCAAGTTCGTGCGTCCGGCAAGGAGCATGACCACCCGGTCCAGTCCAAGTGCGATTCCGCCATGAGGTGGTGTCCCATATTCGAATGCCTCCAAGAGGAAACCGAATTGCTCTTCTGCTTCTTCCTTAGAGAAGCCGAGTACCTTGAACATCTTTTCTTGGATGTCACGTTCATAGATACGGAGCGATCCTCCGCCCAACTCATATCCATTCAACACAAGGTCATACGCCTCTGCACGTACTTCTGCAGGGTTTGTATCGAATTTCTCAAGATCTTCCCGTACAGGCATTGTAAATGGATGATGAGCGGCATAGTAGCGGTTCTCTTCTTCATCGAATTCAAGGAGCGGCCAGTCCGTCACCCATAGGAAGTTAAATTTACTTTCATCGATCAGCTTGAGTTCTTTTCCAAGTTTCAAGCGGAGAGCACCCAGCGCGTCTGCGACAACGGACTTCTTGTCTGCCACGAATAACAGGAGATCCCCTGTTTCAGCTTCAGCGGCTGCCGAGATCCCGGAAGCATCTTCTTCCGTGACAAACTTCGAGATCGGCCCCTTCAACCCTTCTTCTTCCACTTTCAACCACGCAAGTCCCTTCGCTCCGTAGCGTGAAACAAATTCTGTCAATGCGTCGATGTCCTTACGTGAATAAGTAGAAGCAGCACCTTTCACATTGATCAGTTTCACCTGCCCACCTGAACTTACGGCACTTGAAAATACCTTGAATCCTGATTCCTTCACGATTTCGGACACATCGATGAGTTCCATCCCGAAGCGGGTGTCCGGCTTATCTGATCCATAGCGGCTCATGGCCTCGTCATATGTCATGCGCGGGAGTGGTGTTTCGATCGTTAATCCCTTTACATCGATCATCAGTTTTTTCATCATATCTTCAACCAGTGCCATGATTTCTTCCTTGTCCATGAAGCTCATTTCCATATCGATCTGAGTGAACTCCGGCTGGCGGTCTGCACGTAAGTCCTCATCGCGGAAGCAGCGTGCAATTTGATAGTAACGGTCAAATCCTGAGACCATCAGCAATTGCTTAAAGATCTGTGGAGATTGTGGGAGCGCATAGAATTCTCCTGGATGCACACGGCTTGGAACAAGATAGTCACGTGCGCCTTCTGGTGTACTCTTCGTCAGGATCGGCGTTTCGACATCAAGGAATCCATTTTCATTCAAGAATGAACGGAACGATGTTGTTACATTATGACGCATTCTGAATGTGTCTGCCATCGCTGGGCGTCGAAGGTCGATGTACCTGTACTTTAAGCGGACATCTTCCGACACTTCGTTTTGGTCATCGATCATGAATGGAGGTGTTTTGGCTTCATTGATGATTTCAACCTGATCAACCTGGATCTCGACTTTACCAGTCTTCAGATTTTTATTGACTGTCCCTTCCCCACGTTCCACTACGGTTCCGGTCAGACTCAACACATATTCGTTCCGGATCGTTTCAGCGATCGACAGCGCTTCTTCGGAGTGATCCGGATTGAAGACCGCCTGGACGATTCCTTCCCTGTCCCTGAGGTCGATGAAGATCAAGCCGCCCAAGTCTCTTCTCTTTTGTACCCATCCTTTGATGGTCACTTTTTGACCGATGTATGCCTCTGTAATCTCACCGCAGTATGCTGTTCGTTTTGTCATTGTGTTCTCCTCCTTGATCATCCTGAATCTATTCTTTCGATAATTTATCTTTGATTGCCTCGATGAACCGGTCAAGATTGACTTCTTCTTGTTCTCCAGTTGCCATATCCTTGACATTGATTTTGTTTTCCTTCAACTCATTGTCCCCGATAACGGCAACAAATTTGGCTTGATGTCGATCGGCTGCCTTGAATTGCGCTTTCAACTTACGGTCCAGGTAATCTTTTTCAGAAGAGATTCCCTCTTTTCTTGCATTGTGCAGAAGCTTGACTGCATAGTCCTTCGCTTCATCACCTAGCGACACGATGAAAAGGTCGATCCCTTCTTCGATCGGGAGGTTGACTCCTTCTGCTTCCAGAGCGGACAATAATCTCTCAATACTGAAGGCAAAGCCGATCCCCGGTGTTTCAGGTCCGCCTATTTCCTCTACAAGACCGTTATAGCGGCCTCCTCCGCATAGCGTTGTGATTGCTCCGAATCCTTCAGCGTCACTCATGATTTCAAAGGCGGTGTGATTGTAATAGTCCAAGCCCCTCACAAGCGTCGGATCGACCACGAATTCCACATCCATGTCCTTCAGATAGCGCTGAACTTTCTCAAAGTATTCCTTTGACTCTTCATTTAAATAATCAAGGATTGACGGCGCAGTCGCCATCAATTCGTGATCTCGGTCCTTTTTGCAATCCAGGATACGTAATGGGTTCTTCTCCAACCTGTTTTGGCAATCGCCGCAGAATTCATCGATTCTTGGTTTGAAGTGATTGATGAGTGCCTCTCTGTGCGCATTTCGGCTTCCTGTATCACCAAGGCTGTTGATGACAAGCTTCAGCTGCTTCAAGCCTAATTCTTTGTAAATGCTCATGGCCAGGGAAAGCACTTCCGCATCAATCGCTGGATCTTCACTTCCAAGCGCTTCGACTCCGAATTGCACAAATTGTCTATATCGACCTGCCTGAGGGCGCTCATAGCGGAACATCGGCCCTGAATAATACAGCTTTACCGGCTGATTCGCATTTCCGAACATCTTGTTCCCGACAAAGGATCTTACAACGGATGCTGTGCCTTCGGGTCTTAGGGCAAGGCTCCTTCCGCCCCTATCTTCAAACATATACATTTCCTTCTGGACGATGTCCGTTGTATCACCGACACCTCTCGTGAATAACTCGCTTGACTCAAAGATCGGTGTCCGGATTTCTTTATACTGATAGGCATGGCATAGATTTTTAGCCACTTCCTCTACGTACTGCCACTTTTCAACCTCTCCAGGTAGAATATCCTGTGTACCTCTTGGTATTTGAATGGACAAGTTCTATTCCTCCTTTAAAAAACACATTATGTAAATAAAAAAAGCCCTCGTCCCTTGTTTTAAAAAAACAAGGGACGAGAGCTGTTATTCCCGTGGTGCCACCCTAATTGAGGTCAAAAAGAGACCTCCACTCATCCAGTTAACGCCTGGTACGTCCATCTCCTACTTGCGTAGCGTTCAGAGCGAAGCCTTCCCGAGTGTTCATTCACTAAGTCACGTTGCGGAATGCTTTCAGCCTAGGCAATTCCTCTCTTATCCAAGTGTCCTCTTAGCTACTATTCTCGATCATCGGTTTTAAAAAATGTTATTTTATTTCTATAATGATACGGATGGCACAAGTTCATGTCAAGGGGATGAGCGAAAAATTTATCATGATCTCTCCATTTTCTTTTTCAATAGCCTGACTTCCCTGATCGATAGGCCGAATTCAGAGGCAAGTTCGACGTTCACAGCATCCTTCTCACGCTCTACAAAATGGTGAAAATCAATTCCAAACAGCTGATTTTCGCCATTGCTATTCATAAAATGTTTATCACTGGCTCTCATGCACACCACCCTTTCCACTCTTCATATTCATTAGCATTTCCAATTACCCAATTTTCTTTCGTTTTGAAGGATTTTTTATTTTTTTATCGTATTTAACGGTAATGACAATTTCTATCGGGAGAATAAACGTTTCATGAAAGCCTCCGATAATAAGGAAGTAAGTAAAACCATCCAAAAGGCGGTGAAAGCAATCAAAAGGTTTTCAGCAATTTTCCTTGCATTATTACTAATCTTCCCCACCCTACCCGCCGGCTCAGGCGATGCTTATGCAGAACAGGGCAAAGTGACAATCAGTACTGATGGCTTGAACGTCCGAAAAGGACCTGGCCTTAGTTTTCCAGTCTTGACACAAGTACATAGAAATCAATCATTCAGAGTGGTAGATTCCAAAGGGGACTGGTACAAGATTTCAACTGATTCAGGTGACGGCTGGGTGGCAAATTGGTTCGTCACCACAGAATCCACTGAGTCAGCCGAAACGGTGGAGGGCGGCACCGTCAACACCGATGGGCTCCGATTAAGGAAAGGACCTAGCACATCCGATTCCATCGTCTCCGTTTTGAAAAAAGGGGAAAAGGTGACAATCACAGAAGTGAAAGGGAATTGGCTCTCTATTAATACAGGGAGCATGAGCGGCTGGGTTCATAAGGATTACGTCGATCCTTCTTCCAGTCAGACCCCCCTCCCTTCCACTGAAAGCAACAAGAAAGCGGAAGCGAAGCAAGGGGTCATAACGGCAGGCACCTTGAACGTGAGAAAATCCCCTTCTTCAGGGAGTCCGATTGCAGGTGCGGTGCACAAAGGAAATAAAGTATCGATAACGGGAAGTGTTTCAGGGTGGTATGAAATCCAGTTCGGGAACACAAAGGCTTGGATTTCGGATGATTATGTGGAGGTTTCAAGCGGTACAGCTGATGTTCCTTCCTCTTCCAACTTCACGGCAATGATCACCGTGCAATCTTTAAATGTCCGAAGTGAGGATTCACTGAATGGCAAGGTCATTGGCAAAGTGAAAAAAGGGGAAACATACACGATTTTGACAGAGCGGAACAATTGGTACGAAATTAAGCTATCGGGCGGGGATTCAGGTTGGATCGCAGGGTGGTATGCCCAGAAAACGGTTGGAAGTGCACAAAAGAAAACCGATCCCCCCCCTTCCAAGACTTCAGGAGAAAAGGTGACGATTCTCTATAACGGCACCAACATACGAAATGGTGCAGATGTACAGTCAAACGTCGTGAAAAGGGCACAAAGCGGCGAAACCTTTCCTGTCACAGGACAAGAGGGTGACTGGTATCAAATTCGATTAGAGGATGGACAGACCGCGTTTGTGGCAGGGTGGATCGTTTCCATCCGTTCCGGCAGCGGATCCGAAACTTCCCCTTCAAGGAACTCAAGTGGGGGGATCGGCGATAAGGTCATCGTCATCGACCCGGGACATGGTGGGCGAGACAGCGGAACGACCGGCGCAAGAGGAACACTTGAAAAGCTTATTACATTGAAGACCGGACAACTTCTGGCTGATAAGCTGGAAAGCGCGGGTGCAAAGGTGGTCCTTACCAGGAAGAACGATGACTATGTGTCACTGCCATCACGTGTATCATTGTCTCATTATTACGATGCTGATGCCTTTATCTCAATCCACTTTGATAGCATCCATGATGGCAGTGTATCGGGTCATACAACCTTTTATAATAAAAGCTATCAAATGGAATTAGCGGAAGACGTGCACCAAAGTCTTGCAAGCCGTCTTCCAACCAGAGACCGCGGAGTACGGATGGGGGATTATCACGTCATCCGTGAGAATAAGCAGGCAGCGATTCTATTGGAGCTTGGGTTCCTAAGTAATGCTACTGAAGAAGCGAATATGACTTCGCATTATTATCAGGACTTAGCCGCTTCAGCCGTTTATCAAGGGTTGAATGAGTATTTCTCTGACTAACAAGTCTATATTCACGATGGCCCATGCGAGATGAGTGGCTTATGTGAAACGTGTCCAGCTCACAACCGATAGACAGAGCTACTATCTTACAGTCCAGCAAGAAATTAAAAACCCGTCTTAATTTGCATCTTATCATGCAAATTAAGACGGGTTTTACTTTGTCCCGGTTTGGGTCATTTACTTTCTACGATCAATGTCACTGGTCCATCATTGATCAAGTCGACATCCATCATTTCCCCGAATACACCCGTTTCCACTTTCACACCTTTTTCTTTCAATACTTCATTGAAGTATTCATAAAGAGGGCGGGCTTGTTGAGGCTTTGCCGCATCCATGAAGTTTGGCCTTCTCCCTTTTCGGCAGTCACCATATAGTGTGAACTGTGAAACAGAAAGGATTTCCCCCTCTACATCCAGCAGGGAATGATTCATCTTGCCTTCTTCGTCTTCAAAGACTCTTACATTCACAATCTTATCAGCAAGATAGCGGGCATCTTCTTCTGTATCCTCATGGGTGATGCCGACGAGCAGGACGAACCCAGATTGAATCCTTCCCGTTATTTCCCCACCGACGGTCACCGATGCTTCTTTGCTTCTCTGAAGGACGACTCTCATGAAGATCCCTCCTTAATTCATGATTCTCCGGACGGCGTACACATCAGAGATCTGTTTGATCCTCTCGACCACTTTGTGAAGGTGAGAAATGTTTTGTATCGAGATGGACATATTGATGGTAGCCATTTTATTGCGGTCAGACTTCCCGCTTACAGCAGTGATGTTCGTCTTTGTTTCATTCACTGCCTGAAGCACTTCATTCAACAGGCCTCTGCGATCATAGCCAGATATTTCGATATCGACATTATATTCTTTACGATCCTGTCCATCACCCTCCCATGAAACATCGATCAGACGCTGTTCCACTTCTTCCGTCTGCACATTCGTACAGTCTGCACGGTGTACCGAGACACCACGGCCTTTTGTGATGAATCCTACGATTTCATCACCGGGTACGGGACTGCAGCATCTTGATAAACGGATAAGGAGATTGTCGATTCCCTTAACTTGAACGCCAGCATCCTTTTTCCGTTTGACGGGCTGGGCATTCAGTTCCTTCATCGTTTCTTCGAGCTTATCTTCCTGTTCCCGCTTCTTCCTATCTTTCTCTGTCAAACGGTTGGCGATTTGCGCAGCGGTGATCCCATTGTAGCCGACTGCCGCATACATATCATCTTCGTTTGAGAAATTGAACTTTTCGGAAACACGTTTGATGTTTTCAGCAGTCAAAATTTCTTTCAGGTCGAAATCCTGGTTTTTAATTTCTTTTTCAACCAGCTCGCGGCCCTTTTCAATATTCTCTTCCCGTCTCTGCTTTTTGAAGAATTGTTTGATTTTATTCTTCGCCTGTGAGGTCTGAGCCAACTTCAGCCAGTCCTGGCTCGGACCATAGGAATGCTTAGAGGTGAGAATTTCAACGATGTCGCCCGTTTTAAGCTTATAATCGAGCGTTACCATCTTACCGTTCACCTTTGCCCCGATCGTTTTATTCCCGATTTCCGAATGGATGCGATACGAGAAATCAATCGGCACAGAACCTGAAGGTAATTCAAGCACATCCCCTTTTGGGGTGAACACAAATACCATATCTGAAAATAAATCGATCTTCAGTGATTCCATGAATTCTTCAGCATTGGCTGATTCATTCTGGAACTCAAGGATTTCCCTGAACCACGTGAGTTTCTTTTCAAAGGATACCTTATCATCCAAGGTCTTTCCTTCTTTATAAGCCCAATGTGCTGCTACCCCGTATTCAGCGATCTGATGCATATCAAGTGTCCTGATTTGCACTTCAAGCGGATCTCCCTTTGGACCTATGACAGTCGTATGGAGAGATTGATACATATTGGGCTTCGGCATGGCGATATAATCCTTGAAGCGTCCAGGCATCGGCTTCCAACACGTATGGATGATGCCAAGCACTGCATAACAATCTTTAATGCTATCTACCACGATGCGGACGGCGAGGAGATCATAGATTTCATTGAACTGCTTATTCTGAAGGGCCATCTTGCGATATATGCTGTAAATATGCTTCGGTCTCCCGGAAATTTCCGCGTCGATTTCCACTTCACCAAGACGATCCTTCACTTCATTCACAACATCATCAAGATACTCTTCACGTTCTGCACGCTTCTTCTTCATCAAGTTGACGATCCGGTAATATTGCTGCGGATTCAAATACCTTAAAGAAGTGTCTTCAAGTTCCCATTTGATCTTTGAGATCCCCAACCGATGTGCAAGCGGGGCGAAGATCTCAAGCGTCTCATTTGCAATCCGTCGCTGTTTCTCCTGAGGCAGGTGTTTAAGGGTCCTCATGTTATGCAGTCTGTCTGCCAGCTTGATCAGGATGACCCTGATATCCTGCGCCATCGCAACGAACATCTTACGGTGGTTTTCTGCTTGCTGCTCTTCCTGGGATTTATATTTGATCTTTCCGAGCTTTGTGACCCCATCGACGAGCATGCTGACCTCAGCATTGAATGCCTCCTCGATTTCGGCAAGGGAGATTTCGGTGTCTTCGACCACATCATGAAGAAAGCCCGCCGCTACCGTGGAAGGGTCCATCTCAAGGTCGGCCAGGATCCCTGCGACTTGGATGGGGTGGATGATATAAGGCTCTCCGGATTTACGGTATTGTTCCTTATGGGCTTCCTTGGCAAAATCGTAGGCTTTCTGTACCATCTGCACGTGTTCATCGTTCAAATATTCTTTTGTTCTATCAATAACCTGTTCAGGAGTTAGTACTTGATCTTTGGACATGATCAAAATCACCTTTATATAGAAATTTTCAGTGCTTGTTCAATTTTAATGATTGTTACTATTATCAAAAAAAATTAAGGTTCTGTAAAGTGTTTACGGTAAAATTCTCAGATTTCCTCAAAGTTTGTCGAAATTAGTCGATAAACTTTCAACTTAATCGCCGCTGTTGATCTCCGTGGAAGACTTCGCTTTCCGCGGGTAGCAGGAGTCTACGTCTTCCACTCCAGTCAACAGCTGGAAAGGTTAAAAATCATTTTTATATCTATGCTCATAGCGTGGAATGTTCCTTGCACTATATAACCTACAGTTCACAATATCACGCTAATTAAATAAATCTACTTATATAAAAAAGGGCTGACATTTCTTCATGTCAGTCCCTTGTGGTTGGTTGTGTTTGTTGTTGAGTGTTGGATTAGTATTGCATTAGTGTAAGGACGTCGTATCCTTCAAGTTTTTCACGGCCATCGAGGTAGGTCAGTTCGATGAGGAATGCCGCTCCCGCCACGATGCCCCCAAGTTCTTCCACGAGGTTGATCGTTGCTTCGATTGTACCGCCTGTAGCAAGTAGGTCATCTGTGATGAGTACACGTTGACCAGGTTTGATGGCATCCTTGTGGATCGTCAAAGCATCTTTTCCGTATTCCAGGCCATACTCTTTCTTGATCGTTTCACGAGGCAATTTCCCCGGCTTGCGCACTGGGGCGAATCCTACACCCAATGCATAGGCAACAGGGCATCCAATGATGAATCCACGTGCTTCGGGTCCCACTACGAGATCGATCTCTTTTTCTTTTGCGTATTCGACGATTTGGTCTGTTGCATATTTATAAGCATCACCATTGTCCATCAATGTTGTGATGTCTTTAAATTTAATTCCTTCTTTAGGCCAGTTTTCGACGATTGTAACATATTGTTTTAAGTCCATGCTTCTATTTCCTCCTCAAATGGTTCGGACTCTTTTATCCTATCATCAAACCAAGCCTTCAATTCGCCGTAAGAAGAATATAACAGCTCGTTCTCAAGCTCATACTGCTGCTGCTTCTTCTGATAAGCCTTGGACTCTGACAAGTCTTTCTTGGTTTTGACAGGATTAAGAGAAATAAATCCATTGTCTATTGTAACAAAATTCAATTCAAAAAACACCTGTGACATAAAATCGATTGTTTCTTTCGACCAGCCCTTATATTTCGCCAGTTCATCCCCATGCTTATTCAAGTCAAAAGAACCACGTTTTGATAAGAACGCATAATACCATTTAAAGTGATCCCTCGTTGGCATCGTACTGAAGAAATGGTCTTCATCCTGGAAGAAGTGGGCATAGATCCGGTGAGGCTTCCCTTTGCCGACGATGGCCTGCACTGTATCCACCGAGTCAGGCATATCAAGGAAAACGATGCTCGCACCTTCAATCGTCAACTCCTCAATGGTATCCATGTGCTGGATCAAGTGGATATCGTCACGATCTTTAAGTTCCAACTTATCCAGTGTAGAAGGATGAAAACAAACGATCACTTTATTCTGATCGGGAACCTGCTTTTCCCATTTGTCAATTTGCTTGATACCCCGCACATCGAAGAGTTGCCAATCGTCAATCCGAATATCATGAAGGAAGATTTGCGGTTTCTTGCGATTATTCCATTCATTGATTGATAATTCTCCGATGATCGATGCATCAGAGAAAGGTGTGATATGATCGGCAATCTCACCCAAGCCGAAACCGACTCCATCCAATTTATTCCCATCGCAACCAAGTACGACTTTCAAATGATTCTGATTAGATCCGATCTTCTTATAATGATCGATGGAAACATCCTTGATCATCCACTTCGGTTTAGGGTTATGCATGCCGAACGGTGCCAAGAGTTCAAGCTTCTCAATTGACTCGATTGACACCTCTTCAAGGCTAACCGCTGCATCCAACATCGTGACGGGGATGAAATCTTCTTCCGTCAATTCATCATGTGCGATTTCGTTCAACCTTTCACGAAGCTGACCTACATGGTCCAGTTCGAGCGTCATACCCGCCGCCATAGGGTGTCCGCCGAAATGGGGCAGAATATCCCTGCATTTTGATAGACTCTTAAATAAATCAAACCCCTCAATGCTTCTTGCAGAGCCTTTCGCCTTGCCCTTTTCTGAATCATAGCTCAGCACGATCGTCGGACGATAAAATTTATCAACCAGTCTGGAAGCGACAATCCCGACGACACCTGAATTCCAGCCTTCTTTTCCGATCACCAGAACGGCATTTTCGTCTAAAGGAAAATCCTTCTCGACCATTTCAATCGCTTCCTGTGTCATTGTATTGACGATGGACTGCCTTTCCTTGTTCAGCGCATCGATCTCTTGAGCCAGTGCCCTGGCTTCATCTGTATCTTCCGTCAACATCAGATCAACAGCGGGATCGGCATCGCCAAGACGTCCAACTGCATTGATCCGCGGTGCGATCATAAAGCCGATTGTCTCTTCCGTCATGTCTTGCTGCTCAGAATTCGCTACCTTGCATAAAGCCTTGATTCCTTTTCTTTCCGTCACTCTCAGCCTCGCAATTCCACGCTTTGCCAGAAGCCGATTTTCTCCGCGCAATGGAACGAGATCGGCAATGGTCCCGATGGCAGCAAGGTCAAGGAGATGGACAGGGAGTTCACCATAAAGTGCATGTGCTAACTTAAATGCGACCCCGACTCCAGCGAGCTCTTCAAAAGGATACGTTGAACCTTCGATTTTAGGATGAATGATGGAATGTGCCTCAGGCAAAGCTGGTCCAGGCTCATGGTGATCAGTGATGATCAAATCAATGCCCAATTCCTTGGCGATTTGTGCTTCATTCACCGCTGAAATCCCTGTATCCACCGTGATGATCAGAGAAAAACCTTCATCCTTTGCCCAGCGGAAAGCAGCTTCATTGGGGCCATACCCCTCTGTGAAGCGGTTCGGTATATAAAACTCCACTATTGCCCCCAGATCACGGAGAACCGTCATCATGACAGACGTACTACTAACCCCATCTGCGTCGTAATCACCGAAAACGAGAATTTTCTCCCCTTCGGTTATCCCGATACGAATCCGGTCGACCGCTCTCTGCATATCGTTGAATAAATATGGATCGTGAAACGAATGACCTTCGTCAAATAAAAAATCCCGAGCTTCTTCTAAATCTTCCAAGTCCCGGTTAAATAATAATTTCGCAACAAGCGATGGTATTTTCAATTCTTTTTCAAGTTTTTCGATCTTCTGCTGGTCAGGTTCTGCAATCTTCCAGCGTGTTTTAGAATTTAGCATACGTTCACTCCTCAGACTTATTCATTATACAAAATTGAGGGGGTTGTTTCAATCTTTGCATTGACCCGAGCGTCCTGATCACTTTACCTGAGCCAACCGCATGTATCCATATGTAAACCTCCATAAAAAAACCAGCGGCATTCGCCACTGGTTACCTACTCACCTGTCTCGCCGATGGAATCGGGGGCCCGTTTTTTCAAAGGAGCTTCCTGCTTCTTATCATGTTGCACCTTGTCAATCTGCTCCTTCAAGAGCAGGTTTTCCTTTTCAAGCGACCTGACCTTCCTTTGTACGACATACAACCGGAATAGCCCGACCGAGCCAATGATGATCCCGCCCATCAATACAGATCCCAGGATTACCAGGATAAGCGGCCACTCGGCTTCCCCGAATAAATAATTCACCGTTACAGGATCCACATTGATCACCGCAAAGATCGCAACGACCAAGGCAAAGAAGATCCCCAACAACAACGTCCATTGAAACTTCATACTATCCCCTCCTACATTAAATCAACCGAATCCCCGGAATCCCCTTCCATAGGATTATATGGGTTGATGTGAACAAATACGTCATTTACATTTGATTCTTCCATCAGCTTCTCTTTTACCCTTTTGCCGACACGATGGCCGTCTTCCACCGTCATAAAGGGATCGACGCTGATCTTCAGATCGATGATCACGTAATGACCATGCTCCCTTGCATGCAATTCATTGATTTCTTTCACGTCCGGCACGGACTCCACGATCTTCCTCAGGGGGAGGATATCCTCTTCGTGAAGGACATGATCCAACGTATTATGTATGGACTCCTTCCCAAGGTGCCATGCCATCTTCAAAACAAGCAATGCGACAAAAAGCCCCGCTACCGGATCTGCGTACACGAGCCAGCCAATCTCCAATTTCCCGCCAATGATCGATGCCGAAATCCCGATTAAGGCGGCAATCGAAGAAAATACATCGGATCGATGTTCGTACGCATTCACAATCAATGCATCACTCTTTAATTTCTTACCCAATCGATATTTATATTGAAACATGGCTTCCTTCACAATAATGGAAAAGATCACCGCATAGATCGCAATCATTCCAGGTGGTGAGAGCGGATGGAAGAATGATTCTATGGATGATTTGCCAATCTCGATTCCTACTAAAAATAATAAAACAGCTACGATGATGGCTGCAATCGATTCTGCTTTTCCGTGACCGTATGGGTGGTCTTGATCAGGTGGCTGCTTCGCTGCGCGCAACCCGATGAAGACAGCAAGTGACCCGGCTACATCCGAGGCGGAATGCACGGCATCGGCGATGAGCGCCCGGCTATTACCTGCAGCCCCCGCTCCCCACTTGACGAGTGCGAGAAGAATATTTCCCACTACCCCGATCATGGCGGCAAATTCAGCTTTTTTAAAACGATCCTCAGGATTCATCAAAACGCCTCCTTCTCGTGCTTTTACTATTGTACCCAACACTGTAAAAAAACGCGACGAAAAATCGGCGATTCCCCCTTAAAAGAAAAAATGGTCCAGGGGAACCCTGGACCATTCTACATCCTATTAAACTTGAGGCTCGTCTGACCATTTCTTTTTCTCTTTCACCGTTTTGATTGTACCCTTTTTCTTCAGTTCTTTTTTCTTCATGACCAGCCAGAGCTGGGATGCGATAAAGATTGAAGAGTAAGTACCTGCAATCAACCCGACCAATAACGCAATCGAGAAATTCAAGATTGATTCACTTCCGAAAACCAATAGGGCAACGGCTGCAATGACAACCGTCAATACAGTGTTAACAGAACGTCCCATCGTCTGACGAAGACTCTGATTGACAACATCCTCAATATCCTCTTCCGTTTTCAGACGGCGTTTCTTATGAAGATTTTCCCTTATCCGGTCAAACGTTACGATCGTATCATTGATCGAGTACCCGACAATCGTCAACACGGCCGCGATGAAGGTGATGTCAACTTCCAGCCTCGTTAAGCTGAAGAAGGCAATGATAAAGAATGCATCGTGCAGGAGTGCAGCAATCGCAGCAAGCGCCATTCTCCACTCAAATCGTAAAGTAACATAAATAATGATCCCAATTGATGCGATGGCAACAGCAATCATCGCATTCTTCGCAAGCTCTTTACCGATCACCGGCGAAACCGTACTGATACTCGGCTCAGCCCCATAAAGTTTATTGAAGTGATCCTTCAAATTAGCAATATCCCCTTTATCGAGGTCTTCCGTGTAACGAACAACTGCTATATTCTCTTTATCACCAGAAATGACGATATCATCTGAAGGTAATTTCACTTCTTCCAGTTCACTTTTCACTTCTTCGGTCGTCAGGCTTTCATCCGCAAGGATCTGCATTCTTGAACCACTGACGAAGTCAATGCCGAGATTCAGCCTGAAGATAAGCAGTACCAGGATCCCTGCTGAAATCAAAATGCCTGAGATGGCGAAGAATTTCTTGCGCTGCTTCGCAAAATCAAAGCGATCGAATCTAGTCGGCAGGTCAAGCGTATCATAATTTTCGGCAAGATCCTTGATCTCGCTCTTTTTCACACCGAACCAGCCCGGTTTTTTATTAAAGAATTTACTGTGTACCCATAGGGACAATAGTAAACGTGATCCCCATACAGCTGTGATGAAGCTTGTCAGGATACTGACAATCAGCATCGTGGCGAATCCTTTTACAGAGCTTGTCCCGTACACAAACAGGACAGTGGCTGCTAAAATGGTGGTGACATTCGCATCCAGGATTGTCAGGAAGGACGATTTATTCCCTGCCTGGAAAGCGGATCGAATCGGTTTTCCGACTCTCATTTCTTCTTTTATTCGTTCGTACGTTATGATATTGGCATCGACAGCCATCCCGACACCGAGAATGACAGCGGCGATACCAGGCAGTGTCAATACCCCGTTCATTAAATCGAAAATAAGCAGAACGAGATAGATATAAACAGACAAGGTAATAGTGGCAATCAATCCAGGGAAGCGGTAATACGCAATCATGAATAAGAAGATGATTGCAATCCCGATGATCCCCGCAAGGACAGTCTTATCAAGGGCCTGCTGGCCGAACTGTGCACCGACGGAAGTCGAATAAATTTCATCAAGTTTGACAGGCAGTGCACCGGCATTCAACAGCGATGCCAGATTCTGCGCTTCCTCGACTGTGAAGTTACCTTCGATGATGACTTCATCCGAGTTGATTGGCTTGCTTACCGCAGGAGCGGATAAGAATTTCGGATCCTGCTTACCTGCCTCTTCCTTATAAGAATCTTTTCCCTCTTCATAGTCGAGCCAGATGACAAGCTGATTCTCTGGCGCCATGGCAAGGATGTCTTTCGTTAATTGATAGAATTTCTCACGGTCCTTCAATTTCAAGGAGACGATCGGGTTATTCTGTTCATTGAAGGTTTGTTTCGCCGCTCCCGATACGAGATCGGAACCGTCAAGGCGAACCTTGTCATTTACATCACGGAAGGTCAGATTTGCCTGTGTCGACAGGATCTCCCGCGCTTGATTCTGGTCCTCAACGCCTGCTAATTGGACACGGATGCGGTTTCCGTCTTCAATCTGGATGTTCGGTTCACTGACACCCAGGACGTTGATCCTTTTGTCCAGTGCGTCTGCCGTATTGGAGACCGTTTCTTTCGTTACCGGTTTCCCATCCTCTTTCAGTGGCTGAACTTCATAAAGGACTTCGAAACCACCTTGTAGATCTAACCCTAATTTAATGTTATCCAGGATGTTCTTTGCTGTTCCTCCAATTGTACCTGCAAGAACCAATACAAGTAAAAAGAAGGCGATTATTCTGCCGCGCTTTACCATTATGTATAAATCCTCCTTGCCATTTTCACCACATGTTAAAAATGTTTATTTCGATACTCTCTATAAATCCATACTCATTATCTATTACATTGATAAGGGTGTCAATTAAATTTCAGACTATTCCCCTTTTCTTCCGGGGTGCAGGAGTGCATTCAATTCATCTTCATTGATCTCTTCGAACCAATTTGGCGAACGGTATGCTTCCACAGTTTCAAAGCTCATATAATCTCCCGGTTTCACTGTCATTACATCACTCACCAGCTCATATAGCTTCACGTCCACCTCAGGCTTCTTCCACTTCTTTTTCGTCAGATACGCCCAGAGCCTCTCTACATTCGCCTTACCATATCCCAACAGTTCAAATTCGTCCACCTTGCTAAGTAGTGCTGGTTCTAATGAATCATAAAAACGATCATAAGGATGTTGATTCGTTTTCATTCCCTGTCACCGCCTGGGGCTAACTTATCACAATTAGCCAGAATTATGTACAACTTGTCATGCTTTGTCCACATGCCTGCATATACATTATTGTATACGATTATACCAATTTTGAGAAGGCAGGGAATTTTATGTCAAAGTTTCTTAAAGGGACAATCATCCTGATGGTTGCAGCCTTTATTACAAGGATATTGGGATTTGTCAACCGAATCGTCGTCGCCAGGTTCATCGGTGAAGAAGGTGTCGGCCTGTTCATGATGGCATTCCCCACCTTGATCCTCGTGATCACGATCACACAGCTCGGACTCCCTGTAGCCATCTCGAAAAATGTAGCGGAGGCAGAAGCAAAAGGGGACACACGTAAGGTTAAAAAGATTCTGGTCGTTTCCTTGTCCACGACACTGCTCCTCTCTGTGATTTTCACCCCCGCACTCATTTTGCTCGCTCCTTATTTAACGGAGACCCTGTTCACGGATGAACGCATTTACTATCCCCTTGTTGCCATAGCACCGATCATCCCGATCGTTGCCATTTCATCTGTCATCCGGGGTTACTTCCAGGGACGGCAGAATATGAAACCATCCGCTATTTCACAAGTCATCGAGCAGGTCGTACGCATCACCCTGATTGCCGTATTGACGAAGACTTTCCTTCCTTACGGGATCGAATACGCAGCTGCTGCAGCCATGGCGGCTTCCGTCTTGGGTGAATTGGCTTCCCTACTTTATCTGTTCGCAAGCTTTAAGTTACGGAAGAAATTCAGGATCAGAAAAAATTTCTTTACGTCCATCAAGGATGGGCGTGAAACATTCAAGGAATTGATGGGTGTCGCACTTCCAACGACCGGTAGCAGAATGATCGGTTCGGTCGCTTGGTTCTTCGAGCCGATCGTTGTCGCACACAGTCTTGCGATCTCCGGAGTGGCGGCTTCGATGGCGACAAAACAGTACGGTTCACTTACCGGGTATGCCCTGCCCCTATTGTTTCTTCCTTCATTCGTCACATTATCACTATCTCAATCACTCGTGCCGGCGATAAGTGAAGCGAATTCGAATAAAGACTATAAATTGATTGAACACAGACTTCAGCAAGCACTGCGCTTTTGTCTGATCACTGGCGGCATCTCGGTTGTTATTCTCTATATATACGCAAAGCCACTGATGCAAATCATGTATGGAAGTGAAAGCGGAGCGACCTTCCTGATGATCATGGCCCCGTTCTTTCTGTTTTATTACTACCAGGGCCCACTTCAAGCCGTGCTGCAAGCCTTGAACCTCGCAAGGGCTGCGATGATCAATAGTCTCATCGGGGCGGTTGTCAAAACAGCGGTGATCTTCGTCTTGGCATCACAGCCTGCATTTGGGATAAATGGAGCGGCACTCGGCATCGTGATCGGGTTCATGCTTGTTACACTCCTGCACTTCATGACGATCCTGAAATATATCCCGATGACCATCTATCTCCGCGATTACTTAAAAATCATCCTGGTCCTAGCTGTATCCGGATTCTGGGCACATTATTCCTATATCACGCTGTTTACCGGCGAGGCACTTGCTCTCAGGCTCGTCTTCGGAGTGATTTCGACGACGATCGTATATACGGCCTTCTCCCTTGCCTTGAAACTGATCATCAAAAATGACTTGAAGCGGATCCCGTTCATACGGAGGTACATCCTATAATAGGGAAAGATGCTGGGAAAGAACTAAGAACTCTACTAATAAAGACGAAGAATATCAGTATCATAAATTAATACCGCTAATGGTTTCCGTACAACGGCTAGACAGATGTGAAATTCAAACGTATAGTGATACAGATCGTTAAAAACCCGAACGAATTTGCCATCCAACAGACAAATTCGCTCGGGTTTCACTTTGTCTAAAACACTTTTGTCCCAGACTGTCCCTCATTTAACCAAGCTTATCATGCATTATTTATCAATCGTATCGATATAAAATTGACCATTGTGAAAACTGCAGAATGAAATCTCCGACAGTTCTTTATATCCTCTTTGCCGCAGCTCTTTTCGCAGCCAGAAAGAGGTCTTCCCCATCATTTCCAGATGAGTCGACTGCACCTGACCATCGAGGATCAGCGGAAGGGTCAGTGATCCAGTAGACTTTTTTTCTTTCTTCAGGACGGATAGGCTCCCTGATGGTTCAAGGACGGCAAATTCCACATCCGCAATATTGAATACATCCTTCTCACGCAGCTGAAGCAATAAATCATCATAATTATACCGCTGCCTCTTCATCTCTTTCTCGTCTATTTTCCCATTATGGATCAGCACGGTCGGTTTCCCGTCAACAAATTCCCTGAACGACTTAGAACGCAACGAAAACCACGCTGTGATGAATTGGACGATCACCATGACGCTCATGGGAAGGATAGTATGTATGATCGGATCGGTGGGCTCTTCGATCGCAAGTACCGCCATTTCGGCGATCATGATGAATACGACCAAATCCAATATACTCAATTCCCCAATCTCTCTTTTCCCCATGATCCGGAAGATGAAAATGATCGTTAAATATAGAAATACCGTACGTAAGATTATGAGTCCGTATTCCTCCACAGCTCTCCCCCCTAAAAGAAAACATTTCACTCATAGTATGAACGGGAGGAAAGGAATAAATGTGAAGGAATATTTATCCACCCAAAAACGGACGAAGATATTTAAAATAAACATATACAGTGGAAACTGCCAGTGAAATAAGTGTGATGGGGATGCCAATCAGCAGGTATTGATAAAACTTGATATGTACACTCTCTTTCGATGCCAGCCCTGCAATGACCAAGTTGGATGAGGATCCCAGAAGTGTGCCGTTCCCACCTAGACAAGCACCAAGGGCAAGCGACCACCACACCGGGTCCATATTGACCATTCCGAATTCCCCGAATTCCTGGATGACCGGAATCATGGCGGCTACAAAAGGGATATTGTCGACCACGGCGGACAGGATCCCAGTACCCCAAAGGATGACAAAAGACGTTTTCTGCATGTCCCCATCCGTCGCCCTGATGATCTCACGGGCGATTTCATCAATGAATCCCGCTTCCTCAATACCCCCTACGAGAAGGAATAGTCCTATAAAGAAGAACAATGTGCCCCACTCCACTTCTTTAAGGATACTCTCGGGCGGATATCTCTTTTCAAGCAGAAGCATCAGAAGCACAGCCCCGGCAATCGCCACAGTCGTGACATCAAGATGGAACATCGGATACAGGGAGAATCCTGCAAGGACCAATGTCAGAACGGAAATCGATTGAAACAGCCCATTGTCCCCCACCAGGTAATCCTTTGCAGCCACACCTTCGAGAAGAAGTTTCCTGTCCTCTTTCACATGAAGTGAATCCTTGTACAAGACCCCCATAATCAATAACGTGACAATATACACGATCGATACAACCGGAAGGAGATTTTCAATGAATGCATTAAATGTAAAGTGCTTTACTGCCTGGCCGATCATCATGTTCGGTGGATCGCCAATCAAGGTGGCAGTCCCCCCGATATTGCATGCGAGGATCGTCATGATCAAATAAGGGATGGGAGGAAGATCCAGTAATTTCGTCAGTTTGAAAAGGATGGGCACAAGAAGCATGGCAATCGTCACATTTGCAAGAAACGCTGATCCCACTGCTGCAAGCAGTGAGAAGAGAATGAGCAAAGCAAGACCATTCCCCTTTACCGCCTGCGCAAGCCGGATTGCGATATATTCAAAGAACCCCGTCTTACTGGTCATGGTGACGATGATCATCATGGAAAATAATAATGCGATCGTTTTCCAATCAATATACGTAAACAGCGCCTTTTCAATCGGGAATGCCCCGATCAGGAGCATGGCTGCTCCACCGGCCATGGCTGCGAGCACGCGGTTCCATTTTTCGGTGATTAATAGAATATAGACAAGAATGAAGATGATCAATACAAAAGTCGGTGACATAATCAAGCTCCTTTGAGCAGAAGTCAAGTTTCATAATAAGTCTATGAAGCTTGGCCGAGAAAAATTTCTAGTCTTTTTATCTCGGTCCATGAATATGCTTGTACTAGTAGATTTTAAATATGGGAGTAAGAAAGGGGAGGACCATCATCGAAGCGAAGAAAATAGGAGGTGCCGTACTTTACGGGACTTTAACCATTTTTTTAATAGCCGTCTTGGCAAGCTTTGTCTTTTCAATGATGCTTCGATTCACTGAGCTGACCGAGAATTCAATTTCATTATTCATCACGATTGTCTCATTCCTGGCTTTATTCATCGGGGGCTTCATGTCTGGCGGGAAAGGAAAGATGAAGGGATGGATGCTCGGGGGAGCCACTGGATCCATCTATACAATCATTGTTCTACTGTTTCAATATTTAGGGCATGACAGCCTCTTCTCAGTCGAACAGATGGTCTATCATGGCTGCTATATCGTCACAGCGATGATGGGAGGCATTCTCGGGGTCAATTTAAGCGGCGGCCCTTCAAGGGATTGAACCTAGTGAATAGTGAAAAAAGCAAAGAGGCTGCCCGGTTGTGAATCCACAACCGGGCAGCCTCTTCTCAATCCATTATGCAGTCACTACTTCTCTAATTGCATTGCGATCATATGTAAGTCGGCTGCCGTCTCCACAAAGGATGACTACCTTGCCTTCTTCAATGGCATCAATCGTTCCGTGCAATCCGCCGATCGTGATAATGCGATCGCCCTTCGCCAATTCATTCTGCATCTTCGAGATGGCTTTTTGGCGCTTTTGCTGCGGACGGATCAATAAGAAGTAAAATAGCACGAACATAAGAATCAATGGTAAAATCGTACCTAAACTCTCCATTCCTTGTCCCCTCCTTTCAGTTCAGTTTAGCTTAGAAGTTTTTCGCATCTGGACGGTTAAAGCCATATCGTTCGAAAAATTCTTCTCTAAAGTCCCCCAGACGATCTTCTCGAATCGCTTGTCTGACCTGCTCCATTAAGTTTAACAGAAAATGAAGATTATGATAAGTCGTAAGGCGTATCCCGAATGTTTCATCACATTTGATGAGATGACGGATATATGCCCTGCTGTAATTCTTGCACGTATAACAGTCGCAGTTTTCATCGATCGGCCTGAAATCCCTCGCATACTTCGCGTTCTTCACGACCAGTCGCCCCTCACTTGTCATAAGGGTTCCGTTACGTGCAATACGTGTAGGAAGCACACAATCGAACATATCGATCCCCCTGATCGAACCATCAATCAATGAGTCCGGGGATCCCACACCCATCAAGTAACGAGGTTTATCTGACGGTAGATGAGGTGTCGTGAATTCAAGCACCCTGTTCATGACATCCTTCGGCTCACCGACTGAAAGTCCTCCGACGGCGTATCCCGGGAAGTCGAGTGACACAAGGTCACGGGCACTTTGCTTACGCAGTTCTTCGTATTCACCGCCCTGTACGATTCCGAACAAGCCTTGATCATGTGGCCTTTGGTGAGCGGACAGGCATCTTTCGGCCCATCTCGATGTCCTCTCGACTGAGCTCTTCATGTAGTCGAATTCAGCTGGATAAGGTGGACATTCATCGAACGCCATCATGATGTCCGATCCAAGGGCGTTCTGGATTTCCATAGCCTTTTCAGGGCTGAGGAATAACTTGTCACCATTCAAGTGATGGCGGAAGTGGACACCCTCTTCCTCGATTTGGCGAAGCTTGCTTAAGCTGAACACCTGGAATCCACCGGAATCAGTCAGGATGGCACGGTCCCAGTTCATAAATTTATGAAGGCCGCCCGCTTCCCTTATGATTTCATGTCCTGGACGGAGCCATAAATGATACGTATTGCTTAAGATGATGCCCGCATCCATCGATTTCAGGTCTTCGGGGGACATCGTTTTAACAGTGGCAAGCGTTCCTACCGGCATGAAAACCGGTGTCTCGAAGCTACCATGAGGTGTATGGACACGACCGAGCCTCGCCCCTGTTTGTTTACAGGTTTTGATCAATTCATATTTTATTGCAGTCAAGATGGTGATTCTCCTTCCAATTTAGGTAAAGCGATTGGTTACTTAATGAACATTGCATCGCCGAAGCTAAAGAATCTGTATTGTTCCTTTACGGCTGTGTTATATGCATGCAACACGTTTTCTCTCCCGGCCAGTGCACTGACCAACATGATCAACGTCGATTTAGGCAGATGAAAATTCGTGATCAGACCATCGATCCCTTTGAATTCATAGCCGGGATAGATGAAGATATTCGTCCAACCGTTTTCCTCGACGAACTCCCCATGCTTTGAGGCGATGGTCTCAAGTGTACGTGTGGATGTCGTACCGACCGTGATGATCCGTCCCCCATTCGCCCTTACTTCATTCAGAAGGCGAGCTGTCCCTTCTGAAACCTGATAGAACTCTGCATGCATATCATGGTCTTCAATGTTATCGACAGAAACGGGCCTGAACGTGCCGAGGCCGACATGAAGGGTGATGAAAGCGATATGTACCCCTTTTGCTTTCAATTCCTCCAGAAGCTCTTCCGTAAAATGGAGACCGGCAGTCGGCGCTGCAGCGGATCCCCTTTCCTTGGCAAATACCGTTTGATAACGGTCCTGTTCATCGAGGCGTTCACGGATATAAGGCGGCAGGGGCATTTCCCCCAGTTCATCCAGCACTTCGTAGAAAATGCCTTCATAAGAGAATTCCAGGATTCTCCCACCATGCTCCTTCAACCCTGTACAAGTCGCTTTTAGCTTTCCGTCACCGAAGACGATCTCCGTCCCGACCCGCACACGTTTAGCCGGCTTGACGAGCGTTTCCCACTGATCGCCGTCTTCCTGTTTAAGGAGAAGTACTTCTAAATTCGCACCCGTATCCTGTTTCTGGCCGAAAAGCCTTGCAGGAAGGACTCTCGTATCATTCAACACGAGGCAATCCCCTTCATCAAGGAAGTCGACGATATTCTTGAATTTATGATGGGCGATCGACCCTTCTTCTTTATCCAAAACCATCAGCCTGCTCTCTGAACGATGCTCAAGCGGTGTCTGAGCAATCAGTTCCTCAGGCAGATGAAAATCAAAATCTTCTACATTCACTACAATTCACCCTGCTTTTCAATCTCACTTATGAGTTTATTTGAATCGTCCTATCAAATAAAAGACAAGAGAAAGTATAACACTTAACAAGATAGAAGTCATAAGCGGAAAATAAAATGTTGTGTTCTCTTTTTTTATCACGATGTCACCGGGCAGCTTCCCGATCTTGATAAATTGCATCAGGAATCCGATGATCAGGATGATGCCTCCTAATATCATCAAGAGCTTCGGCAATCCCGTCACTTCGCAGGCACCTCCAGCTGAAAATGTTCATAGACAAGATGGGTCACGATCCTGCCCCTAGGGGTACGCTGTATGAATCCGATCTGCAAGAGATACGGTTCATAGACATCTTCGATCGTATGGGACTCTTCCCCGATGCTTGCGGCTATGGTATCCAGTCCAACCGGCCCACCCCTGAACCGCTCGATGATCCCTAGGAGTAATTTATGATCGATATGATCAAGCCCCAGTTTATCAACTTGAAGAAGCTCAAGCGCTTCTCTCGAAAGTTCAGTCGTGATATCGCCGTTGCCTTTGACCTGCGCAAAATCCCTCACCCTGCGAAGCAATCGGTTCGCGATACGGGGAGTCCCCCTTGAACGCCTTGCCAGTTCCTCTGAAGCCTTCCCCTCGATTTTCGTATCCAGGATTGCGGCTGTCCTTTGGACAATTTCATTCAATTGTTCCTCATTATAGTATTCCAAACGGCATAAGACCCCAAACCTGTCCCTTAATGGGGCTGAAAGGGCACCCGCCCTCGTCGTCGCTCCGACAAGGGTGAAAGGCGGAAGATCTAAGCGGACCGACCGTGCACTCGGGCCATTTCCGATCACGATATCAAGACAGAAGTCTTCCATCGCCGGATATAGCACTTCCTCGATCGCCCGAGGGAGACGGTGTATTTCATCTATGAATAGTACATCCCCGGGTTCAAGCGCAGTCAGGACGGCGGCAAGGTCCCCCGGGCGTTCGATCGCCGGACCTGAAGTTGTACGAAGGTTCACACCCATTTCATTGGCAATGACGGCGGCCAGTGTGGTTTTCCCCAGTCCCGGTGGTCCATATAACAAAACATGATCCAGTGTTTCACGTCGCATTTTTGCCGCTTCGATGAACACTTCGAGATTGTGCTTGACCTTATCCTGACCGATATATTGCTTGATCGTCTGTGGCCTCAATGAATATTCAAAGGAATCCTCATTGAATTCAGATTCACCTGATACCAGCCTTTCTTCCATTTAGCCTTCCTCCTTTCTTTGTCTGTGATTATTTCAATAAAAGCTGCAAAGCTTTCCGGATGATTTCATCCGAGGATAAGCCCTGTCCTTCCAGTTTTGGTTTCACTTTCTTGATTTCCCTGTCGGAGTATCCTAGCGCCTTAAGAGCAAGGATCCCTTCTTCAAACGCTTCATCCTTGTCTCCTGTTCCGGTGGTTTGACTTTCCTCGTTGAACAGATTCGGGAAGTAATCGGGAACAACATCCTGCAGCTTCCCTTTCAGATCAAGGATCATCTGGCGTGCGGTTTTCTTACCGACTCCAGGGAATTTCGTCAGGAAGCTTTCATTTTCTTCCTCGATCGCCGAGATGACCTGCTGAGGTGCACCGGAGGCGAGGATCGCGAGTGCCCCTTTCGGACCGATCCCTGACACATTCAAGAGCTTCATGAACAATAGCTTTTCTTCAAGTGCAAGAAATCCGTATAATGCAATCAGATCCTCCCGCACATGCTGATATGTATAAATCTGCATCTCTTGATTTTGATATTTCGAATAAAGGAATGGATTGGCTGTATACAATTGATAGCCGATCCCATTATTTTCAACAACGACATACTCAGGACCCACTTGGCTCACGGTCCCTTTTATATATTCATACATAAAGTTCTCTCCCTATCATTAAATACTCATTGTATCATATTTTAATGGATCAAGGCGGTAAATAACTTCTCGAACAGAGAAACACCTGTTCCTATTTTAGCAAAAAATGATCGTCTGTGTATGAAAAAAGGGAAAGTATTTTTCATGTGTTGTTCCGCTCCATCCGCATGATCAAATGGATAGAAAAAAACAACCGGAAAAATGCCTCTTCCTGGTTGTTTTATGTTTTCCGTCACTGAGTTTCATTTTGATACAGAATATTGCTTAAAGCTTTCCAATACTTCCTCGAACTTTTGCTTCGATTTCACAGGGATGCCTTTCAGCAAGCTTTCATGGCTTGTGCTCTCGAGCTTTTCAATATCGATTTGGAAGAAAGACTGAATGATCTCCGCCTGACCCGGCTTGCCGTTGAAAATGGATAGGACACCATCTTCTGAAATACCGAAATAGCCATTTGTCTTTAAGAGAGGGGAAATATCATCCACTTGCTTCTGGAAAGTGACTTCTTCCTCAGTCATATCGATCAACTGCCAGTCCCTGTATTCAGCCCAGAAATCTTCCATGCTCCAAATCGTTTCCTGCACAATCTCCTCACTGACCTCTCCGTCGAGATACACCCGCTCGAGTTTCACCATGACGGTATGTGCAGATGCCACATCGACAAGGGAATCATCGATTTTCTCTACTCCCTCACCGTCGGCAGCATGCTTTTCTTCTGTGTAAAAAAAGGTGAAATAAAAAGCACCCAGAAGCAACATTACCATAAACACGATTCGAATCTTCATCGTCATCGTGATCACCTCGTACTCATTTTGTGTTATTCTCCATTCATTATTGTGGCCAAACCCTGCTAAGAATATCCAATATGTAAAAATTTTTCACAAAAAAAGACCACCAAAAGAGCTTCCTCTTTTAGTGATCTTCCCCTTTAATCTTTATTCTTCAATGACTTGAACATATCGTTGATATCAAGGTTGATGCCTTCAAATGGCCCGCCGTCACGTAGATCATTATCGATATTCCTGACTCGGCTGAACGTCCCTTCATCTGTCACGACTGAAACGGAACGGCCATCAAGATATGGTTTTACAGCTTTCTTTATCCTTGCTTTCGTTTCTTCTTCTTTCTCTTTGCTGTGATCCCTAAGTTCTACCGCAATCAGCACATCGGTTCCATATGCAACTGCACGGACGTCACTTACATTCTTGACGTTTCCAGTGACATCACCGATTTTCTCGGCAAGATCTCCTTCATACGCTGTATAGTAAGACCTGTTCGCTTTTCGTGTATTATCATCTAAATGCCCGTGATAATTTGCGTCCCCATGACTCGCACGTCCATCCTGTTCGAAATAACTCTTGTCATAGTCAGCAAGTGGGGCAGAAGGATTTCGCGGATTGCCATTTTCGTCCTTCACTTGAAGGTACTCACGTTTTTTCTGGCGTATATCCTTTCCTTCCTTCCCGATCGGAGAATGATCATACATCTCTGTCAACGGGCCGTCTCTTTCATCCCGTTTATCCCCGCCGTGGCCTTCATTGGAATAATACCCTAATGGCTCATAGGAATCAGTATACGGATTCTGTGCTTCTTCCTCTCCTGTGTTACAAGCTGCCAGACCGATCGTCATGACGGCCGCCATCGGTACCATGAATAATCGTTTATTCAATGGGGCTTCCTCCTTCAACCAGCTGATTGAGCATATGATATGCTCATCTTTAGGTTGTGGAGGAGCACCTTTCTTCATTCCACCAAGTAGTTGGAGGCTTCTCCTACATTATGGATTCAGGAGTCGATTGATTTCTTGTTGAAGTTCTTGGCAGAACTGCATCCTCTCAGGAAATTGCTGGACCGTTAAATGGATGAGGTAATTCCAGGAGCGTTGTTTATAATCAATGCCTTCCCTGAAAAAACGGTTCCACTCCCTAAAGACGTCCGTAGGGTACAATAAACCAAGATAAAAATAGAGATGATCATGATATTGGCGGTATTGTTCGAGCTGCTTTATTTCGTTCAGGGACCAATCGATGAACGGAAGGATCCTGTTGCAGAACTGCAGATCATCCATTAATGGGGTGGAAAGAGCGATCAGATCAAAGTCGATCATATAAACAACCCCATTTTTCCCCCTTAAAAAATTATGATGAGCGACATCTCCATGTGTGACACATGTCGGTTTTTTATTCATATTCAACGCTTCCAATTGCTCGACCGTCCGTTTTCCCCACTCAAGATAAGTATAAAGATAATAAGGCTGTATGAAGGATTGAAGAAAGGGGATATTATGCTCAAACTGAATCAATCGTTTCTTCCACTTCTTAAGCCATTTGAATTTAGGCAGGCTTTCAAGCCATTTCCCCTCCATGTTCCCAGTGCACGCGTGAAACCTTTTAAGTACGGTCAGAACGTCCTTTCTGTCCCGTTCTTTTGCATAGCTGATGGGTTCACTTGTTTCAAGCCATGCCGTCAGTCCGATGGGATGCCCTTCAAAAATCAATATTTCTCTCTGGTGGATGGGGTGAAAGGGAATGACGTGGGTGAAATTTTGCCGGATCAACATTCTCGTCAGTGTTTCCTGCATAATGAACCTGCTCTGATTTGGATACCGTTTCACAAACCATTTCATACCACGAGTGTTCAACACCCATTTCCCTTCTTTTATTTCAGTCAAGGACATGGAATAATCATTTAGCTTATTCATCAAAAAAGAAAGGAGACGATAGGTATAATCGTCTCCTCCGGGATATTGATCAGCCGTCAAGATCATCATCTTGGAAGTTCGGCATGAAGAAATTCCTCGGTCCATACATCCCTTGACCCATCATACCAGGACCGTATCCGTATGGAGCTTGCATTCCTTGATTCATTCCTGGCATCATCCCATGTCCTTTAGGACCTCCACAGCCACAATCTTCTTGGTCGCTTGCTCCCATCACGCCGGATGGTTGACCCATCGGGGATTGTGCTCCCATCACGCCGGACGGGTGACCCATCGGCCATTGTGCTCCCATCACACCCGACGGTTGACCCATTGGGGATTGCGCTCCCATCACACCGGACGGGTGACCCATTGGGGATTGTGCTCCCATCACGCCGGACGGGTGACCCATTGGGGATTGTGCTCCCATCACGCCGGACGGGTGACCCATTGGGGATTGTGCTCCCATCACACCAGACGGTTGACCCATCGGCCATTGTGCTCCCATCACACCGGACGGGTGACCCATCGGGGACTGCGCTCCCATCACACCGGACGGTTGACCCATCGGGGACTGTGCTCCCATCCAATGGCTTGATGAAGGGGATTCGTCCATTGCACCCTGTACCTGACCCTGGTTCCATAGAGGCTGAGCAGGCATGCCTCCATGGAATCCCGATCCTGGCATAACCGGAGATACTGGATAGCAATTTTCATACGGCATCCATTGAGCCGGCAACGTTTGTGGAGGCATCTGTCCAGGCATCTGCACGGACGGATATTCATTGTCTTCATCGGAAGCTCCCATCACACCAGATGGCTGACCCATTTGGGACTGTGCTCCCATCACACCAGATGGCTGACCCATTTGGGACTGTGCTCCCATCACACCGGATGGCTGACCCATCGGCGCTTGTGCTCCCATCACGCCGGATGGCTGACCCATTGGCCATTGCGCTCCCATCACGCCGGACGGTTGACCCATCGGGGACTGTGCTCCCATCACGCCGGATGGTTGACCCATCGGCCATTGCGCTCCCATCACACCGGACGGCTGACCCATTGGGGATTGCGCTCCCATCACGCCGGATGGTTGACCCATCGGACTCTGATTAGGCATAAACGGCATCATGGAAGATGATTCTTCATACTGACCACCCATACCATGCATCATTGGCATTTGGTGCATTCCAGGCATCATGGCTCCTTGCACCTGTCCGCCGGGACCCATCGGCATTCCGTATCCCGGATGCATTCCTTGTGGTCCAAAGCCGGAACCAGGCATCACTGGGGAAACTGGTACGCAATTATACGGATTGAAATACATAGGCTGATTATACCCTCCTTGTGGTTGAGACGGTGCAGTAGGCATTTGCAAGCTTTCTTCTTCGTCCTGTACACCTTTGACATTCGTTTGTTTAGGCTTTTCAGCTTTAGGTTCTTTTTTCTCTTGGAATTGTGGAAGAACATTGGAAGGTTTAGGCGGCATCTTTGGCTGTTCTTTCATTTTAGGCTGGGTTTTCGGTTGTGGTTTTGGCTGCTGGACTGGTTTTTGCATCGGCTGTTGCATTGGCTGCTGCATTGGCTGCTGCATTTGCATATTGGCCATATTCATCATGTAATAATTGTTAATATCGATTTCCGGGATGACCGGTTTCGGCATCTTCGGCGTGAACGGTTTTTGTGCTTCCTTTGGCTTTTCTTTCTTCGGTTGCTCCGCTACAGGCTGCGTGATCGGCTTCTGCTCTTTAAAAGGATGCTCAGCTTTTGGCATCTCTTTCATCGGCATTTCCTTCTTTGGTGCTTCTTTAGATCCGAATTTTATCTGTGCTTCTTTTTTTACGGATCCACCTGTCGTCGGAACTTTGATTTTCATACCCGGCATTATCATATCTGGGTTGGACAACTGGGCATTCATCTGTTTTAACTCTTCGAAATTCACACCATATTTCTTGGCGATTTTCCAAAGAGTGTCCCCTTTTTGAACAATATGGATTTTCACTCTTTTTCCCTCCTCAGGCATAAGTCTATATATCCTATGACAAGATAGGCAAATTGCTAATCATCTACATAAAAACTTATGAATGATGAAAAAAAAATATACCTGAAGGGAGTCTAATGTCCTTTACATAGGCTTTGAATATCAACATCTGTTAAACACCGCTGCCCGATTTCCGTGCAAAACTTCGATTTCCGCGGGCGTTTGGTGAGCCTCCTCGTCGCATTCGCTCCTGTGGGTCCGAAAAACGGAAGTGGGCGTTTTGCTCCCTTTGAAAAATGTTCTTCGTCTTTAGAGGCGTTTTTTGCCTCAAAAGTCGAAGGTTAATTTTCAAACGGGAGCAGACCACTGGAGTTAGACACGTCTCACCTAACTCGCTTTTCCCGCAGGAGTCTTCGTTTTGCACTCCAATCAACCGCTGGAATCGGTTATGAATAATGATAAGCCTACACACCTTAATTTGAATAAAGTTTGTAGTTTAGTTCTTAGTGAACCTCGAAACGGATCCATGGACAATCCCCTACCAAGAAGCTAGTTTCGTTCATGATAACTCGGTCATGGGGAGAAAATTGTCAAGCTCCATTTCACAGCTAGAGATGGGTTAAAATAGAAAACTTTGTATAAATGAGCGAAATAAAAAACAAGCAGGATTTTTTTCATCCTGCTTGTTTTCCTAAAGTGGTGTACATGTAGAGCAACTCCCGGTTACGCCCGGGCTAACATCCTGTCTAATGCCAATATAGCATTTGCAGATACATCCTCATCCACTGTTATGATATTTTTCGGATGTCCATCGATTATGTTCTCCAGTGACCAAAGCAGGTGGGGCAGGTCGATCCTGTTCATGGTAAGGCACGGACACATATAAGGATTCAGGGAGATGATCTTTTTATCCATATGTTCGTTGATGAGGCGTTTCACAAGGTTCATTTCTGTCCCGATTGCCCATGAGGAACCCGGTGGCGCTTGGCTGATGGTTTCTATGATGAACTTGGTACTTCCGTTATAGTCAGATTTCTCAACTACTTCCCTTCTGCATTCGGGATGTACGATGATATTCATATCCGGGTACTTACCCCGTACATCATCAATGTTCTTCAACGTGAAGTTTTCATGGACAGAGCAATGCCCTTTCCACAGGATGACCTTAACGTCCTTTATTTCCCCTTCATAGATCAGTTTATGTTGAATAGGGTCCCAAACCGCCATTTCATCCAGCCTCACGCCAAGGTCTGCCGCCGTATTCCTGCCAAGGTGCTGATCTGGGAGGAACAAGATCCTTTCCTTTTCACTCAATGCCCATTTAACCATCCCATGCGCATTGGAAGATGTGACTGTTGCCCCGCCATTTTTTCCTACAAAGCTTTTGATGGCAGCCGTTGAATTGACGTATGTCAGCGGGATGATGGTATCCCCGATTAAATCCCCGAGCGTTTTCCATGCAGATTCCGTTTGATGGATATCGGCCATATCAGCCATTGAACAGCCAGCCCTCATATCCGGCAGGATCACTTGCTGATGATTCCCGGTCAAAATATCGGCTGTTTCCGCCATAAAGTGAACGCCACAGAATACGATGTAGTCAGCTTCTTGATTCCTGGATGAAATTTGCGCCAATTGAAGCGAGTCGCCGACAGCATCTGCAAATTGAATGACCTCATCTTTCTGATAGTGGTGAGCTGGTATAAAAAGCCTCTTCCCAAGTGTTTTCTTTATTTCCCATACCCTGTTCTTCATTTCTTCCGTGGAGAGCTTTAAGATCGATTCTGGAATACTGACCGTATCCGCTGTCAATTCTTCAAGTAATCCCATTATAAATCCCCCTCTTCTGCTAGTACCCTTGCGCTGATGTCCAAAGACTTAATCGAGTGAGTAAGGTAACCGAGTGAAATGTAGTGAACCCCCGATTGCGCATACTCTCTCACGTTATCCTCCGTGATCCCTCCGGAAGCCTCCGTAATGATGTGGGAAGGTACATGATGGATCCATCCCTTGATTTCTTGTGGCGTGCAGTTATCAAACATGATGATGTCCGCTCCGCTTTCAACCGCTTCAATCAATCCATTTTCACTTTCGATTTCCACTTCGATTTTCACCGTGTGGCCGCACTGTTTCCTTGCTTTCTTCACGGCACTCGTTATGGATCCTGCAAATGAGATGTGATTATCCTTCAACATCACTGCGTCATAAAGTCCGAAGCGGTGATTATAGCCCCCACCTGTCCTGACAGCATATTTTTCAAGCATACGCAGGCCAGGAGTGGTTTTTCTCGTATCACAGATCCTGACACCGCTTCCCTCTACCTTGCGGACTGCCCGGTTCACTGTTGTCGCTATGCCGCTCATCCGCTGGATCAGATTCAGTACAACCCGCTCACCTTGAAGGAGGGTCCTCATCCCTCCTGTCACTTTGGCGATGAGTTCCCCTTCTTTCACACTGTCTCCATCTTCGGCATACACTTCAACCTCCGCTTCGTCACCCAACAATGGGAAAGCGAGTTCAATGATTTTTCTGCCGCAGAAAATCCCTGCTTCCTTCGCAATGAGATGAAACGTTCCCTTTTCGCCTTCAGTGAAAATACTCTCTGAGGAAAGATCTCCGTCACCGATATCTTCTTTATAAAATTCTTCAAGCATAGATTTCAATCTGATGTTGTTCATCGTGGACCACCTTCAATTGATGATTATCTTTCAGTAACCCTATCGTGCGTTTATACCAATGCACATTATTTTCTTCAGGGAAGTCGGAGCGGATATGGGCACCCCTCGACTCCGTCCTCGAAAATGCAGCCTGCGTGATCAGCGTGCTGACCACCCACATTAAGTATGATTGGATCTCTTTTTGTGATAACCGTTCGAGATTTGCCTGAAATGATAGCTTTTGTGATTTCAGCCACTTCATATGACGTGTCAACCCGTGTCCGCTTCGGATGATTCCGACATCCATCATCATTCGTTCTTTCAGTTCCTGAGGATCAAAACGGATGTCGGGTGTTTCACATGCTGGCCGAGGATATCTTATTTCTTCCACTGGTAGGCCAGGCTCACTGACACCTTTCAAGTAAGAGGCCAGCCTTTCACCATAAACCAAGCCTTCTAGAAGGGAGTTGGAAGCGAGCCTGTTTGCACCATGAAGACCGGTACACGCTACTTCGCCGATTGCGTACAGTCCTTTGACGGAAGTCCGCCCATATTCATCCGTCACGACTCCCCCCATCGTGAAGTGACAGCCTGGTGAAACGGGGATTTTCCCCATTGCTAGAGAGATACCATGTTGTTCACACATCCTCGTGATGGATGGGAACTTCGTTTCGAAAGCCTTTACAGGTGTGATGTCGAGAAACACCTCTCTTCCTGCCAATCGCTCACTGTTAATCTTTTCCGCCACAATATGACGCGGTGCAAGCTCGAGCTGGCTGTGCACTCCTTCCATGATCCGTTCCCCTGCATCGTTCAAAAGGAGTGCCCCTTCTCCGCGTACGGCCTCAGAAACAAGACCGACCCCATGCTGATCCACGGTTAGAAGGGTAGGATGGAACTGAATGAATTCCATGTCGGCAAGAACCGCCCCCGCCCGAAAGGCAAGCGCCAGCCCATCACCCGTCACGACAGGTGCATTGCTGCTGATGGAATAAATAGCGCCTGCACCTCCTGTGGCAAGTACGACGTGCGTTGCCATATGAACACGAACCGATCCGTCTTCACATTTGGTCCTGACTCCGGTACAGCGTCCCTTCTCATTTGTCAAAAGTTCAAATGCCATTTCCCCCTGTACGAGGCGGACTTTGTCATTCAACGCTTCCATCAAGTAATCGATCATGAGCTTTCCAGTCTGATCTCCCCCGCTATGAAGGATCCTCGCCATGCTGTGTGCACCTTCCATCCCGAGAGAAAGCTCCCCATCATCATTTCTGTCAAAGGGTGCTCCCTCCCTGATCAGTTCAGCGACGATCCGCTTTCCGTCGCGGATCGCATCCTTTACGACACTTTCCAATTGATGGCCGCAGCCAGCCGTAATCGTATCCCTTGCATGAAGCCCGACTTTATCACCGGTGCCGATCGGAGCAGCAATGCCTCCTTGGGCAAGATATGAGTTGCTATCTTTCATTTTATTCTTTGTGATAATCATCACATTCAGATGCCCCTGAAGATGGCGGGCAAGCTGTAAAGCAGAAATCCCGCTTCCAATAATGATTACATCGCTGTTTGTCATGATTATTTCCTCCTGAACATTTACAGGTGTCTTGACACATATATTTACACATAATTAAACTAATGACAAGAGTTTTTTATAGATTACTAATTTTGAAAGATTTAAAGGAGAATGGGAAATGCTTTATTTTGATTACGCGTCAACAACACCGGTCGATCCCGAATGTTTACGTATTTATACAAAAGTCAGTGAAGACTATTGGGGAAACACAAGCTCTCTCCATGATACTGGAGGAAAGGCGAAACTCCTGCTCGAAAACTGCAGGACGAAGCTCGGCACGATCTTGGGTGTCCCTCCTGCTGGCATCCATTTCACGTCAGGGGGGACGGAAGGAAATCACCTTGCCCTCCTTTCCCTTGCTTTCAGTTATAAAGAAAAAGGGAAGCATATCATCATCGGCGGGGCTGAACATTCGTCCATCCATAGCGCGGCACAATTCCTTGAAGGCCAGGGCTTCAGCGTTTCCAAGATTCCATTCACATCCCAAGGACTAGTGAACCTGCAAGCACTCCAAGATGCAATCACAGAGCACACAACCGTCGTCTCCATCTGTCACGTGAATGGAGAAATCGGTTCCATCCAGCCCCTTCATGAAATCAAAGGCATCCTAGAAGGGAAGGATATACTTCTTCACAGTGATATGGTACAGTCCTTCGGCAAACTGGATATCCAAGAAGCAGCAGCCATCGTGGACAGCTTCACCATTTCCTCACATAAAATTTATGGACCTAAAGGAATCGGTGCCGTCTATATCCATCCTCGGTCAACACTCCTTCCATATATGCCCCAGCAGACGCATGAGCACGGATTCCGTGGAGGGACTGTCAACCTTCCGGCCATTGCCGGATTTGTGTCGGCAGCAGCAAAAACCGAACCAGTGAAGGAAACCCAGCGTGTTATCGGCCTCAGGAAGCATTTCTTGGAATTGATGGATGAGGCATTCGGCGACAATCATACGATTTACAGCGCTCCCGATGACAACCAACTCCCCCATGTGGTCGGTCTCAGGATCCATGGTATAGAAGGCCAATGGGCGATGCTAGAGTGCAATCGGCGGGGGATTCATATCTCGACAGGAAGTGCCTGTCAGAACGGAAAACAAGCGACCCCGAAGACGCTCTCAGCAATGGGAGCCGAGGAAAGGGAAGGAAAGGAGTTCATCCGGATCTCCTTCGGGAAGGATACGAGTCATGAGCAAGTGGAAGAATTGGCTTCAGCCCTCGCAAAGATTGGGCATGGGTCCTATATATCTTAACTTGAAGAAACGATTATGATATGATTTCCTATATCAAACGTACGGAGGAGATAATTTTGGCAGGGAAAAAAATTTTAGGTGATGAAAGAAGGAGCGTCATTCTTGATCATCTCATGACAGAACAAATCCCGATTACAGGAGGGGATCTCGCAAAGCTTGCCAACGTGAGCAGACAGGTCATCGTCAGTGATATTACCTTATTGAAGGCAAAAGGGGAGCCCATCATCGCCACAAGCCAAGGGTACCTCTACATGCCAAGTACGAACAGGGACTCCATGGCCGAACGGATCGTTGCCTGTCAGCACCCCCCGGACAGAGCGGAAGAAGAGCTTTTATTATTGGTGGATCACGGTGTCACCGTGAAGGATGTCAAGATCGAACACGGTGTTTACGGGGACCTGACCGCATCCATCATGGTCTCCAACCGGAAGGAAGTTGAACAGTTCCTCTCCAAAATCAGGAAAACGAACGCATCATTCCTGTCAGAATTAACGGACGGCGTGCATTTGCATACACTCATGGCACCCAATGAGGACGCTTTGGTGAAAGCTGTGGATGCACTGAAGCAAGCAGGCTTCTTAATAGAATCCCATAACTGAGAAAATTCCCCTGCCTAAAAGCGGACAGGGGAATTTTTTTTGTAAAGTCGAATCGATTGCTGATCTATTCAGCTAGTAAATAGGAAGCATACGTACCGATCATCTTCACTTCACAGCCGAGTGCCTCCATTTCACTGATTGCTCCCGGAAGAAGGACATCATCCATGCCTTGCGCTACATCGATCAAGAAGAAATAATCACCAAGTCCCGTCTTCAACGGTCTGGATTCAATCTTGCTTAAATTAAGCTGCCTCCATGCAAATGTGGAAAGAACTTGATGAAGTGCTCCCGAGCGATCTTTCGGTAGTGTCACCATGAGCGTTGTTTTGTCTCCAGATCTTTCTTGATCAACTTCCAGCATGTCTCTTTGTTTATGCAACACGATGAAACGGGTATGATTATAAGCAAAATCATGGATGTTTTCGTGGATGATCGTCAGCCCATACTCCCGAGCGGCCAACTCATTGCCAATCGCTGCAAGCGGCTCGTCCCTATGTTCACTCACAAACTTTGCTGCGGCCGCCGTTGACGTCGTCTGCTCCAAGGATGTGCCACGATACGACTGATGAAGGAATTTATGGCACTGCGCCAGAGCATGGGAGTGAGAGAGGATCTTCTTCACCTTCCCTGCACTGCTATCATTGTCGGGATGTACCATCAGATGCTGCTCGATCGGCGAAGTGAGCTCAGCAACGATTGATAAGTCCGCTTCATGAAATAAGTAATCGACTGTAATATGTACAGATCCTTCCAACGCGTTTTCCAGAGGGACCACTGCATAGTCCACTTCTCCCTCCACAACCGCTTCGATACAATCTGGGATTGTGACGCATGGTACTTGTTGTTCCCCTGGGAAGGCCTTTCTCACTGCAAGATCGGTGAAAGAAGCCTGGGGGCCTAAATAAGCAATTTTCAATGGGGTTCTTCCTCTCGAGAAATTTATTGAACATTCTAACACGCCTTGAACTATTTTGTATATACATCTTTTTAAAAAAATCAAATTGGATCGAAGCATAAGCCATCTGTTATGGAATAAGTCGGTTTCAGCCGTTGATTGATGTGTAAGGCGAGATTCCTGCTTGGAGACCGAGATCCCGACGAAAAAACACACAGGCTCCCCGCGGTTGCACGGAAATCAACAGCCCTGTTTAACAGAAACAAAAAAAGAAGTGTCAGGCTCCAGAGCCCAACACTTCCACTTTTTCTACAAATTCCAGTCGTCTTAACTTTGCCAATAGTTCTTCTAAACCGACGGTAAGATCCGTTACGTTCAGGGAGAGTGTCACATTCGCTCTCCCCTGCAGCGGAATCGTCTGGTGAATGGTCAATATATTGCATCCGTGCTTTGCCGTTTCACTGAGAAGATGCGACAACGTACCCGAACGGTCTTCAAGATGAAAGAAAAGTGTGATGATCCTCTCTTTCACCACCGTATGGAACGGAAAGACCGTATCACGGTATTTATAGAATGCACTCCTGCTCAGATCGACCCGGTTGACGGCTTCCCATACCGATTCAGCCTTCCCTCTCTCGATCAACTCTTTCGCATCGAGCGTCTTTTTCATCGCTTCAGGCAGGACATCTTCACGGACAAGATAAAACTTACCGTCCTGAAATTTTTTTCCCAACGATAACTCCTCCAATACGAGGCTTAATCTACAAATTCAAATTCATATTTCAACAAGCGGATGGTATCGCCATTTTCAGCACCGCGTTCACGTAGTGCATCATCCACCCCATATGAACGGAGCTGTCTGGCGAAGCGTCTGACAGAATCTTCACGGGAGAAGTCGGTCATCTTGAAGAGACGTTCGATCTTCGCACCGCTGACGACGAATGTTCCATCAGGGTCACGTGTGATTTCAAAGTCTTTCTGCTCTTCTTCATGACGATATACGACACGGTGGACACCCGTTTCCTCTTCTTCCTGGATAGGGAATTCCTCCGTTGTCTCCAGCTTGTCTGCAACCGCAAATAACAGCTCTTTCAAGCCTTGCTGCGTGAATGCGGAGATCGGGAAGACCGGATAATCATCTTCTAGCTTTTCCTTGAAGATGTTCAAGTTCTCTTCCGATTCCGGCATGTCCATCTTGTTCGCCACGATGATCTGCGGGCGTTCTGTAAGACGGAGATTATATTGCTTCAACTCTTCGTTGATTGTCAGATAATCCTCATAAGGGTCGCGCCCTTCCATACCGCTCATATCGATTACATGCACGATGACACGCGTTCTCTCGATATGACGGAGGAATTGATGTCCGAGTCCGACACCTTCATGTGCCCCCTCGATCAATCCCGGCAAATCGGCCATGACAAAGCTTCTGCCATCAGCCGTTTCAACCATCCCAAGATTCGGGACGATCGTCGTGAAGTGATAGGATGCAATCTTCGGTTTCGCTGCCGATACGACGGATAATAATGTCGATTTCCCTACACTCGGGAATCCGACAAGGCCGACGTCCGCAAGTAATTTCAATTCCATCACGATATAGCGCTCCTGTCCAGGCTCCCCTTTCTCAGAAAGCTCCGGTGCAGGATTCGCAGGTGTCGCGAACCGGGTATTCCCGCGGCCTCCACGTCCACCTTTCGTAATGACGGCACGCTGTCCATGCTGAGTCAAATCAGCAATCGTCTCACCCGTATCATCATCTTTCACAACGGTACCCGGCGGCACCTTCACAATCATGTCTTCCGCATTTCTTCCATGCTGGTTCTTACTCATGCCATGCTCCCCGCGAGGTGCCTTGAAATGGCGCTGATAACGGAAATCCATCAATGTCCGCAGTCCTTCATCCACTTCAAAAATGACATCTGCACCATGACCGCCGTCCCCGCCTGCAGGACCGCCCTTAGGTACATATTTTTCACGGCGGAAAGCAACCATTCCGTTACCACCGTCTCCGCCTTTTGTATAAATCTTGACCTGATCGACAAACATACTTTCACACTCCTAACTTATCCATCCCGTCGAATACGGTTCATTCAACAGAAAGATGAATCACGAACGCTTCCTTTTGAAGCAGTTCCGTCTCTACTTTATTTCCGTTCTTTTGCTGTATTTCAATCCATCGTTCCAAAACATCCGTTTCTTTTAGTATACCTGTGAAATCAAATATGAAACGAGGATGTTCCTCAGAAAAATCGATGATCATCGAAAGCTGGTTTTCCGCACTGGATTCCACAGTGGTTTCAAGAAGTTCCATCAATCCCTTACAGATATGGACGAGCCTTTCATCATCCAGGTATCCTGAATACCCTGCAGCCCCCACCTCAAACTCCAGCTTCACCATATGCGTGGACCAGTTATATGTTAAGATCCATTCAGCCAATAATGGAAGTCTCAAATTACATAGTTTCGATTCATTCTGTGCTGTAATCACCATGGTATCGATGACTTGTTTCGCACGCTCAACCCGGTTCAATTCAAGATTGCCCTTGATCAATTGAAGATCGTTCATCCAATCATGCCGAGCATGTCTAAGTGCGTCCAGAATACCCCTATTATCGCTCATATCATAACCCCTATACTTTAAGTGCTACTAGTTAGTATATCAAACATGGGCCTTCTACGTATATTGTTTATGAAAAAAGTGTCGAAGGGGCAGGGTTTTGGGGTATGGAGTTGGCGGTGGGCGGGTTTTTAGTTGGCTTTCTGGATTGGAGGTGTGGTGGGATGGGGTGTTAGGGTAGATGAACTGAACGGAGGGGGGCACCTCGTTACGATGGATACGTGGCTCGAACGGGGTGTGGCACCTCATCACGATGAATACCCGGCTAGATGAGGCAGCACCTTTTCACGATAAATAGTGTTTTTGCCTGTAAAAACACTATTTTTGTGAAAAAACAGAGGTTTTTTAGTCGGATCTGAACAAAATCGATAAAAAACACGATAATCACAAGTTTTGAACCCTATTTTAGCGAAATCGTAAGGCCATTGGACCAGATATTATCAAAAACAAGGTACTTATTATCAAAAAACCAATATTTATTATCAAAATTCAAGGTTTTATTATCGAAAATCAAGGTTTTATTATCAAATCCGAGTTTCCACTTCGTATATACCCCTACACCTACACCCATTTCCATCATCCATACTAATTCCATGGCCATCACCATTACTAATTTCATTTCCATCAACAACAACCCTACAACTACCATCACCAATCCCAATACAATCCCCAACCCTTAACCACCACACCAAAGCCTAATCCCTTATCAAAAAATAAAACTCTAACCGAAAGTCGGTTAGAGTTTTCGTTAAAGATATGCGATTAAGCTTCATTCGCAACAGGGTATACGCTCACTTTTTTCTTATCACGACCCATGCGTTCGAAACGAACAACACCGTCTGTTTTAGCAAAAAGTGTATCGTCACCACCACGGCCTACGTTCAAACCTGGGTAGATCTTTGTACCGCGTTGACGGTAAAGGATCGATCCACCTGTAACCATTTGACCGTCTGCACGCTTAGCACCAAGACGCTTAGCAATAGAGTCACGACCGTTTTTAGTCGAACCTACTCCTTTTTTAGACGCGAAAAACTGAAGGTCTAATCTTAACATTTGTTCCACCTCCTACTTTTTGAAGGTTATTTTAATGAAATCACGATAGTCTCTTTCAATTGTTTGCAGGCTGATCACCATGCCACTAAGTAGCAGCTGGACCTTCTTATCCGTTTCTTCGGGTAAGTCGTCAGGAAAGACGCAACTGAAATATCCCCCATCGGCAGATTGCTCGATATCGGGTTCAATCCCGGTCAATGACATGATGGCATTGACACTTCCAAAAGAAACAGCAGAGGCACCGGCACAAACGATATCTTGCCCGTGTTCGGCAAAATCTGCATGACCGTCCATTGAGAAAGAACGAATTCTTTCGCCGGTCTTCTTAACGTAAACGTTAATCATTCAATCACGCCTTACGCGTTGATTTGGTCAATTACAACTTTAGTGTAAGGTTGACGGTGACCTTGCTTACGACGGTAGTTCTTCTTAGGCTTGTACTTGAATACTACAAGCTTTTTCGCGCGGCCTTGTTTTTCAACCTTCGCTGTTACAGTAGCTCCATCCACTAATGGACTTCCTACTTTCACATCGTCACCACCAACGAAAAGAACCTTGTCGAATGTAACTGTATCACCTTCGTTTGCGTTTAGCTTCTCGATGTAGATCTCTTGACCAGCTTCTACACGGATTTGCTTACCACCTGTTTCGATAATTGCGTACATAATCGCACCTCCTTAATAAACTCAGACTCGCCAATCACAGGTGTTGGAATGCTCCATCCTTTAAGACCTGTTCTGAGCGGTTGTAGCACGGGTGCTACAATCAATAACATTAGAATCCTATCACAGAATCGAATAGAGTGTCAATATAATTCATGAAATTCATCTCATCTTTCCGATTTGATAAAAGGGATGTGGATGCTCGCTCACCTGAAGGTCGAGCTTCACCTTCAATGCCTTCTCCAATCTCTGCACATGAGTATGACCGATTCCGGCAAATACATCAAGTACCTCTTTCGTACCTTCTATATGGATCTCCTCTAAATCGCTCCCCTGATATTCCCACAGTTCTCGCTCCAGCTGGAACGCCTTGCTTTCAGGACTGATGACGCGGCCCGTCCCGCTGCAGACCGGGCAAGGCACCGTTAGATAGTCATTCAAGCTTGGCCTGGACCGCTTCCTGGTCAGTTCAAGGACACCGAGCTCCGTGAACCCCAATACGGTCGTACGCTGGGAATCATCTTGAAGGGCCCTTTGGAAGGTAGCCACCACTTCCTGGCGGTGACTTTCCCGTTTCATATCGATGAAATCTATCAGGATGATCCCGCTGATATTCCTTAGAACCAGCTGCTTTGCAATTTCTTTGGCTGCCGACACATTCGTTTTCAGGACGGTCTGTTCAAGGTCATCCTTCCCGGTGAATTTTCCTGAATTGACGTCGATCACGGTGAGGGCTTCCGTTGATTCCACTAGAAGGAATGCACCGCTATCAAGCCACACGACTTTTTTGAGGGCATTTTTCCAAACGGAAGAGACTTCAAAATGCCGGAAAATATTTTCCTTCCCCTGATACAGCTCAATCGACCACTTCTTATCATGGTGCGTGACAATCCAATCCTGCAGCTGATGAAAACTCTCCTGATCATCAACATAAACTCTTCCGCCCGCTCCTTTTTCCAATTGCACTTGCAGATCCTTTAAGAATGGATCCTCTTTAAACAGGAGGGATGGTGCCTTTTTTCGCCTGCTCATTGATTCAAGGCGCTGAAAGTTCTTCCTCAATCCGTCCAGTTCTTCAACCAGCGCTTCTTTTCCTGCACTGGAAGCTTTTGTACGGAAAACGACTCCTTCCGATTCGTCTTTCCATTCCCTTCCGGTGCGTTTCAACTCGCGCCTTACATCGTCATCCAATTTTTTCGAAACGGCAACATAATGTCCCTCCGGCATGTATACAAGATGTTCACCCTTCAGCTCGATGACGGCAGACAATTTCGGTCCCTTCGTCCCAACAGCATCCTTCGTCACCTGCACAAGGATTTTCTGACCTTCATGCACACATTTCGATATTGGTAGAGCTGCCTCACCACTTTGGTAAGCCGCAACATTTTGAGGAAAATCCTTTTCATGTAGGTAGCCGTTCTTATCGTAGCCGATATCAACGAATGCGGCACCGAGGCCTTTCTGTACCTTGACCACTTTCGCAAAATAAATATTTCCTGTCAGTGTTTCTTCTTGTGGCTGATAGGTGTACAGCCCGGCGACCTTTTGATCTTTCTTCAGAACCCAGCGTTTTTCCCTGCCTTTTCCGTGCACAATGATCTCTTCCAACGGGGACTCCCTCTTTTCTATATAAACGTCACTTATACCTCCACAAAAAAGAAAAGGAATGACACGAAGTCAAACCTTTTGAGTAGTTTCCACTATTCACTTTATACAGTCTCACGGTTTTCGTCAATAAAGGTAGAGAAGATCCTTCGTTTTTGCATTCGTCATCTTTTCAGCAAAAAATGCATGAAGGAGTTCATATTCATCAAGCTTCCCGACTTCCGTTCCCTGTTCCAGGACAACGAGCGGATGCTTCACGCCGCGTTGAAACCGTTCGACGACCGTGATCAACGTTTCATCCCCATCAATCGGAAGAGGTTTTAAGTCCCTGAATTGATGACTGTTCCCGTAGTACCGCTCCAACAGGAATTTCATGAAGTTATATCTTCTCTGCTTCCAATCCGTCCATAATGAAAAGTACAAGAACGAGAGCACGATCCATAAATTCAGATGAAACGGTGCAATCAACAGGATCGAAAGGTGAAACAGTATGAGAAGGAAGAGGGAGCTGACCAGCGTGATTTCATATGCTTTCAAATAATTGAACTTAAGCGAAAGGAGCAATGAGATGAGCTTCCCTCCATCGAGCGGCCAGATCGGCAGCAGGTTGAAGAGCAGGACCATCAGATTCAACTGAAGGAACAATACGTAGACATCCCCGCTGATGACACCGCCTTTCAGCAAGAGCCAGCCCGCCAGTACGAGCCAGGCATGCTGAAGGGGACCCGATGCAATCACCCAGAACTCTTCACGTAGGGAACGATTTCCGTGTTCGTCCATTTCAGCCACTCCCCCGAATGGGAGAAGGGAGATCCTTTTCACTCTCCATGAAAAATAATGAGCCATTACCCCATGCCCGAGCTCATGGATGGTAATGATCAAAAGCAGCATGATCAACTCCATGAAGTGGGCGGTCGCAATGCCTATGGCCATCACAAGCCAGAGCAATGGATGAATATAGAGCTTCTTTACTGCCGAAGTGAAATTAGTCAAATGATATCACCTGTATCGGGTCGACGAATTCATCACCCATTTTGATGGCAAAATAAAATTCCCCTGAAACATTGCTTTCACTGCTGGTAGATACTTTTCCGACCGCAGTGCCTTTATCCACATATTCATATTGATTCACGTCAATGGATTCAAGATGACCATACCATGATTCAGACTTATCTTTATGCTGGATGACCACCGTATTCCCGAGCTTATCTTTCTTTCCGGCAAATATGATCAATCCCCCTTTCATCGCCGCCACGTCTTCACCGAATTCGGTCTGAAGCATGATTCCCTGCCCGTTGGTTTTAAAATTTTCCACCACTTTCCCTGATACCGGTCTTGCATATTCGTCCGTTTCAACGACTGTCTGTGAACCTTCATCTTTCGTCGAGCCAGGGAGCAAGGCAAGCGGCTTTCCGAATTGCTCTTCATACCACGAGGAAATGGAAGCAAATTGGAATTCAGATTCCATCGTTCGGTTCACTACCGTTTTTGCATCATCAAAAACCGGAGAAGGACTTTTAAACATGATTGCCGTGAGGAGGACCATGATGCCCGCCCCCAACACTTTCATGATGAATGCCTCTTTCTTGAATAAAGGATGAAAGCCTTCTGGCGGTGGGCCACCTTCAAAGCTCGAATACCGCTCTGCCCCGTAGCGCTCTTCATCACTAGGTAGGAAATAAGACCCATTGTTGTAGCTCCGCTTCGAACTCATTTGATTCGTTCTCTTCCTCTTTGCGATCTGCCTTCTGATCTCATCCGCTCGATTCCCCATGAACACCATTCCTTTTTATTAGATATTGTCCGGCTCCGCGCCAAACGAACCTGTTCTATTCGCATGCTACAATGTATGACTTGTCCGAAGGGATTATTCACGAATGTGGACAAAATTTGTGTTGGACGGTGGCGGGCTGTAGGCGGGTATTACGGGAGTAGAGAGTGGAGCCATTCCCTCTCTTTTGTTGTGCCAGGCACAAATCACCCCGTTTGTGCCTGGCTCAAATCAACCCTTTTGTGCCTGGCTCAAATCAACCCTTTTGTGCCTGGCTCAAATCAACCCTTTTGTGCCTGGCTCAAACCATCCCTTTTGTGCCTGGCACCAAACATCACCCCACCCGCCCGAACATTCCAAATAAAAAACCGACAGTATCCAAAGGACACTGCCGGTTATTGAAAAGTCTATTAAACTGTCAAGCTTTGACGCCGAATAGTTTTTTGATTTTAGTAAACATGCCTGTTTTGTTTTCATCGAGCGATTGCAGCGGGACGGATTCGCCGAGGATGCGCCTCGCGATATTCCGGTAGGCAATCGACGCTTTGCTTGAGGCATCCAGTGCGATCGGCTCCCCTTTATTGGACGACTTGATGACATTGTCATCGTCGGCGACGATCCCGAGGAGATCGATTGATAGATGCGCAGTGATTTCATCGACATCGAGCATTTCACCATTTTTCATCATGTGGCTGCGGATCCGGTTGATGACCAACTTTGGCGGTTCGATGTCTTCTTTTTCAAGAAGTCCGATGATCCGGTCTGCATCACGGACGGCGGAAATTTCAGGGGTGGTGACGACGATGGCACGGTCGGCACCTGCCACTGCATTTTTGTATCCCTGTTCGATTCCTGCCGGACAGTCGATTATGATGTAATCATAATCCTGCTTCAAGTCCGTGACCAGCTTCTTCATCTGTTCAGGATTGACGGCAGATTTATCACTCGTCTGGGCGGCAGGCAGAAGGAACAGCTTGTCCTCGAACCGTTTGTCCTTCACGAGCGCCTGATGGATCTTACAGCGCCCTTCGACAACATCGACTAAATCATAAATGATCCGGTTTTCGAGTCCCATGATGACATCGAGGTTCCTGAGACCGATATCCGTATCAATCAGGCAGACTTTTTTTCCTTGTAGAGCTAATGCTGTACCAACATTGGCAGAAGTCGTGGTCTTACCCACTCCACCTTTACCTGAAGTAACAACTATGGCTTCACCCACATTAGCTTCCTCCTTTAAAACTCGTAATATTGGGTCTAAGATGCTTTAATACTTGAAGGCGATCGACCACGATCTGGCCTTCTTCATCTATATAGGCACATTCCATATCATGCTGGTCCTCATCAAGGGGACGATCAGGGGCGCGGTTCAAACAGTCTGCGATGCGCAGCTGCGAGGGGAGCATTTTTGAAGCCACGATGACGGCTTCCCCTTTCCCGTTACAGCCCGCATGAGCGATGCCTTTTAAAGCACCCATTATGTAGATATTTCCTCCTGCATTGATCCTGCCTCCGGGATTCACATCCCCGATGATCAGCATATCCCCAGGGGTCTCAATCACCTGACCCGAGCGGATGACACCTGTCAGGGTGTCTATATTTCTCTCATTCATTAATTTTTCTGCTTCATTTTTTGTGACAACATTGCTCCATACTTCATTCACTACCAGATTGCGTTTTTGCCTGACAATTTCCTTCAGCTCTTCTGTTTGATCCTCTGTCAAATAGCGGTTGCCTGCTTGGATATTTACCGTGAGCAAAGGGGTTCCCTCTGTTTCGCGGTAATGGGCAGACAGCTTTTCGTCCAGCTCCTTCTTAACATCGTCGAACGAGCATTGATCATTGAGATGAAGGGTGAGTCCTTCTTTCGTACCCTTAATCATTACGTTTGGTTTCTTTTTCATTGCGCTATTTTTCACCTCAGTCGTGTACAAATTCGACATAAGTATGTATATTTCCTCTTTTTTAAACGTCTAATTACAAAACTTTCTTACTAGATGAACGAGCCTATTAAACACCGCACGTTCCGCATCCCCCCAAGGGAGTGTACGAGGGACGTGCGGAGCTTGGGCAAGTGATTCTATCAATCTTCAAGAAGCTGCTTCTGCTTGCGCTGGAGGAACAGCTTGAAGGGATAGGAAAATACGATATAAAAGACTGCATTAAGCGCAAGTGTTGGCCATAATCGTGAATCCGCGAACTGAATGAGTGTCATATCCGTACGCTGGATGATGACGTTGATCTGGTAAACCAGAAATTCAAGCACGGTTAGATTCACGAGTACAATGATCCCGAATACAAAGAGGTTGTTGTGCAAGACTTTCATCATTGCATGTGTGAGAAACACGACAAACGGAAAGAACACGAGATAGATTCCGTTGATCTCGGTGTAAAAGATATCAAACATGAAACCAAAGATAAATGCATAAATCAGGGCAGTCCTGTATTGAAAGAAACCACAAATGAAAAGGATGAAGATAATCAGAAAGTGAGGTACCAGTATACGTTGATCCGCGAATTCAACATCCGGGAAGAGCATGACGAACAGGCTTTCACTATAAAAAATGAGAAGCGTGACAAAAGGAAGGATGAGCCGGTTGATCATTGCTCTTCCTCCTTATCATCCTCTTCTTTCGGATCTTCTACACCTTTAATATCCCGGTCGATCACCATCACATGTTCCAAATGATAGAAGTCGGCTGCTGGTTTGATATAGGCCGTCTGAGTGAGTCCATACTGATCGGATTTGACCTCTCTGACTTCACCGACAACGAGTCCTTTAGGGAATACGCCGCCCAAGCCGGACGTGATGACTTTCGATCCCTTCTCCACCTTCAGGTCGTTCGGGATCCTCTTGACAAGGATTTCTTTTTTATCAGTGTCATAGCCTTCAATCCAACCGTTCACATCCTGTTCACCCTGAATGACGGTGGATATGCGGTTCTTCGTGTTATTGGTCGATATCAATTCAATGGTTGATGAAAATTCATTCACACTTTTGACTTTCCCGATCAATCCGGCAGAAGAGATGACTGCCATATCGGATTTGATTCCGTTCACTTCACCTTTATCAATCGTGATGAGCTCTTGCCATCTATCAGGATTCCGTGCGATGACCGTTGCCTGGATCGTATCATAGCTTCTTAAATCTTCTTTCTTTTCCAGAACCGCTCTCAACTCTTCATTATCCTGTTTAAGGTCCCTGACCTGCGTCTCTAGTTTTACGAGCTCATCGAGGCGGGATTTCAGTTTTTCATTTTCAGTGTATGTATTTTGAAGGTCCTTGACGTTCTCGATTACTTCTCCTGTGTAATTGACTGGCTTTGATACCAATGATTGTCCGAATCCTACCATATCTTTCACAAACTGCTCCGGCCAGCTGATGCTGTCCCTTTCCCGTAATGAGAAGCCGATCAGGGCTACGAGGACGATGGTGCTGACGAGCAGGATGATCAGTCGTTTGTTCAGGAAGAATTGTGGCATGCTGTACACCTCAACCTTTATTAATTCTTGGTCTGTTAAGCACCGCTCCCTAGTTTCCGTAAGAACAGCTACTACTAACTGTAAGCATTAACAGATCCTAATTCTATTAAATACTATATCAAAATCTTTTCGATATTGATATCATTCCAAATTATTTACTTTTTCGACATCCATGAAGCGAAAAAAGAAGGGGACGCCTTCATGTACTTTGGTGAAGTACTTTAAGGAACAGTCCCCACTTCATATAAACTGATTATTTACCGCGGTTCTTGAATAAGTGAATGTGATCAAGCGCTTTACCGGTACCGATTGCCACGCAATCGAGTGGCTCTTCTGCGATCAGGACTGGCATTTTCGTTTCATCACTGATGACAGTGTCCATATTTCTAAGAAGTGCGCCTCCCCCTGTCAACACGATTCCTCTGTCCATGATGTCGGCAGCAAGTTCAGGAGGTGTCTTCTCAAGCGTGCTCTTGACGGCATCGACAATGGCATAGACGGTATCATGCAGCGCGGAAGCAATCTCTGCTGCCGTTACTTCAATCGTTTTCGGAAGCCCGGTCAACAGGTCACGTCCCCTGATTTCCATGCTATCGATGCCTTCAGGATTCCCAGCAGAACCTACTTCCATCTTGATGGCCTCAGCCGTACGGTCACCGATCATCAGGTTATACGTTTTACGGATGTAATTAATGATGCTGTCATCCATTTCATCCCCCGCCACGCGGATCGACTGACTTGTCACGATGCCTCCAAGGGAAATGATGGCTACTTCGGTCGTACCTCCACCGATATCCACGACCATGCTTCCCGTCGGTTCCCAGACTGGAAGATTGGCACCGATGGCCGCTGCAAATGGTTCTTCGATCGTGTAGGCATCACGGGCGCCCGCCTGTCTTGTCGCATCGATGACGGCACGCTCTTCCACACCAGTGATTCCTGATGGGACACATACCATCACATAAGGCTTTCTTGAAAAAGCACTCTTGTTCTTGGTCGCCTGCTTTATGTAGTATTTCATCATGGTCGCAGTCGTCTCGTAATCCGCAATGACTCCATCTTTCATCGGACGAAGGGCCACTACATTCCCCGGTGTCCTTCCGATCATATTCTTCGCATCGTTCCCGACCGCTACGATTTGTTTATTGTCGGTTTGCAGTGCAACAACGGAAGGTTCGCGAACAACGATCCCCTTTCCTTTGACGTACACAAGTGTGTTAGCCGTTCCTAAGTCAATTCCTAAATCCTTCGTTCCAAACATTAATGGTATCTCCCTTTCTGATACAAATTGGCTGGTTTATATTTGACTGAACAGGAGAGTTGTCCAACTCTTCATCGTCGAATGTTTTTTACATAGTTGATGCTTCATGACATAACGAAAAGACTCATCCCTTCAGAGATTGACTCTTTTTAATGAGCTACGTTGTTGGATCAGCATATAGTGCGTAAAAATCATAAGGATAATTATATCGTAACCATTAAAAAAATCCTAGTGTCATAAATACCCTTTTTCCTTTAAACTGATAAATTTTTTCTCCCCTATGATCAGATGATCGAGAATGTCGATTCCGATGATCCTGCCGCATTCCACCAATCTCTTTGTCACCTCGATATCTTCCCTGCTCGGTGTCGGATCTCCGGATGGATGGTTATGGACACAGATGATCGATGCTGCCGATCTTCTGAACGCCTCTTTGAACACCTCTCTCGGATGGACGATCGATGCATTGAGACTGCCGATGAAAATGGTCTGTTTGTGGAGGACTTGATTTTTTGTGTTGAGGTAAAGGCAAACGAAGTGTTCCTGAGCGAGGAACCTCATGTCATTCATGACATAATTGGCTCCATCTTCAGGGGAGCGGATGCTGTATCGGTCATCAAAGCCGAGGTTGCCGATCCTTCTGCCAAGCTCGACGGCCGCCATGATCTGCACCGCCTTTGCAAGACCGACCCCTTTCGTCTTAGTGATTTCTTCGAGGGAAGCATCCTTCAAGAGGTTCAGCCCGTCAAAATTTGTGAGCAGTCTGTTAGAAAGCTGCAGGACCGATTCCGACCTGGTGCCGGTCCTGAGCAGGATCGCCAATAATTCCTGATTCGAGAGACTGGTTGCACCACTTTGGATCATCCGTTCCCTCGGTCTTTCATCCTGGGGGTAATCCCGGATCATCAGGGTTTTTTCTTTTTCCGTTAGTTTCTCCATAGGTCCTCCTTTTTTTCGTCAAAGGAGCGGATTCTTACCGGAGATATCCCATTTCACGAAGCACCCGGTACACCCTTGAAAGGGGCAATCCGACAACGGAGAAATAATCTCCCTGGATTTCCTTGACGAGTTTGGCCCCGAGTCCCTGGATCCCATAGGAGCCCGCTTTGTCAAACGGTTCCCCGGAAGCGATGTATTCGTCGATTTCCCGAGGTGATAGCTCCCAGAACGTAACATCTGTTTTTTCATAAAACAATGATTGGTTGTCACCCTTTACGATGGCGACACCTGTATAGACGGAGTGTGTTTCACCGGATAGCATGGACAGCATCGTCCTTGCTTCTTCTGCCGAATTGGGTTTTCCGAGGATGAGGTCGCCTTTGGTCACCACTGTATCAGAGCCCAAAACGTATGACTCAGCATGTGTTTGCGAAATTACCCTCGCTTTCCTCAAGGCGAGTTCCATTACCACATCATGGGGTCTCATATGAGGGGCAAATGATTCATTGACATCGCTTTTCATGACCGAGAAAGAAAGTTGAATTTGTTGAAGAAGTTCTTTTCGTCGAGGGGATTGTGAAGCAAGAATGAGGTTGGACATAAATCATTCCAGTCCTTTCATGTATAGAATGAGAGATACAGACTAATAGTACCAAATACTTCCTGCCTAAACAAGCAAAAGGCGACAAGCAGATTCACGCTTGTCGCCTGGGTAATTATTTCCTAGAAAATAGTCGCATTTCCCCGCTTATTGTAAGCTGCTGTATATTTCAAGATAAGTGAGCAGTTCACCCTGGATTTCAGCCGCTTCCTCCGATGTCTTTATTGCGAGTGTCTGACTGGAGGCATGTTCGATTGCTTCTTTCATCTTCACGATCGGCTCCTGGCCGACCTTCAGTCCCTGGATTTCTTTCAAGCCTGATTGAATCGTTGCCGCCGCCGACTCATTCACCTTGCCGTTCACCACACCGGTGCTGCTTTCTTCTGCGAGGATCGCAAACAGACCGCCGGCTTTTTCTAGAAACGCTTTTTCCCCTTCACTTGCCTTAATCTCTTTGGCACTCAACTGAAAGTCCTTCGCATAGACATCTGTGCCATTTTCCTTCAATTTTTCACCGAGGAGCTTCGCCGTCTCAACATCAGCCGACACTCCGAGCAATAAGAACCATTGCCCATCCTTTTCAATCGATGCACTGTTGATCCCTTTTGCCGACAAAGAATCCCTCATGGCAGCCAGTGACTCCTTGGTCGAGAAGACACCCCCCTGCAGGACTGGAGTCGAAATTTCCTTCAGCTGAACTGGGGCTCTCGTTTCATTCCCACCTGTATCACCTGCAGCGGTCCCATCCTGCAACACAGCGGCCGGTGCCGCTTCGCCGTCCGTATTGGTGATGACCTTCAAGGTCCCGAACCCGAGCACGGCCCCGACAACCACCGCCCCGATGATTGACATGATTAGGTTCATCGATTCATTGAAAGGATGATTGAATGATTTCGGCTTCTTTTTTTTCTTTCCGTTGACATAGTTGATTTTTTTGTATTCTTTTGGAGGCACGGAAGCATCATCCGGCAGGTTCCAATCAAAGCCTGTATCTTCAAGTTTCTCTTCGCCCGCAGCACTTTCTTCTTTTCCGAGCTTCCAATCATGGACATGGAGATCTTCTTCGAATTTTGTGTTTTCACCATTTATTTTGATGGAAATTTGTTTATTCCGGTCTGGCTTGTCCACCATCGCCACCCTCCTTCATCTATTTTTTTCCATCCTATCACACCCCATAAAAAAAAGAACAAGACTTTTGTCGTCTTGTCCCAAGAGGTTTTCGTCAAATTTTTCACTAGAGTTCTGATAGATTTAAGCACAGGTATTTTTTGAGATTGCGAATGTGGAGAGCAGCTACTCACTTTCATCAGAAAATTGCGGGAAAGGATCCTTTTTCAGGGAAGGCATCGGACTTTGAATCCTAGGCACGGCATCCACCAGGTCTTGAAGGTCTGGTAGATAGAATGCCGAAGCCACCACTTCGAACGTGATGACATCCTCACTGTAGCCTTCCATGCTTTCCTTCAACTCTTCTTCTCCTTCAAAATAGAGACCGTCCACTTCGACTATGCGCTGGAGTCCTTCAATCTGCTCTAGGAACGCTTCCATTTCGAAATAGGAAGGTGATTCCACCACTATCGTCATCCCAATCCGTTTTAGCTGTGGCGGGATCACGTCGTCCGTTGCATTTCCATCTGTTTCTGGATTTCCTTCCGCTTCAGGAGCCTCTTCCGACTGCTCGAACACAATCGATTGAATGCTGCTGCCTGACACGAGTTCCGCCTGTTCCAAGTCGAGTATCAGACTTTCCGTCATTGGTTCAACCGGGATTTTCTTTTGCAGGGAAGTGGAATCCACCGGCTCATCCGCCCCGAGGCTGTTCACTTTTTCCTCGACCGCCTCTTGCAATTTCACCTGAATGCCGAGTTCATCCTGTTTGTACTCTAGTCTTTTCTCTGCAGGTTGAAGATAAAAGACATTCACCCCAACCAAAATGAACAGGGCGCATAATGTACTCGAGATCAGGATGGTCCACTGTTTCTTCGAAAAATCGATTTTCATCCTTCTCCCCCCTCTTCCTCAAGAAGTTCCTGGAATTTTTCTGGGTCAAGGTGCAGGGAGTAAGATGCAAGATACCTTGGCAGGACATCTTCTTCAGCGGAATCGTCCAGCTGCTCGGTCGTGATTTCCAATATGTCACACTTCAAGAGCCATTTCTCTTCCTTCAGGTGGGACAAATAGTAGGCCGCTTCCCTGGAGGAATCAAATTGGACGGTCAAATTGATCAGATCCCTGTCAACATATTCGAATTGCTGGATGAATCCCCTTTGTGGCAGAAGGGAAATGAGCTTGTTTAGGATCGGGACCGTTTTGACAGGATAATCAATCATCTCCTGTACAGTCTTGGATAGTTTCCCGACACTATTGGAAGCTTCTGCACCAAGGACCTTTGTCTGCTGGGCCTCGATGACCTTTTTCGTCATCTCAATTCTTTCATCCGTCCTTTTTGTTTCCTTGACGGTGCTCTGCCATGAAAGCGTCATAAACATCAAAATGAGGATGAATAATGCAGCGGTCCCCATCATGCTGTATGTAAAAGCATTCCGTTTTCGTTCTTTCTGTGGAAGCAGATTGATATCAATAAGTTTCACTGAGCTGCACCTCTTTTAAAGCAAGACCCAACGCGATAATGTATCCCGATGGGACCTTCTCATCCTGTAGAGTCGTGACGTTGTTCATCTGAAGGTTTTCAACGGGAATCGCAACCCTTTCCTGCAGCTCTTTTTTCAACTGCTGAACGCGAGGATGCCCTCCGCTCACGACCACCTTCTCGACGGATTGTTCCCCTTTATTCAAGGAATACCGGTAAAAATTCATCACTTTCTCAATTTCCTTCAATGTATCCTGAAGCATATTCACTTCATAACCACCTTGAGTCGCCCGATCCTCCATTTCGGCTTCGAGGACGATCGGCCTTGTGAATATCGGTTCGTGTTGATGAAAGATCGATACGGTCAAAAGAAGCTCGTCCATATGAAGGAGCATTGTATGCTGATTCACCGACACCTTCCCTTCATTGAGCACGGTTCGGTACAGTGCAAGAGGGGCAATGTCAGCGGCGACGGGCTTTAGCTTCGCATCCTCAAGAAGTCCTTTATAGCTCTCGACGATTTCTTCCTGAGATGCGACCAATAACACTTCCCGCTTCTCCCCCCGTGTATCCAATGGGGAATAATCGAAAACAGGATCTTCAAAAGGAAGGTGAATGCTTGATCCGATTTCCAAAAAGAGATAGCCCTCCAATTCATCTTCCCGGATATCGGAAGGAATGGATATTTTCCTTACCACCACAAATGGATCCGGCACCACAAAGCGGACTGGCCGGCGTCTGATCTTCCAATCCTCAATGCATTCTTCCAAAATGAAAAGCAAGGTTTCCCGGTCGATGATCTTCCCCCCTCTGATCACCCCTTCGGGAAGGGAACGCTCGTCAAATGATGAGACGATGAGCGGAGAAGGTGATTTCAGCTCGAGAAACCGGATGCAATGATCGGTGAAGATGATATTCGCTGTTTTATGAGACTGTGAGAGAAATGATAGAAAACCCATGAACCGGATCCTTTCTTTGCGGAAAAGTGTTTAATAGAAACTTGAAAGATAAAGAGAAATAATGGTGTCACCATATAAATAAGCAAGTACCGTCCCAGCAGCGATGAATGGGCCGAAGGGAATCGGCTTACCCCTTTCAATCAACTTGAAGGCAAGGGCCGTCAGTCCGACGACTGCACCCAGGAATGTCGCGATCATAAAGGAAAGAATGGTGACCTTGACCCCCACAGCGAGCCCGATGACGCCGTATAATTTAATATCGCCGCCACCCATGCCGCCTTTGCTGATGACCGCGATCAGTAGAAGCAGTCCGAACCCAAGTGCCCCGCCTGCCAGGCTGTCCCACCAAGGCGAGAGCGGGATGAAGATGCGTTCAATGATGATCAGCACAAGGAAAAAGAGCAGGACTTTATCCGGGATGACCATATATTTCAAGTCGGACACCGTGATGATGACAAGCATCGAGACTAGCGTCCAGGCGACAAGCACCTCCCATTCCATCCCGATTTGAAGATAAACCAGGACAAATAGCACAGCGTTCAACGCTTCCATAAATGGATATAAAGGAGAAATGCCTCCTTTGCACTGGCGGCATTTCCCCTTTTGGATGAGATATGAAAAGACAGGTATGAGCTCAATAGCCGTCAACTGATGACGACAGTATTGGCAGCTCGACCTAGGTTTGACAATTGATTTCTTCATGGGCACCCTCAGGCCGACTACGTTGTAGAAGGAGCCTAGGAGGAGTGCGTAGAGGGTGATGATTAGTATCATTTAATCAATTGTTTTATCACTATCACTGTATTCATAAGTGTTAATTTTACTTACAGTAGCATCAGTAAAAGTAATTGTAACATTTCCTTTAGTTGCTACTCCATTTAATTTCAGATCTGGAGATACAGTAAACGCTGTATCCCATGTGACCCCACCATTCTCAGTCAAATATTCTGTTAAGTTAGAAGATGCAAGAGTTGTACCATCTGCTATCGGCCCTTCAGCTGTCATATACAATTTCGCAGCATTCAGAACTTGAACTCCCTCAGCTTTCACTGCATCGGCCCGTGACTTCTCAATAATATTCCCAATACTCGGCACCGCAATCGCCGCAATAATCCCCAAAATCACAATAACAGCAAGCAACTCGACAAGAGTCAATCCCTTATCATTTTTCAAAAACTTTTTCAACATGTTTCTTCCTCCCATTTTGATTAATATGTAGTACTTTTGTACTCTAGGAATCTAGTATTAATTATACACCAGAATCCTGCGAGAAATAGTCAGAATGTGTAAAATCTTATCATATTTTCTAGAAATTTTGCACATTGTTAAACATTTCAAACATCGGCACCATGATGGCCGTGACGATGGTCCCGACAAGACCTGCGAGGACGACGATCATGAGCGGCTCGATCAGTGATTTGAGCTGATCGGTCGTGTTCTCCACTTCTTTTTCATAGAAATCGGCGACCTTCGATAGCATGCCATCGAGTGAGCCGGTTTCCTCCCCGATGGAGATCATGTGGGAGACGAGCGGCGGGATCGCCCAGTGATCTTTCATCGGCTCCGTCAGTGATCCGCCGCTTTCAAGAGAATCCCTTGATGCCCTGATCACGCGTGCGATCACTTCATTTTCCACCACCCTCTCGAGGATCACCATCGACTGAAGGATGGGAACGGAACTTGAAAATAACGAACTGAAAGTCCTGGTCATCCGTGCAAGAACCGCTTTTTGGATGAGGCTCCCGAAGACCGGGATCCGCAAGATCGCATAGTCGAGATAGTATTTCGTTTCTTTCTTTCGCCTGATGAGCGTTATTCCCAAAACAATGAATATGACAAGCAGCGCCAGAAGATACCAATAGGTTTGCACGATTTCACTGGCTCCGAGCACCACCCTTGTGATCAATGGGAGTTCACTTCCCATATCGGCAAACATATCCACAAACGTTGGGACGACCGCGAGCAAGAGGAAGATGACGACGCCGATGGAGATGACCCCGACGACAGCGGGATATGACAGGGCGGCAATCACCTTCTGACGGGTGGTATGCTGCTTTTCAAAATGATCGCCGAGCCGTTCGAGCGTTTCATCCAAACTCCCCGTGGCTTCCCCTGCTTTCAGCATATTGATGAACAGGGGCTCAAAGATTTTGCGGTGTTTGGCGAAGGCCTCCGACAATGGGTTCCCTTCTTTCAACTCGATCTCTATTTCCGACAGGACCTTTGACAGCGCCTTGCTGCTCGTCTGGGTCGAAAGGATCCTTGTCGCATCGACAACGGTCACCCCTGCCTTCAATAGTGTTGAAAACTGACGCAGGAAGACGACCATCTGCTGAAGCTTCACAGGGTTCCCGAGTGTGATCTCCTTTGTCAGCAAGGTTTCCGGAATTTCTTCTGCAGAGATGACGCGGATCCCTTGATTTTTCAGCCTCATCATCGCTTCCTTTTTGGAAGGTGCGGTAATGACACCACGTTTCCTGCCGCTCCTATCCCTACCTTCATATCGGAACCGTGTCATAGGGAACCATGCTCCTGCATGAACGGCTGGGCGACTTCAGCGGAAATGATCCCATTATCGACGTACGATTTGACCGTCGACTGCAGGAGCTCCATCCCCATTGACCTTGAAGTCTGCATCACACTCGGGATCTGATGGATCTTCTCGGAGCGGATCAGGTTCGCCACCGCTGAATTATTAAGGAGCACCTCGGTTGCGGCCACGCGACCCTGTTTATCAATCGTCGGCAGCAGCCTCTGTGCGATGATGCCTTGCAGGACGGAAGCAAGCTGGACCCTGATCTGTGATTGCTGGACTGACGGGAATACATCGATGATGCGCTCGATTGTCGAAACCGCGCTCGATGTATGCAGGGTACCGAGTACAAGGTGCCCGGTCTCGGCCGCCGTGATGGCGGTATGGATCGTCTCGAGGTCGCGCATCTCGCCGACCAGAATGACATCCGGATCCTGCCTCAAGGCACTCCTGAGTCCGTATGCGAATGACTTTGTATCGAATCCGACTTCCCGCTGGTCGATGATGGATGAACCATGCTTATGTAAGTACTCGATCGGATCCTCGAGCGTGATGATATGCTTTCTCATCGTCTGATTCATATATTGGATCATCGCTGCGAGTGTCGTTGATTTCCCGCTTCCGGTCGGACCCGTGACGAGCACAAGCCCTTGAGGCTTCTCGGCAATTTTCTTCAGCACGCCAGGCAGGGCCAATTCGTCGAGCGTCGGGATTTTCGTTGGGACGACACGGAGTGCGATGGAGATGCATGATCTCTGGTGGTAGGCATTGACACGAAATCGCGAAACACCTGGAATGGCATAAGAAAGATCAAGCTCTCCTCGTTCCTTGAATTCCGTCCACATGTCTTCAGGGATGACCGCCTTTGCCATGGATTCTGTATCGGCTGGCTTCAGGACCTCCTGACCGTACCTTTTCAGATCTCCGTGGATCCGGAAGATCGGGGGAGATCCGACCGTGAGATGGATATCGGATGCTTTTAAATCAAATGCCGCCCGTAATAATTGGTTGATGCGTTCTTTCATATTGTCCACCTTCTTTACTCGATTGCAACCCGGAGGATTTCCTCTGTCGTGGTGATTCCCTGCTTCACTTTTAGCAAACCATCATCCAATAGGAAGATGGTTTTAGATTTATATGCCGCTTCCCGCAAGGTAGAAAGGGGTTCATTATTCATGATGATCTTCTTCATTTCATCATTGATGACGAGTACCTCGTGGATTGCGAGCCTTCCTTTATATCCCGTCATGTTGCAGGCAGCACAGCCTTTTCCCCGACTGACTTTATCAATCGTCAATCCCCTTCGCTTGAAGATGTCGATCTCCCTTTTGGTAGGGGCTTCTTCCTCAACACAGTCCCTGCACACTTTCCTCACGAGCCTCTGTGCGACGATTCCACTTAAGGACGTTGCCACGAGGAACGGTTCGACACCCATATCAATCAAACGGGTGACCGTCGTCAGGGAATCATTCGTATGGATCGTGCTTAATACTAAATGCCCTGTCAGGGAAGCCCTTATTGCCACTTCAACCGTTTCCTTATCCCGGATTTCACCGACCATGATGATATTCGGGTCTTGTCGGAGGATTGAGCGCAAGCCTTTTGCAAAAGTCAATCCGACATTGGCATTCACTTGGATCTGGTTGATCCCTTCAAGCTGATACTCGACGGGATCTTCGACGGTGATGATATTCACTTCTTCACTATTGAGCTTATTCAACGCCGCATAAAGCGTGGAAGATTTCCCCGATCCGGTCGGCCCCGTGATGAGTACGATGCCCGTCGGACGGTCGATCAGGGATTGAAATCGTTTCATGTTCAACGTGTTGAACCCGAGCTGCCCGAGGTCGTTGAGCGATGAGCTCAAATCCAGGATCCTGAGTACCATCTTCTCCCCATAAATCGTCGGCAGAGTGGATACCCTGAGATCCACCGGCCGGAAATCGATGTTGGTCTTAATGCGCCCATCCTGGGGGACTCTGTGCTCCGTGATATCCAGCTGTGACATAATCTTGATCCTCGCTGTCAGCATGCCCTGCATATGTTTCGGGATCGCCCGTTCTGTACGGAGGATGCCGTCCACGCGGTACCTTATGAGCACCCTGGTTTCCTGAGGATCGATATGGATGTCACTGGCCTTCTGTGTTACCGCATTCGATAAGATCTGGTTGACGAGCCTCGCAATCGGGGAGTCCTGGTCCAGATTGGTCTCATCTTGTTCGGCCTGGGATTCTTTCCCCAAGGCGTTCAGTTCCTCAAAACTTTCATCCATATCGTAGTATTTATTGATCGACCTAAGGATGTCATCTTTGGTGGCAATCGCTGTTTCAATGAAAAAGCCCGTCGATAGACGGAGATCCTCTATCACATAGAAGTCCATCGGATCGGCCATGGCGACAAATAATTTGTCTCCTTCCTTTTTCAATGGAATGATCAAGTTACGCTTCGCCACATCCTTCGGGATCAAGTGAAATAGATTATGATCGAATGGATATCGAAACAAGCTTACATGTGGGATGCCGAGCTGAAACTCGAGCACCTCGATCAATTGCTGTTCCGTGATGTATCCCTTTTGAAGGATGGCATCCCCGAGCTTTTGATCTTTGCTTTTCTCTTTCAGGGCTTGCTGAAGCTTTTCCTCTGTCAAAAGGCCGGCCTCAACTAATAAATCACCCAATCGTTTTCGTTCTTGTGCCATGCTAATCCACCCCATTTTACAGCTATTACTTCATTTCGAGATCCGGCTTGTCCTCACTTGAAGGGGCAACAGGCTCCGCACTGTCCGGTTCCTTTCGTCCCGCTCCTTCTTCTACATCTCCGTTCCCCTCACTGACGTCATCCGATTCTTCTGCGGTTTCATCTGTTGTGGAGGGATCTGGTGCATTCACCTCTTCCGTTTCCGGTGTTCCCGCTGTATTTTCACCCGACTGAGCCTGCTGGCTATTCAGGTAATCGGAGAGACTCACGAGCTCTTCCCGGTGTACAGGAGGATAATAATCCCGCGAAATCATCTCCTGTTTCAGTACCCTACCATCTGAATCCACCATACTCCTCCACACTTCAACCTGGACGCCGTCCTTACCCTCGGTCTTGATTTTCACTTGTCCTGAGGTGACATATGGCGTATATTGTTTGATCACCCTATGCTTCACTGGTTGCTTTTCCCCTAGGGATAACTCCACCCCATAAGGGAGTTCCTCACCTTCTAGCACGAACCGAAGACGGTCGCCAACCATTTCCAAGTGGAGCTTGTACGATGTATCATCAGGGTTCACAAATACGAAATCCTGAAGGTGTTCCCGGTCTACCCTTGCTTCAAAACCAAGTTTTGCATATTCAGGAAGTGTAGTGCCATGATGCCTCTGTATGACCTGTAGTCCGGATTGAAGGACCAATTTATATAACCCTGTTGAAATGATGCTCAGTTCGTCATTTGTCATTGACGTCATCTGTTGATTCTCCGTAAAGTTCAGGATTGAAAAGGACGATAGGGGCTCTATGACAATTTCAGGGACTGAAGATAGAAACTCCTGCAGTTCAGGGGTCCGGGCGACCGAGCTGATTTCATGTTCAGCGAGTATCGTCACGCCCTCTTTTCTTTCCAAGTAGTCTACGAGTGCAAATTCCTTCTCTTCCATATTCAATTTGGATGCCTGCTCCATGAGCTCGTTCTTCAAGTTATGTATCTGTATCCGATCGGCTTCGATGCCAAGGGAAGTGACTGTCTCGAGAAGCTTTTTTTCGTCCACTGCGAGAAGCAGCGGCGCATCTTCACCATCGGTTGATCCTATCATGGTTCCCTCGACATCGAATTGAAACACGTCTGAAGGGATATGTTCTTTCCGGTCAATGTAGGTGACAAACAGCTTCTGTCCCTTCTCCCACACCTCGATTTGCTGTTGAAGATCAGTTGCATTGGAAATTTTCATGCCGGCCACCATTGCATCACTTGGAGAAACGGAATGAAAGAATCGATCATACCAATAGGACCCTACGTAAGCAGAACCGAAGAGATATGCCGTGCATAGGACTAAGAAAACGGTACTGGAATATGATGACTTCTTCAACGCGGGAACCTCCTGTCTGACTTCATTTCAACTCATTTCTTCCGGCAAACAACCGGTTGTACTCTTCTTCCTCATCCTGGATGGTGGACGACTCACTGTCTTCAATATGGGCCTCGAGAACGGGGATTTCCACTTCACCCCTATATCCTTCTGGATCACGTACAGCAAGTGATTCTTCTTCATTCGAAATTATCCCTTGTTCATCCACTAAGTCTAGCTCTTCTATATAGTCATTTTGACCTACCTCAACATGGTCGTCTTCTGACTCAGTCATAAGCCCAATCTCGGGATCATCTACTGCAACAGTTTCGTGATCATCTTGTTCAAAAGGCAATTCGTTCTTGTCGATAGGATGATGCAAGGCGGCGGGAGGATCTTTTTCTGGCTGAAGGACGGTGCTGACAGGCATGACGGGCGAGACTCTTGATTCGACGAAGTATGAAATCAATCCAACAATCAAAAGCAGGATGATCAGTACACTTGATACTGGCAGAAACTCGGTGCTTGCCAAAGCCAGGATCGCAACAAGAAAAGATAAGAAGGCGAGAATGATTCTATGTTTAAAAGACATCTTCATTGGGATCAGCGCCAAAATGGGCAGCAAGAAGACAAATGCTGCTGCGGCGATTAGATATTGGGTCATCACTACCTCCTGATTCCGACTGATATCGCTAGTAAAATACAAATTTCTACTATTACTATTCTATTACAAAAGGCGGTGAATTGAAACATTGCGAACATATTAAATATAAATTATGTCATTTATGCGAAAGAATCCCTCTTCTTGTTTGCTGACACCTCTTGCAAGTAATGTACACTAAAAAACACCTTCATCCCAGAAGGTGTTTTCAGCTTATTTCACATATTTTGCCACACGATTCCGCCCTGCTTGCTTTGCACCGGTGTAAAGTGCCCTGTCGGCATGTCTGATCAACGTCATTGTGTCATCTGCATCTTCAGGAGCCGACGATACCCCGATACTTGCCGTAATTCTCACCATCAGCTTCCTATTTGAAGCCTGAAGCGAATCATGCAGTACAAATGGCCGATTGGCGATTGCCTTCCTGACGCGTTCCGCAAGCATCATCGCTTCAGGCCTTTCAGTATCGGGAAGGAGGATGACAAATTCCTCTCCTCCGTATCTCGCAACCGTACCCTTTGAACCAATGAGCTTGCATAATCTGTCGGCAAGCTCAACCAGGATCTCATTTCCGCTCTGGTGACCGTAATTATCATTGATGACCTTGAAGTGATCAAGATCCAGCATGATCAAGGATAAAGAAGTCCTGCCTCCACGTTCGAGCTCGTTGAATTCGAGCGACAGCATATCTTCAAAGTATCGATAATTATACAGGTTGGTAAGCGCGCAGCGTTCGCTGTTCTTCTTCGTTTTTTCATGATGCCTCGCATTCTCGATGGCAACCCCGAAATAAGAACATAGGATTTCCACGATCATCAACTGGAACTTTTCATATGCACGCTTCTTCGATGACGCCAAAAGAAGGATCCCCCGGACCTTTTGACTCCTTACAATCGGGACACAAAGGATACTTTCAACTCCAGGCGGCATATAACCATCGGCCAGTGTGGCCCATTCAGAACGCGAATCATAGATCACCGATCGTCCTGACTTCCATACCCTGCCGCTAATGCCTTTCCCTTTTTTCAATACAGGGAATCGATCCAAGTCCTTCCCTTTGCTTTCGACTCGTCTCAGAAGGACAAGCTCATCCCCCTTGCAGTCAAGTATGTAAGCATGTTCCACTGGAAGGGTCTCGATGATTTTCTCGAGGAAGATATCGAGAACTTCATCCACTTTCAGGCTTTCGGTCAGCTGATGTCCGATTTCACCTGCTTTTTGCAGGTATTCATTGATTTTTTCGGATGAATTATACATCTTTAACATAAGCGATAGGCTGATGAACGGGATCCCGATCAATAACGATGCATACGGTCCGATTTGAAAGGTAAGGAAATAAAGCGAAAGCGACATCGGGAACATGATCATATTCGAGATGAAATCCCAAATAAAGTCCTTCGTGTAGAACCTGGTCTCGCTCACAACGAAATAACGCTGATACGCTAGCAGTAAATATGCATTGATCATGATGGATGCCACCTGGTAGCTCAGGGCGGCAGGCAGGATGTCCCCGATTTTCTCCGCTCCGATTTCCCCTCCGACGAGGAAATAAACCAATCCACTCGATACTGATACGAGAAAAAACATCAGTGAGTTCAAAGGGATCCTATGCCAATCCGATTTTGACACCTTGATCCTGAAGAGGAGAGGGATGATCGAAAATTGCATCAACACAATCTCAACAAACAATCCATATTTCAAGAACCCCACGAGGGTCACCCATTGGATGAAGAAGATGGTGGCTCCATTGATGACGATCGGCATGAGCGGGATGAGTGCTGCAAACAAGATGAGTGCCAGCAATTCCCAGCCGTGTCCTGCCACATTTTGAGGAGGATAGAATTGATAAGTAAAATATAGGCCAGCCGGCACGACGGCGAGCCAGGCATATAATAACGTAAATTTCTTCCTGCGTGAAAGCTGCATTTCTATCCCCCTTCAATAGCAATGGATAAATGAGATTCTCTCATAGTTAAATAGTCACAAGTTTAAGAATATTTTATCAGAGCGACGGATTAAAGTCACTTATTTTTTCTGGAATTTTCTAACTTTTCTACTAGATACGGCTTCACTTCTGAAAGAAAATAAAGCGAGCCCGTGATGAACAATGTTTCATTCTCTTCCATACCGTCCAATTTATCTTCTATATATCGCTTCCAATCGCTTGCTTCCCCTTTACGTGGGTGATTGGATAGGGAAAGCAGCTCGTCAGACCCCGCCGCTCTTGGAAACGAAAACGTGGTGAACACGATGCTCGATGCCGGTTCTTCAAGTAATGAAATCATATTCTTCAGTTCCTTATCCTTTAGCGCCGAGAACAGGATGGTCACTTTATCGGTCGGGAATCGTTCGTGGATCGACTTTACAAGTGCACGTATCCCTTCCGGATTATGGGCTCCATCGAGGATGACCGTGGGATTCACGTTGACCATCTCCATCCTTCCCGGCCAGAAGGCACTCTTCAAGCCTGTTTGGAGATGGGTTTCCGTATAGGAAATCTCATTCAGATCACGCAGGCATTCGACTGTCTTCAAAGCAAGCGCCGCGTTTTGAACCTGATGTTCGCCCATCATGGTGATTTCATAGGTGCCTTCGTTAGTCTGTGATTGAAATTGGAATCGCTCCCCTCTTTCCAATACCATCAGACGCTGTGCACCAAAGTCCCTGCCCGCTTGATAGAACTTACTCCCTCTTTCCGCCGCTGTCCTCATCAACACCTCTTTCGCTTCCCTTTGAGTGGCACCGGAGACAACAGGAACTCCCTGCTTTATGATCCCTGCCTTCTCATAGGAGATCTCTTCAATCGTATCGCCTAAAAATTGCATATGATCCATGCCGATACTTGTGATGACTGAAACAAGGGGGGTGATGACATTAGTTGAATCGAGCCTTCCCCCAAGTCCAACTTCATAGAGGACAAAGTCGGGCTTGATCTCGGCAAAATACATCATGCTCATCGCAGTGATGACTTCAAATTCTGACGGTTCCCCCCATTCGCTATCCTTCATCCCTTCAGCAATCGGCTTTATGAGCGCTACGAGGGAAAGAAGTTCTTCATCGGGTATGGGGTGTCCGTTCAAGGATATCCTTTCATTGAATCGTTCAAAATAGGGGGAGGTAAAGGTACCGATCGTATATCCTGCCTCTTGAAGGATATTACGCAAAAAGGTGACCGTCGACCCCTTCCCATTCGTCCCCCCGATGTGGACGGATTTTATTTTATCCTGGGGATTATCCAAGGCATCCAACAGGTGTTTCATCCGTTCAAGACCCGGTTTGATCCCGAGCCTTAGCCTTGCATGAATCCACTCTACCGCTTCTTCATATGTATTCATCCTTCATCACTCCCATCAAAAAAAGCCTGGAAGGGAGCCCCGCTGCTTCAGGGTGGTCCCCCTTTACCAGTAGACTCCTTCTCCAAGCCTTATCCTTTTTTCTTATACAGTTTTCAGTTCAGAGATTCTTGCTTTCACTGTAGCCTGTTTTTCAAGATAATCTTGTTCCTTTGCTTTTTCTTCGTCCACCACTTTTTGAGGTGCTTTGCTGACGAATTTTTCATTTTTTAGCTTCCCTTGAACCCTGGATACTTCTTTTGTCCATTTTTCAAGTTCTTTCTCCAGACGGGCAATTTCTTCATCAATATTGATGAGTCCCTGTAATGGAAGGAATAATTCCACTCCCGTCACAACGGCAGTCATCGCTTTTTCCGGAGGGGTGATGTCTGTTCCCATATCCAATTGTTCAGGATTACAGAAACGTTCGATGTACGCCTTATTCTTTGCAAGCATAGCCAGGACTTTTTCATCCTTTGCTTTAAGCATCAGTTTGATTTGCTTACTCATCGGCGTATTTACTTCTGCACGGACATTCCGTACGGCACGGATGATTTCAACGAGCAGCTTCATTTCTTCAGCAGCGTCCGCGTCAGACAAGTCTTCCTTCACTTCTGGCCAAGCAGCGACAGTGATCGATTCGCCTTTATGCGGCAGGTTCTGCCATATTTCCTCGGTAATAAACGGCATGAACGGGTGAAGCAGTCGCATCGTGTTGTCGAGTACGTAAGCAAGGATTGAACGCGTCGTCTTCTTCGCCGCTTCATCTTCCCCATATAGAGGAAGCTTCGCCATCTCGATGTACCAGTCACAGAAGTCATCCCAAATGAAGTTATAAAGAAGTCGGCCGACTTCACCAAACTCATAACGATCTGCCAGACGGGTCACGCTCTCGATGGTTTCATTCAAACGAGTCAGGATCCATTTATCCGCAACGGATTTTTCACCGCTCAAGTCGATTTCGTCATACGTCATACCATCCATGTTCATCAGTGCGAAACGGGAGGCATTCCAGATCTTGTTGGCAAAGTTCCATACGGATTCAACTTTTTCAACCGAGAATCTCAGGTCCTGGCCAGGTGAACTTCCCGTTGATAAGAAGTAACGAAGGGAATCTGCCCCGTACTTCTCGATGACATCCATCGGGTCGACTCCGTTGCCGAGGGATTTACTCATTTTACGTCCATCTTCTGCGCGAACGAGACCGTGGATAAGGACATCCTTGAACGGGCGCTCTCCTGTGAATTCAAGGCCTTGGAAGATCATACGGGATACCCAGAAACCGATGATATCGTAACCCGTGACAAGCGTGCTCGTCGGATAATATCTCTTATAATCTTCACTGTCCGTGTCCGGCCAGCCCATTGTGGAGAACGGCCATAGTGCAGAGCTGAACCATGTATCCAATACATCTTCTTCCTGCGTCCAGTTTTCAGTATCAGATGGTGCGTCATTTCCTACATATACTTCACCCGTCTCGTTATGGTACCAAGCAGGGATGCGGTGTCCCCACCACAACTGGCGTGAGATACACCAATCACGCGTGTTCTCCATCCAACGAAGATAAGACGTTTCGAAACGGTCTGGCACAAAGTTGACTTTATCCCCTTCATCCTCTTGGATCTTGATCGCTTCCTGAGCAAGTGGATCCATTTTTACGAACCACTGTGTGGACAAGTACGGTTCCACAACGGCTCCGCTACGTTCAGAGTGACCTACGGAGTGCATATGCTCCTCGATTTTGAATAATACGCCAGACTCCTGAAGATCTTTTACGATCTGTTTGCGGCAGTCGAAGCGGTCCATGCCTTTATATTTATCGGCATTTTCATTCATCGTTCCGTCTTCATTCATAACAAGGATACGCTCCAGGTTATGGCGGTTGCCGATTTCAAAGTCATTAGGGTCGTGGGCAGGAGTGATTTTCACTGCACCAGATCCGAATTCCATATCAACGTAGTCATCACCGACAATCGGGATTTCACGGCCTACGATCGGAAGGGTCACTGTTTTTCCAATCAAGTGCTTGTAACGGTCATCTTCCGGATGTACAGCTACCGCTGTGTCCCCGAGCATCGTTTCAGGCCGTGTTGTCGCGATTTCGATACTACCGCTTCCATCAGCCAATGGATAACGCATATGGTAGAATGCACCCTGGACATCCTGATGGATGACTTCGATATCGGAAAGGGCCGTTTTCGTAGCCGGATCCCAGTTGATGATGTATTCGCCGCGGTAAATCAAGCCTTTGTTGTAAAGGTCGACGAATACCTTTTGGACCGCATCCGATAATCCGTTGTCCAACGTAAACCGTTCACGGCTGTAATCGAGTCCAAGACCGATTTTCGCCCACTGTTGACGGATATGCTCAGCATATTCTTCTTTCCATTTCCATGTTTCTTCAACGAATTTCTCACGTCCAAGGTCATGCCTTGAGATTCCTTGGTTACGAAGCTTTTCATCCACTTTCGCCTGTGTCGCAATCCCGGCATGGTCCATGCCCGGCAGCCATAGCACGTCGTATCCTTGCATGCGCTTCATCCTGGTAAGGATGTCTTGAAGCGTTGTGTCCCACGCATGACCAAGATGAAGTTTCCCCGTTACGTTCGGCGGCGGGATGACAATGGAATAGGGTTCTTTGTCTTTCTCGCTTTTCGCTTCGAAGAATTTCCCTTCAAGCCACCATTTGTATCTCCCCTGCTCAATGCTATTCGGATCGTATTTGGTCGGCATCGATAATTGATCTTGAGTTTCCATTTCTTTTCCTCCTCTATTCTAAAGCGTTCATTTCAGATTTTTTGTGATGAACACAAAAAATCCCCCGTCCTGTAAAAGGACGAAGGATTCGTTTCGCGGTACCACCTTTTTTCTCAGAAGACGCATGAACACAGCTCTTCTGAACTCTCAATGAACCATAACGGCTTTTAACCGGCTTCCACTACTGATTTCATGGGAGCAGCTCTGCAGGCGACCTTCCATCGTCTTCGCTTGAAAAATCTCTCAGCAACCGATTTTCCTCTCTGAAAGCGGGGGGCAATGTACTCTTCCTGTTCAACGCTTTTAAAATATTTTATGTATCATTATAGTATAGGATTCACTGAACTTTCGTCAATCATTATCGCCCATTTTGCTGAAAAATATTCGGGTTGTACGGGGAAAATCGGGTGAAGAACCAATTTTTTTTCTTTTCATAGGATATAGTAGTGAATCCACCTAGAAAGCGAGTGACACTCATGCGTCGATACAACCCTTACACACTGCCCCCATGGCTACGGAATATCCGGTTGATATGCAAGCAGTTCATCATCCCATTCTCTGTGTTTCAAGCCATCCGTACCATCTTGCTTCCCACTACATTTGACGTTCTCCTTTTGACCGTTTTCATCGGCATCGCCCTGGCCATTTATTTTGACTGGTTATAAGGACTGACGAAACATGGACTTTCGGTTTTCGTCAGTCCTTCCTTTATGCTTCCGCTTCCTCGGCTTCTTTCTTCTTGCGCTCGATTTCGTCGAGCCTCATGACCACGTATTCTGTATTCTTCAGCAGCCAATAATGACGCTGCAATTTCTTGAGCGATTTCAGTTCATTCCGATTTGCTTTCGTCGTATGAAAGTACTTCTCTGTGATTGCAATCATCGAACTCGGATAGGCAAGATAACACATGAACAGGAGCCTTTCTTCTTTGCGTACCGTGAAATGCTGAAAGTACGTTTCAAGCCACTCGACGCACTCGTCATAGTATTTCGGATACGTCTTCAATGTCCTTGACAGGAATGGCAGCAAATCATGAAAAGGGGAGGACACTTTGGAGTTTTCGAAATTGTGGAAGTAACCAAGCCCCCTGTCATCAAAGAGAAAGTGTTCTGTCGACAACTTGCCGTGGATGATGACCGTCCTGACTTTCTCAAGATCCTTCGTACTTTCATACCATTCATCGAGCATTTTCCGGGAAAATTTCAGAGCCTGGGACACATCTTTATAAAACATACAGAAGTGATATTGAAAAGGGGACATATACTCCGTCTTCTCACAGACTTCTACATATTCATCGAGGAATTCTTGTTCCTTATCCCATCGCGAAGTCAACTGTTCGTAATGGGATTCACGGTCCTCTTTGTTTATTTTTACATCCTGGGAAGAAATCGTATGAAGCCTCGCAAGCTCTCGGAACAGTTTCTGATGCTTTTCAAAGCGCCCTTCTTTATCCTGATTGCTCATCCAAGGCATCACATAAAACAGTTCGCCTTCATGCCAGACTGCATACCTTCCATCCATGGTCGGAAAAATAGGCACGATCCGGTTATACCCCCGCTGGAATAGGGTTTGCACATTCCTGACAAAGTCGACTCCAGTCTGGGCTGGAATATGCTTGACAGCAAGTGTCCCTTTATTGGAGTAGACCCTGCACACGTTTCCGGTATCCTCGACGAAGTGGGGTTCTACCCCGTACGGCTGCAGGACCGGACGTAGACTATCGACGGTTTGCATGTTTGTTCACCTCCCCTTTTTATAAAGTTTAACCAGGGTACGATTTCTCGAAGTGTACCCTGTCAACACCAGCTGCCCGAAATCCGATCGAGGGCGGTTGGCGCATTCACTGATCCATTCAGTACTCACATTTTTCCCGCAAGTTCTAGCCAATCAACATCCTGAAAAACAGATCCTTATAAAAAAGAACGGACTGCCCCCAGAAAAAATGGTGTCAGTCCTGATTCAACGAAATTATTCAAGTGGATCTGCTTCTTAAGCTTTGAACACCGGTTCTTCATTCGGAATGTAAAGCACCTGGCCATTATATACATCCTGATTGGCTTCCAAGTTATTGACCCTGAGAAGCTGGGCAACCGTGAGATCATACTTTTCGGCGATATGGTCGAGGGTCTCCCCATCCTGTACGATGCACACCCTCAACTTCGCAGCATGCTCTTCTTCTTTCCTTGCAAAGAAATCCGTCAAGGAAATGGATTCGTACTTTTTCTTTCCTTTGAACTTCTTCTTCTGTTCCGAAGATTCTTCAGCTGAACTAGAGCTTTCCTCCTCCATTTCAGCTTCGACTGCAGAGGATTCCTCTTCTTCTTCAACCTCCTGGACCGGTTTCTGCTCTTGCATCTTCACCGGTTCCTTCTGCGCCTCCGATACTTCCTGTTCCTGTGAGGACTCACTCAGTTCATGTTCTGGAAGCTCGAATACGTTTTCTTTCCTGTAGTACGGTTCCTCCTGCGGTGTATGAGAATCGTACTGAATGTGAACAGGGATCTCATCCTCTTCCTCTGCAGGCGGTGTCCTTCCTTCCAACGAAAACGGCTCATATTCATCTTCCTCTGAAGCTTCTGCCGATTCATCTACTTGCACTTCATTTGCTTCTGCTTCATACTCTTCTTCCTCATCTCCCTGGAAGTACGAAGGTCTTTCTTCTTCCTCTTCCACTTCATTTTCCCCGTAGTAATAAGGTTGTTCCTCTTCTGTTTCTTCTTCTACAACAGCCGAGGAGCGATAAAGGGGAGCATGAAGCTCTTCCTGCTGGTATTCGTAAGGAGTATGCGTCTGCTGCTCGCCATAAATCCCTGTGATCGTCAAATCCGCATTCAGCTTCAAGCATGCATTCTCCGGAACGACATAGTCAAAGGATTCAACATAGACATCAATATCCCCGAGATTGGCAATCCTGTTTTTCGGGATGGTTACATCGACCGGGAAACGGTGCACAAATTCGTTCTCACCTTTTTCCCTTTTTTCCACCGTTTGGACGAATTTGCCGATTGCTTCAAATCCGTCTTCTTCTTCCTCCTCACCACGTGGGGTGCTCGGTAAGTATTCTCCAGATAGATCGAGCGTCCCCCTGATGAGGACATATTGTTCTTGTTCTTGAATCGTTATATGTGGATCTAAGGAGATGGATAGCAATTCTTCAACTTCCTGTCCTTTTTTGAACCAAATGGATTCTTCCAAAGAAAATCGCAGGCACGATTGTTGATCTTGTGACAAAGAAATTCCTCCTTTCAAGTTCCAAACCTAAGAAATATATGACAATGTCATTATCACTTTATGAAACGCAAAAGAGAATTATGATAATGTTGCAGAAGTTTTGAAAAATCTATTGCTTGTGGAAGTGCTTTTAGTGGTTTGGGATTGGGGTTGTGGGGAGTGCATGGTTTGGGTTCGTTCGTCGCAGGGGATGGGGTTCGGCATGGTGCTGGGGAGCGTGGTGTTGCCGGGTGGCGTTGGAGCCGCGGGGTCGCCGATGATGAGTGGCGGTCGGCGGTCGGCCGTAATGTCGCCCGTTTCACATTTATCTGCCATTTTTAAAATTTATCTGCCGTTTTTTCATTTTATCTTCCATTTTATTTTTTTATCGGCCAAAATCCAGATTTATCTGCCAAAATGTCACGTTTATCTGCCATTCACCAAAAAACCACCCCTTCACTTCAAAACCAGCACCCCCGCCGTAAACCCGCTCAGCGCGCCCGCCGAAAGCAAACCAACACGTCACAACAAAAAAAAGCCGGCCCCCAACTAGAGGCCGACAATCATTTGATCATTTCTTACTAATCTTTTGGAATGCTTTTTCCGCTGCTTCGATCGTCTTTGTGATGTCTTCATCGCTATGGGCGGTGGAGAGGAAGAGTCCTTCGAATTGGGAAGGAGGTAAAAATACTCCCTGCTCGGCCATTTCGCGATAATAGTCTGCGAACATTTCCAGGTCGGAGGATTTTGCACCTTCGTAGTTCTTCACTTCTTCATTGGTGAAGAATAGTCCCACCATCGAACCTGCACGGTTGATTGTATGAGGGATCTCATATTTTTCAGCCGCTTTCTTCAAGCCTTCTTCAAGTAGGTCGGCTTTGCGTCCGAATTCCTCATAGCTCTCAGGTGTCAATTGACTGAGTGTCTCGTAACCAGCCGTCATCGCTAGTGGATTCCCGGACAGTGTGCCCGCTTGATAAATCGGACCGCTCGGAGCGATTCGTTCCATGATTTCCGCTTTTCCGCCGTATGCGCCGACAGGGAGTCCGCCGCCGATTACTTTCCCAAGACAAGTCAAGTCAGGTGTGACGCCGAAATATCCTTGTGCACAGCCATAGCCGACACGGAACCCTGTCATGACTTCATCGAAGATCAATAAGGAACCGTGCTGCTCGGTGATTTCACGCAATCCTTCCAGGAAGCCTGGCTGCGGAGGCACGACGCCCATGTTCCCTGCGACTGGTTCCACGATCACACCAGCGATATCGTCGCCGTATTGTTCAAACGCATATCGGATGCTTTCGAGATCATTATATGGGACCGTGATGGTGTTCTGCGCCACGCCCTCAGGTACTCCGGGACTGTCAGGGAGTCCAAGCGTCGCGACACCGGATCCCGCCTTGATCAAGAGTGAATCTCCGTGTCCGTGGTAGCAGCCTTCGAACTTGATGATCTTATTCCGTCCTGTATATCCACGTGCGAGGCGCAGGGCACTCATTGTGGCTTCCGTACCGGAAGAGACCATGCGCACGATTTCGATGCTCGGTACGCGGTCGATGACCAATTGGGCGAGTTTGTTTTCGATTTCCGTCGGGGCACCGAAGCTTGTCCCGCTTTCAGCCACCTTTTTAATTGCTTCCACAACGCGGTCATTGCTGTGTCCGAGGATTAAAGGACCCCATGACAGCACGTAATCGATGTATTCATTTCCGTCGATATCATAGATCTTGGATCCCTTCCCTCTTTCCATGAAGATCGGATCCATCTTGACTGATTTAAATGCACGGACCGGACTATTTACTCCGCCCGGCATCAATTTCTTTGCTTCTTTAAATGCTTCTTGTGATTTTTCAAATGAACGCAATGGGTGTTCCTCCTTTAAAATGATTAGGGAGTGGTTAACGCTGTATTAGGAAAGCCAGCCTGCAACGTCCTTTGCAAAATACGTGATGATCAGGTCTGCTCCTGCACGTTTCATGCTTGTCAGCTTCTCCATCACAATTTCCTTTTCATTTACCCAGCCGTTTTCTGCGGCTGCTTTGACCATGCTGTATTCTCCACTTACATTATAGGCAACAACCGGTGCGTTGAAACGGTCTTTCACTTCCCTCATGATATCCATGTAAGAAAGTGCCGGCTTGACGATGAGGAAATCGGCTCCTTCGTCGATGTCGGATTGTGCTTCGCGCAGCGCTTCCAGTCGGTTTGCAGGGTCCATTTGATACGTTCTCCTGTCCCCGAATTGAGGTGTTGAATGGGCTGCATCACGGAACGGACCGTAGAAGCTGGAAGAGTACTTCACCGCGTATGACATAATCGGCACATCGGTATATCCTGCTTCATCCAAGCCGTGGCGGATGGCAGCGACGAATCCGTCCATCATGTTTGAAGGTGCGATGATATCAGCGCCTGCTTCCGCCTGACTGACGGCTGTTTTTGCAAGTAGATCAAGGGTCGGATCGTTGAGGATTTTTCCGTCCTCCACGATCCCGCAGTGCCCGTGGCTCGTATACTGACATAGGCATGTATCCGCAACGACGACCATTTCAGGATAAAGTTCCTTTACAAAGCGAGTCGCTCTTTGAACGATTCCATGTTCATGGTAAGCCTGCTTCCCGAGCTCATCTTTTTCTGCAGGGACACCGAACAGGATGATCGATTTGATCCCCAGTGAGACGATTTCGTCCATCTCAGCCTTAAGGTTGTCCATCGAAATATGGAACACACCCGGCATGGATGGGACTGCCTTGCGGATGTTTTCGCCTTCTACAACAAATAATGGGTAAATTAAATCTTCTTTGCGAAGATGAGTTTCTCGTACCAATGAACGCATGTTTTCAGTCTGTCTTAGACGACGGTGACGATTAAATGTTAGATCTTTCACGTTAAAACCTCCAATAGATCGGTATGTTTATGATTCATCCTTCTTCATGGATGCATACTGGATGATACTTGAGACCATTTCATCTACAGTATACGTGTTTGGGCACATTTTTACATGTAATCCGTACTGCTCTGCCGTTTTTTTCGTCAGCGGTCCGATGCAAGCCGCCGGGAGGTACTCTACCTTTTCTTGGAGGGAATGCTGTTCGATGACCTTCATGAAGTGATGCACAGTGGAAGAGCTGGTGAAGGTAAGGATATCTACTCCCTCTTCATCAATCATTCTCTTAAGCTTCTCCTCACTCTCTGCCGGAAGGAAGGTTTCATAGACAATCCACTCATCACATTCAATCCCGGCATCGGTCAATCCTGTTGCAATGACATTCCTTGCAAGGTTCCCCTTTGGGACCAACACATTCCCCGAAGGTTTCATGTCGGTGATGAATCTCGTGGCCAACTCATCTCCGGTGAACTCCTCAGGTACATACGAAACGGACAGCCCGAATTTTTCACAATACGAGCGGGTTTTTGTCCCGACCGCCGCGAATTTGGCAGGGAGTGAAGCTGGGTTAATCGAGTGATTTTTTAGTTTTTCCAGAAAAAATGCAACACCATTTTTACTAGTAAAGATCACCCATTCATAGTTATGTATAGATTTGATATATAACGGTTCATCTGAATCGTTAGTTGTCTTGAAGCCAAGGAGGGGAATTACTACCGGAATCCCTCCATAACCTTCAATGAGGGAGCTCAAATCCTTGGCTCCCTCTTTCCCCCGGGTGATGAGTACCTTTAAGTGTTTTAAAGGCCGATCACAGCTCATTATTGATCAAGCTCCTCTTTCACCTTGTCGATCAGTGCTTTGGCGCCAAGCTTCGTCAAGCTTTCTGCGACTTTCTCGCCAACGGCTTGAGGATCGGCACCTGTCATGTATTCTTTATAGATCGTATTTCCATCCGGTGATGCCACTAGGCCAGTCAGCGCGATTTCACCGTTGTCTCTGACTTCGGCGTATCCCGCAATCGGAACCTGACAACCGCCCTCCATCTTGTGAAGGAATGCTCTTTCGGCCGTCACGGTCTTTGTCGTTTCTTCATCCGAGAATCGGTGCAGTAGATCAAGTAGCTCCTTATCATCCTCACGGCATTCAATCGACAACGCACCTTGACCGACTGCCGGAAGACAAAGGTCTGGATCAAGGAATTCCGTCACGACATCACTTGTCCAGCCCATGCGGGAAAGACCCGCTGCTGCCAGGATGATCGCATCATAGTCTTCATTTTGAAGCTTTGCAAGGCGTGTATCGATATTGCCCCGAATCCATTTAATTTCAAGGTCAGGTCGTACGGAGAGGATCTGAGCCCCTCTGCGCAGGCTACTTGTACCTACAATCGCACCCGATGGAAGGTCCTTCAATGCTACATGATTTTTACTGATGAATGCATCACGGTGATCTTCACGTTCTGGTATACATCCAATCGTAAGCCCTTCAGGAAGTACAGCCGGCATATCCTTCATGCTGTGGACCGCCATATCGATCGTTTTATCCAGCATCGCTTGCTCGATTTCCTTCACGAACAAACCTTTCCCGCCTACTTTTGAAAGGGTGACATCAAGGATTTGATCGCCTTTGGTCACGATTTCTTTTACCTCAAAGTCATAGGAGGAATCGATCGCCTTCAGCTGATCGATCACCCAATTTGTTTGTGTCAGTGCTAATTTACTGCGTCTAGATCCTACAATGATTTTTCTCATGATTACCTCCTGAAAGCTTATGAATACCAGAAATGAAAGGATGAAAGCCGGCTTCCGAGAAAGAAGTTGATCAAGATGATCAAGAAAGCCGCCGTGTTAAGCATGGCCAAAGATTTGCCGAATAGGTTCTTTTTGATTCTTAAGTATAAGTAAGTGCTATATAAAATTAATACAATGAATGAACCGATAATTTTTGGATCGTACAGGATGAAGTCAGGCAATTTAATATACGCCCACTGCATGCCCAGGATCAGAGCTAGAAGGAGCATCGCAACCCCGATCGAGTTCAGGATATAAGAGATCTTATCAAGCTTGGACAAGTCACTGATCCTCCACAGCCTCTGCCCCCATTTCTTCTCTTTGAGCAGCTTGTGTTGCAGCAGATAGAGGAGGGAGAACACAAATGACAGCGAAAAGGCACCATATGAAAGAATCGCCATTGTGATGTGAATCAACAAAAGCTCTGACACCATCTGCTCCGCCATTGCCTGTGATTCGACCTGAACGGGTGCGAACGTATGGATGGCCATGATGATGAAACCGAGTACATTTGTAAAGAACACAGTGAAATCGACCCTTAGGAGCCTGTTGATCACCAAGGACAGCGTAATCAACACCCACGCATAAAAATAGAGCCCCTCAAAAATCGTGAGGACCGGTAACCTTCCTGTATCGATCATGTAAAGAAATAAAAAAATTGTTTGAAGGACCCAAACAATTGCAAGTAACCAGAAGGCAAAAAGATTTGCCTTCCGGTTTTTGTTTAAGAAATCTATAAAGTAAAACAGGATACTAATAGCATACAGAACAATCATCAGTTCGTGCAGCCTAGTCATCGTTTGTTCAAACATAGACAATAACCTCACTTACGCATGAAAAGAAGGTTGTGGAGTGAAACTTCCTTTGCTTTCACTCTTTTCATTGGCTGCTTTTAGTTGTGTCTGTTCTTGCACTTGTTTTTCAATGTTGAAGATCGACACGAACAGATCGAGTTTATCTTCTGCATCAGGCAGGGCAGCAAGTTCTTTCGCCTGTGAAATCGGGTCTTTCAACAGTTGATTGATGATGCTTTTCGTATGTTTGTTCAACACTTTACGTTCACGGTCTGTCAAGTCCGGCATTTTGCGTTCGATGCTTTCCATCGTCTCTGCCTGGATCGACAGCGCCTTTTGTCTCAGCGCCGAGATGACAGGGACAACCCCAAGCATGTTCAGCCAATCCTTGAATGCAACGATTTCAGCTTCAATCATCAATTCAATCTGTTCGGCTGCTTTCTTGCGCTCGGCAAGGTTCGCTTGAACGATGCCTTCAAGATCATCGATATCATAGAGGAAGATGCTCTCTAATTCTCCGATGGAAGGATCGAGGTCACGTGGGACGGCAATGTCCACCATGAAAAGGGGACGTCCTTTTCTCATGCTCTCGACATGTTGCATCGTCTCTTTCGAAATGACAAAATCCTTCGCTCCTGTAGAGCTGATCAGGATATCCGCTTCAACCAAGGCACAGTTCAACTCTTGCAAGGTCTTGGCCTTCCCTTCGAAGCGCTCTGCAAGGGTCTGTGCTTTTTCATAGGTACGGTTGATGACCGTTACCTTCGTTGCACCGCTTCCGTGCAGGTTCTTGATGGCAAGCTCGCCCATCTTACCTGCCCCGAGGATCAACACGTGCTTCTGATCAAGTGACCCGAAGACCTTTTTGGCAAGCTCGACCGCTGCATAGCTGACCGATACCGCATTTGAACCGATCTCCGTATCCGAGTGGGCTTTCTTCGCCACCGTCACAGCCTGCTTGAACAGATGATTGAATACCGTTCCAGTTGTCCCCGCTTCCTGTGCGGTCAAGAAGCTTGTACGGATCTGACCGAGGATCTGGGTTTCCCCCAATACCATCGAGTTCAAACCGCAGGACACTTTAAAAAGGTGTTCGACCGCTCCTTCTTGTTCATAGATGAACAAGTACGGGGTGAACTCCTCTTTATCTATATTGAACCATTGTGATAAGAAATCTTTTATATAATAACGACCTGTGTGAAGCTGATCGACTACTGCATATACTTCCGTTCTATTGCAAGTGGAAACAATCACATTCTCCAGAATGCTCTTCTTTTCCTTCAATGCTCTCATAGCAAATGGCAGATCAGTTTCATTGAATGATAAACGTTCACGAATCTCAACAGGGGCCGTTTTATAATTCAAACCAACGACGATTGTATACATGCTATGCACTACACCCCCAATAAAATCTTACCCTTATTATAACATGTCCAAGGAGAACCTTTGCCCGTAAATGTGAACAGAAATTGAAACCTGGCTGAATGGTGCATGTAATGAAAGCCGTTTCATTTCTATCATCTCTCGACAATTCCTACTAATGTAGGTTATCAAAACAAGCTGAAAGAATCAAGTAATGGAAAGGATTCACATGATTTAGGGCGTATATAGTATGAGATGATCTCTTCTTACTTTCATTTTTCCTAAAACGTTGTAAAATAAACCATATTCCTCACCCTGGAGTGGGTTGGATATGGTTTAATGACAGTATATGAACTTCTTGTTTAGGTTGGATGAGCGAGGGTATATGAAACCCCCTCTCCGTCTGTCCACTTTCATTTCCTTGCACGAATAAAATACATATCTACCAATGGGACACAAAAATCTTTCATAATGGAGGTTATATATGAAACAGCAAAAATATTTCCCCGGATTGATCCTGATCGGATTCGGGTTATACTTTTATCTACAGCAAGCGAATATCGTCCTGTTCCAGAATTTCTTCACTTGGCCGACCCTTTTACTCATTGTCGGAATCGCCTTCCTTGGTCAAGGGTATGCTGGCAGGGACTATGAAGCCATCCTTCCTGGTACGATCCTCGTCGGTTTCGGCATTCATTTTCACGTCGTGAACAAGCTGGAACTATGGCCGGATCATATGGGGACCTTCATCCTCATCATCTCACTGGGGTTTCTGTTGCGGTATCAGAAGACAGGGAATGGTTTGTTCCAGGGGATCCTCTTTCTTGCCCTGTCTGTCATTCTCTTATTCTCTGACAGGGCAGCCGTATGGTTGGGATTGATTGAAGGCCGTGTCGGTTCAGCCTGGGAATTCTGGCCGATCGTCATCATCCTAACCGGTGCTTACTTGTTATTCATAAGGAAAAAGTAGAATCTCCCCGTTAACGGGGAGGGAAGGGGCAACATTGCCCCTTCCCTCAATCTTTATCAAGCATCATTTCTTCCAACTTCTGCTTTTGGTCGTCCGGCCACCATGCCCCGCACTCCTTGGAAACGATACAGGCAGCGCACTTCTCCAAATCATATACTTTCATCCCTTCTATCGGGGGCGAATACAAATGAAGCGTAACGAGGGGATCATTTCCTTCCCGTTTCATTTTGTGGATTCCATTCCTTGGGGCAAAGAAATACGATCCTTTATGATGGACTTTATTGAACAATTCTTTAGGCAAATGTCCGTCGTCCACTTCGAATACCGTATTCAGAGAGCTCCCACCCATGACTTTGATCCACCCTTTTGAATCACCGTGGTCATGCGGTGCACATTCAATATCGGACCAATTCATCACCAGTAGTTCCACTTCCTCATTTTGATATAAAAGACGGCGATAATACGGTTTCCCACTTGAAGTGCGAAGCAGGGGTGCAAGTTCCTCAAGGGTGATGGACAATGATTCTAATGCAGACCTCAGCTCTCCATTTGATGGAGATACCAGCCCATCCAGTCTCTCTTTGATCCGTTCATACATCGTCATAACACTCTTCCTTTCAGTCAGTATTTTACGACCGTGCTGACAAACGATACATCAATTCATTTCCTTCTCCAGATCAAGTGATTGAAGGCCGATATTGCTTGCCCATTCACCATGGTGACCCCCAAGATGATGATGCCCCCTCCAAGGATACTGACGAACAAAATCTTCTCATGTAAGAGGAGGACGGCTGCAATGAGTGTAACCAAAGGCTCAAGGTATAGGAACATCGACACTTTCGAAGCATCCATCACTTCCAGCGCCTTTCCCCAATACCAATAGCCCACACCCGAGACAAAAACGCCGAGAAATAAAATATGTGCCCACTCACCTTGCGAAAGGAGAGTCATATGTTCCCACCCCCTGCTCCTGAGAAGAAACGGCATGGTCAGTAAACACCCCACCAGGCTCATATAAAAAGTGACGACCAGGGACGGGAGGGGGATCCTCAGTTTCTTCAGTAAAACGGAATAGACCGCCCAGTTCAACGTACTGAGAATCATCAATAAATAGCCCATGCTCATAACGAAATCAGGACCCTTCCCACTTCCGCCATTCGTCACCATCAATACTCCGGCAATGGCCAGAAGCATGCCTGCCGTACGGATGAAGGTCATTTTCTCATGCAAAAAAATCATGGAAAGGATGACCGTGAATACAGGTGAGAAGGAGATCATCCAGCCCGCAGCAGAAGCATCGATGGTGATTAATGCCGTCGCTTGGATGACTTGATGCACGAATACGCCCAGAACACCAAGGACGATCAGATGAGGGAGGTAACGAAGGGGGAAAAACAGCGGATATCGTTTTAACACGAGTACCATAAACAGAAACAATGCCCCTATCGCAAACCTCAAGACGAGAAGCGTGTAGGGATCGATCGTATCGACAACCGCCTTTGTTGATACAAATGAGATTCCCCAGAAGCTGATTGACATGCTGGCATAAAAAGAGGCGGCGATGGTTGCCTTATTCTTACTCATTGGCATGGATTCCTTTCAGCGCTTTTTACCATACTATGCATGTCCATTCAGAACATGTGAGAAGGCAGTATAAATTTTGCGTAAAAGGCTACACGAAGAGTAAAAATCAAAAAAACAACAACAAAAGCGCCCCATGACTTTGAGGCGCTTTTTCGCGTAGTATTATAAAACAGAATCAAGGAATTCCTTGGTTCTTTGCTGTTTCGGATTCGAGAACATTTCTTTCGGATAACCTTCCTCTACGATCCTACCGTCATGCATATACACGACCCGGTCCCCGACTTCGCGAGCGAAGCCCATTTCATGCGTGACGACGACCATCGTCATCCCCTCAAGTGCGAGCTCCTTCATCGTTGCCAGGACCTCGCCGACTAGTTCGGGATCGAGTGCCGAGGTCGGTTCATCAAACAGCATGATATCCGGTTTCATTGCAAGAGCCCTCGCAATGGCCACACGCTGCTTCTGTCCCCCTGATAATTTTGAAGGATACACATTTTCTTTTTCGGCCAGCCCGACTTTCTTCAAGAGCTCCTTTGCATCCTTCTTTGCTTCAGCTTTTGATATACCCTTTACGTGAACCGGTGCTTCCATCACATTCTCCAACACCGTCATATGGGGGAACAGGTAGAAATGCTGGAACACCATCCCCACTTTCTGACGGATTTTATTCAGATCATGTGTATCTTGATTCACTTCTTCCCCTTCAAAAATGACCCTGCCGTTGTCCTTCAGTTCAAGGAAGTTCAAACAGCGGAGCAGGGTACTTTTCCCCGATCCACTGGCACCGATCAAGCAGACCACTTCACTTTCATTCACACTCATATCGATATCCTTCAGAACATGCAAGTCCCCGAAGGATTTATTCAGCTTTTCAACCTTTATCATTTCCTGACTCATCTTCATCCCTCCTAGAATCGATTTAATCACTAGCAGACATACGCTTTTCGATGATGTTCACAATAGTCGAGAATACCAGCACTAAAATCAGGTAGTAGACTGCGACAATCAATAGATATGTCATATAGTCAAAATTATTTGATCCCAAGGTCGTCGCTACACTGAAGAGTTCAAACATACCGATAAAGGATGCAAGCGAGGAATCCTTCAGCGCGATGATGAACTGATTGCCAAGTGGTGGAAGGGCCCTTCTGAATGCCTGAGGCAAAATGATCCTTCTCATTGTCAATCCATTCGACATCCCAAGGGAACGACCCGCTTCCATCTGGCCACGGTCAATCGATTGAATGGCTCCCCTGAAGATTTCAGCGATATACGCACCGTTATGAAAGGCTAGACCCAAGACAACGGACCAGAACCCGGAAATATGCAGAGCGGTCAGTCCGAAATAAAAGATAAAGATCTGTACGATCAATGGCGTCCCGCGGACGACGAAGATATATAAATCTGCCAGCAGCTCAAGTGGCTTTACTTTGGAAATTTTCAAAAAGGCAAAGAATAGTCCGATTACAATGGCGATCAGTACGGATACGACCGTCAATTGGAATGTCAGAAGCATCCCTTTCAGAAAGATATCATATGTATCTGCAAATGTTTCGAGAAAATGCATGCATGTCCCTCCATTCAACTATTTGCTAACCTTAAGACCTTGCGCTACCGTAAAAAAGCGAATGTGCAACGAAGCACATTCGCTTTCCATCATGCTGCGCTTACTCTTCTGGGTCTGTTGTGATGTCTGTATTAAAGTACTTTTCACTGATTTCCTTCAGCGTTCCATCTTCTCTCAGCTTTTCAAGTGCTTTATTGATTTCCTTAAGCAGTGCTTCATTCTCTTTGCTTACGGCAATTGCCTGTTCGCTGCGCCCGATCAGTTCACGCGCTTCGATCTTCAAGCCTGAAGCGATTGCTTCTTTACCAGTGATGAAATCCGTGATGACCGCATCGTGCTTCCCTTTGCTCAACGCTTCAAGCGCCACGACGTCACTGTCATATTGCTGGATATTATCAGTCACTTCCCCTGCGGTATCCGCATACGTAGAACCTTTGGAAACAGCGATCTCTTTCCCTTCAAGGTCATCCAGTGTTTCAACTGAACTATCGGAACGCACGAAGATCTGCGGACCAGAGTAATAGTATGGCGTGGAGAAATCCACTTCTTTCAGTCGCTCCTCCGTAATCGTATGACTCGCTACCGCTGCATCGAATCGACCGGACTTGACGCCTTCCACAATCCCGGCAAACTTGAACTTCTTCTGTTCAGGTTCAAGCCCCAATTCTTTGGCTACGGCCTCCGCTACTTCAATATCGAACCCTGACATCGTACCGTCACCTTCAGTCACACTGAACGGCTTGAACTCACCGGAAGCGGCATATACGAATTTCCCGTCCTCCACAAGCTCTGCTCCACTTTCAGTCGTTGCTTTCCCTCCGCATGCTGAAAGGATCAGCACCAATGCTAATAGAAGTAATCCTGTCAATTTCTTCACTCTTTGAAGTCCCCCTTTAATATGTATTTCTTGTATATCTTTCACAATTGTAACAACAAAAGAGAAAATTCTCAAAATTCAAATATCACTATAATTATTCATATTGTTGCATAATGAAAGCTGTCGTTAACTGGGCTTGGATATATTCAAGTATGCACCGCGATCCTTTTATATGCTTCATGATACTCGCACCACCTAGGCATTAGTGCCCTCTATATACAGCTCATACAAAAAAGAACTGCTTCAATAGTTTGCTTTTCACTATTGAAGCAGTTCTTTTTTATTAGTTATTTATAAAAAGATTTAATCGCATCCCAAGCTTTGTCTTTACCAAGACCGGTTTCTGATGAGAACATGATCAGTTCGTCTCCTTCTTCTAGGTCGAAGGTTTCTTTTGTGACTTTAAGATGCTTTTGCCATTTGCTTTTCGGTATTTTATCTGCTTTGGTTGCAATGATGATGCAAGGGATGCCGTAGTGCTTAAGAAAGTCATACATCATGACGTCATCACTTGTCGGCGGATGACGGAGATCGACGATGAGGATGACGGCTCTCAGCTGATCGCGTGACGTGATGTACGTCTCGATCATCTTCCCCCAAGCTTCACGTTCTTTCTTGGATACTTTCGCATAGCCGTATCCAGGAACATCCACATAATAAAGTGTTTCTTCGATTTTATAAAAATTCAGCGTCTGGGTTTTCCCCGGCTTGGATGAAATCCTCGCCATGCTGTTCCGGCCGATCATTTTATTGATGAAGGATGATTTCCCCACATTCGAACGCCCTGCCAGTGCAAACTCAGGCAGGTCCCCTTCTGGATATTGCTCCGGACGGACCGCACTGATGACTAATTCAACTTGGTTTACTTTCACTTATTCTCACCTACTAATGCTTTCTCTAAGACCTCATCAATATGGGATACAAGAATGAAAGTCAAATCTCCCCTTACACTTTCAGGAATATCATCAATGTCTTTCTCGTTATCCTTCGGCAGGATAATCGTTTTGATTCCAGCACGATGGGCGCTTAATGATTTTTCTTTTAGACCTCCGATCGGAAGGACTCTTCCGCGAAGGGTGATTTCACCTGTCATCCCAACTTCCCTATTGACATATTTACCAGTCAGGGCAGATACAAGGGCTGTCGTGATGGTGATCCCTGCTGATGGGCCATCTTTAGGTACCGCTCCTTCAGGGACGTGGATGTGAATATCCCATTTCTCATGGAAGTCTTCCTCGATTCCGAGCTCTTTGGCTTTGGATCTTACGTAACTGAAGGCAGTCTGGGCAGATTCCTTCATCACATCCCCAAGCTTTCCTGTAAGGACGAGCTTTCCTTTACCTGGCGCAAGCGACACTTCAATCTGCAGCGTGTCACCCCCGACGGATGTGTAAGCGAGACCGGTCGAAACCCCGATCTGATTCTCCACTTCCGCCTGTCCGTATCGAAATTTCTTCTTACCGAGGAACTCTTCTATATTTCCACTCGTGATTACGACGCGCTTTTTCTCACCAGATACGATGATCTTCGCCGTTTTCCTGCATAGGGAAGCCAGTTGACGCTCGAGGCTTCTGACACCTGCTTCGCGTGTGTAATAACGGACGATATCGACAATCGCTTCATCCCTTACCTGAAGCTGATTTTTCGTCAAGCCATGTTCCTTGATCTGTTTGGTCAACAGGTGATGCTTGGCGATATTCATCTTCTCTAATTCGGTATAACCTGCAATCGTGATGATTTCCATACGGTCTCTTAGCGGGCCAGGGATCGTGGACAGATCATTCGCCGTTGCAATGAACATTACCTTGGATAAATCGTAGGTCTCCTCGATGTAATGATCACTGAAATTAGAGTTCTGCTCTGGGTCCAAGACCTCGAGCATCGCTGATGAAGGGTCGCCTCTGAAATCACTGGACATCTTGTCGATTTCATCAAGCAGGAAAACCGGGTTGACCGTTCCGGCTTTTTTCATCCCTTGGATGATCCTTCCCGGCATCGCCCCAACATAGGTACGGCGGTGTCCCCTGATTTCAGACTCATCCCTTACACCCCCGAGGGAGATCCGGACGAAATTCCTACCAAGTGACTCTGCGACTGACCGTGCGAGACTCGTTTTCCCGACACCCGGAGGCCCTGCAAGACAGAGAATCGGTCCTTTTAACGATTTTGTCAGCTGCTGGACTGCAAGGTATTCCAATACGCGTTCTTTCACCTTCTCAAGACCATAGTGGTCACGGTTCAGGATCGTTTCTGAACGTTTGATGTCCAGCTGGTCCTTTGTTTCTGTCGACCACGGCAAGGAAACAAGCCACTCGATGTAGTTCCTGATAACAGAGCTCTCAGCGGAACTTGAAGGCACTTTTTCATAACGCGCGAGCTCTTTGAGGGCAGTCTTCTCCACATCTTCGGGCATATCAGCCTGTTCGATCTTTGCCGTCAGATCTTCAATTTCTCCCGTTTTTCCTTCTTTATCCCCAAGTTCCTTCTGGATCGCTTTCATCTGTTCGCGAAGGTAATATTCCTTTTGGGTCCGTTCCATCGACCTCTTCACACGCTGGCCGATTTTCTTTTCCAGACTCAATACTTCTTTTTCATTATTGATGGTTTCAATGACCATTTGAAGTCGTTTCTTGATATCAAGGGTCTCCAATACGGATTGCTTTTCCTTCATCTTCAATGGAAGATGGGATGCGACAATATCAGCAAGTCTTCCCGGCTCATCTATGTCCGAGACAGTCGAATATGTTTCTGCAGATACTTTCTTGGAAAGCTTTATGTATTGTTCAAAATAATTCAGGAGCGTCCTCATCAACGCATCTGTCTCCGATTCCTTTTCTAGTGAATCATGAAGCTCTTCCACTTCGACTTCATAATACTCTTCTTCATCGGTAAACGACGTAATTGATGCACGATTCAATCCTTCCACGAGCACCCGGATCGTCCCATTAGGCAATTTAAGCATTTGCTTGACCTTCGTGAGAGTCCCCATTTCATAGAAATCTTCTTGTTCGGGCTCATCTATATTCATGTCTTTTTGGGTGGTTAGAAAAATTAAATGGTTATCCATCATGGCTTTTTCCAAAGCCTGAACAGAGCGTTCACGGCCAACATCTAAATGCAAGACCATTGTTGGATAAACAAGTAAGCCTCTTAATGGAAGGAGGGGCACCGTAATTTTCTTTTGTTCTGACAAATCTAACACCTCCAAAATTAGGCTCTTAGCCTTTGTACAATTCTAACTTATTTACTAGGTAGTGTCTATTAAATAGGTACGCTGCAAGGGATATCAGTATGCCGGATTCTTCTATTTAAAGGGGGGCATGTCTTTTAGAATGGGTTTATCATAAACAAACCGATTCGGATTGACCCGAATCGGTCATGGTCTACACGCTTTTCTTATTTGACTCATCCATCATTGAGGTTTCGCTTGTACTCAACTGATCTTTGATCAGAGCAATATCAAGCACTTCCTTCAGATGTTTCACGGGGATCACTTCAATCCCTTCAATTTCATTCATCATCGATTGCTGGTTCTCAAACGGGATGATGGCTGCTTCGGCACCTGCCAACCTTGCCGCTTTCACTTTCGGGAACACTCCTCCAACAGGCTTCACAAATCCATGAATGCTGATTTCACCCGTCAAAGCAAGATTGTGTTTGATCGGGAGTCGATAAATCGCTGAGTAGATTCCCAGTGCCATCGCAATTCCCGCTGAAGGACCATCAACCGGGATCCCGCCAGGAAAGTTGACGTGGATGTCATATTGATCTGCCGGTACACCCATTGATCGCAGGACCGTGATGACATTTTCAATCGATCCTTTGGCCATGCTTTTTCTCCTGATCGATTTGCTTCGGTCACCGATACTTTCTTCTTCAACGATTCCCGTCACGTTGATCTGTCCTTTATCCTGGGCCGGGATGACGGTCACTTCGATTTCTAACAATGAACCGGTATTAGGACCTGTGACTGCCAGTCCGTTCACGACGCCGATTGAAGCTTCTTCATTGATTTTCTTCTGATACCGAGGGGATAACTGTGAAGAGTGGATGATCCATTCCAACTCATGATCATAGATTTCCGTTCTATTTTCATTGATTGCCACACCCGCTGCAATTTGGACCATATTGACCGCTTCCCGGCCGTTCCTTGAATAGGAAGCCAGAGTGTCAAGTCCTTCATCACTGAGGGTCATGTTGATTTTATCAACCGCACGTGCTGCCACTTTCTTCACTTCATCCTGCTCAAGCTCCCTGAAGAACACTTCCATGCAGCGTGAACGAATCGCAGGCGGAATCTCATTCGGCGTCCTTGTCGTTGCCCCGATCAGCCTGAAATCAGCCGGAAGGCCATTTTTGAAAATATCATGGATATGCGTAGGGATTTGATGATTTTCTTCGTTATAATAGGCACTCTCAAGAAAAACTTTCCGGTCTTCCAAGACCTTCAATAATTTATTCATCTGGATGGGATGCAGTTCACCGATCTCGTCGATAAACAACACACCGCCATGTGCATTCGTCACCGCTCCCTGCTTCGGCTGAGGGATCCCCGCCTGTCCCATTGCACCCGCACCTTGATAGATCGGGTCATGCACGGATCCGATCAATGGATCGGCAATCCCCCTTTCATCAAAACGTGCCGTGGTGGCATCCAGTTCGACAAACACCGCTCCTGGTTTAAATGGAGATTTAAAGTTCTTCTTCGCTTCTTCCAAAACGAGTCGAGCGGCAGCCGTTTTCCCGACCCCGGGAGGACCATAGATGATCACATGCTGGGGATTGGGACTGCAAAGCGCTGCTTTCAACGCTTTGATTCCGTCTTCCTGTCCGATGATATCATCGAAGCTCGTTGGCCTTACTTTTTCTGCTAGCGGCTCTGTCAATGAAATGGATCTCATCTTTCGCAGTTCTTCCATTTCCTTTTTTGATTCACGGTCGATGGTCACTTTTTGATTACGTTGGTTTTTAAGAAGGTTCCAGAAATACAATCCAATGATGATCCCGAAGAACAACTGGATAAATAACGCAATGCTAGTAAAGCTCATTCGTCTCCCTCCAAGTAGATACAAGTTGTTACGGGTTAGTATCTCCTTGACCTTGTGGGAATAAACAAAAAAGTTCGGGGAATGGATGGTTCAAAACGGGATTAAAAGAAATATATATTTCTTAGCGAGTGCTGGTTACTTTATATATTTTCATTTCGCTCTTACACCCCGACTACGCTCATAATTAAGTAATGCAATTGATTTCATCTTTTTTGTCTAGTAATTGACAATCCTCTATATCCAACGACCAAAGTCCGGAGTTTAAGACCACTCCTGATTTTGCAAGGTGAATTTTTTTAGAGAAGATGGGACCGTCCAGGACAAATGTGTGGTATTCACCTGATTCTCCCATGACGCAACCATCATTTTTGGTGTGAATATCCTCATAAAATTCCCAATCGAGCATTCTTCCTGCCCATGATGGATTGAATACTTTATCGGAAGCCCTGCATATGACTGCTGAGAATCCAAGGGTGATGAATTCTTTCAGCAGAAGACTGCTTTCATCCTTTGATATCCATACAGGAAATGAGGGTTTCAAGCCCGCTTTCATTGCCACTTGTTCATTCCACTTTCTGTCTTCTTTGGCATATAAGCTTCCAAAGACAATTACATCCACACCCCTATTTTTCTTTAGATCTGCTAATGCCCCAATGAGGGCACGCTCATAATCGTCTCCGGAGTCGACCAATACCAGCGGAATATCCAAGGCTTCTGCCTGCTGTTTGAGGATATTCAATCGCAAGCCGTGTGCATGATTTCGCTCATTTTCATCGGAGACCATGGAGACAAGGCAGTTTACTTCTTTTTCTGCTCTTAATGTACGATACAAGGCGAGACACCCGTCTTTTCCACCGCTCCAGCTTATGGCCACCTTTGTTTTCTTCCTATTCATGAACCCATCCCCCTTTTTCTTCATCCGTAAAAAAAGCCAAGAATGAAGAATCATTCTTGGCTTTCCATTGAGCTATTAAGCTGATGTTTTTTCTTCGTTTGAATCGATGACGGTTCCGTCTTCAAGAACGAGTTGTGGTGTTGCATCTTCAAGAATCGTTTCTTTCGTGATGATACATTTCTTGATATCGTCACGGGAAGGAAGATCAAACATCACTTCAAGCATCATCGTTTCAATGATGGAACGAAGTCCACGTGCACCCGTTTTACGCTCGATTGCTTTCTTGGCAATTTCAAGCAGTGCATCATCCGTGAATTCCAACTCAACATCGTCCAGCTCAAGCATTTTTTGATATTGTTTCACTAAAGCATTCTTAGGCTTTGTCAAGATTTCAACAAGCGCTTCTTCATCAAGTGGCTCAAGGCTTGAAATGACCGGTAGACGTCCGATGAATTCAGGGATCAGACCGAATTTCAATAAATCTTCAGGTACCACTTTGGATAGAAGTGATTTATCTTCTTTCACTTCGGCATTCTTAGGATCGGAACCGAATCCGATGACCTTTTGGCCCAAGCGTCGTTTGATGATTTGTTCGATTCCATCAAATGCTCCACCGCAAATGAATAGGACATTTGACGTATCGATCTGGATGAACTCTTGATGAGGATGCTTACGACCGCCTTGAGGAGGTACACTAGCAACCGTTCCTTCAAGGATCTTCAAGAGAGCTTGCTGAACACCTTCTCCTGATACGTCCCTTGTGATGGAAGGATTCTCTGATTTTCTTGCAACTTTATCGATCTCGTCGATGTAAATGATGCCTTTTTCTGCTTTCTCTACATCATAATCTGCAGCCTGGATCAGTTTAAGCAAAATGTTTTCAACATCTTCACCTACATAACCGGCTTCCGTAAGGGATGTGGCATCCGCAATCGCAAATGGTACATTCAGGATGCGGGCAAGTGTTTGGGCAAGTAAAGTCTTACCGCTACCCGTAGGTCCGATCATTGCGATGTTACTCTTTGAAAGCTCAACATCGTCTACTTTGCTGCTTGAATTGATACGCTTGTAATGATTGTAAACGGCAACGGCCAGGGACTTTTTCGCCTGATCCTGTCCGATGACGTACTCATCAAGGATTTCTCGGATTTCCTTTGGTTTCGGAACATCCTTGAACTCTACTTCTTCTTCCGTACCGAGCTCTTCTTCTACGATTTCAGTGCAAAGTTCGATGCACTCGTCACAAATATAGACACCTGGTCCGGCTACTAATTTACGTACTTGATCTTGCGTTTTACCACAAAAAGAACATTTTAGTTGTCCTTTTTCATCATTAAATTTAAACAATGTGTTTCACCCCTTCATGAATACTGGACCATCATCCCTATCGATGATGGTGACCGTGTACTTGCTTCTTCTCACCACTCAGTTATGTATTGCATTTTAGCACAGTATATGTTTGTAGAAAAATTATACGATTCTTAAGAATCATCTTATTATGTATTGGACATTTTAGCAAATATTTTACTTAAATGTTTTTTAGGTATGGTGTGTGAAGAATCGCTGCAAGTTTTGTTTTTTGAAAATTAACCCCTGCTATTAAGGTTTATCCAACTTTTAGGGTTATTATTCTTTTATATGGTTGGAAAATCATTAAAAGTTAGTTTGTACTTTTAATACCGCTTTTGATTTCCGTGCAAGACTTCGCTTTCCGCGGGTGACCCGTGAGCCTCCTCGGCTTCGCCTGCGGGGTCTCACATTGGCCACTTTTCCCGCAGGAGTCTTCGTCTTGCACTCCAATCAAAAGCTGGAACAGTAACCATTCACTTAAAACATACAAAACATCAAACAATGTTAGTTTGAATCAATTAGAATTCTTTTAATTGTACAAAACAAGGCGCGAATCGCGCCTTGTTTTGTTATTTGGTGTTATTATGCTTCTTTGCTGTTATCAACAAGAAATTCTAAAGCTTTGCGTACTTTAAGGTCTGCTTTAAGTGTATCAAGTCCGCCTAGGGCTTGCTTGATGTTGTCAGCTGACATGTTGTACTGCTCAGCCATTTTGTTTACTTCTTCTTCTGCTTCAGCATCAGTCACTTCAAGGTTTTCAGCTGCAGCGATCGCTTCAAGAGTCAAGTTCGTGCGTACACGCTTGCCAGCATCTTCTGTCATTTGACCGCGAAGATCTTCTTCTGTTTGACCAGAGAATTGGAAGTATAGGTCAAGGTTCATACCTTGCATTTGAAGGCGTTGACCGAATTCTTGCATCATGCGGTCCACTTCGCTGTTTACCATTACTTCTGGGATTTCAACTTCAGCGTTTTCAGAAGCTTTTTCTACTAGCGCTTCGCGAACAGCTGTTTCAGCTTCGTTCTTCTTGGATTCTTGAAGGCGCTTTTCGATTTTTTCTTTAAGCTCTGCTAAAGTTTCAACTTCTTCATCAGCATCTTTCGCGAACTCATCGTCTAGAGCTGGAAGTTCTTTTGTTTTGATTTCGTGGATTTTCACTTTGAATGTTGCAGCTTTTCCTGCAAGCTCAGCAGCATGGTACTCTTCAGGGAATGTTACTTCAACATCCTTCTCTTCACCAGCAGCCGCTCCAACTAATTGCTCTTCGAATCCTGGGATGAATTGTCCAGAACCAAGTTCTAGAGAATAGTTTTCAGCTTGTCCACCTTCGAATGCTTCACCGTCAACGAATCCTTCGAAATCCATTGTCACTGTGTCGCCTTCTTCAGCTTTACCGTCTTCTTTCACAACAAGCTCAGCTTGTTTTTCTTGAAGTGAAGTAAGTTCAGCTTCAACATCTTCAGCAGTTACTTCCGTATCCATTTTTTCTACTTCAAGACCTTTGTAGTCCCCAAGTTTAACTTCAGGCTTCACTTGTACTTTCGCAGTGAAGATCAAGTCTTTGCCTTTTTCCATTTGCTCAACATCGATTTCAGGACGATCGATTGGCTCGATGCCAGTTTCTTCAATCGCTTGAGCATAAGCTTCAGGTAAGATGAAGTCTAATGCATCTTGATAAAGAGATTCTACACCGAAGCGTTTTTCGAACATACCGCGAGGCATTTTACCTTTACGGAATCCTGGTACATTCACTTGCTTAACAACCTTTTTGAACGCAGCGTCTAAACCTTCGTTTACTTTCGCAGCTTCTACTTCGATTGTAAGTACTCCTTGGTTACCTTCTTGCTTTTCCCATTTTGCAGACATACTGTTCCCTCCAACAATCTATATTTGATTCTAATTTTTTACGCATAGTAGTAGATAGTCCTCTGTATGAATCTAGCACTATCATCGTAAATATATAAAAATCTAATCTATTGCAACCATTACATTATAACATACAGCCCGATTCTTTCAACAGAGAGCCTTCAAATTATGGGAGAAGAAATTTCCTCTAGCTCACGGAGCTGTTCCATCAAGCTGTGGCATTCAGCGGATTTTTCTATTTCCCCATTCAGTTCTTCCCAAAGGATGGAATCTGCAAACATTTCCGCTGAATAGCTTCCATAAACCACCGCAAGATCTTCCGGTTTCCCTTGAAGTTCCAATGGATATAGGAGAAAACAATGCCTTTTCACTAATTCATGGGCGTGTTGATACAAAGTCGGATTCCGTTGGGACAGTAATTCTTCCAGTTCCTCCGATACCCTTTTGAACGTATCCGATTCAAACACATCCTGCAGTGAGGATGGGATGACTTTCACTTCTTCATTCAATTTATTGATTGAAACTTCTTTATCATATCCATGTTCCCGTAAAACATTCAGGATCATGGATTGTAGAAATGGGTGGGAATCCCCTTTCCCTAAATAAGAAAGGAGCTCATGCAGGTAAGGACGGATATTCTGATTCACGAGCTGTGCCGTGATCAAGGTCTGTTCCTCCAAGCTCTTATCTTTCAGGATGGTGGTGACTGGAATTTCAGTATCTTCTTTCACTTCGCTATCCGGCTCTTTGCCATCCCTTACTTTTTCACTGAATTGAAGCAGTTTCTTGAAATGTTCTTCCTTCTCAAACGGCACTTCTTTTTCGTCAAAAAGGGCGTGCAGCGTATCGATCACTTCTTGATGTTGATGAAGCTGAATGAGGATCATCAGGTACATATCAACCACCTCGAAATAGTCCCCGATTCCTTCAAGAAGCATTTCTTTGCAAATCACTTTTGCTTCATCATATTTTTTATTTTCATAAAGGGCCAGCACCAACGCTGTATTGATGTCAGGATTGTCCGGTTCCATTTCATACGCCTGGGTCAAAAGGTCGGCTGATTCCTGGATATCCCCGCTTTCTAGTGCCTGGACACCCTTTTCAAGAAGCCGTTCCTTCAATCCGGGAAACTGCAGGACCTTTCCTTTCCCCTCATTGTTTTTCTTTGTCATGTTTTGTACCCGCCTATACGTATTAAAGATGGTAATAGTGTAGCATGTGAAATTGGAGAAAACAAAAATAAGCAGACGAGACTTTTGCATAATAAAAAAAAGCCCGCCAACCGGCAGACTTTTGTGTATGTAGAGTTAATGGCGTCCCAGAAGAGATTCGAACTCCCGACCTACAGTTTAGGAAACTGTTGCTCTATCCTGCTGAGCTACTGGGACACATTCTATACATCAGGATAACTCATCGTTTAAAAGTTATCAAGCGGTAATTGGGATAAAAAAAGGATACCCTCACAGCTTACTGTGTCAGTATCCCCTGCTTGTCAAAACCCTGATATCAAGGTATGTATGTAATGATAGTGGCGTCCCAGGAGAGATTCGAACTCCCGACCGACGGCTTAGAAGGCCGTTGCTCTATCCTGCTGAGCTACTGGGACAATTCAGTTTTATGTGGTCCGTTTTTCAAGGACAATATTTATTATATTCACATAGCATATAGAAGTCAATACATTTTCAAAAAAAGTTTTTTGTTTTTTATGTTCGCCCATCCATTGCTCTTTACCTATTCATTATATCCTTTTCATACCGGGAAGAAAAGAAAAAGAACCCTCTTAATATAAAGAGAGTTCTTTCTAGGAAAAACTCAAGATCAAACACTAAATTCCTGTTCTTCCACTACGTCATGTTCATGAGTCAAAAACTGCACCCTGACCACGTCTTGATGGGCTTCAACCAGTGCATAGGTCCTTTCCTGCCTTCCACGCGGCAGCAGGATGCTTCCTGGATTCAAGAACAATGTGCCGTTCACCATCTCCGCTCCGAGCGTATGGGAATGCCCGAAGAAGACAAACTTCGCACCGGTCTCTTCCGCTTTATAGCGAAGCTTCATCAAGGACATCTTGATCCCGTACAAATGTCCGTGAGTGACGAAAATGGTCTGTCCTTCCACTTCTTCAATCAGATCCTCAGGAAAACGTGCATCCATGTCACAGTTCCCCCGGACAGCAAGATAACGGGATAGTGCCCCATCATCGGCACTCAGTTCTGAATCTCCACAATGAATCATTGCATCCACTTTTCCATTGTATTTTTCAGCCAGTCCTTGAATTTCTTCTTTCGATCCGTGGCTGTCACTTACAACCAAAAGCTTCATTATTTAATCACCCTTTATACAAAATCGTTGATCTCTGCCCTCAGCTTCTTCAGGGCATTTCCTCGGTGGCTGATGCTACTCTTTTCTTCAGGAGAAAGTTCCGCCATTGTTTTTCCTAAAGATGGGACAAAGAAAATCGGATCATAACCAAATCCTTTTGTTCCGCGTCTTTCCTGGAGGATCTCCCCTTCGCATGTACCATGGACCGTTCTCGTTTCAATCCCTGGACCGGCAATCGCAAGGACACAGTGAAATCTTGCACTTCGGTCACCTCCTGGGACATCCTTCAATTCCTCAAGCACCTTGTCCATATTTGCCTCGTCATTCTTCTCTTCCCCTGCATACCGGGCAGAATAGACGCCAGGACGTCCTTCCAGTGCATCAATCGATAGTCCTGAATCATCAGCGATTACGAGCGCATCCAATTCCTTCGCCACAGTCTCCGCCTTCAGTATCGCATTCTCCTCAAATGTCGTACCCGTCTCCTCGACATCCTCGATATGAGGGAGGTCTAGTAGTGTTTGTACCTCATAACCGAATGGCGCAAACATATTTTCAAATTCTTTCGCTTTTCCCTTATTTTTGGTGGCGATGATCACACGTTTTTCCATGCCCTGATCTCTCCCCTCACTGCATTCTTTGTGCCAGTTCACCAAGGGCACTCTTTTGCATTTCGAATAGTTGCTGAATTCCATCTTGGCCCAGTGCAAGCAATTCGTTCAATTGGTTCATGGTGAAAGTTGCTTCTTCCCCTGTACCCTGTAGCTCAACAAATTCCCCTTCACCTGTCATGATGATGTTCATATCGACCATCGCTTGACTGTCCTCGATATAATTTAGGTCAAGTACCGCTCCATGCTCCTCTACAATTCCTACGCTTGTTGCGGCTAAATAACTTTTTAGAGGGAAAGAAGATATCTTTTTATTATCTTGTAATTTACCTAGCGCGAGTGCCATGGCAACAAAGGCACCGGTAATGGACGCAGTCCGTGTTCCGCCATCCGCCTGGATCACATCACAATCGATCCAGATCGTGCGCTCCCCGATGGCGTCAAGATCAACGACTGCCCTTAAGGCACGTCCGATCAAACGCTGGATTTCCATCGTTCTTCCTGAAACCTTCCCTTTTGATGATTCACGGATATTCCTTGTTTCCGTCGCTCGCGGGAGCATGGAATACTCAGCAGTGATCCAGCCTTTTCCACTGTTCCTCATGAACGGGGGAACGCGATCTTCAATGCTTGCATTGCAGATCACCTTTGTATTGCCAACCGTGATCAAAACAGACCCTTCAGGGTGCATGACATATCCTGTTTCCATTTTTACATCTCTCAGTTGATTCTTTTCTCTTCCATCAGCTCTCATTGTTGATCCTCCTGTACTGCTCGATTTCCATTCATATGTAAAAGTTCTTCTCAAAAAAGAGAAGAGGTGGCATTAGCCCACCTCTTTCTTTGTTCTATAATAGTATATCAAAAAATGATCATTTAAAAACTAATTGCATTCACATTTTCTGGACGGGTCACTGGTTCGGTCACCTGCTCGCCATCCTTGCTGACGGTAGTCGCCTCTCCATTCACGAGTACAGATACGCCTTTAACCCCTTTTTGCTCAGTCAGTGAAAGGACGAGTGTATTCAGCATATGCTCTGAAACGACTTTCTCTTCAATGCTTCCATATACCGCTTCATTGAAGTTAAGAGTGACCGTCCCATCTTTCAACGAAGGATCATCCAGGAGTGCAGCTCCGGTAAAGTCGCTTGCGAGAGATGAACCATATCCCGGCCCTTCAATAAGTTCCTGGACGACCGCTTTTACTTCATCAGATTCGTTGGAACTTACCCGCTTTGTTACCGGTACATAGTATGATTGTGAATCGGTCTGCGCCACGTAATAGACCGTCACCGGTTTCGTACTCGTCGGATCGGCCACACCGCTAGTATCGACATTGATCCCCATTTTCCTGGATAATCCGGATTCATCGATCGGTGTACCGTTAACAGGCATTTCCGTCAGCGGGTAGCCGTTCACGCGAAGCTCGACCTTTTCAACTGAATCAAACTGTGTCAGTGTCCATGTGACCGACTGAAGGATTTTTTGTTCATCCTCAGGCTGGTAATTATTGAATTCCGGTGAAAAGTCAGCAATGGCCTTCCCATCCTTGATATTCACTGTCACCTGGGTATCCGCAGGAAGGACTCCCCTGAAGCCATTCGGCAAAATGTTTTGGACCGGTCCATTCACCACCAGGTATTCCAGTGCCTGTTTGGCGACACTTTCATTATTCGGTAGAGGCAATGATTGCGAAACAACATATCCATTTTTATCAATCAAGTAGAGCTCTGTCATCACCGTTTTTTCAGCGGCTTCCTCTTTGCTTGCCGTATCCTTTCCTTCTCCCTCTTTACTAGCGGCAGTATCTACTTTCTCACCCTCTTTTAAGTAAGATACATCCTGTGGCGGATCGATTTTTTCTTTATCCCCGAAACTTAACAGCCCGCAACCAGAAAGATATACTGAAGATGCTAACACCGTTACAGCAATTGACACTTTCGCTTTTTTTGACATCGCGAAACCTCCTAAAAGACAGTTTGTACTACATATATACGAGCCCCCTTCCTGAAATAGACCGAAACTTTTCAGAAAAGGAGACAAACTTTTTTAAGAGGTTGCATCCTTGGATGGAATCTTGGATTATTTTCTGCAATTCCATTTTGGATCGATACAAAGCATCCATCTACAATCAAACACTCAATTCGTTTATACGCTTCATTAAATCTGTCTCCGCACATAAAAAACCATCCGGCTTGAGACACGAATGTCTTAAAGCCGGATGGTTTCAGCGCTGACGGTTCCTATATTGAGCCAATCAGTGGCGATTTGTGAAAACAAAAGGGATGAGCCGGTCGTAAAGAAACGGTGCTGAGGCACTTTCTTCCCTCGGTATAGAAGATTGTAATAATCCAGTATTGTACTGATTTCCCTGGCCGTTTCATCTCCTGAACTGATGACGCTCACCTGTCCCCCCATAAACGCCTGTATCTTCTTCTGCAATAAAGGGTAGTGTGTACAGCCTAAGATCAGTGTATCGATGTCTGTATCCTTCAATCCCGAGAGCGTCTCTTTCACGATTGAATCCGCTGTCGGACTATTGTATTCCCCGCTCTCTACTAACGGCACGAACTTCGGGCAAGCCAGAGGACTCACCTCGAGGCTACCGTGCAGTGAATGAAGTGCTTCTTCATATGCTCCACTGTTGATCGTCCCGACCGTACCCAGTACCCCGATCTTTTTATTATACGTATGCTTGATCGCTGCCCTCGCCCCAGGGTGGATGACACCGATGACCGGGATATCCAGGTGCGTCTGGATTTCGTCAAGCACGACCGCGGTCGCCGTGTTGCATGCGATGATGAGCATTTTGATATCATACTGAAGCAGATAATCCGTCATCTGCCATGTAAACTTCTTCACTTCTTCTGCAGATCGCGGTCCATAAGGACATCTGGCTGTATCTCCAAGATAATAGATCGTTTCTTTCGGCAATTGACGCATGACCTCTTTCGCCACCGTCAAACCGCCAACACCTGAATCGATGACGCCTATTGGTTGAATCACTTTATTCCCTCACTCTGGTTTCATTTCTTGATGCAGCTTCGCTAGATTCTTTTTTAAGACGAGCACTTCGTCTTCAGAAAAGTCTTCTAGGACACTTTGAAGATAATTCTGCCTCTTTTCAATCACTTCTTCAATGATTCTTTCGCCCTCTTTTAACATATGAATCCGGACGACCCGTCTGTCATTCTCATCCTTCACTCTTTCGACCAGTTCATTCTTTTCCATGCGGTCAACAAGGTCGGTTGTCGTACTGCATGCAAGATACATTTTATTCGAAAGATCACCGATCGTCATGTCACCGTATTCAAACAACCATTGAAGTGCGATGAACTGAGGAGGGGTCAGAGTGTATTGACTCAGGATTTCCCGTCCTTTTTGTTTAATGATGGAGGATATGTATCTTAAGTCTTTTTCAATATCTGCTACAACCTGCTCATCGGCAAGCTGGACTTCTTCTTTATTCATTCATGATTCTCCTTTTGGCTTCTAGAACTCGAGTAAGTAACATTTTTCCCCGGCAAATGAGCGTGACAGCCGCCGGGTTTGCCTACTAGCATTTTCTCTTTTTTTTAGATAAATTTCAAGAAAAGTCCTGAATTATTTCAGTTTCAACTAACGGGTAAAACTAAAAGGGACTGACTCCCATTTGTACAATAAACGGTTAACCCGGCTAATTGTGCATAAGAATCAGTCCCTTACTGTTAAAGCTTGAGTTCCCCCATGCGAAGAAGCTCTACAACTGCCTGAGATCGCCCCTTCACTCCAAGCTTTTGCATGGCGTTGGAAATATGATTCCGAACTGTCTTTTCACTGATAAATAAATCACCAGCTATTTCTTTTGTTGTTTTATCTTGGACTAACAGTTCGAATACTTCTTTTTCTCTCTTTGTGAGCAACGGTTTGTGTGTAAAATCATTGTCCTTCAATTATGGTAACCCTCCTTGCCTTCGCCAGCTTTAAACCGCGGGGATGGGTATTGTTGGTCGTCAGAATATCATATGTGAAGGGTCGGTTTAGAGTGACTTAGAGAAGAAGGAAATTATGAAAATAGGCTGCGATTCATTCACACACGATTCATGATGAGGAGGACATGACGGATGGACTGTCAAACTTCCCTCTCATCTCTTCTGTCCAAGGAACACCTTTTCCCGTTTTACGCGAAATCTGTACCATCGTCCCTCTACCAACGAAGCAGACATCTTGCTTTTCATTTACGCCCATATAATGCAGATCGACTGATGAATTTCCTACGGTTGCTGCCTTGACATAAACCTTTAAGCGTTCGCCAAAGTATACTTGCCTCAGAAAGTCACACTGCAGATCTGCTACAACCGGAATCGTGTCATGATCAGGCGCTACCCAATCCTGCATAAATCCTTTGTATTTAAAAAAGTCGGTTCTCGCTTCCTCGAAATATGTAAATGGAATGGTGTTATTCAAATGTCCAAACATATCCGTCTCGGAAAAACGAACCTTTACATCGATGGAGAAATGAAATTCTTTTTGCCATGTGTCTATATCTTTAATGTATGTAATGTGTTTCAAAATGGCGCCTCCTTATCGGTAATTTAAAATGAATGAATGTTCATTCTTTTCTGTTTATTATAATCGTTTTGGCTCCATTTAGGAACCGTTTCGGCTCAAAAACTTGGACTTGGGGCGGACTCTGCTATTGAATCCAGGTTTTTCATGTGTGCTTGAAGCAAATGATTGATTGTTACCTATAAAATAATTTGGAACGATCTACAGATTTATTTAGATGGTGGACGACTGAAGGTAAATCAAGGTTTATTGAGCAGGATTGATTGTCCATTTTATATTGATCGAAGGGAATCTTTCGGTTATGGAGGATAATCTTCGAGTCTGGTTCAATAATCTTTTCGTTTGGGGCAAAAATCTTTCGCTTTTAACCATAAATCTTTCAGTTTCAAGAATTATCCCGTCACTTGGGAAAATAAGGAACAACCTCATCACTCCCACCTTCCCATCAGCTCAACTTGGACGCTGCTTACTAACGACTCCCACACCCAAAAAAAGCACTTCCCCAAAGGAAAGTGCTTTTTAAAGTCATTAGTCTACCATATGGTCGCTTCCGAAGAAGTTTTTGAACATTTGGAAAGATGTTTCGCGGTTCAGTGCTGCGATGGATGTTGTCAAAGGGATTCCCTTCGGACAAGATTGTACGCAGTTTTGAGAGTTACCGCAGTTGGCAAGGCCTCCGTCACCCATGATGGACTCCAGACGCTCGTCTTTGTTCATGGCACCTGTTGGGTGAGCATTGAACAGACGGACTTGGGAAAGCGGTGCAGGACCGATGAAATCAGATTTACTGTTTACATTCGGACAAGCCTCCAAACAAACTCCACACGTCATGCATTTGGATAATTCGTATGCCCATTGACGCTTTTTCTCCGGCATACGTGGTCCAGGACCAAGGTCGTATGTCCCGTCGATCGGGATCCATGCCTTCACTTTTTTCAAGCTGTCGAACATGCGGCTTCGGTCGACCTGCAAGTCGCGCACAACCGGGAATGTCTTCATCGGAGCCAATCGGATCGGCTGCTCCAGCTGATCGACTAGGGCTGTACATGATTGTCTAGGTTTTCCGTTGATGACCATCGAACATGCTCCGCAAACTTCTTCTAGGCAGTTCATGTCCCAGTTGATCGGGGTAGTTGCTTCCCCTTTCGCATTGACCGGATTACGGCGGATTTCCATAAGGGCGGAAATCACGTTCATGTTCGGACGATAAGCGAGTTCAAATTCTTCTTGGTAAGAAGCTGCTTCAGGGCCGTCTTGACGAGTAATGATAAAACGGACTTTCTTGTTTTCACTCATCACTTACTTCCCCCTTTACTCTTAGAATAGTCGCGCTTACGAGGTGCGATCATGCTTGTATCGACTTCTTCATAGTGGAATTCAGGTGAATTCGTTGTGGCATTATATTTTGCCATCGTCGTTTTAAGGAATTCTTCGTCATTACGCTCAGGGAATTCCGGCTTATAGTGTGCACCGCGGCTTTCGTTACGGTTGAGTGCCCCGATTGTGATGACTCGGGCAAGCTGAAGCATGTTCCAAAGTTGACGTGTGAACGTTGCACCTTGGTTGCTCCATTTAGCCGTATCATTGATATTGATATTTTTGTAGCGTTCCATAAGCTCGACAATCTTGGCGTCTGTTTCTTTCAATTTATCATTATGACGTACAACCGTTACGTTATCGGTCATCCATTCACCAAGCTCTTTGTGGAGGACGTACGCATTTTCGGTTCCATTCATGGACATGATTTCGTTCCACTTTTCCTCTTCTTGCTTCACATGGCGCTCGAATACGGAAGAAGGAATGCTTTCAACTGACTTTTCAAGCCCTTGGATATACTTCACCGCATTCGGTCCTGCTACCATACCGCCGTAGATGGCTGAAAGCAATGAATTGGCACCAAGTCGGTTCGCGCCGTGCTGTGAATAATCACATTCCCCTGCAGCGAATAGACCCGGGATATTCGTCATTTGATCGTAATCGACCCATAGTCCACCCATTGAATAGTGAACGGCAGGGAAGATCTTCATTGGTACTTTACGTGGGTCATCACCCATGAATTTCTCATAGATTTCGATGATTCCACCAAGCTTGACATCCAGTTCCTTGGAATCTTTATGGGAAAGATCAAGGTAAACCATGTTTTCTCCATTAATACCGAGCTTTTGATTGACGCAAACATCGAAGATTTCACGTGTCGCGATATCACGCGGTACAAGGTTTCCGTATGCCGGATATTTCTCTTCAAGGAAATACCAAGGCTTACCGTCTTTATATGTCCATACACGTCCGCCTTCACCACGTGCAGATTCACTCATGAGGCGAAGCTTGTCATCACCAGGGATGGCTGTCGGGTGAATTTGGATGAACTCACCGTTTGCATAATATGCACCTTGCTGGTAAACGATCGAAGCGGCTGACCCAGTGTTGATGACCGAGTTCGTGGACTTACCGAAGATGATCCCCGGTCCACCAGTCGCCATGATCACAGCGTCGGCTGCAAATGATTTGATTTCCATCGTTTTAAGGTCTTGGGCAACGATCCCGCGTGCAGCGCCATCGTCATCGACAACCACGCCAAGGAATTCCCATCCTTCAAACTTGTTTACTAGACCTGCCACTTCATGGCGACGGACCTGCTCGTCCAATGCATAAAGAAGCTGCTGTCCAGTCGTTGCACCGGCAAATGCAGTACGGTGATGCTGTGTTCCGCCAAAGCGACGGAAATCAAGCAATCCTTCCGGCGTCCGGTTGAACATGACTCCCATACGATCCAGCAAGTGGATGATTCCAGGTGCTGCTTCTGTCATCGCTTTAACAGGAGGCTGATTCGCGAGGAAATCCCCTCCATATACTGTATCGTCAAAGTGTTCCCAAGGAGAATCCCCTTCCCCTTTTGTATTTACGGCTCCATTAATACCACCTTGAGCACATACAGAGTGAGAACGTTTTACGGGTACAAGTGAGAATAAATCCACTTCCGTTCCTACTTCTGCTGCTTTGATTGTGGCCATCAAGCCGGCCAATCCACCGCCGACTACAATGATTTTGCCTTTACTCATCGTGACTCACTCCTTTTCCTGCAAAGTTGCCAACTGATTTCTATCAGACTTCTATAATTGATTTTCTTATACAAATGCGAAGATTGCGCGCAAACCTACAACTGACAATGCTACAAAAATTCCGATCGTAACATATGTAGCGATTAATTGAGAACGAGGTGAAACGGTAATCCCCCAGCTCACACAGAATGACCATAAGCCATTAGCAAAGTGGAAAATCGTTGAAAGCACACCGATTACATAGAATGCAAGCATCAGTGGATTCGATAGGATATTCTCCATCATTTGAAAATTGACTTCGGCTCCGAACGCTGCAGCTACCCTTGTTTCCCAGACATGCCATGTAACAAAGATAAACGTGATTACCCCTGAGACACGCTGAAGCAGGAACATCCAGTTACGGAAGTAGCCGAATCTAGACGCGTTATTCTTTGACGTGAACGCAATGTAAATCCCGTAAATTGCATGGAAATACAATGGTAGGAAGATGATGAAGATTTCAAGGAAATAACGGAAAGGCAGACTTTCCATGAAATGTGCCGCTTGATTGAAAGATTCTTCCCCGCCTGTAGCAAAATGGTTCACGACTAAATGTTGAGTTAAAAATAATCCAACTGGAATAACACCTAGTAATGAATGAAGCCTACGATAATTAAATTCTCGATTTCCAGCCATGATTTACCCCCCTTAATCATAAAATATGAGGTCGTTTTCTAAGCTGAAAGCTCATTAGCCAACGATCCATATTTTATGTTGTAACAATTATGTGACAAGTCTCATTTTACTCCCCTAAAGAGGAAGCGTCAAGAAAACGGATACATTATTTCGACAATATCGCAAAAATATTTTCAATTGAAAGATAACATTAAAAAACGTTCAGCCAGTAGGTTTAATAGTTAGAAAATTCTAATAAATTATAAAAAATATTATATCACCAAAATATCCCATCTTCCTTTTTCACAAGTATGGGATGATAATTCTCATTGGGATGTATATAATAGTTTTATAGAAAGAGGGGATTTACTTGGAACAGAAAAATGAAGAAATTTACGAACCGGACGTTCCAATCTTTGGATACGAATTGATAAGAGATATCCTGCTCCCGGAAGTTTTGGGAAAGCATACACCTGAGATCTTATACTGGGGAGGAAAGCAGCTCTCGCGGAAATTCACCCTTCAATCAATGGATGAGTGCACATCTTTCTTTGATGAAGCGGGTTGGGGGAGACTGTCCGTAACGGAACAGAAGAAAAATGAGATGACCTTTGAATTACGTGGTCCACTGGTCGAAAGGCGCTTATCGATGAAAACCGACGCTTCGTTTAAACTGGAAGCCGGTTTCCTTGCAGAACAATTACAGCTTCAGAAAAAATGCATCACCGAAGCTGCAGACGAGATACATAAACGTTCAAAATATGTGAAAATCACCGCTCGCTGGGATGATAAAGATAAAGTTGAATAACCATCGCATAGAAAAGGGTTGACTCCTTCATAAGAGTCAACCCTTTTATAATTATGACGTCACTTCTACCTGGACAGCATCGAGATTGAAGGCTGTGTGCAGGACCCCTGCTGCTTTTTGCATATTCTTCTGATCGACCACTGCAGACACCTTGATTTCAGAGGTGCTGACCATTTTGACAATGATGTCATTCCCAGCGAGGACTTCGAACATTTCTGCTGCCACCCCAGGGTTTGAGATCATTCCGGAACCGACGATCGAAACCTTGGCAAGATCCCTTTCATGCTCGATATGGGTGAAGCCCAATTCATTCTGATGCTTCTCAAGCACCGAAAGGGCTTCATCCAAATCCTGTTCCTTGATGGAAAAAGATAAGTTTGTTGTATGGCGGTCTGTTTGACTTTGGATGATGATGTCGACGTTCAATTGATTTTTTGCGAGTGTCGTGAACACGGATGATAGCCCTGTCAATGCATTGCCGAGCCCAAAGACGGTCACCCGTACGATTTCATCCTCAAATGCGACACCTCTTACCACTAAATTCTGTTCCATGCTGGCTTCCTCCTCAATGTACGTACCTTCCACTTTTTCAAGACTTGATCTCACTTCCAGTGGGATCTGATAATTTTTTGCAAATTCAACTGCGCGCGGATGAAGGACACCCGCTCCCAGATTGGCAAGCTCGAGCATCTCATCATAGGAAATCGAAGGCAATTTCCTGGCTCCTTCTATATATCGTGGGTCCGATGTATACACTCCATCCACATCGGTATAGATATCACATCGGTCTGCTTTCAATGCAGCTGCGATTGCCACTGCCGTTGTATCGGAGCCCCCTCTTCCAAGCGTCGTGATTTCACCTGATGCCGTCATCCCTTGGAAACCGGCTACGATGACCACTTTTCCACTTTGAAGCTGGGCGGTCATTTTCTCGGTATGGATGTTTGTGATGCGCGCATTGCTATGGACTGATTCCGTTTCAATCCCGGCCTGCCAGCCAGTATAGGATATGGCCTCCTGCCCCGCTTGGATCAGTGCCATCGTCAAAAGGGAAATCGTCACTTGTTCTCCGGTGGATAACAGCATATCCATTTCTCTTTTACTTGGGTGGGAAGTGATTTCCCTCGCAAGTCCGACCAGCGTATCGGTTGTCTTTCCCATTGCAGAGACGACAACGACTACGTCGTTCCCCCGATTCTTCTCTTCCACGATCCTTGACGCAACATTTCGAATTCTTTCAACAGAACCAACTGACGTTCCACCGAATTTCTGAACGATAATACTCACAGCTTCTCCTTCTTTCTCTTTGAGTGTAGAAATGGAACCTTATTTTCTGAAGAGAATCATCTGACTACTGCACAATTTCCCGCTGCATGATGGATGACATTCATCCACCTTCAGACCCATGCCTGATAATAAAAAAAGCAATGAGATGGAGATCTCATTGCTTTATGAACTTAGAGTAAGAAATACTTAATCGTTCATCGGCATTGTGAGATAGCTCTCCAAGATTGATTCATCTTGACAATCCTGCATTTCTTAAACACAGGACCAGCGGATTCAGTATGAGCCTGAAACCACTTCGGCGAATCTCCCCTTTCCAGACATCTCGTCGGAGCCCATACTCCTCTTTGTCTGTACTCTTGAAGCTCGCACCTCTATCACCACTATTGAAAGTGATAATGTTTTAAATTATCGATAATTATAGCACACGAAAAAAATGGAAGCAATGAGTTTTTTTAAGGATTTTTTCAGCAAGCTAGTTTAACACTTTTGAATGCCGCTGTTGATTTCCGTGGAAGACTTCGCTTTCCGCGGGCGGTTGGTGAGCCTCCTCGTCGCTGCGCTCCTGTGGGCAGAAAAGCGGAGGCGGCTTGTTCAGCCCCGACAAGCATAAGATGAATAGGCTGAAAAGGCGCTTTTTGCCTTTTTTCCTATTTAGCTTATGACCTCGAGGGGCTAGCCGCCGGAACTGGACAGGTCTCACCTAACTCGCTTCTCCAGCAGGAGTCTTCGTCTTCCACTCCAATCAACAGCTGGAATGGCTTACTAAAAAAAGAGACAGCTGACACCTTTTTTCGTGTGCCAGCTGTCTCTTTTTTTGTCTGCAATACGATTGCAGCATTTCGGCTCTATCTATTCCTGCAATTTCTCATGCAACACTTTCGCTACTGCTTCTGGAATTCCAATATCCTGGAATTCTTCGAGGGTTGCTTCTTTCATCTTTTTCATTGAACCGAAATGTTTGAGGAGCTGCTTCTTCCGTTTTGGTCCTATGCCGTCGATTTCATCGAGGGTGGATTGGAAGGCACTTTTTCCTCGGAGCTGGCGGTGGAAGGTGATGGCGAATCGGTGGACCTCGTCCTGGATCCGTTGCAGCAGATAGAACTCTTGGCTCCGTTTTTCAAGCGGGACGATTTGCAGCGGGTTCCCATAAAGGAGTTCGGACGTTTGGTGTTTGTCGTCCTTTGCTAAGCCGCCAATGGGGATATCAAGTCCCAATTCATTTTCAATCACATCCCGCGCTGCCTCGATCTGCCCTTTCCCTCCATCAATGATGATGAGGTCCGGCAGTGGGAGTCCATCTTTCAGCACCCTGGAATATCTTCTACGAACTACTTCCCTCATCGATTCATAATCATCCGGTCCTTGGACTGTCTTGATTTTATATTTACGGTATTCTTTCTTTGCTGGCTTTCCGTCAATGAAGACGATCATCGCTGATACCGGGGCAGATCCCTGTATGTTGGAGTTATCGAATGCTTCGATCCGGAAGGGGGTATAAATGCCCATATGTTCTCCCAAACGCTCAATGGCCTTGATGGTCCGTTCTTCATCGCGTTCAATCAACGCGAATTTTTCATCAAGCGCCTGCTTGGCATTTTTCTCAGCCAGTTTCACGAGTTCTTTCTTCTTCCCTCTCTTCGGCTGCGTGATCTTCACCTCTAACAGATTCGCTGCCAGCTCTTCATCAATTCCTTCGGGAAGGAAGATTTCCCTCGGTTTAAAGTGGTTGGCTTTTGAATAAAATTGCCCCAGGAAGGTGAGGAATTCATCTTCAGGCTCATTGTAAAGTGGAAATAGTGACACATCCCGTTCAATCAGTTTTCCTTGCCTTACAAAGAAGACCTGTACACACATCCACCCTTTGTCGACGGCAAACCCGAACACATCACGGTCGGTAAAATCAGTCATGGTCATCTTTTGCTTTTCCATGGTGGCCTCGATATGGAGGATCTGATCCCTGAATTCCTTGGCGCGTTCGAATTCGAGGTTTTCGGAAGCCTCGTTCATCTTTTCGGTCAATTCCTTCTTGATTTCTTTGTACCCACCATTCAGGAATCTGGTGATTTCATCCGTCATTTCGCGGTAGGTATCTTTACTCACCTCGTTCACACACGGAGCGAGACACTGACCCATGTGATAATACAGACAGACCCGATCTGGCAGGGTCGTACATTTACGAAGTGGATATAGGCGGTCGAGGAGTTTTTTTGTTTCATTGGCTGCCCCTACATTCGGATAGGGACCGAAATATTTTCCCTTCCCCCTCTGGACCTTTCGGGTCGTGATCAAGCGTGGATGGCGTTCATTTGTAAGCTTGATGAACGGGTAGCTTTTATCATCCTTCAGCATGACATTGTATTTCGGATCGTATTTCTTAATAAGATTCATTTCAAGGACGAGGGCTTCGAGGTCAGATGACGTCATGATGTATTCGAAATCTTCTATTTCCCCTACAAGCCTCTGGGTCTTTGCATCATGCGAGCCGGTAAAGTATGAACGTACCCGATTTTTCAGCACCTTTGCTTTCCCAACATAGATGATTGTCCCTTGCCGGTCCTTCATCAAGTAACATCCCGGCTGATCTGGAAGCAGCGATAATTTATTCGAGATATTCTGATTCATCCATTTTCCCCCTCTCTTTGTTGTATCTTTGGATTTTCCCATTTGTATAAAGTCAGATCATAATAAACCGGATCGATTAACTTGCTGGAATGAAACTTCTTTTGCACTTTAATGAATGATTCGATCGATTTCCCCTGGCTCTTAAAGCCTTCCACTACCTTATCCGTCACATAGATATCACGGTCGGGGTAATAACCGATGTCGGTGGCAAACACTTCATACGTTTGGACCTTCTTATGCAAATAGGGAACGGATAGGTACTGGAGCACCCTAGACTCTTCCCATGTATACACGATGAGGGGCTGTTCCTGCTTCTCGAGATAGTCGGCCATTTGGTAGACAGCCGGTCTGTCTGAAGAATGACTATATAAAGACTTGCCCGTGAGTGTCACCTGCACCATCAAGATACAACAGAGCAGAATCAATCCGATTCTTGAATGTTTTCTTGAAAACATCTTCGCTGCCGCAAAAAATATGGCGATTCCGATCAAAGGTAGTGCATGCCTTGGCTTCACTACATTTTGCGCAAATAAAGCCCAGATAAAATAACTACCCATCAGTACTAGGAGCAGCCCTTTCATCTCACTATTCCCGAACCGGGTGTGTCTTAACAACAATATACTGACGATGACCAGAAAAAGAAGTGGAACGGATTGATGGAACCACCCCGTCCATGCCGTATTGATGAAGATGAGCTTCAGCACCCTGTCCCATAAGCTGAGTTCTGAGGCACCAATGGCACCTCCCCATTCCTGGAAGTGTCCACTTGTAAAGGAGAATGCCAATCGCATGAAGCTTTGGTATCCCCCTTCCGAAAGGCTGATGCCGGTTACCCAGAGAAGTTGAAAAAGAACGGCAATCAGAAGATACAATGGTGTTTCAGAAGGCTTCAGCGATCCTTTTTTCAACTTATAGAAAAACACAACCAGGATCCCGGTGCCGAGGGCAAGATATGATAACCTGATCCCTAACAACAAACTGAATAAAAACAGCGGCAGGATCAGGAAGCCGTTATGTGATTTTCGATTCGCGAGCATCAGGCTCCATACATACCACCACATCACAGCGATGGCAGCCCCTTCGGACATCGGCTGATGGACCATGAGTACTGTGTAACTGCTTGTATAAATGATAGCCATGGCCATCAATGCATAGGAAGGGCGGACCACCTTTCTCACTAACAGAAAGAGTGGGATCATGCTACTGGCATATAAGAGGATATTAAAAAGTGTCAGCGCTCGCACAGGATCATCCACCAACACATGGATGGCTGTTCCTCCCAGGATGAAATACGGATACCCTGGAAAATGAGGCCGCATTTGATAGATATCGAAGTGAAGGACGCCCAATGCAAAATCGACCATGTCCCATGTAGCCGCATAAGAGGGGATCCAGATCACCTGAAAGATTAAAACAGAGAGCACTGCAATTGCTCCGAGACCGTTTGGCCAACTCACATACTTTTCAACTTTCACCAACTTCACCTTCAACCCTTCGTTTACATCTTCAGAAAATCGGTAAAAAAAGAACCAAACACCGATTCCTTTTTTTATGAGTGTACACCTTTTTAAGAAGGTTGTTCAATCATAAAGGATAACGGGGTTTGGCACTCGTTCCATTTATTTAGTTTGCGGGCTTAGTTCCTTTACTCCGCCGCCAAGCTCACCTTTTTCTTTCACCGTCTTTGGCTTCGATGAAGTAAGGAAGTAAATCGCCACGAAATAACCTATATAAGCAATCACTTCTTCAATCGATGGCATGGAAGAATATCCGAACAATGCCTTCAGGAAGATGCCGACGTCACCGGATAATAGTGGGGCTGTTCCGGTATCACGAAGAAAATGTGCATAATCGATCGGGTGCTCCGGCAAGATCCATGTCAGATCGTAAAGGTGAGGGATCACACTTCCGATCATCCCGATATCCTGCATCATCGAAATCGCCTGGACAAGTAGTCCTGCTGAGATCAGGATGATGAATGCACCTGTCACTTTAAAGAAACTCTTCAAGGAGATTCTCATTGTGCCCTTGAAGAATAGATACGCGACCAAAGCTCCGATCACAACACCGGTAATTGCTCCCCATCCCTGCATGGCGGCACCGATATCACCACCCGTGATGGCGGCAAAGAAGAAGACCGTCTCGACCCCTTCGCGGAGAACGACGAGGAAGGAATGGATCACCATACCGACGATATTCCCCGTCGATATGAAGTGTTTCATTTTCCCTTCCATATTCCCCTTAAGATCGCGACTGTGTTTCGCCATCCAAAATACCATCTGCGTCAAGAGGACCGATGATACAAGCATGATGCCGATCTTGAGATACATCTCGCTTCCCATGGCTGCGAATCCAGTAAAGACAACCTGGAAGAGCATCGCCACTCCGACACTGGCTAAAACGGCTAATCCGGCTCCAAGCCAGACAAACTTCGTATATTGTCCGTAATCAACTTTCTTCAAATATGTTGTGATGATCCCGACAATCAATAATGCTTCCAGGACCTCTCGGAAGGTAATCAGCAAAGCTTGTATTTCCACGGTATTTCCCCCTTACTAGCTGAACGTTCGATTATCTGCGTTTTCTGACGGCATAAAGGATGGCCGCTGCAAGACCGCCGATGATGATGACGATGGGCAGCCAATTTTTTAAATTCGATAAATCTGTCCACTCTTGCTTTTGGCCAGCGTCCTCCTCCGTGGCACTTTCAGAGAAATGCCCCACTTCAAGGCTCTTGATGTTGAACTCCTCCTGAAGGGAGTCCATTATGAAGGCTTTACTTTCCTTGAACGCCCCTTGATCGGATTCTTGCGTTCCTACCCCGAACAAACCGGGATTGCCCAAAGACTCTAATGCCTGATCGAACTCTGCCCGGATCTTCTCATCCAGTTCAGGGTTCTCCCCTTCAATTTTCGGGGATAAGGTTTTATATGTAGCAAATCCTTTAGCGAGTAATCGCTTACTAGTATCGTATTCTGAGAAGTTTTTATCAATGCCTTCAAGCCTTCTGGCAATGTTGAGGACCAATAATTCATCCAGGTTCTCAATGGCTTGTTCTTTTTCTTCATTTTCAAGGTTCCCCAGGATGACCTTTGATGGTTCCTTACCCATATGCTGGTCCACTTCTTCACGGACCGTTTCATAAATCTCAATGGATTCTGAATAGTTCGGAGGGTTTTCGTCAAGCTTCATGATTATTTCTTTGTAAGCCTCGGCTATCTTCTCTTCACTTGGATCGCCATATGAATACGCAGATGCCTGTGATGTAAGAATCATACTAAATAGTAAAGTAATCAATACACTGGTAATAAACGTTTTTTTCATGGTTCGTTCCCTCCTACTTTCAATGATAATGATTATCATTCGTATTGTCAATAAAAAATAAGTACCCCATCACTCCAATGAGAGTACTTATTTTCTGCTTTCCATAAATCGTTTATGTAGGGTTCATTTATTCGGGATCGCCTTATTTGATAAAAGACTCTGTTCCCTCTTCAACATGAAGTTCATGTGCTTGTTCCTCTACATACACCTTTTTCACCGGTCTCCTCATTTCTTTTATGATGGCGGGAAGGACCGAGGACATATACGACTTGAATTTAATAAATGATCGGCCAGTTGTCCGAACATGGTATAAGATCGGGACTTCCTTTACCCTGAACCCTTTACGAACAAGATTCAGTGTCAGCACCTGTGCATAGTTATAATCGTGGATGATCTCTGCACTTTCCATCGCCTGTCTTGAGAAAGCCCTCATCCCTGATTGCCCATCATAAATCCACTTACCGAGTAGCAGTGATTGAAGGGCGGTAAAGCAATAATTCCCCAATCTCCGGTGAATCTTCATCCCATTGATGGTGCCAAGAAAGCGGGACCCCATCGTGTAGTCCGCTTCGCTTCTGAAAATAGGCTGCAAAAGATCCGGTATTTGTTCTGGGGGGTATTCTCCATCAGCATCGATCATGACCCCGATATCGCCACCCAGTTCAACAGACGACTTCAGGCCTTCCCTGACTGCAGCACCCAGACCCCTATTATCTTTGAACGTTACGATGTGATCGGCACCTGCGCGTTCTGCGACTTCAACGGTGGAATCCGTTGAGCCATCGTTGATCACGAGCACCTCCACATCCACCGCTGGATGGAAAGAGCGGGGCACCCGTGAAATGACGCTTCCGATCGATTCTTCTTCATTATGTGCAGGCATGAATACGATGACTTTTTGTTTATTCAAGATGCTTCCAACTCTCCTTTAACGCCTCGCTCAATACCGGCCCCCTGCTGTGACTCGGATACGGGGTACCCAGTAAGTACGCAATCGTAGGAGCCATGGAGACCAGGCTTCTTTTCTCCTGGACTTTTTCACCTTGTTTGATCCCAGGACCAACCATGAAGAATGGAACATACCTTTCCCCTTCATCCAGGTGGCCGTGACCCCCGATCCCATCCGCTTGTCCATGATCGGCACAAATCATGAGGGTTGTATTTTCCATTTTCCCTTCTGCTTCGAGCCAATCGACGTATTCTTGTATTAAACGATCTGCTTCTTCGATTTTTTCAATATATTCATCATATAGGACGCCCCTGCTATGTCCGATTTGATCTGTCCCGATCAGCTGGACAATGAAAAGATCCGGGTCTTGTTCATCCATGATTTTTTTAGCTTTATTAATAATATTTCGATCTGCTTTGTCTTTATGCATCACGGCGGTCACCGTTTCAACATCAGCCCCGAACGAATCGACCAAATGGGCGATCCCGAGCATCTTCCCTTTCTTCCCTACTTTGCGTAGCGAATCAAAGATGCTTTCCACCTTGATCCCTAGCTTCCAGACCATATTGGATTTCATCCCGTGCTCCCTTGGATACGTACCTGTGAACATCGAAGAGAAACAAACGACGGTCCGTGCAGGATAAACGGTCTCCATGTTCAAATATTCGGTTCCGTTCTCTTTCAGTCCATCAAGAAACGGGGTATTTGCTTCATAGAACCGCTCTTTCCTCATGCCATCAATGACAATCACAACCACTTTATCATTCACGGCTTCCTCTGATGCAGGATCATCCGTAAAGGAGTCGTACTGATCCGGTTTCCAGTCAAAAAGGAAATGATGCAGGATGAATGCCAGCGCGAATACCGCCCCGTACAAGATGAAATAGTGAGTCATCGGGAGGAATTCACCCATGGACATCGTCGTCATCATCCCATTCCACACGGCTAATAGTAGAAGGAATTTCGGTAACTGTTCCTGTGCATTTCCGCTTGTGGAATCACTGTTTTTCAGGACCAACTTCCAGAACCTTGTAAAATTCAACCAATCCGTACCGATCCTTAGGTGATAATAAAATGTTCCCCAGAAAAAAACGGTGAAAAAGAAATAAAGTCCGATCCCGAGACCCCAAAGGGCGAGATTGGGTGGTTCAAAGAAAAGAAGGAAACCAACGATTGGAATCCACAAATAGTTTCTCAGGAACAATGGGAAATCATAGTGAAAATACAGCATAAATAAAGGTAAGGTGAACAGCAAGCTGATGAGGAAGGAAAACCATTCGCCCTGTAGAAGTTCTGGAAAATGAAAGATTCCCATTGTACCCACAACAAAGATAGGGGTGAATGGCTTACCTTCATTCAGGAGATTCCAGCATCTCGCCGCTGTCTTTTCAAATTTTGATGCACTTTTCAATCTTAATCATCCTTTCAACTTGACCCACCGTTTCATATTTTCAAAGGAAACAGGTGATCGTACAATTACAATTCCCCCGACGATAAACGAGAAGATAAATTTCAGTCCGTGACTGATGATCGCCATGGATAGACCTTCACTAAGCGGTACACCGACTGATAGCAAGGTAAAGCTCATGACGGATTCATAGGTACCCAATCCTCCGGGTGCGAACTGGAATAACTGCCCGATGATCGTCACACTATTGATCCAAATCGAGGTTTCCAGGGGAAGGGGGGCTCCTATGATGGCAGCGACCCCGAAAAGGATGGCACCTTCCATCATCCAACTGATCGAAACCAACCCTATGACCAATAATCCCCTCGCTCCAGAAAGTGCGTCTTTCAGCATGTGATATTGGCGCATCAAGAAGTCTGGAAAAGCGGCGACAAGAATGACTCCAGCCGTCATGATGGCGATGCCAACCAACGCCACCGGCACAATGCCGGGTAACTCGAGGGGAAACGGAAAGAAGGGAAGGCCAAGGATGACCAGTACCATAAGAGCCAATGTGTCCAACACCCTCAATACAAATACGGAATGAAACGACTGCTCGACACTGATTTGCTTTTCACGCTGATTCATCACCATGACCCTTAATCCATCACCCACTTTTAAAGGAAGCAGATGATTGAACAACAAACTATAAAACAAGCCGATCATACAGCTTGAAATCCTTACCCCTTCATTTAGATACAATTTCCATGCAACGCCTTTGAGAAAAAACGATAGACAATAGATTCCTACGATCACGACAATCATGACAGGATGGGAGAGTATTTGCTTAAAAGCTTCTGACATATGTTCTTTATCATAAAAAAAGAAAAGCAGGAAAAGAAAGAATAGCAATAGAATGAACCTCACCATGTTCTTTGCTATTTTAAAAGCTGTTCTGTTCATGTTCTTTCATCCATTGGACCGTTCTCCTTATCCCTTCTGCAAATGTGATGGAAGGATTATATCCTAGAAGTTTCTTTGCCTCTCCGATATCAGCCCAGGTTGATGTGACATCCCCTAGTCTTCGATCCGTCACCTGCAATCGCAATGAAGGAAAATGGCTTTTCAGTTCTTCCACGAGGCGTTCCATTGAAACCGGTTTGCCATTTCCGAGATTGAATGTGCCTGTCACATCCTTCACGATCGCCTTATACGTTCCATCTACAATATCATCAATATACGTATAATCCCGTTTGTTTTCCATTCCAAATATCGGAATTTCCTCATCTGCCATCAGTTTGCTTATAAAAGAATAGATGGCCATGTCGGGTCTTCCCCATGGTCCGTAGACGGTAAAGAAACGGAGAATCGTCAAGTCCAAGTCGTAGATCGAGGCATAAGCTTTACAGAATGATTCTGCGCTGAATTTCGCTGCGGCATATGGTGACACGACCTCTCCCTTTGCATCTTCTTCCATGGAAGGTGCTTGTTTGGTATTCCCATAAACAGATGAAGAGGAAGCGAATATGAATTTTTTCGTGCCACTCTCACCTGCCATCCGTAATGTATTAATCGTTGCTTTTATATCATAATCAACGTATTCGTTCGGAACAGACAAGGAATGGGAGACTCCCGGTATCGCGGCTAAATGAACGACACAATCTGCTTTAAATGAATGGAACAGGCTTTTCAGTTCATCTTCATCAGCCAATAAATCCTTTTTCACAAAAGTGACCGGTCCCGTTTCCTGTACGAAGGATAGCTGTCTTTTTTTCCTCTCTGGTGAATAATAGGGGTGCAAGCTGTCAATGATCAGAAGCTCATGCTTCTCTTCGATGAGCTTCCTTGATAAATGAGATCCTATGAACCCGGCACCGCCTGTAACAATGATTTTCAATTCTTACACCTCGTAACCTGCGTTTTAATCATTCTATATTGTAACGCACTTTCATTATCAGTACATCCAGAAAGCGAAAAAAGGTTGACCCGATTGCGTTTTAAAAGTCCCCCTTCAAATCCGGATGAATTTGAAGAAGGGACTTCACACAATTGCTCAGGGTCAACCCAAAAGACTATTTATTCGCTTTCGTAATCACATCATTCAACATTTTTTCAATGTCCGGTCTTAGCGCTTCTGCTTTATCTTTGTCTTGTGACTTTACAGCTTCTAAGTAGCTTTGAGCATCAGTTGATAACGTTTGATACGCTTCTTCACCCAGTATAGAGCTTATATCTGATGAGATCAGATCAATGAAGAGAGCACCTTCCAAGGCCGTGATGGCCGATTTGTCTTCTCCCCAGTACTCTTCGCTCTCTTCGTATTCGTGCAAGGCGATTTTGGAGAATCCACGAACAAATGCATGGTTCACTTCTTCAGGATCGATTGTTGTCACATCTGTCTGTAAATCAAATTGATTGTTGATGTATTCGGCTTCTTCTGGGGCATTCTTTGATAGGTAGCTTGAAAGAGATTGATAGAATGCCCAACCTTCAGCCTGTTCCGCTTTTGCAGCTTCAGGATTTTCCTTTGCTTCTTCGGATGCTTTCATTGCATATCCATTTGGAAGCGCACCTGCTGCAAGGTAGAACGTCTTCATTAATGTTTTGTCAACGACTTGCTTACCGAGCTGGAATCCAAGTTCGTCATCTTCTTCAACAGCCTTCTCCATTTCAGAGAAGCCACCATTTATGACATCGACCATAGTGGTGCTATAAGCCTGATCGCGCTTTTCAACAGTCGGCTCGAGAATTTCATAGAATTCCTTCGCCTCTTCGATTTCTTCGTTCACTTCTTCTTTATTATCCCAGTTTTCCGCTACTTCAGTGAATTCATGTTTGATGGTCGTATAGAAAACTTTCTGCATCAGTTTATCGAAGATCTGTGCCACTACAACTTTGTCCATCGAACCTTCTTTTCCAGCCTGAAGGGCTGTTGAGATATGTTCATCCACAGTATCCTCAAACTCCTGATCGCGTTTTTGGACAAGTTCCTGTAAATCTTCTTGATAGATCGATGTTACTTTATCAAAGTCGACTTCCTTATCTTCTTTTGCCTTTGAAAGCTCGGTCTTTGCTTCTTCAAATGATGCAGCAAAGTCGACTTCCTCATGTTCTGCTTCCTCTTCTTTTTCAACTTGTTCAGAATCCCCTGATGAAGAAGTCTTATTTTGATCTCCTTCCGTTTTCTCATCTGTCCCGCATCCTGCCAGAACGGAACCTGTTAATAAGAATGCAGCAAAAATCTTGGATAGCTCTCTTTTTCTCATATGTAGTAACCCCCGACTATTTAAATGATAATGATTTTCAATTCCAGTTAAATTATATCGAGAATGATTCTCATAGTCAACGGATTTTTTAAAAAATTCGATCAAGCCGGTTGTGGTGATGGCAAATAATTGTTGATCCTGCTTGATGCGGGGAGTCAAGACAATAAAAAAACCAGGACTGTAGACCAGCCCCGGTAATTGACGTTCAATTATGCATGTTTGTTTAATAATTCAGCAAGTGCTTCCTTAGGTTGGAAACCGATGACTTTGTCAACGACTTCTCCGTCTTTCATGACGACTAACGTCGGGATGCTCATAACCCCGTATTTACCTGCAGTTTCTTGGTTTTCGTCAACGTCGACTTTAACGATTTTCACTTTATCGCCCATTTCGCTATCAAGCTCTTCCAATACTGGGGCGATCATTTTACAAGGTCCACACCAAGGAGCCCAGAAATCTGCCAGTACCAGTCCAGAGTTTGTTTCGCTTGAGAAGTTTTGATCAGTAGCGTTTGTGATTGCCATAAGTATATGCCCTCCTAATTTCATTCAATCTAATGTAAGTATATCATCGATAAAAAGGCTATGCATTAAATCTGCTCGTTGGTAATATACCCTTACATAATCGTTCTATACAGCCACTCAAAAAATTGACGGTAATGATATACACTGCAAAAAAAGAGCTGGGACATAACTAAGAACTATACAAATAAAGACGAACAATATCAGTTCCTGTTTTTAATACCGCTTATGATTTCCGTGCAAGACTTCGCTTTCCGCGGGTAGCCCGTGAGCCTCCTCGTCACTTCGTGAGCTGCGGGGTCTCACATAAGCTACTCTTCCCGCAGGAGTCTTCGTCTTGCACTCCAATCAACCGCTAGATAGTTGTAAAATCTATTCGTACAGTTATACAAATAGTTAAAAACCCGAACTAATTTGCCTTTCTATAGACAAATTAGTTCGGGTTTTACTGTGTCTGAAACACTTTTGTCCCAGCCTCTTTCTCTTGTACCATTCTATTACCCGATCACTGATTTGTTAAACTGGATCAGGAAGAAGCCACTTTAAGTTTCTTGAATTCTTCTGTCAGCATCGGTACGACTTCGAACAGGTCACCAACGATCCCGTAATCAGCAACATTGAAAATGTTTGCTTCTGGATCTTTATTGATTGCCACGATGACTTTCGAGTTGGACATACCGGCTAAATGCTGGATGGCCCCTGAAATTCCACACGCGATGTATAAATCAGGTGTTACCACTTTACCAGTTTGACCGATTTGAAGGGAATAATCACAGTAATCTGCATCACATGCCCCGCGGGATGCACCAACCGCACCTCCAAGAACATCGGCCAATTCCTTCAACGGTTCGAATCCGTCTTCACTCTTTACACCGCGTCCGCCGGCGATGATGACCTTCGCTTCGGAAAGATCAACGCCTTCGCTTGCTTTACGGACTACATCCTTGATGATGGCGCGAAGGTCTTTCACATCCACTGATAGGGATGAAACGTCACCAGAACGGGATTCATCCTTTTCGAGTGGCTCGATATTATTTGGACGGATGGTTGCAAAAATCAAACCATCAGTCACGATTTTCTTTTCAAATGCCTTACCAGAGTAAATCGGACGAGTGAAAACAAGGTTTCCTCCCGCTTCCTCTAAGGAAGTCGCATCCGAGATCAGTCCTGTGCTCAGCTTGCTTGCAAGCTTTGGTGACAGGTCTTTTCCTAAAGCTGTATGTCCAAAGATGATCGCTTCAGGCTTTTCCTGTTCGATGACAGCCATCAATGCCTGTGAGTATCCATCCGAAGTATACTGTTCAAGCTTATCATTTTCAACCACGATCACTTTTTCTGCACCGTACTGGATCATTTCATTCCCTAATGCGCTTACATCTTTACCGGCTAAAACACCGATGACTTCGCCGCCTTCTGCAACAGTTTTACCCGCAGCGATCGCTTCGAAAGAAACATTACGCAATGATCCGTCTCTGACTTCCCCTAGTACCAATACTTTTCTTGCCATGTTAAATACCCCCTGATTGTTAGTTGTCCTGAATAGATAAGTGCTTACTTAATTCCGAATCAAACTACTTTCGCTTCGTTGCGAAGAAGTTGTACAAGCTCTGACACCTGTGCATCCAGCTCGCCTTCAAGTACTTTACCTGCTTCTTTCTTAGGCGGTAGGTAGATTTCGATTGTTTTCGTCTTTGCTTCCACATCATCTTCATCCAGATCTAAATCATCAAGTTCCAACTCTTCAAGAGGCTTCTTTTTCGCCTTCATGATTCCTGGAAGAGATGGATAACGAGGTTCATTCAAACCTTGCTGTGCAGTCACCAATAACGGAAGGGAAGTTTCAATCACTTCGGAATCCCCTTCGACATCACGTGTGACAGTCACGGTATCACCGGCGATTTCAAGCTTCGTGATCGTCGTAACATAAGGAATATCCAATTGTTCTGCAACACGTGGACCAACTTGTCCAGAACCTCCATCGATCGCTACATTTCCAGCAAGGATCAAATCGACTTCCTGTTCTTTCAAGTATTGAGATAGAATGGTTGCCGTTGTGAATTGATCTCCATGATCAAGATCGTCTTCCGTGTTGATCAACACAGCTTTGTCTGCTCCCATGGCTAAAGCCGTTCTAAGCTGCTTTTCGCTTTCTTCGCCACCGACAGTGACCACTGTCACTTCTCCGCCATGAGCATCCCGTACTTGGATGGCTTCCTCAACGGCATACTCATCGTATGGATTTATAATGAATTCCGCTCCATCTTCTGCAATCTGACCGTTTTGGATCGAAATTTTCTCCTCAGTATCAAACGTTCTTTTCAAAAGTACATAGATGTTCATTCGTTAGTCCCTCCTAATAATTAAAACATTCTTTCCCTTAAAAAGATTTTGAATATTTTGCCCCTTTGTAAGGGTGGCGCTTACGAAATGATACCGTTTTCACGCCACCCTCATCTAGATTTTACTATATTAGTAGAATATTATCTAGCCTTTAAAGTCAGGTTCTCTCTTTTCTATGAAAGCCGAGATCCCTTCCTTGGCATCTTCTGATACGAATACGTCACCAAAAAGATCAGACTCTCTCATGACCCCTTCGTAGAAGCGGTCATCTTTCGTATAGCTGAGTAACTCGATTGCCGCTTTCATGGCACCAGGACTCTTCTTCGCGATTTTCTGTGCCATTTCATCCGCTCTTTCGAAAAGCTCATCCTCAGGAAACGCTTTATTGGCAAGCCCCCACTGGACTGCTTCCGTACCACTGATCGGCTCGCTTGTTAAAAGCATTTCTGCCGCTTTTGCCCGCCCGACAAGCTTTGGTAAACGCTGTGACCCCGCAAATCCGGGAACGAGCCCCAATTGTAATTCAGGAAGGCCGAGTTTGGCGTTCTCACTGACGAGACGGATATGACAGCCCATCGCCAGCTCAAGGCCGCCACCTAAAGCAGCACCGTGAATGGCTGCGATGATCGGTTTAGAAAAGTTCTCCATACGCTCGAAAACATCTTGTCCTTTCTTTGCAAGCTGGGAGAATTCCTCACCTGTTTCAATCGTCGTGAATTCTTTGATATCGGCTCCTGCAGAGAAGAAACGTCCTTCACCCTTCAGCAGGATGACCCTTACTTCCGGATTTCCTTCCAGCTCATCAAGTATGGCATCGATCTCTCTTATCAGACCACTTGCAAGGGCATTTGCAGGCGGCCGCTGTATGGTGACATGCGCTACCTTTCCCTCTAATGCCCATGATAAATTCTCCATATGTCATCCTCCTAAACTAGTTGTGTTCCTACCGTCGCATCCTTGAAGTAATAGCTTGTGTATCGCGGGGACTTGAGCCACCAGATCATACTTCTGATCATTCATGACCCACGTGGTGACCATCTCATCCAGCGTACCAAAGATCATTTGGCGAGCCAGCCGCACGTCAAGATCTTGCGGGAGATCTCCTGCTTTCACTCCGCTTATCAATATTTTATCAACCAATTGAAGATAACCTTTCAATACATCGTTGATCTTCATCCTGATATCTTTATTGGACTGACGGAGCTCCAGTTGAGTGACAATCGCTAAATGATGATCTTCTGACAGAAGCTTGCAGTGGTTTTCGATCATCACTAATAATTTCTCTGAAGCCGTCTGTTTTCCTGCTATCACTTCTTCTGTTTTTTCAACAAAGATGGCCATTTTTTCCCTGAATAAAGAGATCAAAATGTCTTCTTTGTTCTTGAAGTAAAGATATATGGTGCCATCGGCAACGCCTGCTTGCTTGGCTATTTTTGAAACCTGCGCCTGATGATATCCATTTTCTGCTATAACCACGACGGCAGCATCAATGATTTGTTTGTATTTCGGTTTATTTCGTTTCATAATAAATTGACCTGCCTTATCAAAATATGAATGAATGGTCATTCATAAATTTATAATAAAATGTTTGCGTTTCGTTGTCAAGGATGCAGCTTGTCCATTTTGATTGTAAAAAAGGGGCCTTGCTCATTTGCCTCCCCCCACATTTTAACTTAATTTGCTCGCTTCTTCTATTTTTTGGCGTTCTTCATCGACAAGGGCTCTGCGCAAGATCTTTCCGACCGCGGTTTTCGGCAGTTCCTTTCTGAATTCATAGATCCGCGGGACCTTGTATGCCGCGAGATATTTCCTTGAGAATTCATCCAGTTCCTTTTCCGTCAGTGACTCTCCCTCTTTAAGGACCACATACACCTTCACCGTTTCTCCCCTGTACGGATCCGGGACGCCAGCTGCGACCACTTCCTGGATGGACGGATGCTCATAAAGCACTTCTTCTATTTCTCTTGGATAAATATTGAAGCCGCCTGCAATGATCATATCTTTTTTACGGTCCACCACATAGAAATAGCCTCTTTCATCCATGTACCCCAAGTCCCCAGTCAATAACCAGCCGTCCTTTAACGTCTGTGCGGTTTCTTCCGGACGATTCCAGTAGCCTTTCATCACTTGCGGGCCCTTCACGGCTATTTCCCCGATTTCATTCGGCGGGAGCGGTTCACCTGTTTCAAGTGAAAAGACGGCACTATCCGTACTTGGCCATGGAATGCCGATGCTTCCTTTGATCCTTTCTTTATCCCACAGGAAGTTTGCGTGTGTGACAGGGGAGGATTCCGTGAGACCATACCCTTCTACAAGTTTCCCTCCTGTTACTTCTTCAAATTTCTGCTGGACTTCTACCGGAAGGGGGGCACTTCCACTCAAACACGAATCGATGGACGAGAGGTCATACTTCTTCAGCTCCGGATGGTTCAATATCCCGATATAAATGGTCGGTGCACCCGGGAACAAGGTCGGTTTCTGTTTTTGGATCGTCTTTAAGGTTGTTTCTACATCGAATTTTGGAAGTAAGATCATTTTATATCCCTGCATGATGGAAAGGATCATGACTGCAGTCATCCCGTACACATGGAAGAAAGGAAGGATGCCGAGGATCTTCTCTTCCCCTTTCTTGCATTTATAGAGCCAAGCATCGCACATTGATGCGTTCGCCACCAAATTCTTGTGGGTGAGCATGACCCCTTTAGGGAATCCGGTCGTTCCTCCCGTATATTGCAAAAGGGCAATATCGTTTTCAAAATCAAAGTCGCCCCCGAGAGGTTCTGGTGAAGTAGTCGCCATGATGTCCTGGAATAAATGATTATGCTCTGAAGGCTCCACTTTCACGACAATTCCGTATTGCTTCTTTTGGATGAATGGGTAAAGCATGTTTTTAGGGAATGGAAGGTATTCTTTGATAGCGGTTACAATAATGTGTTCAAGATTCGTTTCTTTCATGACCTTCGATACCCGTGGGTAAAGAATATCCAGGGTGAGGATCGCTTTTGCGCCACAATCCTTCATTTGATACTCGATTTCTCTCTCTGTATACAGTGGATTGGTTTGCACCACAACGCCGCCTGCATAAAGTACACCGTAATAAGCGATCACTGATTGAGGTGTGTTCGGAAGCATGATGGCAACCCGGTCACCTCTTTCGATTCCGAGCTTCCTTAAATAATTTCCGAACTTCAACGCCGACTCGTATACCTCGGTATAGTTCAGTTCCTTCCCCATGAAGTGGATGGCTGATTTCTCACCGTAAAGCTTTGCCGCCTCTGTCAAAAATGAGTGTAGCGGCTTTTCAGGCAATGTCAGTTCAGCGGGTATCTCATCCGGATACTCTTGAATCCAAGGTTTAATCATTAAAAATCCCTCCTCCAGAATTTTTAGAAAATTTAGTCCTTTCACCTATTATAATATATGGGGTCACCAGTTACAATTTGAATTACATTTCAACCATGACTTAATTCCCATCTATTTAAATCTTCCGCCCCATCCCGTGCAAGACTCCGCTTGCAGTGGGTAGCCCTTCCCCCCGGAAAGCGAGCATCCGGACCGCGGATCAATAGCTACTCGCTTAATGTTTATTGCCTAAAAAAAGAAGACTGTCTCATCAGTTGAGACAGTCTTCCTTTTAGGTAAAGAACATCATATAAATGATGCCGACCAAAATAAATCCTGCACATAATACCAGTAACACTTTCGCCAATGTTTCCATATTACCTCTCCTTATGAAATCCCTGCGCCAATGACAAATGATAAACCGACTGAAATGACCAGCGAGATGAACCCGACTGCACGATTATCATTTTCAATTTCTTCGTCGATCCTGAACTTCGGGGTCAAGAACTCGTAGATGAAGTAGCCGATGAGCAGAAGGAAGAATCCGAAGACCCCCCATCCGATTGTCGAAAGGATCGTCTCATGCTGTTGAATGGAATAGCGGAAAATATTCGCAATCCCGAATATCTTCCCACCGGTAGCCATCGCCACCGCCATGTTCCCCTTTTTAATTTCTTCCCAATTTTTATATTTGGTCACAAGTTCAAATACGGTTAAGAAAAGGATGAGGCATAATATGACTACGCTGTAGTTCCCCGCCGTTTGAATGTACTCATTTTCCCAAAAATTCTCCATGACTCCGCTCCCTATTCTTCCTTATTTAAACTTTACGACCGTTACACCGGTACCGCCTTCACCAGCATCTCCGAACCGGATGCCTTTGACCGCACGGTGGTTCCTTAAATATTCCTGTACACCCTGCCTTAAGGCACCTGTCCCTTTTCCGTGGATGATCGACACTTGAGGATACCCGGCCAGAAGGGCATCATCAATATACTTTTCGACCCTCGAGATGGCATTGTCGAAACGTTCCCCTCTCAAGTCCAATTCGACGTTTACGTGGAAGTCCTTCCCCTTTACAACCGCAAGAGGCTTCGTCTCGACCTTCTGCTGCGTCTGGATGAATTCCAAGTCGGATTCTTTCACTTTCATTTTCATGATCCCCATTTGAACCTGCCATTCCTTGTTGGAAACCCTTTCCACAAGATGGCCTTTTTGATCAAAGCTCAATACCTTGACTTCATCACCAGGTTTCAGCTCACGCTTTGTGCTTTGTGTTTTCTTCTTCTGTCTGGATGATTTCGGAAGGGACGGAGCAGCTTCCTCCAGCTGCTTTCTTGCTTGGATCAGTTCATGCTCCTTGATTTCAGCAGATTTCTCTTGCTGCATCCTGCGTAATTCCCGTATGACTTTCTCTGCTTCCTCTTTCGCTTGTTCAACGACTGATTCGGCTTTTTGCTGAGCTTTTTCAAACATCAGATCTTTCTTGTCATAGTACTCCATCATCTGCTTTTGCATGTCTTTATGCATCTTTTCCGCCTGTTTCAGCAGTTCATGGGCTTCTTCGCGCTCCCTTTCACCCTGTCGCCTGCTTTCTTCCAATGAAGCAATCATATTTTCGACTTCTTTGCTGTCAGTTCCAATATGCGATTTGGCACGCTGGATGACGGTCTCGGATAACCCAAGTCGTTTAGAAATCTCAAACGCATTACTTCGGCCCGGTACCCCTAAAAGAAGCTTATACGTCGGGCTCAATGTCTCAACGTCAAACTCAACGCTTGCATTCACAACGCCTTCCCGATTATACCCATATGCTTTCAGCTCCGGATAGTGAGTGGTCGCCACCACTCTTGCCCCTTTAGCATGGACCTCATCGAGGATGGAGATTGCAAGTGCGGCACCTTCCTGTGGATCAGTACCTGCTCCCAGCTCATCGAATAAGACAAGGCTCTCATCGTCCACCTTATTTAGAATTTCAACAATGTTAACCATATGGGAGGAGAATGTACTAAGACTTTGTTCAATGGATTGTTCATCCCCGATATCGGCATAGACTGAACGGAAGATCCCAACCTCGGAACCATCAAGTGCCGGTATTGGCAAACCTGCCTGAGCCATGATATTCGTAAGTCCCAGCGTTTTCAGCGTGACTGTTTTCCCCCCTGTATTCGGACCCGTGATGACGATGGACGAAAATTCATTGCCCAATTCGATATCATTTGCGACCGCTTCGTCTATCGGTAATAAAGGGTGTCGGGCTTTATTTAATTTGATGCGTCTTTCATTGTTGATGATCGGCTTTGAACCTTTAATGGAGCGTCCGAACTTAGCCTTTGTAAACATGAAATCAATATCCGATAAGACGCTTACGATCAATAACAATTCTTCCCCTGATTCTTGTACCTTTTCGGAAAGTGCAAGGAGGATCTTCTCAATTTCATTCTGTTCTTTTAATTTGAGCTCACGCAGCTGGTTATTTAATTGGACAATCGCTTCCGGCTCAATAAAGAGCGTCTGACCGGAGGACGATTGATCATGGATGATCCCTCCGTAATGGCCCCGGTATTCCTGCTTCACAGGAATGACATAGCGGTCATTACGGATCGTGATGATGGCATCCGATAACATTTTCGCTGCATTTGAGGATCGGATCATGCGTTCAAGCTTCTCCCTGATCCTTCCTTCGTTGGCACGGAGCTGCGTCCGGATTGTCCGCAATGTGTCACTTGCCGAGTCAAGGATTTCTCCGTTATCATCCACGACATTGCGTATCTCCTGTTCTAAGTGCGGCAGCGGAACCACCGTATCCAACTTCGCTTGAAGGAGGGGGATGGAGACGTCATCGTCCACTAATTCCTCCACAAATGTCTTAAGCTTACGGCTTGCACGGATCGTGCTTCCAACCTGTACCAATTCACCCGGGGACAGCATGCCTCCGATCCCTGCACGCTTTACGTGAGGACGGATATCAAAGATCCCACCAAGAGGGGCATGTCCTTTCAAGCGGAGGATCGTCATCGCTTCATCCGTTTCCTCATGCATAGCTGTAATCTCTTCGTAGTCAACCGATGGGATCAGTGCTGTAACCTTGGCATGACCCAGTGCAGATGCAGCGTATTCCTTCAATAATTCTTTGATTTTATCAAATTCCAGTGTTTTCAGTACTTTAGCATTCACAGACTTTTTCCACCTTTTTATCTATATGTTTCACAGTGACGGGATCAATCGTTTCTTTTCAAGAAGTTCAGTAATTCTTCTTTGTCCCATGTATTGATGACTGTGTCCTTCTTGATCCACCCTTTTCGTGCTGTCGCCACACCGATATTCATGAACGCCAGATGTTCATCACTATGGGCATCGGTATTGATAAAGAGCTTCACTCCGTTTTCCTGGGCTTTCCGGATGTTTTCAGCTGAAAGATCCAGCCTGTTCGGGTTCGCATTGAGCTCGAGTGCCGTATTCGTTTCCTTCGCTAGCTTGATGAGGTCATCCATATTCACGTCGTACCCTTCTCTGCGCCCGATTATTCTTCCTGTTGGATGAGCAATGATATCGACGTGTGCGCTAGTCAATGCAGTTGACAACCGATCCATGATCTTTTCCTGTGATTGTGAAAAACTTGAGTGAATCGATGCAATTACTACATCCACTTTTTCAAGGATTTCATCGCTATAATCAAGCGTTCCATCTGGAAGGATATCCATTTCAATTCCGGAAAGAACTTCGATTTGTTCGTATTTTTTATTGATTTCTTTTATTTCTTCAATTTGCTTCAATAAACGTTCATCCGTCAGGCCGTTTGCAACACGCAAATACTTTGAGTGATCCGTGATGGCCATGTATTGATAGCCTTTCGCAATACAAGCCTGTACCATCTCTTCAATGGAATAAGCCCCGTCTGACCACGTTGTGTGCATGTGCAAATCACCCTTAATATCGGCAGTGTCGATTAATTCATAGTGGGACTTGTATTCGTCGACTTCCTTGCCGTCTTCCCTCAATTCTGGTGGAATGAAGGGAAGATTGAAGTGTGCATAGAACTCCTCTTCATTGTCGAACGTGGTTACTTCACCGGTTTCACTATTTTCCACACCATATTCACTGATCTTTTCACCGCGTTCTTTCGCCAGCTGTCTCATCCGTACGTTATGGTCTTTGGAACCGGTGAAATGATGAAGCGTAGTGGCAAATTCTTGAGGCTTCACGATCCGGAAGTCAATGCTCACGTCCCATTGATAGTGAAGAGTCAATGAGACCTTTGTTTCTCCGGCTGCGATGATTTCTATAATGCCCGGAATCTTCAATAATTCATCCTTCACCTTTTTCGGATCATCCGTAGAGATGATGAAGTCCAGATCTTTGATGGTCTCTCGCATCCGCCTCAAGCTGCCCGCCCTGGAAAAGGTGTTGATGGAAGGCATGTTTGTCAAATATGCTTCAATTTCAGAGGCAATCCCTGACATGAAAGCAATCGGAAGGCGTTCAGGGCGTTTGCCGGCCTGTGCGATTGCAGCCAAGATCTTTTCCTCTGTTTTCTTCCCGAAACCTGGTAGAGCCTGAACCTTCTCAGAACGGCACGCTTCTTCCAAGTCGTGAATGTTTTCCACACCGAGTTCACTATACAGCTTGGCAATCTTCTTGCCGCCTAGTCCCGGAAGCTGCAGAAGAGGGATGAGCCCTTCTGGCACTTCCTGTTTTAATTCCTCGAGGACTGATGAAGTCCCCTCCTGTATGTACTCTTCAATGACTCCCGCCGTTCCTTTCCCGATTCCATTCAACTTCGTAAAGTCCGTGATATCCGTAAGGCTGCGGTCATCATTCTCAAGGGCTGCCGCCGCTTTTCTATAAGCCGATATTTTAAAAGAGTTCTCACCTTTTAGTTCCATATATATCGCAATCGTTTCCAATAACTTGATAATATCCTTCTTATTCAACTCAATCACCTGCTTCTCTATATATCACTAGCTTCTCCGTCAATGGTTGCTTTACTTATATAGTAGCAAAATAACCAAAAAAAGAAAGCGATGCACCCGGAATCACTGGAATCCGTTTGATTTTTGGCTTATTCCATCAATGTGGAAAGAACCTGAAGCATAAATTCATTTATGCTTCAGGTTCTTTCCACATTGACGACTTTTCAGCTCTGCTGAAAAGCGAGTGAAACGTGCGTTTCACTCGCTAAGCCAAAAATCAGGGCCCATACATCATATAAAAAAAGCTGACTTATAAAGGATAGCCGATCATCCGCAAGGGGCATCCCCCTCACCATCAATCATCCTATCCTTTTCAAGTCAGCCCCTTTGGATCATGCGGCGTTTTCAATCCACCATTCTTTTACCATCTCCGAAAACACTGGCGTGTGTTTAACCATTGCCTGTGCAATGAAAGAATCATTAATGAAGGATTGTACCGTCTCAATCGGCAGCAATACGGCAATAAATAATAGTATAAAAATGATCAGATACGTTTCGATCAGTCCCAATAAACCTCCGCCAAGCACATTCAATTGTTTGAGGATGGGAAGATGGGCGACAAAGTCAAGCATAGATCCAAAGATATGGACGATGATCTTAACGGCAAAGAATATCAGTGCAAATGCAATGACACGGTAATAGGCCTGATCCATATTGGTCATTTCAAAAAGCATATTTAACTTTGACTGCTCATCAAGCACCGGATACGGGATCCAAAGTGTAAGTTTTGGTGCAAGCTGATCGTAATATATGTATGCTACAATAAAAGAGATGATAAAACCTGTCATATGGACTGCCTGGAGTATGAACCCCCGCTTAAGTCCAGTTACAAATCCTACTAAGAGGATAATAAGTAAAACTAAATCAAGCATGTCATCTTCAACCCTTTAAGCGTTTAATTTCTCTTTCAAGCTCCTCAAACTGTTCTTTAAGTTTGATATAATCATTGACGGCATTTACGGCTGTCAGCACTGCGAGCTTACTTGTATCAAGAGATGGATTCATGGATTTGATCTCTCGCATTTTGTCATCGACTTTCGAACAAACAAATCGAATCTGACTTGTCGACTCAGTACCGACAATAGTATATGGTTGACCGTAAATATCAACAGTTGTGCGATTTTTTTGTTCTTCTGACAATCCGAGTACCCCCTATTCATAAGAATCCTAAACATTATCATACCATGAAATGTTTTTGTTTTGAAAAGAAAATGTCAATTATAGTCTAATTTTTTGTTATTACATAGAATCATGTCAAAAGGAGTGGTTATTTTGGGGAACACAGTCATTCAGGTGAATAGCTCATTAACAACAAAGATGAAAGAATACTATAAGGATACATTGGTCAGCAAGCTCCCACCCGGAGCCGTTTTTTCCGCCAAACCAGCAGGCTGTACAGTGACCGCCTATAAGTCTGGCAAAGTCTTATTCCAAGGAGCAAATGGGGAAGCAGAAGCCAGCAAATGGGGCACAGCAGAAACGCCAAAGGCTAAAACACCCGCAAAAGGGGCTGCCTCCCTCCCGCAGAACTTTGCAGACTGGTCCGTCATCGGATCGGATGAGGTGGGGACAGGGGATTTCTTCGGTCCCATTACCGTAGTGAGTGCATATGTGAAGAAAGAGCAGATCCCCTTAATGAAAGAGCTTGGCGTAAAGGATTCAAAGAACTTGAACGACACACAGATCGTGGCAATCGCAAAAGATCTGGTCAAGACCATCCCTTACAGCTTGTTGGTCCTTCACAATGATAAATACAATTCCCTTCAAGGCAGAGGAATGACGCAAGGAAAGATGAAAGCCATCCTCCATAACCAGGCCATCCTTCACTTATTGGAAAAGATGGCACCTGAAGAGCCCGAGGGCATTCTGATCGACCAGTTTGTCGAAAAAAACACATACTTCAAGCATATCAGCGCACAAAAGAAGATCCAGCGTGATCGCGTATACTTCAGTACCAAAGGAGAAAGCATCCATATCGCGGTTGCAGCCGCCTCCATCATTGCAAGGTATGCATTCTTGAAGGAAATGGATAAACTTAGCGCGAAAGCTGGCGTGGAAATCCCAAAAGGTGCCGGCAAGCACGTTGACGTTGCCGCTGCCAAGATCATAAAACGAAAAGGGATCGAAGAATTGAAATCGATGACGAAATGGCATTTTGCCAATAGCGAGAAGGCCATCAAGCTTGCTGGAAAATAGGCTATACCCCCGCCTTTTAGATCTCGGCGGGGGTTTTTGTTTGCGATGGAATTCTTTTGGGGGATGGTGAAAATGTGTTGGGTAGGCATTTAGGGGGCTCCCCACTTTTAGAGGTTTTTGGATAAAAGGAGTATGGATTTCTGATTGGGATTGTATCGGTTTTTTGGGTTAGGAGCATGTATTTTCGTTTAGGAGCATAAGTTCCTGATTGGGATCGTAAATTTTCTTTTTGGAGCATAGATCCCTGATCTGGAGCGTAAATTTCATTTAAGATCATAAATCCCGGATTAGGAGCATAAACTTTCTTTTTGGAGCATAAATCTCGGATTAGGAGCATAAACTTTCTTTTTGGAGCTTAGATCCCTGAGCTGGAGCGTAAATTTCATTTAAGATCATAAATCCCCGATTAGGAGCATAAACTTTCTTTTTGGAGCATAAATCCCTAATTAGGAGCATAAACTTTCATTTAGGATCATAAATCTTGGATTAGGAGCATAAACTGTAAATCGGTTCCTTATCTCACCCTTCCACCCCCTCCCAACGTTGGAATTACCAAGTACTTGCCCCTCTTACCCTCTCCATTCAAACAAAACGTCCATAAACAGCGCGATTCCCCCCAAAAAACAAACAAAAAAAGGTGCCAGACCATACTACAGGTCTGACACCTTTTTATAATTTATCCTCTTAGTTCCGCTCCGGCTTTTTCCTTAACTGCAGCAAGGACGCCGTCATGGACTTTCACGACTTCTTCATCCGTAAGTGTCTTTGCAGGATCGAAGTATTTCAACGAGAATGCAAGTGATTTCTTGCCTGGTTCCATATGCTCGCCTTCATACAGGTCGAATACGGATACCTCTTTAAGAAGTTTGCCTCCAGCCTCTTGAATGACAGACTTCAAATCTCCTGCTTTCACGTCAGTATCAACCACTAGGGCGATATCCCTTGTGATGGATGGATGACGTGGGATCGGAGTGTAGCTCAATGCCGGCTTTTCATAATGGAAAACAGGCTTCGCTTTCAGTTCGAATACATATGTTTCATTGAGGTCAAGCTCTTTTTCGACTTCTGGGTGGATTGCACCGATGAATCCGATCACTTCTCCATCCAGTAGGATTTCAGCGGTTCTTCCTGGGTGAAGCCCATCCACTGTCCCTTGACGGAACGATACTGCTTCTGTCACGCCGAGTTCTTCGAACAGACCTTCAAGTATTCCTTTTGCCACATAGAAATCGACAGCCTTCTTTTCTCCCTGCCATGGGTGGCTATGCCATAACCCAGTCAGTGCCCCTGCAATATGTTCTTCTTCGGATGGAAGCTCCTCACCGGATTCTTTCAAGAACACGGATCCCACTTCGTAGAAAGCAAGGGAATCATTTTGACGCGCTTTATTGTAAGAGAGTACCTCGAGAAGCTGAGGGATGATGCTTAGACGCAGGTTGCTGCGTTCTTCACTCATCGGCATCAAGAGACGGACCGGTTCTTTTACATCAAGTGCGTATTTTGTAGCCTTCTCATCATTTGTCAATGAATACGTGATGGCTTGCAGCAGACCGGCACCTTCTAAGAAACGGCGTACCGTACGGCGTTTAAGCTGATGATTATTCAGTCCACCCGGTGTGCTTTCTCCTTTAGGGAGAGTAAGTGGAAGATTGTCATATCCGTACAAACGGGCCACTTCTTCGAGTAAGTCTTCTTGTATCGTGATGTCTCCCCTTCTTGTTGGGGCAGTGACCGTGAACGCCGTCCCTTCCACACTCACCTCGAATTGAAGGCGGCGGAAAATATCATTTACCTCTTCAACCGAAATCGACGTCCCTAATGATGAGTTGATTTTTTCAAGCGTGATTTCCACTACTGCTGGCTCGACAGTCAGCTCATCGAATAATACCGTTCCATCAAGAACTTCGCCGCCTGCGTATTCTGCCATCAGTTCAGCTGCGCGCTCGCCTGCTTTCAAGACGCGGTTCGGATCGACTCCTTTTTCATAGCGTGTACTTGCTTCACTACGGAGGCCGTGATCCTTGGAGGCGCCCCTCACAATCGCACCTGTGAAGTATGCTGCCTCGAGGAGGACAGTCGTTGTGTCGTGCTGGACTTCGGAATTCGCTCCGCCCATGACACCTGCAAGGGCAACTGGTTCTTCTCCATTTGTGATCACCAGTTGACTTGAAGATAAGGTTCTTTCCGCATCATCAAGCGTAACGAATTTTTCACCGTCTTTTGCACGGCGGACAAGAATTTCCTTCGATCCGAGACGATCGTAATCGAATGCATGGAGGGGCTGACCGTATTCCAACAGGATGTAGTTCGTGATATCAACTACGTTATTATGCGGACGGATCCCGGCAGCGATCAATGCATTCTGCATCCATAGTGGCGAAGGGCCAATCTTTACATTTTTGATGATTTTCGCACCATATAGAGGATTATCTTCTTTCGCTTCCACGTTTACCGTGATGTAATCGGAAGCCTTTTCTTCACCTGCTTCTGTGTTCACTTCCGGAAGCTTCACTTCGCGATCCAAAATCGCTGCCACTTCATACGCAACACCAAGCATGCTTAAGCAGTCCGAACGGTTTGGTGTCAAGCCCAGCTCTAGGATGGCATCATCCAGGTTCAATAGCTCAACAGCATCCCTGCCTACTTCTGCATCCTCGGAGAATACATAGATCCCTTCTGCATGCTCTTTTGGTACAAGCTTGCCTTCGACACCCAATTCCTGAAGGGAACAGATCATCCCATGGGAAGCTTCGCCGCGAAGTTTTGCTTTTTTAATTTTGAAATTACCCGGTAGCACCGCGCCCACTTTAGCAACGGCCACTTTTTGACCCTTGGCGACATTCGGGGCACCGCAGATGATCTGTACAGGCTCCTCTTCGCCCACATCCACCTGGCACTTATTCAATTTATCTGCATCCGGATGCGGTTCGCACTCAAGGACATGACCTACGACCACGTTCTTGATTCCAGCACCGACTCTTTCGACGCCTTCAACCTCGATTCCGCTCCTTGTGATTTTTTCAGCCAGATCTTCAGGAGTGACTCCTGACAGATCCACATAATTTTCTAACCATTTATATGAAACAAACATGTTTTTACCTCCGCTCGATAATAGTGTTGCCTTACTCGGTCACGTTGAATTGTGTTACAAAACGGGTATCATTCGTGTAGAAATGACGGATGTCATCGATTCCGTATTTCAGCATCGCGATACGCTCAGGTCCCATACCGAATGCAAAACCTGTATATTCGTTCGGATCGAATCCTGCCATTTCAAGTACGTTCGGGTGAACCATCCCGGCTCCGAGAATTTCGATCCAGCCGGTACCCTTACATACACGGCAGCCTTCTCCCCCGCAGATTTTACAAGAGATATCCATCTCGACGGATGGTTCGGTGAATGGGAAGAAACTTGGGCGCAGGCGGATGTCACGGTCTTCGCCGAACATTTTCTTCGCGAATACGTTTAACGTCCCTTTCAGATCACTCATGCGGATATCTTTATCGACGACTAGCCCTTCAATTTGCATGAACTGATGGGAATGCGTCGCATCATCCGTATCGCGGCGGTATACTTTACCTGGACAAATGATTTTGATTGGACCCTTTCCTTTCGCAAGCTCCATCGTTCTTGCCTGGACAGGTGATGTATGGGTCCTTAGCAATGTCTCTTCCGTGATGTAGAAGGAATCCTGCATATCCCGGGCAGGGTGTCCCTTCGGAAGGTTCAGCGCTTCGAAGTTATAGTAGTCTTTTTCAACTTCCGGTCCTTCTGCAACGGTGTAGCCCATTCCGATGAATAAATCCTCGATTTCTTCAATGATCATCGTTAGCGGATGATGGTTCCCTTTTCTGACAGGTCTACCTGGAAGTGTCACGTCGATTGTTTCTGATTGAAGCTTCTTCTCGACCGCTTCCTTTTCAAGCTTCGCCTGTTTCGCTTCGATCTTCTCTGTGATTGCACCGCGCACTTCATTGGCAAGTGCCCCCATTTTAGGACGTTCTTCCGCTGAAAGTTTCCCCATGCCTTTCAATACTTCTGTTACAGGGCCTTTCTTTCCGAGGTAAGCGACCCGGATGTCATTCAATTCTTTTAGGTCCTGTGCTTCGTTGATTTTTTCAATTGCTTCGGTTTGAAGGGATCGTAATTTATCCTCCATGTTTCTTCCTCCTTTATGGTCGTGAATCAGGCAGTTTCATACACTATTTACAAAGACCGTTCCTTTCCGCTCTAGGCACTCACTTTCTTGGGCGAGAGCCTCCGGGAAAATCCAAGATCCTTGAAAAACAAAAAAACCCCATCCCTGGAAAGGGACGAGGTTTGTGATCGCGGTACCACCCTTATAAGCATATCAACGATCGATACACTCACTTGATTCGGATAACGGCTTTGCCGGTGCATCTTTACATTTCAATGATGAAATGGTCCCGATGCCAACTCGAGAGGTGAAATGTTCACGTCACGTTATTCTTAAGAATGCTTCCAGTCTGACGGCATTCTCTCCCTTGAAGAATCTTCTGTGCGCTACTTTCCTCTGTCTTCGTTTTTTAAAGTATATGTGCATTATTATAATGAATTATTCTCGAGAATTCAAACACTTTCAAGAACAATTATTGCCCATTTTTAAAATAATATAACAGGATGCCCGCCGCAATCGCGACATTCAGGGATTCACTTTTCCCATAGATCGGGATATACAGGTTCTGATCTGTCTGGGAAAGGGTATCCGGACTCATTCCGTTCCCTTCATTGCCGACGATCAGAGCGTATGAGTCCCGTGGCTTGATTGATGTATATTCTTCACCGCCTTCAAGCGCAGTGCCATAGACAGGGATCCCCTTTTCCTTGAGTACAGAGATGATTTCAGCGAGCTCACCCCTTATGATCGGGACGTGAAAATGACTTCCCTGCGCAGACCGGAGCACCTTTGGATTATAGGGATCGACCGTACCTTTCCCAAGGATGATCCCATCGATTCCTGAAGCTTCGGCCGTACGGATGATTGTTCCGATATTCCCAGGGTCCTGGAGACCGTCAAGCAGCAGGAATTTCTTGCCGTTGATGTCCGAGGCATCTTTCTGCCTGCAAACGGCAAACACCCCCTGAGTCGTTTCAGTATCGGCAAGTGCTTTGCCTGCGTCCTCTGAGACCTGTATCAAATCGACACCATCAAGATTCCATTTTCCCGGCAAATCTGTACCTTCTATAAAAATGAGCTCAATCACCGTATCCTGCTGCTTCAATGCCTCTTCAACGAGGTGAAAGCCTTCCACGATATATGTATGGGATTCTTCTCTTCCCTTTTTGGTCAATAACTTCTTCCACTGCTTCACGACAGGGTTTTTAGAGGATTGAATAACCTTCAATCTTACCCGCTCCTTCACTTTTACATTTCAAGTTTTCATTATACCTTAACTTACATACATAATAAATTCAATCTGAGACAAGATAACAATGAATTCCTCATCCTATAGCAAAAGGAGAAATGCGGCATGAACCTTAATTTGAGAAAAGCGATTATACACAATGTTTCTGGGAACAGCCAGGAAGAGTTAAAGGATACAATCGTCGATGCCATCCAAGGCGGAGAAGAAAAAACACTTCCGGGCTTAGGAGTACTCCTTGAGGTATTCTGGCAGAATGCTGACCCACAGGAACAGCAAATGCTCCTTGAAACATTGGAAGAATCATTGCAGCAACAGCATTAATGAAACGGGTGACCTGGTCGGGTCACCCGTTTTTCATTAATAGAAAAAAGCCCCGCTATGACAGAGGGGCTTTTTTGACATCAATCAAATGTGATTTTCGCAACCGTATCTTTATCAAGCTTCTTGATTACTTCAGTGATCAATTTCACTGCATTCTCATAATCATCACGGTGAAGCATGGCAGCGTGAGAGTGGATATAGCGTGTAGCAATGGTAATGGACAGCGCAGGTACACCGTTCGCCGTCAAGTGAATCGCACCTGAATCCGTCCCTCCGCCCGCAATGGCATCGAACTGATATGGAATGTTGTGCTCATCGGCTGTGTCCGTTACGAAGTCACGAAGACCTTTATGCGAAACCATCGAAGCATCATACAGGATGATTTGCGGACCTTCGCCCATTTTGCTTTGGGCTTCTTTTTCAGAGATTCCCGGTGTATCGCCCGCGATTCCAACATCGACACCGAATGCGATATCAGGTTGGATCTTCGCTGCTGAAGTCCTTGCTCCGCGAAGACCGACTTCTTCCTGGACCGTTCCCACACCGTACACGATATTTGGATGCTCTTCATCTTTCAAATTCTTCAGTACGTCAATGGCGATTGCACAACCGATACGGTTATCCCACGCTTTGGCAAGGAGCATCTTTTCATTGTTCATAACAGTGAACTCGAAATAAGGAACGACCATATCCCCAGGCTTCACTCCCCATTCTTGCGCTTCTTCACGGCTTGACGCGCCGATATCAATAAACATATCTTTGATTTCAACAGGCTTTTTACGCGCTTCTGCCGGAAGGATGTGAGGTGGCTTGGAACCGATGACACCCGTCACTTCCCCTTTGCCCGTCACGATGGTCACGCGTTGTGCAAGCATGACTTGTGACCACCAGCCGCCAACCGTCTGGAAGCGAAGGAACCCCTTGTGATCGATTTGAGTGACCATGAATCCGACTTCATCAAGATGTCCGGCTACCATGATTTTTGGACCATTTTCATCCCCGACTTTTTTGGCGATGAGGCTGCCTAGATTATCCGTCGTGATTTCATCTGCAAATGGTTCTATGTATTTCTTCATAACATCCCTTGCTTCTTTTTCATTGCCGGGAACACCTTTTGCATCCGTCAGATCCTTAAGCATCGTCAATGTTTCATCTAATTTTGTCATTCTTTCGACCCCCTAAATAATTAAACTATTTCCATTATACTAAATTCTTTCCATTCCATCAAAATTACTCCCTGCCGTTCTTAATATCCTTCTTTTTGACGTTCATAATTCACTTTGTTTTTATTCAGGTAAGCGTGATACACATCATCCCTTGAGAAGCCGAGTACCTCCCCCAGCAACAAGTACTGATTGAACATGGTGAAAAAATGGTTCACGGAACGCTCTTCCCTGAATTCGACGATGGACTTGAACACGTGAAGGAATTGTTCATTTAGGTCTTCTCCACCCGCATGCTGTTCATTCACATCAATCTCTTCAAGTCCTATTTCAAGGCCCAGCGAAAGGATGAAATGGATTCCGTCCACATATTCTTCCAATATGATGCTTTTCTCGGAAGGTGCTTTCTTACTCCAGAACTTGAAGCTCCTCGTCTCATTCGCAAGCTCGCCCGCTTCAACGAGCAATGCGAGGATTTTTTTATCAACCAGATCCTCATCCTCCAGACCATGCTCACTTTCAATGTGCTGATCAAGATCCTTCTGCATATGTAGTAGTTCTTCGATTTTCATACGATCTCCTCACCTCTTCATATTTTTGTTCACTCTACTTCAGTATGACAAACTTTTAGGCTTTTTTTAAATAAAATGTGAAACCTTTTTCTATTTACTCCGTAAGTAATAATAGAAGATCTATGCCTATGGAGGTAATTTACATGCTTTGGCTCATTCGGTTCATCCTTATTGTCCTCATTATCTACTTGTTTTACCGTAGCTTCAAATATATCGTCGATCCGAAACGCAAGTTGGAGCTTGCACAGGAACAAAAGCGCTTTTACTTCCTCGATGACCAGGAAAACGTCAGAAAGAATTTTCATTTGACATACAAAGGGGTTTTATTTGAAGGGGAAAAATACCTGGGTACGACTGAAAAGGCGTTCGAGGTTGTCTCGATTTTTGTCTGGACAAATAACGCTTCATCCTTGCAGGGTCTCCGTTTGGAAGATTTCCATTATCTACAGGATGAAATCCATGAGCGGTATCCAAATGCCAAGATCGACTGGAAGAGTCCAATCAATGAATTTTTACAAACATCCGATACATGAAAAGGGAACCTGGCTAGGTTCCCTTTTCATGTCGGATCAATTAATACATACGATTTTTCTCCGGGAAAAACTCATTCCACTGGATGACCCTTACCTTTTCTCTTAGCAAATAAAAGAGTACGATCAGGGCCATCAGGATCATAAGTAGGATGGGAGGGGAAAATTGCTTGATATATTGGCCAAACACCGTGTAGAAAAATGCAAGCGGAATATTGGAAATGAAGGTGGCGCGAACGAAAGGCTTGAACTGCGGATTTTTCTGCATCAAACAGAGATTGAGCAGTTGATAATGAATGAAAGGTATGAGCCTCAGCACGGCAATTTGCCCCGTGGTCAAATCGGCACTCCTCCCGAACCACTTCTCCTTCAACCTCAACAGGCGTTCATAAAAAGATGTAAAACTCTTGATGGCAAAATAAAAAATGATGGATAAGAGCGTCAATCCGATAAGCGAGTACACCGTACCGAGAATGCTTCCGAAAAGGATCCCACCTGCCATACATACCAGCGCGACGGGGATAAACAGGAACTGCCTCAATACGTGAAACAGGATAAACAGGACAGGAGCGATATACCCACTAGCTTCCATGATGGCGAATGCTGTTACGAGTCTGTCGTCCATAGCTAATGTAGACCTCCTTCTGCTGCCTCTATTCTCTACAGTTTATACATTTTGTCTACACAGTATGACATATCGCGGATAATAATGGCATGGAGGAGGGGTCCATCCGTCGGCATCCCACCCATTAAGTCTGTCCCCATTCCTCATTAAATACCTTGATTCACCCAAATGAACAGGATGCTGTGAAGTATGACAAGCAATGGGAAGCCCATGGAAAATGATTTGTGCTTCGTCTTGTGCCTGTAGACCTTCATCGCGACATAAGATCCGTAACTGCCACCGATGATGGCAACGGTCCACAATGTCTTCTCCTTGATCCGAAATTCATGTCTCTGCGCTTTCTTCTTATCGTTCCTCATAAGGCTGAAGCCGATGATATTGATGATGAGGATGTAGATGTATAGGAGATTTAGTAAAGATTCCATTATTGTTACCTTCTTTCATTGGAGTTGTAAACGGTATTAACATCTCAAATTCAATTACTTTCAAAGTTACGTGTTTGTTAATTACCGCTAATGATTTCCGTGCAAGACTTCGCTTTAAGCGGGCGGTTGGTGAGCCTCCTCGTCGCTAACGCATCGCGGAAAGCGAGCACCTTCCGTTCCAATCACCTACTACTCGTTTCTTCTAAATCAACAAAGTTTATGAAAATAGCCTATTATAAAGAAAGGACTGACCTCAAATGGCCAGTCCTTTTACTCTGTTTGCGCTAGGGCAATCAGATCTTATTTGTTAAGTTGAGCTTTAGCAGCTTCTGCTAATTGGTTGAATGCTTTTTCGTCAGCAATCGCAAGCTCAGCAAGCATCTTACGGTTAACTTCGATACCAGCAAGCTTCAAACCGTGCATTAAACGGCTGTAAGAAAGACCGTTCATACGAGCAGCCGCATTGATACGTGTGATCCATAATTTACGGAAATCACGTTTCTTTTGGCGACGGTCACGATAAGCATACATGTATGATTTCATGACTTGTTGGTTTGCTACTTTATATAAAGTGTGTTTTGAACCGAAATAACCTTTTGCTAACTTAAGAACTTTTTTACGACGTCTGCGTGTTACTGTTCCGCCTTTTACGCGTGGCATAATAATTCCCTCCTATTTCTTACGTGCTTTTTATTTAAGGTTGTCAAGCATATGACGAATGCGTTTGAAATCTCCTTTAGAGACAACAGCTGCTTTACGAAGTTTACGCTTCGCTTTAGTAGATTTGTTTGCGAATAAGTGGCTTGTGTAAGCGTGAGAACGTTTAAGTTTACCAGAACCTGTTTTCTTGAAACGCTTAGCTGAGCCGCGGTGAGTTTTCATTTTTGGCATGTGCTTTTCCTCCTCGGGTCGTTTATTTTTCGTTAACTGGTGCTAGCACCAAGAACATGCTGCGACCATCCATTTTTGGCTTTGATTCAACAGTTGCAAGATCTTTACACTCATCTGAGAAACGATCCAGTACACGTTGACCAATTTCTTTGTGCGTGATCGCACGGCCTTTAAATCGGATCGACGCCTTTACTTTGTCTCCTTTTTCAAGGAACTTGCGTGCGTTGCGAAGCTTCGTATTGAAATCATGCTCATCAATCGTAGGGCTTAAGCGCACCTCTTTAAGGTTGATGATCTTTTGATTTTTACGCGCTTCTTTTTCTTTCTTTTGTTGTTCAAATTTAAACTTTCCGTAGTCCATGATACGGGCAACGGGTGGTTTCGCATTTGGAGCAACAAGAACAAGATCAAGATTTACACGTTCAGCGATTTCAAGGGCTTCATTCTTGGATTTGATTCCAAGCTGCTCGCCATTTTGATCGATTAGACGTACTTCACGGGCACGAATGGTTTCGTTTAAGATCATGTCTTTGCTAATAATTAGCCACCTCCAAGGTTTATTAAAAGAATACATCGGCTTTGGTCTCAGGCACCCGCACGTTTTTGTTTGCACAAAAAAAGATGCGAGTGTCGAAACACCCGCATCTGATTATAAAGCATCTATAAAAAGCTTTAATAGTCATTATCATACCTGGCAACTGCCGACTGGCGTCATTCAGGTGAGAAGCGGGTAGCTTCTTCTTGTACCAAACTGTATTCAATTCACCTTAGATACTATATCACATGACATAAGTGATGTCAAACTATCGTTCTGATGTCACAACGTTTTTTATGATAGCAGACATCTCGCGGTTGTGCAATAGTTTTTTTGAAATGTTGGTTGCTTAGGGGGTTTTGACCCAACATGTATTGAAGACGGGGGGCGAAAATGGAAGAGTAATGGTAAATCTTTCGGTTCTTCATGAGAATCTTTCAGTTCTTCCATGGAATCTTCGAGTTAAGGGCATTAATCTTTTACTTTTCACTGAAAATCTTTTAGTTTTCAACGATAATCTTCCAAATCACACGATCACGATACGACCAATCCATACAGGCATGGTCCACTTTTCATACTCAACATTAATCGTAACAAAACAAAGAACGGACCCCAAAACCAGGTCCGTCCCCCACAATCAATGATTATCGTTTTGCTTCTTTTGCGATTTCTTCAACAAATTGATCCAGTGAAATGGTTTCAGACTTCTGCTCTCCGTATTTACGGACGTTCACCGCACGATCTGTAATTTCATTGTCACCCAATACAAGCATGTATGGCACTTTGCTCATTTGGGCTTCACGGATCTTATAGCCCATTTTTTCATTGCGGTCGTCGATTTCCACGCGAAGTCCTTCAGCTTGAAGGCGTTCTTTCACTTCTTTCGCGTAGTCGAAGTGGATCTCAGGGGATACAGGGATCAGCTGCACCTGAGTAGGAGCGAGCCAAGTCGGGAATGCCCCTTTGTATTCTTCGATGAGGAATGCCACGAAACGCTCCATTGTCGATACGACACCGCGGTGGATGACGACTGGACGATGCTGTTTGCCATCTTCCCCGACATAAGTCAGATCAAAGCGCTCAGGTAGGAGGAAGTCAAGCTGGACAGTCGATAACGTTTCTTCTTTACCAAGAGCCGTCTTCACCTGTACATCAAGCTTCGGTCCGTAGAATGCAGCTTCTCCTTCTGCTTCGAAATACTCAACATCAAGCTCATCCATCGCTTCCTTGATCATGCCTTGAGCACGGTTCCACATCTCATCATCATCGAAGTATTTCTCAGTATCTTCCGGATCACGGTAAGAGAGGCGGAAGGAGTAGTCATTAAGATTGAAATCTTTGTATACTTCCTGAACCAGACGGACCACACGTTTGAATTCTTCCTTGATTTGATCAGGACGGACGAAGATATGAGCATCATTCAATGTCATCCCACGTACACGCTGCAGACCAGAAAGTGCACCTGACATTTCGTAGCGGTGCATCAGACCAAGTTCCGCAATACGGATCGGCAGTTCACGATAGCTGTGGATATCATTTTTGTAGATCATCATGTGATGCGGGCAGTTCATCGGACGGAGAACAAGGTCCTCGTTATCCATTTCCATCACAGGGAACATGTTTTCCTGATAGTGATCCCAGTGTCCGCTTGTTTTATAAAGTTCCACGCTTCCCATGACAGGAGTATAAACGTGATCATAGCCGAGGCGTTCTTCTTTATCCACGATATAACGCTCGATGATGCGGCGGATCGTCGCACCTTTTGGTAGCCACATCGGAAGCCCCTGACCGACTTTTTGCGAGTTCATGAACAGGTTCAGTTCTTTACCGATTTTACGGTGATCACGCTCTTTCGCTTCTTCCAATAAGCGAAGATGCTCATCTAGATCGGCTTTCTTGAAGAACGCAGTTCCGTAGATGCGCTGAAGCATTTTATTGTCGCTGTTTCCGCGCCAGTAGGCACCGGCAATGCTTAACAGCTTAAATTCCTTGATTTTATTTGTAGATGGGATATGAACACCACGGCAAAGATCAAAGAATTCTCCCTGTTCGTAAATTGAAACCTGTTCACCTTGAGGAATCGCTTCTAGAAGCTCAAGCTTGTATTCATCGCCAACTTCTTCATAAATTTTCTTCGCTTCGTCACGACTTACTTCTTTTCTGATCACTTCCAGGTTTTCACCTGTCAGCTTCTTCATTTCTTTTTCGATAAGAGGAAGATCTTCAGGTGTAAATGTATGTTCGGAATCAACATCATAGTAGAAGCCGCCTTCGATGACAGGACCGATCCCTAGCTTTGTGCTCGGATACAGTCGCTTGATTGCCTGAGCCATCAAGTGAGCCGTACTGTGACGAAGGATCTCAAGTGCATCATCGCTATCAGGCATGACGATTTCAATTTTTCCATCCTCCATGATTCCTGTGCGCAGATCAATCAATTCGTCATTTAGTTTACCTGCAATCGCCTTTTTCTTCAGGCCTGGGCTGATTGATGCAGCGATATCCTCTGTGCTTGTTCCTTTAGGAAACTCCTTCACATTTCCGTCCGGGAACGTAATCTTAATTTGTTCAGACATCTGTGTTCACTCCTTTTAATTTTCACATGTATGGTTAGAAAGGGATGGGCGATCGAGACCGTTGTTTATTTAAGCCAAAATAAAAAACCCCGCCCCTTCATAATTGAAGGGACGAGGTTAATAAATAAACTCGTGGTTCCACCCAACTTCTCATCCACTGCGCAGTGCAAGAATGACTTCATTGAAAACGAATAACGACATTTAGCCGTCAATCCTTACTTAGACCACTGGGATCATTTCCGGATTGAGGTTCGGAGGCGGTAAATACTTCTGTCGAATTAGGAAGCTTGCAGCCGAGACTTCCCTCTCTGTGAATCGAATAGGAATATTGTTGTCCTCTTCATAACCTTTGCTTTATAGACTTATTATGTAGGTATTATAATCGGTTATGCAGCCAAAAGCAAGAGTATCCTCTAAATTTCATTTCCTACTCATTCGCGATATCGCGGGAAGGATAAAGGAGTGTTTCCGGAAAATAATCACGTGGCAAAAGGTCGATCCTTTCTTCAAAAATATTCTGTAATGTCCTTACAAGATTATGGTCTCCGTTCCCATAAACAAATATCTTTTCAGGTGCGAGGGATAGGAGCGGGGCGATCGTATATGAGTCGACATAAAGAGGATGGTTGGTCAGCAGCCGTTTGTCGATATATTGAGTCAACTCACTTCTCGATACTTCCCTCATGTTTTCATCAAAGAAACGAAACTCGAACCCCGTTGAGTAAAGATGGATGGTTTCAAGCTTCTTTTCACGTGCGGCTAAATATTCCCTCAGCATATGAACGAACATCTGATATTCCTGTTCCATCTTATATTCATCGATGGCGAGCCCCACCATCTTCCCTATCCTCAAGCGGAGTCTCTTCAGCCTGAACGTACTAAATGAATCAAACGATATCGGGGAATTCCCATCAAGTAACAAGTCCAGGCTTTCCTTTACAAATGATGGTGCGTCCCATTGTTCCATCAATTCTTCCAGTTCAGGTCGATCCCCCATTTTCATATCGGAGACGATTTCGAGTATATGTTCAATTTCGTGTTCATCTTCGTAATAGTAGTGTTCCTTGAGTATCTCTTCCGCCCAATCCATGCACTTTTCATTCAGGATGAATTCGGTTGTTCCTTGCAGCAGCCGTTCCTTCCCTGATTGTGATGATGAATGATCTATAATAAGGTTATAGTGAGTTTTATGTTGAAATAACGTTTCATGAAACCAAGATGGCATTTCATACTTGGTCAGGCAATGTTGAAGCTTTAGTGCATCAGTTTTCAATTTGAAAATGAATTCAGTCAAACGTTCTCCCCTCCTCAAAGCCGGAATCCCTGCTTTATATATATGGGGGGCTTGTATGAATTAGAAGTTTGTTTGTGAATTAATTGCAATTGTTTACAGAGCGACTAATCTTGCATCTGAAAAAGTGGACCGCTCCTTAGCGCATGGGTTGAGGACGGAGGACGAGCCTCCACGTTTTTGTTTTTCCCGCAAGTTCCAGATTGGATCGCCAATCTGGAACAAGATTAAAAAGAAAAAAAGAAAAGGCACTCACGCCTTTTCTTTTCATCCATTCTATTCTCTTCTATTTCGCCCATCGATGAGGACGGGTTTGGCGAGGTATTTGATTCTTTCCATGATTCTTGCAGCCTTCAGCTTTTCTTCTTCGCCTCGTTGCGTATAAGTCAAATGATGTGTCAACTCATCGAAGTTGAAGTTTGACGTGAAGAATGTCGGTAGGTTCTCAAGCATCCTGTACTGAAGGATGGTCCCGAGGATTTCATCCCTTCCCCAGCTCGACATCGTTTCGGCCCCGATATCATCAAGCATCAAGACAGGCGCTGTTTTGACTGCTTCCAGCTTCTCGTTCAAGGTATTGTCTCCAAGTGATTGCTTTATTTCACGGAAAAATTCAGGGACGTATACAATCATGGAAGCGACCTTGCTTTCGGCGAGTTCATTTGCGATTGCCCCCAGGATATAAGATTTACCCACACCGAATTTCCCATAGAAATAAAAGCCCTTCCTCCGTTCTTCGGCAGAGTACTGCTCGACGAAGTTCTTCGCCAGTCGGACCGCCTCCAGACGGCTTTTGGAGTCGAGGTCGAGAGTCGCGAAAGAAGCTTGAAGTATATCCTTCGGTACATACAGGCTCTTAATCAATTTCTGGGAGCTTGTCCGCTCATCGTTGACCACTTTACGCGGACATCTGTGATATTCGATATCGATCGAGTTGCCGCGTATGACAAGGTGCGGATCGTATCCCTGCATCATATTTTTGCATTCCTGAAGAGTGGGGCAATCCCTGCACTCCTTGCTTTGGGAAATGTATTCATATAGTTTCATCAGGCTTTCATTCACCATTTCAGTCGTGACCTGCCCTGGATGCTTTTGAATGAAATCTCTCACATCCTGATTTTCAAGTATTTCTTTTTTCATCTGTTCATATCTTTGCTGAAACGAGCTTGAGGTTGCCAGCTTCTTTAGTGTGTTGTTGATTCTTTCCATCTTTTCTTTCACCTACTTCCGGAAATTTTTCAGTTCTTCTTCAAGCTTTTTCTTTTCCGCTTCAAAATCGTAATCATCACTTTCGGGTGGAGTAGGATCTTCTTTCGTTTCCGATTCCTTGCCTTCCCGGAACCACTCAGGAAGCTTCTCGGTCCGAACCGGCTTCCTCCTTCGCGATGACGTTGGATTTTCTTTTTTCCCTTGAGCCCACTCGAGGTATTGCTTATGCTCGTTTTTGGCAAGTTCCATCGCCTCTCCGGCCGTTGACACTTTCTTGCGCGCCCAATGTGAAGCGATCTTCTCCATATATCCTTTGGTGAGTTTCATATCCGTTTTCAACAGTACGTATTGGATGAGCACATTCATGACCCCAATCGGTAATTTCTGTGACATCAACACTTCCTCCACCGCTTGGAGGTCTGACTTTGACGGATTGCTCCCGTTGGAAATGTCGGCAAGGACATCCTTCGGTGAAGTCGTTTCAAGGTAGTCAAGAAGCTCATCTTCCTTGGATAACGGCTTATCCGCTTTCCGATTCACTTTTGCAGAGGTGGTGCGTGCAGTCAGATCTGGCAATTGGTCGCCTGTCTGGATCTGATACCAGTCCCTCGCTGCTTTCCTTAACATTTCAAGGTCGATTTCATCTTCAGAATCGATGGAACTGAGCAGCAGGTTTTTCATCTGAAGGGGATCGATCCCATACAGATAACTCAGCTTTACGACGGTCTCTTTCACTTTAACCGTGAATGCTTTCCGCGGGACCATGGCTTCCGAGAGACCGGCAAGCAATAGCGAGAAGTCAAAATCAACATCGTCAAGGGGCAGCCCCTGTCCAGAATGATCCTGTATGAACCGCTTCCCACCTTCCGGCTCTGAGTCGGTATTGGCATCATGCTGCAGGAAATTGATGTTCTGCTCCGAAGTGAATACATCCTGGAATGAACGGGTGATTTCACTATACTGCTCTGTATCTACTGCATGATCACTGAAGAAATTCTTCAAACGCATATAATGGGTCCTGCCGATTTTTTGGTAAAGATAGACGTTGAGCATGCCGTCATGAAAGAACTCCTGTGAAGTGAGTGGCCTTTGCAGTTCATATATGAACGTTCTCTCACCCTCACTCTTCTTCTCGTATACCTTCAGGAGACCGATGCCTTCAAGCTTCAGCCTTGCTTCATAGATGTCCTGGAGGTTCATCGAAAGGACATTCATTAAATGGTAATGAGCAGACCCGATTGACCAAAGCCGGTTCTCTTCCACTTCTCCCCAGAGGCTCATGAACAAACTATAGGAAGCCGCGCCAATTAACGGCTGATAAAGGAATGTGATGATTTTTCTGTCGTATTCCTGAAGCATTCCATTTGTTGCCACGGAATATTGGTCGATGGGCTGTATTTCATTCCAATGCTTCTTCATAATATAATTCTACCTTTCAACATTTCTAATTACACACCGCTTCTAATTTCTGAAAATGAATAAAGAGAAAAAGAGCCAAAGATTTTCTCTTCAGCTCACCACTTCACTCTTTTTTGATTAACTCTTTCAATTCATCTATAAATACATTGATATCTTTAAATTGGCGATACACTGAAGCAAAACGCACATACGCCACTTCATCGACTTTCGCCAGCTCATCCATCACCATTTCACCAATCTTGACAGACTCAACTTCGGAAGTTCCATGGTTTCTGAGCTCCTTTTCGATATCCGTTGAGATCTTTTCCAATCGTTCCAGTGGGACCGGCCTTTTTTCACAAGCCTTGATCAACCCACGAAGAATCTTTTCACGGCTGAATTCTTCGCGCACACCTTCCTTTTTCACAACAATCAGCGGAAACTCTTCCACTTTTTCAAACGTCGTGAATCGGAAGTTGCATTCTTCGCATTCTCTTCGCCTTCTGATCGAGCGGCCTTCATCCGCCGGACGGGAATCGACCACCCGTGTCCCATTATGCTGGCATGACGGGCATTTCATAATATCAGCTCCGTTTTAACAAACTATTACTTTCATCATATTAAAAAGCTGTCCCATACACAAGCAAATTACGGATTTACCGTTATTTTACCTTTGTCAGCTTGCTATCAAGCCGTCCATAATAATGCCTGATCTGAGCTTTCAACACATTGTATGTCCCAAGCACCTTGCCTTTATCGGCACTGACCTTGAAATCGACAGCTGTCTCAAGTGGGCGCACCGTGATGACGGTAGCGACGATGAAGAGTCGAGGGGTCCCATTCTTCCTGACAGTGACTTCCCCGCGCTCCTTTGATTCTGAGATGACCTCATATTCTGATGAAGAGAATAAGTCCAATACGGCATTATACGCTGCTCCATGCATTGATTTATAATATTGTGATCGCAATTCCGGATCTTCATGCCGATCGGAAGTTTCACACTCTGATTGAAATCTTTTAAATAGGGTTCGTAATCCACTCATTTGTCTTCCTCCCTTTATGTATCTTTATTTTACACGAAAAATGGGGAGTTGGAAATTGGTGTTGTGGATTGGGGCTCCTTTTATTGGATTTCGGGAGGGTGGATGGCATATTGATTTTGGAAGAATGGGGGGTGTGCCAGCGCGGTTATGGGGGGGAGACGGTGGAAATGGCAATTTGATTTGGATTTTAAAAGGTAAATGACAGAAACGGCAGATAAACCTGGATTTCGGCGGATAAAATGAAAAAATGGAAGATAATGGTCTTCTGTCAAGAAAGTGGACAATACAAAATGAGAAATTTTTGTCCTGTAATCCTACCGCACTTCGTTTGGTGGGGCATGAAAAACGATCAATCCAAAACCAGGATTGCTCC
>NZ_JAIVAR010000005.1 GCF_020171925.1 Rossellomorea aquimaris
TCCTAGATTTCCAGATAAATACTCGATGACAAGTTTCATTTTAAATTCATCACTATATTTAGCCAAAAAAACACCCCCGAAAGTTAGTTTTTTCACTCTAACTTTCGGGGGTCGGTACCCGGCAAAGCACGTTTTTTATTTAAAGTCCCTTATTGGCCTTGAACTGTCACTAAGTGATGATTCTGCAAGAAAGCTTCCATTTTGTTGCATTCCATTGGCTTTTCGATCAGGTAGCCCTGTGCATAGTCACAATCCAACGTCTTAAGCAACTTTAGCTGATGAGGTGTTTCAACTCCCTCGGCAACCACTTTGAGGCCGAGTCCCCTCCCCATCATCGAGACGGATTCGACGATTGCCACATCCGGGGATCGATCTTTCATATTCTGGATAAAGGAACGATCCACTTTCAGGATATCAATCGGCAAATGCTTCAAGTAACTGAGTGAAGAGTACCCTGTACCAAAATCGTCGATCGCAAGTTTGACCCCTATTTCCGAGAGGGCTTCCATCACTCCGATCGAGAAAGCTGGATCATGAAGCATGATGGTTTCCGTCAGTTCCAGACAAAGATACTTAGGGGGAAGACCGGAAAGATCCAATGCTTCTTTCACGTCAGAGAGGAATGCCGGATGCTGGAATTGATTAGCCGATACGTTCACAGAGATGTAGAAATCCCCCCTCTTGTGATCCAGCCAATCTTTTAGTTGCAAACACGCACCATTCAAGATCCACTTCCCAAGTTCTTGAATCAAGCCGGTTTCTTCTGCCAATGGGATGAATTCCACCGGAGGGATTAGCCCCTTTTCTTTGTGTTGCCATCTGAGCAGCGCTTCACATCCAATGATGGTTTCATTGGATATTTCAATGATCGGTTGGTAGGCGATGAACAACTCATCCTTCTCAATCGCTCTACGTAGATGCGCTTCCATTTCCACTTTCCGGACCGTCTCTTCATTTATGTCACTGGAGAAATAAACCGTGTTATTCCCGCCCCTTGATTTTGCAAAATTCATTGCTGCATCCGCATTACGCAGGACATCCTGGGTAACCTGTCCGTCTCTCGGATAGATTCCCACGCCAATGCTGACGGTCATATAAAACTCTTTCCCCTTATAAGTGAACGGTTCCCTGATTGTCTTTAAGATATCGTCCGTCAATGAAGAAATGTTGTCTTTATCCACGTTTTTAGAAAGAAGGACAGTAAATGTATCCCCGCTGAACCTGCCGAGATACGCCCCCTTGGGGAGCGTTGCTTTCAATCGTTCTGCAAGCTCTTTTATGAGCACATCCCCTGCTTTGTGACCCAATGTATCATTGATGATCTTGAAACGATCGATATCCATGAATAGGACGGCTAATTCACGTTTCTTCTTATCGGCCCTGTTTATATGCTCATCCATCAAATCCCGGAATTTCTGCTTATTGGGGAGATCTGTATCGCCATCAAAATATGCGAGCTGGGTGATTTTCTTTTCGGATTGCCGTTGCAAGGTGACGTCTTTACCGATTCCGAATATGCCGACACATTGTCCATTTACCGTGATGGGGATATTCTTTATTTGAAAATGATTGATTCTTCCATCCTTTGTACTAATCGGGAGATCGTAGTACTGCTCCCTCCCATCCATCGCACGATAGAAATGCCTCCTCACCCTTTGTCGATCCTTTTGCATGATGAAATGCAATGCGTTTTTACCGATCAATTCTTTCTCGGTAAAGCCGAATGTCTTGATGAATGAGGGGTTCAACGACGTGAAACGCCCTTTCAAATCGGTGCTATATACAAAATCCGTATTGTTATCAAAAAGGGATCGATAATATTCTTCGGATACAACGATATTCTGGGTAAGTTCCTTAATGTCGGTTGATGCCGAATTGATCAGGTTCGTCAGCGACATCATCGCATTGGCTTCATGGGTCAAGTGGAAGTCGGACTTGAAATCCTGCAACGGCTCCCTGACTTCTTCTGATATACCCAAATAGGTCAAGGAATGTGCGAATAGCTTCGGCTTATTGTTTGCATCATGACCGAATTCACCGTACGAGAAAAATCCATTTACTGCTGCGATCGAATTCAGCTTGGCAAGCTCCTGGTTGGTGAAATCCTTTAAATTCCTTTTTCTCGCTACACAATTATAAACAAAATGAGACTCCACTGGACGTCGCTTCAGTTTATTTAACTGCTTTGTTGTGGAATCAACCAAATCCTGTACATTTATGAAACCAAAGCTCACCTTATCCCCCGGTTGCATCTCCCGGCTCACTTCGATGGCGCCATTCGAGAGGATATCCGTGACATAAACAGCAGACTTCCCTTCCTCCTGCCGCGTAAGAAACGGGAACTCCATTGATGAGTCAGGAAGATTTTTCACGAATTCCCTTCCCAGATACCTTTCCAACGTTTGAGGGGGCTTTTTCCCGCTTATCTCATAGATGATATTTCCCTTCGCCTTTGTGATTTCAAAGGCCGGCCCTACCTCCTGCCAATGCTCGAGTGCATATGTCTGCACATGCAAACCAGAATGATTCAGCGAAGCCCCCGCATATCCATTGCGCGATATCTTGCTATTTGTAAACACATAAGATGGACGCATGTCGGGGTGGTCGGCAGAAACCCCACCTACGATGTTGTATTCGTCATTTTTTGGTGCCAACGTATCTAATAGACCCGTAATGTCAAGCTTAAGGTGACTGACAAAGAGCATGACGGCTTTTGTATCGAAGCGAATCAATTCATCATATAAGCGCTCTGCATACTTCTTTTCCGATTCCTCAACCAGGAAAGCCTTCACTTCAGTCCTTTCAAATGCTGTGAACGAAAGGATGGTGTCTGCATTCAGCTTTCCCTCAAATATTTGACTGACAGAGCTGCAACCGATAAGCGTTGCCTTGGGAAGTAATTCATTCAGCTCTTTTTGCAGTGAAGTAATGAATTGGATGGAAGATTGACCTGCGAAGGCTTGTATGAGGAGAGATGGAAATAGATCCAAGTCATGTTCCTGAATGAATCGGGTAAGAGAATCTCGATCTTTGTATATATATTGAAAAGACGTAATCATGGTCCACACCTACTCTATAAATACATGTTACTACAAAAATACCACAAATCGACAATTTTGGATATTCATTTTTTTAGTTTAATGGTTGTGGTCCAACCTACTGACTTAAAGATAGATAAAAGATTAAAAAAAAGAACCTGCACGATGCAGGCCCCTCTTAAAAAATGTGGATTCCAAGCGGTAATCTGAAACCTAAGAACAAAACAATGATAAGTGAAAGGGCAAGAAGCATCCAGAATACTTTCGTGTCCTTCCCTTTTTTCATCCGGACAAGCAGCATTTCAAACATACCGATCACCCAGATACCGACCAATCCTTTAATCCCATAAAGTGCAGGATCGATCCCCTGATGTTTCCAGAATAATAACGCTCCTGTCAAGATGATCAGCAGATAGAAGAGACGAAGGATCATATGAACCACTTTCATGCCTTTTGCTTTGCCGGCATTATGTAAGCCTACGGCTACAAAGAAAAGAATAATCGCGATGACCCAGGTTGTGATATGGGCGTGTGTGTTATCAAACATTGTGAACCTCCCAGAGCTAGTTTTATACATGCTCATTTATATTACCACATACGGTCCGGCAACAGAAATGTAAGCCTTCACTGTAACTGATTTGTCAAATTTCCGAGTCCCTCGACTTCAATATCGATCCTGTCCCCCGCTTTCAAATATCGGGGCGGTGTAAATCCTTTCCCGACACCGGCAGGCGTTCCGGTCGCGATAATATCTCCCGGTTCGAGCGTCATACCTTGTGAGAGGGTGGAAATGATGTCAGGAATCCTGAAAATCATCAACCCTGTACTAGAGGACTGGCGTACCTCCCCGTTCACCGAAGTGGTGATCGTCAGTTGGTGGGGATCTGCCACTTCACTTTTTGTGACGATATAAGGACCGATCGGACAACTGAAATCCAAGCTCTTACCTATAAAGAACTGACCGTGTTTCTTCTGCAAATCCCTTGCGGTTATGTCATTAACGATCGTATACCCAAATACATGATCCATCGCATCGTCAGGAGAGATTTTGATCCCTCTTTTCCCAATGACGACAGCCAACTCCCCTTCGTAATCCAGTTGACTCGTTACATCTTCGTGCAAAGGGACTGTATGGCCATGTCCCGCCACCGTGTTGGTTGCTTTGGTGAAGATCATGATATGTTCTGGTATATCGTCACTGCTCCCCATTTCTATCGCATGTTCACGGTAGTTTTTGCCCACACAGATGATGTTCCTCTTCACCTCTGGCATTGGTGGAAGCCAGTTGATCTCTTCTATCGAGAGGGTATGTCCACTTAATTCCCCCTCTGATTTCGCCCTCTGGAGAAGGGAGGAAATTTGCTGTAAGAACTCTTCACCTTTTGCGATTCCATCCAGGACCCTTAAAGGCAGTGCAGCATTATAATAAGATGATAGTGGGAGCAGATCAATTACCCTGTCACCATCAACGATCCCATATGATTCTTTTCCTTCCACTTCAAAACTGCACAACTTCATCCTTTTCCATCTCCTTTACTTTATAAGAATGGTACCCTACTACATTCCAGCTTGCCTCTTTGATTGCTTCCCATAGGTAAGGGTACGCCAAAGTCTCTCAACAGGCCCTTGCTTGAATGACGAAAGCCAGATTTCAGAGAAGATCACCTGGATGATAAAGATTCCCATGGCAAGGAAGGTCCCCGTCGTCAATGTGACTTCCCCGTACAATCCAAGACCATAAGAATAGAAAATCAACGTTCCAATGATCGACTGTAAAAGGTAATTGGTCATTGACATTCTGCCTGCAGATGCAAGGGGCTTGCTCCATTTCTTCAATTTTTTATTCTCTAATAATAATGCAAGGATAATTGCATAAGATACTGATAAGAAAGGACCACCTAAGAAATCCTGTATGTAGGAATAAGCCATATTCGTTTCAATCAGCAGCGGAAGCATCTTGATTCCGATACTTGAAATCAACAAGCCTGCACCGAGGATACCCCATCTTTTCTTATGTGCGGTCACCTTTTCAAGAAGCTTCAATTTCCCTGCCCCCGCTCCGATCATCATGACCGGAAGGATGGAAAGCAACAGAAACACAAGGTTGCCTGGTGAATTCACCAAGTACCAATCCTGAAAACGCTGAGACATGATGTCAGAGAAGCTGCCAGATGAATACGAGGCGACGGAATCCTGGATTGCACCGATATCCGTATAATGAGTGACGCCTGCGGGATCTGCATAGGTCATCAAAACTAATAAAATACTAAAAAACAGCTGGGGCAGTAACAAAAGCAAGCTGCCCATCATGAGTAACATCTTTCCTGACAGATTCATGAATAGTAATAGTAACAGCCCGAAAACCGCATAATTGATAAGGATGTCACCTGACCATACCAGGAAAGCATGGACACAGCCGATCCCCAGTAATACGATAAGTCTCCTCACTGCGAAAGGATAAAAAGGCTTCCCTCTCATGGCAGCCCGGCTCTGTTGGATCGAAAGGCCATACCCAAATAACATGGCGAACAAGGGATAGAAGCTCGCTTGTACCAGTACATCGACCCAAGGATATAGAGTTCGATCCTCAGGCACCTTCCACCAGGAATAGGGATCCATATAAAGGAAAGGGGAATGAAAGGAGATCATGTTGATGAGAAAGATTCCGAGCAATGAAAAACCCCTGATTACATCAAGACTGACGATGCGCTCTGATTCTTCAATAGGCGATAACGCGTTCATGGTTCATCCTCCAATGACTAGTATTCTCTTATTGTACACGACTTACACCTGATAGGCGATTATCACTTTCCGCCTTTCCACATACACTAACAATAATTATCTTAGTCTTAAAGGTGTGAGTCGAGATGCCCGCAATCGTCGGAATAGCGCAGGTCGTAAGTGTCGGTTCCAGTGGGGTTTTCCACATTGGGGATGTATTCACCATCAACCCCATCTCTACAGCTAAAACCTTTGCTGGTGCAGGTTCTTTCATCACCGGAAAAGGAATTTCAGTTTACAATGAAAGCTCATTGACATATACAGTGGATGATGAAGTCATGGACCAAGGTATAAACTTCAATCTATGAGGGTGATGCATGGTGAATTATTACCTTCAACAAACCATTCAAATTCGATTTATCAAAATCGGGGGAATGACAAATTCATCCGTATTGCAGATTGGTGCTTGCGGTCAGATCAATACGAACAGCTACCTCTATAATACAGGAGGGTATACCGAACCCGCCCCCGAAGCCCAGAAGAAAAGCACGACAGAATCACAGGGTGCACCAAGTACCTCACTTGTACCATTACAAGCACCAGGACCCCTATAAAAACCTGCAACAGAAAGAGGTGTTAGGATGAGTCAATATTACTTGACCCCACAGCAAATCTATCAATATATCGAAACGCTTAATAAGAAAATGATGGCGCTTGAGAAACAGGTGAACGCACTTTCCGAGGAGCTGACCACATTGAAGGAATCACCTAAAATCAATGTGGAAAAAATTGAATATAAATTCGATCAATTAAAGGTTGAATCTCTAGACGGAACCTTGAATATCGGATTGAATCCAGGCGGGTTGAAAGAAGAAATTGAAGATTTTGCCGTTGATCCGAATGGTAAGAAAAAAGCGGTAAAAGACCTGACCCCTTATAAAGAAAAAATTTCAAAAGATATCAGCTCCTATATCCAGAATGACCTGCCGTCATTGATTTCTGACCAAGAACTCCAGCTTCAGCGCTCGATTGATGCATCCTATCATCAGATGATCCAACAGGATTTAATGAATCAAATGCCACAGAGAATTGATTTCTACGTACAAAACATACCGTTTATTGAAGGAAAGCAGACCGGCGAAGAATGGACAGAAAAAATCATCTCGAAAATCAAGCAGGATATCCAGTCCGCCCTCTTTTCTTTCATGTCACAAATGCCGGAAAATATGGAAGGGATGAAGAATGATGAATCTACAAGTGATTAATCGCGAATTATCTGTCGGCAACATAGAAATTGCGGGAGTAGCCAGCGCCTCCCTGGTACTAGTCGGGGATGCTGACGTGATTCAATTGGCTTCAGCCTTCGATACCCCTCCCGAATCACTGTTGATCGGTCCATTCGTTCCACTGACACCGAAAGGTTAATCATCGTGTTAAAACGATATTCGATTGTGAACGAACTGTCAGGGGTCACCCTTTCCTTCTCTTCAGTCTATCAGCTTGGGGATTCTCAGAATATATTTTCAACGACGAAGGCGTTCGCGGTACAGCGTGAAAAAGAATTTTTCCTGAGCAGCGAAGGAAGGTTCGACTCAGATGTATTCAATAAACCCATCGAACTTCCCCCGCCGAATCCGAGGGTTACGGTGAACCGTTTAAACCTAGCCCCCATCAAAGTGAATTGCTTGAAAATCAGGGCAACAGCCTTCTCCTCCATCGTCCATATCGGGAACACCTGCAATGTTTACATGGATTCAAGGGTCAAGAACGTCAGGCAACTCGAGGGCGAAGCAGAGTATACCGAAGAGGAAATGGAAGCAATCCAGGAGATGGAATTCCCTGGTGTCGAAGAGGGTGAAACGGTTGAATTCATTCAATTCGAGGACTAAACGATGGAAAAGGAATGAACGCTCTAACGTTTGTCACATAGATTAGAAGTATAGATAAAAAAAGAAGGATGTTTTTTATGCCTGCGATTATTGGACCTGTTTCCATTCTTAATGTAGGTGGCGGAAATGTTCAATTTGGAGATACGGCCATCATCTCCCCGAAGTCCGCTTCAAAAACATTCGGCGGATCTGGTGGATTCAACACTGGCCCCTTTCAATTGAGTTATAACGTTTTCAGTATCACCAACACATTCGATTGTAACGTCGTAGATCAGCCAATCACTGGAAATAACTAAGAAGCAAAAAGTCAATTCAAAGACTTTTTGCTTCTTGTTTTTTCTTTCCACTCTTTGCCCTGCATAGGTAACTAACCCTAACTCCAAATTGACCATCACTACCGTTTCTTTTTCCGTTCATTGCTCTTTTTGGTCTTGACCAATCTCGAAGGGGGCTGCTTGCGGATCCATTTGATAAACTTACTTATCTTCTCATCTTTCCTCAATTCTTCAATTGTATTGAGCCTTACCCCCAGCTCTTCATTCGTATATAGCGAATGAATTTGTTTGTGACACGGGATGCACAGTTCCGCTGTCGGCAGGAATGTACCCCCCACTTCTTTAGGGGTCAGATGGTGTATCGTAGTATGAACCGGTTCCCTCGCACATAGTTCACAGCGCCCCATTGATTTATTCTTCATGATTATTCAGCCCTCATCATCATATTTACTATGTATCTTACCCACTTGTGGAAGGAATAAAAAAACCGCTTCAAGATCGGATAGATCTTGAAGCGGTTTTGTTCAGTCTATTTCGAGCAGGTGACCTCCATCAAAGAAATAAAGGTATTTTTCTGATACGGTTTCTTTCCAGATGGATTCCAGTGCCTTTGTATATAGCTCGATCTGGATTTTATATCGGGTTTCGAGAACTTCCTTCGCTTCCTCGAAACCTTTTTTATAACGGTCATGAATGCCGTCCGTCTTATAATCAAGCAGGACAATGCCTGACTCATCCCTGAAGATACAGTCGATGACCCCTTGGACAAGAACCGTTTCTTCGGGAGGCTCCTCCCCTGACTCAGATAGCTCCCTTAAAGGTACACTCATACTGAACGGGACTTCCCTTTGCACTCTGTCAGCCTTCAAGATCCTCATACCCGGTTCACTATCAAAGAATCGGACGATGTTTGTGATCGAAATCGATTGCCGTTGTTCCTCAGAAAGGATTTCCTTTCTCACAAGATCCTCAAGAAGGGTTTTTACGCTTTCTTCGGAAGGCTTACCATCCGTGAACGAAATATGCTGCATGACGGTGTGCATGGCCGTCCCTTTCTCGGCAGGTGATAACTCTTTGGACTGCATGAATGCTGGTCGATTATAGACGGGTTTCTGTTGGCGCCTTAACAGCTCGACGCTTGAAGATTCATCCCGGATTTCATACATTCTCTTCAGTTCGGAGACCGATTGTTTCGAGCGTAGCCTCGTCGCCTGGATATTTGGATACGTCCACGATAAGCGCCCGACGACGTCCTCTTTCAGGGATGATTGCAGATTGACTTCCTTCCCTTCCTCGACTTGCGACGCCCAATCTTCTCCTTCTTCAAGGTCGACGTCCTCTTCACCCATCAGTTCGGCCTTATTGATTTTTGTGACGTTCCAGCAAGAAGGGTGGGCATGGACCCCTTCATCCCCTTCCGGTCGCTGAATGGCTCCTCCATGAAGTTCTTTACAGTGGGGATGACGGATAAGAGATGGCCCGATCCAATCAAGGTAGGAGCTGGCACCTGCACGATCATAATCCGGTAGCAACCATCCGCTTTCACTCATGGAACCCTTCCATTTCTCTATCGATTTTTCCAGATCCTTGACTGTCCCGACCAGGAACAACCTTTCCTTTGCACGTGTCAACGCAACATATAGTACACGCATTTCTTCAGAAATGGCTTCCATCCGCTTCTTTCTCTTGAACGCAAGCTGAGGGAGGGAAGGGTAACTGATGCGCTTCTCAGGGTCGGTATATTTACTTGCAAAGCCAAGATCCTTATCCAATAAATAAGAGGCATTCAAATCCATCAGGTTGAATTGCTTAGAAGTGCCTGCCACGAAAACGATTGGGAACTCGAGTCCTTTACTGGAGTGGATCGTCATTAACCGGACAACATCTTCCTGCTCGCTGAGCGCCCGTGCTACACCGAGGTCATCACCGCGTTCCCTCATCCTGTCGATGAATCTCAGGAAACGGAACAGTCCCCTGAAAGTCGTCTCTTCATATTGACGGGCACGGTCATAGAGGGCACGGAGATTCGCTTGCCGTTGTTTGCCCCCTGCCATACCTCCGACATAATCGTAGAATCGGGTGTCCCTGTAGAGCTGCCAGATCAATTCCGTTACCGATCCTTGACGGGCGATCGTCCTCCAGCGATCCAGCTGGTAAGAGAATAGCTTGATCTTCTCGAATGCCTCCTCTTCACTTGCCCTTTCCGGTTTTTTCGAAGCGAATTTCTTCATCGCTTCATAATAGGTACCTGATCTTGAGTGCATTCTGATACTTGCCAGCCCTTCTTCATCAAGCCCCACGATCGGTGAACGCAGAACGGAAGCTAGCGCAATATCCTGATAAGGATTGTCAATCACTTTCAACAGGGACAGCATGATCGAAACTTCGGTCGCTTCAAAGTATCCCGTTGATAAGTTTGCATAGATCGGAATCCCCTGTCGCTTGAACTCTTCCATGATCTCAGAAGCCCACGGCATCGAACGGAGCAGAATGACGATATCCTTATATTGGACCGGCCTTTCCGTCTTTGTTTTTGGATCGTAAACCGGGGTCCCCCCTTCAATCATCGCTTTCACTCTTCCCGCCATGTATCTTGCTTCAAGAACGGACTTCTCGATATCCTCTTCATCGAACACGGAGAGAGGTTCTTCTTCTGGTGCGGCGGCTTTTTCACCTGTTTCCTGGTCAATCAAGGCCACCTCGATCGGATATTCCTTCTCTTCCGGGTATGGAGCACCTTTCACCAATTCCGCTTCTCGGTTGTACTCCATTTCCCCCACAGCCGTCCCCATAATCTGCTTGAACAAGAAGTTAGTACCTTCGAGTACCTCTTTTCGGCTCCTGAAGTTCCGTGACAAGTCAATTTTCAATCCACTTTCTTCTGGTTCCGGGAGAAAACGATTATATTTCGCCAGGAAAAGGTTCGGTTCCGCCAAGCGGAATCGATAGATGGACTGTTTGACATCGCCTACCATGAACCGGTTGCCAGTCGATTCTTCTTCGCCTGTAATGAGGAGTAGTATCGACTCCTGAACCATATTCGTGTCCTGATATTCATCAACCAGGACCTCTTTAAATTTATCCTTATATTGAAGGGCCGCATCCGATGGTGTTAGTGCCCCATCACTTCCCTTCTCTTTCAGGATTTCAAGACAGAAATGCTCCAGGTCTGCAAAATCCACAAGCCCTTTTTCCTCTTTCACCTTTTTGAATCGGTGCCCGAATTCAATGACAAGTTCAGAAAGAGTGCGAATGACCTCTTTCATACTTAACATATCGGTCAAAAAGGATTGGGGTCTCCGGAGAAAAAATTCCTCCTGAAGCTTCTCTAGCATCTTCTTTGCCTGATCACGAAGCTTTTTGGCTTCGTCAACCAGATCCTTATCGAATTCATCACCACGGCATGGTTTCAATTTCGTGAATGTTAGATTCTGCATCTTGTCATAAAGGGTGTTCCACGAAATCCCTTGAGCGTCGATCAGTTCATTCACCAGTGAAAGATCATCCAGGAAATTCACGGCTCTAGGAGCTGGACCGCCGGGCAACTTCGTCATATCCATTGCCCTCTCCAACAGCTTCTTTGCGCCGTCCAGCTGAAGACGGATATCCATCTTAAGCGTACCGATCAACGGCAGATCATCGATCATCGTGTCTTCATCAATGCTATACATCGAAGATAATTCCCGAAGCCATTCATCCGGATCCGGATGTGAGCGGGAGAAATCATATAGCTTCCTGATCATTTCCTGTAAAGCTCCATCGCTACGGTCGTTTGAGAACGTATCTACCAGCCTGAAGAAGTCTGTATGGTCCTTTTTCCCGTATTCTTCTTCAAGTAACTCTTCAAGTACCTCATCCCTGATCAAATCACCTTCCGTATCATCAGCAATCCGGAACCCGGGATCGATATCGATCAAATAATAATATTTACGTATCACTTCCAGACAGAAAGAATGAAGCGTCGAAATTGATGCCCGATTCAATAGGCTGAGCTGCTTTCGCAGATGGGTGGAATGGGGGTCTTCATCAATGGCCTTCTCGATCGCCTGTCCGATACGATGTCTCATTTCAGCTGCGGAGGCATTCGTAAAGGTAACGACGAGTAGTTCATCCACATCCAGGCGATCTTCCTCAGAGAGGATGCGCTGTATGATCCTTTCTACGAGTACAGCTGTTTTACCCGATCCCGCAGCAGCCGCTACAAGGATGTCCTGACCCTTTGCCCAGATGGCTTTCCATTGATCATCCGTCCAAGTCACATCCAAAGGTCTTTCAGGTATGGAATAGTTATTCATTTCCCTCAACCTCCTCTCTTATCTTTGCAAGCAGATCGTCCGGTTTCGCAGTAGGCAGTACTCTATATTCATTCTCCTCAAGGGACTGATCGAATTGACAAACAGACTTGTAAGAGCAGAACTGACAGGGAGTCCTGTCTTTTAATTTATATGGTGTAATCTCGGTCGCGCCAGATACGATCCGGTTGCCCGCCTTTTCATACAGTTTCCTCACGTGCTGCCTCATGTATTGGAAATCTTCCTTGGAAGCCGCCTTCGACCTCGATGACAAGCTCCCGTCTTTTTTGATCCCCGCTGAAATGATATCTGAATTACCTGTATCCAGCGTCTGATCCATCAGACGGACGATGTCCGTATCACCCAGTACGAGACCTTTCATTTTAAAACTCTTTAAGATTTCTTTCTCGATTTGATCGAGGGTCAAGATCTTTTTACTGTTGATCAGTGGATTGTGGACATGGAAATACAGGACCCCAGCCGGCTGGGCTTCTTTGCCGACGAACTGTTTGGAGTGAGATAGGACGATGTCGAGATACGTCAGCATCTGCAGCGCCAGCCCATAATACACTTCTGTCATATCAAGGTCCCTGGCGCTGGATTTATAATCGACGATGCGCAGATATACCCCATTCTCATCTTCCGCCTTATCAACCCTGTCGATTCTTCCCTGCAGCTCCATTTTCGCACCGCTTTTCAGTTGGAATTGGAACGGTGGAAGATCGGCCTGCGGTCCGAAGCCGAGTTCCACTCCGACTGGAACAAATCCGCTCGCTTTTGCATGTTCACTTAAAATCAGACTGGCACGGCTGATGATATGCTCAAGCTTACGCGCGATATAATAAAGGCGGTTCGAGCTTAACAAGATCTGATGTTGAAGCTTAGGGGCAAGCATGGCCACGGCATCTTTCGCCAACTGCATGCACTGTGCCTTTGTTAGTCCGGCCCAGGTCAAACCATGTCGCTCGACTTCCTCTGAAATCCATTTCAATGCCGAGTGGAACATCTCCCCGATATCGGGTGCCTCCAGTTTGAATAATTCCCTTTCCCGCAGCTTCAAACCGTGACTGGCAAAGTGGGAGAATGGGCAGCTATTGAACAGTTCCATCCTTGAGACACTTGCGAGGATGTGATCTCCATAAAGATCTTTACTCGTTTCTTCTGAGAGAGCATGTGCTTCGTTTCGATAGAATAAGCTGGACAAAATATGCTGAGCCTGCCACTTCCATTGTGGTGATGCTGCATAGAAATTGTAAACGTCCCACCAGAAATCATGGATCGGATAGCCCCTCTTCTTCAACTGAAGCTGCGAAGTAAGGTGGGAGATCGACACATTCGGGTGACTGATATAGTGGAGCTGATCCATTTCAGGAAGTTCCGACGGTTCGTTGAATAATAGCTTCGTGCGTGCGTCCGGATACATCTCCTTGAATCTTTTAATATAGGATGACGGAAGCAGTGCTTTTCCTTCATCATTTGCAATCGGATAGCTTATGACTAGCTTTTCACTCGAAGTAGTGAAGGCTTTATACGCAACAAATTCTTCATCCAGGAGCTTCGTCCTGTTCGTCGGGGCGATTTTGAAGCCCTGCTGGAGCAAGGTTTCCCTGTCATCGTCCGAAAGAACACCTTCCTCTGTCATCTTTGCGGGGATGACTCCATCGTTGACCCCGATGATAAACGCAGCTTTGATATCAGCAAGCCTGGATTTCTCCAGGTCGGCTATGATGACCTGATCGATTGCGGGGGGAACGAGTGAGAATTTCATTGACTCCATCCCGGCATCCAGTACGGAAGTGAATTTCTTCACTGTCGTCTCTTCATCTCCTAGCATCTCGACATATTGATCCAGCAAGTCGATGACGGCACTCCATGCCTGATCATGCTCCCTCGCTGCAACTAGGTCTCCGCGGTCTTCGGCCTGTATCCTCAACCGTTCAAGTTTAGCCGGTATATCCAATTCTTCCAGATATTGATAGAGCGTTTCGCAGAATCCCCTTCCCGTCTTTTGTTTTTTAAAACGTTTGCCCAAGCGGACAATCGGTGCTGAAATAAAGAGCCTCAGCTCATTTATTTCGTGTTCCAGTTCTTTTTCCCGATCTGTCTGCGGGGCATCGACATGTTCCAGTCCCCTGAAGCGGCGATATTTCCACCGATCTTTATTCGTCCAGCGATCCCCTTGAATACCGTATGCAAGCACATAGTTTTCCAACCTGTCCATCTGCTCCCTCAATTCGGTGGGATCTTTATCAACCGGGAAGAGCATGTCTGTTTTCACCGCCCTGAACACCGGCTCATATCTCCAGTTGGAGTTCATGATTTCAAGCGTCGATCGAATCAATTCAATCAAAGGATGATTCAACATCGTCCTCTTTTGATCAAGGAAAAACGGGATCTCGTAATCTTGGAAGATCGTTTCGATTTTGTCCCTGTAATCTTGATTATTGCGGACAAGCACCGCTATATCCTTATACCTGTATCCGTCAAGCCGTGCCAATTGCCTGATTTCCCTGGCGATCCCTTCTACTTCGGCACGCCGGTTGGCCGCTTCGAGGAATTCAATGGATCCTTCGCCTTTATACGGAACGGCCGGACGCTCTTCAAAGTATCTTTCCATATGAGTGATCGGGCCACTTTTATATCTCAGCGGTTTGACGAACACTACCTCCTCGACCGCCCTATTTCCGTTACGGCAAATTTCCTTCAGCGTTTCATGCGTTTCATTCGTCATCCTGAACAGGCTCAGTTCATCCATGGTCCCCATTTGCTGATCCGGGTCCGTGGTCAAGGCGATGGACACCTTCCTGCAGTGAACAATGAGTTGTTCAATGATGGAATATTCCTGAGGAGTAAAACTGTGGAATCCATCGATATAGATCTCGGCATCCTTCAAGAGCTCGGATTTTTTAATGTTATCTGCCAGAAGTTGAAAGTAATCTTCAGAATCTATGTATTTCCCAAACAGCCTTTCTTCGAATTTACCGTATATGAGTTCAAGATCATGAAGCTTATCCTTCAATGCCTTCGATTGTCCCTCTTCCTGATCCAATCCACCCAATTCGGAAGGTGCTATGCAGTATCTTTTGAACTCAGTCAACATTGCCTCCACATGGTCGATGAATCCTGGTTTATCCGAAGCCTTGGTGAATATACGCAATTGTTCTTTATTTTCTTCGATGATTTTACGGATCATCATATTCAGGCCGACATTCGATAAATGATAACGGCTCATTCCACCTGTTTCCTGGAGGACTTTCCAAGCCAACCTCGTAAAGCTGAATACCTGGGCACGGATCATCCCATTCAACCCAGGAGTATTCACTAATTCATACTCCGATATGAATGACATCTGATCGGGCACAAGGTAAATGATCGGGTCGCCGTTCGGATTTTCAGAAAGCTTTTCTTTTATTTCAGCCAGCATACCGTAGCTTTTACCTGTTCCTGCCCGGCCAAGCATGAATCTAACAGCCATCATCTCACTCCTTTTTACATCTTTCTCTATTTTACCCAGGGGGTTCTATCTTTTTTTGTATAGGTCCATTATAAACGATATTGCCGTTGAACAAATCCTTCCTGCTTCATTCTTACTTGAAAATATCTGGGAGCTGCTGCATACAGTAAAGAAGGCAGGTGATTAGATGGAGGAACGATCGTTCAAATCGATTTCTGTGTTGCTGGTGATGATGGGAGTTATGGTGGCGAGTAATATTTATACCTTCATTCCCATTTATGGGGATATTGCCGCATCAATCGGAATCCCTCAACATTCGGTCGTATGGGCAGGCAGCTCATTTTCGTTCTTTTATGCATGCGGTTTATTGATATTCGCCAATATTGCCGACCGATTCGGGAAGAGGGAAATCCTGCTTTTCGGGATGATCATATCCACTCTTTCCACGGCTCTTGTGACCATCTCATTTGATTCGTTTAGCCTATCCTTCACCAGGGGACTTCAAGGTTTTTGCCTTGGAAGCTTCGCCCCTGTGGCATTTTCCTATACGTATGATCTATTCAATGGAAAAAAGCGGACGCTTTTACTTGCACTGATCAATTCAGGTTTTCTCTTCGCAGGAATCCTGGGACAATTACTCAGTGAGGGAATCACTCGCGTCAGCCATTGGGGTGCCGTCTTCTTGTTCTTTTCGGCCGTATATCTTTTCTTATTCTTTTCCGGAAAAAGAATTCTTCCTGCAACACTTCCACCAAAAAGAGGGATTGCCAGACACCCCGTCGCCATCCTTTATTCCTTATTGATTCACAAGCAGCTGATGATTCTTTATCTTATCGTTTTTACATTACTTTCATCATTTGTATTCTATTACGACAGCCTGAACAGGTTCCTGCATGATGACGGGACCCTTCTATTGTACATCAGGCTCATGGGCCTGGTTGGGGTTTCCTTGTCCCTTTTCACAGGCAGGTTACTTGATGCACTCGGATCCTTTAAAACCCTTTTCATCGGTTTTTCCATTGCTGTCACATCGATAGGTGTTTCCTTTATGTATTTGATCACCCCTATGTACCTACTACTGATGATTTCCTCTATTTTATTTGTTTCTGCCATCTCCCTGTTGATCCCAACAGTCATCACTCTCATCGGGGATATCAGCGGGAAGGAGAGGAGTCAGGCACTCAGCCTATACTCATTCATTTTATTAGGAGGCACCAGCTTAGCCCCCCTGTTCGCAATGAAATTGACTTATATCCAATCACTGTCATTGCTCTTGATTTGCTTTATTCTCAACCTTATCCTCGGGGCTTTTTTGTCCATCCTGAGACGCGAGGAACCGAAGAAGGAATCGCCCGGACAGATCATGGATCGATAACAAAAAAAAGAAGGCGTTTCAGCCTTCCCTCGTGCGATTCCGCCATTCTTCCTCAAGCATTCCATACAATTGCATATCATGGCGCTTCCCGTCCCTTTGCAGGAATTCGCGGAAGCTCCCTTCTTTAATGAATCCAAGAGATTCATATAAACGGATCGCTGGGTCATTATAGGAAAACACCGTTAACTGGATGCGATGCAAATTCAACTCGCTGAAAGCAAAAGCCATTAAGCATTCCATCGCTTCCCTTCCATAGCCTTTCCCTTGGTACTCTTCACCGATCAGGATCGAAAGGCCGGATACCCTGTGTGCCCATAGAATGCCGTCCAATTCAACATACCCGATCAAGCAGTCGTCTCTTTTCAGTCGGATGGCAAATCGATATCCATTTTGCTCCTGTTCACCCATCCACCTCTTCATATCCTCGGTGGACTTTGGCCTGTACGGAACGGCATCAAGTGCTCTCTGCACCCTTTCATTCCGCCCCCATTTCATCAATTGCACTTCATCCCCTGCCATAAAACCTGTCAGATAAAGGGCATCTCCTGTAAGTAACTGATTCATCCATCTTCACCTCGTAAGATAGAATTCGAGGCCGGATGAGGAATTCCCTTTATAATGTCGGTATGCTTTCCAGTAATGCCGTTTTATTTACTTTTCCGACATGGGTTTTCGGAAGGCTTTGAATGAAATAAAAATGTTTGGGGATTTTATAGGCTCCCAATGTTTCAAGACAATGTTCTTTCAATTGAGTGCTTGTAACGGTCTTTCCCTTACGTAGGGTGATGAAAGCGGTGACCACTTCCCCCCATTTTTCGTGGGGTATCCCGACTACTGCACTCTCTGATATAGATGGATGCTCACACAGACAATGTTCGATTTCCTGGGGATAAATATTCTCTCCCCCTGATATGATCATATCTTTCTTACGTCCGACGATATAGTAATCACCTTCAGCATCCACCTTAGCGAGATCACCTGTATGGAGCCAGCCATCCATTAACACCGCAGACGTCGCTTCAGGCATCTGCCAGTACTCTTTGAACAGGTGATCACCTCGGAGTAGCAGCTCGCCGACTTCCCCTTGCCCCACACAGTCCCCTCTGTCATCGACGACTTTCACTTCGTTGAACATCATCGCCTTTCCGACCGACCCTTTCTTCATTCGACCGGGATCGATATAGAAATTATTCGGCCCCGCTTCTGTTAAGCCATATCCTTCTTTGAATTGAATCCCTTTGGCCTTGAAAACATCATAAACTTTCCCAGGACATGGGGCTCCACCGGAAAGGAAGACCTTCATCTTCGGAAATGAAGCAGCCTTGAATTCATCTGAATCCATCAACCCGTGATACATTGTCGGCACCATCAAGACGATGGTACATCCGTGTCCATTCAGCATATCAACCGATTGGACAGGATCAAACCGTTCGGCAGTCACCACCTTGCCACCGATCATCAAGAGCGGCAAGGACAACGCATTCAATCCCCCGGTGTGAAAGGTCGGAAGATACGTAATTGTGCTGTCCTCTTCCGTTAAATTCCAGCTCAATACTGTATTGATGCTGTTTGCCATAATGGAACGGTATGAAAGAACGACTCCTTTTGACTTCCCCGTTGTGCCTCCTGTATAAATCATGACCCATGGATCGTCTTTATCCATCCTCATGGGTTCGGAAAGCCCCTTTCTCCCGTATACATCATCGACAATACTCTCTAGCTTCATTGCCTGTAAAGGGAGAGGAAGCCTCCTTACCAATCCCTCAAATTCAGCTTGATACAGGATCATCTCAGGTTCGCTGTCCTTCATTAGTGAAGTGATTTCAGTAGATGAAAGACGCCAGTTCAGCGGAACAAAAACAGCACCGACTAAACTGCAGGCAAACAACAATTCAAAGCAAACTGGATGATTCTTTGATATCAGCGCAATCCGATCTTCTTTCTGGATCCCTTTCATTTTCATATATTCAGCCCACTTTGCCGCTCTTGAGTAAAGTGTGCGGTATAGGATCTTCTCGTTGGTGGTCCCATTGACAAGCGCCACTCGTTCAGGAGAGATGATTGATCGCTTCTGCAACCAATCTGCCACTTTCTCCATTTCATCTCCTCCTCGGATTGGAATGACCTTCATTGTATGAGGGGATAGTTACAAATAAGTTACACAACGAAAACACTGAAATCCACACGACCCCAACTAACACTCAAAATAGAGATGCACAAAAAAAGTACCTGCCCGATTGGACTGGTACTTCATTATGCATACTCCTACACGGTTTCTACCATGACAGACGCCCCCATGCCCCCACCGACACATAGCGACGCAAGACCCTTTTTAAGATTCTGCCTTTTCAGCTCGTGTACGAGAGAGACGACAATCCTTGCACCTGTGCATCCTACAGGGTGCCCGATGCTGATGCCACTCCCATTTACATTCACTTTATCCCGATCAAGGCCAAGCTCTTTTTCCACTGCCAGATACTGAGCCGCAAATGCTTCATTGATTTCGAAAAGATCAATATCATCAAGCGACCAATTCCCATTATGTAGACTTTTCTTTATGGCAGGAACAGGACCGATCCCCATCACTTTTGGATCGACACCCGCGACAGAGTATCCTGAGATCCTGGCCAATGGCTTCAGACCCCTTGCCTTCGCTTCTTCTTCACTCATCAGGATCAAAGCTGCGCCTCCATCGTTCAGACTTGAGGAGTTCCCGGCTGTGACCGTTCCCCCTTCACGGAAAGCCGCCTTCAATTTAGCCAATTTGTCCGCACTCAATCCTGCGCGCGGGCCCTCATCCGTTTCAATCACTTTCTCTCCTTTACGTTCCCTAACCGTAACAGGGACGATTTGAGAATCGAAATAACCCTTTTCGATGGCATTCACAGCCCTCTGATGACTTAGCATGGCAAATTGATCTTGTTCTTCCCTTGAAATCTCATGGATTTCCGCCAGATTCTCAGCCGTTTCCCCCATCATGATGCCGTGGATCGGGTCTTCAAGTACTTCCCACACAGAATCACGGATTTCACCGTGCTGAAGTCGTTGTCCAAATCGATGCTGCTTCAATATATACGGACTTGAACTCATCGCTTCCACTCCTCCAGCCAGCACGATATCCGACAATCCTGTCTGGATTTGCATGGCAGCCGAGATGATTGCCTGCATCCCACTTGCACATTGTCTTTGAATCGTATAGCCTGTCGTCGCATCATCGAAACCTGAAAGCAGTGCGGCTGTCCTCGCTGTATTCGGCTGGTCGGTACGCTGAATACAGTGCCCAAGGATGACTTCATCGATATCCCCCTTATTCAAACCGCTCAGCCTGGATGCTTCCTTCATGACCGGTACGATCAGATCCGTCGGAAGCAGATCCTTGAATGCCCCTCCGAATGCTCCGACTGGTGTTCGAAGGGCTGATGTGATCACTACGTTCCTCATATTTCCTCTTCCCCTTTCCGTATTCCTCATGTTCGTTACATCATGATACCGCCGTCCACATGCAGGACTGTGCCATTCACATAGTCACTGTCATCCGATGCCAAGTATAAATAGGCTTTCGCGATATCGTCGGGTTTTCCTAGCCTGCCCATTGGGATCATCGATTTCATGCCTTCAATCACTTTATCCGGGACACTTGCCACCATTCCCGTATCAGTAAAGCCCGGGGCAACGGCATTGACATTGATTCCTTTTCTCCCAAGTTCCTTCGCCCAGGTCTTGGTCATCCCCACAACGGCCGCCTTTGTCGCAGCATAGTTCGTCTGCCCGACATTTCCATAGACACCGCTAACCGAAGAAGTGTTGATGATTTTACCCTTTCCGTTTTCAATCAAGTGTGGAAGTACGGCTTGCGTACAGTTGAATACACCCGTCAAGTTGACATCCAGCACTTTTTGAAAATTCTCTGCTGACAATTTATGAAGCATCCCATCCCTTGTGATGCCTGCGTTATTGATGAGGATATCAATCTTCCCGAAATGTTGCTTTGCCTTTTGAACAAATCGGTCCACGGAAGTTCGGTCGGCAACATCCCCTTGAAAGAATGCCGCTTCCCCATCACCGATCCCTTTCAGGGATGTTTCTTTATCCCTTCCTGTCTGTTCATCATAATCTACCAGTGCGACATGACACCCTTCTCTTACAAACAATTCGGCTGCCGCATACCCTATTCCATTTGCCGCCCCCGTAATGAGAGCGACCTTCCCTTTCAACCTCATGAAATTTCCTCCTTTTGCTGCAGAAATGATGTAATCACCCCGAGTAGTTGATCCAAGTCATCCACAAGCGGGGAATGTCCACTATTCACTAATTCTACCAAGCTTGCATTTTCCCCTATGTCCTCCACAATCTCAGCTGTCATCTCGTTTGAAATGACCTGATCCCTGTCACCCCTCAGCACGAGCACGGGAATCGATATGGAGCTTGCCTGATTCGATCCCGCTACAAGCCCATTATGATGAGCACTGATATTGAACGTATTGAGTGCATGATAGATTTCCGCAAGATTACGCTGTGATCTCATGTCATCGATGTATTCTTCATACAGCGCTTCATGCGGCCTTGCGTGAGTATAGATGAGCATATTCCATAATGCCCTAAGGAATTCCCTGTCGTTGTTGTCATAAGCGTTTTGTACCGGCAGGGTCTTGCCCTTATCCTTCCTCACTTCATCCAAGATCTGAAGTCGACGCCCGACATCCACTGAACCGTCTTCTTTCGTACCGAAGAAGGGATATCCCCTTGTGGAAGCAGAGGCCAGTAGGACCAGCTGATTGCAGTATCCCGGATAGTCCGCTTCGAACTGCATGGCAACCGCTCCTCCCGTGGACCACCCGATCAGGGAAAACCCAGTCAACCCCAGTTCATCCACCCAGTCTTTTACGTCCTGTGCCAGTTCTTTGATGCTGGTGATGGGTTGATGATAGCTGGACCCGCCAAATCCCCTCATATCAATGGCATAAAGTTTGTAATGCTCATCCATACGTTCCATTACCAGATCCCAATGTTTTGATGAAGTCATGTTCCCATGGATCAGCACGACCGGCACATGTCCGCCTTCCCTTTCCCGGTAAGCCATTGTTTCTCCGTTCGCCAACAATATTTTCTTCATTTCAACAAGCATCACTTTCATCCTCCCGTCTTCGGTTCACCCCAAATGATCGTCGATGCCCCCCATGCATATCCGATTCCAGCACTTACGAACACTACGACATCCCCTTCTTTCAGTTTGCCTGCCTTCTCGGCAAGCTCCAGAGAAAGGATTTGATCAAACTGGCCGATGTGACCATAGTCTTCCAGATAAATGGATTTCTCTTCTTCAAGTCCCAATTGTGTCAATACATACTGATGAGCTGACCTTTTCATATGGAGAATCGCTAAATAGTCAATATCCCTCTCCTCATAACCACTTTTATAAAGGGACTCCCTGATCACTTTCAGAAAGTGGTCCATTGATTTCTGCTCCAGGCGCTTCTTCATGCCCTCGGGATCCGGTACATCCAAGTAATAACGGCCTTCATTAAGTGACAGCGCAGTCAATGGTTCCACGGTTCCTCCGACTGGAACGATAACATCTTCTGAAAAGGACCCATCCGTTACCAGTGATGTTTCGAGCAACAAATTCTTTTTCAACCCTTCCTGCAGGATCAGTGCCCCTCCGCCGGCCGCAAGATTAAACATGAAGCGGGTGCTTTCATTCTTATAATTGATGAAGTCGCTGTTTCGGTAGCCCCCGGCAAGAAGCACGGTTTTAATTTCGGGGTCGGTCTCGATCAGGCTTTTTGCAAGTTTCATAGCCATGATGGTCGTACCACATCGCAAAGAAGCGTCAAACGCCCATGCACGGTATGCACCAATCTCTTCCTGCAGCTTGATTGCAGCTGTCCATAAAGGGTATTCTTTATATTCCTCTCCGACATAGATGACGACATCTATGTCTTTTGGATTCACCCCTGCTTTGTCAATGGCTTCCCTTGCTGCATGGATACCCATGGCACAGGTGTGGTCATCCGGTCCTGGAATCGTTTTCTTTCTTATTCCCATTTTGTTTTCGACAACTTCTTGCGGAAGTCCTGCTTTCTCAGCGATTTCAAATCCACTCACGACATTCTCGGGAAGATAGATGCCTGTACTCAGAATACCTACTGTCACGATGTTCCCTCCTCACCCGGCAATCTTTTTATCCAAAGGTTCTTGTTTCTTTACCGCTTTCTTCTTCCTGCCCAGTTGACGGACCGAGCCTACGATCCCTGCCGGGAAGAACATAACCACAAGAATATATAAAATTCCGAAGAAAATGATCCACCTTTCAAAGATTGGAAACGTGCCAGCAAGCTCCGTCAACCAGTGGTGGGCGAATTCAATCAGTCCTGCCCCTATAATTGCTCCAATAAGCGTCCCCACTCCACCGATGATCGTCATCAGGAGGGCATCCAGGGTGATATCCATCGTAAATACACTCGTATTCACAAAACGGAGTGACACAGCATAGAGAGACCCGGCGAGACTGGCCAGCACACCTGCGATGACACTTGCCATAATTTTATAATGAATCACCTGAAACCCCAGTGATTCCGCCCTTTGTTCATTTTCACGGATCGCTTGAAGAACCGATCCTGCCGGCGAATGTGTGAATCGTCTCAATATGAAATAAACGGCTGCCATCACGGCAAGGCAGATGAAATAAAAGGTCATTCGATCCTTCATGAGTTCAGGGGCACGGAATGTAAATCCGTCATTCCCCATGGTAAGCGACCTCCACTTTTCTGCAGCAACAAGGAACAAACCTGCAAATGCAAGCGTAAGCATCGCGTAAAAGTGGCTTTTTAGCCTCAATGTCAATAATCCGACGAGATAGCTGACCACTCCTGCAATCACGAAGCCGACGAGAAGGGAAATCACGAACCAAAACATGGTCGGTTCCATCCGATCAAGTAAGATTCCGCTTGAATATGCACCGATACCGAAAAACATGGCATGACCGAACGATACGATACCTGTATAACCAAGCAAAAGGTCATAGCTCATGGCAAACACACCGAATATGAATACCTGGGTCAATAAGATCATCATGCTTCTTGAATCATTTACTAAAGGAAAGAGCACCAGCATGAGCAGTGCAGCAGTCATCAACCATTTAGAACGGCCGAGAAATTTCATGATTTCACCCCTTTACTGTAAATAGTCCCTGAGGCCTGAAAATGAGGACGAGCGCCATCAAGATCATATTCACCGCCAGTGACAGCTCCGGGACATAATAGGTCATAAAAGAACCCGTCAACCCCACCAGGATGGCAGCAAACAGCGATCCCGGGAAGCTGCCCATCCCGCCGATCACCACAACGATGAATGCCAGAATCGCAAACTCCATCCCCATCTCTGCATAAATCACTCCGGAATATGGAGCGAGAAGCATCCCGCCGAGTGCAGCGAGGGCTGAACCCACCATAAACACATACATGAATACTTTCTTAATATTGATGCCGAAAGCTTCCACCATCTCTTTGTTCATCACTCCTGCACGAACGACCAATCCAATCCTCGTCTTGTTCAAAACGAGCTGGACCAGACCAAATATGAGTAGTCCGATGATAATGATGAACACTCTGTATTTAATGATGATGATATCCCCGACTGCCCAGCTGCCGGACAGGTAATCCGGAGCGGATGTCGATAATTGATTCGGTCCCCACACCACTTTCAACAGTTCAGATAAGACGAGCATGAAGCCCAGTGTGATTAAAATTTGTTGTACATGGTTTCCATAAACAGGCTGAATGATGAACTTTTCCGTAATCATCCCCAGTACAAGCCCTGTCAGAATCGCAGCGACAATTCCAAGGAGGAAGCTGTCTGTGAGGGCATACATCCATACCCCGCTGTAAGCACCCCATGCGAACAATCCGCCATGGGCAAAATTCAACACATCCATCAAGCCGAAGATCAAGGTCAACCCCGCTGCCAACAGAAAAATCAGCATCCCTGTAGCAAGGCCGTTCAGTGCCAAATTAATGATAAGGTCCATTTCATTTCCTCCCTTACGCAATCCCGAGGTATTTCTTTTTCATTTCTTCATCCTTCCTCAGATTCTCCATTTCCCCGTGATGAACGGTGGTTCCATCGTCGATGATGTAGAACCGATCTCCTATCCTGCTTGCCATGATGAAATTCTGTTCCACCAAAAGAATCGTCGTCATTTCTTTCATTTCGATGATGGATTCCATTACTTTTTCGACTACGATCGGGGCAAGCCCCTTGCTTGGTTCATCGATCAAGATCAGGTCATTTTGTCCAAGGTAGGCCCTCGCAATCGAAAGCATCTGCTTTTGTCCCCCGCTGAGATTCCCTCCTGCTTTCTTCCAGAACTTTTTTAAATCGGGAAATAAATCGAGGATCCATTTCATCCTGTCCCTCGTTTCGGCATCCTGTCTTTTCATGGCAACTTTCATATTCTCCTCAACGGTCAAATCACCAAAAATCCCTTGATCTTCCGGGACGTAGCCGATCCCCTTGTTCGCTGTTTTAAAGGTTGGAAGACCCTGGATCTCTTCACCTTTGTAGATGATTTTCCCGGATGAAGGAGGGGTCATACCCATGATGGTCCTGAGGCTCGTTGTTTTACCGGCACCGTTCCTCCCCAACAGGACGGTGACTTCCCCTTTCTTCACTTCAAAGGACACCCCTTGAAGGATATGGTATTGCCCGATATACGTTTCAATGTTTTCCACCTTAAGCAGTGTGCTCATCGTAAAGCCCCCCCAAATAAGCGGATTGCACTTGTTCATTTTTCATGATTTCAGATGGATGATCATCGGCTAGCAGACGACCGTTGAAGAGCACCATGATGGAATCAGAAAGATCCATGATCATATCCATCTTGTGTTCAATGAGGACAATGGTTTTGTCCCCCTGATTTTTTATCGTACGAATGACATCGAGGATAGCAGGCACTTCTTCCAGTGACATGCCCGCAGTCGGCTCATCGAGTAAGAGAATTTCCGTGTCCAGTGCAAGGAGCATGGCAATTTCGAGCTTCCTCTTTTCTCCATGTGCGAGATTCACTGCAAGGTAGTCAGCTTTTTTTGTCAGCATGACGAGCTCCAATAACCGATACGCCTCGCTCTTGATATCGAGGAACCCATCCTTATGGCGATGCATGAGATAGCGGATCCCCCGTTTTGATTGCACAGCAAGTCTTACATTCTCCAAAACTGTTAGATTCGGAAACACATTCGTGATTTGAAACGATCGCCCGATCCCAAGCCTGGTCCTCTTAGTGGGTGAGTACTTCGTCACGTTCTTCCCTTTGAGGAGTACATCCCCGCTCGTTGGTTTCAATTGACCACTCAGTAAATTGAAGAGTGTCGTCTTACCAGCCCCATTCGGTCCGATGATCGATTTGAATTCTTTTTCCGGGACCGTGAAGGATACGTTATCCACCGCTGTGTGACCACCGAACTTTATGGTTAGATTCTTCGTCTCTAAGCTATTCACTTTCATCACCTCGTTCATTTCGTCATTATGAAGCGCAGTCTTCGCCTTAAACATGATAGTCTATTAAAAAGGCTGACCGTACCCCTGCCCTCTAATTCGAAGAGTGCAGGGGGCACAACGGTCAACCCCTCTTTTTTAGTTCATGATCGGTGGAGCCGTTTCTTCAGGAGACAGCTCTCTTACCAATACAGGGACGGGATATGGCACACCCTCTTTCTTCTCAAGTCTGATGGCATAAAGGGTCTGCAGTGCCTGATGATCCTCTTCACGGAACGTCATCTTCCCCTTTGGTGTATCGAAGCTCATCCCTTCCATCGTTTCAATCAATGTTTCCGGATCTAAATCACCTTCTGTCTTCTTGATTGCCTCCACAATCGAAATGGCTGCACTCATACCGCCCGGAGTGAACAAGTCCGGAACATCCCCATCGTATTTCTTCTTATGTTCTTCCACCAACCAATCATTGACTTCGTTATCTGGAAGTTCATGGTAGTAAACCGAGAACCCTTCCATTCCCACCAGTGGTTCCATCGCGGACAAGGCAGCTATATCCGGTGCACCCGTCGAGATTTTGATTCCTTTTTCCTGGAGTTTCATATCTGCAATTTGATTCCAAGGTGAATTGGCCCCCGCCCAAATGACGAATAAATAATCCGGCTTGCTATCGATTACCTTCTGGATATTGGAAGTGAAATCGGTTGCTGCTGGATCGGCGTATTCTTCATGGACAACGTCCGCACCAAGCTTCTCTGCGGCTGCCTTGAAAGCAGCCACTCCATCTCGTCCGAACGAGTAATCAGGTGCCAGGGTGGCAATCTTCACTCCATCTTTTGCAATGGCCGCTGCACCTGCCACGGCATCTTGTGAAGAATTTCGCGCCGTCCTGAATATATAACGATTGAACTCAGAACCCGTGATGCTGTCGGCGACTGCAGGTTCGACCACCATGATCTTTTCATATTCCTCAGCCAGTGGAAGAACCGCCAGTGTATCGCCTGAGCTCGAAGAACCCATCAGAAAGTCCACTTCATCTTCCTCAAGTAGCTTCGTGGCTTTTTGTACGGCCACTTCCGGTTTTGTTTCAGTGTCTTCAAAAATCACTTCTATTTTCTTCCCTGCCACTTCCATCGTGCCGTCCGTCGCATATTCCAACCCAAGTTCAAAACCTCTTTGCGTCTGCTTCCCGTAAGATTCCAGGGCACCTGTCAAAGAAGCGAGCACACCGATCTTTACGGTTTCTTTCTCGTTTGATCCCTCACCAGATCCCCCACTGGATTCGGAATTACATGCTGTCGACATGACCAGGACAAATGACAACAGAACCACCAACCAAGACCACTTCATCGATTTCTTCATCTCCACTCCCCCTTATTGTTCACAAAGCAAAATAGCTTTGACCACATAGTAAAAAAGGAGAGTTACAAATGAGTTACAAAAAGAAAAGCGGAAGGGCTTCGTCCACAAAACATTCTTACTATTGCATCGCATCAATCGTTTCCCCGTGATATAATTCCCGTATAACAAAAGACCTACTTTTAGTAAAATTGGAGGATTTATCCTTGGATATACTTGCACAATTTCAACGAAAAATGATAGTCAGTTATTTGGTCGGCAGTTTTATTGCCGTCTTCGGTGTAGGGTCTGTGTTCATATTTCAGACCATCCCCTTAAAGGGTTCTGAATCAATGGCCATGGCAACCGTGATCCTACTATCAATCTTGATCATGTTTTCCTGTGAATTTTTTGTTTATCAGAAGCATATCGGCCCAATCAGAACCATTTACAAAAAGGAGACGCATGATCCGGGGGAAATGCTCGTTGCATATCGACAAGCAGAAAAGTTTCCGTTATTGACCGTTAAAAGGATCATGATCCCCCATTTTCTTGGGTTGGCCGTCCCTGCTACATTGTTGACACTCTCCTTCATACGCATGAAGTGGCTGACCATCCCTGGCAACTATATCGTCTATGCGTGGTGCGGAGCCTTTTTAGTCGCATCGCTTCATAGCCTGATCGAGTTTTTCCTAGCATCCAGGGCATGTCACCCCCTACAAAAGGATTTGATCCAAAAAAGCGTAGCTCTGACCGGTACCGATCCATCAAAGGGTTCACAACAATTTGTAAGCTTAAAAAAGAAGCTGCTTGCAGGTTCACTTTTTCTGGCATTATTTCCGATTTTACTATTTTCACTTGCTTCGCAAATCAAGCTCTCAATGACCCAAACTGATATTCTGGAAGATTATTGGAGATGGGCTGCATTTCTTGTCCTGATTGTTACCATGCTTGCCTTTTACGGAGCTCTCCTTTTGTTCAAGAGTATCGATGAACCAGTACAAGATCTTATGGGTCGCTTTAAAGAAGTAGAGGAAGGGAACATTTCACCTCTATTAAATACGCATACCGATGAGTTTTCTTATTTATTCGCAGGCTTTAACCACATGGTCGAGGCCATCGATCTTCGCGATCAAAAAAACCAGCAGCTCCTAGATCAGTTCTTTGCCGTCATCGCGGGAACACTGGATGCAAGGGACCCTTACACAGCCGGTCATTCCAAGCGTGTGGCAGAGTTTTCCGTTTCGATTGCTAAAGAATGTGGGTGGTCCCTTGGGGAAATGGATTTATTGAGGAAATCGGCCCTGTTGCATGACATCGGTAAAATAGGGATCCGGGATCACGTCCTCCTAAAAGAAGGAAAGCTGACAGATGAGGAGTTCGAGCAAATCAAAACGCATCCCGTCATCGGCTCTGACATTGTGGAGAGTGTTCGATTGACGCCTGATTTGCACCCAATTTTACCAGGAATCAAGCATCATCATGAACGATATGACGGATTAGGGTACCCTGACCAATTAAAGGGAAATGAAATCCCAGTATTCGGCCGTTTAATGGCTGTGGCGGATGCATTCGATGCGATGACTTCCGATCGTCCTTATCGGAAGGGCATGCCTTTTCATAAAGCTTTTGCCATTCTCGAGAAAGGCAGAGGCTCACAATGGGATCCAGTATTCGTGGACGCTTTTTTCAGGGCAATGGGACATACCAGAGAGAACGCTGCTGAAAAAATCGTATGAGGAGCTCTTATAAAAAAAAACGGTTCCGGACGAATCCAGAACCGTTTTTTCACCCCTTCACCCCAATCACCATATCGTACATTTCCTGCGTCGCCTTCATAGGCGCCACACCAAGTTCCATGTCCAATAACTCCTTACACCTTTGAAACCATTTTACTGCTTGGGGGCGGTTATTCTTCTGATAGTAGCAAAACATCAGGATCCGATACGCTTCCTCCCAAAGGGGATCTTGCTCAATGATCGAAAGGGAGCAGTCTATCGCCTCATCGTAAGATTCTTTTCGGATCGCCAACTGTGCCCTCTTCTCCAGCCCCCTAACATATAAATGCTGCAATCGCTCCCTTTCCTTCTCTGTCCACCACGTACCTTTCCGGTCAGTCAGGAAACTGCCCTTATAGTGAAGGAGGCCCCTTTCTAGGAATTGAATCGATTTATCAACGTCGTGCTCCTTTAATCCCTGTAATACCCAATTGGAAAATTCATCACTGTCATATTCAATGCCGGCAAGTTCGTTCAATTTGTACCCCTCCTGCATCCTGCTGATAAAAAAGGGTTTCCCCCTGGCAGGACGATTCGGTTCCAGTACATTATTCAACGTGTTCAGCGCGACCTTGAAATCCCGGTCAGAGCCATCACCTTCCGGCCACAGCTCTTCAATGATTTCTTCTTTTCGCTTGATATGATGTCTATTAATGAGGAGATATTGAAATAACTCCTTGGCCTTCTCCCTTTGCCATCGCTTATCTTGAACTCTCTCATCCCCAAGCCAGATTTCAAACCTGCCCAGCGTGTGGATCCTGAGCGTATATCCTGGATGCGAAGAAAGCGACTCGTATCCCAATTTCCTCAGTAATCCCAAACAATAAGATGCTTGGATCCCCTCCTGATGAGCTTTTACTAGCATCGGGATGAAGCTTTGAAGATCTTTGGGTCCAAATGTGGTCGGCCTAAAGAAGACAAACTCATAGTTTGCTATCTGCACTTCATTGATGCATGTTGTCATATATTCACGGAATTCATCATCTTTTCCGCATGCGAAGGCAATTGCGCTTTTCCATAAACTTGTCAGCATTTTACCGTATCCGTCCCCACATGCATCGAACTGACGGAGAGCCTTCGTGAATTGATTAAATGCTAAACTATACTCTCCCCTGTAATAATCATTGATACCGGCACTCAGCATGATCAAAGATGACAGCCACAGGTCTTCCACTTTCTCTGTCTCATGAAGCGCTTCATCTGCATATTTCTTCGCCCTTTCATAGTCACCCATCCGGCTGTATAGTATCGAGAGCCCCATATATGGTTCAGCTTTTCCTCTTGAAACATTGATCTTTCCCATCAAGCTCAAAGACGTTTCATAACATTCCTTCGCAAGGTCTCGATTATATCCTGGTATTAGCTGTACAGCATGTCCCATCCGCATCCAACCGCACGCCTCCACAAATGGTGATTTCGATTTGATGCCTTGCCCGATCCCTTGTTGTGCAAGGACCTTTGCTTCACTTCCATTCCCCATGAACGATTCTATGAGGGAAAGGAGTAATTCTTTCTCCCTGTGAGACTGGGGAAGCTGTTCGTCTTGATTGTTGCCTAGAAGAAGTTCTTTCGCTTCCTTGAGCTTTCCTGTCCTAAGGAACATCCTCGCCCCAAGATTCCCCTCTTCCATGGTATTTCCATTACCTTTCCCCTTCTCATACCAGATTCTCGCTTGAATCGCTTTTCCGGAATTCACAAGGTTCTCAGAAATCAAATGATACAGCTGATGTTTCTCTTGCTCGAAATCACCTTCCACTTCCTCGAGGCACTCAATTGCTTTCAATAAATACCGTTGAGCCTTACCTGGTTGGATGGTATCCAGATAGATCCGCCCGATACCTACATACGCCCTGCTCCCGATGTGTGCATCTTGCTTTTCAGATGCGTGCTGGATTCCCTGCAAGTATGCTTTCTCTGCTTTTTCGTAAAATGAGCGATAACGAAAGAACTCCCCCTGATAGACCCATAAGGAATGATAGTGATTCTTTATACTTTCGGGAAGCTTGAGAAGGTACTCACCAAGCATCTCAAGGTGACCCCTCTTGATCATCCCTTCCGCTTCCCGTGTCAAGATGGAAGCAACGGCCTCCAAGTTTCCCATCTTGAAATAGTGGAACACCGCTTTTTCCCACTGTCCTTTTCTTTCAAAATGGTACGCACACTTCTGCTGAAGGCCGTTGAAAAGGTGAGCATTCTCCTCCAACAACTTTCTTTCCAAGAACGTTTGAAACAAGGCATGGAGACGGAAGACCATCCCTCCCTTCATCTCTTGCAGAAGCGCATTTTTCTCTGAAAGCTGTTTCAACATTTGGGATGATCCCGGTACCTCGAAAATGGCTTCACATGTCTCGCCATCGATTTCCTGAAGAATCGAGATCTGCTTCAAGAACTGCTGCACAACAGGGGATTGTTTGGAATAAACTTCATGGGCCAGGTAATGGAATAGTTCCGTCAAAGAAGAGTACTGCTTATCCACCACGACAATACCTTGATTCTCCTGAATCTGTGAGTGGATCATGCTGACGGCGATCACCCAACCTTCTGTCAGATCACATATCGACTTGATTTGATCACCCGGAATGGGTCTTTCATAAAAATCCGTCAGGAGCAACTCCACTTCTTCATCGCTCAGGCTCAGATCTGACTCTGTTACCTCAAGTAAATGACGGGATATTTTCAGCTGTACGAATGATGACCAAGATGGTCTTGTCCTGGTTGAAAGAAAGAAATGGATATGATCCGGGAGATATTCAATCACCTTTTCCATCCACTGATTGATCAGGAAAGAATGATCGATCAGATGGTAATCATCGAGTATGATCGAGAGGGTATGAGGAATCTTCATGCACTCGTTTGTAAAAACAGCACTTAGTTTATATAAATCTTCTTCTTTGATATATTGACCGGTCGAGGTCAGTACATCTTCCAACTCCTTTCCGAATTCAGGGACCTGCCTCCTTATACTGTATAGAATGTTGGTAACGAAAGGGACTAAGCCATCGTCATTGCTTGTGATCGAATACCAACAATAATCGATGTTTTCATCCTGAAGGAATTGACTGATCGCAGTGCTTTTCCCGTACCCTGCTCCCGAATGGACGATAGCAAGTTTATAATTTGTGAACGCTCTCATTTTTTTCATCAATTCGGGACGCCTGATATACGCATCTTTAACAACGGGAGGTACAAATTTCGTTTCTATTATCGGAATTTCTGCTGACATACTATCACCCTCGAAACGCACGAATTTTCTTACTATTTTAACATATTTATAGCCGTTGAAGGCAATCTAGTACTCAGACAGAAAACTTCTGAACCATCATGTAAGGGCCAGCACTTTGCAACAATGCAAAAAAAAGAGAACTTCATTCATTTCATTGAACAAAATCCTCTTCGCATCATCAATTTTTAAATTGCATATCCCATTCATTTAATGGCCAGTATCTAAGGTCGACTTTACCCACGATCTTACTTTGATCGACGAACCCGAAGTATCGGCTGTCCATGCTGCCCCTGCGGTTATCACCTAATACGAATACTTTCCCATCCGGGACGGTCTGTTCGCCGGTGATTTCTTCAACCGTAAAGTCACCTGTCAGTTTGTTGCCGATGTATTCTTTCTTGAACTTTTCCAGGTACGGCTCGGGATAATATTTCCCATTGACGTAGAGCTTATCATCTTTATACTCCACTTTATCACCCGGGAGGCCGATGATCCTTTTCACGTAATCTTCACTTTCATTTGCATGGAAGACAACGACATCGAAACGGTGCAGTTCACCGAGTTGATATCCGATCTTATTAACGACAAGCTTATTTCCGTCCTGCAATGTAGGCATCATCGATTCGCCTTCCACTACATAGTTTGAGAAAAGAAACGTTCGAATGACGATAAAAATGATCAACCCGATACCCAGAGCTTTAATCCATTCAAGACCTTCTTTTTTTACCTCTTCTCTCAATTCGATTCCTCCTGCTTTTCACGGTCAATCCTGTGATCGATCTCCATTTTTTTATTCAAACGTATTTCAATCTGCTTTCCAACCAGCCATAATACGAAGATGATGACCCCGACAATCACAGTGCGGACCGGTTTCTGCACTAATGATATAATATCATATCCGATGAAGCTTATGGTGAAGATCATCACCATCTTACCGGCCAGTACGGCAATCATATATTGAGCAATGCTGATGCTCGATAACCCGGCGACGACATTGACAAGGGCAGACGGTGTAAATGGAAAACAGATCAGTAGAAACAATGGTCCGAAGCCATGCTTGTCTACCCATCGAGTCAGCCTCTTCACTTGACGGTTATTCCGCAGGAAACGGAATATCCTTGCATCCCCGTACTTTCTCACGAGGATGAATACAAGGAGCGCCCCCCCTGCTGCACCGATCCAGGAAAACAAGAATCCGAACCATAGACCGAATGCGTTCGCATTCGCCATGACAAACACAACCAATGGCATGAATGGAAGGAACGCCTCCAATAAAGGCAGCAGAATACCAGCAAAGGGCCCGAGGGCTCTATACTGCTGAATCAATTCCATTATATTTTCGAGGGTAAACCAATCTTTTATCGAATTAATATCCATAGTATATGTTTCCCCTTATGCTTCAATGAACATTTCTCATACGCATTAACGTTTGCTTGCTCACTTTATCATATCATATCGCTTTCAGAATTCCATACTCCCGTATTTAAACCTTATCCTAAAGGGCGTAAATTTAAACAGTCTGTACATGTAAAATCAGAACGGCACTTGAACAATGTTCTTTCTCCACTAAACCCGAAACCGCCATCCCTATAAGGGATGGCGGTCGGGCCTTACAGATATTCTTCAAACCAATCGATGATTTCCTGCAGCCTCGCTTCACGCAATGAAGGTTTCCCCGTGCGTGACAAGTGATGGTTGGATTCCGGGAACCGAACGAATCTAGTCTGTTTTCCATCCCGTTTCAATGCGATATATAATTGCTCCGCTTGTTCGATCGGACATCGGTAATCCTTTTCACTGTGAAGGATCAAGAGGGGAGTATCGATATTCTTAACATAGGCCAATGGAGAATGCTTCCATAACGTTTCGATATCGTCCATCCCGCATTTCATCTGCCATTCCGAGAAGTAATATCCGATATCGCTCACGCCGTAGAAACTGATCCAGTTACTGATCGACCTTTGGGTGACAGCCGCCTTGAACCGGTCAGAGCGGGTGATGATCCAATTGGTCATGAACCCCCCATAGCTCCCGCCGGTCACACCAAGCCTATCAACATCAATCCATTCATACTCACCGAGGGCATAGTCGACTGCCGACATGATATCCCGATAGTCCCCTCCTCCATAATCACCGCGCACGGCATCGACAAATCCCTGTCCATATCCATGGCTTCCACGCGGATTCACATATAAGACACCATACCCTTTCCCTGCAAGTACCTGCATTTCATGGAAAAATGTATTGCCATACATCGTATGTGGGCCTCCGTGGATTTCAACAATGAGAGGATACTTGACTCCTTCCTTGAAGTCGACTGGCTTCATCACCCATCCTTGAAGGGGTGTGCCATCCTCTCCACTGAACATGATCATCTCCGGGGTTGAAAGTTCCCTGTCCTTCAACCATGGGCTGTTTGAATCCGTCATTTTCTGCATCCGTCCGCTCGGGACATGCAGAAAGTATAGTTCTCCCGGTTCTTCCGGCTTGCTCATCGCAAGCAACACACTCTGGTCTTCCGGATGGAAATCGAATCCGTAAATATGCTGTTCTTCTTCAAACAGCGCAGGATAGATAGCGCCATCCTTGTGCGCATAATAGAGGATGGTGTTTCCACTGTCAGACGCAATGAAGTACATGCTCTCATTATCCGTCGACCAGACGATCCCCGTTTGTGAAGACCCTTGAATACTATCACTATTGAGATAATCCCCGACCGGGATATCCATTGCTGCTGTAAGCGAGTATGAAACTTGTGATTCCAAATTGTAGATATAAATCTCATTTTGAGTGGCATTTTCATATTCCCGCTCATTCCCTATGTACGCAAGATGACGGCCATCTGGCGAAAAGCTTGCCGCCCCGTAATACCCCTTTCCTTCTGTGATCCTCATCGAATCCATTGTTGTTGTGTCTAATAGGTAAACCGATGATGCAAAAGAGAAATCCTTTTCTTCATCAAAATCCGCGGAGTATGCTATATTCGCCCCACTCCAGGCATGCAGTGAGTACTCATGCTCATCATCCGTCAATCTTGTCATCTCTTTGGTCTCGAGTTCGATCATCACCAACTGCGAGTATCGATCATCATGAAAGCCCTTCTCATCGGATTTATATTTCATTGAAGAAACGATGAACGGTTTGATCCCTTCCCCTTTATCCTCTTGTCCCTTTAGGGCTTCCCCTTTTTTCAAGCGGACCTCACATGCAATCTTCGTCCCACATGGTGACCAGACAGGATTACCGATCCCCATTCGACTTTCCGTCAGGCGCTCTGCTTCCCCTCCATCCCGATTCATGATGTAAAGCTCCATTTGACCCGTCCGGTTCGATAAGAATGCAACTCGTGCGCCATCAGGCGACCACCTTGGAGATGAGACCCTCTCTTCACCGAATGTCCATTGCTTCTTATACCCTGTCTCAAGATCAAAGAAATACAGGTGTGAAACATAATCATCCTTTTTTTCGTCCATGACTGTCTGGATATAGACAGCCTCTTTCCCACAGGGTGAAATCCGTGGATCGGACAATGCTTTTATATGATAAAGATCTTTTATTTGAATCCCTTTCGTTTCCATGACTACATGACTCCTTTTCATTTGTTCTATTGTTGTTTTCGACAACCGGAAATTCATTTCCTCTCCCGATCTGCAAAAACAGGCACGCCTGGTCGGTGGATACCGCCATTAGGACTGAGCGAAATGAGGGATAGAACGGGGTGGTTTCTTTCATACTAACAACAAATTCATATTCTCCATTTTTCGCTATTGAAAGTAAACTCATTTCGCCGTAAAATAGTAACACGAACATAAGTTCGATTCATGACAGGAAAGGAGTTCTTTTACATGACACGAATCCCAGAGAACGACCGAAACATTTTGGAACAGGCGATTTACCTTCCGATGGTGCTCACCATATTAAATCGGGACTTACAAATTGTAGACAATAGCCCCTTTAAACTCAAGCGGCCATATTTAGAACTGATCGAGGAAACGATGAAAGTCATCCAAGGAGAGCTTGCGTATGTGAAGAAGTATATGAGGACGAATAAAATGAAGGTCGAACGGCTGCAGTCAGACGATGCCTTTACGATGTATATGTTTCTGTACAAAGGATACGAAGAACACCACAATTACTTTAACCCGAGACTCAGGAATAAGGTGGAGGATTTAATGAGGCATTATTTGTTCCGCCGATTCCTTGAATCGAAATCCCCAGCGGATCGTTCTGACCATCCCCGCCAGGCTTAATGAAACTCTGACATCCTTCATTAAAAAAAGCGTGATCAAAGGTCCTCACGCGTTTGTCTTATTCTTCAGGTAGAATGATTTCATCGAGTATTTGCTTTCCATTTCAGAAACCCGCTGGGAATAAGCGATTCGAAGGTTGGAAGTACGAAGCATCTGATTTTCAAACGAGCTGTACGAAATGGGCACAAGGTGGGATTCCCTGTTCTGGAATGTGACGGAAGTTTGGCCACTTCCGGCAGCCGCATAACTACACACATGGGAATGGGAAATCCATATGCACTCTTGCTTAACAGGGGAAGTCGTCGGAAATAGGAACATCGACATTTGGGGATTTAACATGATGGGGGCCTTGTACGATATACCCGTCAACTCTTTCGTGCCATCCTTTCTTCCTTGATACGAAGAACCGAAGAACTCACAGCTTTTTTTCAAAATGTCCATCGGCTTAAACGGAGAAAGTATGACATCCTCCATTTCAATAATTTCCGTAAAGGTCTTGGCACCATATTCAATGGGTTTTAACATCAATGTATGGGGATTCACTTCATATTCTTCCAACATTCGCGATCTACCCTTCATATTTTCTCCTCCTTTTACATATTTCCCCAAAATAATACCACAAATCACAAAGGGTGTCTCTACTAATTTTAAAAATTCTGATATTTAAACCCGACGATATTCCACCTCATTAAAAATTTTCTGAATATTTAAATTTTTGGTTGAATTTTCATTCCTTCTTCCATATACTAATAAAAAGACTCAGAGGTGATCGTGTTGGAAAATAAAAAGTCTTATACCGAAATGATGAAAGCTTCTGCGATGACCCGGAAACGAAACGCTGAGAAAAGTGTATTGGAGATCTACATTGACATGCTGCTACATGAAAGCATCCTGTCCACGCGAAAGAACAAACTGTTAAAAGACATTGATGCAGCCCTTGATTGTAAGGATGAAACCCTGTTTATGAAACTGACGGAAGAACTAAAGGAAATCAATATCTGTTATGGAACTTAATGAACGGCTGGCTCATCATGAGTCAGCCTTCTCTTTTTTTATAGGATGAGTACAGGTGAAATGGTGAAAGCTAATCCAAACAAAACGAACTCTTTGGAGGAAGACCATGATATTCATCAAGGTGCTTGTACTCTATCTCATTACGATTGCAGCAATGCGACTCATGGGGAAATCGACCATCGTCCAGATGACGCCATATGATCTTGTCGCCATCATCATCGTCGGGACGATCGCTTCAGAACCACTCATCAGTACAGAATTTTGGCCAACCATCACGGCGCTCGTCATTTTAGTGGGGCTGCACGTTTTATTCTCATTCCTTACTCTATGCCAATGGGGCAATAAGTTCTTTCTTGGCGAACCGACCCTGCTGATCAAAAATGGTGAAATCCTCGAAGATAATTTGGAGAAATCAAAGATCTCCCTCATTCAGCTGACATCCATCCTGAGAGCAAATGGATATCCCAAAATCTCCGACGTGGATTATGCCATGCTCGAACCGATCGGGGAGGTGAGCGTGATCCCGAAAGTCGAGAATACACCAGTCACGGTTCAGCATCTGAACCTGAAGATTGACGATGAAGGACTGCCGATTTCAGTGATTGTCGATGGTAAAATCCAAAAACGCAACCTGCACCTTCTGGGGAAAAATCGGGACTGGCTGCTTGATCGTTTAGCAAGCGAAGGGATCCAGCCGAAAGACATCATCTTTGCCTATATGACGGAAAAGAAGAAAAACCTTGTCATCAGTAAACGGGAAAAAGCCTAGTCGGAATCCGACCAGGCTTTTTTTTGATGTGCGCAGCACGCGTTCTTTAGCTACTCTGTTTTCTCATCGTCATACTGTTCAAGCATGTTCAATCTCTCCATCATGGTTGGGTGGCCGTAACGGAAAATCTTCACCAATAACGGCGGATTCACCTGGGAAAGGCCAACCTTGGAAAGCTTCTGGAAGGACGTGATCGCCGCTTCTTTATCCCCAGTCATTTCAATCGCATACCGGTCTGCACGGGTCTCCTGATAACGCGAGATCCAATTCGAAAATGGACTGACTGCAAACATCAGCATCGACGTAATCAGAAGGAAAAGCGGCAAGGAACTGAGGCTCGACACATTCGACACTTTGAACTCGTCCTTATAGTTCGCCACAAATCCCCTCATCAACTTGGATGCAAGGAAAAGCCCGAAGAACGACAGCAACAAATAAATCGCAATCCCGATATAAATGTGCTTCTCGACATAATGGGCCATCTCATGGGCCATGACAAACAGGATTTCTTTATCTGTCAGCTGTTTCAGCGTCGTATCCCAAAGGACGATCCGGGAATTCGCCCCCACCCCATTCACATACGCATTGAGCGAATTGGTCTTTTCCGACATATTGACCTCGAACACATGATCAGCCGGGATCTCTGCTCTTTCAGCCAGTGTCAGGATCTTTTCCTCAAGCGCTTTATCCTTCAGCGGATAGAAATCATTATACAAAGGATCAATCACCACGGGCTGGATGAACATCATGAAAATCGTGAACGGCACGGACAATGCCCACGCTGCCAGCCACCATCGATTCTTGAACTTCTTCATCAAGCCATACAGCACTGAGACAATGATGAACATTATCAAATAATTCACCCAGAAATCCGTCAACTCATCCTTCATCCACATCGAAAACGTCTGCGTAGAGATATTGTACGTCTTTGAAATTTTATACGAAATGAACTGCAATGGAAAAATGGCGATAAATGAAGCAAGCGACAACCAGAACAAATAAACGCCCGTCTGGATGAACCCATTCTTCGACGTCCCCCTCGCCCACTTCTCAAACCCCCTCGACACACCAAAAATGAGGATCAGAAAGTAAAACAACCATTCATATGGGGTCGATAGAAAAAACAACAAATTCTTGATCTTCGAGAATTCCTCACTCAACATGATCTCCCTGCCATTCATGAACGTGGCAGGATCTGCACTGCTGCCTTTAAATGCTTCTGGCAGAGAAGAGTCCGCCAAGAAAAACAAATACACATATAAGAATAATCCCAGCAGCAAATAACCCAATACCGCCCGGAAAGCCCACTTCCTAACCAAATTACTTCCTCCCTTCCTTCTCTCTTACTATATGTAATACCTTGTCCTTTTAAATAGAACAAGAAAAGCGGAGGCGGCTTTGCTCAGAGGCGACAAGCATAAGACAGGGCAGCCATAAAGGCGTTCTTTGCCTTTTTGGATGGCATGGCTTATGTCTCGAGCCTCTAGCCGCCGGAGCTGGACACTAAGAAAAGCGGAGAGGCTTTGCTCAGAGGCGGGTGGCATAAGGCGAATCGGCCATAAAGGCGTTCTTTGCCTTCTTGGTCGGTTTGACTTATGACATGTGCCTCTAAGCCCCGGAGTTGGACACTAAGAAAAGCGGAGGGGCTTTGCTCAGAGGCGGGTGGCATAAGGCGAATCGGCCATGAAGGCGTTCTTTGCCTTCTTGGTCGGTTTGATTTATGACATGTGCCTCTAAGCCCCGGAGCTGGACACTAGAAAAGCGGAGGCACTCGTTTAGAGGCGACAAGCATAAGACAAAGCAGCCACAAAGGCGTTTTTTGCTTTTTGACCAGTTAGCTTATGACCTCGAGGGACTTGGCCGCAACAGCTAGAAACTGCATTTAAACACACCGTGACCGCTACAAATAAAAAAGCCACGCGAAACGTGACTTCATCCACTACATTAAGAATACCGAATAAAGAGATAAAATGGAAATGGCACCGATGACGACAACGATCACATTCGCACCAAGGAAAGCAATGAGGAATGCCGAAGCCGTTCCTACCACCCCAAATAAAAGATTCCCTTCCTGAATCAATAATATACTTGGAAAAATGAGCGCCCCCAATACTGCGAACGGGACATTTTTCAGGACTCCCTGAATGAACGGAGGAAGTTCTTTTCCTTTAAACACGAGAAAAGGAAGCATCCGAGGGATATATGTGACAACAGCCATCCCGATGATCATCCATATCACCATGCTATTCATCGCTTCCTCCCCCTCTCCGTTTCACCATGACGACCGCTTCGACCAGGATGGCAGAAACAAGCGTTGCGAGTACAATGGACCAGCCATTTGATAAGCCTGTCGTAAACAGGAGTACACTGTTCAAAGCACCTGCAGTCACGGCAAGAAAGGTCACCTTGATGCTTTTTTTCATTGAAGGGACGAGCAGGCCGACGAACATGGCATAAAGCGCGATCGTCATGCTGGCTTGAAGAAAGTCAGGAAGGATCTCTCCGATAAAGTATCCTATACCTGAATTGATGACCCAGCTTCCGTACGAAATAAGGATGACACCGAACGCAAAACCGGTCTTCACTTTCCCGTCTTTCACGCTGATGACCGTAAACGTCTCATCCGTTATCCCGAAGGCATAGGTCAATTTTTTATACAGCACTTCTTCTTCAAGCTTTTCACTCAATGAAGCAGACATTAGAAAGTGCCTGATATTCACAATGAACGTCGTAAGTATGATTTCAAGAATCCCTGTCCCCACAGCAATCAAGCTCAGGGATATGTATTGAGCCGCACCTGCGAATACGAGCATGCTCATCAATACCGTTTCCGTGACAGTCAGCCCAGTGGTGCGTGCCAACAACCCAAACGTAAGGGCTACCGGCATATATCCAATCGCAATGCTGATCCCACCCTGAAGCCCGTGACGAAAATCACTTACTTTTTTCGTTGAAAGCAGTGCCTCCATCTCTTCACATCCTTTATAATAGAAAGGTATAAACTATTTTAATAATTTGATAATTTATTATATTATACATACAGACGTTATAGTATACAAGAGAGGTTTTTAATATGGAAAATTTCCCGATACAAATCGGTGAGAACATCAGAAAGATCCGCAGGGAACGCGGACTGAGCCTTGAACAGATGGCGGAAGCGACAGGTGTGAGCAAGGCCATGATCGGTCAAATCGAACGTGGCGACTCCAACCCGACCGTCGCGATCTTGTGGAAAATTGCAAACGGTTTGAAGGTCTCCTTCTCTTCCCTGATTGAAAAACCGCAGCATCAGGTATCAATCACTCATTACAAGGATGTGCAGCCTGTACTTGAAGATGGTGGAAACTATATTGTTTATCCCATCTTCCCTTTCGATCCTTTTAAAAAATGGGAAAGCTACCGAGTGGAAATGAAGCCTGGATGCTCTTACAAGAACGAGGGGCATCCCCCGGGTGTAGAGGAATATATCAGTGTGATTGCAGGAAGGATTTCTTTAGAAATAGCAGATGAAACCTACGAACTTGACGCAGGAAGTTCCATCCGCTTTGCTGCCGATTCCGGTCACCAATATCGTAATCCTTTTGAGGAACAGGCAGTTTGCCAAATGATGATTTATTATGGAAACGAATGAAAAAACTCCTGCCGAGTGTACGGCAGGAGTTTTTTGTCTTTAGCAGAACGTATCCTTCGGTTTAGGCACCGAAAGTCCGAAAAATGGTCTAAGGTATAAAGCAAAGAAAGTACCGGCTAATGCAAGGATGCCCCAAATGTAGCCGTGTAGGCTGAAGGAAGCAATCCCTCCGAAATAAGCACCGATGTTACAACCGAACGCCAGGCGTGCACCATATCCCATCAACAGACCGCCAATGACGGATGCTGCTGCATTTTTACCAGTGATCTTATTGAATCGGAACAGTCCCCCTGCCGCTGATGCAAGGAACGCGCCAAGGATGACACCGAAATTCAAGACCGTGGTCGAATCAGCGAAGATGGATGACTGCAGTGCTTCTGCGTTCGCTCCACTCCAATATCCCCAGCTCGCTACATCGACTCCGAACACCGCTGCCGCTTTGGAACCCCAAAGCGCGAATGCCGAAGTGATTCCCCAAGGATTCCCCCTCGTCATGAGTGTCAGGGCATTCAACACAGCTAGGACGATGGCTGCTGTGAAAAGTGGCCATGAACCGCGAAGGACTCTCCTCCACCCTTTCGCTGTTGGAAGTGTAGCCATTCTCGGAGGGTTTTTCTTCTTTTCGATTCTTAAGGTAACCCAAGCAATGAAGCCAAAGAGCAGAATGGATACAGCCCACGCACCGAAATAACCGAGTGGCGTCGAAGTCGCAAGTGAAATCGGGGCAAACGAAGGCAGTTCCTCTGTCCAAAATGGAAGATGAGCTGCCCCGACCGTCGCTCCCACAATGAAGAACAGCAAGGTGATGAACATAACGGAACGCCCTCCACCAATGGCATAGAGTGTACCTGACGCACAACCGCCTCCAAGCTGCATGCCGACACCGAACATGAATGCACCGACAAGCAGACTCACGCCGACCGGCGATACATACCCGGCAGCTTCACCGCCAAAAAATGTATAACCTGTAGCAAGAATTGGCGCAAACAGCGTAACCGCCACCGCAAGCATCAGCATATGAGATCTGAGCGCCTGCCCATTCCCCACTGACACCACTCTACGGAATGCGGAAGTGAAACCAAATCTAGCGTGAAACAATGTATATCCCAAAAGCAAACCAAGAACAAGCAATACCGTCTGAGCTATTTCCTGTGTGAATAACAGATAAATGGCAAGAATGGCCGCCACCACCAAGCCCCCAACCACTAAAGAAGTCTGAGGCGGATTCAGCTCAGCACTCCCCTTCTTTGGTCCTTTTGTTTCATCTATAGGTTGAACATAGCTTCCCATGTCTTTTCCTCCTTAATCTGATTGATTTAGTTGGAATTCATTTTCATATGGTAATGGATTTGGAGGGAGATGTCAAAAGGGCTGTTTTGGGGAGTGACTCTATGCTTGGTGCTGTGTGGAGATGATGGTTGATGACCAAGATCGGATTGGGGAAAGGATTTAGTAGAATTCTTTGTGTTATGTGGTCGGTTGGTTGGTTAGTTGGTAATGTGTAGGGCTGATGGTAGAGGGCGGAATGGTGATTGGCGTTAGTGGAATTCTTTATGGTAAATGGTTGCTCTTGTGGTGCCGGTGGTTTTTAGGTTGAGGGAGCTTAAAAGATTGCGAGCTGTTTTTGGGGACTGAATGTCAAGTAAAGTTCTAAGTTCTTTATTAGTAATTGATGGTTTTATTAACAAAAAATAATCTTCTATCGTTTGCTGATGTGCTAGCTTTGATGTGAAATGACATTGAGAGCAACCCCACGTTCTACACTGCCTCTCCATTTTCCCTGAGCAACGTTCACACCTGATTCCTTGGATAGTATCCGATTCATCTATTCCATATTGATCGAGGATGTTTGTATAGCCTGGTTCATGGCTATTTAAAAGGACTCTCTTAATTTTACTAATATCCTTCTTACTGGCAACTTCTTTTGTGTAAATATGATTCAGTTTACTGATTTCATCGATTAAATTTTGCGCATGGATCATTTTTGAATAGGGAGATGAAAGTGTTTGGCCTTTTGCTACTTTTAAGATCGTTTTAGGGTTGCTGACCACAACAAAAAAGATAATCGGGGGCATAGTCAAATTATTATCATAGAAGAAGCGTTGCAAGAGGAGTTTCTGGCGCTGTGCCTGCGAAATCGGATCAGGGAACCCAGTCTCGACCCCATCATAATACTTGGTGAGTTGATTAAATTTAGGATCAATCGTTAAAGTACCGGAGATATTCTTTATTTCAAGAATCAAACAATAATAGGCGGTGACAAGTAGTGAGTCAATTTGAAAGTGGTAAGGGGGCAGGGGGAGTCTCAAATCATTAAAGATTAAGTACTTTTTTTCAGACAGAAAGCTCAAATGGTAATCAATCGCCTTCTCCCCACTAAATCCAGCTAATCTCTTCTTTAAATCTTGTTGCAGTAGTGGGATTTTTGAATGAGTTTGAACGATATTTCTAAGTAGAGCTTCAGTCTGTTCTATCTTCAACGGTATTCTTCTATTTTTTACGAACAATTGATCACTCCTTTTTCGATTATCTAAATATACTTCTCCATAATTTGTAAAAATCCTCCTTTTTCAAGAGATAAATAGGTAATTTTTATCTGATTAGACCCTTCGTTGAAACGATTCACCCTTTGAATTAAATAATCGTGCCTCTTTTTTGATGATTACGCCCTTTAAACAAATGATTCTACCCTTCATCCTGATCATTCTGCCCTTCATGTTGAATACGCTTTGATCCAACGCCTGCCAAACCGTCAATTTGTCCAAACCCTTCTAAAAAGACCATTTCCCTTCTTCATTTAGCAACAACACTCCCGTTTACTACACAATCCAGCCAAAACTACAACGTGGACGCCCCTCTCACCTGAAAAACCGCTTCACGTGTCGGGCTTAAATATGTAATTACACCCTTCATTGAAACGATTCACCCTTTGAATTAAATAATCGTGCCTCTTTTTTGATGATTACGCCCTTTAAACAAATGATTCTACCCTTCATCCTGATCATTCTGCCCTTCATGTTGAATACGCTTTGATCCAACGCCTGCCAAACCGTCAATTTGTCAAAACCCTTATAAAAAGACCATTCCCCTTAGCAACAACACTCCCGTTTTCTACACAATCCAGCCAAAACTACAACGTGGATGCCCCTCTCACCTGAAAAACCGCTTCACGTGTCGGTCTTAAATATGTAATTACACCCTTCATTGAAATGATTCACCCTTTAAACTAAATAATCGTGCCTCTTTTTTGATGATTACGCCCTTTAAACGAATGATTCTACCCTTCATCCTGGTCATTCTGCCTTTCATGTTGAGTACGCTTTGATCCAACGCCTGCCAAACCGTCAATTTGTCAAAACCCTTCTAAAAAGACCATTTCCCTCTCCCATTTAGCAACAACACTCCTGTTTACTACACAATCCAACCAAAACTACAACGTGGATGCCCCTCTCACCTGAAAAACCGCTTCACGTGTCTGGCTTAAATATGTAATTACACCCTTCATTGAAATGATTCACCCTTTAAACTAAATAATCGTGCCGATCTTTCAATGATTACGCCCTTCAAACGAATGATTCTACCCTTCATCCTGGTCATTCTGCCCTTCATGTTGAATACGCTTTGATCCAACGCCTGCCAAACCGTCAATTTGTCAAAACCCTTCTAAAAAGACCATTTCCCTTTAACAACACTCCCGTTTTCTACACAATCTAGCCAAAACTACAACGTGGATGCCCCTCTCACCTGAAAAACCGCTTCACGTGTCTGGCTTAAATATGTAATTACACCCTTCATTGAAATAATTCACCCTTTAAACTAAATAATCGTGCCGATCTTTCAATGATTACGCCCTTCAAACGAATGATTCTACCCTTCATCCTGGTTATTCTGCCTTTCATGTCAAATGTTCTTAAATCATCGCCTGCCAAACCGTCAATTTGTCAAAACCCATTTCAAAAAACCCCATACCACCACAATCCTCCATCCAACGCCAATACCCCATACAACCACAATCCAGCCAAAACAGACTAACGCCAAACATACATCTTCAAAAGCATCCAACCAGAGATTAGACCACATACTCCTACCAACACCTAATAAACAAATAAAAAAACCCGCCATACATCAGGCGGGTCTACTAAGTTATTTCCCCTTGAACTCAGGCTTCCTCTTTTCACTGAATGCGAGTAAGGCTTCTACCCGGTCTTCTGTGGGGATGGTGATTTCGTATGCTTTTCGTTCGATTTGGAGGCCGGTTTGAAGGTCTGTGTTCATTCCGTTCTTCACGGCGAATTTGGCCTGTTGGAGTGCGATTGGCCCGTTGGAGAGCATCGGCTCGACAAATGATTGCACTTCTTCGAGGAAGTTGTCCTTGCTTACGACCTTTGTCACCAATCCAATCTGATGAGCTTCTTCAGACGTCAATCGCTTTGCGGTGAGGATGAGCTCGAGTGCCTTGGATTCACCGATCAGTCGCGGAAGGCGCTGTGTCCCGCCCGCACCTGGGATGATGGCGAGGCTTGTTTCGGTGAGACCCATTGATGTGCCTGACACTGCCAGCCTGAAGTCACAGGCGAGGGCAAGCTCCATTCCGCCTCCGAATGCATAACCGTTCATGGCTGCGACCGTCGGCTGTGGCAGGGTGGCGACCGATTGGAATACTTCACCGATTTTGTATACGTTACGGAGGACTTGTGCTTCCGTCAACGTTTTTCGTTCCTTAAGATCAGCCCCTACGCTGAATGCTTTATTGCCGCTTCCCGTGAAGATGACCACGCGGACATCCGGGTTGATTCTGAGTGCCTCGACGATTTTGTGTAATTCGTTTAACGTATCATAATTAAAGGCATTCATCGCCTCTGGACGATTGATTGTGACATATGCAGTATGACCCTTTTGTTCAAGCAAAATAGATTCCACTATTCTGTTCTCCCCTTTGTATGCAATATTTTTCCCCATACATATCATTCGACAAAAGATTTGGAAACCCTTTCAATGTTTTTCACCCAGATTCCAAATGACACCATCACCTGCAAAAAAAGATGCCCAGCCGTTGACAGCTGGACATCCCTTCTTAACTTCAGGATTGAAGGACTTGCTCCTTAAGAGCTCTTCTCAAAATCTTTCCTGTCGTATTTTTAGGAAGCTCCTCCAGGAATTCGATATGTGAAGGAAGCTTATATTTGGCTAAGTGATCTTTGCAATAGTCCATAACTGCTTGTTCGGAAAGGGATGGATCATTCCTGACGATATAGCAGCTTACCGCTTCTCCCATTTCTGGGTGTGGCACACCGATCACGGCTGCTTCAACGATGGAAGGGTGGTTGTATAGAACTTCTTCGACTTCGCGCGGGTAGACGTTGTAGCCCCCGACGATGATGAGTTCTTTTTTGCGGTCGACGATAAAGAAATAGCCTTCTTCATCCATTCTCGCAAGGTCCCCTGTATAAAGCCAGCCGTCGCGGATGGTGGCAGCCGACTCTTCCTCCATCTGATAATAGCCCTTCATGACGTTCGGACCCTTGACGATCAGTTCCCCGACCTGTCCGACAGGCACTTCATCACCAAGTTCATCGACTACTTTGTTCTCTACGTTCATGATCGATGTTCCGATCGAGCCTGGTTTTCTCGGACGATCGAGCGGATTGAAACATGTGACAGGTGAAGCTTCGGATAATCCGTAGCCTTCTGAAATCATGACATTGAACTTTTTCTCAAAGTTCTTCAGGAGCGCCACTGGTAAGGAGGCACCGCCTGAAATGCAAAGTCTCAAGGAAGATAGATCTTCAGGGTTTCCTTCAGGATATTGATACAGGAAGTTGTACATCGTCGGGACACCTGCAAATACAGTCGGTTGAAATGTCTTAGACAAGGCAAAGATTTCTTTCGGACTGAAGCGCGGTACAATCAACAATGTGGCCCCGGTCATAAGTGGTGCATTCAGGACGACCGTCAGGCAGAACACGTGAAACATCGGAAGTGCCGTAATGACGCGGTCTTCTTCGTTCATCTTTAAGTAACTGCCGACATCCATCGCATTAGAAAAGATGTTTTTATGTGTCAGCATGGCGCCCTTTGGCTTTCCTGTTGTGCCGGACGTATAAAGAATGATTGCCACTTCCTCTTCATCCATTTCCGGCCCTTTGAAATTCATGTCACCCCGGGACAGAACGTCTGTAAACGATTTCAATTTCGGGTTTACAGAAGACACCTGTTCCAGATTGATCCCCTTTGCGCGCTCGTCACCCGATTCACATAGGATAAAGTGATGTACATCAGGCAGCATATGCTGCATCTTTTCGATCAATGGAAGAAGCAAATCCAATGTAACGATTGCTTTCACGTCTCCATTTTTCAAAATATAACCGATTTCGTCCGGTGTATATATCGGATTGACGGGAATGACCTTCAACCCGAGGCGCAAAGCACCATACAAGCCGATGATAAAATGCGGTGAGTTACCAAGTACCAGTGCGATGTGATCCCCTTTTTTCAATCCCAACTGTTCCAGCCCACCCGCGAATTTTGACACAGCGGCATTCAACTCTCCGTATGTACTCGAATGAGACAAGAAATGGTAAGCAGTCTTATCTGATTTTTCCGCAGCAATTTGTTCTAACCGTGATGAAATGTTCAAAGTACTCCCTCCCCTTGTTCAAATGAATGAATGGTCATTCATCTAAGTATTAAAAGTATTCAAAATATATTTTATATAAAGAATTCTATTAATACAAGTACCCCGCTTGAGAAAAACTCCCAAAGAATAGTAGAAAAGACTGCCCCATAGGGACAGCCTTACTCTTTAAGATGTTTTGTTCGATCCGGAGAAGATGGCATTCGACACCAGTCGGAACAGGTAGTCTGTATGGTCGCGGAATGTTGGTTCCAATCCGATGAATAGGATATTCCCGTCCTTCACCATGACCGGTTTCCCCTGCGCTTGCCCACTATCTTTCCAGTGACCGGCCATAAAGAAATCTTCGCTATCTTTATAGGTTGATAACACTTCCTTGTCCTCTGCATTTGAGTACCAGGTCGGTTGGTAAACAAATCCGATATCCGTGGCGCCATAACCGGCTGTATATGTTGAATCACCATGCGTAAGCTCGACAATCCCGTTGCTGTTTGAGCCGCCCGTTTTCACTTCTACATCACTCAAGCCGAGTTTGACCGATGCTTGGGAAGCGCCAGCCCCGATTGCCAGATAGTTCCCACCTTCTTCAATAAAACTTCTCACGTTTGCCTTAAACGCATCATATTGAGCGGCATCCTGTAGTCCAAACTCCTGGTTGGCAGTACTATTTTCATAAGAAATCAAATTTGATTTTCCATTATAGATGAATACATCGGTTTCTCCCAATCCTTCTTCGGCTACCTGCACAGGTGTTTTCTCAATAACTTGGAATCCAAGGCGCTCCAACGCCAATTTTGTTCCGGAATGAGATTGAGATTTATTGATACCACCGTCTTTGAGGATGGTAACAGTCTGGGCGGAAATTTCTTTTGCCTCCTCGGGAATCACCTCACTGGAGATGGTTACATCTGCATCCTTTACAAGGGTCTGAAGTTCGGACTTGGCTGAACTGTCGGCATATAATGTGCCGTCGCTCCCCCTGTATAAGGTGTGACCTTTCTTTAATAGCTGATTTGCCATAGATACAGATTCCACTGAAGTATTCGGGATGGCATAAGGTCCGTCCCCCATCACTTCACCTTTCGGATCAACTACGCGCACTTCATTGGACTTCACATTCAGTTGCTTTTCGCTGCTTACCTCAACGGCTTCGAATCCCCATAATTCCGGGAGGTTCCAGGCGGAAATGTCATACATGCTCGGTGTATCTTCCGTAATGTCTTCACCATCCCAAAGCATCGTATTGGCAAGTCCCGCTTTCGACTGATCCATTGGGACGATGTACGTTCCTTTCGGATAGGTGACACCTTCATACGTAAACTCTTTCTTCGCTTCTTGCACGGTAATATCATTTTCCTGGAGATGCTCTACAGCTTTTTGAGTCGCCGTTTGATCTTGTTCGTCTCTAGGTAAAATATACGCTGAAGGAAAATGCCCCTCTTTATGGAAGGGATGATCAAACTGGACGCCGCGCTTAAAGACTTCAATCTGATCTTTAACCATTTCCACCTTGTTATCACTTGCAAAATTCAGTGCGCCCATTACCGCATCATACGTCCACTTGACGCCATCCCAGTCATTTGTCGGTGCTTCAAGCGTAAAGCCGTATGCCCCGTGATACATCGCATACATCGGAGTGAAGATCGGCGGGTAATCGTCCCATCCTGCGGAATCGTCACGCTGCGGGATGTAGGTACCCTCCATATTCTGATAATCTACTTTTGATGTCGCCGTATTGGCATTCTCATAGTCAGCCTTATTTCCTACTATGCTTGCTTCCATTGCTTCCGCCTGGCTCATCGCCCATTTTGAATACAGATCATATTCATAGTTTGGATTATGTGGAGGGGTGCACGGTTCGATCAAACCGGGCTTTGAAGGTCCGCCGTATCCCTTCACATATCCATGAAGATCAAGGAACACCATCGGATTCCATTCCGTGATCAGGTCCACCATATGCTTTGTTTCAGGCTGGGACTGAGTGATGAAATCACGATTAAGATCGATTCCATTCCCATTGAAGCGGGTAGCACCGATGCGACCGTCCGGATTTGCCACCACATTGAAGATCAAGATATGATCTTCCAATACAGATGTCGTCTCCGAGTCGTTTCCGGTTGCAAAACGTTCAATCAACTGAAGAACGGCATCCGTCCCGACGAACTCTGTTCCGTGAATGGAACCGTTGATCATGACGGGGATTTTCAGATCAGGATGCTGATCGATGAATTCCTGTGCCTTTCCAGGGGATTGGATCATTTTTTTGCGAAGACCTTTATAATAACCATACTTTCTTTTTGAAGAAGGATCCGAAATGGTCACCACATACATATCCTGTCCGAGTGCAGATTTTGTTTCACTTTTTTCCACTGTCATCCGGTTGCTTATATTGGCTATTGAATCCAACTTTCCTTCTATTTGTGAATATTTCACAAAGTCATAGTGCTCACTGTTAAAAAGACTTTTCTCCTTTTCATCGAGTTGAGATTGCTGGATGGCCGTCTGAGGAGATTCGGCCAATACGTTGAAAGGGATGGAAGCCAGGAGGGTAAAGCTGGTCATTCCTGCGATTAGCTTATTTTTCATGTGTGTACCTCCAAATTATGTATTACTATTATAATAGAATAATAATTCATTTCGGTACATAAATATTTAGTTCTATGTTTCACATGGTAAAATCCTACCATACATTTTCAATGCCAGTTAGCATCTATGTATTCTTGGGAAGCAGACCAGGAATCCTTCCAACGAAAAAAGGCACCGCCGAATTCCGGCAGCACCTTTCATCATCCATCAATACACTAGATCAACAAACTCTTCTTTCGTCACGTTACCAAAATAATGCTGGATATCAAGGCCTTCAAGAGCCTGTGCAATTTCTTTCTTCTCATATCGTGTACCCGACAGCTTATTTTCGATGTCTTCCACATTACCGACCCCGAAGAAGTCTCCGTAGATTTTACAGTTCTCGATCAGTCCTTTGTTCACTTCCAAGCGGACATCGATCTGTCCGACCGGGAACCTGTTGGAGTGCTGAAGATTGAATTTAGGGGATTTCCCGTAATTCCAATCCCAGTTTTGATAACGTTCTTCAGAGAGTTCGTGTATATTCTTCCAGTCTTCTTCTGTGAGGACGTATTCCTTGACGTCGCTTCCGTCAAAGATGTAGTCGAGTAGGGTGGAGCGGAATTCCTCTATGCTCATCTGTTCATCGAGGAATTCGGAAATGTTGGCCACCCTGCTTCGGATCGATTTGATCCCTTTCGATTCAATCTTATCTTTCTTCACTTTAAGGGCAGATACCACGTTTTCCATTTCGGAATCGAATAACAAGGTACCATGGCTGAACATGCGGCCTTTCGTGGAGAACTGTGCATTCCCGGAAATCTTTCTTCCTTCTGCCAGCAAGTCATTCCGCCCGCTCAGTTCGGCATTGACCCCCAATTTATTTAACGCTTTCACAACGGGTTCGGTGAACTTCTGGAAATTATGAAAGCTGTCCCCATCATCTTTTGTGATGAAACTGAAATTTAAATTTCCAAGATCGTGGTAAACCGCACCGCCTCCGGAAAGGCGCCTCACTACGTGAAGTCCTTCTTTTTCGACGTATTCTGTATTGATTTCTTCGATTGTATTCTGGTTCTTTCCGATGATGATCGATGGCTCATTGATATAGAACAGCAGATAACTCTCATTGATATCGAGGTTCTTCAAAGCATACTCTTCTATGGCCAGATTGATTCTTGGATCTGTAATTCCTTTATTGTCGATGAATAACATCGTATTCCTCCTAGATTATGATTTCCATATCCTGTTTGGCGAGGTGGACGTCGCCTTTGTAAATCGTTTTTGCTTCCGAGACCAATTGTTCCAGGTCACCGAAGTGAGGAAGATGGGTAAGGATCAATTTCTTGACCCCTGCTTCTTCAGCGAGCTTCCCGGCGTCGAGGCTTGTCATATGACCCGCGCCCGAAGCATCCATGTTCCCGTAGAAATTGCATTCGCACAAAAGGAGATCTGCATCCTTTCCAAACGAAATGAACGAGTCTCTGAAGGCTGAATCCGCTGTATAGAAGATGGATTTCCCAGCTGCTTCAATCCTCATGCCATAACACGGTACGGGATGTTTCGTCTTAACAAAAGTAACCGTGAATGGACCGATTGCGAGCGACGACTGCTCATTGTATGCATGAGCCTTCATCAAATTTCTGTATGTAAGCGAGTTGTAGCCTTGAGCATCCTCATTATGCGCGTATACCGGTAACGTACCGTTTGATTTCCCCAAGAAGGATTGGATCAGAAGTGCATGCTGTAGCACCCCTATATCCGCGACATGGTCCGGATGGTAATGGGATATCAATACAGCATCAAGCTCGGTTGGATCGATAGATCTTTGCAGGTGGGATAGCACTCCGCTCCCGCAATCCAGTAATAAGGTAAAGCCATCGTGTTCAAGGAGATATCCTGTACTTGCTTCGCCTGCCTTCGGATATCCGCCCCAATGACCGATGATGGTCAGTTTCATATGGACCCTCCTGACGAATTTGATATACAAACTTACTATACTTCATTTTGCCTATCTTTTCATTTTTTCAGCCTATTTTGTAATTTATCATTGACGAATTTCATACTGTTATAATACAATATAATAAATTAAGACACCAGTTATATAACACGAACAAATAACGGGTGAATCTAAACTATTCGGAGGGTGATCAACATGGTCAAAAATATTGTGGAATTTTTCAGGAACTTACCGCCAAAGTCTTGTGCTCAATGTGGGGATATCATTGAAGAGCAGCATGAATGCTACGGCATCTACTGCGAAAAATGTACGACTGACCACGAATACTAGGATGTAAGGGGCTTTTCACGGACGGAATTCAACGTATATTGGGGTAAAAGCGGGAACACGGCTTTAGAGACGGAACATAAAAAAGGATGCTCTTCATAATAAGAGCATCCTTTTTTATGTTTATTTGACTTCTACAGTCTGCATGGTATGTTCGTGAATTTCTTCCCCTTTGGTGACATGGACTTGGACATTGTACATGCCTTTTTCCGGGAATGAGTATGAACCCTGGTATTTGCCTGCTTCGCCTGAAGTCAGGTCCACCCATTCATGCTTTTCCTGGCCATCTTTATAGATTTCTAAGCGTACCTCTGCAGCTTCAAGTGCTTCACCCTCATTTTCGACGTGTACACTCCATTTGCTATCTTCCTTCGCAGTCATACTTTCAGGCTTCATTACGTGGATGGAGACTGTACTTTCATGATGGCCGTGGTGATCATCTCCACCTTCTTCACCATGCTCCCCTTCTTGGACTTCGCCAATCGTTATATCCTTTTTAGGCATCGTATGCATATCACGCGCCGTTACATGGACCTGGACCGTATATAGACCGTCCTCTTCAAACGTCGTTTCTGCTTTGTACACCCCGCCCTTATCATGCTTAGCCTCAATCATTTCACTATCTTCTTTATGTCCATTCTTCCATACTTCATACTTCACTTCATCGGCATCCTCGACACTCTCATCCCCTTGGGAAACTGTAGTTGAAAGGGATACTGCTACTCCCTTTTCACCCGTTTCGGGCACGTCAAGCACAGCCGAAATCGGTTCCATATTATTCCCATTCGTTGAGGAGTCGTTTTCATTACCATTACCGCATGCTGCAGCAAATAGAGCAAGTGCTCCCGTTATTACCAATAGTAGGAACTTTTTCATACATATTCTCCTTTAATAAGAAAATCTTACGTTCATAGCCATTATGAACTTCACACAGAATAGTATACACCCTCATATGAAAGAATGGTTTGTCCATTTCATGAATTTTAAAAAGGAGATGCCGCGGCATCTCCTTTTTGCTTATTATGCTTCTGCTGTTTTTGAATACTGTTTCTTGAATAATCCCACAAAGAAAATAGATGTAAGGACGATGAATACAACGAAGTATCCAAGCAGAATGGATAGGTTCTGCCACATGAAACCAAAGTCGCCGCTTGAGATGACTGCTTTGAAAGCTGATACGGAATATGTCATCGGCAATAATACGCTGATAGGTTGCAGCGCCGTTGGAATCAATTCTAATGGGAACGTCCCTGCACTTGTTGTTAATTGCAAGATCAAAATGATGATGGCAACGAATCGTCCCGGATCACCGAGGATCGTCACAAGCATTTGGATCAAAGCAAGGAATGTAAGACTTGTAATGATTGTAGAAAGAAGGAACAATGGAACACTTTCTACCTCAAGTCCAAGTCCGAACAGCAAGATTGCAGCAGCAATCAGGGATTGAATAATCCCGACTGTCGTAAGGACCGTGAATTTACCCAGGAACCAGCTCATCCCATTTGATGGGCGATCCGCAGGTTCTCTCAATGGATAAACGATCGAAATCAATAGTGCACCAACAAAGAGTCCTAGTGATAGGAAGTAAGGTGCAAAACCAGTACCATAGTTAGGAACATGGTTGAACTTTTCATTTTTCACATTGACTGGTGCTGCCATCATGTCATACGTATCGTCATTTGGCTCTACGCTGTTTGCTTCTTTGGCAGCATCTTTCAGTTTCTTCTCATACTCGGTAGTTCCATCCGACAATTTCGTGGTTCCTTCAGCCAATTGTACAGATCCGTCCGCAAGCTTCTTCGAACCGTCCGTCAATTGAGTCGAGCCATCATACACTTTGTTAAGTCCTGAATTCAACTCGCCTGCTCCAGATGCAAGGGAAATTGTACCTTGGTGGACCTCCCCCATCTTTTCTGTCAGTAAGCCGAAGTTCTTCACAACTTCATCCTGGCCTGCTTTAAGGCGGTCAGAACCTTGGTCAAGCTGTGCAGATCCTTCAACCAATTGGTCGACTCCACCTTGAAGTTTCTTTTGACCATCATTTAATTGGCCGATTCCTCCTGCAAGGGTAGTTGCACCTTTTTGCAGTTCGGACGCCCCGGTGCTCAGTGCACCTGTACCTGTTTCAAGTCCTGTGGCACCTTGTTTGATCTGATTGATTGCGGCTTTTAATTGTGCCTGTTTCTCCTCGGGGAGACTGCCCATATACGGAGCCAATTGTTCCTCGAGCGCGCCCGCCCCAGCATTGATCGCTTCCGCACCTGATTGGGCACGATCGGCACCCGCTTTCAGATCGCCTATCTTTGCAGCTAGATTCTCGGAACCAGCTTGCAGTTTCGCTGTATTGCTAACGGCACTATCAAGACCGGCATCGACTTGATCAAGGCCAGCCTTGCTCTTATCAATCCCGTCTGCCAGTGCATTCATACCTGACTGTACATCCTGTGTTCCTTTATAAAGCTGCTTCGTTTTATCGGTCATGACACCGACGCCGTCCGATAGTTCTTTCGATCCCTCGGCAAGCTTGGCAGCACCTGCCTTCGTTTTCGCCACGCCGTCAGTCATTTCCACATTTTTCTCGGCTAATACAAGCAAGTTATCCTTCAATGTCTTTGCGCCCTTTGATAAGTCGAGGGCTCCATTGTTGATTTCCCCAGCCTTATCACTTGCGGTCTGGAAGCCATCGCCCATTTCTTGGATCTTGTCGAACATCGTTTCTGCATATGTTTCAGAAACAGATTTAGAAAGGCTTGCCTTGATTTCTTTCATCGCGGTATCACCGATCTGAGCAGACAAGAAGTTGAAGCTTTCATTTGGCACATATTTCAGTGCAAGCTTCTCAGGGTGATCCTCGAGAAGAGTCGTACCATTCTCAGAGAAGTCCTCAGGAATTTCTACTAACATATAATAATCCTGGCTCTCTAGATTCTTATACCCTTCTTCTTTATCTACAAAGTGAAAATCAAATGTTTCGCTTTCTTTCAGCTTATCAACGAGCTCATCCCCGATTTGAAGATCTTCGCCGTCGAACTCTGCTCCACGGTCGCTGTTCACAACCGCTACCGGCAGCTCGGAAAGCTGTTCATACGGATCCCAGAAAGCCCATAGGAACATTCCGCTGTACAATACAGGGATGAATAGAACAGCAAGGATCGGAATGAGTAACTTCTTGTTGCGGAAAATCGCCTTGAATTCTGAACCTGTAAATGATTTCTTCATGTTTACCTCCTATTTTAATCGAAATAATAGTTGACCAAATCACTCAAACGGTCAATTCTTTCCAAAAAATAACTGACCATATTATTCTATTGGTCATTCACAGCCAAAAGTGAAGGACTATCCAGCAGATAACCCTTTGATAAGATATAATTCGAATAAGTCGGCAATTTCGTCTTTCTCAAGTGGGCCATGAGCCTTCTCCCAATCGAAAATCAATGAAACATAAAGTTTCAGCATCACAAATGCCGTCAATTCCGGATTGCATTGTTTGATGGCACCGGAAGCAATTGCTTTTTCAATGCGATGACTCAGGAATTCAACAACCACTTTTTCCATGCGTTCGATCACTTCTGATACGGCTGGTGTACCCATTTCCCTGGCTTCCTGATACAGCTTGATTGTCAATTGATGCTCTTTACGGAACTCTAGCAATCGAAACAGGGCGCGATGAACATTGCTGGAAAACGAATCCTCTGGTTCAATCACTTCCTCCGCTTCCCTTTTCATTTCGTTCAGCAAAGAGGAGACGATTTCATCAAATAATTCTTCCTTATTTTTAAAGAAAGTATAGATCGTTCCTTTTCCAACATTGGCAAGTTTAGCGACCTGATCCATGGTTGTGGCTTTGTAACCGAATAAAGAAAATGACTTAGAAGCCGCCTCTACGATTTGTTGTTTCCGATTAACTGCCATTCCTTCACCCCCTTAAGTTTGACTGTATGACCGAAAATGAATTTTAGTCATAATCACATTCATTAATCTATCACATCTTATAAAAATAAACAACTCTTTTTATTGTACATATTACATAAGCCTTCAAGAATAAGTTATAGAGAACATTCATGCAGGAGGTGCCTCATGATCATCCATGTTGTCAAAAGCGGGGATACACTTTGGTCGATCGCCCGCCAATTCAACGTCGACCTGTCTCAGCTCTCATACGGCAATCAATTGAAAAATAGTAACATCCTTGTCATCGGTCAGAGTCTGGTCATACCTGAATCACATAAAGAATACATCGTACAGCCCGGCGATACGTTGAATGATATAAGTAAAAAGCTGAATATCGGCCTACAGGAATTGATAGATTCCAATCAACTTACCAATCCCTCACGCCTCTATGTAGGGCAGTTGATTGTCCTTCCATATTTCGTTCATTCCGTGAAGCCGGGTGATACACTTTACACCATTTCATATAATTATAAGGTCGGTCTGGAGGACATCTTGAAAGCCAACAACATCCAGAATCCTTCACTCATCTATCCAGATCAAAAAATCCGTATCCCGAATGATCGTAAATCCATCGAAGTAAATGCCTATATCACGCAAACAGGCGATGGAGCGGTTGGCGAGGTTCGAGGTCTAGGAAATTACTTTACGTATCTTTCTCCGTTTACCCATGCCATAACGAAAGATGGCGGCATCACCGCCTTAAATGATGAAGGATTGATTTCGGCTGCTTATGGTACAGGGACGGACCCTCTACTTGTCGTGACAAATTACTCAGGGGCAAAGTTTGATTCGGACTTGGCTGCAACGATTTTCCGAAGTGAGTCCCTTCAGGCAACCCTGATCTCGAACCTATTGAAGACAATGGAGAGAAAAGGATACAAGGGGGTGAACTTTGATTTTGAGTACGTGTATCCAGAGGATCGCGAACGGTATAATCAGTTTCTCCGTAAAGTGACCTCCACCCTCAGACCGAAGGGTTATTCGGTTTCGACTGCCCTCGCCCCCAAAATCAAGGAAGATCAAAAGGGACTCCTATATGAAGCACATGATTACAAAGCACATGGCGAAATCGTCGATTTTGTCGTCATCATGACATACGAATGGGGGTGGGCAGGCGGAAAGCCATGGGCCATCGCCCCGATCCCTGAAGTGAGAAAAGTGTTGGATTATGCCGTCACTGAAATTCCCCGGAACAAGATTTTGATGGGGGTGCCATTATATGGACGGGATTGGAAAATACCCTGGCAGGAAGGGACTTTTGCAAAAACGGTTTCACCAGCTGCAGCAGTCGATTTGGCAAGTAAATACGGGGTGAGGATCCAATATGACAATAACGATCAAGCACCTTTCTTCAAATACTGGGATGAATCCGGTCAGCAGCACGAAGTATGGTTTGAGGATGCGCGCAGCATTTTGGCAAAACACCAGACACTTGATCAGTATCGGTTAAGGGGGATCAGCTATTGGGTTCTCGGAAGTTCCTTTCCTCAGAACTGGGTGATGCAGCATGCACGATACACCACAGTCAAATAAAAAAATGGACCTCCGAGGGTGGGGGTCCATTTCCTATCTCTTCATATATTGAATGATTTTCTCTACTACCTTTTCCCCCTGCTCGATGCACTCCGGTATCCCTAGTCCATCGTATGAACTGCCGGCGATGAAGATCCCTGGCAATCGATCTTCAAGCTTTTGATACAGGTCTTTCGTCCTTTCCCTATGGCCAACCGTATATTGAGGCATTGAATCCTTGTACCTTGTAACAAGCGTGAATTCAGGTTCTCCATCAAGATGCACGATTTTCTCCAGATCCTCAAGCACGATCTGTTGGATTTGATCGTCCGATAAATCAACGATCGTTTCATCCCCTGACTTCCCGAGGTAACACCTGATCAATACCTTGCCATCCGGAACGGTGTGTGGCCATTTCTTATGGGTCCAAGTACAGGCTGTAATTGAATAGTCACTGTTTCTGGAGACGATGAATTCATTTCCCTCCACATTCTTCTTAATCGCTCCCGAGTCAAATCCCATTGCGACGGTAGCTACTGATGTCGCTGGCATGTCTTTCAAATAATCCATGAATGATAGATTCGGAAACATCGATTGCATAGAATGATGAGGTGTTGTAATTACCACTCCATCGGCATCCAGTACCTGGCCATTCGTAAAACGGATTGTATATCCATGCTCCGCTTCCCCGTCAATACCGGATACCTTCATCCCTTTATTGACGACACCCGGGTCCAGTGCGTTCTCAAGACCTTCTACTAGTGACTGTAGCCCGTTTGAAAAAGTAAGGAATCTCCCGTTCTTCTCTTCGTTTTCATAACGGGAAGCTGCTTTTTTAATACCTGCAATCAAACTGCGATGCTTTTGTTCAATTTCATGAAGTTCCGGGAATGTCGACATCAAGCTCAACTGATCGATATCCCCTGCATAAATACCTGTAAGCAGTGGCTCAATCAGGTTATCGACTACTTCATCACCCATCCTTCTTCGAAAGAACCTCCCCAGTGATTGGTCCTCTGATGAAGTTGAACGCGGGAGGATGAAGTCAGCAGCGGCCCTCATCTTTCCGGTGAGGGAAAATAGGTTGGTCGTGATGAAAGGGGCTATTTGAGTCGGGATCCCGATAATCGACCCGCCTGGCATGGGATATAGCTCCCCACCCGCAATCACATACGATTTCCCCCAGGTGCTTGCCACCAATGTGTCGTCCAGGCCGATTTCCTTTGCGAGCGTGATTGGGCTCTGGTTTCGCGGTACAAAAGAATCTGGGCCTCTTTCAATGATATACCCATCCTGTTTCAACGTTTGTATTTTTCCGCCTAACCGATGAGTGGCCTCTACCAGTTTGAGATGTATGGGAAGGTTCATTTCCTTGATTTTCTTTTGCAAGTAGTAAGCGGCTGTCAGCCCGGTGATCCCCCCACCGATGACAACGACAGTCTTCACTTGTTGTCCCCTCATAACTATCGCCTTCTTTATCTATTTTTTCATTCCCAGAGTTAGCTCATTATTCTGAAAACGAATCTCGCGGATCCTCTTCTCCCCATCCATAAAGAGAAGGACTGAGCTTAGAATGATACCCGACAGCTTCAGTCCTTCCCATCCTCACACCATTGGTATGATGGATGACTTATCTATTTAAGTGCTTCATAATGACTTCTGCCATTGCGTCGATGAACTCAGGCTTTGCATTCGGCATCTCCGGTCGATAATACGTTGCACCGATTTCATCTGTTACAACCTTGCATTCATAATCATTATCATATAGTACTTCTAAATGGTCGGCCACAAACCCAACGGGCGTGTAGACAAAGGTGGTATACCCTTTCTCTTTGTGTAGATCACGTGTCAGATCTTGTACATCAGGACCAAGCCAAGGATCAGGCGTATTCCCTTCACTCTGCCAGCCGACGGCATAATTCTCTACCCCTGCACCTTCAGCTATCATCCGGGCAGTGTCCTCGAGCTGTTGAGGGTATGGGTCACCATTCTGAAGGATGCGTTCAGGAAGACTGTGTGCAGATACGATCAGGACAGCATTCTTTCGTTCTTCATCGCTCATGCTGTTATAGGTTTGCTTCACTTTCTCCACCCAATAATGAATGAACTTCGGCTCATCGTACCAGCTTTCCACTGAAGTAATGGAAGGGCCACCCAGTTTTTCTGCTGTTTCTTTTGCTCTACCATTATAGGACTTGACGCTGAATGTCGAGAAGTGTGGTGCAAGGACGATGGATACCGCTTCCTCAATGCCATCTTTATGCATCTGCTCGACTGCATCTTCAACGAAAGGCTCAATATGCTTCAGTCCCAGATACATCTTGAATTCAATTTCATCCTGGATGGAATTCAGGTGCTCCTCAAGACTTTTCGCCTGGTCCATCGTGATTTTCGCAAGCGGTGAGATGCCACCGATTGCTTCGTATCTGCCGCGAAGATCTTCCAGCAAGTCTTCGGAAGGCGTTCTGCCATGACGAATATGAGTATAGTAACGTTCTATATCCTCTTCTTTATAAGGGGTCCCGTATGCCATGACCAAAAGACCCATCTTCTTTTTTGCCATTTTCGAATTCACCTCATATGTGTTTTGATTCATAACTTTTAATGAAAAGAATCGTTTGTCCGAACCTATTTGTTCGAACTGTATTCATGAACAAAGTCAGTCAAGCGCTTTAGCGTATCTGGATTGACAGATGGGAAGACACCATGGCCAAGGTTGAAGATATAACCCGGAAGCTCCATTCCCTGATCCAGTATGGCCTTGGCACGCTCCTCGATGACTTCCCAAGGTGCAAGAAGGATGGCAGGATCCAAATTCCCCTGGACGGTCTTGGAGATTCCCCTCTGACGTGCTTCAGTGATAGGGAGGCGCCAGTCAAGTCCGACGACGTCCAATGGAAGGTCATGCCATTCATTGGCCAGGTGGCTCGCACCGACCCCGAACATGATCAATGGTACATTTTCTTCTTTCAATTCCGTGAAGATCCTTTCCATCACTGGTTTGATGAAGACTCTATAGTCCTGGACATTCAGAGCCCCGACCCACGAATCAAAGATTTGGAAAGCTTTTGCCCCTGCACGGATTTGAGCCTTTCCATATGTGATTGTCATATCTGCAAGCTTGTCCATCAATGCGAACCAAGCCTTTGGATCAGAATACATGAATGATTTCGTTTTATTATAATTCTTAGATGGACCGCCTTCAATCATATAGCTTGCCATTGTAAAGGGGGCACCTGCAAACCCGATCAACGGTACTGATAATTGCTCCGTTGTCAGAAGCTTGATCGTTTCAAGCACATACGGCACATCTTCTTCCGGGTTGATTTCTCCCAGTTTTTCGACGTCCGCTGCTGAACGGATCGGATTATCGATGACTGGCCCGATCCCTGACTTGATTTCCACATCCACCCCGATTGCAGGAAGAGGTGACATGATATCTTTATAAAGGATGGCAGCATCCACTCCATATTGTTCGACCGGAAGTCGTGTAACATACGCACACAACTCGGGCTGATGCGTAATTTCAAATAGGGAGTATTTTTCCTTGATCTTTCTATATTCTGGCTGAGAACGGCCTGCCTGCCTCATGTACCACACAGGGGTATAGTCCGTTTCTTCCCCTTTTGCTGCTCTCAAAAATGTATCATTAAATTGTTTCATACCTGTCGGCCACCTTTCACTCATCCGTTAATCCTATTGTATTATAAAAGAATCGATTTCTAAAATTGTTTAACCGTACAAACTGCAACCCTTATAAACTATAGTCTTTTATAGGCAAAATGTATAGTTTTCATGAGTAAATGTCATAAATTTGCCGATTTTGTTTAAAAAACTGTGAAAACCAGGTTACAGTGATGTGAGAAATGGGAAGATTAACTAAGAGATTACTTTAAGAGGTGAATGAATATGAAGAAGTTATATATGACGACAGGAACACATGAATACCTAGCAAAGATCATGAATGAGCACCCCGAAGAAAAAATGATTCTCATGAGGGAATCAAGCGCGCTCCTTGTCCATGAGACGGACGGGGAAAGCGTATTCGAATCACCGAGGAGTTACGAAGTGATCGATGAGGCAGGGGCGCTGGAAAGGACGGGATATGCCATCTTCAATAATATCCCGGTAACGGATGAGGGGCGTCCATTGTTTGAATATCGTTTCAAGAACCGTGCACGATTGATCGAAGAAGTTCCCGGCTTTTCTGCGATTCGCGTTCTCCGGCCGCTCGATAGTGATACATATGTCATCATGACCATTTGGGAGGACAGGAAGAGTTTCCTTGGATGGCAGGAATCGAAGCAATATGAGAAGGCACATGCAAAACGAGGGACGGAAGAAGGCATCGATTCCAAGAAGGAGATCTTCCCACGTGCCTCTTACGTGACGGAGTATGAGATTGTCTCAGGATGAATGAGCATCATCACTCATTATGTGGTGGACTGACAAGGAAGGCTGACAGACACCTCTGTCAGCCTATTATCCGTTTGATCGCTTCAATTCTTCTTATATAAGATCCCATTACGATTGGCATAAATGGCTGCCTGCGTCCGGTCTGCCACTTCCAATTTCCCCAGGATATTGCTGACATGTGTTTTCACTGTTTTGACCCCGATGAATAATTCTTCTGAAATCTCCTGATTCGTCATCCCTTCCCCGAGGCATCGTAACACGTCTAATTCACGCGCAGTCAGGTCTTCATGTGGTTTTCTTTCTTGTGGTCTGAACCGTGTCATCATTTTATCCGCAACTTTGGATGCAATGACGGACTCCCCTTTCATCGCTTTATAGATTGCTGAGGTGACTTCTTCGGCACTTGCCGTTTTCAACAGATAGCTATGTGCTCCTGCTTCGATTGCAGGAAACACCTTTTCATCATCATAGTAGCTCGTAAGGATGATGATCTTGCAGTCTTTAAGAAAGGTAAGAATCTTTTCGGTTGCTTCGATTCCGTTTCCGTCGTCCATCAAAAGATCCATCAGGATGACGTCCGGTTCATGGACCTTGGCAAGACGGACGGCTTCATTGCCGCTTTTCGCTTCCCCCAGGAATTCGATTCTGTCTTCAGTGAGTAAATAGCTTTTGATGCCAAGCCTCACCATCTCATGATCATCCACAATCATCACTTTCACTTTCTCCATGCCCATTCTCCCCCTTTACTCATACTGGAATTTTAAGATCGATATACGTCCCTTCCCTTTCCTTCGACCTGATTTGAAAGTACCCGCCTATTTCTTCTGCACGCTCCCTCATTGTTTGCAGACCGTAAGAGGTCATCCTGTTCCCATTAAGATCGAACCCTTTTCCGTTATCACTGATATGTAAGGTGATTGCGTCCCCTTTCTTTTCGGTGACGATCTTCACTTTCGTTGCACACGAATGACGAAGGATATTCGACAGGCTTTCCTGTATGATCCTGAACATGTGTGCTTCCGTACCTTTTGAAAGCTGATCGATCCCCTCAAGCGTTGCTTCAATTTCAAGTGAAGTCTTCTGCTTAATTTCCCCGATAAGGATCAGTAATGCTTCCCTGAGGCTTTCCCCCTTCAAGTCAACGGGCCTTAAATGGAGCAGTAACGCCCTCATTTCCCCTTGAGCCTTTGCAGCGATTTCCGCAACCTGTTGAATCATCACTTCTGCCTTATCGGGTTCTTGCCCGATACTTTTTTTTGCAGCCGATGAAAGCATATTCAATGCAAACAACTGCTGACTGACGGAATCATGTAGATCCCTTGCAAGTCGCTGCCTTTCTTCCATGACCGCCGCTCCATGCGCCTTCTCTGCAAGCTCCGACTTTTCATCCGCCAATCGTTGCAATGATTTCACTTGCTCCTGAATATACGTCGCAAGCTGATTCAATTCATCCGACAAGATCCCCAGTTCATCATGTTCAAAGCTCTCAATCCTTGCAGAAAATTTACCGTTTCGTAGCAAGGTAACAAATGTCGATAAATCATCGATGCGACCCTTGAATGTATAGCTAGTCCTGACACCAGAGTAAAGACTTAGCAATAGTAAGATCATAAATAGCGAGAAAGTCAGAATGATGGACAGATGAAGCGAAGCGCTTTCTCCATTTGTAATGAACAAATAGATTTGCAGGAAAACAAAATAAATCAGTGTCGCCATGACGGCCATTGTGAAATAACTCTTCAGGAACCATTTCCTCATACTTTTAGAGCTCTCCATCCCACTCTCCCTTTCTCCGAAGAAGCGTTCTGAAGCTTTCATACTTCACTGATTCTGATCGACGCTACCTTCACATTGATTTGTAACTTTATCCTTTTACCTGATTGTTCGTAACCAGGACTCTTATAATAGAAATCACTCCTGATTTCAGATGATCCTTGATTAAACAACTTCACTTCCCCGACCTTGACCTTGACCTTGATTTCCACTGGTACGTTCTCAGGAATGACCACTTTCACATCCCCTACCCATCCTTTTATTTCAATCGGGGTCTCACCTTCCGGAATGAAGGCTTTGCTGAAATCAAAGTAATAGTCACCGACCACATTTTGAAAGATCATCGGTTCGAGCGGCCAATTCGGTTCTGCAAATTTCACTTCCCCAACAATGAATCCTCTATTCACTCGATTGGTTACAGTTTTAGCTGCATGGGGGTCCTGGGATTCAAACTCATAATCCTCATCGTGATGATCATTCGTTACCGTCACTTTGATTGATTTATTCCATGCAACCCTGGATATGGCGACCGCAATGATGAAGATCGGCCACAGCTTCCACCAGCTCCCATATTCAAATTCAAGCAGGTTCAGTTCAGCCAGTATCCTTAAGGACCCCAGGACAAGGCTGAAAAGTCCAAACAATAATTTCCCAAAACTTTTCCTAAGAAATGCATCCGCCACCCACTTCACTCCGATGATGACAAGTATAGCGGGGACAATAGTGACAAATATCTGCGTTATTTCCAAGGAAATGACACCGATATTCAACATTAACAGCCAAATACCAACCACTAACAATATGACTGAGAACATCCAGTGCTTCCTACCTCTGTTCCTCACAAGTACACCACCTTCACTTCTATATCATTCGAGATACGTTTTTGAATTCCTTTTCATTCTTTCATTATAGAGTGAGTGGTTCATTCTTTTGAGGAGCAATCGCCCGATTCCCCCTCCGTCTACAGACCGAAATTTGCAGTTTCATAACTCTAGGCAACTTTCATAATCTATCGTACAGATCAGGGCGAATACCCAATTTGAACATGGTGCTACCATTCCTGATCGGGCTCATCGTCCCCACCCCATAACTGCTATATCTCTGCCTGAACAGGGTAGAGTTTGGGTCATAATTAAAAAACTCATAAATAGAGGCGAATACTATCAGTTTCAGTTTTTAATCCGCTAATGATTTGCGTGCAAGACTTCGCTTTCCGCGGGTGACCCGTGAGCATCCCCGGCTTTTGCCTGCGTGAAGAAAAGCAGAAGTGATCGTTTTGCTCCCTTTGAAAAATGTTATTCGGCTTTAAGGTTAATGTTCAATCGGGAGCAGACCACTGGAGCTAGACAGGTCTCACATTGGCCACTTCTCCCGCAGGAGTCTTCGTCTTGCACTCCAATTAACCGCTAGATAGATGAATCTAATCGTAAATTTATAAAAATAGTTAAAAACCCGAACTAATTTGCCTGCCAATTGCGAAATTAGTTCGGGTTTCATTTTGTCTGAAACACTTTTGTCCCAGACTCTTTTTTCAGGTTGGTCGCTTTTCGTACAAAAACGTTGTGAGTGCAAAGATCGAGAAGCCGATCAGGAAGCCGGCAAGCACATCGGACGGATAATGCACTTGTTCCACGACCCTGCTTATCCCGGTCAGTAGCGCGATAATAAATGCCACCACGAAGATTCCCCGCTTCACCTTTACAGAAGAAAACTCCCTGCTTATAAAGTATGATGCTGTCAATAAGAACACAATGCCGACCATGGCATGTCCGCTTGGAAAACTGAAGCCTTCTTCGCCATGGGGAAAAGGTGGACGATCCCGTTCCATCAAGTTTTTAATGACTTTATTCAGTACATTACTCCCCCCAACCGCTACCACTACGGTCAATATGCCAGGGAAGTCCTTTTTACCCCACCATAAATATAGGATTAAAAGGATCGATCCTCCTCCGATCACCAATTCCGTCCCTACCACCGAGAAGATTTTCAACAGGTGCCAGGAGGCAAGCCTATCAAGAAGATAAGGGTCCCAGGGCATGGAAAGTTCATGGTACACGAAATGAGCCACGGTCATAAAAAGAATGAATGTTATGATTCCTGGTATGTAGATTGTTTTTTTCATGCTATCCTCCTTCCATTGGACACTGTCGCCAATTCTGATTGCAAGAGTCTATTTGTTCCCTGTTTTTAATGTTATAATATTCTAAATCTTCAACAATTATAAGGAGGTCTTCTCTTGCTGAAAGAATTATATCAGAAATTAGAAGAGCGATGGTCAGAAATGGTACAAATCAGGAGATATTTACACCAACACCCAGAATTGTCGTTTCAAGAAAAACAGACCGCTGCCTACATCGCTGACTATTACCGCGCTCTTGGAATCGATGTACGTGAGAATGTTGGTGGAAACGGGGTGGTCGCAACCATTAAAGGGCGACTGCCGGGAAAAACCGTAGCACTGCGGGCGGACTTTGATGCACTTCCCATCCAGGACGAAAAGGATGTTGAATATCGATCGACCGTACCCGGAGTGATGCACGCATGTGGGCATGATGGCCATACGGCAACCCTATTGGTGTTGGCGAAAACATTGAATGAACACAGGGATCAACTGCAAGGTACGATCAAATTGATTCATCAGCATGCAGAAGAATATGCTCCCGGCGGTGCGAAGCCGATGATTGAGGCTGGCTGTCTCGAAGGGGTGAATGTGATTTTCGGGACTCATTTATGGTCAACCGAAAAGCTGGGGCGGGTCCTTTTCAGAACCGGTCCGATCATGGCTGCTGCCGATCGATTCGAGATCATCATCAAAGGTTCCGGTGGACACGGCGCGCAGCCCCACAAGACGAAGGATGCCATCGTGGCCGGAGCCCAGCTCATCAATGATCTTCAACAAATCGTGAGCAGGCGGGTCAATCCGATTGATCCAGCCGTCGTCACGATCGGTTCATTTGTGGCTGAAAATGCATTTAACGTCATCGCGGATCAAGCGACATTAATCGGTACGGTCCGGACATTCAATCCGGAAGTGAGGGATTTTATTGAAAAGGAAATTGAACAAATCGTCAAAGGGGTCTGCCTTTCCTTCGGGTGTGAATATGAGTATCGTTTCGAACGCGGGTATCCTGCAGTCGTGAATCACTCAGAAGAAACCCAGCTTATCATTGAGTGCGCAGCTGATATCGATGAAGTCCATAACGTGGAGGAGATTGAGCTTCAAATGGGCGGTGAGGATTTTGCTTACTATCTTGAAAAAGTGAAAGGCACATTCTTTTTCACAGGTGCAGCGCCTGAGAATGCAGAAACCCTTTACCCACACCATCATCCGAAATTCGATTTTAATGAAAAAGCCATGCTGATTGCAGCGAAAACGTTGGCCTCGGCAACGATCCGATACAACAGAAAGCACTCAGAATCAGCGATGGCGGCTAAAAGATGAACCTACATGAAAAAAGATCGGCTAATGCCGATCTTTTTTTCATTCCTCTTTAAAGTAACGCATGCGATAAGCGAAGATTGCGGTCTCACCAAGCTGATCAAGCAACTGATAATTAGCATATGCCCCGACTACGGCACCTACCCCAGGGACAAGCTGAAGCATCTTGACAAAATCGATGTAGTCCCTGTACTCCTGTTGGAAGGAACGCCAGTCAAGCTCCACCAGCTCCTTTTTCTTTTCATCCCAGTTTTCAATGATCTCCATGGTGCGCTCTTTATGGTCATCACTTGAGAAAGCAAGCTGAAAGACATAAAGAAGAAATAACCTTTCTTCATAGGACCTACTATCGTATCCATGAATGGCGGAACACTCACTAAGAAATTTCATCTTGATTGATAAAAGCAGTGGAAAATCCGCCAACCCCAGGAAGATCCCCCCGGCACCTGTACCAGCCCCTTCAATGACCGCAGCTTTCCGGTGAAACTCCAACCTTTCCCTCATCCGCTTTTCCCGTTCCTTTAAAGAAGGGGATGAAGGTGTGATGTCCGGCGTGAACCACTCATTACCTTTCAAGGTGATCTCCACCATTCGCTTGATGCTTTCCGTGATCAGGAGATGGGCTTTTTCAGGTATGAATTGATTCATCTTTTTTTGAGCTTGTTTCGAGACCCTTTGAAAGATTGTGGATTTCTTGCTTACTTTCCTTTTCCATCGTTCAAGTTCTTCCCTTTCTTGTTCCATATCCACCCCACCTTAAGGAGCTATTAACTGTCATACGTTCGTTTCACCCGATAGGTTTCATAAAAACAGATTTTCTTCCATCCTTTTCAATCGGCGTGTTGAATAAAATTGACTGAACAGCACTGAGAATATGAAACCACAGAGAAGTTCAATGGCACTTTCCATCCACATTCCCTTGATCAAGAAAGGAAGTGCAAAGAAAACGGATTGGACGAACATGGATTGAAGCAGGATTTTCTTGAAAGATGTGGTCTTCAATTCCGTTGAAAGCGGATAGATCAATACCCAAATCTTATAATCAAACCGCTTATACAAAGGGATAAGCTGGAAACCTGTCAAATACAGAAATAATAAGGCCGTCATGATGCTGATGACTAACGATTGATTGGCATAGATCACGACTGCCCCTATAAGTGTCAAACGGAGGTACAATCCGGAATATTCGCTCGTTCTGACCAACGACCTGAGATAAAGGTGCCGGTACGTATCTCCTTGTGAAAATGCCGTCTTCACAAGGAAGTCCAGCCATTTCCTTCTATATACTTTACCCTTCAATTTAGGCACGTCCGTGAACATATTGGCAAGGCGGTAAAAAAGTAGCATCCGCTGTTCTTCCAGGTGGATGAGCAAGTCCCATTTTATATTCTTCCTTTTAGCCGTTTGATAAAAGTAAAGTAAATAGCCCGCCATCACGATTGCCACTGCCACTACCATCAACAAGTGGGCATCTGATAAAACCAATAGGAGGAGTGTACCCGTCAAAAGAAATCGTATGGAACTGTCGATGAAATGCACTTCTCTTTCCTGGAATCTCAAAATGTACCACCTGACATATAGATTCCATACTTTCAATCCAAGCACCAGGCCAAGCAAGGGAAAAAAACGATTGAAACCGTTCCCGGACACCGCGACATACATCGGCATCATTGCAGCGAGGATCAGCAGCTGGATATAAGATTGAAACAAGAAGCTGATCCAGATATTCTTCCTGAAATAGCTTGAAAGCCTGTTCTCAAGCGGGATCAAAAAAACGGCATCCGCTTCTTTCAGGAAGGTATATACAGGGCTCCAAGCAAGGACCAACCCAAGGAGCGCTGCCATGATGTAAGCTGCCGGAAAGGTCGGGTCGAGCGTTTTCACCCATTGATTATAGGTAAACGCTGCACCCCCGAGTGCGAAAATGAGCACAAATAGGAGATGGTCATTAAACATATACTTTAAGTACTTCTGTAATTCCTGGTTATACTCCAGGATTCGTTTCTTCCAGATGCTTTCAATATTATTCATCATGTAATTCTTCCTTTGTCAGCTGGATATAGATATCGTCCAAAGTGGCACCCGGCATGGAAAATTCAGCCTGAAGTTCCCTAAGCGTCCCCTTTGCCCGTATTTGACCCTCATGAAGGATGATAAAGGAATCACAATATCTCTCCGCCGTAGCGAGGATATGAGTCGACATCAAGATGCCAGCCCCGTTCTCCTTCATCTCTTCCATCCAGTCCAGCAGAGACTGGATGCCGAGCGGATCGAGCCCTACGAACGGTTCATCAATGATATAAAGGCTGGGCTGAATAAGGAATGCACACATGATCATCACCTTTTGTTTCATTCCTTTTGAGAAATGAGCAGGGAACCACCCCAATTTCTTCTCCATCCGGAAAGCCTTGAGGAGGTTTCCGACCCTTGATTGATATTCTTCATCTTTCAAGCCGTATGCCATGGCGGTAAGTTTCAGATGCTCCTCAAGGGTGAGTTCATCATATAGGATAGGCGTTTCAGGTATGTATGAAAATTGTTTTCGATAGTGATCAGCATTTTCCTTCAGGGCATAGCCATTGATCCTGACATTTCCCTGCTTTGGTTCCATCAACCCGATGATATGCTTGATCGTTGTACTTTTACCCGCTCCGTTCAAACCAATCAGTCCAACGATTTCATTCCTGTTGATCGAAAAGCTGATATCCTTTAATACCGGTTTTCGCGTGTAGCCTCCGACAAGGTGATTTATTTCCAAAAGTGCCATGGGCAGCAACGTCCTTTCTATTCTCATCATTTCTCTCTATTTTAGCAAAATTCTTTCCCAAAGGCATCGATAAAGAAAGTCATATTCCAATAATTAGTACTTATATCTTCCGCTTCTCTGCGCATTCTAATTACAGAAGGGGCCAGCAATAAGAAAAACGGGGTGGTTGTTAAAGACCAGTTAATCCGATTTCACTATTGTTCGCGGCTTAAAGGATAGTCGTCTTTCATAGTGGATGACACATTCACCAGTTCATTTCATCACAAAAATTGATAAATGAGGTGTTTGTTAAAGAACATTTTGACTAAGATCCATCTTGCATAGCTTTCAGCTTAAAAAGATTAGGGGATGGTCACTTTGAACAAAGTCATTCATTTTCAACGATTGCACATATCATGCTTATAGCAAATGAGGTGTTTGTCGCAGACCGATTATAGTTTCTATTGTCTAAAGCTAACCAGCTAAAAGATAAGGGGATGGTCGCATTGCAAAATTTTCATTCACTATACGAATGGGATCTCTGTTAAAGCTACAAAGCAAATGAGGTGTTTATCAAAGAGAGATATTGACATTTAACCCTTTAAAAACCCCTTCAAAGAGAGGCAGGAAAATCGTTCCTGTCTCTTCTTTCCTTTTCTTTCTAATTCTATTCATGGTAAAATAATTTCAATCTTATGACTGAAAGGTGGAACTATTGTGAGCGATTGCATTTTCTGTAAAATCATCGATGGCGAAATCCCTTCCATGAAAGTGTATGAAGATGAGCATGTCCTTGCATTCCTTGATATTAGCCAAGTGACGAAAGGACACACTCTTCTGATCCCGAAACTACATAAAGAAAACATCTATGAACTCACGCCAGAAACAGCAAGTCACTTATTCTCTGTCGCCCCTAAAATTGCAAATGCCCTTAAAGCTGAATTCAATCCGGTCGGACTCAACTTACTGAACAATACAGGGGAACAAGCTGGTCAATCTGTCTTCCACTTCCATATGCACTTCATTCCTCGCTATGGACAGGGCGACGGTTTTGGGGCAGTCTGGAAAACACATAATGATGATTACAGCGGCGAAGACTTGAAGGAAATTGCAGAATCAATTTCACAGCATTTGTCCTAATCACACATGCATGCATCCGGAGGATCCTTCACCGGGTGTTTTTTTATTGGAAATAAAATGTCTCACAACTAATCAAGAGCCCTCCCATCGTGCTGGCGCATACACGTATCGTGCCCCTCGCGCTCTTTTTTCCGAAAATTAAATCTTTGACAAGGTTTCTCCCTGTGTTATAATGTACCTATCTTTTCGCTGATGGCAATGAGTGCACATCAGGAGGGGATGATAGTAAACATTAGCTTAGTTGAGGAGAGATGAGAAATGAATACGAAAACACTTGTATCCCTATCATTACTTGTTGGGATCGGAGCAGTCCTTCATACGGTGATCCCTGGATTCTTCCTAGGGATGAAACCAGATATGATGCTCACGATGATGTTCTTGGGCATTGTCCTGTTCCCAGCGAAAAAGAATGTTTTACTGCTTGGCGTACTGACCGGTGTCATTTCCGGTTTGACGACACAATTTCCAGGCGGATTTCTACCAAACTTAATTGATAAACCCATTACGGCTTTTGTCTTCTACGGACTATTCCTTGCTACACGCAAGCTTACACGTTCAGTGATCGGAGCATCTGTACTGACGGCTCTCGGAACCTTGGTATCAGGAAGTATCTTCTTGTCATCCGCGTACCTCATCGTGGGACTTCCCGGTGCATTCCTAGCGCTGTTCACGGCAGTCGTTCTCCCTGCAACCATCGTCAATGCAGGGGCCATGTTCGTCACGTATCCGATTGTCCACTCGATCTTGAGAAGATCAAACATTAAAGAAGCTGTTACTACAGAACAATTGTCATAACATATGAAGGACTGTATTGCGCCGCAATACAGTCCTTTTTTATTGTATAGCGATCCACAAGAGCCTTTACGTGGCAAACCAGCATAATACTCCGATGAGGAACGTGATGACACCGCCAGACCCGAGAATTGCGGCTCGCCGCTTCAGCATGTTTTTAGGAGGATACATACCTGGCCGTTGAATACTGACAAAGTTATACACCATACTTAAAAACAGGACACCACTCAGGGCAAAAAAACCAAAAATGATCCCGTCCATCTTCTTATCCCTCCCCTGCTCCACCTCTTACCTTTATTTTTATGCGGGACTGAATAAGGTTATGAACGCACTTGTTTCCATTCGTTCTTCATAGGGAAAAGGAATATACAAGCAGCTTGTAGAAGTATGTATTATTAGAAATGGCGAGGTGATAAGTATGAAGATAAAATCTCTTTCTTACGGATTGATCATCGGCGGAGTGATCGGAGGAATCGCATCCCTCCTCTCCGCCCCATCATCAGGAAAAGAACTGAGGGACCAAATGAAAGATAAGAAAGAAGATTGGAGCGAAATCTTTGAAGAAATGAAGACACACTTAGGGGAACTGAAGGATTCCATCAGCACACTCTCCCAGGAAGGCAAGGAAACCGTCCAACAAATATCCAAAGACCTCCAGGCATCTGTCAAACAGTGGAAGGCATCGACTGAACCAAACAACCAGAAACTTCAACAGGAAATCCAACTGATCCAAGAAAAGATTGAAGAACTTGAAAGCTCTTTGAACACAACGAAGGAAGCGGAGTAAAAACTGACTAGGGAAGACCTTTATTGCCAACAATGGGGGTCTTCTTTTGTTTAATAAATAGGCTGATTATTGTTAATTTTTGTTAACCGTTCTTCTATTTAGCTCTAGAAATGGAAGCGAAAAACACATACTTCAAAAAATTTTGTCAATTTATCCTTTATTAATTTTTATTTTATTGGCATAATAAAATAAAAGCGCTTTCTTCATATCGATAGTTGTTACCGTATGAATTCATGGGCATGAAGATAGAAAGAAAAGATTTTCTAACAAAGTGGGTGTAAGGGATGGAAGAAAGAGAATATTCTTTGAAAGAGGCGATCATCTTCAGTCAACGGATGGCCCAGCTGAGCAAGGCACTGTGGAAGGCGATCGAGAAAGACTGGCAGCAATGGATTAAGCCATATGATTTAAATATTAATGAACATCATATCCTGTGGATAGCATATCACCTTAAAGGGGCATCGATTTCAGATGTAGCAAAGTTCGGTGTCATGCATGTATCGACAGCTTTCAACTTTTCAAAAAAACTTGAAGAACGGGAACTTCTTCAATTCTCCAAACGGGATAATGACAAACGAAATACGTATATCCAACTGACACAAAAAGGGGAAAAAATTCTTCTTGAATTGATGAAGAATTATAAACCTGAAACACATTCGATCTTCCAAGGGGTCGCTCCACTAAAGGAACTTTACGGAAAGTTCCCTGAAATGATCGAGATGATGTCTGTCGTACGTAATATATACGGAAATGATTTCATGGAGATTTTCGAAAAATCATTTACAAACATCGATAGTGAGTTTGCCGAAGACAACTCAAAGTTAAACCAAATCTTTGACAATGAAGAAGGACTTGCTTAGTGCCCGTCCTCTGTTAAAGATGTAATAAGCTCTCGGGCTGATGACGGGAGATCACTGTGATCAGCTTTCGATGTTCAAGAGAATATCTTACATATCTCAAAAGCGGGAATATGAAGGACCTTCCGCTTTTTTGATTTCATCAATGTATGTGCATCATTTCACAACGTAGTAGGCTTCAACGATTCCTTACTTAAAAAGCTCCCCTGGCGACAGTGTTTGGCGAATGAAACGTGTCAAAATTGTTTGGATATTCCTTTAAACATTTCGTCGATCCCTCGTCCCATCGCATTCATCAATGCACCTGAAATCACACTTCCGATTGCTTACAAAAAAATATCAAAATATGTATTGATTTTTTCCTTCACTCATAATAAAGTATGTAAAGCGCTCATTTAAAACACTGTCGTCGATGGAGGCGATTTTTTTATGCATTGCTGGAAAACAATCAATCTCGAAAGACAATTTGGATTCTATCGAGTCTTTTTACTTTCATCCATTATCATGATGATGGTATTCTCATTAATATACGTACCAATGAATTTGGTTTATTCGAGTTCTTTCTATGACAACCACTTACTGGGGTTCGTTTTAGGGCTTCTTAGCATCTATCCTTTGCATAAGCTGATCCATGTCATGCCGATCCTGCCTTATGTAAGGTTGATGAGATGGAAATGGAACAGAAAGCTTGTTATCCTCCCGATTGTATCCTTGAGGGTAGATCGGCCGATTTCAAAGTACCTGTACATGATCGCATTAATTGCACCATTCTTGGTGATCAACAGCATTCTCATGTCAGGGTGCATCCTTTTCCCTCATTATTCACATTATTTCGCGATATTATTGGCATTTCATTCTGGCATCTGTGCCATCGATTTTATTTATGCCAAGCAATTGATGTATTCCCCTAAGGAAGCCTTAATCGAAGAGAACGACGAAGGATATGAAATTCTCATTTATCAAGGATGATGCAGATCCATTGACGATCGCCATCATCCTTGTGCTTTATCCAAACAGCACCATATGCACAACATTTCGACGATACTCGCTCTACCAATCTGCTTCATCTTTTGGTATCGTATAGCATATAGGAGATAACGGGGAGGGGTTAGAATGATCTCCATGTTTTTAGTATTTTCTGTGTTCATTTTATTCTATATAAATAAAATGACCAACACTCTATGCTTACAAAAAGAAATACCTGAAGAACGCCAACCAAAGGTATTCAGAACCATCAACATTCTAATCACCATACTTTTGGTATCTTCATACGTGGAAATATTGTATACATAATAGAAAAGCGGAAGGGCTTTGCCCAGAGGCGACAATTGAAGTTTGGAAGCAAACAAAAAAACCAGCCCCGAAAACCGGGCTGGTTTTTTCAATTGGTTTAGTAAACGTAAGCTGCACCAATGATGATCAAAAGAATAAATAAAACTACTAGTAACGCAAATCCTCCGCCGTAAGCACCAGACATATGTGCTCCTCCTTTCATTTATGGAAAGTCACCGGTTCATGGATGGGGGCATTGGCTGCCCCTCATTCCCTTATCCGGTGAAACTACACTATCTTGGGGCTAAATTATAGCCAAGCTGCACCTACAATGATTAACAAGATGAACAGTACAACAATTAACGCGAAACCTCCGCCGTATGCGTTACCCATAACTTTCCACCTCCTTTGAAGCGCTAATTTATCTTATTCAAGTTAGTCGCCTTTTGTTTAGGCATTTGTCATCTTTTTTATTTTTTAGTAAATGTACGCGGCACCAACGATGATTAATAAGATGAACAGCACTACGATTAACGCGAATCCGGAATTATATCCACAGCTCATATTTATTACCTCCTTTTGTCTATTCGCTTTTATCATATGAAGGAATCTGGGAAATGGGTGTGTAAAACGCCCATTTTTGTAAAGTTAAGCTTGGAAAATATTTTTTTAAAAGGAAAAAGTGTGATATAGTATGTGATGAAGATTTGAGACAAGCTGTTAGAATATAAACTTAGGAGATGTTCAGCATGAAAAAATGGATTATTTCAGTTTCACTTGCAACCGGTATGTTGGGGCTTGCAGGATGCAGCGGAGACGGTGCAGATAACAGTGACGTCGTAGCGACGACGAAAGCCGGGGATGTAACGAAGGATGAACTATATAAATCAATGAAGCAAAAGTTCACTCCACAAATGGAGCAGGCCCTTCAAGAGCTTGTATATACGAAAGTCCTCTCCGATAAATATGAAGTATCTGAAAAAGAAGTCGATGAAAAACTGAATGAAGCCAAAGATCAGTTAGGACCTCAGTTTGACATGTTCTTAAAGCAGTATAATCTTGATGAGAAGTCATTTAAAGAATATTTGAAATTGCAGCTTCTTCAAGAAAAAGCAGCGATTTCAGATGTGAAAGTTTCTGAAAAAGAGCTAAAAGAGTACTATGATAAATGGAAGCCTGAAATTCAAGTCCGTCATATCCTGGTCGATGACGAAAAAACAGCAAAAGAAGTAAAACAGAAATTAGCGGACGGCAGCAAATTCGAAGATCTTGCGAAAGAATATTCAAAAGATCCCGGTTCAGCTGAAAATGGCGGAAGCCTTGGATGGGTCGATTATGAAGGTCGCCAAAATTTCGTACCTGAATTCTCAAAAGCCCTTGATACGTTAGAAAAAGGCAAAGTGAGCGAACCAATCAAGACCGAATACGGTTTCCACATCATTGAAATCACGGATAAAAAAGAAAAGAAATCATTTGATGACATGAAAAAAGAGCTTGAAAAAGAGCTGAAATTGTCTAAAGTAGATCCTCAAAAAATTCAAGAAGCCATGAAGCGCGAAGTTGAAAAAGCTGACTTGAACATCAAAGATAAAGACTTGAAAAAATCTTTCGATCAGGTATTGAATCCGCCTGCTGCTCCTGAAGAAGGCGAAACACCTGCACCTGCTCAATAATTGCACGAAAAGAAAAGCTGGAAGATCATCATGATCTCCCAGCTCTTTTTTATGCTCTCCTAAAATGTTTCTTCCTGTTTCCGAGCAAGTCATCTATTTTACAGTTTTTCATTAAGAAAACTGTCGTCTACGCTCTTTCTCTTCATGCATCCTGGAAATGTAGACTTCCCCTTCTTTCTCGATCCATTCATCCTCGATCTTCTTCTCTTCCTTAGCCGATTTAACGGTCATAAAGGCACTTGCGAAAATACCAGCCACAACGAAATACATCCAAATTGGCAAAGTCATTTACTTCATCTCCTTATAGTTTGTCCTCTCTTATTGACACTATATGAGAATCTAAGGAGAAACATAACTTAATATTTCGAGTTCTTCGGTGAAACCTTGCTTCTGGGACTTTATCATCAACCGTTTCGCATTGGCTGAACCGTTCTGATACAAAAAAGGGCCCAGTCATGGAAGGGGATCCAAGACTGGACGCTTAAGTAACGCGATTCATTTTCAATTACTTATGGAATGTCGGTTTATAAAATGTGCGATTATCCAGAGGAAAGATCCTTTCGGTGTATTCACCAGGATTCACTCGTTCCAATGCACGATCAAGCATATTCATTTTGGCATCCACATTATCAATATAATGAAGGATTTCCGCTTCCCGGATCATAGGTGGTTTTGGGCTTCCCCATTCAGCTTTACCATGATGGCTTAGAACCAGATGTTGGAGAATCATGACTTCTTCTCCCTCGATCCCGAGTTCTTCGGCTGTTTTCCCTATTTCATTGACCATGATGGAGATATGTCCAATCAAGTTTCCTTCAACTGTGTAGGTGGTCGATGTTGCGCCTGAGAGCTCTATGACCTTCCCTAGATCATGAAGGATGACACCGGCGTACAAGAGGTCTGTATCAAGGGACGGGTATAGGCCCGCAATCGCCTTTGATAAGTCCAGCATCGATACGACATGATAAGCAAGTCCCGACACGAATTCATGATGATTTTTAGTGGCCGCAGGATATTCCAGAAACGGTTTTTGGTATTTCTTGAGCAGGTGCCTGGTGATCCGTTGGATATTTGGATTTCTCATTTCAAAAATGTATTGGGTGATCTTGCTCGTCATCTCATCGATGGATAACGGTGCCGTTTGAAGAAAATCCGAGATTTTGTGCCCATCTGCAGGTGATACGGGACGGATTTGCTTGATCTTCAATTGACTTTTTCCACGATAGCTATGAATGTCCCCTACGACCTTCACGATCGTTTCAGGTTGGTATGCTTTCTCGTCCTGTTCGGATGCATCCCATAGCTTGGCTTCCATCTCACCGCTTTTATCCTGAAGGATCAGGGTTAAGAAAGGCTTTCCCGTATTTGTCGTTCCTTTAGTCATCTGTTTAATGAGGAGATGTAAATCAATGGTTTCCCCTACATTGAACGTCATTATTCCAGTCATCATAATCCTCCGTCCTCCTATTGATTAGTCCCAGTATAACATATTTTCACACGTTCATTGCCAGCAGGAACGATTGGCATGAATTCCCCTGCCCCGGGTCTGAACAAAGATACTCCCAATCGTCCTGACCCACTCCGAGTGATCCTTTCACTTGCCTTAAACAGATAACGCTCTTTCCAAGTGAATCGTTTCGTTGGTTTGAAAGAAGTTCTTTACGTGAGGGTGGCATGTGAATAGGATGACTTGATGATCACTCCCCATATTTCTTAGAAGCTGGATAAACGCCTCCGTTCTCTCAGAATCAAAGTTGACCGCCCCGTCATCGATTAAGAGAGGAAGGGGGTACTGTTCTTTGAATGAACGGACAAGTGCAAATCTTATTGAAATGTATAATTGTTCCTTGGTTCCCTGACTAAGCTCGACGGCGTGATAGCGCATGCCATCTTCCCTCTCCACTTCAATCATTTCCTCGTCAGTCACATAGATGGAAGTATAAGCACCTTTCGTCAAGATGCTGAAGTGCTCTTCTGCCAGTTTGATGACATTTGGCAGCTTTGTCCTTTGGTAATGTTCGATCGTATGATTCAGTACATTCTGGGCAAGTGTCAATTGGGACCACCTATGGATATCTTCCTGAATCTCGGACTTTTTATCTTGGAATTCCTGAAGCAGCCTGGAGTAGCTCTTCCCTTCCTCCAATAGGGTGATTTCATGCTTGACTGAAGCAAGCTTCTTATATCGCTGAGAGAGATCCCGCATTTTATCTTCAATCATGCCGGCCACTCCCTTTATGTGTTTCGTGACATCCTCCCTATAGTGGAATTCATCGAACGAAGAGAGCGTCTTATTATTGATCCTTGTCCTCATGCCTTCATATCTTGCAAGAAGATTCTTCCTTTCTTCTTCTTGCATGGCTAAACGCCGAAATTCGGTTTCATCTTTGCACCCCGCTTCTTCAAACAACGAAAGGGTGTCCCGATTGACGTTCTCCAAGTGGATGGTTGTCTGTTCTATTTCTAAACGGAGCGGTTCTAAATCAGATTGCACTTGCTCCGATATCAGCCTCTTTTTCTCAACGTCCTGCATCATGTTTTTCATTTTATGGAATGCTTCATCCATATTCGTGAAACCGAGTGAGTGCAGGTTGAACCATTCCTTGCATTGGGATGTCAACACATCGAGCTTCGAATGAATCATGGAATGTTCATCCCTTAGCTTCTGCAATGACTCGTATGATCGCAGAAGTCCCTTTAGCTTTACAAAAGCGTCCCTTAACCACTTTTCCGGAAACTCCGGTGAAAGATATAGCTCTTTTTTCAGGAGTGTCAGTTGCCTGTTCGCGTCTTCGATTTTCCTGCTCAGATCCGCTTCTTCTTCCTTCAACTTGTCAACCTTGATCCCTTGTTCCTCTAGTTGAAGGATCCTCTGCTTCCATTCGCTCCGGTACTCCATCTGCTCCCGTAAAATGGTTTCTTGGTGTTCCACCACGGACGGATTTCCTTCATCGTCTTTGTTTACACGTGGAAGTTCCTTTGCCTTTTTCCTCAGGAGGTGAAGCTGGTTTTTCTTTTCATTGAGTTCTTTCCTTGATCTCAAGCCTTGATAGGCAACCAAGGCAATGATGAGCAAACTAAGAATCGTACCCATTCCATTATCACTCATCCACGTCCATATACTGAAGGCGAGAAGAATGATCGTGACTGCGGCGGTAAAGGGGATTTGACGCCCGAAAGCTTTCCGCTTTGAGTGTATTTCTTTTTCAGCGCTTTCAAGTTGATGCTCCAACCACATTTGCTGTTGATGGACTACACTCTCTGAGGAACGCGATTTCACGGTCCGTTGCAATGTTTGATAGTCTTCTTCTTCGATAAGTAGTTCTTCAAGTTCATCACATTTCTTCTCTAATACATCCATCGTTGCCGATTCAGAGTGAAGGTGCTTTGTTACATTTTCATGATCAGTGACCAGCTTGCTCTTGGTCTGCAGTGCCTTCTCGATTCTTTCATTCATCAAGAGGCTTGTATTCACGAGGGGGATTTGTTCCTCGGTGATGCAGAGGTCCAGTTCCCTGATGGTTTCACTCACGGTATCCTTCAAAGAAGCGATTTCCAGGCGGTAGTGGGACGACTCATCCATCCATCTTGAATACATGGGCTGCTGTGAAAGGAAGGATTCTAATTGTTGTTTATCTGAATCATGTAGATGGTTGGTCGTGAGTGAATGCAATTTCTCCGAAAGTTTATCCTTTTTTGCCTTTAATGTCTCCAAGCTTGCGGACACCTGTCTCCATTCAGTTTTCAATTCACTTAACCTCTCGGATCCATTGGGAGGGTAAGGACTTTCATTTAAAATCGATAATTTATCCGTTATGGATGCATATTCAGAAAGGATCTCCCAGTTTTCTTCGACTGCAAGGAGGCGGTCCCTTTCATCGGACAGTGATTCTTTCTCAGCTTCCAATGTAGAAATAACCGACTCCAATGACCGTTTCTCTTCAAGCAGCTTTCCATATCGTTTATTTTTATCCTTCGCTTCCCCGATCTGCTTTTCGAGATGCCTCAATTCGTTCATTTTCAGGTTGATGATCGGCTTCCTTCCAGACTTTTTAAAGAGGCCTTCTCTTTCTTTCTGCCATTGTTGTTCCATCTGTAGCAGTTGGTCCGTCCCTGTTGAGCCGGCACTGAATAAGAAGCGATTCAGTTCGTTTCTCCTTAATTTATGGATATCCTGCAACCCTTCCAAGTTGAAAGAAAAGATGTTCTGATACGTGGTTTTGTCCATTTTCCCCAACAGTTGAGAGAGCGCTTCATCCTCTCCGGTACGACCGTCTTCGAAGTGGACCGTCACATCTCCCGCAGCCTTCCCTTTGATCCGTTCGATACTAACCCTGCCCACTCCTTGGAATTCACAGATCAATCGTCCACCATATTCCGAAGTTCTCTTTGGTTCATACCGGAGCTGCGATTGCTGTTTTGTCGGAAAGCCGAATAAGATACTATGTATGAATGACATGATCGTGGATTTCCCCGCTTCATTTTCACCAAAGAAGAGCTGTTGGTCACTAAGTTCATAGTCTTTATTTATCAATTTCCCATATCCGTATATTTGCAGTTGGATGATTCTCATCTACACAACCTCTCCCTTCATCTAATTTTAGACGGATGAAGGATGATATCCATCGTCTCCTCTGCCAACCGTGCTAACCTTCCTTCATCCAAGGGTTCGGTATAGCGGTGCAGCAAGGGGTGATCATAGATTTCTGTAAGAGCCGACAGTCCTTCTTCAACGCTCATGTCTTGAAGCGTCTGGAGGACGTCATTGATGAATGGATCACTCGTGTCAAGATTATCACTTTCATTGCTGCTAAATTTGATCGAGTGAATCCACTTGAGTGTTCCGCTCGTTGGGACCTCATCCTGTAAACCTTGTAGCAGTTCTCCATTACTAATGGCGCGAATCATTTCAGGGGATAATTCTTTTATGTGCTTTAAATCCACCTGTATCAGACAATCAGCGTTCACTTGGAGATTTTCCACCTCCGTGCTGATTCGCTGGAAAATCTCCCCGAAACGCTTGATGCCTTCAAGCGAAACGTCGATTCTGATCCAAAGAAGTTCCTGGCACGGAATAAATTCAAGGTGTGCATCCTGCTTCGTCAACTCTACAAGATAGCCTCCTTTTTCCCCCGTCTCTTTTCGGTGGCGCCCTTGGATATTCCCTGGATAAACAACCGGGGGCATCCTGCTTAGGACCTGGCGTTGATGGATATGTCCGAGTGCCCAATAATCATAATTTTTCTCTTTCAATTCGTTCAAGGTGAATGGGGCATAACGTTCATGGGATGAATCAACACTACCTTCACTCCCATGCAGTAAGCCGATCAAATAATCACCGTCAAGCTGATTCGGATATGTTGAAACTTTGTTTTCCATGATATGGCGTGTTCCATAACTGAATCCAACCAGCTTCACCACTGCACCACTTTTTGTGGTGAGCTCTTTAACTTCTGTTTCTTCACCAAAGATATGAACATTCCGGGGCATATCCAGGTCCAATCTGAAGCTCCCGAGATGATCGTGATTGCCATGGATGACATATACCGGTATACCGTCTTCATTCAAGCGGTTGAATTGCTTCAAGAGCTTCGCCTGAGCCCTTATGCTTCTGTCTTCCACATCGAATAGATCTCCACTTATGATCATAAAGTCTACCTGCTTCTGTATCGCTTCGCTTACAAGTCTTTCAAAAGCTGCAAACGTGCTAGTTTGAATGTGTTCGAATAGTTCTGCAGGAAGGTGCTTCAGCCCAAGGAACGGACTGTCCAAATGCAAGTCGGCACAATGCATGAAACGGATATTAACCATCAAATCACCTCTCCTATTTTACGAATGTACGTTCTGTTCCTCATTATATCCTAAAATACCCGATTATTTCAGCTATTATCGCGAAAACTACTAGAAAACCATATAAAAAAGCTGCCTCACATGTGGAGACAGCCGACTTTTATTTATTTTGAGTCAAATCAATCGCTTTTTTGATATCTTTGTAGGAATTCGATTTACCGTAAAGAAGCACTCCTCCCCGGTACACCCGTGCTCCGAAAATCCCTAACAGAATGATGGTGATTAGTAGGATCACCATTCCTATCACAGGTTCATAAAGGGGAAGGTTAAGCATACCAACCCTAAGGAACATCACCATGGGGGTGAAGAACGGGATATATGAGGTGATGGTGATAACGTCCGATTCAGGATTGCCAAGTCCGAACATCGAAATGAAGAAGCCAATCATGATCAAGAATGTCATGGGCATGATCATTTGCTGTACATCTTCGATCCTGCTCACAAGAGAACCCAACAAGGCTGCAAGTGTTGCATATAGGAAATACCCGAGTAAAAAAAAGACAACCGCAAACAATACGACACTCACCGATAGTGACTGGAATCCGAAAGCTTCAAAAAAGCCCCCCGCCAAGTCATCCTTGCGGTACAGTAGGGCCACATAACCAACAACCAAAATGATTGCAAGCTGAGTCAGTCCCGCAAGTCCAATCCCGAGAATCTTTGCAAACATTTGTTTGACTGGGGATACGCTTGATATTAGGATTTCCATCACTCTTGAACTTTTCTCCGTTGCCACTTCCATTGCAGTCATATTGGCATATGCAATGACAGAAAAATAAATGAAGAATAATAAAACATACACAACACCTCTTGCCTGGCTCAATTCTTCCTCGGACTTGGCACCCTCTGATAATGCTTCTTTTTCGAAGGTGACAGGTCCGCTCAAGTCAGCCAATTCTTCATTGGACAGTTCAAGTTTAGCAGCTGCCAGGGAAGTCTTGATGTTCTGAAGGGCCAGTTGTAAATCAGAGGTCAGAGACGAATCGGATAGGGAGCTGGCTTTGTAAAGAGCACGGGGAAGCCCGTCCTCGCCTTCGGTGATTGTCAAAAGTCCTTTGATTTCTCCTTCTTCGATTTTCTTCTCGATTTCATCATCCGAATCATTGGATTTTGATAATGTAATATCCTGATTCAAGACTGTCAGCTGTGCTTTGAGCATCGAATAGAGATGGCCGGTTTCATCCTGCACGACCACCCGCTCCTCTTCACCACCCTTGAAATTCGAAATGATTGTATCGAAGTTTGTCAAAACGACCAGGGCTAAAGCTATGATGACAGTCGATATGATGAACGATTTCGCTTTTAATTTTGATAGATAAGAATGCCCAAGCATAATGAAGAACTTATTCATAGGCCGCACCCACCTTTTCAATGAATATATCATTCAATGACGGATCCTCCAGTTCAAACTTTCGAAGGAATCCTTTCGCTGCAGTGTGCCGGAAGATTTCTTCTGCCACACTTTCCGAGGTTACTTGCAGAAGGACCCCTTCCGTTGTTCCCCTGTACTTTGTCACGCCATCGAAATCTTGCAGATGGGTTAAGTCGAAGTCAGCATTGATGATCACATTCTTTTTTCCAAATGAGCGTTTGATGTCTTTCAGACCGCCATGCACGACAGGATGCCCATGATGCATGATACACAAGCTTTCACAGAGTTCTTCTACATGTTCCATCCGATGACTGGAAAATACGATGGTCGTCCCATTTTTCTTAATTTCCCTGACGGCGTCTTTCAGGATTTCTACATTGACCGGGTCAAGTCCGCTGAATGGCTCATCAAGGATCAGCAGTTGGGGCTTATGAATGACTGAAGAAATGAATTGGATCTTCTGCTGATTGCCTTTTGAGAGCTCCTCTACTTTCTTATCTGCGTATTGTGGAATGTGGAATCGTTCCAGCCAATAAGCTAGCTCCTTTCCGATTCTTTTCTTATCCATACCCCGGAGTCGTGCCAAATAATGAATCTGATCGTTCACCTTCATCTTCGGATAAAGCCCGCGTTCTTCCGGCAAATATCCAATTCCCCCGCTAGTCGAGTAATCGATTGGCTGATCATTCCACGTGATACTGCCTGAAGTCGGGTCCAACAACCCTAATATCATCCTGAATGTAGTTGTCTTTCCAGCACCATTTGCCCCGAGGAAACCAAACATCCCGCCTCGTTCTATTGTGAGTGATAATTGATCGACCGCTGTGAAGCTGCCGAATTTCTTGGTGACTTGTTGAATCGTCAAGCTCATCTGTCGTATCCCCTCTCATGCTTCGCCTTTTGTTACGTTCTACGAATCTCACAGACAAAAAGTTTCATTTCCCTTCACGAAACACTTTAAATTTTTTAAAAATTATGGAAAAATAATAATGGATGCCCTTTTTCCTTTAGATCGACGCTTGCATTTCTGCATGCAAGGAAAAAGGAGCTAAACTGTATGTACAAAGGGGAATGGATATGAAAACGTATAAGCTGACCGTATTCGAAAAAGACGGAAAGAAAATCCTTGATGAAACATTCGAGGCGTCTTCCGATCAAGAAGCAAAAAAGACCGGGGAGTCCATGCTTGAGGAGAAAGGATATCTTGACCACACTCACCGCTGCACCTCCCCTCTCGGCAAACTATTACTATTCCACGCATGATCAAAGGTACGTCCCTCATTGCTTTAAAGCAATGAGGGACGTACCTTTAGTTCATGAGAGTAAGTCAAGTGCGCCCTGAATGTCTTTTTGTTGCTTTTCCAGTTGTTGCAGGGCATGCTTAAGGTTTCTACCATATACGCTTAGGATGCTTTGACCGTAGGTTGTACCGGGTACAGCCCATTTACCATTCAGGTCTGTCCAGTTTTTGGCACTTCCTCTCGAAACAAGGGAAAATCGAGGATCGATCACGGAATAAGAGGATGGGGCCTTTTCTTTGGAGGCATAGGCATATAAGTGCTGTATATGAGCGAGTACTCCATCTTCAGGCGTTTTAAAAGAAGCTCCATCAACTCCCGGACCGGTAGTCCCAATACCTGCAAAGTTATTCTGTGAAGGCCTGACTTGCCCGGTAAAACGAAAGAAATCCGTTTCGTGGATCGCTTGGCAGAAAGCAATATCCCCACGTATTCCGTATTCACTTCCAAACTTGATATAATCGTCTCCAAGTAAAGGTGCCGATGGATTGATCGACCTCACGAATTCATCCAATTGAGCTCCGTATAAGAGAGATTCCCCTAAAATTGTCACTCCGTCTTCTTTAGCAGGTTCCGTCGGAAGGGGTACCGGTGCTTCCTTGCTTTCGCCACCTGTTATGAATGCCTCAACATTCACACGTTTAAGGTCATCGACTAGATTTTCTGCGTTGGCCCTTTCAGAAAAAGCCCCCACTTGTACTCTGTAAAAAGTTGTCCCGTTCACTACCTCTGAATCAATGAACCCCTCAAATTTATTCTTCTTCAGAAACTCGAGGCGCTTTTCTGCATTCTCTTTATCCTTAAATGAACCAGCAATAACTTTGTACAAACTTGCTTCAGACTGCTTTTCTGGAAGAGACAATGCTGCCGCGACTCCCTCTGCCAAAAATGCAGCGGCATCATTATTGAATGAAGGGTTGGTCAGTACGGCAAGATCTGCATCATTATCAATGAAAAGTACTTCAACAAGCAGTGAAGGCATTTTGGTTTCTCTCAGCACATGAAAATTCGCCCTTTTCTGGCCTCTGTCAATTACTGTGCGATAGTTCTTCTTTAGTCTTTTTATGAACGCATCATGAATGACTTTTTGATAGTCCAATGTCTCTGAAGATACGCTGCCATTAAACGTATAACTTTCGAATCCTCTACCACCACCAGCATTGTGATGAATCGATAAAAAGAAATCGGCACTTGTACGATTGGCATAATCGGACCGTTCCTCCAGTGAGAGTGTCTTATTGTCGCTCCGGGTCATCAAGATCTTTACATCGTAGCGGTTTTGCAAGTAATCCCTTACCTTCAATGCCAGGTTCAGATTTAAGGTCTTCTCTTCATATCCTTTATATCTGGCACCTGGATCAACGCCACCATGTCCAGGGTCAATGATCATTGTCTTCATAATAGTCCTCCTTTAATCAGATAATATTAAATTATATGAAGAAAGTATCATTCCCGATTGGACAAACCCACAGAATATAGTAAATAATGCTTATGCCCATTCCTCTGAACTAGGCAAAAAAGGTTTATTACAGAATGCTGTAATAAACCTTTTTTAAGATCTTTTGAAATCAATTATACTATAATCAACTTATCTTCCCTTGAATTCCGGCTTCCGCTTCTCAACGAACGCAGTGATCCCTTCTTGATGGTCACCCGTCTGCCTCATGAGCCACTGTCCCTCTTTTTCAAGCTCTAACGCGTGCTGCAACCTTTCCTTGTTCAAGGACACATACACTTCCTTTGTCTTTAGCATCGCTTTGGTAGGAGCCTTTAAACATTGTGAAATATATCGTTCTAAGCCCTCTTCCAATTTACCTGAAGGAAGTGCCTCATCGACAAGCCCCTTCATCAAGGCTTCCTGGCCTTCAAGGACTTTCCCATTCCAGATCAATCTCTTGGCCTTATGTGTCCCTAGTCTTTCCTGAAGGAGAAAATGACTTCCCCCGTCCGGGATCAACCCGATTCCGATGAAGTTCATCGCAAGTTTGCTGTCTTCTTCACAAAGAATGTAATCGGATGCGAGTGCAAGGCTGAACCCAAGACCCGCAGCAGCCCCGTGAATTCCGGTCACCACAACTTTCGGCATCGTATACAGTGTCATGACAAGTTCACTGATGGTATCCATGATTCCCGAAAATTGTTCTTCGCCACCAAGACTCAGCATTGATTTAATGTCCCCTCCGGAAGAAAACCCCTTCCCTTCCCCGGTAAGGACGAGTACAGACACCTCTGGATCTGCCTTGACCTCTTTCAAGGCACCAACAAGATCCCTCATCAATCCCGCATCCAAAGCATTGAGTGACTTTGGACGGTTCAACTTGAGCCTGGCCACCCTGCCTTCCTTATGTAGCTTGACTGTTTCATAATGTTTTGACACTGTCAAAATAATCCCTCCCCTTCCTTACTAGAATACCTCATAAAAAATGAATAGTGAATCATTTTTTGAATAGTTAAACTATTGTCGTGGCGAAATACTAAAGGCCAGCCCTGATAGACTGGCCTTATTTACATCAAGACTGTGCGGTTTTCTCCTGCACCTGATCCCTGAGCGTCCTTTTTAAGAATTTCCCGACAGATGTTTTAGGGATTTCTTCCATAAAAATGATGTCATCCGGAATCCACCACTTGGCGAATTGTGGCTTTAGGAACTCGACGATCCCTTCTTTCGTCACCTTGCCCTCTGAACCTTCTTTCAAGACGACGCAGGCAACCGGACGTTCCTGCCATTCTGCATGCGGCACTGCCACGACTGCAGCCTCGAAGATATCTTCATGAGCCATGAGGGCATTCTCAAGATCGACGGAGGAAATCCACTCCCCTCCTGACTTGATCAGATCCTTGGTACGATCCACAATCTTGATATATCCTTCCTCATCAATCGTAACGACATCACCCGTGTAGAGCCAGCCGTCGCGGAATGCATCCTGACTTCGTTCATCCTGATAATATTCCGATGCGATCCATGGACCCCTCAGGGCAAGCTCTCCCATTTCCTTCCCGTCCCAGGCAACTTCACCATCTTTACCGATGATCTTCATCTCGAGTCCCGGTACAAGGATCCCTTGCTTCGCTTTGATATCCAGCTTTTCATCCGAGGAAAGGTCGTCATGATAACTTTTTGATGCGGCAATGACGGCGAGCGGACTTGTTTCGGTCATTCCATAAGCATGCATGAACGGTATTCCGAACTTCTCTTCAAAAGCCTTGATCATCCCCCTTGGGGCGGCAGAACCTCCACAAAGAACAGAACGCAGACTCGAGAGGTCATACGAATTCTTTTCCATTTCATTCAACAGCCCAAGCCAGATTGTTGGAACACCAGCCGTGATCGTTACCTTTTCTTCCTCCATCAGACTTGCAAGGATGGCCGGTGTGAAATAGGGACCGGGCAGTACCTGCTTCGTACCGAACCAGACGGAAGCAAAAGGCAAGCCCCAGGCATTCACATGGAACATCGGTACGACAGGAAGTGCCACATCCCTTTCACTGACCGCGGTTGTATCAGCCAACCCAAGTGCCATTGCATGGAGGACGATTCCACGATGGGAGTAAATGACCCCTTTTGGATTACCGGTCGTTGCGGATGTATAGCACATGCCGGCTGGTGCATTTTCATCAAGATCTGTCCTGAATGAGTATGCGGGATCACCCTTCTTCAATAGGTCTTCATAATGATACACACAGTCTAATGACGTTTCGGGGAGCGGACCACTTGTCATCACGATGAAAGCTTCGACATTCGGGATGCTGTCCTTGATTTTCTCCAACAACGGCACCAAATCAGGGTCGACCAGGAGTACTTTATCTTCTGCATGATTGATGATATATGAGATATGCTGTGGTGATAATCGGATGTTGATCGTGTGGAGGACCGCCCCGCTGCACGGGATTGCAAAATATGCCTCCAGGTGCCTATGATGGTTCCATGCGAGCGTCCCCACCTTATCCCCTTCTTTGACGCCAAGGGTATTCAAGGCGCTTGCAAGCCTCCTCGTGCGTTCTCCCCACTCTTTGTAGGTGAACCGCTCGATCCCGGATTCAGTACGCGATACGATTTCTTTCTTTGGAAAATACTTTTCAGCACGTTCGATCATTTGTGTCAAAAGCAGAGGTGTTTGCATCATATTCCATCTCTCCCCTCAAATTGTGAAGCGCTTTCATATTTATCTACTGTAATTATTCTCTTTTTCTTCGGTATCTCCTTTTTATTTTTTTAAAATTCAGCCGGTCCCCGATTCTGCTTTTTCTCCGGCTGTGATTTCACGGAAACAAAAAAAGCAGTTCATGAATTCACTCATGAACTGCTTTTTACGGTTGGAAATAGCTCGTCTAATATCTTGATCTTTTTCTCTGTATATTCTTTGAATGCCAGATTGTATGCATTCGGTTCTTTCGGATTTGCGAAATGAGTGATCTTCCCGGTCTCGGGATCGATGAACTTGCTCGCCGCCCCGCAGCCGATGCCAATGATCGTCTGGACCTCTTCCATGATCATGATATTGTAGATGCTGTCCTGTCCTGGAAGTGCATATCCGACATTTTCAAGATTACCGAGAATATTTTTTTGACGATAAAGGTAGTAAGGTTCATAACCGTGGGCGTTTGTCCATTCCTCCGCCAGATTCATCATCCGCTCGATTTCATGCCTGTCGGCTACCTTATACTTCTCTTTATTCTTTGTCATCTCTGATGCACGCTTGAATGATAATGTATGGACCGTCAACGACTCCGGCATGAGCTTTTCCGTCTCATCCAGTGAATGTTGAAGTTCAGGGACACCTTCATTCGGGAGCCCGATGATCAGATCCATATTGATATTATTCATCCCCATCTGCCGGGCTAAATGGAATTTATCAATGGTTTCTTCCACGGTATGATGACGCCCGATCGCTTTCAGGGTTTCTTGTGTATACGATTGAGGATTGATGGAAATCCGGTCGATATTCCATTTATTCAACACCTCGAGCTTCTCGACAGAAATCGTATCCGGACGCCCCGCTTCGACCGTCACTTCCCTTACCTTGTCAACGTTGGGGAAAGATCGGTACATTTCTTCGTAAAGGGCATCCATCTCTTCAGCCGTGATGGAAGTAGGTGTCCCTCCTCCAAAATAGATGGTCGTGATCTTGATTCCCTTTTCTTTCATCCAACGGCCTGTCTCTTGTATCTCATAGTGGAGTCCCGCCAGGAAGGAATCGACCCGTCCCTGCTTCCCGAGGATTGCATATGCCGGGAATGTGCAATAGGCACATTTGGTCGGACAGAACGGGATCCCGATGTATATGCTGACCTCATTCTGAACCTCATATAAATCAGGGACAACCGATAATTGGCGGTCGACGATATTCTGCATCAACTCGATTTTTTCATCCGTGATCAGATACTCTTCCCTTAATTTAGCATGTACATCTTCTTTCGGTGTTCCCAGCTGATTCTCTTTATGAATGAGTTTTGTAGGACGAATGCCTGTCAGGATCCCCCACTTTTGCCTGATCCCGGTCAAATCCTGAAGGACATTGAGATATACGTGGGAAAGTGCAGTTTTAAGCTGTCGGAATCGTTCCTTATCCGTTTCAAACGGCTGCCAGTCCCTTTCATATTCCGAATGGATTTCCTTGCCGGTTGCCGGGTCGGTCAATTTGGCACCTGCCTCAATCCTCTCACCGTCAATGATGTCTATATGGACCTTCAGATCAATATCATCACACTGATTGAAATGAATGGCCGTTTCTTCAAAAAATAAATTCGCTATCAATCGCAGAGGACGTTCAAAACGTTCATCCTCTACCCCAGTTATTAATATATTCACCTTGTAAAATCACCTTTCAATAAAGCTAGCTTTTATTAGTGTACAGAATGGGGGAGGAATGGTCAATGAGTGCGGGGGACAACCATATTTTACAGAGAAAAAACACCCCGCCCTTTAAAGTTCCGGGACGGGGTGTGACACTTATGATTTGATGATATTCATCTTCTTCAAGAATGGAATCGGATGTTGCTTTCGGAAGAGCTCGGTGATGAAATACGGAAGTCCTTTTTGATCCTGACTGCGTGTGATCCAGTCCGCATGGGCTTTCACTTCCCTTGGCGCTTCCCCCATCGCCACGCCGAGGCCGCAGCATCTGATGGCATCGATATCATCGATTCCAGCCCCCACCATGACAATTTGTTCTTTTTTGATTCCGAGCCTCTCCGACAAATACATGAGTCCCCTCAGCTTGGAAACGCCTTTTGGTACGATGTCGAGCGTATGATCCGAAGTCGGGATGCTATCCACTTCTTCATACATCCCTTTCAATGCGGCAACAATATCCCATACATCCTCCCGATGCTCAAGCAGAACGGATATTTTAGGTACTGCCAACGGGTTTTCAAGTAAATGTTCACTCACCACATTCACGTACTGCTTGCTGTATAAGAAACGGGAATCCCTTTCCCATGAAATCTTGGAGGTTGCCTTGGAATGGTGATTCGCTTTCCCCACGACGCTCTGTTTTTCGTGGGACAACTGAATCTGACTTGAGAACCCTTCAAGAAACTGGGTGATTTCGAATGTGATATTCTCCGGAATCTTCTTTACAAAAATAGGTTGATCCCGCTCATGCGCAATGTAAGAACCACCATGCGTGATGATCGGGCCGTCAATCTTCAGAGCTTTCGCCACTTTTCTGGCAGAAGCAAAGTTCCTGCTTGTAACAAGCGTGACCTGCACCTCTTTATTTTGCACGTACTCAATCGCATCCCTTGTTTCTTTTGCAATCTTTCCGTTTTCATTTACTACTGAGCCATCGATATTAAGAGCAAGCATTCTATAAATCATTGGTGTCCCCCCTATATGTTGTCTACTTCCTTTCTATACTCTTATGAATGGTGGAAGACAAATATGACAAGGGAAGGCCTTTGATGGAATATGGACAGGCATCCTGTTTAAAAGGAGGCTAATTAATTGAAGAAGCGAGTAGTGGTGGATTAGCGCTCCAGGTGCACGCTTTCCGCGAAGAGCTAAAGCAAAAGAAAAAGACCCCCGGATCGAATCCGGGAGTCCAGTATGTTGTTGCCATTACTTCTGCATGGAACCGTATAGTTCTTCAAGTGGCTTCATGATGACTTTATTTAAGTCATTAATCACCATGCTCATGCGCTGTTCAGCTTCCATCAGCTTGCCGATTTTTTCGTGCTGTTGAACAAGTTGAGCCGTTTTTTGAGCTTGTTCCACTTCTTCTTGCGTGATTTCCTGTCCGTTCATTTGCTTCTGTTGAAGCGTCATTTGGATGTTTCTGAAGTTTTCAAACATCTTGTTAGCAGATTCGTCATTGTTCACTTCATCGTACATTTTTTTCAATTCCAAGAATTCGTCACTTTGTCTAAGTGCTCTTTCCAATTCGTTCGCTTGATCATATAAATTGATTGCCAAAATACGTACCTCCTAAGATTTTCACTCTTTGTTTCCTCCACCACTATAACAAACTATGAGCCAGAATTCTAGGAAGTTCCCTTTTCACCTTCCCCCAAGACCTTGCGCGGGACCGTAAACGCATAGAATCCGGCCTAAGCTATGAAGGTATCAAAAAGATTGTCCATCCTCTTATGAGAATAACATGACAAAGATACTTTGAATCAAACCGATGACCCCTCCGAGCAGTGCCCCAAGGTACGTGATCATCTTGAACTCACGACGGGATATCCCAAGGACCAATTCCTCAAGCCTCGCCACCGAGAACGATTCCACCTGCTCCTGGACGATTTTCTGAAGATGAAGCTTCGCCATCAAGCTCGGAATCTTCACGGCCAAAAGGTCCGTTCCTTTTTGTACCCATTCCGGGAGCAGCTTCTCTGTGAATATTTGTTGATGAGGAGCCAGCCAGTGTGACAGTGGTTTTGAAAGATGTCCATCAACGTCGACCATTTTGATGACGGTATCTACGAGATTTGAGATGATGAGATCTTCCGGAAGCTTATCCATGATGTCCCCGACCTTCATGAGCTTGAACTTCGCCCATTCCTTCCTCAACAGGTTGAGCAGGATTTCCTGGGTGCCTTCATGTTTGATGAATTTCACGATTTCTGGCTGAACCTTGTCAGCAACGGATGTATTTCCGAGAAAAATCCCCAGCATATTGCCAAGCATGCCCCTTTCCTTAAGGAAGTCATCGATCATCACCTTGACCTTGGCTTTCCCTTCCGGACTCGTAAAGTACGTTTCAGCGCGGTCGGCAATCAAATCGACCATTTTCGGGATCCTCTCTTCGATTTTATCCTGCCACAGACCGGGAATTGCCTCTTCGATCCTTTTTGAGCGATACGAGGTTGCTGCCCCCGTTACCGTCTCTTCCAGCCAGTCCCTCAGCAATTGATTCAGTGTCTGTGAAGAGACAGGGATGTTTAGCATATCCAGCCATTCCTCGACTGACTTATCAGAGTTGAACACGGGAGCCGATTCTTCCGCAAGCCACTGAGAGACATCCCTTTGAAAATCTTCATTCAAGACTTTCTTTTGCAGGCTTTCCGGTGTAATTAAATGATCCACGACCATATTCCCGAGCTGTTCCGCCAGTTCTTCTCTTCGTTTCGGGATGAGCCCCGGTGTGAATGGGACTTTGAATCTTCCAATATAGTAAGCCTTATAAGGCCTGAATAACATCTTAATGGCCAGTGAATTGGTCACGCCCCCGATAAGGGCGCCAATCACAATCATAAACGCGATGAGGATGAATGCATCCAGCATGAACGGCACCTTCCTTTTCTATTTTGAACATTTTGCCTATCTTTACATACAATGCTATATCAACATTAGCCCAATACACAATTATAAAGTGAACTTAGTCCCTTAGCAAACGAGGAATGCCCAATGATGTATAAATGCTCTCTTACCAGTTTCATGAATCATGAAGACAATGAAATCATCCTCCCCCAATCCATTTTCAATAGACTCGATGGAAAAAAGCAGATAACCCTTATGGCCGGTGCATCGCCAATACGCATGAATGCTGTCCCGGCTGGATCAGGGATTTCACACATAACATTGAAAACGACAGAACCGGCGATTTACTCCATACCCGAAATGTCCAACATCCTAGTGAAAGTGAACCCGGAACAACACTCACTTTCGATTGGACCGGTGACTGCTTTGCTGATCGATGACTGTCCACTAGACCGGCTCCATGGACATTCTTTAACGAAGTTCTTTACAGAATGCGAGCAATGGTTCCGTCAGCAGGGCGGAGTCTTCTATCTCCTTCCTGTTTCTTCATTATTAAAAAATGAGATGACCGGATTCATGTTTATTGAAGACTCTTGGCAAACCTGCACTGTCCCGCTTCCCAATGTACTATATAACAGAAGTCATTCTAGAAAGATCGAAAAGCTTCCACATTATGATTCTGCACTAACGTACATGGATGAACAAGCTGTCCATGTATTCAATTCTTCTTTTCTTTCAAAGGACATTGTTTATCGTGCATTACAAAACAACCCGGAGCTTCACCCCCACTTGCCCGATACGGTCAAAGGGCTTGAAAGACTGGATGAGATGCTGAAGGTTTATGGTGATGTCTTCATTAAAGGGATCAACGGCAGCAAAGGCAGGTACATCATCCGTGTCCTGAAAAGGGAAAAGGACTATCTTGTTTATCAGAATTCCTTTTCCCCCGAGCGTATGATACCCTTCAATTCGTTTGACTCCCTTCAAAGGAAACTTCAATCATGGTGCCGGTCTTCTACCTATATTGTCCAACAGACGATCCCATTCTTGACGATGGGAAAAAACCCACTCGACTTCCGGTTCTTATGCCATAAAGACCTTGAGGGGGATTGGAAGGTGATCTCAGCTGTGGCACGGATTGCCCATAAGGATCAATTTGTCTCGAATATTGATCAAGGGGGCAGGATGGAGTCTCCCCCATCGGTCCTTCAATCACTTTTTCCGGGCAGTGACAGCCGGTCGCTATACTCGGATATGAAATCGCTATCCATTGCAGCTTCCGCCTCCCTGTCAAAGCACCTCCGGGGTCATTATGCTGAGTTTGGCATCGATATCGGTGTCGACCGGGAAGGAAAACCGTGGATCATCGAAATCAATTCCAAACCGTCCAAGAAGACATTTGTTGATAATGAGCGCATCAGACCTTCTGTCAAGGCACTATACGAATATAGCTTCCATATATGGAAGGCAGAGGAGGACTAATATGGATCATTCACTTGGCATCATGACGTTGAACCCTGATCCATCTCACCCATATTTCAATGAAATCGGGAGGCATTCAGTTCCCCGTAAAGTCGAATTGTCGCTATTTTCGCCCCTGAGCATCTCCCCTGACCATGAAACAGTCGAAGGTTTTGTCTATAACAAGTCGGCTTGCACGTGGAAACCAGAAGTGTTTGACATCCCTGAATTCATTTATGACCGGACTTATTATGATAAGAGCATCCAGTCCAGACAAGCAAAGCTCGTTGTCCAGTGGATGAAAAACCTCCCTCACATCCGCTTCCTTGGATACGGGCTCCCGAACAAATGGCGTCTATATGAAAAATTGAAGGAATCCCCTCTCGCGCCCTACATCCCGGAAACATTCTTGGTGGAAAACAATGTACACTTATTAAACCTTCTTTCCTCGCATAAAGATATCATCATGAAGCCTGTTGATGGGGCACATGGTTTCGCAGTCTATCACATAACGTGCTTTGATGGGAAAGTCACGGTCCGAACGACCAAGAAACGACGGATATCAAGTCAAGGCTTCGAATCATCAGCCACTTTTCTCAGGTGGGCTGATCGACTGCTTGGACGGCATACATTCATCGTGCAAGAAAGAATTTCCAACCGGACGGAACGCGAAACTCCTTTCGACTTAAGGGTCCTTATGAATAAAGACCAGTACGGGGAATGGAGGGAGTTCCAGCGAGCGATACGTGAAGGAACGGAAGGCGGGATCTTGACGAATATCAGCAGGGGAGGCTCCTATTTTCCCCAGGACGAATGGAAGAAAGGGCAGTCAAACACTGATTGGGACGGGATAGAAGCAGAACTGAATGACATCCTGGAACAGCTTCCTTATCTTCTGGAAGCATCCTTTTCACCCTTATTCGAACTTGGCATCGATATCCTCATCGCAAGCGATCATTCACTGTGGATACTGGATATAAACTCAAAGCCGGGTCATAAGATAGTAGAGGCTCTTGCACATGAAAAACTGGGGACTCTTTATCAGACACCACTGGAATATTGCGAATACTTGTCTTCGGAATCCATTGCATCTTTAAGGAGAGGTGATTTTTGATGGTGAAAACATATAAGCTTGAATTGTTCCCCGAAAAGGAGCACATCCTCTATCTGCCTACGGGGTGGAATAGCGGGTTGGATCACATGCCTCAAATTGCCGTTCTCGGTACCAATAGACAGAAGATGATCTGCAAAAGGCACCCAAACGGCAGGAACATCATCGGTGTCAGTACAGCTCTTGCCCGTGAGTTGAAGCTTCCGGACAAAGTATCATCACTCTCTTTATTCATGAAAGATGAAAGCCTTTATCTTGGTGTGCTGATCGGTATATTCACATCTGGATTCACGACCTTTACATTAAGTCCGATCGGGGAAAGGTCTTACTTCTTCAGAAAGCTTTTATCTGTCCAGTCTTCACTTGGTGTCATCCCTTTCATATTCGGCGAGCGGCATATAGACTGGGAAAGCGGGCTGATCAAAGGGTTTTTCCACTTCGGGGAAGGTTGGGAGACATTGAATGTCCCCTTTCCAAACGTCATCTATGACAGACTTCCGAATCGACGCAGTGAGAAACGAAAAACGTATAAAGAAATCAAGGAACGATTGCAAAGGGAGTATGGGATTCCTTGGTACAATCCGGGCTTTTTCAATAAACTCGATTTATTCGAACGGCTTGAATCGGACGGGTCCGTTTCGCGCTATCTTCCTGAAACCCATTCTTTTCAATCCTTCGATGAAATTGAAAGGATGCTTGCTCAGTATAAGCATGTTTATATAAAGCCGAAAAACGGCAGCCTCGGAAATGGCATTCACAAACTTACATTCGACCGAGGGGCAGAGGACTATTATTGCCGGTACCGCGACAAAGACGGGAAGAATCGGCTCGTCAGATTCTCTTCGCTTGAGAGATTGATGAACTCTGTCTTCAAGAACCGTAGCCTCGACCATTTCCTGATCCAGCAGGGGATCTCCCTCGTGACAGAGGACAGTCGGCCACTTGATTTCAGGGTCCATACAAACAAAGATGATGAAGGAAATTGGCAAGTGAGTGCCCTGGCCGGCAAAGTAGCAGGCATTGGAAGCGTGACCTCCCATGCCAATAATGGAGGCGTCGTGAAAAGCCTATCGGAACTGTTCCCGGATCCGGCGAGGAAAGATGAAGTAGAAGAATCGCTTAAGAATGCCGCTCTTGAGCTTTCGTCTGCGATTGAACGCAACATGGAAGGATATATCGGGGAAATCGGCTTTGATTTAGGGATGGATGAGGACGGAATGATTTGGATGTTCGAAGCAAATTCAAAACCCGGAAGAGCCATCTTCTCTCATCCGGAATTAAAGAGCTTTGATATTCTGACTCGGAAGCTCGCCCTCTCGTTTGGCGTCTTCTTATCCCAGCATGCCTTGAATCACCCCGAGGAAATGATGCCATGATCATTCTCTACGATTTGTCCAGGAAGGTTTTTTTTCACAGGGAGGATTCTTTGACTGCGGTTCCATTTGCAAGGGAATCCTTCCTGCTTTCTTCAAAACAGCCGGATGATGCCTATACCTTCGACATCCATACAGGTGAAAATGCCATCTCCATCCCCCTGATTGGCATCATTGCAAGCAAAGAAGGGGCAATCTATAAAGGGAACTTCGAACTATTCCGTTCCATTCAACTTGATGTAGCCTCCCGTGGTGGGATGTGCTTCGTGTTTTCCCCGGAAGACGTGGCTGGGAAAACCATCCACGGGATTACGTACAATGAAGCCATCAATAAATGGGTGAAGTGTCTATTCCCTCTTCCAAACGTCATCTACAACCGCATTCCATCGAGGGAAGCGGAACAGCATCAAGATTATATCAACCTGAAAAAAATCATGAAACACTATGATATTCCATATTTCAATCCTCATTTTTTCAATAAATGGGAAGTCCACCAAATCCTTTCACAGTGCAAATCACTCCAGGGATATCTCCCCCCGACTTCTATGGTGAAGGATGAGAAGAGCTTCATTGAGTTCCTGGATCGTCACAAGAAGATATACGTAAAGCCTTCCTTTGCCTCACAGGGAAGGGGCATACGCCTGATCGAAATCGACCAAAACGGGATCATCATATGCAAGAGCATCAAAAAGATTGAAAAATACACATCCTTGTCACGCTTTCTGTCTTCTTATCAAGACTGGTTTCAACCGGGAAGGGATTCCATCATGCAAAAAGCGATTGCCTGTAAGACCCTTCGCGATCATCGTTATGATTATCGGGTCCTCGTCGTCCATACAGGCGTCGATTTTAAGCTGATGGGCATCGGCGTAAGGATCTCACAGCGACAGGAAGTGACCACCCATGTCCCGGCAGGAGGTAAGATCCTATCATTTAAGGACGTCGCAACCCCTCATATCCAGAAGGAATTACGGGCCATTGCAAAAATATGTGGATCCGAGCTGGAACGTGCATTCGGTTATGTAGGGGAATTTTCCATCGATCTTGCTCCCCGTGAAGAAGGTGGGTATGTTCTGTTTGAAGTCAATTCAAAGCCGATGATGTTCGATGAAGAGGAGATTGAGTCGAAGAGAAGATTGCAGCTTGTCCAGACATTCATCACGCTAGCCCGTCAACATAAAGAAGGTTGACCGCTTTAAGGAACCTTGGTCAACCTTTGATTCAACGCAAAGAGTTATAGATGGTAGAGAATCGGGTCGCATGCTCCATTTCATCCGTCATGGCAATGAATAGCGGGTTATACGCCTGCTGGTTTGGCATCTCAAGCAGCAAATCACGGTAGAACTCCGCTGCCCCCAACTCATCCTTCAAGGCCCGCAGTACGCCTTCTTTGAACGTTGTATATTCAATTTTCTCTTTCTTATGCTCATAGTATTCTCCGGTATATAGATAATGAAGGTATTGAAACATCTCATAATGTTCCTTCTCGTCTTTCTTGGCATGTTCGATGAATTCTACATATAACGGATTATTCGTCCGGTTCTTTAAGTCCTTGTAAAAATAATAGGCTGTCCACTCGTCACTAATCGCTTTCTCCAAATCACGAATAAACGAATTCATGCTTCGTCCCTCCTCCATCTCTTCCCTAAATTCTATTAATCGGGGAACACATTTATGAATGGCAAAAAAGGAATTCCTACACAGCTTTGGATGAAACGTTTACAATGGTAGTGAGGTGATTATTTTGATACAGCATTTTCAATATAAAAATATGTTTGAAAACAAGCAGCTCCCTGGCTGGACATTTTCATTCTATTTCAGCGGATTGAAATACGAGGGGAATTATCATAAAGACGGAAGGATCGAGTGGACCGGCCATCATCCTCCAAAAGAAAAAGAAGAAGAAGAAAACCTAAAAAAACAACTACACGAACTCATGCTGTACCATGTGTATGAATAGAAAAGCGAAAGGGCTTTGCCCAGAGGCGTGGGGCATAAGACGAAGTCGCCACGAAGGCGCTCTTTGCCTTCTTGGACAGTTTGGCTTATGACCTGTGCCTCTAAGCCCTGTAGCTGGACAATAGAAAAGCGGAGGCGGCTTGCCGAGAGGCGACAAGCATAAGACAGGGCATCCATAAAGGCGCTCTTTGCCTTTTTGGATGGCATGGCTTATGTCTCGAGCCTCTAGCCGCCGGAGCTGGACACTAGAAAAGCGGAGGCGGCTTGCAGAGCCCCGACATGCATAAGATGAATGGACCGGGAAGGCGTTCTTTGCCTTCTTGGTCCATTTAGCTTATGACCTCGAGGGGCTAGCCATTAGAAAAGCAGAAGAACTTAGTCAGAGGCGACAAGCATCATAACACACTTCTATATTTTCAATAACCTTCCAGCACTGAGTTCAAACCCACTCTTCTAAAAAATCGGGAACGATGAATGAACCACGGCCTCTTTTCGAAAACTAAATCCAGGAGGCTGATAAGGATGAACAAAGATAAAAGTGACTATCAATTCCTTCCGGATACGAACTATGAAGGAAGAGGCAATTTATTTCTTGATGTCGACAGGTTCATTAATGAAGGCATGTCGGGAGGTTCCGTCCATATGAGAGGCGATACAACCAATATCGGTGAATCGACTCTGATAGCGGACTACGAGGAACCCCCTGCTCATTCTTAATCATCCTTTGTCCGGGGGACCTGTTATACAGGGTCCCTCTTTTCTTGTGCCATGCCTAAGATCATAAAAAAAGCCGCCTACATGGCAGCTTCTTACATCATCGACTCTTGACGAGCATATTGACGGCTTCTTTTATTGCATCCTCGGCATTGCCGCCTTCAAGTTCTGATTCACGAATGCAGGACTCGAGATTTTTAGCGACAATCAACCCGATTGTACGGTCCACCGCTGTGCGCACCGCCGATAATTGCGTGACGACATCTTTACAGTGCTTCTCTTCTTCCATCATTTTCAGTACACCCCTGACTTGTCCTTCAAGGCGCTTCAAACGATTAGTTACTTCTTTATTGTATTCCATATTGGACACCCCATAACGATTTATTCCTTATCTCATAGTATTAAAATCAGGAAGAATTTGCAATCCGTGACCCTTTGATTCGCTGATTTTTTTCAGTACAATGGAAAGTATACATAACTAAATGATAGTCGAGGGATGAAATGTTCACTTCTTTACTTTTAAAATACCCAAACGCAACCGTTCAGAAACAATATCCATCTACAGCCGAACCTGGTAAGATCTGGTTTTCGAATGAACACCAGGATGAGTTCATCGGAATCGATGCAAACGACCTGACCAAGGATGAACTTGAACTTCTAAGATGCCTATTCAATGAAATGGATTCCGTGAAAAAGCCTATGAATGATTCACGCTCCGCCATGGAATGGTACCACTTCTTATATGAAAAAGGACCTGTCCCTTCACACAGCGGCAACGAATATCGTGTGATCCAATTTTCACTGAAGGAGCAAATGGACATGCAGCCGATGAAGGAAGCATTTGAACACCTGCTCCCGCTCCACTCTACATTGATCTTCATTGATGAACACAAGGGCCTGATCATCGAAGAACAGAATGAATTGAATTTGGATGGTGACCAGCTGCGTTCCATTTCACATGTGATAGAATCTGATTTTTTTGTTAGCATCTCTTTTTTCATCGGCAGTTTTCAGGCTCTGGATGTAGAGTTTGTTCACCATTTCCATCAGGAAAGGGAATTATTCACATTCTCAAGAACCCGGCAGCCTTCCGTGTATGTACAGTCGGTGAAGACCGTCCTGCCGAGATTCATGCTGCATCAACTGCCCGTTAAATGGAAACAGCATTTCTTCGGAAAAGCAAGAAAGGTGTTCGAAGAAGAGCCCGAGCTCATTCAAACCGTAAAATCTTTCCTTGAGAATCAATCGAATATCAGCCAGACAGCCAAGACGTTGTTCATGCACCGAAATAGCGTTCAATACCGGATTGATAAATTCATTGAGAAAACAGCCATTGATATTAAATCGTTCGAAGGGGGACTACTTGCTTATTTAGCGGTCCTGGATTTTGAAACAGACAATCTGCCTAAAAAGTGAGGATCATTTTTGTGCAGGTTGACCATACCATTTTGAATCCGCTTTCTTTACAATGGATCCATAGAGTAAAACGTTTTCATAAACAGGAGGAGAAATTGGAATGGCTGAATTAAAATTAGATAATATCTACAAGATTTATGATAATAAAGTGACGGCAGTAAATGATTTCAATCTTCATATCAATGATAAAGAATTCATCGTATTCGTTGGACCATCAGGTTGCGGTAAATCAACGACTCTACGAATGATCGCAGGATTGGAAGAAATCTCAAAAGGGGATTTCTCAATCGATGGGAAACGTGTAAATGATGTGGCACCTAAAGACCGCGATATCGCGATGGTGTTCCAGAACTATGCCCTATATCCTCATATGAGTGTGTATGATAATATGGCGTTCGGTCTTAAGCTTCGCAAATTCGATAAGAAGGAAATCGACCGACGCGTACAGGAAGCAGCGAAAATCCTTGGCCTAGAAGCGTTATTGGATCGTAAACCGAAAGCATTATCAGGCGGACAGCGTCAACGTGTTGCATTGGGACGTGCCATCGTACGTGATGCAAAGGTATTCTTGATGGATGAACCTCTTTCCAACCTTGATGCGAAGCTTCGTGTACAGATGCGTGCTGAGATCGCCAAGCTTCACCAACGCCTGCAAACGACGACAATCTATGTAACACATGACCAAACGGAAGCAATGACGATGGCTACGCGGATCGTGGTCATGAAAGACGGTGTCATCCAGCAGGTCGGTTCTCCTAAAGAAGTTTACGATAAGCCTGAGAACGTATTCGTAGGCGGATTCATCGGTTCACCGGCCATGAACTTCTTCCACGGTAAGATCGAAGACGGATCATTCGTCGTCGGAAAAGCAAAAGTGGCAGTACCTGAAGGGAAAATGAAGGTACTCCGTGACGGAGGATACGTTGGAAAAGACATCATCCTGGGCGTAAGACCTGAAGATATCCATGATGAACCAATCTTCATCGATTCAGCACAAGGTGCCAAGATCACGGCAAAAATCGAAGTATCCGAGTTAACGGGTGCCGAAACGATGCTATACTCTCAAATCGAAGGGCAGGACTTTGTGGCCCGCGTCGACTCCCGTACAGACATCACTGCAGGTCAGACCATTGAACTTGCATTCGACATGAACAAAGCGCATTTCTTCGATTCTGAATCCGAAAGCAGAATCCGCTGATATTCTTAAATAAAAAACCACACTCCATCCGAGTGTGGTTTTTTTGATTCGTCATGTTAAAACTCCGTGAGGTTGATACTCTTCCCCTCTTCTTCTCCACACCTTATACATGTGAATAGATGCAGGCATGTATCCGTACAGCTGCTATTAGGGATCCCGTCAGCCAGCTGGACATGATTGATATCCATATAGGCACTATATTCATCGTAATAATCATAATATCTTCCCTGGTCCATTGTTGAATCCCCGCATTTCGGGCATAATCCTTTATATTCAACAATGCCATTACATAAAGCACATGCTTTCATGTGTGTCACCAATCTTTCAACTAAGTGTATAACTTTATCCTTTAATGATTGATACCGTTTTATGTAGGAAAATTAAAGGGAATCCTTCAGGAATAAATTCCCTGTACACGTTTTGTATAGAATCATCTCCCTGAACCATAATAGTTAGTAACAAGGCGGGAACAGCCTTTAACCTTGGGTCACACCACTACTAGATGGTCGCTAATGGAATGCGTGCTGGTGCAACTCCAGCTGACCCAACCATAAAAAACATACTATATTTAAGGAGATGACAGATTATGCAACAACAATCTCGCAGCAACTCATCTAACCAATTAGTAGCTCCTGGAGCTCAACAAGCAATCGACCAAATGAAGTACGAAATCGCTTCTGAGTTTGGCGTACAATTAGGGCCAGACGCAACAGCTCGCGCTAACGGTTCTGTTGGTGGAGAAATCACTAAGCGCCTAGTTCAAATGGCTGAACAACAATTCGGCGGCGGACAATACTAATTACCAGCAATTGAATATGAATGGATAAACCCCTGGCGGATGCCAGGGGTTTTTTATTGAAGACTGAAATGATTTCGCGATTGGTTTTTATTACATTAGCATTTTTCCATGATTCTTAGTCATGCACTCCAATCAACCACTGTAACCCGTCAGGCACACTTCTAATTTTAATGTGTGAACCACCACTAAGTTTACCAGTTAGTCGCAACCTACATTCATTTGTTATTAACCATATTCGCAGGGTTGATCCATTCATCGTATTGTTCTTCTGTCAGATAGCCTGATTTTATGGCAGCTTCTTTTAAAGTCAAGCCGCTTTTATGTGCATCCTTGGCGATTTCCGCTGCTTTCTCATACCCGATATGTGGATTCAAGGCAGTTACAAGCATCAATGAGCGCTGAACGAAATCTTCAATGACCTCCTCGTTTGCTTCCAATCCTTTTACACATTTATCATTGAACGAACGTATTCCATCAGTCAGCAGCCGTACCGATTGGAGGAGGTTATATATGATCACGGGTTTGAAGACGTTCAATTCAAAGTTTCCTTGACTCGCTGCGAAGCCGATGCTGGCATCGTTTCCGAGAACCTGGGTGACGACCATTGTGACCGCTTCACTTTGAGTTGGATTCACTTTCCCCGGCATGATCGAGCTTCCAGGCTCGTTGGCAGGGATCGTGATTTCCCCGATCCCGCTTCGAGGACCGCTCGACAACCAGCGGACATCGTTTGCCACCTTCATTAAGTCCGCAGCAAGGGCTTTTAAAGCACCGTGGACATATACGATTTCATCATGGGACGTGAGAGCGTGGAACTTATTATCGGACGAGACGAATGCGATACCGGTTTGACGCTCAAGCTCATGTGCCACTTTGTCGCCAAAAGTCGGATCTGCATTGATTCCCGTTCCGACTGCCGTTCCTCCGATTGCCAGGTTGATGATCTGTCCGAGGCTGCCCTCGACCATATGACGCGATTTTTCCATCATGGCCCTCCACCCGCTCACTTCCTGCCCGAGTGTCAGGGGGGTGGCATCCTGAAGGTGGGTGCGACCGATTTTGATGATATCCTTGAACTTCTGTTCTTTCTCCTGAAGTGTCGTGACGAATTCATCGATGACAGGCAGCAGCTTTAAAGATATTTCTTTATATGCGGCAATATGCATCGCTGTAGGAAAGGTATCGTTTGAGCTTTGCGACATATTTACATCATCATTCGGGTGAACCGTTCCTTCACTTCCCGACTCTCTTAGAATCTCGTTGGCACGGTAAGCAACGACTTCATTTACATTCATATTTGATTGCGTACCGCTTCCGGTCTGCCAGACGACCAATGGAAAGTGCTCATCCCATTTCCCTTCTAGTATCTCTTCGCACGCGATGACAATGGCCTTCTTTTTGTGTTCAGGAAGCTTCCCAAGTGAATGATTCGCAATCGCAGCCGCTTTCTTCAGCTCGGCGAAGGCGTATGTAACCTCGAGCGGCATTCTTTCCGTTCCAATTTGAAAGTTTTCTTTGCTCCTCTGTGTTTGCGCCCCCCAATACTTCTCCTTTGGGACCTTCATTTCTCCAATCGTATCACGTTCGATTCGGTATTCCATCTCCTCTTCCTCCCTCGTATTATCATCTCATAACCATATTTCCACTAATCCTGGTGAACTAACCATGTTACAGTGAAAATATTATCCATCCATCGATTGCTTTCGACTGAACGAGAAATGCTCCTTGTTCATATGTGGTGGGACGATAGAGGAATGCGGCACCTCTGTTGGCCTCGTTTCTTGCTTCTTTATTTTCTTCTCTCCAAGCATGATGGTCTGGAGTCCGGCAGCCATCAAATTGTACGCTAGGACCGTCAGGGAAAGTGCAGCAAGGGGGGCAAAGATGATCCAGGGACCTGTCATGATTTCAACCCTGGCATTCCCAATATTCCCTGCCCATTCATTCGAAAGTGAGAACAGGCGTGTTTCCCCTACCATGATTTCTTTTTCCACCCCTCCCCCGAGCAACACCCCGAGAAAGCCGAGATGCGCAAATAAGATCAGGACGCTGACATTTCTCTGAAAGAAAAGCAAGAAGATGCGTGGAAGCAGGTTATTAAGGATATGACGACGGTATAAATACAACCCTCTTGCACCTAAAGTCTTGGCACTTAAAACAAATTCCTCCTGAAGTGCCTTCTGTATCTCCTTTGACAGCACGACGACAATCTGAGGGAGACCTATGATGGTAATCAAGAAGATTTGAATGATGAGATACTTAACCGGCTCAACGCCTGCATCGACCACAAAGCGAATGGGAAATAACAACATGAATGCAATGACGGCCATCGGAACATAAATCATCGATTCCACCAATTCTTCGAAAATGTGCAGGACACCTTTTGTATATCTGGTTAATACGATGGAGAGCAGCAGTGAACATGCGATTTGAAGGAAACTGATAATTACCCCCAGTAAAATCGTATATTTCGCCCCTTGTACGACATACGTCCAAATCGGGGTACCTACCCTGTCTGAACCGAGCGGAGGCAGTTCAAATGGGGTGAAAGGCGGTCCTACAATCTCGCCGTCCTTATGCAGGAAGCTGACCATTTCCACGCCTTTCTTTAAAAATGGCTCATACATGAAACTCAGACTCAAAAGTACCGAGAGAAAAATGAATCCCACTAAAAATTTTGGTTCCTTCCATAAGCCCCTAAGCATACGTACCATCCTCCTTCATTCCGATACTCTTCTTCATACGATTCTCCACAAATGTGAACAGCAGGAAGAACGGAAGGAAGATCATCGTACAGATGATGACAAATGTGTAGCCAGTAGACCACATCAAGAGGTCCATCACCCCGCGCATGTTAAATAAACGCTCCAAAATGAATAGATTGGACAGCATCAATGAAAAGATGAGTTTCGATCGATAAAACAGACTATAAATCACATTACGGAAACTATGTACCACTAATATGTAAAGAGAGCTTAGTCCTTTCCCCCGGGCAAGTTCGATATATGATTTCTGTTCTTCTTCCTTTAAAAGCAGTACAATCGTCTTGATCAAGAATACAGCCGGGATCACGGTCAGACAGGTGACGGGTAATAGGTAAATTTCTTCATCAAGCATGGCGATATCCCCAATCAAGATCCCTGTCTCACGGAAATAGATGACCACAAGCAACTGGACACCGATGATGATGAAGATATCCGGCAGTGACTCCAATAGGTCCACAATCGAAAGAAGCAGTCGATTGACGACCCCCGATGTCAGTGATATTAAAACGCTGATCAGAAATGCGATGATCACGGCCAGTGCCAATGAGAACATGAACACCTTGATGGAGTATGTAACCCTTTCAGCAATCACTTCAGTCAACACATATTCCTTTCCCATCACAACTAGGGACCATTGTTCGGGCTGTAACAGATTCAGAAACACATGATAAATGGCAACGGCAAATTCAATCGGATAGAACCCGAATGTTCCGCTTTCCCCATTCAAATATACAAGCTGGAAATCAGTATTGAAAAATAAAGTCGGCAGCGCACTTATGAAGATCAACCCCATAAAAATGAGCAGCAGTCTCCTGAATAGTTTCATGGTATCCCCCTTTTCTCATTTAATACCTTTTCTTTCCAATAGGTCAAAATCCTCCTTTTTTTTACAAAATCAAAAAAAAAGATGAATGGATTGTTTCCATTCATCTAAGACGTTCATTTTATCAAATTCAAGAATTGACGGGTCCGCTCGTGTTTTGGTGCTTCAAAAACGTCCTGCGGACTCCCTTCTTCAACAATGTGTCCGCCGTCCATGAAGATGACTCGGTCCGCAGCTTCTTTGGCAAATCTCATTTCATGGGTGACGACCACCATGGTCATGCCTTCTTCTGCAAGGTCTTTCATGACCTTGAGCACCTCCCCGACTAATTCGGGGTCGAGTGCGGAGGTCGGCTCATCGAACAGCATCACCTGAGGCTCGATTGCAAGCGCCCTTGCAATCCCGACCCTTTGCTGCTGACCACCTGAAAGCTGGTACGGATAATAATCGACCTTGTCACCGAGTCCGACCTTCTCAAGCAGCCTGATTGCTTTTTCTTTCATTTCAGCCTTTGGCTTTCCTTGAACCATGACAGGACCTTCCATGACATTTTGGAGCGCCGTCATATGCGGGAACAAGTTATAGTTCTGGAAGACCATGCCGGTCCGCCTTCTTAATTTTAACAGTTCCGCCGTTGTCACTTTTTCAGAGAAATCCACATTCATCTCACCGATCGACACACTGCCTTCATTCGGTGTTTCAAGTGCATTCAAGCATCTGAGGAACGTTGTTTTCCCGGATCCCGATGGGCCGATCAGTACGATTACTTCCCCTTTTCGCACTTCCACATCCATGCCCTTCAGGACTTCGAGGTCATCAAAGCGTTTCTTCAGCCCTTTAATAGAAATCATGTTGTACCCTCCTCTCTATTTCGCTATATAACGATCCAGTCTCGCTTCAAGTCTCCCTTGAATGATCGACAAGATAAAGCAGATGATCCAATAAAGGAGTGCCGCTTCCATATACATGAATAGGAACTCATAATTCGTTGCAGCGATTTCCTGAGCCTTTCTGAACATCTCCGATACAAAGACCAAAGAGGCAAGCGATGTATCCTTTACAAGGCTGATGAATGAGTTCGACAAGGGCGGAATGGATACCCGTGTCGCCTGTGGCAGGATGATCCGCTTCAGCGTCTGGGAATAGCTCATCCCGATTGAATAACCTGCTTCCCACTGTCCTTTTGGTATCGATTGAATGGCAGCCCTCACAATTTCAGAGGAATAGGCTCCCATATTCAATGAAAACGCGATGACGGCAGCAGGAAATGGTTCGAGCTTTAGGAATTCGATACCGAGAGAACCGAGTCCAAAGTATATGATGAACAATTGAACCAATAAAGGTGTTCCCCTGATCGCCGACACATACACCCTTGCAATCCCCCTTAAGACGGAGAACCTTGACAGTCTGGCCAAAGCAGTGAAGACGGCAATCACCAATCCAACTGTAAACGAAATGAGCGTTAGAGGGATAGAATAATACAAAGCTCCCTTGATCATCGGAAGCAGGGAGCTTTGTAAAATATCGAGCATTTCGTCAGGATTCTGAAAGATACTATTTAGGAGATACATTCTCACCGAACCATTTATTCGAGATCTCTTCGTACGTACCGTCTTCCATCATTTCCTCTAACGCTTTATTGACTTCTTCTACTAATTTGTCGTTGCCTTTGCGGAACATCAAACCGCTTTGTCCTGCATCTTCAGCTTCGGCAGCGATTTTGATATTGGCATTCTTTTGTTTGTTCATATAATCAAGGATTGAGATTTTATCATTCACTGTCACATCAACCCGTCCTTGTTCAAGAAGCTGGATTGATTGAGCAAGTCCATCGACACCTTGGATGACCGCGCCATTTTCTTCTGCGATATCACGATAGTTACTAGTCAATGATTGAGCTGACGTAAGCCCTTTGATGTCTTCGAATGATTTCACGTCATCGTTATCTTTTGAAACGACTACGACTGCGCTTGATTCGATATATGGGATTGAGAAATCATACTTCTTTTGTCGGTCTTCACGGATCCCCACTTGGTTGGCGATCATGTCAAAGCGATTGGAGTTCAACCCTTCAAACATCGCATCCCATTGGGTTTCCTTGAATTCAGCTTCGACACCAAGGCGTTTTGCGACTTCACGTGCAATTTCAACATCGAATCCTGTCAGCTTGCCAGATTCATCGTGGAAGGTGAAAGGAGGGTACGTCCCTTCCGTTCCCACTAATAGCGTGCCTTCTTCTTTCACTTTATCGTAGAGGGACTGTTCTTTGTCCCCTTTAGATCCTTCTTTTTCTTTTGATTGTCCGCATGCAGAAAGCACCAGCGATAGAGCCAGCAGCAGAACAAGCGAGTATTTCCATTTTTTCATTATCTAAACCCCCACTATTCTTATCGGAATTAATTAACACGATTGATATCATAAAACGTTACAAATGAAATGTCAATGAAAACATCTTAATCTCGAGATTTTTTTGTAGAAACGATTCTTTTGTTATACAGTTAATCTAACCAGTATGCAGAAAACAAATTCCCTAATCATAGGAGGAATTGAAATGAAACTCGCATTATTCGGTAGTACAGGCAGAGTTGGCTCTGTCGTTTACAACCATGCTAAACATGATCATTCTATCCGGCGATTGGTCAGGAGGCACATTGAACCGGATACCTTGGCTACCGATGAACATGTGGTGGTCGGAGATGTGCTGAACGAAGGAGATGTATCGGAGACAATTGCCGGATGCGATGCAGTGCTCTGCTGTCTTAATACTGATAAGGAGGACGTGCTGTCCAGAAGCATGCCATTGATATTGAAAGCGATGAGGCAGCATAAAATAAACCGGATCGTTACATGCGGGACTGCCGGGATCCTGGATTCAAGGATTGAACCTCATTTATACCGGTTCCAATCCAGCGAAGCAAAGAGAAGGAGCACAATAGCCGCGGAGGATCACCTGAGGGCATTCATGATGCTTCAAGCGTCAGGACTGGATTGGACCGTTGTCTGTCCCACCTATCTTCCGGATGGTGAACGGATCGGAGTATACAGGACTTCGGAGAACACGCTCCCGAAGGACGGGAGAAGCATCTCGATATATGATACCGGTGACTTTATGTACAAGGAATTGATGGAACCTCAATTCGTGCGGAGGAGAGTCGGGATCTGTTATTAATGAAGTTAAATGATTGAAATCCGTTGGCAAAATCAACACTCTCCAACACATAACAAAGAAAGCACCTGCATAGAGCCAGGTGCTTTCTACTTATCTTCATCCCGCTAAATTTGAAGATGAGCCTTGCTGAAGCTGATACATTTGATAATATCGGCCTTTCGCCTTCATGAGTTCGTCATGATTGCCTTTTTCTACGATTTCTCCTCGGTCCAATACGAGGATCTGATCAGCGTTTTTAATCGTGGAAAGGCGGTGGGCGATGATGAATGTCGTTCTTCCCTTTTTCAACACTTCCATTGCTTCCTGGATGACTGCCTCTGTTTCAGTATCGATGCTTGAGGTCGCTTCATCCAGAATCAGGATGGCCGGGTTGAAGGCCAGTGCACGGGCAAAGGAAATCAACTGACGCTGGCCGGATGAAAGGGTGCTTCCCTTTTCAATGACCGGCTCGTCATAGCCTTTTTCAAGATTCTTGAATACCTTTTCAGCTCCGACCGCTTTCAGTGCATCTTCGACAGTCTCCCGTGATATCCTTGGATCATCGAGGCTGACATTCGATGCGATCGTGCCGGTAAACAAATACGGATCCTGCAAGACGATTCCCATATGGTCACGGATTGTCTGATATGGGATATCCCGAATATCCTGTCCGTCAATCATGATTTTCCCTTCGTTCGCATCATAGAAACGGAATAACAGATTCATGATGGAACTCTTTCCTGAACCGGTGTGTCCGACAAGCGCGACGGTCTCCCCTTGATTTGCTTGGAAAGTTATATCCTTTAGCACATATTCGTTTTCTTTATAACCGAAGAATACTTGTTGAAAGCTGACGTTCCCTTGATAGCGGGGCATTTTGTCATCGGCTACCTCGGTTCCACCCTCATCCAACAGCTTGAATACGCGCTCCCCTGCAACGAGTGCCTGCTCAAGGTTTGCAAGCTGATTGACGATCCCGGTCACCGGCTGGAATAACCGGTTGATATAGTCTACGAATGCATAGAGGACACCCAGGGTCACGACAGAACCCACTCCGATCGATCCTCCACCGAAATACCAGATGAATGCCACGAACGTCACATTCCTCAGAACCCCCACAAGGTTGTGGGAAGTCATGGAATTCAAGCTTAAGAGCTTATTCTGAAACTTATAATGGGTACCGTTCAGTTCTTCAAATTCACTGTTTGTTTGCTTCTCCCTGCTGAACGCCTGGATGATGTTCATCCCTTGGATCGATTCATTGATCATCGCGTTGATGTCACTGACCTTCGATCGGATGATATGATTGTATTTAGATGCATAGATCCGATATAGATACGTCCAGACGACAAGGATCGGAATCAGGATCAGACAGATGGCCGCAAGTTTCACATCCAGAATGAACAGGGCGATGTATATCCCTATGATATAGATGGTACTTGTGAAAAACGTTGATAATACGGTCACATACAAATCCCGAATTGCTTCTGTGTCATTTGTAATCCGGGCAACGACCTTCCCTGCCGGCAGATTATCAAAATAACGGATCGGCAGCTTCTGGATATGCTGAAAGATATCGTTGCGCATCTTCTGGATGACCCTGTTGGCCGCTTTTTGAAGAAAGAATCGCTGCCCATATTGAAAGAAGGACGCAACGACCAAAAGCCCAAAGTAAAACGCAATCAGTTTGATGATTTTGGGGATTTCCGGATTGTAGAAATCCAATAACTCGTTGCTGTTCAGTTTTTTCGCAGGATGGGTTTCAGCGTCTTCTCCTTTTGTTATGGTGATCGTGCCGTTTTGAATTTTCCGCTTCCCATCAAATGAAATGGGAGCAGGGATAAAATAAAATTCCCTTCCGACTTGAAGGATCCTTACCTCTTTTCCTTTTTCTTCATCACTGTTAAAATACTGTTCTCTTTTATACCATTGCCCATCATAGGATACGGCATCTTTCCCTTTTTCAGTTTCATGCCATGCCGCTTCGATCCCAAGAATATGATCGTCAATCATTTTTTTGGCGATGAAAGGGCCAGCAAGCTCTGCCGCCACTGAAACGGTCAGCATCAGCAGTGCTGCGATAATGATTTTTTTATATAAAAGCGCATAGTTTACGAGTCTTTTTCCGACTTTCATGCGCCCACCTCCTCAAGTGAGGAATCTTCAACCTGCTGACGGTCGAATTGCTCTTTATACCACCCGTCATTTTCAAGAAGTGTCCCGTGGACTCCTTCTTCCACCACTTTCCCATCTTCCAATACAATGATCCAGTCCGCATGCTGGACTGCCGATAGGCGATGGGTCGTGATGATCGTTGTTTTTCCTTCACGTTCGTTTCGAATATTTTCAATGATTTTCGCTTCTGTTTTGGCATCGACCGCTGAAAGGGAGTCATCCAAAATCAGAATCTCCGGATTTTTTATGAGGGCCCTCGCGATGGATATACGCTGTTTCTGTCCCCCGGAGAGCGCAACCCCTTTTTCTCCCACGAGCGTAGCCAAGCCGTCGGGAAGCATCTCTAAATCTTTCTTGAAATCGGCAAGCTCAATCGCTTTTTCCAGGTCTCTTTCATCCGCATCATAGCGCCCAAAAAGAATATTTTCTTTTACGGTCCTCGAAAACAGTACATGATCCTGGGGAACATAGCCAATCCAGCTCCTTACCTGCTGAAGGGTGAGGTCACCAATCGGAACTCCCCCAATCGAAAGGGAACCAGCGCCTGCAGGATACTCACGAAGAAGCTGCTTAATAAAGGTCGTTTTACCACTCCCCGTTTTCCCGACTACACCAAGTGTATCGCCCTGGCGGATTTTCAATGTGAGACTCTCCAGGTTCTTCACGTTTGATGACGGATATTGGAAGTCGACCCCTTCAAATGCGACCTGTTCCGGTGTGTCGACTGATGCGGGACTCTCCGGATCTTTCACATCCTGGACGTAATCCAGCGTTTCTTGTACACGATCAAGTGATGCATTCCCCCGCTGCATGATGTTGATCAGTTCACCGATTGCGAACATCGGCCAAATCAGCATCCCAAGGTAGACATTGAACGACACGAGCTGACCAAGTGTGATGGACTGATGGAACACAAGGTACGCCCCGTACCCTAGTCCGATCAGATAGCTCAGTCCGACCAGTACTTTTATGGTCGGATCGAACAGCGAATCAATCTTTGCCACTTCAATATTTTTCTTATAAACATCTTCCGTCATGTCGGAAAAACGGCCTTCATCCGCCCTTTCCTGAACATATGCACGGATCACCCTGACACCCGCTATCGATTCAAGCACTTTATCATTAAGATCCCCGAATGCGTCCTGTGCTTCGGTGAAGCGTTTATGGATCCTTGCCCCATACACCTTCATCAATAATGCCATCAGTGGTAACGGCAGGATGGCAGCGATGGTCAATTTCCAACTGATCAGAAACCCCATTGTGAACAGGATGGTCAGCATGAACACACTCGAGTCGATCAGAGTCAACACACCGAATCCGGCCGTTACGGAGATCGCCTTCAAATCATTCGTTGCTCTTGCCATCAGGTCGCCGGTACGATTTTTCTCGAAGAATGTTGGTGTCATCTTCAATAAATGTCCCATGAAGTTGGAACGTAGCTTCCGTTCTACGAGGAACGCCCCGCCGAACAGCTGATACATCCACACGTAGGTCATAGAGTATGAAATGATCGTAATGCCCGCTAACAACCATAGGTATTTACTTAATGTATCCCAGGACATCCCCCCGAGATGGATATCATCGATTGCATTTCCGACGAGCTTTGGCGGGATCACATCGAGGATCCCTACAATCGTCAGCAGGATGATTGCAACCGTGTAACGCCTCCAGTTTTCTTTAAAGAACCATGATAACTTCTTAAAAATACTAAACATGCTTACTCCCCCTTACATTTCCGTTTCACTATCCGCCTTCTGTCTCCACCAGTTTCATCATTCTCTTCGTTTGTACTTTTTGCATTTTTTCTTCCTCCTTGAATGGGTTAATTTTATGTGAACAGGTACTGAACCTGACAACACCGAAATAGTCGGTTTATGCGGCTATTGATTTTTCGCGCAACCCCTGGAAGCAGTAGAAATCAATAATAAAAACGATCTATCCAAACAAAAAAAGGCGTCAATAAGGCTTTTAAGGCAGGTCTGATTTGCTTAAGCGGCCCTGCCGGTGCCTGATTAACGCCCATAATTGCACATAAAAAAGCACAGGTTATCAATCATAACCTGTGCCTGTAATCCATTTGAATGATCGAATGGGGGGTTACTGGTTATGTGATGATATGAAATTAGTCGCAGTAGCTTTCCCTCTGCCTTGAACTCGATACGCTTTAATCATCACAAACCCTCCAATTCCTTGATATTTTAGATTCCATTAATAACCATACTATACGCTTTGAATTGTGTCAATTTTATTTTTATTTATAATTTTCACTATACTCTATGTTTCTCGTTCGGTCATAGTGCACCCAATTCACTATATGTGTCGCATGACTTGATTATTCCACCGTCACAGCCGTGCCATAGGCAATGATTTCAGAAGCGTTCTGCATCACGGCAGATGTTTCCAACCGTACGGCGATCACTGCATTTGCGCCTTTCTGGGAAGCTTCATCCTTCATTCTTTCAATGGCCTTATGTCTTGCTTCTTCCATCAATTCACTATACTCACTGATTTCTCCCCCAAGAATCGTTTTCAACCCGGCGACAATATCTTTTCCGATATGTTTGGCTTGTACCGTACTCCCTCTCACAAACCCTTTTAATTCCTTGATTTCCTTCCCCGGTACAAAATCAGTTGTTACGATGATCATTCGATTCTCTCCCTTTTTTATACTTCTTCCAAATTTTCTTTGCGAAAAGCAGATAAAAAATCAATGGCATTGGTGTTTGGATCAAACCCCATAACCCCCAGAACCAATAAAGATGGCCATTCTTCCTTGCATCAAGGAATAAATAAATGCTCTGAGCAAGCAGAATGGGGATGATCAGAATCAATAAATAAATTTCTTCCTTTGTCATGTCTTCCTCACCTGCTTATAAAACGTAAAGCTACTGAAGATAACCGCACCGATAAAAACAGCAACTTGCAATAGAAGGAACGTTGCCGGCGATTTAACAAGTGTGAGTGAAAGGATTAGCAGCAGGCAGCCTGCAATGAGCCCAAACAGGATGATGTCCCGTTTCAATCCTTCTTTTATGTTTTTTTGTTCCTGAAGGACAAATTGCTCAAACCATTCCTGGGAGGGGACGTCGATTTCCATTTCTTCTTCCAAAGGCTCCAGTCCCGCTTTCAGAATGTGCTCCAATTCTCGTTCTTCATTTGGCTGTTGTCTGTTGTTCATCCAGTTTCAACTCCTTTCGTAACCGGAGAATGCCGTGATGCGCCCTTGACTTAACGGTACCGGGTGGTATTCCAATCATTTCTGAGATTTCTTCATAAGAATAGCCATAGTAATGCTTTAAGATAATTGGTATCCTCACCCCATCTTCTAGCTTGGATAGAGCATCGAGTACATCATTCCACTCTTCATTTCTAGATTCCAGATTCCATTTCAAACTGCGGTAATTTGCTTCTTCTTTCTGCCAGTCCTTCTCTTTTCCCTTTTTCCGCTGGATATCGATATAACGGTTGGTTGCGATTGTGATCAACCAGGAAGAAAACTTCGACTTACCATTGTAAAGATGTATTTTCTCCACTATTTTCGCCATGGTATCCTGCGCAAGTTCTTCTGCCTGGTCCTTGTTCATGGTCACTTTAATGAGGTATTTCACTAAAAAAGGATAATGTTGTTTGAATAAGATCGCGAAGGCTTCATGGTCCCCTTTTTTTGCGCGTTTGATTAATTGTTTCTCTTCCATCGCATGTTTCCCTTCTATCCGCCAATGCGTTCATTGATAATACGAATGATAAGAAAAAACGTTCAAATTTTTTAAAAATAGAATTATGCAAGACTTCACTTTCCGGGGGTATCCCGCAGAAGTCTACGCCTTGCACTCCTTACAACAGCTGTAAACGGTGAAAAATTCAAAAAGACTCTAATAATGCCCTGATCAAACAAAATCAACACTTAGTTCTTTATCAATTATATACAACGTTTTCCACGAAAATAATCTCCATGAAGCTTCATGGAGATTATTCTTTCAGCCATTTATCCATTGACTACGGCAGATTGGGTTTCTTCTTCTTTCATTAATCTTGGCAAAATCACTGAATAAAATGCACCGACTATTAGTAAGCATCCTCCGACGAGCCAGTAGAGCATTTCCACTGAAACCAGCCCCGGGAATGTGAGTGCGATGATTCCGAGCGTAATCGATTGTGACAGCATCATGAGTGGGTTGATCCACCCTTGCACTCTTCCCATCATTTTCGGATCGATGATGCCCGGCAGCCACCCTCCGATCGCAATATTGACAAGCGGAAGTCCCAGTGCAGCGATGAACACGACCATCATGAAGATCCACGTAGTAGGTGCAAAGGATGCACCAATAATGAATGTTCCTGAAATAACGAGACCTGCGACGATCAATTGATAAAATTTAAATTTCTGTGTAAGCATGGAGGACACCACACTTCCGATCAAAACTCCCGATCCGAAGGCAATCCCGAGGATGATTGAATATTCTTCATACGATTGCGGAGCCAATTTGTATTTCAATATGAAGATCGGAATGACAGAGAAACCGCCATTTACAATCCCAAAGACGACGAAACCGCTGATCAACGAAAGTAACAGCTTATGATTCAGGATGTAAAACAGGCCAGATTTAAAATCTTTCAAAACGAACGAGACATTCAAGTCTTTCCATGTATGCTTTCCATTCGGTTGACGAACTTCTTCAGGGATGACACATTTTTTAATCAAAAATGCACTGAGGACAAACGTAATGAAGTCTACCACTATTGCACCGTAAATCCCTGCATTCCAATAGACAAAAATCGCAACCGCGTTTCCTAGCAGCATGAATAGGCTCATGACCATTTGGTTCAATCCTGCTGCAGTCGAGTAATCATCCTTTGATAAAACTCCCTGCAATATGGCTTGCTCGGCTGGAAAAAAGAATTTTTGGACACCGCTGCGCAGAAACAGGACAGCGAAAATCAACGGCAGCCATCCGATATAGATCGCACCCAACAAGACCACAGTCAGCATCGCGCTGATTGTATCGCAATGATACGCGATCTTCTGCCGGTCCATGCGATCAGCCAATACACCCACCAAGAAAAACACGACCAAAGTCGGCAGGGAATACATCATTTCCGTCAACGAGGCATACATCGGCTGGTCCGTGAATCGGTCTAGAAGATAGAACATGAATGCAGTAAGACCGATGACACTTCCCATATGGGACGTGAGATTGGCAAGGAACAGCTTCGTAAAAATCGGATTTTTGAAGATCTCAATCATTTTTTTCATAGGAACCCTTCTTCCATCTTTTTCTATTCTACATTCATCCTACCCGAGTTCCTATCAGGCTTCGAACGTCTATTGGTGGTTTCTTCCTCCGCCTGGAGTCTGAAGTGCTCTCCACCCTTCCATCTTCAGTGAGAGCCAATCCGTGATTTTTTTGTTCACATCATCCCAATCAGATTGATTCCTTTCAATATGTAGCCATTCTATTTCCGCAACTTCCAAAATCGACTTTTCCAATTTCACCCGTTGTTCCAGATACGTTAAGACTCCCTCCAAATCATTGCTCAGCTGGTGATTCACTCCATATGCCCCGGTTGTATAGTAATCCTTGACGAAGTGATACCAATCATCCGGACGTTCAGCCATGACATGTTGGAATGACGCCCTTATTTCACGGGGCTCCAAATAAATGACCAATCGTCGATGAGCCCTGATCGCATGGATCAAATCCAGGACGAATGCGTTGATTCCGTCCTCTCCTATATCGTGTTTGGCAGAAAGGAACGTCGTCGGGTTTTGAAGCAGGCTGCAATCCAATAGGATCACCTCATCCGTACCATGGAGCATTTCATTCAAGTCTTGCCATTTATGTTTTATGAGGGCAGCATACAATTCTGGCTCCTTGTTATAAATATCGTGGATCGATAGTTCATGTATGAGTTTCTCTGGCCAATCCCCGGTTCGTGCCATTTTGCTATAATGGACAAGCCAGCCATGAAGCATTGGCTTACGATCGTTATTCATTCGTTCAGCTTCCTTACAATGATTCTTTTGAATCGACATCCATTCATCATCCGTGAGGAATGCCACCCCTTCATAATCCGCAGGCTGATCGAGTTCTCCTTCAACGATAGCCCTTACCCCAACTCCTTTTCCCCTTAAGAATTCCGCTATCATGTTTACCGTTGATGTTTTTCCCGCTCCTGGAATCCCTTCAATGAATATAACGTTTCCGACCATCCCAATCCCCCCTTGATGAATCTATTTCATTATACTCATTGACTTTTCGTTTGAAAATACAGAAAAATCACCTTCATAAAATAAAAAAGGAGCAGCATGCCTTCACATGCTACTCCTTATATTCGCTGCTTTAAGCTTCAAACGTTCCTTTAACAATCGCTTTTCCGGACTCTACCATGATCTTGCCTTTTGCCAATACAGTATCAATGTCGAAGGATTCCTTGTCGAGCAGGACCAGGTCCGCATCCGCGCCTTCTTTCACATAACCTTTATTGGTTAATTTCAAGATTTTTGCTGGAGTCGAGGTAATCACCTTGAGCGCTATTTCAGGCGGGATCCCTTCGTCCTTGATTGCGTCTTTCACTTCCTTGTATAGGCTTGAGACCATCCCGATCTTCAATCCTATCAATTCACCATTTTCATCGAAATGAGGCAAGCTCGCCTGCCCATCCGACGTAAAGGTGATTTGATCGATGGAGACACCGGCATCTAACATCCGTTTCAGTCCCACGCTGCATTTCACTTCGCCTTCTTCAAGGAATTGAGGAATTGTGCTCGTGGTAAAGTCTACATAGCCACCGTTGAGTGCATATTCTATCCCCGCTTCAAAAAGATGCGGGTTCCGGTTGATATGTGTCGGATAGAATTGTTTCAAGGGAACATCGGTTGTTTCAACCACTTCCTCGATCAACTTTAAATGATTCCTGCTGTCACCTACATGGATATTAACGATCCCCGACTTCCCTGAAAGCATTCCTCCCACTCTTGCTGCAGAAGCGATCTTGGCCAACTCATTGACGGTAGGCTGAGACGACCGGTGGTCTGCAATCGCCACTTCCCCGACCCCGATGATACGGTCAACCAAAATGAGATCATCTTCGATCTTACCAGTAAGCGTCTTAAGTGGCACTTGATATGAACCCGTCTGAACAAAACAAGTGATCCCTTCCTCTTCAAGGGCCCTTGCCTTGGCAATCAGACTCGGCATCGTCCTGGTTGTACCGTCAGTACCGATGACCCCGATCAAGGTTGTTATGCCAGAGAGGGTCGCTTGGCTTAATTGTATTTCAGGCGTCCGGGTCTTAAAGCTTCCTTCCCCGCCACCTCCCATGATATGTACATGCGAATCGATGAAACCCGGTACAACATATTTACCTGATGCATCAACCACCTTAATGTCAACAAAGCGATCGGGGAGATTGATGTGGTCTTCTATGAAACCAACCTTATCGTTTACAAGTAAAAGATCTTTCTTTCCTAAATATTCTGGAGCATAGATTTCTCCGTTTCGAATGAGTGTCAGCATGATGTCCTGCTCCCTTCTTTTTTTCCTACTGAATCCATGCAAGGCAGGTGCCTTGCATGGAAAGCAGCAGCCTTTATAAAGTTGTACTATAAATGAATTTTAACGAAATCTACAATTCCCGTTGCAGTCAGTCTTAAATTTCAATTAGAAGCCACCGAGTGATGCCGCAATGACAAAGACTGACGATAATACGAATAAAATCAGCATGAACTTGATGATGAACCTTGCCCAAACTCCCCAATCAACCCTCGCTGCACCTAGCGTACCCATCAAGGCTGCCGAAGTCGGGACAAGGATATTGGTCAATCCATCGCCCAGCTGGAACGCAAGCACCGCTACCTGTCGGGAGACACCTGCAATATCTGAAAGTGGAGCCATCAACGGCATCGTCAACGCTGCCTGACCCGATCCCGAAACAACAAAGAAGTTAAAGACTGATTGGAATACATACATACACCATGCGGATATAGCCTGCGGGAAGTCACCGACAACCTGTCCGGCACCGAATAGGATCGTATTCAAGACAGACGGCGCATCCGGTGCATCACCCCCGAGGATGATGACGATCCCTTTTGCCATCCCGACAACCAATGCCGCCGGCAATAAGTCTTTGGCTCCATCGATGAATCCGTTTGCGACGTCGTCCCAGTTCATTCCATTCAATTTAAAGAGTACCCCGATGATCCCTGCAACCAATCCAATCGTGAAGAATTGAGTCGCGATCTCCGGAATATAATATGCATGTTCCACCACGCCCCAAATGATCCAGGCGATCCCTGCTCCCACGGTCAAGATAACAAGCGTATGACCAAGAGTGAAAGAGGTATTTAGATCCTTTATCTTCCCGTCTTGACGGAAATACTCATCCGTGGAATAAGATAAGCTCTTCCTCGGATCTTTCTTGATGGAAGAAGCATACCTCCATGTATAGAGGATCCCGACTGCCGTAAACACAATCCACATCGCAATCCTGAACCCAGCTCCGGATAAGACCGGAACACCTGAGACTCCCTGCGCAATCGCCACCCCGAAAGGATTCATCCAAGAAGTTGCAAAACCGATCTGCGTGGCTACATATGTGATCATGATGCCCGTAATGGCATCGTAACCGATTGCAATCATGATCGGAACGAGAATCATCGCAAATGCGATGGCCTCCTCACCCATCCCAAATACTGCCCCGCCCAAGGAAAACAGGAAGAACATGATGGGAATGATCAGTGATTCCTTCCCTTTAGTCCGTTCGATCACTTTCAGGATCCCTTCTTCGATTGCCCTAGTCTTCATAATGATTCCAAATGCTCCACCAATGATCAATATAAATGCGACTACCCCTACAGCCGACCCCCATTTATCTCCTGAAACAAGTCCTTCAAAGACGTAATTCAGGAACCCGATTCCTCCGCCTGATTCAAATAGACTCGTTCCTTCCCTGATCAGGTCCCCTTCATCGTTCTTTAAATATTGAAAAGAATCCGGATCCAATACGGTTTTGGTTTGTTCGACCCCATCCTTCATAAAGGTGATTTCTTCCGTGTCGAATTGACCTTTTGGTACCATGTAGGTCAGGACCGCAGCAGCCAACACAACAAAAAACACAATGATGAACGTATGCGGTACTTTCCAAGCCTTTTGTTCTTTCTCCATTATTCATCCCCCTCAAACGATTATTTTATCTTTCACTCTTAACAATGCAAGATTCATGCCAACTTTAAATATTCTGAAAATACCGATTCCTTATGATATATTGGTTATATAAGGTTGTTAATCATCGAAACAATTATAACCAATATAACGAATAAGGTGTGATGAAATGAAACACGAACTGATTTTGCTTGCAGGGACAAAAGAAACCGAAATAGCACTGCACAATCAATTGAAATCGGTTTTTGGTGAATTAATTTCGATAAAAAGCTATGCCTGCGACACAGGGATCTCTGCTTTCTTCACGAATAAATTGATCGTCTATTCTTCCACTCTTATTGAAGATGAAGTCAAAGACTATATCGACCATGACTCCTGCACCATCATCAAGGCAAGAAGGACGGTCAATTATGAGTTTATCGACCGTATCTTCGAACTGCCGCACGGTAAGAAAATCCTATATGTAAATGACTTTCTTAAAACAGCAAAGGAAGCGATATCCACGTTAAAAAAATTAGGCATTGATCATGTAGAGTATATCCCTTACTCGCCGGGCGAGAGCCCTGAAGTCCATTCCGATACCGCCATTTCCCCCGGTGAAACGGCCCTTATCCCTGATTCCATCCCTGTGAAGATCGATATAGGGGTACGGTTGATCGACCTAAATACAATCACCAGGATCATTCAACATTTCCAGCTTTCAGAACAAATGACATTCGACATCACCGATCGCTATACGAAGAAAATCATTGAATTGAGTCAAAGGCTTGGAACCATCAACAGAAAAGCCAACACACTCAATAAGTTTTTAAATAAAGTCGTCGATGGCGTAAATGATGGAATATTGGCCTTCCAAGAAAAGACCGGCGAGATCACCGTCTTCAATGAAGTTCTTGAACAAATGCTCGGTATGGACGCCGCTTCATCAAAGGGAAAAAAGCTGAGCAGGGTATTTAAGAACATCGAACTCACTCACTTTCTAACCTCGACAGAAAGTGAAGATCAGAAGCATTTTACATTGAGGCAAAAAAACGTGATGGTGTACCGTTTCCGGATGGAGTCGGAAGGAGTCATTGTTGCAACGTTCAAGGATATGGAAGAAACCATCGAGATGGAAAAAGTCCGAAGACGCGAATTACAGCGAAGCGGACATATTGCCAAGTACACCTTTGACAGTATTCTCGGAAAAAGCGCGGCGATCAGGGAGACCATTGCAATTGCCAAAAAGCTTGCCATTAGCGAATGGCCCATTTTGATCATGGGAGAAACAGGTACAGGGAAAGAGCTGTTTTCAAGTGCTGTCCACAATGCTTCATCGCGATCGACCAGTCCATTCCTTGCAGTGAATTGCAGTGCCTTATCAGAAGATTTACTGGAAAGTGAATTATTCGGTTATGAAGAAGGCGCATTCACCGGGGCATTGAAGGGCGGAAAAAAAGGATTGTTTGAACAAGCCGATGGCGGCACTTTATTTCTTGATGAAATAGGGGATATCAGCATGAAACTCCAGACCCGTCTCCTAAGGGTGCTTCAAGAAATGGAGGTGCGAAGAATCGGCGGTAACAAGAACATTCCTGTGGATGTAAGAATCATTGCGGCGACCAACAAAGACCTTGAATTGCTGATAGAGGAAAACACGTTCCGCGAGGATCTTTATCACCGGTTAAAAGTATTATCGTTGAGACTCCCGAGCCTTCGTGAACGGCCTGAAGATATTCCGGATTTGATCAGATACTTCCTCCGCTCGGAGCAAAGCAGCATCTCAAGCATCGACAAAGAACTGCTCACCGTATTGGCCCAAGCCAAATGGACCGGTAATATCAGGGAGTTGCGCCATACTCTTTTGTATATGATGACCATCTCGGATGGCAAGAGGCTGACAACGGATTTATTGCCAAAAAACGATCATAATTTCTCGATAAATGACCAAACTAATCATACCACTCTATCCTTGAACCAGACAGAGGCGTATCGGAATATCCTTTCCGTATTGTATACCTGTCATCAAGAAGGAAAGGGCGCAAGCAGGGAAAAGCTCTCTTCTACATTATTAGACCGTTCCACACCACTATCTGTCCAGCAGATCCGGACACGATTGAATGAACTTCAAGATCTCGGGTATGTGGTGATTTATAGAGGTAGAAAAGGGACAGAAATCACACATGACGGTCTTCAATGGCTGAAAGCCCATGATGGATGTTTCGAGTAGAAATCTACGGGGTAACAATACACTAACCGGTTATCAACAATCCTATTTTTTCTACTGATATCAATAAGTCGAGGTGAAACATATGTTACGTACAATCTTAATGGTCATCGGTGCCATCGTAGTCATCGGATGGATCATCAGCATGCTTTAATTATCATCTTAACAAACAGCAATCATTCTATATGTAAGTCCAAATGAGAAAGAGCAGGATCGATCTTCCCCGATCCTGCTCTTCTTCTATCTCATAAATTATTTGGAATGTCAGGCAATATGGCAATTTCCGATTGTGGAGGTGCCCGAGAATGTTAAAGCAGAATCCAACCTCGGCATTAAAATGATTAGAACCTATCAAAGAAGGGTACATAATAGACATCTTACTATTGAGGTGATGGCATGTATAAGCATATATTACTGGCATACGACGAAACCGATGGAAGTAAAAAAGCATTGGATGAAGCATTGAAACTAACAAAACAGTCACACGATACAAAACTGACGATTCTTTATGTTTCAGAGGAAAAGGGCTCAGTCGATTCAGATGATCATTTCACACCTACACACGTTTTGGCTGATACATCTCCTGGCTTTGATAACCAATACATGGGCAACTTATCCGTTGCGCGGGATGAGAAAATACATCCAGAAAGACAAAGCAATCAAAACCAGGGAATTACCACCCCCTCATCCGAACATGGTGTCCTAAGAAATGTAAAAGAAAGGCTAGAACCTTATCATCTCAACATAAATTACGTACACTTATCAGGCTCGGAAGCGAAAAGGATTTGTGAATACGCAAAAGAAAACAACTCAGACTTGGTGTTGGTCGGGAATTCTGGAAAATCGAACTTGAAGAAATGGGTATTGGGAAGCGTAAGTGAAAAGGTCGCCCACAACTGTGAAACAAGTGTCATGGTTGTGAAATGACGACATTTCCAACTAAAAAAGGGGAGAGGGCCAATCTTATAGGCCCTCTCCCCTTTTTTCTTCAACTCGCCTTCAGGCTCTAACAGAATGATTATGAAGAAACCTCTTCGAAACGGTCCCGAGCCCCTTCTTCATCGAAGCTGCTGTAAATCCTGTAATCATCTTCATCAAGAATTCTAAAGTGTTTGCTGAACAGGTTTTGCTGAAGGACATATCCTCCACGCTTATTAATTTCCTTCCACCAGACTTTTCCCCCAAGGGTTTTCTCTTTCCTGAAGTCCATTTCTTCCCTTGCAATCATTTCAATGACTTCAAGCGGCTCTCCTCCAAGTGCCGACGCCAACGTATCACTGTCCCTGAACAAAGCACAAACTGCGATCGCTGCGGTCCAGCTTGCCTCTACCCGTCCCTTCTCAATTTGCACCAATGTCTTTTTGGATAACCCGATCACTGTCGCCATCTTATCCTGGGTATAACCTGCCTCTGTCCGGATTAACCGCATCTTATTGGATATGATCAGGATGACTTCGTCTTTCAACATACGTCCCACACCTTTCTATCATTAGTGTAATATTACACGATATTTCCCCTTGCTAGCAAGTCGTTGAATCCATCCCCACCACACTGTGGATATCACTAACGAATAGAAGGGTGTTCGCAAAGAAAAAGCTGCCTCAATAAGAGACAGCTTATTTCACGATTTGATTCGCTATAGATCGATGACTTCCACCTACCTACATCTAGGTAAGCCTGTAAAACCACTCATCAGACTTCCCCTCTTTGTTCCTTTATCGTACGCTTTTTCTCACTTTCCGAAACGAAGAGTGCACACGCCGCATCACCGGAGATATTGATGGCTGTCCTTGCCATATCAAGCAGACGGTCGATCCCAAGGATCAAACCGATCCCTTCAACCGGCAAGCCTACCGAGCTCAATACCATGGCAAGAAGGATCAATCCCACGCCGGGTACACCGGCTGTACCTATACTTGCAAGAACAGCTGTCAGTACGACAGTGACCAGTTGTTCAAGTGTAAGGTCGATTCCGTATACCTGTGCAATGAAGACCGTTGCCACCCCTTGCATGATGGCTGTCCCGTCCATATTGATTGTGGCACCTAGAGGCTGTACGAACGAACTGACCGGTTTAGAGACATTCAGTCTTTCCTGTGCCACTTCCATTGATAGAGGTAGCGTCGCGTTACTGCTTGAAGTACTGAACGCAACACTCATGGCAGGGCTGAAATTCTTGAAGAACCAGATGGGATTCTTCCTGGCAAGTAAAGCAACCGTACTTCCATATGTGATGATTGCATGGACGATCAAAGCGGATAATACAACGACAAAATAGAGCCACATCGCTTTGAGCGCACTCGTTCCCTGACTTCCGATCGCAGAAGCAATCAATCCGAATGTACCATATGGAGCAAACTTCATGACGAGCGTCACCAAGTACATCATGAGATCATTTCCCTGCTCCACGAGCTTCAGGACCCCTTTTGTCTTCTCTCCTAGTGCGGTGAGTCCCAGACCGATGAAAATGGCGAATGCGATGATTTGAAGCATATTGCCTTCGGTCATCGCCGTCAAAGGATTCTTGGGGATGATGTTCATGATGGTTTCCCCGACAGGCGGTGCCTTATCTGCCTCGAAGCTCTGTGCCTGATTCTTGTCGATCCCTTCCACCATACCTGGGTCGATGATATAGGCAAGCGTCAGACCGATGATGATGGCAATACACGTGGTCACAAGGAAGTATGAGATGGTCTTCAACCCGATTCTTCCAAGTTTCTTCGGATCACCTAGCCCTGCAGATCCCAGTACGATTGATAAAAACACGATGGGAACCACAAGCATGCTGATCAAGTTCAAGAAGATCTTCCCAAGTGGTGTGAATAAGTATGGATCCAATATATCGAATGCATCTTTAGCAAATATATTCAGGGCAAGTCCTACAACGGCCCCGAGTATGAGTGCAAGGATGATCTTAGTTGTTAAATTTAATTTCATTGATGTACCTCCTTATTCTTTACTAAATGTGGTAAGCGGGCAAAATAATTTACATTTGTTTACCCTCTGGTCAACTTTTTAAACCTTTACTGTTTGAATTTCCCTCTCCATTATACTGATTTATTCAAATATTTAATTAGCTACTGTTCAATTTCAATCTTTCCTACTATGTAATTGACGTTCCTCCATGTAAAATAAGGGATTTATTAATTCCTTCTACCTATCGCATTTTCCAGAAACCTCCACCCCATATTAGGATTAGCTTATGCGGGATTGGGTAAGGATTAGTAACAGCTAGATTACAGAAAGGAACAGTGCGTATGAATAAAACCGTATATTTTCTTTCAAGTTGTGGCCAGCGAGGATTAATGGCAGAAGGCTGGGCCGGTAAGTTACCTTTGTCGAACTGGACATTCAGGAGCGCAGGCTTATCAGAAGCAGCCGACCAAAGGCTTCCTGTCCTTGCCATGAAGGAATTAAGCATCGATATCAGCTTTTTTCCCCTTTTGCGCATCCAGCATTCAGACCTGATCAAGGCGGATGTAATCGTGAAGATCAGGGACACCGAGTATGAGGAGGATATCCCATTACCACTGGAACTGGAAAGGAAGTCCATCCACTGGGACCTTCCGAATCCGGGCAAGCGGTCGAAAGACTGTCTGGAAGAATGGATCATTTATCAGGAAATCTGTGATGAATTGGCGCTAAAAGTGAAGAGCCTAGAACCCCTTCTCCTCGGATTTCGTTGAAAGGACCGATTAACATTATAACATAAATGTAATCGGTCCTTTTTTTATAAGGATCGACCCTTCCCATTAAGGGAAATGAACATTGGTCGCATCCCGAATCAACCCTCATTGTGACGGATCAAGTGAAATACTCGAGTTTGGCGTCAGGGAAGAACTTATCCATATATGAATACAGTTTATCCTTTAATTCCTGCTCCTCGTCTTTTTGGTAGATATATTTACCAATCCCGTATTTCCCCCACTTATATCTTCGTTCTTCTTCATTTAGTTCAAGCTTTGTCATAGGATAGTTTTTCTCGATGACCCGCTTGGCAGGTTTCGTGAAACGATGCTGGATGAACTCGAATGTTAAATCCTTTTTGGCATCCTGCGGCAGGTGTTCACTAAGATGCTCGAACATTTTCCTGTAGCCCTCTTCCCAACCTTCATGGATATAGATCGGGGCAACGATGAATCCAAGCGGATATCCTGCCCTTGCCACCTTACCTGCAGCCTCCAGCCTTTTATCAAGCGGGGAAGTACCCGGCTCGAAATTCTTGATCACATAGTCTGCGTTTATACTGAACCTGAATCTTGTCTTGCCGTTATGCTTTGCATCTAGCAGATGGTCGACATGATGAAACTTCGTCACGAACCTGAGTTTTCCGTGTTCAGACTCTCCAAAATGCTCGATTGCACGCTTCAGCGTATGTGTCAGATGATCCACCCCTACGATATCCGATGTACACGCAGCTTCAAATCTCGTCATTTCCGGTGCGCGTTCAGAAATGTATTTATCTGCCGATTCCAGTATTTCATCTACATTTACATAGGTCCGGATATACGGCTTGCTTCCCATTGTTGTCTGCAGATAGCAGTAGTGACAATGCCCCATGCACCCAGTAGCAAATGGGATGGCATATTCGGCAGAGGGTTTGGAAGTATCGAATTTCAACGTCTTTCTGACACCCACCACAAGTGTGGACTTCGCGATCCTGTATTTTTGGAAGTGGTTCTCACCCGGAAGATTACGCACCTGGTTATGTGAGGTTGTATACCGTATTTCAACATCCATTTTTTCGAATTTTTCCTTGAGCTCTTTACCTAAAGGGTATTCCAACGCCCCAGGTTCAAAGTATACCAACTGAGGGATAAAAGGTTTAACCATGTTCCTTCCCCCTTATAAATCCCCAAATGATTGGTTATAAACCTGTTCAGCTTCCGCTTCCGAAGCATACACAGCCAATTCATTTGTCAAAGGGTAATAGGTTTCATATAAGAACAGCGCCAGTTCTTCCGGGTTTTCCGGGTTATTCACAACTGCCGCTTCCTGGACATTTGCGACACTTTGCGTATGAGGGTTGCGGTAAATCACATATACGACATCCCCAGGAGAATATGGGAGACCTTGACTATTTAATTCCATCTTCTTCACCTTCTCATTTTCATTATTGAGTCTGTTTGATTAAGTAATGCACGCTCAGTTCAAAAGGTTGTCAACAGGAATACATGACTCATTGCCTTCATTTTCTCTCAGTTGTGGGAGAATTATGATGGTAAAAGATGTTTCATCGAAGCTTTGCTTGGGTCAAGCAATGGACGGACTCCATTGCTCAAGACTTGCCAATGATGGAACTAAAATACTCGCCATCTATTAGGGAATCGATCATACGAACATGACAATCTGACTCTTCTTCGAACCCATTCCTAGAGTAGAAAAGCGCATACTGAAGCAGGATGTTCGTGCCCAAGGGCTGTAGCAATGCCTGTTCTTCATCGGATAATGGCAGATTTACGGTATAACCCTTAATGAAATTTCGAATCCGCCTGGCAAGACCGATCGATTCCAATTCGCCTCCGTAATCCCTCAGGAGACTCACGAGCAAATAAGCGATATCCGCCAATCGGGGTGCCTGCCTCACCCTTTCAAAATCGACCATTCCGCATAATCGATCACCATCCCAGATGAAATTCCGAAGATGCATATCACTGTGCACAAGCTGTACAGGCAACCGTCCATACAACGCCTCATAGGGACTAAGCATGCGGGATATCCGGTACGCCCACCCCTCCTTTTCAGGGGCGACAACGGAAAGCCACTTTTGAAGATTTCCGTTTAGATCCCAGACAGGTGTGTCTGCATCCATCGGATATGCCATCAACGCGGAATGGAATGCAGACAGGTATTCACCTAGTATAGAAAAGCTGACTGGAGGGATCATGCTGCCATTTGGCGTCGAAGACCCTCTCATAGTACGATATAACGAGTAATGGGCATCGCCACTCTCGATGAAGGATTGTCCATCCATCGTCAAAATCGGGGTCTCTACGGAAACACCCCTTTCGACCAGATAATTTGTAATCCTGTATTCTTCCAGTCGCTCCTTCTTTGATGTTGAATTCCGGCACTTTAAATAAAATGAATTTCCATGAGACAAAACCCGCAGTACATTCAAATGATCTCCGGCCAGTTCGTATTCATCAAGTTTCCAGTATGAGCCGAGCTCTATCATTTTGAATTCATCCCATATCATAGTAAGATACAATGTAGTATAGCTTATTGTAAGCGACTGCATACCAACACGAAATGAGGTCATCTACATATGGAACGAATCAATATCGCTGAAGAATTATCATTCTCCCGGATCATACATGGTCTATGGAGGTTAGCGGAATGGAATCAATCTAACGAAGAGATTCTATCCCTGATTAAATCCAATCTTGAAAACGGCATCACGACTTTCGATCATGCCGATGTCTATGGGTCATATACATGTGAGGAACTATTTGGGAACGCCCTTTCATTGGAACCTTCCATCAGGGAGAAGATGGAGATTGTGACAAAGTGCGGCATAATCCTTCCGTCTGAAAACCGTCCTCAGCACAAGACTCATCACTACAATACAAGCAGAAAACATATTGTCGAGTCGGTTGAACAGTCATTGAAGAATCTGAGAACCGACTATATCGATGTGCTACTCATTCACCGCCCGGATCCTTTCATGGATGGCCAGGAAGTAGCCGAGGCGTTTACGCAACTTAAAGATGAGGGGAAAGTACGGCACTTCGGTGTGTCCAACTTCAAGAAACACCAGTGGGACATGCTGCAATCATACCTCCCGTTCCCATTAGTGACGAACCAGATTGAACTATCTGCCTACCACCTTGAAAATTTTGAAGACGGTACGCTCAATCTTTGTCAGGAGAAGAGGGTTGCCCCGATGGCATGGTCACCGCTTGCAGGCGGAGACATCTTTACAGGCAAGGATGAGAAGGCGATCCGCCTTCGCGATACACTTGAGAAAGTGAAGGACGAAATCGGTGCCCAAGGAATCGACTCCGTGCTTTACGCATGGCTGCTGAATCATCCTGCAGGCATCATGCCGATTGTCGGTTCAGGTAAAGAAGAACGCATTCAAAGAGCGATTGAGTCCCTCGATTTAAAACTGAACCACGATCAATGGTTCGAGATCCTCCAAAGCTCAATGGGACACGATGTCCCGTAAGGAATCATTCATCAAAAAAAAGACGATCCTTTTACTATAAAGGGTCGTCTTTTTTCAGCTAATATAATATTCGATATAAACTTCCTGGATTTCATCCAAAGAAAGCTCATATAACTGTTTGCCAAAGTATTTATATACACCAATTCTTAATAGCTGTTGGATATAGAAATCTTTTTTCATTTCAGGTGAATCTGGTTCGGTTGATTTATTTTCTTGATGCAGCATGGTTCATCCCTCCACTTTGGGATATACCCTGACACGGGCAAGGAGTAAACCTACTAACGCCTCAAGCTGCTGATTGTATAATCAAATGAAAAAAGACCGGGTAATCCTTCCCCGATCTTCTTCGTCAATTTTGCTGTAGCTGCTTTTTCTTATCACGTTTAATGAAGAAATCCAACGCTACCCAGAAGACCACCGAAACGATTGCAAAGTATGAAATCGCGAAATAGATGTCTTCCGTTTTCCAATCGAGTCTAGGGACCATCATCCCCAACCCTCCTGAAATGACGTAATAGATTCCGATCAGCTGAAGATAAAGCTTTCTTGGTGCTTCTATATTTTCTAAGTAACCTTTTCCTGCTTTCCCGAAGAAAATTGCGATCCCTCTTAAAATGATGTAAGCAGAAAAGGCTATGATAAGAGCGACAACAAACTCCTGGTTGAATACATCGGCCATAACCGTTCTCCTTTCTGCATCCAATGTGAGTCCATGCTGATTGTAATAGTTGTGGAGGGTCAATTCACTCACCACATAGAACAGCCTGGCCCAAAAATGGATCATGGTACTTTAAAAGGATAAACTCATTATCATCCAATTTCAAGCCTAAACTTTTACTGAATACAATGCGAAATCGTTCCACATGTTGATCATCAAGTTGTTTGCTCATGTGGAAATCTGAGGGTGAACACGGTTCCTTGTTGCTTTTTACTCTTCACTTCTATGGTCCCGTCATGGATTTCAATCAGTTTCTTCACAATGGAAAGACCAAGCCCAAATTCCCCATGTGGGAGACTCCTCCTCGATACATCGGCTTTGTAGAACCTTTCCCATATTGAATGGATCTCTTCAGGGTCCATTCCTATTCCATCATCTTCAATCATGATGACCGTTTCATTGTACCCTCTTTGCCCTTTCAAATAAATTGTGCCATTTTCAGTGAACTGGATACTATTTTTCGTGAGATTCATCAGTATTTGGATCACACGGTCATAGTCGGCGAATAAGGTGATTCCTTCTTCTGCTTCGATCTCGATTCGGTTTCCTTTCTCTTTGGCGAAAGGGGCTAGATGATCGTTAATCGTCTCGAACAATTCCACCAGGGATACTCTCACTTTATGCAGTTGTACTTGATTTGTACGGATTCTTTCGTAATCCAGGTTCTCATTTACAAGTCGAATCAACCGCTTCGTCTCTGAATGCATAAGGTCGATACCTTTCTGCTTCTCTTTCCCTGAAAGGATATCTGTCCTCATTCCTTCTATGATCCCTTTAATCGTAGTCAAAGGTGTTCTCAATTCATGTGATACATCGGCCATGAACTGCCTTCTTAATTTTTCGAGGCGCTCTATCTCTTCATCCGATTCCTTGAGCTTTTTCACCATTTCGTTGAAATCCCTGGACAATTCTCCCACTTCATCCCTATACGTCACAGGAACGGTTACGTCGTAATCACCAAGTGCCACTTTAGAGGTCCCATCCCTTAGCTTCCGGATCCTTCTCACATGGAAAGAAGATAGGAACCAACTGATCAGGACTGTTATGAAAACGGTAAACATCATAATCGTGAATAGGGATTTATTGATTTCGGATATCATACGTTCCGATCCAGAAATCGCCGAAGTCAACATAATCCCACCTTGAAAGGTCCCGTCCTTTATAAGCGGAATGGCAACAAGAGAGACCACCTGATCAAACCGATCCAGATCACGCTTCACAACAAGCTTCTCGCCCCTTTTGATCGTTTCCCACTCCTCTTCCGATAGTTTTAGATCCGGAGGTAATTTAGCAGGATGAAAATTCACTTTTCCCTCTTCATTAAAGAATAGGAAATGAATATTCCTTGCTTTAAGTAAATCACTGTAACTGCGGACTCTTGTCATCGTGTTACCACGCGGCATCCGCTCATTTGATAGGGAACCGATCTGTTCGCCATACGTCATCAATTCTTCAACCTTGTTCTCATACACAAGGTTCTCTATGAATTGTGAAAAAGAGAAGCTCAATATTAGAAATGCAACCAGTATCGGGGTCATATGACTGATCAATAACTGATAGAGATATTTAATGTTCATGATCTGCAGTTGTTTCATCAAATTTATACCCTACTCCCCAGATTGTATGGATGAAGGATGGAAGAAGGTACTCAAGCTTCTTGCGCAGTCTCTTGATATGTACGTCAACGGTTCGTTCATCGCCATAGAACTGGTACCCCCATACTCTCTCCAATAACTGTTCCCTTGAAAAGACCTGTTTTGGGTGCTCGATGAAATGGGAAAGCAAATCAAATTCCTTTGGTGTTAAATCCGGTATCAGGTTGTCACCGATATAGACTTCTCTCGCTTCTTTACTCAGTTTGAAATATTTCGTTTTTACAAATTCCTGAGGTACACCTTCATTCCCTTGTCTTTTCGTCCTTCTCATCACGGCTTTGATGCGTGCCATCAAAGCTAAAGGGCTGAAAGGCTTCGTCACATAATCATCGGCACCTAATTCAAGTCCGATGACCTGATCGGATTCACTATCCTTTGCCGTAAGCATAATAATTGGAACCGAGCTCTTCTCCCTGATCTTCCTGCATAATGAAACACCATCCATACCAGGCAGCATCCAGTCCAGAATCAACAAATCCCATTCACCCTGTTGGAACTGTTGATATCCTTCTTCACCATCATGTATAAATGTACTTTCATATCCTTCTTTTAATAAGAACATCTCAATCATTGAGCACACACTCATATTGTCTTCAACAACCAAAATTTTCATTGCATTACCCCCTGTCCGAACCTTGTCTTTTCTCTTAAAGTACTGTGTTTCAATCATGTTTTCAATGTTTATTTGTTTGTTCTTGAACATTTAAACGTTAGGTCATTCTTTGTTCATAGTTTGGTCATAAATGGTGGATAAGCTATCACTGTATCACACTAATAGAAAGGATGAAGGACAATGTTCAAGACAAAAAGAGTTTCGGCGGTATCACTTACCATACCAATCGTAAGTTTACTGTTATTCCAGCCTGTAAGCGCTGAAGAGGTCCCTTCATCTTCCATCTTGCAAGAAGGGCAACCTGCGAAGGTGGAAATGGATGACCTTGTGAAAGAAGGCTTCGATGAACATGATCTTCACATCGCCAATCACCTGGCGAAAAAAACTGAAGGGAAAGCATCTGCAGAAGCGTTATTGAAGCGTTACAAGGAATTGGGCTCTTGGGTGAGTGTAGCGAAAGAATACTCGATCGAGTTCAAGGAAAAAGACAAACGCCCCAGTCATAAAATGCGAGTCCACATCGAGGAGCATCGTTCAGAGGTGATCAAATATCTTTCGACTTATACTGGGGTTTCCGAAGAGAAGCTGACACAATACACAACTGAAGGAGTCGAACTGCATAAGATTGCCCGCCTCGCCCCTCTTTCAAAACTGACAGGCGAAAGTCTTGATGAACTAATAGGACTGGATCTGGATAAAAGGAGTTTACAAGACTACGTAGAAAACAAAAAGATTGACCTTGAAGCGCTAAAAAAAGAGAGGCGTGAATTTAGAAAGGGATTAATCGGAACGTTGGAGTCCCTTTAATTTTCGGAGGAGATCAGGAGTATGAACTTTATTAAACGTGCATATTGGAACGTAACTTCCCGGTTGGGGAAAAGCATGCTATTGCTCATTGTATTGACCGTTATATCCGTACTGGTCCTTTCCGGTCTGACGATACAGACTGCCGCAAATCAATCCAGTATTATGGCCCGGGAGAAACTCGGTGGAGAAGTCACCTTGACGGTCGATCGAGAAAAGCTGATGGAGACACAACAAGATGATGCAGGGAGAAGGGCAAGATTTGAACCAGTCCCGATCCCTGAGGATTCTGCGAACGAATTAAAGGATTCCAACTATGTGAAAGGCTATAACTATTATTCCAGCACTACTGCTTTTGCGAACGGGTTCAATGCGATAGGAAGTGAAGTAACCGAGTCCTCCTCGGATCAAGGCCAAGGCTTCGGGGGAGGAAGGATGGCAGGTGATGTCAGCATCCAGGGCGTCTCTTATACCGACGCTTCGGAATCTTTCATGAATGGACAAGCAACCCTGCTTGAGGGACGTCATCTGACAGCGGAAGATGAGAATCAACAAGTCACTTTAATCGAAAAAAACCTCGCAAGTGAAAATGACCTGAGTGTGGGTGACTCACTGACAGTTTCAAATGCAGATGGTGTGGAATTAAATCTGGAAATCGTGGGCATCTATGAGACAACTGCCGAAATCGACGATCGTGCTCAAAACATTACATCGTTGAACCCTTATAATCAACTATTTGTCCCAGTCACTGCTGCAAGCACATTAAAAGGATCAACGGGTACCATTGACCGGGCAGTTTATTTTATGAAAGACCCGATAGACATCCAGGCATTCATGAATGATGCAAAAGCTTCAACTTCCATTGATTTCAATCAATTTAAACTTGATGCAAATGATCAATTATATCAACAGATGATGGGACCGATCGAGAATGTGGCTTCTTTCTCGGGTCATGTAGTCATTCTTGTCACCATAGCCGGCGCCATCATATTAGCACTCATCATCATGATGACAATAAGGGAAAGAAAATATGAAATGGGCGTATTGCTCGCGATCGGTGAGAGGAAATCGAAGCTCATCAGTCAATTCCTCATTGAAATCACCATTGTCGCATTCATTGCAATGGGAATATCCACGTTTTCAGGTAACCTGGTTGCTGAACAGATAGGAAAACAATTGCTCCAGCAAGAAATCACGACAAGCGAGACAGCTGATATGCCGGCTTCGTTACCTAACAGCCGCCGTAACCCATTCCAGCAGCAGCTTCAAGATGTAGATGTAGTGGATGAATTATCAATTGATATCACGAGCGGAGATCTAATGAGATTGTTCTTCATCGGACTACTCGTTGTCCTCGTCTCAACCATCCTCCCATCACTTACCGTACTGAGACTGCATCCAAAGACAATTTTGACAAAGGACTAAGGAGGTCATCAATATGAGTCAGTTGTTGCAATTTGAAAACGTAAGCTACAGCTATAAAAAGGGGGCAGATTCGCATCCGATCTTAAATGACGTCACAGCAGAGTTTCATAGAGGCGTATTCTATACATGCGTTGGCCCTTCAGGGTCCGGAAAAACCACTTTCCTGTCACTCGCCAGTGCACTTGATGTGCCGACAGGGGGCAGGGTGCTTTATGAAGGGAAAAACATTAAGGATATAGGGCTGACAACTTTCAGGAATCAGTATGTTTCGATTGTATTTCAGTCCTATAACCTCCTCCCCTATATGACAGCACTCCAAAATGTCATTACCGCAATGGAAATCACAAAATCAAAGGTGAAAGACAAAAAAGCACATGCGTTGGAAATGCTCGAAAAAGTTGGGATATCAGAAGAAAAAGCACGACAGAAAGTGCTGACACTGAGCGGTGGACAACAGCAAAGAGTCTCCATTGCAAGGGCACTCTCCTGCCAGTCCTCTCTCATCCTCGCTGATGAACCGACCGGTAATCTGGATGAGTCCACGGCCAGGGGAATTGTGGAGCTGTTTAAGGAGCTTGCCCATAAAGAAAACAAATGTGTGATTGTCGTCACCCACGATCAAGAACTTTCACTCGTTTCAGACACCGTCATTTCCCTGTCTCGGGGCAAGCTGCACTTTAATCACAAGGAGAAAAAAGAGAGATTTGTGTAATTGATGAATGACTATAAAGGCAGTCCGCATGAACACCATCGAGTGATCATGCGGACTGCCTTTACGTTTTTCGAAGGTTTCCCGTAAACATGGTTGTACCTTAAGAAAGAAGCGAATAGTGGTTGATTTTCTCTCCAGGTGACTCACTTTCGGTGGGGAGCGAGCCTGAGCCTCCTCGGGGAAAGTCTGAGCGGAAAGCGGAGTCTTGCAAGGAATCGGGCAGGGTGTTCTACAGAGTAATTACTTACAACTACCTTTACGAAAAGAGCTTTTATATTACAACCACCGAATCAGGATAAATCGGTATGATTTTGGAAGAATAATCGTAAACAAGTTTGAGAGGTGAATTATGACTAGCATCATTATTGGATTACTTCTACTTATGTTATTAGCTTACTTGGGCTGGTCCATCATTTGGATTGCCCCTTTGGTGGCAGGACTGGTCGCGCTCATGAGCGGACTCGACTTGCTTCCTGCGTATACAGAAACCTATATGACCGGCTTTGTTGATTTTGCAAAGAAGTGGTTCCCTGTGTTCCTTTTCGGGGCGATCTTCGGAAAACTGATGGAAGATGTAGGCGCCGCACAGTCCGTTGCCTATAAAATCACCAGCATCATCGGGAAAGATCGGGCGATATTGGGCGTCCTAATCGCGGCAGCCGTTTTGACATATGGCGGAGTCAGCCTCTTTGTCGTCGTCTTTGCCATTTACCCTCTGGCCATCGCGATGTTCAGGGAAGCGGACATAACCCGTAAGCTTCTTCCTCCTGTGTTCGTACTGGGGGCATTTACGTTTACGATGACAGCCATTCCGGGCACACCCCAAATCCAGAACCTGATTCCAATGGATTATTTCAAGACGACCCCTACAGCCGCTCCGATCATCGGGGTTGTCGGAGGATTGATCATGGCCGCCGGCGGGTACTTTTATCTTAGATGGCGTCAAAGCATGTTCACCAAGAAAGGTGATACGTTCACCGAGCCGGGCGAAGGGAATGAAGTAAAGGAAATCAAAAAGGATGAACTTCCTAACTTTTATCTGTCCTTCCTGCCCTTGGTCATCGTGGTGGTGACCTTGAATGTTTTCGATTGGAACATATTGACCTCCCTTTTGGTGGGGATCCTTTCAATCTTATTGATTAATCTCAAGCATTTCAAGAAGTTCATACCGTCGATTAACGGCGGGGCGAAAGGCTCTGTCATGGCGGTCATCAATACAAGCGCCGCCGTCGGTTTCGGTGCCGTCGTTACAGCCGCTCCAGGCTTCAAGACGCTGACAAATCTGATTCTTGGAATCAAAGGGAATCCTGTCATTTCAGAAGCGATCGCCGTCCAGGTCCTGGCTGCCATCACCGGTTCGGCATCCGGTGGGATGGGCATTGCCCTTGAGGCATTGGGCGATAAATACTATGAACTATCCCAATCATCGGGCATCAGCGCGGAAGCTTTTCACAGGATCGCATCCATTTCTTCCGGTGCCTCCATCCTGCCTCATAACGGGGCGCTGCTGACATTGTTTGCGGTAACGGGACTGACGCATAAAGACTCTTATCTGGATGTCGCGGTCGTTGGATTGCTGATTCCGACCGTCGCTGAAATTGCGTCCATTATTTTGGCGAATATGGGGATATATTAAGGGAGAATTGATTCGTGGTCGAATCATCATGACATTGTTCATATAGCCGTACTCTTTCCAGGGAACGACCATCACAATACTCAAACACTTAGGAGGAATGAATCATGGTAGATGAAAAAGTTGTTTTTATCACTGGTGCCGCCCGCGGCATCGGATTTGAAATCGGGGAGCATTTTGCACAAAACGGGGCAAAGGTCGTGCTTTCCGATATCAATCAGGAAGGACTTGATAAAGCCGTCGAAGAACTGAAAGACAGGGGCTTTGATGCAATCGGCGTCAAGTGTGATGTGACGAGTGAAGAAGAGGTGAAGGCTGGGATCGATAAGACGGTCGAACATTACGGGAGAATCGATGTGTTGATCAACAATGCCGGCTTACAGCATGTTGCTCCGATTGAAGATTTTCCAATCGAGAAATTTGAACTTCTAATCAGGATCATGCTGACTGCGCCTTTCATTGCAACGAAATTTGCATTCCCCCATATGAAAAAGCAGAAATTCGGGCGCATCATCAACATGGCCTCCATCAACGGATTGATCGGGTTTGCAGGGAAGGCCGCCTACAATAGCGCCAAGCACGGCGTAATCGGTTTGACAAAAGTATCTGCACTTGAAGGGGCTGAGCATGGCATCACGGTCAACGCCATGTGCCCGGGGTATGTAGATACTCCGCTTGTCCGGAATCAATTACAGGATATCTCCTCTACCAGAGGGGTCCCGCTTGAAAAAGTGCTCGAAGAAGTCATCTATCCTCTCGTACCACAGAAACGATTACTATCGGTGGAAGAGATTGCGGATTATACAATGTTCCTTGCAAGTGATAAAGCGAAAGGCGTGACGGGTCAGGCCGTCGTGCTGGACGGCGGCTATACGGCACAATAACCGCCCTTTGCAATGCATTGCCGGACAGAAAAAAAATCGGATCACTAAGTGATCCGATTTTTTCATGCCGCGATCAATGACTCTTATCCCAAAACCGACAAGGGTGTGCGTAGCAAACTGCATTCCCTATGTCATTTCACAAGCCACCAGCCCATATTGCTGTTCCGGATCGAGCTGTTTCACAAACTGGAATAACTCTTGGACCCTGAGGTCGTGCATATGCTTTGTATAGTACCCCTCCAGCAACGTCATGATTTCATGTGGATACATCGGGCACGTATGGCTTCCCCAGTCCGTCTGCCTGCCTTCGATTCGGTTATAATAGATGTCATCCAACACTGAGAAGAACAAATCGTACCCTTTAGGGAAGAATCCGCTTATTCTCCTGGGATAATTGTGATTCCAGTCGCCTCCACCATAATGGAATGTTTCGTCCGTCAGGTCACCTATGAACACTTCAACATCTGCCATATCGATTCCCCCTCCATTTCCCTTCCCCTGTTATAGATATTTTCTCTGCACACTCCGTCCATCATAAGTGAACAGCATATCCCGGTTCTCCACATGCGTTTCAATATGAACCGGCCTGCCCCACAGGCGATGGACATAAGGGAGCACCTTTTCCAGATACTTGATATCAAGCTCCACATCCTCGAACCAGTGCTTAAGGTAGAGTTCCCCGCTCTTCATGTAGTCGCCGTCATTGACCGTGATATAAGGAAACCCTCCATTGACCCTCATGCTCACCAGCTGATCTCGGACTGCGGTCCACTCTTTATCGACAATCTTATAATCTTTTCCTTGCTTCTGGAAGAGGTACATATCTTCCCTCATCACAAGGTCCTTCGTTAAATAATTGCGCAAGAATGAAATATCCGATTCAATTTCGCGGACCTCGAACATTTTATCCCGCCCAGAACCTGGTTTCACCCCGCGCTTCTTCATTTCTTCCGTAGGGTTGTCGTAGCGCTCTTCAATATCTTCAAAGATCTTAAGTCCCAAATAATAAGGGTTGATTCCTGTGCGTGATGGCTGCACGACCCCTGCATTCAGCTTGGCGAATTCGATTGCTTCCCCGCTTGTCAGATCCATCTCGCGGATGATCCGCTGATGCCAGTAGGAAGCCCAGCCTTCATTCATGATCTTCGTCTCAAGTTGCGGCCAGAAATACAGCATCTCCTCCCTCATCATGGTAAGGATATCCCTTTGCCAATCAGTCAGTTCGCGGCTGTATTGTTCAATGAACAGAAGAATATCCTTCTCAGGCTGAGGAGGGAATTTTTTCTTCACTTTTTTCGTATTCCTCTTTTTCGGCTTCTCGTCAAGCGACCATAAATCATCATAAGGAGTGGCTGCATTCACTTCTTCTTCCACCCACTCCACATCATCCATCGTCCAGGAAAGTTTCGGCCGCATCAAGGAAGGATCGATATGTTCATCAATGGCGAGAACAGCGTCAAGGAAATTTTCCACTTCCTGTTTACCATGTTCGATTTCATACCTTCTTACACGATCGGCCGTAGCCGCCATGCTTTCGACCATATCGCGCTTTGTATTCTGAAACCGAACATTGTTTTTGAAGAAATCGCAGTGAGCAAGAACATGCGCCACAATCAGCTTGTTTTGAATCAGCGAGTTGGAATCCAATAGAAACGCATAGCATGGATCCGAATTGATCACTAGCTCATAGATTTTACTCAGACCCAGATCATATTGCAGCTTCATTTTGTGAAATTGCTTCCCAAAGCTCCAATGAGAAAAACGGGTCGGCATCCCGTATGCACCAAATGTATATATGATATCAGCAGGGCAGATCTCATATCTCATCGGATAAAAGTCGAGACCGAATCCGGCAGCTATTTCAGTGATTTCACCAATCGCATTCTGCAATTGCTTTTGTTCCTCTTGGTTCATGGTCATCCCCCTCTACATACTCTTATCTCAATGTATGAGAAGAAGATGGGATTCATGAGAAGAAAAGTTGTCTAAATACCCAAGCGTAAGATTTCCCAACTCCCCCTTTTTTAAAAAAGGACTGGATCCGTTTTTAAAAACGGATCCAGTCCAATTGATCAGGAGAGAACCTTCCTTATCTTATAAACAGGAAAGAGTGTCAGTCCCAACAGCGAAGCCGATAGTGTAAATACAGTTTCAACGCTCGTAACCTCCATAAGCAACCCGACGCCAACGGAAGATAATCCGAAGATGAGGGTCGTCAATGCACCCTGTGCCGCATATACCTTCCCTATTTCCCCGGCAGTTACTGTTTCCTGCAAAAAGGTTTGAAGGATGATGGTCTTAATTTGGTCAAAAAAACCGAAGACCAGGGATAAAATCAGTGCAAATAACGCCGAACTATTCCAGGCGAAGATAAATGTTGCTATCGAGGTCATCAGCATGCACACAGGCAGCCAACCGCTCCTCTTCGATGAAAAATAACCATGCATCCTGTATATCAGATACGATGCTAAAACCAAGCCAATGAAAAAACTACTGTTGATGAATCCCCACCACGCCTCGCTTCGATTCAGGATCAGGTCTACATATAAATATAGGACCGCAGCTATCCAAACAGCGCCAGCTGCAGATTCAATCGCATAAATAACGAACAGATTCCTCAGGCTCTTATTCTTCCCCACTTCCGACCAGCCTTCCCCGAATTGTTCCCACCAATGTCTTTTCTGTTGGAGCGTGGTACGGGGGATGACCGGAAGCCTGAGCATATAATACGTACTGATCAAAAACAATAGTATGACCAGTGCAAGTAATATACTTTCATTCAATGCAGCAACAAGCAAACCACCAACGGCCCAGCTCGAAAATTGGATCGTTTGATCGACGGTTGACAAGAACCCGTTTGCCCCGAGCAACTCTTCCCTCTTCACAATGAAGGGGACATATGCATTCCTCGCAGGAAGTGCCCATCCATCCATAAAGGAAATCAAACCAGCGACTCCAAGATAGATCCAACCATTCCCCAGTGACAAAACAACAAGCGAAAACATGAGAACAAGCAGCATTGTCTTTACAAGCTGTGAGTATGCAATCAGCCATTTCAGTTGAGTCCGGTTAAGAAGCAGCGGTACCATTACGCTGCTTAGGAAGCGTGAAGAAGTAATCACAAGTGGTACGATGGTCAGGTATAAAGGCGATCCAGTCACATGATCGATCAGTGAGATCAATGCCACCACATAGAAGATATCGCCCATGTTTGCTAGTGCCTGTCCGACCCAAAGATGACGAAATGATTGTGAAGCCATGTCTTTTCCTCCCATTATTCAATTTTTTCAAGGATAAAAAAGACATATCACATAGGGGAAAGCTCCTCTCCATTTCGCATTGATTAATTTTAACAAATTATTCAGAAAATAAAAAGCTATACAAAAAAACAATGAACTGACTTGATCGCGTCAATCCGCATCATGTCAGTTCATTGTTGTGTCATGGCTGTTCGTTGACAGCAATATTCAATATCTTCTCATTATCAAGATCATGGATCACCTTGACGATGACTTTCTTTTCTTTGCCGTTATCTTGAACGGTGAATTCAAAATTATCAGCGAGTTTGCCCTCATCGATCTTCTGTCGACCCTGATACTTATAATCCTTCAATGCTTGCCCTGGATAATCTTCCTTTATGACGGCTGTCGCGATGCGCCCGAACTTTGCATAATCGGACGGCTGTGGCTGCTCCGCATGAACAGCGGCTGTGAAGTTAAGACAAAATAGCGCCGTCACCAGCATGATTACATGTTTCATTCCATCACCTCTTCAGTCTTTTCATTAGATAGGATGTAGTAAAAACACAAAAATATTCACCCAATAGAAGGAAAGCCCGTATATGCAGGAGTGCCAAGTTTTTCAGCGAAATGATTGACGCTTTTCTTCACACAATAAGCTTACCCCCTTCAAAAGGAGGGAAACAAAAGTGAACAAAGTCGATTATGACCGGGCCCTGTATTATACCCACCGGTCCGAATGGGATAACCTACTCATTCTGATGGTAAGGACAAAAGATGACCTTCTTTCAAAAAGAATCGAACATTTCTTGCACGCGTATCACTTTTCAAAAGATTACACTGTTGTTGAACGAAGTCTTTACACATTAATGAGATATATCGAGCACGCAAATTATACCTTCGGTGTCGAGCAACCACTTGAGGAGACATTTGCTGAAATGTAAGAAGAGAATTCCACCTAACCTTGCCGATTTAACAGGATTCACTGTTGAATCGGCTTTTAGTATGTGCAACTAGATGGTGCTTTATGTATGGAAGGGTTTCGAATACCCTACCAATCACCCTCCCATATAAAAAGAGACCGACATCGAGTGTCAGTCTCTCTTCCGTGCTTCTTCCTTCACGGCCTCCGCTGCTTTTACGTATACTCTCAATTCCTTTACCAAGTCATCAACCAGCTTCGCCGGTTCAGACAACAATCCGTCATTGTCGTAATCAAAGCAATGTGGATCAAGCACAAGCTGCTTCGGGATGACATTTGCATATACACCCCTCGCCACGATGCGAAGATTATTCAGGCAATTGATCCCGCCTTTTCCCCCACCTGCACATGACAGCAATGCCACGGGTTTATGTGCGAATTGTTCGCTGCTCAAAAAGTCCAGTGCATTCTTCAATGCACCGCTCATGCCGCCGTGATACTCGGGTGAAGCTAAGATGACCGCATCGGCACCCTTCACTTTTTGCTTGAGGGCTTTAACGGAATTAAGATCCGCTTGCTCCTGTTCCCCTGTATAAAGTGGCAGGGACCCATCACTGAGATCGATTAGATCCGTTTTATACGTCCTCGCAATGAAACGGGCTGCAATACCTGTGCGTCCCTTCTTTCTTGGGCTGCCACTGATGATTAATATATTCATTTCTAACGTCCTTTCTATTTTCAAGCCAGATTATGTTTCACGGCATAAAGCGCCGCCTGTGTCCGATCGGATACTTCGAGCTTTGAGAAGATATTGGAGATATGCGTCTTGACCGTCTTTTCCGTTATAAATAAGCTCGAAGCAATCTCTTTATTGCTTTTCCCTTTAGAAAGCTCTACCAAAACATCTTTTTCCCTTTTTGTGAGGGCGTGGATTTTATGGGGAGGATCTTGTTTAGAAATCCTGGTGAGCAGGTGGTTCGTTGCCTTCGGATGCAAGGAGTTTTCCCCAGACAACAGCTTGCGGATGCTCGAGACCAGTTCATCCGGTTCGATATCTTTCAATTGATAGCCTGCTGCACCCGCTTCAATGGCAGGGATGACATGATTTTGGTCGGAGAAGCTCGTCAGCATGAGCACTTGGATGGAAGGATGGCTCTGCTTGATTTCTTTCGTGGCTTCGATCCCATCCATGACCGGCATCATGAGATCCATCAAGATGACGTCCGGTTTCAGGCTATCCGCCATTTTGACCGCTTCCGCCCCATTCTGTGCTTCTCCCACGATTTCGATGTCCTTTTGTGTTTTCAAAAAGAAGACAAGCCCCCTTCTCACTACATGGTGATCATCTGCAATCAATATACGAATCGTCATATGGTCCTCCTAATAAGGTATCTTCACGGTTAATTTTGTCCCTTTTCCCAATGCACTTTCAAGCTGGAATACTCCGCCCATTCCTTTCACGCGTTCCCTCATGCTTCCGATCCCGATGGAAGCGAGCGGCTGTTCTTCATCGTACTGAAAACCGTAACCATGATCTTCGATGACTAAAGCAATCTTATTGCCCTCATCTTTCAGGAGATAGCTGATTTCCAACACGCCTGAATGCTTTTTACAATTATTCAGCGCTTCCTGGCTGACCCTCCATAACACTTCTTCCACTTTGGAACTTAGAGAGATGACTCCTTCCACCTTGGGTTGAAGACGTAGGCCGAGCATATCAGAATAACCCTTTACCGCCTCCACCAACCCATTTTCAAGTCCGTGCGGGCGCAGCTGCCAAATGAGGGCGCGCATCTCCGACAAGGCTTCCTGTGCAAGGGTCTGAACGGTCTGGAATGTTTCCTTCACTTCATGCTCATCGGTCATTTCCGCACCGCCGCGCGCAGTAAGCGTTAACGAGAATAATAACTGATTGACAGAATCATGCAGGTCTCTTGCCAGCCTGTTCCTTTCAGCAAGCAACGCAACTTCCTGCTCTTTTTTAGTCAGCGCGATCCTTTTAATCGCGGAGCCTATTTGAAAGGCCACGGATTCGAGCAATGCCAACTCATCTTTTGTGAAATGCGTTTTGTTTGGAGCGGCTACATTCAATAGCCCATATGCTTCATCCCCCGATTGGAGCGGGATGGTTGCATGATAGGTGATATCGTTTGTCTTTCCCCTTTTTTCCTCGATGGCTTTCTCAATCCGTTGACATTCGATGATATTGGAAGCTTTCGTCAGCTTCCCCTTTCGGAATCGATTAACGCACCAACAGCCGCCTTCATGCAGCAATTCACATCCGTTGTGCTGGAGTGATTCCGGAAGTTCTTCATATGAGGCAAGCTGGTGCTTTCCATCCCCCTCTATAAAGAAGATCCAGCCGGTTGTAAAGGTTGTGCCCTTGATCAATTTTTTCAAAGCGCCATGCAGCATATCACACTGATCCGTTTCATTATTCAGGAATTCGGCGATTTCTTTCAAGAGCTCTATATTTGAAAGTGCCTCCTCTTGCATGATCATCGTCCTCTCATAACACATATTATTATTATACAGTTCAGAATGAAATTCGATATTCGAATAAAGAAGGAATTTTCCTACGACTTTTGACTGAGATTCCCTGATAATCGGGCGGCGCACATAAACAAGGTCCGTCCCTCACTGCTTTAAAGCGGCGAGGGACGGACCTTGAAAAGGTTAATGGATGATGGTTTCCACTTTTGTCATGAGATCTTCGGTCAAGGAAGCCAGTTTCTTATCACTTTCTTCCTGAGTTTGACCGATTACACTGAAGTAGAACTTGATCTTCGGTTCAGTGCCGGATGGACGCAGACAAACCCATGAACCGTCTTCGAGGAAATACTTCAATACATTGGAAGCCGGAAGTTCGATGTTTGTTTCCGCTCCGGTTGACAGTTCGACTTTCTTTCCTGTCTTATAATCTTCAGCCGATACCACTTTAAGGCCAGCAAGTTCACCCAGAGGCTCATCCCTGAATTTCTTGAGGATGCCCTGGATCTGCTCGGCACCTTCCTTCCCTTTCAAGGTAAGGCTCTTCAGTCCCTCCTGATAGTAACCATGACGCTCGAACAACTCATTCAGTACATCATACAGCGTCTTCCCTTGCTTCTTGTAATAAGCTGCCGCTTCTGCTGCCATCAGGACCGCTTGTACAGCGTCTTTGTCACGGGCGAAATCCCCGATCAAGTAGCCGTAGCTCTCTTCATAGCCGAATAAGAACGTGTATTCACCAGACTCTTCATATTTCTTGATCTTCTCCCCGATGAATTTAAATCCTGTCAACACATCCTCCACGGACGCGCCGTATTCCTCGGCGACTTTCCTTCCGAGCTCGGATGTGACGATCGTCTTGAATACCCTGCCGTTTGCAGGAATCATATCCTTCTCCTGTTTACGGGATAAAATATAATTCATGAGGACGGCACCTGTTTGGTTACCTGTCATCAACAGGTACTCCCCGTCTTCACCCTTCACCGCGACACCGAGGCGATCAGCATCCGGATCAGTGGCGATCAGGATATCCGCGTCCACTTCCTCGCCGTAGCGAATCGCTAATTGGAATGCATCCTTATCCTCTGGATTCGGTGACTTGACAGTCGTGAATTCCGGATCTGGACTTGCCTGTTCTTTAACAATCGAGACATTGTCATACCCAAGTGCCTTCAAGCCTCTTTCCGCCATGTTAAGGGCCGTCCCATGCAGAGGAGAGAATACGATTTTCAAGTCCACTTCCTTACTGATCTGTGGTGTTTCAGAGATTGAAATCAAATGATCAAGATACGATTGATGGATCTCTTCGCCAATCATTTTGATCAGTCCTTGTGACTTCAGTTCAGCTTCTGATTTCACGTCAATTTCAAGCTCGTTCTCCACTTCATTTACTTTTTCAATCACGACATCTGCGATATGCGGCGGTAATTGGGCACCGTCTTCCCCATATACTTTATATCCGTTATATTCAGGGGGATTATGGCTCGCTGTCACCACGATTCCTGAGAAAGCGTGTAAGTAACGCAATGCAAATGAAAGCTCAGGAGTTGGGGCCAACTCATTGAACACGTAAGTTTGAATACCGTGACTGGCAAGCGTCTTCGCTGCTTCCATGGCAAACTCCGGTGATTTATGACGTGAATCATACGCGATTGCCACGCCTCTTCGTTTTGCGTCTTCCCCGTTTTCCACGATATACCGGGCGAGTCCCTCAGAAGCTTTCCTTACTGTGTAAATGTTCATGCGGTTCGTGCCGGGTCCGATTTCGCCCCTCATGCCACCTGTACCAAATTCAAGATTCTTATAGAAAGCATCTTCCAATGCTTTTTCGTCATTTTCGATGGAGCTTAAACGTTCCTTTATTTCACGATCGATATGTACATAGTCACTCCATTTTTTATATGATGCATGCCAACTCATTGCGATCCCCTCCTAATGGTGTATAATCATTAATTCTGTCAAAGTTGCACGTATTCCTTTTAAAATCTTTCGCCACATTCCGACAGGATGTAACCGTTCTTATTTTAGCATAATTTCGTGCCTGGATTGTGATGAAAATGACATAGAAATGGCCCTGCCTAAAAATGGGCAGGGCCTTTCATAGAAACGTACTACATTTGAATCGGCGTTTATTTTTTATAATTCACACCATACACATCATGACGGCGGTCTTTCAGCTGCCGCACGGTCCCTGATTGGCGCTGGCGACGCAGCACTTCAAGGTCGACATCCCCGATCATGACCATCTCGATGTTCGGATTCGTCTCCCCGACGATTCCATCACGGGCGAATTCAAAGTCGGAAGGTGCAAAAATGCCGGATTGAGCATATTGGATATCCATGTTCTCCGTTTGTGGAAGGTTGCCGACCGTACCGGAAATAACCGTATAGATCTGATTTTCCACCGCGCGTGCCTGCGCGCAGTAACGGACGCGTAGATAGCCTTGGCGATCTTCGGTACAGAACGGTGTGAAGATGATCTTGGCTCCTTTGTCCGTTGCAATGCGGGCAAGCTCAGGAAATTCAATGTCATAACAGATTTGAATGGCGATTTTTCCGCAGTCCGTATCGAATACCCTCACGGAATCACCCGGTGAGATTCCCCACCATTTCCGTTCGTTCGGCGTGATATGGATTTTATATTGCTTCTCGATCGTTCCATCCCTGCGGAAAAGGTATGCAATATTATAAATTTCGTCATCTTCTTCCTTGACGAAATGGGATCCACCGATGATGTTGACATTGTACCTTACAGCTAAGTCCGTGAAGAGCTCTATATACTCTTCCGTGAAGTCAGTGAGTTTCCTCACCGCAAGACTCGGGGACTTGATGTTCAGGAATGACATGAGCTGCGTCGTGAAGATTTCCGGGAACACGACAAAGTCCGATTTGGCATCGGATGCAACGTCCGTGAAATACTCCACCTGATTCGCAAACTCTTCAAATGAATTGATCTTGCGCATCATATATTGAACGACACAGATCCGGACAGGATAACTCGTCTTGAAATGCCGTTTGCTGGACGGACGGTAATCAACATTATTCCATTCCATCAGCGTGGCATATTTCTGCGACCGCTTGTCATCAGGCAGGTAATTCGGATTGATCCGCATCAGTGTGAAACCGTTCAACAGCTGAAACGACAGGACCGGGTCATAGATCTTATGGCGTCCTACCGAGTCGACATATTCCCTCGGTGACATTTCATCTGAATGTTTATAGTAATTCGGAATGCGCCCACCGATGATGATACTCTTCAGGTTCCACTGCCTAGCAAGATCCTTCCTTGCTTCATACAGGCGGTGTCCGACCTTCATCCTTCGATATTCGGGGTGGACCATCACTTCGATTCCATAAAGATTATACCCATCAGGATTGTGATTGGTTATATATCCATTATCCGTCACATCATCCCAAGTATGGCGATCATCATACTCATCAAAGTTGATGATCAAGCTCGAACATGAGCCAATGATTTCACCATCAAGTTCGGCCACAAGCTGCCCGTCAGGAAATACATCCAAATGACTTTCGAGGTGGGCCACCTTCCACGGATCCATGCCCGGAAAGCAAACCTCCTGCATCTTGATTATATGGGGTATGTCCTTATGCTCCATAGGACGTAAGATCATTTTCTTCTCAAATTGGGATAAATCCAGTTTTTCTGCCATTACTACTCACTCCTCCAAACGCTTATATACCCTTATCATGCACGTGTGAAACAGACTTCATGAGTGCATGCATCAATGTTCTCTTTCATCCTCCATCATTTTACCAAAACACAGGATGCGTTTTGAAGGATTTTGAATCAGGGACCTATTCGTTTGCCGAAATGCTTCATTCACTTTATGATAGAGGAGGATAATTTGGCACGGTTTGAAATTGTTGAAAAACGATCATTTTTTTCTTACCAGGGTTGAAGGATTTACCTTTATAATAGTAAGAAAACAAAAGAAAGGACTTCAAAATGAATAAAAAAGCCGATTCCTTCCTTTTCATTGCCTGGGCAGCATCACTCATCAGCATGCTCGGTAGTCTATTCTTTTCGGAAGTGATGAAATATGAACCATGCGAATTATGCTGGTATCAGCGGATTTTGATGTACCCCTTGGTCATCTTGCTTGGTGCCGCGTATGTGAAGAAAGACTTCAGGATGGCTTTCTATTCTTCCATCCTATCCGGGATCGGGATGTTGTTTTCCATTTACCATTATTCCATCCAGAAGATCTCCGTCCTCTCAGAAAGCGCACCATCTTGCGGACGTGTGCCATGTTCAGGGGAATATATCAATTACATGGGCTTCATCACCATCCCGTTTCTGGCATTGATTGGATTCATCATCATATTCATTACAAGTTTACTGACACTTAAAGCATTGAAGGAGGAACAATAAATTGAAAAAAATCATCATCTTTTTAGTCATAGTCATCGGATTGTTTGCCGCAATCGCCTTAGTGACGAACATGCAGAACAGCCAAAAAGCAGAAGGTAATAAATTCAAAAAGGACAACCTCGATCCTGCAACCGTGGACTTATTGGATGATCCTAATTATCAGAATGTCATCCTACCTGATGAACTGGAGAAAAAGCTTGAAGATAAAGAAGATGTGACCGTGTACTTCTACAGTTCCACTTGTCCTCACTGCAAAAATACAACGCCGATCCTCGCTCCGCTTGCCGAGGAAATGGGAGTGGACATGGTTCAATACAATGTACTTGAGTTCGAACAGGGATGGAATGACTATGCAATCGAGGCCACTCCGACACTTGTTCATTTCGAAGATGGAAAAGAGGTTGCACGCGTTGTCGGAAGTCAGCCTGAAGAGGAATTCAAACAATTCTTCGAAGAATACGTCAAATAAAAGCAGACAACACCTTTGAAGGTCCGTCCCTCAGTGCTTTAAAGCACTGAGGGACGGACCTTCTTTCATCAAAAAAAGAACCGACATTCCTGTCGGTCCACTAATGAGGAGGAATTTCAAGAAGATACATCGTATCTTCGAGTAATTGAGTACTTATTCTATTCCCCACTCAATTATGAATAAAACGTATTTATGAAACTTTCTGAACACTTACTATATCAATAGCTGATTCGCGGCCTTTGAATAGACGCTTAATGAGTGTCCACATTCCGTATCATCTGTAAATTGGTCGAAAGACAATGGAAAGAATAGTCCGAAGCTCTGAAGGATCTGGACATTGTGATAGAACATTTCCTCATACACTTCATCCCTCACTCCACATTCAACGATCGAGATCAGCGTCTGGAGACTTGAAATCACCTGGAACGCCTCCTTCAATGTACCACAATACTCATAATTCCTGGTCGCTGTATGTAGAATTTCCATATCTTCAAATTGCTCAATTTCATCGTCTGTGAAATAATCAGGGAAAATAGTACAATACATATGATTGATCAATTCCTGGATTTTCGTATCTTGTTCATGTGTTGAAGCAAGTAAAACCTTCACCGTCATAACCCACCTTTGTAATGGTTGTAATCTCTCTGTAATAGATACATCTAGGATAACATACATCACTACCCTCAAGTGTGGTAATTATACCCATGGATTTGGTAAAACAGGCGATTGATAAGGACTTATTACCTAATACCACATAAGATTATTGTCATTTAAAGGAGCTTTTTGATGAAAACAATGAGAAAAGGTTCACTCTTTCAACTGGTGATTCCCGAAAATTGGAAAAATGTAACGATTGAGCACATCCTTAAGCAGGAGTGGCAAGCCCCGAAAAAGCTTATACACTCGATGAGGATGAATAAGGATATCAAGGTGAACGGTGAACAGTACCCTTGGGATAAGCCGTTAATCCCTGGGAACATATTGCAGATCGACCTATTCAAGGACATAGCATATGATGTACCTCCAACTTACGGGGACCTAGAAGTGTTATATGAAGATGATCACCTGATTGTCGCCAACAAGCCTGCAGGCATGGACACCCACCCGAACGGTCCTGAAGATACAGAGACGCTTGCAAACCTAATCGCCTTTCATTTTCAAGCAAATGGGGAAACCTGCCGGGTCATGCACATACACAGATTGGACCGCGACACTTCCGGAGCCGTCATTTTCGCCAAGCACCCCTTGGCCAAAGCCATTCTTGACCGCCTGTTGATCGAGCGCAAAGTGAAAAGGACTTACCTTGCACTGGTTCATGGAAAGCTCAAACAGAAAAAAGGGACCATCAGAGAACGAATCGGGCGCGACCGCCATCATGGTACGAGAAGGAGGGTGTCCCCTTCCGGCCAGGAAGCCGTCACTCATTATAAGGTATTAAAAATGAGGGAGAATATGACTCTTGTCGAAGTCACACTTGATACGGGGCGAACCCACCAAATCCGTGTCCATATGAGTCATATCGGGCATCCTTTGGTCGGAGACACCTTGTATGGCGGGAAACCTGTCGTTAAACGCCAGGCCCTTCATGCCGCACGGATTTCCTTCCCGCATCCTCTTACGGGAGAAAGAGTGGAGTGTGAGGCTGAGTGTTTGGATGATGTCGGCCTTACTAATTGAACGTGATCATTCTGCCGCTGCCAGTGCAGCGGTTTTTTTTTGCAAACAAAAAGGGGCCCCTTGACCGCAAACAGCCGGGTACCCCATTCACATTCTTATTTCATTCCGTTCTTGATTGCTTCAGCCACTTGGATTGTGCGGCGAGTCTGGTGTTTTACGGCAGGTTCTACGCCCTCGACCATATTGCCTTCCTGATCGACCGTCACACTAGTTCCGTAAGGGTTACCTCCTGTCGCGAACGAGGATTCATCCGTATAGCCAGGTGCCGCAATGATCGCGCCCCAGTGCATCATCGTCGTATACAATGCTAGAACCGTCTGCTCCTGCCCGCCGTGTGAGTTGCTAGCGGATGAAGTGGCGCTGACAACTTTGTTTGCAAGTTTCCCTTGGAACCAAAGACCTCCTGTTGTATCCAAGAATGACTTCACTTGGGATGGCACATTCCCGAAACGTGTCGGCACATTGAACAAGTAGGCATCCGCCCATTCCAAATCGTCGAGTGTCGCGACCGGGACGCTGTCCTTCGTTTCGTTATAATGCTTCTCCCATGCAGGGTTGGAGGAGATCGCCGCTTCAGGGGCCGTTTCTTCAAAACGAAGCAATTTCACTTCTGCTCCCGCTTCCTTCGCTGCTTCCTCTGCCCATTTCGCCATCTGATAGTTCGTACCCGTTGAACTGTAATACATGATTGCTAATTTAACGTTTGACATAGTAAAAACCTCTCCTTTATATATGAAAAATTGGGGTAATACACAAAAGTTGATTTCCAGATCCCGCTACTTCACAAACTAAAAATTACCTATTACCTGTCTTCCCATTGATGCCCTACTCAAAACGTTCAGATCACAATATCAAGCACTCAAAAATCTCGAATTTGAGATATATAGATAAAAAAACACCAGAAATTATCTCAGTCCTATATATTTCGAATTCAAGATAATCATATAACTCCCACTCTCGATTGTCAACAGATAATTTAAAAAGGTACGTCCCTCATCGCGTTAAAGCGATGAGGGACGTACCTTCAAATTAAAAGTCGAAGTTGTCCGGGTCCGGACCGAATCGTTCGTTTTTGTTCAGGTCGTTGATTTGGTTCATTTCATCTGAGGACAGTTCGAAATTGAATAAATCAGCGTTTTCTTTAATGCGATTTGCATGAACAGATTTCGGGATGATCACGACATCATTTTGCAAATGCCAACGCAGGATGACCTGTGCAGATGACTTACCATGTGCCTCGGCGATCTGCTTCAAAACCGGTTCATCAAGGACTCGCCCTTGAGCAATCGGCGACCATGCCTCCACTGCAATGTTTTCTGACTGACAGAACGATTTCAAATCTCCCTGATTCAGTACAGGGTGACACTCGATTTGGTTGATCACCGGCTTTTCGTTGCTCGTGTTCATCAGATCTTCAAGATGATGCTGATGGAAGTTACTTACCCCGATCGATTTGACTAGTCCCTCACTATACAGTCTTTCAAGTGCTTTCCATGTATCCTTGTACTTCCCTTCGACTGGCCAGTGGATCAAATATAAATCAAGATAATCCATCTCAAGCTTCTTCAGGCTCGTTTCAAAAGCTTTAAGCGTTGTATCATAACCTTGGTCGCTGTTCCACACCTTGGAAGTAATGAACAGGTCGTCCCTTTTCGCTCCGCTTTGTCTTACCCCTTCACCGACACTTTCTTCGTTCTCATAGACGGCTGCCGTATCGATCGATAGATAGCCATTATCAATGGCCGTCTTGACAGATTCAACCGTTTCACGGGGATCCTTCATCTGGAAGACTCCCAATCCGACATATGGAATCTCGATTCCATTATGTAACGTCTTCTTACTCTGTAAGTTTTTTAACATGTAGCATCCCTCCTTTTTTTATCTTACTAAAATCGCCAGTCAATACGCGAATAATATGTTTCTAGCGTTCATCCAACCTTTAAGATTCACAAATTTCACATAAACGATTCAAGATTTACACTGTTCCCAGTGAATTAAACTTCTTTTTTTTCAATTAATATTTTGATAAACCTACTCGGGAATGTCCGTCATCCAACACAAATAAAAGAAGGTGCGTCCTTTGACGCTTTAAAGCATCGAGGGACGTACCTTCTTGTGGTGTTGTTTCTGCCGATACATTTCGTTGTCGGCCCTTCTGAATAACTCTTCCATCGTGCCAAGGGACGATTCCATATAAGCGGTTCCGATCGACATGCTGATGGGAAACTCATGCCTGCTTTGATTGAACATGCTGATGCTAGATTGAATCACCTTGACCAGATCGTCAAGGGACTGCAGGGTGCAGTTCTCGATGAGGATGGCAAATTCATCCCCACCTATCCGACAGACGGACACTTTATCCCCGGAAATGTTCCTTAAAATGTCGGAAGTTTCCATCAGTAATCGATCCCCCATTTTATGTCCCCTGCGGTCATTGATCTGTTTGAGGTTATCCAGATCACAGATGATGAGACCTACCGGGATATCCTCACATTGATCACACTTCTGCATATCGGCTTCAAAGCATTCGCGGTTGAATAAACCGGTCAAAGAATCATGTGTCGCTTTGTATTCGAGCTCCTTTTGAAGGGTCACCTTATCATCTACATTTCGGATGATCCCCTGAATGGCGGTCAGTTCACCATTTTCATAGATGGGGGTGACAAATTCCTCAAAATAGATATACGTTCCCTGTTCATTCTTCCACCGCAGCCTGATAGGTTTAGAATAATCAAGTTTACCTGAAATTTTCCTGAGCAGGATTGGATAGTCGTCCGGATGAACCCGTTCAAAGGCCAGGAATGGATTGGTCTTGCTCTCCTCCATCAAATTCGGGCCCAATACCCTCTCAATGGCAGGACTTAAATATTTATATCCAAAGTCAGGTTTGACCTCGAAATGATAAATAATATCTTGGGAACGTTCCACCAGCTGATAGATCGCCTCCAAATTCGATATTTTCCGTCTATAGAACGCAACCGCTTTACACGCTAAAAAAAGCAGCAGTGCTCCCGTCACGGTGCAAGCTGCAACCAGTAGTATAGAAATCTCAGAGAACATAGAAGCAACCACCTTCACCTCAAAGTCACTACAATCAAACTCTCAATTTTCATTATACTACAAAAACCGTGACAAATTACCTATTTTTTGAAAGGTACGTCCCTCATCGCTTTAAAGCAATGAGGGACGTACCTTTGCTCACGTGATAAATTGATTGGGGTTCCTTCCTATCAGGCTTAGCTTGTGTAGCGGACGGGTCATGGCAACATATTGAAGCTTGATATCAAGTTCGTTCTCACTGCTGAACACTTCATCGATCACCGCAATCATGACGACATCAAACTCCAATCCTTTGGACAGGTAAGAAGGAACTACGACCACTTTATCTTTCGGGATCGATTCCTGTTCCTCAAGCAGTTTGATCGTACCCGGCATGTGTTCATTCAGGATCTTATAAATCCTCTTGCAGTCCTTCATGCTTTTCCCAATGACTGCGAATGTTTGGAAGCCGTCTTCTTTTCCCTGCTTGACTTTCGATTTGATGATGGCTGCCAGCTCTTCTTCCTCTTCGTACGTACAAGCATCCGGTGCATCCCCATGCCTTACCACAGGGTTTACCTTTGGAAATTCATATGGCAGCAGACTCAACAGTTTATTTGCTTCTTCCATGATTTCAATGGTGGTACGATAGCTCTTTTGAAGCTCTGTATAAGTCGCTCTCGGGAACACTTCCCGGTAAACGGGATCCCAGGCTTGAAGACCCCTATAGGAATGGATCCCCTGGGCAAGGTCCCCGACCAGGGTGAACATATCGGTTTCCAATGCCCGTTTCAGTGCATAAAGCTGCAAATAGCTGTAATCCTGGGCTTCATCGATCACGATATTCTTGGCTTTGTGGAATTTATCGACTCCATAAAGATGCGTCTGCAAGTATAAGAGCGGTGCCAAGTCCTCCATTTCAAACCTTTTCTTGGTGAATAGCGCCATCGAATAATTGCAAAGATCCTGTGCCTGACCAAGGTCCAGTTCCCCGCCAGAATAAGCTACCAGCCTTTCAGGATCTGTATAGAGGTCTGAATAGTAGTCTTCCAGTTTCTTTTTTTCGAATTGTTTCATATACATCGAAACACTGGTCCTGACTGCCTTCTTCACTTCATCAAGACGCTCAGCCTTTTTATCCAACGCTTTCGATATATATTCCTTGCGATTACCTGCGCCTTTGCGCTGATACAAGGCTTTCTCGATTCTTTCATCAAAGAATGTTTCCACTTTTTCAATCATTTGTTTCTTATTTGACCGAACATAACTCTGCAGGAGGGACTTGAGTTTCTCCATCCTCCGGTAAATTGGCATATAGGTGTACTCTTCTTTGAAAAGATACGTAAATTTCTTTGCGGAATACAGCTTGTATTTATCCACATAAAAGTCTTCCGTTGGATGAAACCTTTTCTCGATTTCCTCTATATACCGGTCCAAGATCTTTCTGAATGATTTTGACCCTTTGAATCCGGATATCCACGATGCCTTCTCCACCTCAAGATCCTGATCCTGCTCAATCAATCTGATCAACTTGTCATCCTCGATGAGCTTCAACTTCTTCTCAAGGCAAGTCATGACATAATCGGAAAAAGTGGTCTGCCTCACTCTTTCCACCCCTAGCTCGGGCAATGCCTCCGAAATGTAGTCGATGAATAGATTGCTGGGTGCGAGGATCATCAGCTGCCTCGGGTCAAAATGCTGTTTGTAATTATAGATAAAATAGGAAATCCGATGAAGGGCGATCGTCGTTTTTCCACTTCCTGCCGCACCCTGCACGATGATTGGCTTATTCAGGTCGGCCCGGATGATCCGGTTCTGTTCCTCTTGGATGGTGGAAATGATTTCGGTCAATCGATTGCTGGAGCTCTTCGCCAACGAATCCTGAAGAAGTTCGTCCGTGGTGGTCAAGTCGATATCCCTGATTTCTTCAAGGCTGCCATCTTCGATCATATACTGGCGCTTCAACGATAAGTCACCGTGATAAGTCTCCCCTTCGGCTTCATAGGAAACGTCGCCAATCCTTCCCTCATAATAGAGGTTGGCAATCGGGGATCGCCAATCAACAATGATTTGTTCCTGGTTTTCGCGCTGATACAGGGACGTCTTACCGATGTAATGCTTCTCAGTCTTGTCCGACCCTTGATTCATGAAGTCGATCCTGGCGAAGTATGGTTTATTCTTCGCTTTCTGAAGCGATTCCAGCTCTTCCTTGGACATTTCGAAAAAGCTCGAGTTCGTCAGGATATCGATATAGGCCGCACTGGACTCGCCCCAATCAACATCTCCGAAAGCCTTCTCCATATTCTCTTTGTACTTCTCTTTGCTTGATTGTGATGTCTCAATCACCACATCAATGTACCTCTTCGTGAATTCCAGGCGTTCTGATTCATTTGAAAAATCGGGGTGTAATGCTGATTCCTTCGTCATAGCTTTCTCCTTTCAAATGTGGTTGCCGCAATGGAGAAATTAACGTCTCTTTCACACCGGCCGAGGTAACGACTCTCGAGCGGCTTAACACGTTAAATGACACTCATGGAAATCTGTAAAAATTATGTAGGCGTTTGGGAGCAGAAATATATATTATCAGATAATTGGTAAAAGTACAACAGGAATGCGGAGTGGGTTTGGGAGTGGCGGGAATCCGCTTGGATGTGGTGGATATTTATGGTGTCGTTGCGAAATATATAGGTGCAAAACTTAAAGTCTAAAAGCCTCCATCCAAATGTGGTGCGCAAATCTGTCCACGAATGGACTCGTTCGTAGTGGATTAATCCAGTCTTTTAGCCTGAATCTTCGAGGTTTGATCAAGAATCTTTTAGTTTTGACTATAAATCTTCCGGTTTCAATCAATAAACTTCGAGTTCCATCCATAATTCTTTCGATTTTTAGATTTATTCCGTCACTTGGAATATAAATCCATAAACAAAAAGTCGCCATTTAAAAGAGGTTCGTAAATTTATCCACGATCAGACTCGACTATAGCGGAAAAAACCAGTCTCCAGTCCGAATCTTTGAGGTTTGATCAAGAATCTTTTAGTTTTGACTATAAATCTTCCGGTTTCAATCAATAATCTTCGAGTTCCATCCATTATTCTTTCGATTTTTAGATTTATTCCGTCACTTGGAATATAAATCCATAAACAGACAAACAAAAAGTCGCCATTTAAATAGAGGCTCGTAAATTTATCCACGATCAGACTCGACTATAGCAGATTAACCCAGTCTTCTAGCCTCAATCTTCGAGGTTTGTTCAAAAATCTTTTAACGTTAACCACTAATCTTTCGGTTCCAATCAACAATCTTCGAGTTCCACCCATTATTCTTTCGATTTTCACGTTTATTGCGTCATTTGGAAAATAAACCCACAAACAGCAACAAACCTATAACAACGCACCACCACACCCCAAACCAACCAAAAAAAGCCCTCATCCAAGAGGGCTCCCATTCCAACCTATCCAACAACCATCACAGTTTTTCCAACTCACTGCCGAGATACTTTGCAAGCTCTAGCATGCCGTACTTCCCGGCAGCTTCCTCGGCGTCTTTATTATAGTTGGTATTGGTGTTCACATCATACGTATAGATCGTTCCTTCAGCGTCCCTGATGAATTCGATCCCGGCGATATCGATTTTGTTCATACGAAGGAATTCCTCATACTTTGTTAAGATTCCGTCTTCAAAACCATCGATCACCTTGAATTTTGGTGCTTCTTCCTTCTCTCCGACCGGACAATATAAATCGTCGATTTGGCAGGCATCCGCGGGGCATAGTTCGAAGCCTTCGGACGTATCGACGCGGACTGCATAGATAAACTTGCCACCGATGAATTCACAGCGGGTGATGGATGAATCGGGAGACTCGATGTATTCCTGGATCAGGGTTGTCCCATCCAGCGGCTCCTCGAACGAATCACTATATACATATTCCTTCAATGCTTCCACCGAATGAAATAATTGTACACCCAAGCCTTTACCGGCACGGTTATGCTTTGTGATGAATGATGGCTTACCGAGTTTTTCTGCGGCTTCGATGATTTGGTCTTTCCCGACTGCAGCGATCGTCAGAGGCGTTTTGATGCCTGCAGCGTTCAATGCCATGTATTGATTGACCTTGCTGACTTCCAATCGAAGTGCACGTGTGCCGTTCAGGACCTTCCGATCATGGCGCTCAAGCCAGGATAGGACGCTTTCCGTGAGCTCCGGTGCATAGCGATGATTTCTGGTGTGCGAGGATGCACTGATCCGATTATAGAAGATGCCTTCCGGGGGCGCTTCCGTTAAATCAACCACTCCTTGATCGAGGAACCACTCCTCAAACGGGAGGTCCAGTTCATTCAGGCGATTCGTAAGATGTTGGGTCCAATCACTGTTTTCGTGTATCACATGAATTTTTTTCAAGAGCATTCCCTCATTTTTTAAAAGATGATAAAACCGACTTAAATACAAAGTAATCCTACTATAAAAGTAGGATTACTGTCAAAATCGTTTATCATTTCGGGATCTCTTATTTCTTATCTGGATTTTCATTCCGCTTTTCGCAATGGGCGTTTCGTTCGTGGGTTTACCGAGGGGCTTCTCAACTGCTTGATCCGCTTTCATCAAGTCCCTTATTTCCTGTAGCACTTCAAGGTTCGTGGTCGGTCTGACTTTGTAAGGCTCCTCCCCTCCCTTTAAGCGGTTGAAGAGCTTGATCATGATGAAGATGCTGGCAGCGACAAGGAGAAAATCGACTGTTGTCTGAATGAACTTCCCAATTTCGATCACCTCAGCCTTTACTTTCAATGTCAATCCTTCAAAGTTTATGCCTCCGAATAATATGCCGACGAGGGGCATCATGATATCCTGAACCAGGGATTCTACGATCTTTCCAAAAGCTGCCCCGATGATGACAGCGATGGCAAGGTCAAAGACATTTCCCCTTGAAATGAAATGCTTGAATTCTTTCAACATCCACTTCTTCACCTACCATTCCCTTATTAAATCATATGGTCCGGGTCAGGCGGGTATGAGGACAAACTTATGAAAAAAAGAAGCCGGTCCAATGATCGGCTTCTTACATGATATACTTTCGTACCATGGCAAAGAGAAGGAATAAGGCAACGATGAACATGACAATGACAAGGATTTTTTCTTCCTTATTACCAAGCATAGTGATTCGCCTCCCTGTAGTTTACCTTCCCCCAGTGTACGATAATTTAGCATTCGTTTCACTTTTTACACACTGGTTCGTTCGATCAGATGTGTTTCAAGTATGACCGGGGCAGAAGCATTGTCTTCCAAGAACAAGTTAAATGCCTCCTCGCCAAGCTTCCTGATCGGCACTTCAAATGAAGTGATATCGAAAGCTTCTGCGATTGGATGGTTATCAAAGCTCAGGATGGCCAGGTCGTCGGGAATGACAATCCCCTTTCTCCTTGCTTCGGATACGATTCCTGCAGCTACCTGGTCACTTGTCACAATGAGGGCTGTTGGCTTCTGCTTTAATTCCTGCCAGTGGAGAAGGACCTCCCTTCCATCTTTAAGGTCGATGCACTCTGTAAAGATCCACTCTTTTCTTACTTGTTGTCCCGAGGCTTCTATTCCATCGGAGAAACCGCGTATTCGTTCCTCGCTGTTTGTACCGAATGTACGGTGGATGCATAATCCGATTTCCTTATGGCCCCTTGGTTGCAGATGATCGATACCGGCGCGGATGGCTTCATAATGATTAATGAATACTTTTTTCTCAGTCCCATGAAGGTTTTCACAGAATACGACATTCTGTCCATGGAGAAATGGTGATAAGGTTTCAAGGGAATTCGTCCTTGAAGCGATGATCAAGCCATCGACCTCTTTCATCTGGAGGCGATGAAATGCATCCAGCTCCGCTTCCTTTTCATAATCAGTCTGGAAAACCTTGAGGTGATAACCATGTTTCAGCGCTTCCCCGGCAATGCCCTGAAGGATCTCACCGAAGTAGGGAAGATTCAGGAATGGAAGGACGACACCGATACAATACGTTTTTCCTTTGGAGAGGTGGACAGCATTGGCATTTTTTATGTAGTTCAATTCTTTAACAGCTTGCAATACTTTCTGTCTCTTCTCTTCCTTTACATAAGGATGGTCATTCAACACCCTCGAGACGGTCGAAACCGAGACACCGGCCTTATGGGCGATCTTTCGGATATTCGTCATGGTACTATCCCCTCTTATTTTTAGATTCGATGATTTTAAAAATAACGCTTGCACTGAAACGCGTTTCACAAATTATAGTGGGGGTAGTTACAAAAGATGCTCTCTAAAGGAGGAATGAAGCATGCTTGGCATTTTGTACCTTCCCGTTCTTTGTTTCATTATAATAGGTGGTGGCTATCTTGCTTTGGAACCGATCAATTTCTTCACCGTTAAAGACAGAGATGATCCGTTTGATTCACTTTTTAATGATCGCATGTAATCTTCTGTATCCGGCTCCGACCTATGATAAAGGAACGAGCCGGTCAAGATTTATTTATTGGTCCATCCACTTATTGGCCCATCCATGTACCGATTCAAGGACCGGTTGAAGGTCTCTTCCTTTATCTGTCAGGCTGTAAGTGATCTTTACAGGCTGGCCATCCACACAATCCCGTTTGACGATTCCCCATTTCTCAAGTTCCTTCAGCTTGTCGGACAGTACCTTTTGACTTAGATTCGGGATTCTTTCATTAATATCTTTAAAACGGCAGGTTCCGTCAAATAATACTTTTATGATGACACCCACCCAGCGCTTTCCCAAGATTGAAAAAGCAGCTTCATATTTTGGACAGATCAATGGTTTCAACTTCCTTTACACTTCCTTACAAGCTCATATCTTGACGCAAAATTTGACGTCCGTTATAGTAGTCATGTTATAAGATTCACTTACAAAAAGTAAGCATCATCCAAATATACCCTATATTATAGCACTTTTCTCACATCAAGGAGGCAAATATCATGACAGACTTCTTTCAAGTAGCAGAGGAACGACGATCTACGAAAGTGTATAATCCGGAGCTTGAGATTCCGAGAGAAGAATTGGTTGAAATTCTTGAGACTGCAGGGAGGGCACCTTCGGCATGGAACTTGCAGCATTGGAGATTTCTTGTGTTCGACCAAAAAGATGTTCAGGAGCGCTTGCTATCGATTGCCTACAATCAGCAGCAAGTTGTTGATGCTTCCGCGGTTGTAGCGGTATTAGGTGATCTTGAAGCCGATAAGAATATCGATCCAGTCCTCGATCCTTCAGTGGAAAAAGGGGAAATGACCGCAGAATTGAAAGAAATTTTAACGAAGCAAATCAAAGGCGCGTACAGCCGTGAACAATACCCAAGGGATGCAGCGTTCAGTAATGCTTCCCTGGCAGCCATGCAGCTTATGCTCGCTGCGAAAGCCAAGGGATGGGACACATGTCCGATCGGAGGCTTCAACCCAGCTGCCCTGATGACGGAATTCAATGTCTCTGATCGCTACTTGCCGATCATGCTGATCACGATTGGAAAACCTTTGCAAGAAGCGCGTAAAACCGATCGCCTAGATATTCGCAATCTGATTGACTGGGCAGAGTGATAAAGGAAAAGCCACATCCTCTTTACATGGATGTGGCTTTTTCAATACCTTCAGATGTCCAATAATTCCCCTGTCACCCTTTGTATGATCACAGGTAGCACCGAAAAGGTATATGGCTTATATACTCTCTCCGTCCACTGATGACCATCTTTTCCGTAGACCCCGATGTTGATCGATGGGATATTCAACTTTCGGATGTGATCGATCGGGACAGGATATAGTTCGTCGATCAACGGCAGATTTTTTTTGATGACTTCAATGTCTTCATCTTCTTCATGCAGTGATAGAAAGCTCCCATCTGCAAGATAAGGGAAAAACCGTTTCATCACAAACTCTTCACCTGTCTCTTCCGAAATGTCATCCAGGCACTTACCTAGTACTTCCTTCACTTTTTTCCCGTGCTCATTTTCTTCATTCAGGTAGTTATGAGGCAAGAATGGAGGAGCAAAGAAAATGATGACTCTCGGTGTCCGGTCCGGATCCAGAAGCTGAAGGGCTTCCACCATTTTATAGGCAATCGAGCGCTTGTCTTCGCCTTTATGCTGTTCATAAACTTCCTCCATCACAGGCTCAGGTTCGATGCCCCTTTCTTTCAACCAGAAGATGTATTCCCTCAATGTGAGCACCTCGACTTGCCAGGACAACTCCCTTTCCGGGAACCCATGGTATTTCCGGTAGCTCTCATACTGTTCCTTGCTTCGCTCTTCCAGATGCGCGACCGCTTTCATGGCGGCTTTCTTCATTTGATATAGAACATCACGGGCCGTCTTTTCATAGACGAAATAGTTGAAGTAGATCGACGTACTAAGCGGTGTCTGAACATTATACGCCGTCTTATCATCCTTGAAGTAGAGGCAGGAAGGCGGCAGAGTGAATTCACCCGGTATCTTCTCGACGAGGTCGAGGTTCTGATTGATTTCCAGGTTGATTTTTGAAGCGATCGCGGTCGGATCGATGGACGTCAGTACGTCGCCGACATGTGCTTCGCGCCCATAAATATAGTATCCAGGCAAAAATTTGCCTGCAGCACCTGTATAAATATATCGCTTGCAATCACCGTCATAAATCGGCGATATGAAATCTGTATTGATTGCCGCCAAATAATCCAGCCCTTCCCCCTTGAGACGATCGAGCTCGGACAATGCGGCAATCAGCCCGGCATGTTCACTTTCTTCGTCACCATTGAACAAGAATAGGAGATTCCCAGGGGGGGCACTGTTTTGTTCCGTAAAGAAAAGAAGATTGGCGAGGTGTACGGCGATCCCACTCTGCATATCAAGGGATCCCCTTCCAAACAGCCAATTTCCTGATCTGGCATCCTCCCTGACTCTTTCTTCGCCTTCATAATCCATGAAGAACTTCTGAAGGAAATCCGGATCATGGGCCATTTCCTGCAGGGCACCGTAATCATCGGTCCCCACTGTGTCATAATGGGCATGGAATAATAGCGTTTTTACTGATTCCCCCTCGAGTAGCGCGAACACATTCTGCCTTTCGATCGGATCACCCGGCACATCCTGCATCCACACCTTGTCAGGATGCTGCCTGAAATAAGGGAATGATAGGATGATTTCATATATATAGCGAGCTTTTTGTTTTTCTCCCAATGTACCGTTATAGCTTTTCAGAGCGACTAAAGATCGTGTGATGAGTTCGATCCTTTCGGAGGTTGATTTATTTTTCAGCTGTTCATACACCTTGAAACCGCTCCTTTCAATATTATGCTTTTGATGATTGATAACATCTTAACCAAAATGGGTACCATATGGAAGGGGTTTCAAAATATTTTTTTATATTTTTTGAGTCACATCTATTGAATTCCACCCCAATACCGAATATTATATAATTTGTGTGTTTTTAATGTTCGTTTTTATGGAGGTATTATTATGTTTAGATTACAAGAAAACGGCACTACTCCTAAAACTGAAATTTTGGCGGGTTTAACGACATTCCTGACGATGGTCTATATCGTCATTGTCAACCCGATCATCTTAGCGGATGCAGGAGTACCATTTGACCAAGTTTTCTTAGCTACAATCATTTCAGCGGTGGCAGGTACGTTATGGATGGCGTTATTCGCCAATTATCCGATTGCCATTGCACCGGGTATGGGACTCAATGCGTACTTCACTTACTCCGTTGTAGGCGCAAATGACGAGATTTCATACGTTGTTGCATTTTCAGCCGTTTTCGTTGCAGGGATCATTTTCGTCATTCTTTCCCTTACCCCATTCAGGGCAAAGTTGATAGAGGCGATTCCTCAGAACCTCAAGCACGGGATCACGGCAGGAATCGGTTTATTCATCGCGTTCATCGGTCTGCGCCTTACTGGATTGATCGAGGCTCACCCGACGAACTTAGTGAAGCTTGGAGACCTTCATTCTCCTTCTGCCATTCTTGCACTGATCGGTCTCGGGGTGACACTCGTTCTCATGGTCTTGAATGTACATGGTGCATTATTCATCGGAATGATCGTGACGGCATTGATTGCCTATTTTACCGGTGAGCTATCCTTTGATAAAGGGATCTTCGCCATCCCTCACCTACCGGAGGGCATCATCATCAGTAATCCGCTCACTGCTTTCAGTGATGTGGTGCAATACGGGCTGTATGCCGTTGTCTTCTCGTTCCTTCTTGTTACCATTTTCGATACGACCGGAACCATGATCGGGGTTGCACAGCAAGCTGGATTGATGAAAGGGAATCAGCTTCCAAGGGCCAGGGAAGCACTTCTTGCCGATTCCGTGGCAACGACAATCGGGGCCATGTTCGGTACAAGCCCTACATCAGCCTATATCGAATCTTCTGCAGGGGTTTCCGCAGGTGGAAGGACCGGTTTGACGACATTGACCGTTTCGGTATTATTCATCGCCTCCGCCTTCTTCGGTCCTCTTGTCAGTGCAGTGTCAGGAATTTCAGCCATCACGGCACCTGCGTTGATCATTGTTGGAAGCCTGATGATGGGGAGCATCTCCCATATCAAATGGGATCAGCTTGATGAAGCATTTCCGGCATTCTTGATCATCCTCAGCATGCCACTGACATCAAGCATTGCAACAGGGATCGCGCTCGGGTTCATTTCCTACCCATTATTAAAAGTCGTAAAAGGGCAATGGAAGCAGGTACATCCGCTTGTCTACATCTTTGCGGTATTATTCTTCTACCAGCTCGCCTTCCTGCCTCATTAATAAAAAAGCCGCTCAGTGATGAGCGGCTTTTGTTATGTAGTACGAGTCCTATCCCCAGACCCGTACCACATCTGTCATTTCGTTCCCTTCAAAGGTCAGCTTGTAAATATCCGGCATCTCGAGGCCCTTCCAAAATTCGTACCCATACTGTTCATCAAAGTGATTCATGATCAATACCATGATATTCCCATGTGTGCCGACAACGATATTCTTGCCTTCATACGTTTCGATCATTTGCAGGAATCCCCGGACACCCCTTTCCTGTGCTTGGACGTTGGACTCACCGCCTGGAAGGGAATGATGAGGGTCGTTCCATACGTTCATGATCGCAGCATTGAAATCTTCCACGGGTTCACCGGAAAGCTGCCTTTCTTTCAGTTCCTCATAAAGATCGATCTCCTTATTGAAGAATGTAGCTGTACCCTCCACGGTCTCGATCGCCCTTTTGTAAGGGCTTGAACAAACGGCGTGGATATCTTGATCTTTCAGGAGAGCGTGCACTCGTTCTGCATCGCTCCTGCCTCTTTTTGAGAGCGGTCTTTTCAGCTCATCTGGTGTGTAATCCGAATGGGCATGCCGCACAAAATAAACCTGTGTTTTCATTCTCTCACATCTCTTCTTAAAAACTTGTATAGCAGTGTTCACACTGCTGGGACCTACTCTGTCTTTTTGTATGCTTCCGGCACTTCGGACACTCGACTTCCTTCGAAGATTGATCTAGTCCTTTATTGCCGTAGAACCATGTCGCATAAGACCGTTGGATAAGGTAAACCGTTAGGCCGAGCATCGTACCAACAACGAGCAAAATGAGTGCGAAACCCAAATCGATCCCTCCCTGCTTCACTCTTTATACGTTTATATGTGGACTAAGGTTTCATCTCATCTATTGATCCCAAATTGTGTCCATCTGACTGGCGTAAAGCAAGATCGCTTTTTTATAAGATTGTATGGAGTGATCCTCAGAGGTCTCCGCAAGAATGTGAAGCAGGATCTCCATTGCATCGCTGTGTTCGCCAAGGTTATGCAAGGTCATGCCGTAAAAAACCTTCAGTGCATGATGATCCGGGAATCGTTCCATCCCCTCTCTCAAGATTGATTCCGCTTCCTTGTACCTCCCCAATGTGCGATATGTACTGCCGAGCCCTACATAGGCACCCTTCAAGTCTTCATCCTTCAGTCCCAGGCTAATGGCTGCTTTGTAAAAAGGGATGGCCTCCTTTTCTCTACCCGAGGCATCATGGCTCCATGCACATTGATAGTGAAGTTCTCCGTTATCGGGTTCGGATTCGATCAAGTTTTTGAAATAGTCGATTGAATCCTGGTACTCCCCGTTCTCTCGCAGTCTGATCCCTTCTTTTACCATTTCCGAGTTCCCTCTTTCCTCTGCAGAGTATTCCACAAGCCAGGCGTCATGCCATATCTCTTCATGCAGTTCATTCCGGGGAAGAATTTTGATTTTGTTATACCCGCATTTCTCATAACACCTGATGGCCCGTTCGTTCCACGTCATCGGATCCATGACTAGGCGGTTAACTCCGTATGTATTGATGAGATGACGTTTGACCATATTGATCAGCTCCGTCCCGATTCCCCGATTCCAATAATCCCGCTCTCCTATGAACTGATCGGTACCATAAATGATTTCTTCACGATCCTTGTAGCCATATTTCTCCCTTTCTCCATCATCAATCGGATAGTATTGAAGATACCCGATCGATTTCCCGTCACAGATCACAATGCAGCCTGTAACATCGCGACTTCGAGATAAAAAGTGCTCCTCCACCATTTCAGGCGTGAAAGGACGATCCCTACCTTCATAAAAACGCAGCACTTCAGGATCAGACAGCCAAGCGGCCATGATCTCCCTATCGCCCAGTTCAATCGGACGAATTCCAATATTCCCTACATTCACCTTCACCACTGATTCCCCCTCTTCCCATTACCTATTCACTACCCCCACCCCAAAATCCTCCATTCCTTCACCACGGTAGTGCATCGAGGGACGTACCTTCCTGCTTGAGACCGAAGTGAAGGCATCTTTTCTCCATATTGAAATTGACAATTCCGTGAAAACGGGAACATTATTCTCCTTATTGGTATGTTCCTAGGATGTTAGCAGTAGAATAATCAAGAATTTCATGATATGATTAGTTTGTGAATTAATTCACAATACTTCATTCAATAGAACCATATCAAATCTTCTATAAAGTAAGGTGTGTGAAACAATGACAATCAAATGTACAAACAAAGTAGCTCTTATCGGGACTGGTTTTGTCGGATCAAGTTATGCTTTCGCCCTTTTGAATCAAGGAATCGCCCATGAACTCGTCATGATCGATATGAATAAAGAAAAAGCTGACGGAGATGCCCGCGACCTTAATCACGGACTGGCTTTTGCCTCTCCAATGAAGATTCATGCCGGTGACTACAGTGATTGTCATGACGCTGATATTGTTGTGATCACCGCAGGGGCAAATCAGAAATCAGGTGAAACCCGCCTTGATCTTGTAGGAAAGAACATCACCATCTTCAAGAGCATCGTCGAGCAGGTGATGGCAAGCGGATTTAACGGCATTTTTCTAGTTGCCACCAATCCGGTCGATATCCTCACATATGCAACCTGGAAATTCTCCGGCTTGCCGAAAGAGAGAGTCATCGGTTCAGGTACCATTTTGGACACGGCTAGACTTCGCTATTTGGTCGGTGAGCATTTTGATATCGATACAAGGAACATCCATGCGTACATCATGGGAGAGCACGGTGATACAGAATTCCCTGTTTGGAGCCATACAACAGTCGGTGCCAGCCACCTCTCTGAATTAGTCGATATGAATAAAGAAAATGTCCAAAACAAACTGGATGACATTTTCATCAATGTACGGGATGCCGCTTATCATATCATTGAGCGGAAAGGGGCTACCTATTACGGAATCGCCATGGGACTTGCGAGGATCACAAAAGCGATCTTCAACAATGAAAATAGTATCCTGACCGTATCTTCTCTTCTTGAAGGGGAATATGACCAAGAGGATCTATACATCGGGGTACCCGCGATCATCAATCGTGAAGGCATCCGGAAAGTAGTGGAGCTCCCATTGAATGATAAGGAACAGCGTCAATTCGACCATTCTGCTCGAACGTTAAAAGCGGTCATGAATAAAGCATTCGCCGAAACGAAATAAGGGGGTTGTCCCCCGACATTGCATAGACAGGCACGCCCACAAAGCCTCCTCATAAACTATTGAGAATTCGTTTATGAGGAGGTTCTTCTATGTACGACGACAGACAGTTATTTCCTGGAGGTTTTCCCGGTGGAGGCTTTCCCGGTGGAGGTCCACCAAGTTCACCGCCACCCGGAGGACAACAAGGGGGCAATCAGCAGCCACCCGGACCACCACCAAATTTCACACCACAAATGACATCCATGCAAGGCGGCCCCGGTGCGCCTAGCACCTATTCGATCGACCCAGGCGGCATCAGACGCTGTATGTTCCGATACACCTATATTTGGCTGAGACGGGATGCGTTCTGGTTTTACCCTGTATTCGTCGGCCGCCAATCGGTTGCCGGATGGAGATGGATCGGGTGGAGATGGGTATACTTTGGCATCGATTTAGATAAGATCCGATCATTCACTTGTGTGTAGGTGATGGATATGTATCCATATCCACACTTTGATCGCGCCCACCAAGAAGGAAGGTCGGGCAGCATTACCGTTTCAGGGGAACATACGGTTTATGTAAATCCCGATCAAGCCATTCTATCCATCGGCATCGTGACAAAGAATGAAAATCTTGAAGTTGCGCAGAAAGAAAATAACCGGATATCAAATAGAGTGATCCAATCGCTCATGAACAATAATGTTGAAAAAAAGGATATCCAGACCTCCACCTATCAAATCTTCCCGCAATATAACTATGAAGATGGGAAGCAGGTGTTCTCCGGTTATGAGGTCAGGCATGTTCTACGAGTAACGGTTGAAAACATCGACTCAATCGGATCGATCATCGACGATGCCGTCAAAAGCGGTGCAAACCGGGTTGAAAACATCCAATTTATCAACTCATCCCCTGAAAAGACCTACCGAAAGGCACTTACAGCGGCTTATCAAAAAGCATTGGAAAAAGCCCTGACCCTATCAAACAAATCCGGCCAGCAATTGGACCCGCACCCGAAATCGATTATCGAGCACGCTGGCACACCACTGGTTCCGCTTGCCCCGACAGCCTTTGTCAAAGCAGCCGAAGAAAGCACGAATCTTCAGCCCGGACAAATCGGTGTCACAGCTACGGTCACTGCAGAGTTTCGGACATACTAAGATAAAGGCCCGTCCCTCACTGCTTTAAAGCGTTGGGGGACGGGCCTTTTAGTTATTTCATTCACCGAGTGATCTTGTTTTTCTGAAGCATGCCTCCATGGCTGTCAGGACGCTTCCCTTGAATCCACTTTTCTCTAAGGATGCGACTGCTTCGATGGTGGCACCACCAGGGGAGCAGACAGCATCTTTCAATTCCCCTGGGTGCTTGCCTGTTTCGAGTACCATCTTCGCTGCGCCAAGGACAGCTTGAGCCGCCAGTTCATACGCCTGTTTCCTCGGTATCCCTTGAAGGACGGCTCCATCTGCAAGTGCCTCGATGAACATGAACGCATACGCAGGCGATGAGCCGCTCACCGCCGGGATGGCATCCATCAACGTTTCATCCACCAGCTCTGCCTTACCAAAGCTCCTCAACACGGAGGAAATCTGATCCATTTCCCCGTCTGATAACCGACCATTCACACAATACGCGGTCATGCCCTCGCCTACCAGTGATGGTGTATTCGGCATCGTCCGCACAACCTTCAATGTTCTGCCGAATTGGGCTTCCAGCCATTCCATCGTGATGCCGGCAGCGATCGTCACCACAATCGCGTTTTCCTTCACATGATCCTTCACTTCTGATATGACCGTTTGATGTTGATCGGGTTTGATTGAAAGGAACAGGATATCCGAAAATGCTGCAACAGCGGGATTATCCTCTGTGCACTTCACTCCGAATTCCTGTTCCACTTTCATACAGGTAGACTGTGACCTAGCACTCGCCATGATCGCATCTTTCTCGACAACCCCGGATTCCAGAATGCCTCCGAGGATCGCCTGTGCCATATTTCCGCACCCGATAAATCCAATTTTTTTATTCATGCTGATTCACCTCTGATTAATGACTCACCCTAGAATCATATCAAACTTTCACTGTCACGTGAATGTTTGCACATCAGCGTTTTGCCTGATTATCAGCAATCTTCACCTGTCCCCTTGCCTTTTTCAACATCGCCTTGAAATCGATTTCCACAATCGGTTCATCGTTCAACAGCCTATTCCTGATACCCGTCAGGAGCTCTTCTTCTACCTGTGATAAGTGTTTGACGTCCCACTTTTTATGGAACACGGTGTAAAGAGTGAAGTCACGCAGTGATAGGAATGCCGGCAGATGCTCGATCCATTCTTCTTCAAGCGGGGACTCTTCAAGGTATCCGGAAAGAAAGGCTGTCAGGAACGCTTCACCAAATTCGGAACGTGTTTCCAGGCTGTCCTTCCTGTATTTCCACCATACCGAGTAATAAAGAGGGATGGCAATATCACTCAGGAAAAAGAACTGCATGCTATCATCGAAATCAAACACATGAATTTCACCCTCATGATAAAAGAAGTTCCCTGGGTGGATATCAGAGTGGATGACTCCGAAATTTTCAGGTGTTTCCTCAAGCGCCTGCAGCCCTTTCTTATTTTCCTCTGCTTTTCCAAGGATGATTGAATCATGTGAAGGTAGATACTTGGCATATTGCAAAACATCATCTTCATCCCAGCGTCCCCTTATATACTCCGAAGCCTCATACTGCTTCGTGACCCGATGCATCTTCCCGGTGACCCTTCCCCATTTCCTGAACAAGGAGTCATCAAACAGGGGATCATTGATACCGACCGGTTTGCCTGGCGCTTTATCGAATAGGCACACATAAAAGAACGTTTCCCCTGCTTTCAACACTTCCACTAACTTGCCATCCAGTGAATCATTGACCAATGAAACGTTGACGCCGTTTTCATGTAAGTAGTTCACCCATCTGAGTTCCGCTTCTACTTCCTTTGCAGACCGGTGGGAGCTGTGGGTCAATCTGAGGATATACGGCACGCCTTCCTTATGTACTTCATACACATAGTTTTCAAAATCACCAAGCTTTTTCGCCTGTGACGATTCACACCCGAATCTCTTCGCGGCCGTTTCAAGGAGTTCCTCACTGAAAAGCTCATCAATCCAATTCTCCATCTCTTATTCCCCCTTCAATAATGCGACACGGTATGGGAACAATTCCGCTGTCATGATTCCTTCACGGACACAAGGATCCCCCTTCATGAATTCCTCTGCATGTGCTTCACTTTCCACTTCAAAGACGACGATTCCAAACGCATTCTCTTCTTCATTCAACGTCCTGCCAGCCAAAATGACGACACCTTGCTCCTTGAAATCCTTCAATCGACTGAAGTGATCCGCTACGATTGTTTCATCTTCTCGAGTCCAATTCTCCTCATGATATAAGCGTGGAATCAATTTCAGCATATAGATAAATTCCATGATTTCTCCTCCTTAGCATTACTCTTGCTTCTATACTTTCGACTCCCTCACCCGGTATTCCTTTACAGACACCACGAAGGCACTCTTTTACCCCATAATAAAAAAAACCAACCCCTTCAGGTTGGTCGTTCAATCATTGATTGGTTGAAATTCGATTCCTCTTCTTTTCATTAAATATTGAAGGGCCGTCCTAAACGTCAGGAAGCTTTTCATTTCAAGTATTTCCCTTACTCCTGAATTGACAATGATCTGGGTCAGGGAAGGCGTGAACCCTACAAACAGAACCTCTATCCCCATCAACCCAATGGCTTTGGCCAAATTATCCACATACATCCCGAATACATCCATTTCACATATATCCTTTTCTGAAATGGCCGAAAAGTCGATGATGATGGTATGAATATCTTCTTGATACGTCACATTCAGGATTTTCGTTATGATCATCTCAAAACGTTCTGGTGAAAGGCGTCCGGTAATTGGGACTAGGATGGTTTCAGGGACGATGGAAGGGATGATGGGTGCTGATATTTCCTTGATCAGCTCCTCAGACTCCTCCAATTGTTTTTTTAGCTCCACGATTTCTTCTTTAAGCTGCTGTACTTGCTTTGATTCATTTGTCATTCTAAACCTCACCATATCCATATATTTAGGCTCAGTCAGCCGTTTTTTCTATTTTAGCACCAAACCCCTCAGAAGAGAGTATCTTTTTATCAGGTGGGGAACATTCCCTGGAACAATCTAAAAGCCAGCCTATTCGGCTGGCTTTTATCAGGCATATGCTTTTTGTTCTTCTTTCTTGAAGAAGCTTCGCATCGCATGGAATACATCGGCTTTTTGCTTGAGGATATAGTAACGGAAGTCTTCATTTTTAATGTTTTTATATGCGGACATGAGGGTTGAGTGACGATTATATTGATTAACCTCACCATATCCGAACATACTGGAAACCTTCATCAGTTCCTCCACCAGTTTTACACAGCGGACATTATCAGATGTCAGATTGTCACCATCCGAGAAATGGAATGGGTAGATATTATATCTTGACGGATTGTATTTCTCATCAATGAGTTCCAGTGCTTTCCTATAAGCAGATGAACAGATGGTCCCTCCACTTTCCCCTTTCGAGAAGAAATGTTCTTCCGACACAACCTTCGCTTCCGTATGGTGGGCGATGAATTCGATCTCCACGGTTTCATATTTTGTCCGTAAAAATCTGGTCATCCAGAAGAAGAAGCTCCTTGCCATATACTTCTCCCACACTCCCATACTTCCACTCGTATCCATCATCGCTAACACAACCGCTTTTGATTCAGGTTTTAATACTTCATTCCAAGTACGGAATTTCAAGTCTTCTGAAATGATTGGATGAAAGCTCGGTTCACCTTTCATGGCATTCCTCTTGAATGCTGACATCATCGTTTTCTTCTTATCTATATTTCCCATGAGGCCTGTTTTTCGGATATCATTGAACTCAATATGCTCCACGGTCTGGACGTCCTGTTCCTTCTTTTTCAGATTAGGGAGCTCCAATTGACTGAACAATGCTTCTTCTATCTCCATGAGGGACACTTCAGCTTCATAGTAGTCTTCCCCTGCTTTATCCCCTGCTCCTTGCCCTTTCCCAGGACCCTTCTGCTGCTGGGAACCGTCCCTTGCAATTACATCTCCAACCTGACTGTCGCCGTCCCCTTGCCCTGCATGTTTATTTTTATCATAGTTATAGCGGATTTTATATTCATCTAGAGAGCGTATCGGGATCTTGACGACATCTCGGCCATTGGACATAATGATGTTCTCTTCAGTAATGAGATCAGGTAAATTATTTCTTATCGCATCCTGTACCTTCTCTTGATGGCGTGTCTGATCGTCGTGACCTTTGCGGTGGAGGGCCCAATCTTCCTTGGAAATGACAAACTGATGATTATCCATTTGACTCACAATTTTCCCCTCCTTAATATTTTTCACATTTCTCTTTCACTTTGCATACACTATGTTGACTGTGGAATCTTCTCACTTTCTTCCCCTTAAAGGAATGAATCGGGGATTACTCTATCCTATGCAGAAGTATTGATAAATTTACAAATAATTTCGACAATTTAGCGTTCTTTTTAAGTTTGGACGAGCCTATTTTTTCATTCACTAAAATACAACATAGGGTATAAAGTCATGCATGAAAATATGTACGTCATCAAGGTGAATATACTTTACATTTTATATTCCTATGTGTCTGCATCTATGCGACTTTTTTTCACAAAAAAATAACCAGGCCATCCACCTGATTATCACTCTTCCTCATATTGAGCCGGATCTTGTACTCGATTGTGGTTCTTCAACTCTCCGCTGGAACGCAGCTTCTCCATTTGCTTGCCCAGTTTGATCAGTTCCTCCATATTCGAGGCCATGCTTCCGTTAAAAGGTTCCGCTTCTTCTCGACACTGAGATTTAGAAGGCATCCCCTTCACCCACTTTCATTTAGGATATGGGCCCGGCTCTCTCTATCTACAGATTAATATATTCTGATTTTTCCGTCAATATATTCATTTCTTATCCTTTTCTTTGTATTGAACGGGATCAGGCTGCTTATCATCTTCCTTCAGTTCCTCATTCGTACGGAGCCTGTCCATCTGCTTTCCGAGCTGCTCCATCTCCTCAAAGTCGTGTGCCATCGATCCATTGTCTGGCTCGTAATTCTTGTCGAGCTCATATTTCTTATCCGGTTCCTGCTTCTTTTTCATCATGTGTTCACCTCTTTTATTTACTATTACAGTTCCCCTTTCATCCCATAAGTAAACGGCAAAAAGAACGGGATGCAGAGCATCCCGTTCTTTGGCACCCCTATGGTTAACGATTCAGCAAGCTTCCTACATAACGCAGCAGTTCGTTTGCTGAAGTGGAGTTGTAGCCATGCTCGTCAATGAGGCGTGCCACGACTTCATTGACTTTCTTGAGCTGCTGTTCATCCGGCGTTTTTGTGGATGTAGTGATCTTGACGACATCCTTCAGGTCGGCAAACAGCTTCTTCTGGATTGCTTCACGGAGGCGGTCGTGAGAATTATAGTCGAACCGCTTTCCTTTGCGCGCATATGCCGAGATTCGGATCAGGATCTCTTCACGGAACGCTTTTTTCGCATTTTCAGAAATTCCGATCTGCTCCTCGATCGAACGCATCAGTTTTTCATCCGGATTGATTTCTTCACCGGTCAATGGATCATGGAGTTTTGCCTTGTTGCAATAGGCCTCGACATTATCGAGGTAGTTATCCATGAGTGTCTTGGCTGACTCTTCATAGGAATAAACAAAGGCTTTCTGAACTTCTTTCTTCGCGATATCATCATATTCCTTACGCGCAAGCGAGATGAAATTGAGATATCTTTCACGCAGTTCATTCGTGATGGACGGATGCTGATCGAGTCCTTCCTTGAGTGCACGGAGCACATCAAGGGCATTGATTGTCGGTATCTCTTTACGAATGATCGTAGATGAAATCCGATTGATCACATAACGCGGATCGATTCCGCTCATTCCCTCATCCTGGTATTCTTTCTTCATTTCATCGACATCGGCCGAGTTGAAGCCTTCCACACTCTCTCCATCGTAAAGGCGCATCTTCTTAATCAGATCAATATCGCCGCGCTTCGGCTCCTTCAGACGTGTCAGGATCGTGAACATGGCCGCCACCCGTAACGTATGAGGCGCAACGTGCACATTGGATACATCGCTCTCCCCGATCATCTTTTCATAAATCTTTTCTTCCTGGGTCACTTTCAGATTATATGGAACCGGCATTACGATGATCCTCGAATGCAATGCCTCATTTTTCTTATTTGATATAAACGAGCGGTACTCTGTTTCATTCGTATGTGCCACAATCAGTTCATCAGCTGAAATCAGCGCAAATCGTCCGGCTTTGAAGTTACCTTCCTGCGTGAGGGATAATAAATGCCATAAGAACTTCTCATCACATTTCAGCATCTCCTGGAATTCCATCAAGCCGCGGTTCGCTTTATTCAGCTCCCCGTCGAAACGATACGCACGCGGATCGGATTCCGACCCATATTCAGCGATTGTCGAGAAGTCGATGCTTCCCGTTAGATCGGCGATATCCTGGGACTTCGGATCTGAAGGACTGAATGTCCCGATCCCGACACGTTTGTCTTCGGAGAAGAAGACTCTTTCCACCTGTACATCTTCGATTCTTCCCTGGTATTCCTTCTCCAGGCGCATCGTATTTAAAGGTGACAAATTCCCTTCAATACGGATTCCGTAATCCCCATGGAAATCCTCACGTAAATGCTGAGGGATCAAATGAAGTGGATCCTCATGCATCGGACATCCCTTAATGGCAAAAATGGCTCCACGGTCTGTGCGTGAATACTGCTCCAGACCCCGTTTCAGCATGGACACAAGCGTCGATTTACCACCGCTGACCGGCCCCATCAACAATAGGATTCTCTTTCTCACGTCTAATCGTTTAGCAGCAGGATGAAAATACTCCTCAACCAGTCTCTCGAGTGCCTCTTCCAAGCCAAATAATTGATTGCTGAAGAATTTATATCGTCTTTTCCCATCTACTTCTTCCACTCCAGCATCCTTGATCATATTATAGACTCTCGAATGAGCCGACTGACCAATCCAAGGCTTTTCTCTTAACAACTCCAAATACTGAGCAAACGTCCCTTCCCATTTCAGTTTCACTTCTTCTTCACGGTAATGTTCAACTTTTTTTAAGATATCCATAAGGACCTCCCCCTGTCGCTTAATGAGAGACGATTAATATACTCTATGCGCTTGTTCACCCGAACATGTTAAGAAGATGGATTTCTTCACCAAGCTTTATGGAAAAAAGGCTGAACGTGCTGCTGAATCAGAGATCAAGTGGATCGATCTGCTTGTCGGTCCGTTCCCGGATTTTTCAGCCGGACACAGCTGATAGCGCTTACGGTTTTCATCAGGGAGAAGGAATAGTTCTTTATGAAATTGTCACAAAAATATCCATCTTTCGTTCACAACTTTCATAAAATAGGCTATACTAAAGACAGACTGTGGAATATGAAACTGGAGGTATACCAATTATGGGTACAATCATCATTTTAGGTGTGACTGCTGCGTTCCTTACAGCAATCTTCACTGCTGGATATAACGACAAGCCAGGTTCAAACTAATTCATTGCAAAAACCCCTTTAAAGCATGTGCTTTTAAGGGGTTTTTTGCTTCTTTTAATAGGAGCTAACATCATGCTCCTTGCCTATAATCCTCATCGTCAAATTCGTTACCTTTTATCAAACCCACGCTTTTCAACAAACTCCTTCATATACATCCGCTTCTTCGCCGACAGCATGGCTGCCATCTGTCCGGTCCAGCGGTCGGATCGTTTCCCGCCGGTGCGTTCGTGATAATAGGAAGAAATCGTTTCGTCATATTGGTCCAATTCCGCTTTCATCCGGGCTTCATCAGCCATGTACGCATCCTCATGATAAACGGCTCCGAGCGGCAGACGCGGCTTCACACTTGAATCTGAAGCCGGATACCCGACAGCCAGTCCGAATAACGGGATGACGCGCTCGGGAAGTCCGAGCACTTCACTCACGGCTTCGAGGTCGTTCCGGATTCCTCCTATGTAGCAGATGCCCATCCCCATGGATTCAGCAGCAATCGATGCATTCTGAGCGGCAAGGGAAGCATCGATCAGGGCGACCATGAATTTTTCCGTGCTTTCCAATGACGGGATCACATCGGCGTCCTCCCATTTTCCGATCTGCTCATGACGGAATAAGTCAGCGCAGAACACAAAGAAATGACCATTTTCTTCTACATAGCTCTGATTTCCTGCAAGCTCCGCAAGCTTCTTCTTTTTAGCGGGATCCTTCACCCCGATGATCGTGTATGCTTGAATATAGCTTGACGTACTCGCAACCTGCGCACTCCGAACGATCGTGGTGATCTCTTCGTCCGTCAGTGGTTCATTTTTAAAATGGCGGATCGAACGATGATTCAAGATGGTTTCAATTGTCTGGTTCATAGATCATTCTCCTTCAAAGCCTCTTTTTCTATAGTATAAGCCAAATAAAAAAAGGAATGAAAATCATATGATTCTCATCCCTTTTCGATCACTTCGGCAATTCCCTGTGAAGTCCCGGATAATTGCGCTGCCTGAGGGCTTCGTATACCAGGATCGCTGCCGTGTTGGAAAGGTTCAATGAACGGACGTTCTCGTTCATCGGAATTCTAAGTGCACGGTCCAGATTATTCTCGATCACATCATCCGGAAGGCCCGTTGTTTCCCGTCCGAAGATAAAGAAGTAGTCCTTATCCTCCACGCTGTAATCAAAATCAGAGTGCGGGATCTTGCCATACTTGGTCAAGTAGAAAAACTCCCCGCCTTCATTCTTCTGGAAAAATTCATCTAGTGAGTCATAGTACACGATCTTGACGTGCTGCCAATAGTCTAGCCCCGCTCTTTTCAACATTTTATCGTCTGTTGAAAACCCGAGGGGACGGATCAAATGCAGCGTCGTATCGGTTGCCGCGCATGTTCTTGCGATATTTCCCGTATTTGCTGGAATTTCTGGTTGATATAATACAACATGTACTCCCATGTATGTCACCTCATTCATAAAACTCTATGTGACATTATACCATTTCTCGGCGGGAGGACAATACTTAACGATCATCGATGATTGTGTAAAACTTGTATTTGATGTTAGGGGTATAGGCAGTGGAGTCTTCATACTTCCAATACCTCATCCGGCTATTGAAGGTGTGTGCATTCACGAGAGGCATCCCGTCTGCATCACGCCCTGTCACAATGGTTGTATGATCGAAACGGCCATCCCCTTCAAAATCATAGCAAATGACATCCCCAAGCTTCAGCTTATGGGGGCTCCCCACTTCCCTGGCACGAAGCCCGATCGTCGATGCGGGCAGATGAAGCCTCATGGAGTTTGCAACCGTCCAACTGTAACTCCAGCTATTCCCCCTCATCCACCAGCCTTTCCCCTGCGAAGGGTATCCCCTCATAGGGGCATTCCCGGCATGCAGGCATTGGGAAATGAAATTCGTGCAGTCATTTTCAAACTTCCGGTAAGCGGGATTATACGTGTTCCACCACTTTTCTGCGTACTGAACCGCACTCAAACGGTCGTATTGATAAGAAACCCTGTCTTCTTCGTTGTGTGCAGGCGGATCATCCAATGAACTAAGTTCGTCCACGGTGACAGGAACTTCCCCATCGTCATAAAGATGGCCATCATAATAGACCGCTCTCCTATTCTCCACCTCTTCTTCAAGATAAAAGAACGAACCTTGCTTCACTAAATATTTATAATGGACATCGTAAAGAACGGAACTGGTGTCATCCGGTTGCTCCTTGATCTCCCGCACCATTCCCGACGCCTCCACCTTGACGATTTCTGCATTCCGCCGCTGGAATAAATCTTTTTTCCGTTTCACTTTCTCATGTTGAAAATCGGTTTGTCCCCGGGTTGTATATTCACTGATTACATGATTGATTCGATCCATCAGAAGCTGTCTGATCATCGCCTTCCCTCCTCACTCTTATTTCTATGAGGGAAGGACCCTCTTCAAAACAAAAAAGGATGAATCCGTCTTTGACCGGATCCATCCCTATCATATGTCTGAAGCAAGCAGCTCGATGCCCTTTTGAATTTCGGCCAGCACTTCTTCATCTTTTTCGATTTCCTTTTGCCTTAACAAAGCTTCTTCTGCTTCGTCCCCGCCAATTTTGCCCAATGCCCAGGCAGATGTCCCGCGCATGACGGGTCTCACGTCTTTTTTCATCACATGGATCAATTCTTCAATCGCGGTATCGTCCTTGTAATGCGCAAGCGCGATGATGGCATTCCGCTGAATCGGCTTCTTGCCTCTCCAGGAACCTGATACATGGCCATACTTCTCCTTGAATTCACGGTTGCTGATCGTCAGCAGCGGCTTTAACAGTGGCTTCGCAATTTCTGGATCGGGCTCCATTTCTTCATGAAAATGAAAGTCCATCCCCTTATTTTCCGGACAAACGGTCTGACACGTATCACATCCGTATAAGCGATTTCCGAGCTTCACCCGGTACTCATCTGCAAGGAACCCTTTCGTCTGTGTCAAAAAGGCGATGCATTTCTGCGCATCCAGCTGTCCGCCCTCAACAAGCGCTCCGGTCGGACAGACGTCCACACATTTGTTGCAAGTCCCGCACTGATCCTCCATTGGTTCATCCGGTTCAAACGGAAGATTCGTCACCATTTCCCCCAGATACACATAAGATCCGAATTCAGGCGTGATGATGCTGCAATTTTTTCCGCTCCAACCGATCCCGGCGCGCTCAGCAACCGCCCGGTCAACAAGCTCCCCTGTATCGACCATGGATTTAAAACGGGCCTCGGGCACTCGGGACACAATATATTCTTCCAGCTTCTTCAAGCGATCTCTCAACACATGATGATAATCGGTCCCCCATGAAGCCCTGCAGAAAATACCTCGTCTTTCGCCTCGCTTACTTTGAGGGGCATCCTTCATCCTGGAAGGGTAGGCAAGAGCAATGCTAATGATCGATTTCGGCCCATCGAATATAAGGGAAGGATCGACCCGCTTCTCGATGTCCTTTTCTTCGAATCCCGATTGATAACCGAACATCTCCTGCCGGATCAACCTATTTTTCATTTCAGAAAACGTGTTAGCGGTAGTGAAGCCGATCTTATCAATGCCAATCTGTTTGCTGTAATCGATGATATCCTTCTTCAACTGATCAAAATCCAAGGCGTCCTGCCTCCTTTCCTTATATATAGTAATGAAAATTCGTCTAAAATGATTAAGTCCGAGTATTATGATAAACTATTTGAAACAAAATGTGGAGGAAAAATAATGGAAATGACAATAGATGCATCGATCACATCCAAGATACCGGATTTCAAGATTGGTTTGATCCAATACCATAATATCGAAGTCGGAGATTCCCCTCAAATGCTGAAAGGAAGACTACAGCTATTTCAGGAATCCATTTTCTTCGACCTTCAAGATAAAAATGTAACCAGCATCAGAGGCGTAGCCGAGTGGCGGGATGTCTTCAAGAAAACAGGTAAAGACCCAAACCGCTACCGTCACTCGGCCGAGGCACTTTACCGCCGCGTCAAAAAGCAGAACTATCTCTCCACCATCAACTCAGCAATCGATTTGAACAACTTTTTCTCCTTACAGTACGAGGTGCCGATCGGAATCTATGATCGTGGGCAGCTCAAGGGGGATGCCTTGCAGCTGCGTATTGGCCGGACTGATGAAACCTATGTTGGGCTGAACGGACGGGAAAACTCCCTGGAGGACTTGATCATTGCCGCCGATGAGGATGGCCCTTTCGGCAGCCCATTCGTCGATTCCAATCGCGCCCCGGTGGGAAATGGAACGACCGATGCAGTACAAATCATCTTCTTGAGGCCTTCCCTCCCTGTTTCAGAAGGTGAGAAGCTGACAAACTCTTTAATGGATATGTTTATCGGGATTCATGGTGGAGAAGGTACTTGCCGAGTGGTTGGAGGGTGAATGGGGGTTGGATGAATGAGGGCCTGATTGGTGAGGGCCTGATGAGTTCTGGCCTGGTGGATGAGGTCCTGATGAGTTCTGGCCTGGTGGATGAGGTCCTGATGAGTGCAGGCCTGGTGAGTTCTGGCCTGATATGTTGATTAGGAACATGATGAATAACCTGGGAGCCAATTGTTGATGGTTGACCGGGTTATTTTTTATGGAATGAGGGGGTTTGAACTTGGAGCGGGGACATTTTCTTATGTAAAATAAAGCACGGCACTGAAATTCTCTAAAGTTACAGCTTTTTTGGGACCGTTTCTCCACGAAACTGAGCTTTGACCATTGATTACATCAAAAATCTTTTAGTTTGGAGCAAGAATCTTCGAGAAACAGGTGATAATCTTTTAGTTTCCCCCTATATTCTTCGAGAAAGCGCCGATAATCTTCGAGAAATCGAATTTATTCCGTCACTTACCAAATTAAGGAAATATACAGCGTGACATTTTGACGATTTCTTGTAAAAATAGTCTCTCCTCACTGGTTTGATCCATTAATCTTTTAATTTCAAGCACTAATCTTCGAGAAATGGCTAATAATCTTTTAGTCTCCACCTATATTCTTCGAGAAAGCACCAAAAATCTTCGAGAAATCGAAATTTATTCAGTCACTTACCAAATTAAGGTAATTTTTAGCGTGGCCTTTTGACGATTTCTTGTAAAAATAGTCTCTCCTCACTGGTTTGATCCATTAATCTTTTAATTTCCAGCACTAATCTTAGAGAAATGGCTAATAATCTTTTAGTCTCCACCTATATTCTTCGAGAAAGCACCAAAAATCTTCGAGAAATCGAATTTATTCCGTCACTTACTAAATTAAGGAAATACCCAGCGTGACATTTTGACGATTTCATGTAAAAATAGTCTCTCTTCACTGGTTAGATCCAATAATCTTTTAATTTCAAGCACTAATCTTCGAGAAAAAGCTAATAATCTTTTAGTCTCCACCTATATTCTTCGAGAAAGCACCAAAAATCTTCGAGAAATCGAATTTATTCAGTCACTTACCAAATAATGGAACACAACAACACCCATTCCCATCCCCCTCTCCCACTCCACATACGCACTTAACCAACCCAAAACAAAAAAGAGAACCCCCAAAAGGGTCCTCTCTCATCCCTACACCCACCACATATCCGAAGGCTGTTCCTCGATCAGGATCGATTTCAGGTTCTTGACCGCACGCGCGAATCCTTCTTCGATCGACATGATCGGGTCTTCGTGTTCAATGCTGACGACATAGTCGTAGCCAAACGTACGGAGCGCACTCATCATGTCGGACCATTCCTGAAGGCTGTGACCGCATCCGACTGAACGGAACGACCATGCACGGGTCTGGATGTTTCCATACGGCTGCATATCGGTCAGGCCGTACATATTGACGTTATCTTGATCGATATACGTGTCCTTCGCATGGAAGTGATGGATTGCATTTTCTTTTCCAAGGATCTTGATTGCTGCAACCGGATCGATTCCTTGCCACCAGAGGTGACTCGGGTCGAGGTTGGCACCGATTGCATCGCATGTTTCCTCCCTTAGCTTCAGGAGCGTGTACGGTGTATGAACAAGGAAGCCACCGTGCAGCTCGAGGCCGATTTTCACACCGTGCTCTTCCGCAAGCTGTCCCATCTTCTTCCAGTAAGGGATCAACTTCTCTTCCCATTGCCACGTGAGGATATCACCGTATTCATTCGGCCATGGAGCGACCGGCCAGTTTGGATGCTTGGCACCTTCATGATCGCCAGCCGTTCCCGAGAAGCAATTGACGACAGGGACATTCATGACACCCGCTAGCTTGATTGTTTTTTCGAGGGCAGCATGGGATTCTTCCGCAAAAGCAGCATCTGGTGAAATCGGGTTGCCGTGACAGCTGAAGGCACTGATTTCAAGTCCGCGGGACGTAACTTTTTGCAGGTACTCGACACGCATTTCTTCATTTTCCAAAAGGGCATCAAGGTCGCAATGCGCGTTGCCCGGATAACCCCCGGTTCCGATTTCGACCGCATTCAAGCCTGCATCCTTCACGTAATCGAGCATTTCATCGAGATTCTTTTGAGAAAATAATACGGTAAATACACCTAATTTCATCTGTGCTTCCTCCTAGTTCAATGTGATACTTTGACGTGTTTCACTGCTTTTATAAATCGCATCGACGATTACGGAAACAGTCATCGCTTCTTCCGGCTTGACGATCAGCTCTTCAAGACCAAGGCAGCTATTAATGAAGTTTGCCGCTTGAGGAAGACTTGGATCCTCCTCACCTGGAATCCAGTCGGCTTCACTGTTCAAAAGCATGCCGTGCTTCATCTGATTGATGTGTAGAGGAAAAAGGTCGATACCGCCCGTTTCCCCGGATATACTCAAGCTTTCTTCATCACCCTTCACATTGGCCGACCACGATGTTTCAAAGAGCATCGATGCGCCGTTATCAAACTTGATATAGGCGGTCACATGATCATCGACTTCAAAGTTCTCACGGTCGAAGTCTCCCCACTGGTTGACTTCCCCAGGGATCCTGCTGAGCTTGTTGTAGGCTGTGCCGGTCACTTCAACAGGCTTCGGGCTCCCGAGTAACCAGAGTGACAGGTCAAGGAAGTGGCAGCCGTAATCGATGAGACTTCCGCCTCCTTGCAGCTCCTTATTCGTGAATACGCCCCATCCCGGAACCTTTCGTCTCCGGATGGCCCTTGCCCTTGCCACGATCGGCTCACCGATTTCGTTTGCATCGATGAATCGTTTCGCCGCCCTTGAATCTTTCATGAACCGGTAGTGATAGGCTATCGCCAATACTTTCCCTGATTTCTTGGAGGCGTCGATCATCGCCTGGCATTCTTCAGGCGTCATCGCCATCGGTTTTTCACAGAATACATGGACACCTGCTTGAAGCGCCGCTATCGTTATTTCACTGTGGAATTTATTCGGCGTACAGATTGTGACGGCATCGACATGTTCGAACATGTCACGGTAGTCTGAGAAGACCCTCGGGATATCGAACTCTTTAGCGACGGTTTCTGCCGTCGATGCGTTGATATCACTGACCGCTTCCAGTGATACCGTATCGGATAATTTTATAAACGTTGGGATATGACGGCTTTGGGCGATTCCCCCGACCCCGATCATTCCCATTCGAAGCTTTGACATGCTGCATTCACCTCAGGTTACAGTTTTACGATGGTTTTCGTTTCATTTGATTGGAGTGCCGATAACACGACCTGCAGGGACCTCATTCCTTCCCTCCCGCTTACTGGTGGTTCGGTGTCCCCGAGAACGGACTGTACAAACTGATCAATCACACGTGAGTTCGTCTGACCCTCATCATCATTCGTTTGGATGCCGCCAAGTTCATATCTGACGACTTCACCTGTTGCGTATTGCACAACCAATGAATGAACCGGATCATCCTCTAAACGGAGAATCGCTTTTTCTCCGTAAATGATCGTGGAGTTGTCTTCTTTCGACACGTACGACCAGCTGGCTGCAAGGGTCCCGATCGTTCCGCTTTCTGTTTTCAGCACACATACCGCGGTATCGTCCACATCGGCATTTTCCTTTGCGCTGGTTTCAACAAATGCCCCGACTTCCACGAATTCTTCACCCAGCACATATCGAAGCAAATCGGTCTTATGGACACCGAGATCCCCCATCGCGCCGATGAACGCTTCATCCTTTTTAAAGAACCAGCTGTCTTTGCCGTCCGCACTCCATCCTTCCGGGCCGCCGTGGCCGAATGCTGTACGGAAGCTGTAAATCTTGCCGACTTCACCTTTCTCGATCAGCTCTTTCGCCTTCTGGTGTGAAGGAACAAAGCGCTGATTGTGTGCAATCATCAATTTCTTTCCGCTCTTCTCGGCAGCTGCAATCATGTTCTCCGCTTCTTCCGCCGATGTTGCCATCGGCTTTTCACACAGTACGTGCTTACCCGCATTCAGTGCGGCAATCGAGATCGGTGCATGTAAATAGTTCGGCGTACATACACTGACGGCTTCCACTTCATGGTTGGAAAGAAGTTCTTTATAGCTCGTATAGGCTTCGGCCCCGTATTTTTCAGCCGTCTTCCTGGCACGTTCCTCCACGATGTCGCAAACCGCCACGATCTCTACATTTTTATTACTCTCATATTCAGGCAGGTGACGGTGTTGAGCGATGCTTCCACAGCCGATGACCCCGATTTTTAATGAACTCATTTTACTTCCTCCTTTTCACCCTTCGCTTTGATTTCTTCCAGAGGCTTTGCATTTCCGTAAACAGGTCTGTTGCGCCCAACAGGCTTTGCCCATTCAACGGCATTGATGATCACTTTCTGGACTTCACGGTTATAATAAGTCGGATATGTTTCGTGACCCGGACGGAAGTAGAAGATCTTGCCGTTGCCGCGCTGATACGTACAGCCGCTCCTGAACACTTCCCCACCTTCGAACCAGCTCACCATCACCAGCTGGTCGGGTGCCGGGATGTCAAAATGCTCACCGTACATTTCTTCTTTTTCAAGCTCGATGGTTTCCCCAAGGCCTGCAGCGATTGGATGACTTGGATCGACAATCCAGATGCGCTCTTTTTCATCGGCTTCCCGCCATTTCAAATCACAGGACGTCCCCATCAGCTCTTTGAAAATTTTTGAAAAGTGACCGGAATGCAGAACAATCAATCCCATTCCGTCAAGGACACGCTGCTTCACCTTTTCCACCACATCATCCGACACTTCTTCGTGAGCGATATGCCCCCACCAAACAAGGACATCCGTCGATTGAAGCACCTCATCGGTCAGTCCGTGCTGTTCTTCATCAAGCGTGGCTGTCCTCACCTTAAAGGATTCTCCCTCGAGGAAAGATGCGATTTGTCCATGGATCCCTTTAGGATATACTTCACGCACCTTTTCACTTTTCTGCTCATGTCGATTTTCATTCCATACCGTAACGTTTATCATGATTTCAACCTCCGCTTTTATGATTTAGTAGAAAGGGATTGCCTATATTCATTCGGTGTCATCCCGACTTGTTTTTTGAAGACTTTACTGAAGTATTTCTCGTTCCCGTACCCGACTCCATAAGCGACTTCATATATTTTCAGATAGGGATTCTCCAATAACTTCATCGCTTTATCCAATCGGATGTGGGTCAAATAGTCGATGACCGTATGCTTATATTCCTGTTTGAACTTCCTTGAAATGTATTCCCTGCTCAAGAAGAACGTATCTGCGATTTCCTGGAGGGTCACGTCCTCCTGGTAGTGCTGTTGCAAGTACTCTTCAATCTGTTGCATATTGGTTTTCTCTTTTTGATACTTCATCGATGTCAGCGCTTCCACCAACTCGTTGAACTCCCTTATCTTCTCTTCCTTGAAACGCCTGAAAGAAACTGTACCATCCTCCCTCCAGTAGTCTGTCCCGGGGGAAAATGGGGATGAGCTCTCAATCTTATATTCTTTCAACCAATTATTCCGGAGTATTTCAAATTGATTTTCCCACACATCGATTTGCTCCAACGAGAGTGTGTGATGGCTTTCAAGCGTGTGAAAAATTTCTTGAAGCCGTGATTCCACACCAGCTGGATTCCCTGTCTTGATGGCCCATTTCAATTCATTGGAATAGTCGAGCAAATGCAGTAGTGGTCTGGATTCCGTCTCGGAAGCAATGATTTTTTCTACTTTTGTTAAATCATGCCGCATATACCCTTCCAAAGCGGATGAATAGGCCTCCAGTATGTTCCTCGATGGTTTACCTAAAGCAACCGATGTGCATACTTTACTGAACTGGTAAATTAGCGAATAGACTTGATCCAGTAAGTACGCGATGTTCTTATCATTCCAGAAAAGGATGACGAGCTCCCCGTCTTTGTGGATGTTCCTGAAACAAACGCCATCATTGTTCTTTCTCAACAGCTCATTCCCTATATTGGTCACGGTGAAGAAGGCGAGGTCTTCATCGCCATGGAATGATTTCATGACGATAGGCTTGATCCTGATCAGTGCGATCGTCTTCTGAACTTGAAGGAATGGTACTTCATACTCCGTTCGAATCTTCTCTACTGCAGCTTCACTGTTCGAATCCGTCCTGCACAGAGTTGAAAACAGCCGATCCCAATAAAGCGGCTTCACTTCATTGACTACACGGTTTTCATTGACCAGGAACTTTCTTGTACGGGCTTGTTCCTTCCATTCATTCACGGCTTTTTCCAACGTCTCATTGAGAATATCGGGTTCGATCGGCTTCAGGATATAATCAAAGCTATTATAGTGAATGGCATTTCTCATATAGTCAAAATCATCGTAACCGCTCACTACGATCGTCTTACTTTTGATATCCGATGAATGGAGCCACTTTAGAAGATTAATCCCGTCAAGCCTCGGCATCCTCATATCCGTAAAGATGATTTCCGGCCTGTGTTCTGTGATCAAGCTCTTCGCCTGTTCCCCATCCTCTGCCTCGAGAATGGTGACGATTCCGAATCGCTCCCAGTCCGCTAATAAAAGTAATCCTTCACGCACATGTCTTTCGTCGTCAATGATGATTGCTTTCATTCGCTTCACCTTCCCTCTTAATCGGCAGCTTCATCGTAACTTTGAAACCTCCTTCATCAAGATTCTCAAGAAGTAACTCGGCTGCCTCGTCATAATAAAGCTTCAGCCTCACGTATACATTTTTCAATCCGATATTCGTGGCTTCCCCAGTCTTATTCAAGGCTGCTGCACGAAAATGTTCATAGATCTCCTCTAATCGTTCCTCCTTCACACCGATGCCGTTATCCTTTATGGTGATCGCAAGCATTTCCTCTTCTTTCATGCAACTCAGATGAATCTTTCCGATCCCATCCCGAATGTCGAACCCATGCTTGAAATAATTCTCAATGATCGGCTGAAGAATCATCTTCGGAACGACAACCTCCTTAACTGAATCATCCACCTCTATGCTGTATTGGAGATTTTCGCCGAATCGTTCCTTCTGGAGAAGCAGGAATGCTTTAGTGTAATTGATTTCCTTATCCAAGGGAACCAAATCCTCTTCCATGTTCATCCCGTATCTCATGATTTTTGAAAGATGCGTAATGAGCGTATACACCTGAGGGACTTTATTCTTTAACGCTATCGTCCCGATCGACTGAAGGGCATTATAAAGGAAGTGAGGATTGATCTGTGATTGAAGCACTTTTAGTTGGTTGCTTTTATTCTCAATTTCCAGCTTATACTCCCGGTTGATCAGCGTATTGATCCTTTCAATCATTTGTTGAAACCTGTATCCGAGTAACCCGATTTCATCTGAACCGAATACAGGGAATTGTACATCCATATTCCCTTTTTCCACTTGCTGAATATTCCTCAAAAGCACACGGATCGGTGATGTGATTTTAAATGAAACGAAAAGGGTGGCAAGAACGACAAGCGTCAATCCGAGGATGCCGAATAGGATATTGATCTTCGCCACACTGAAGGCGCTTTCGTAAAGGTTCGCATAACTGACTCGTTTTGCAAGGATCCACCCTCCTGCCGATGCGGGCAGCTGATCGTACATGATGACCCCGTTGAAATTATCTTCTTTCCATTCAAGCGTCCCGGCGACTTCTTTGCCATCTACAATCCGCTTGATCCACTTCTGGTTATTCTTATCATCCGAGACTTCAAGGTCAGAGCTGTAGATCATATCCCCTTCAGGAGTCAATAAATAGAATTCTTCAGAGTCCGGTGTATAGAGATTTCGGCTTAAGTCGATGATCTTATCCGGGGATATATCCAGCGAAATATATGCAAGCACGTCATCATCTGGGATATTCCTGAAAGCTCTATGTACAGTGATGATATTTTTCGAACGTCGGATTTCCTTTTCCTGCTGAGGATCATTCGGCTCAATATACATATTGTAAGGACTTCGCTCGGCCCTAAGAAAGGCATCCATATCCCTGTCATTCCTTCTTTTTGAAAAAACGACGGTCGATCGCTTCGTTGCTGAAATCATCCTGTCTTCTTCCTTAAAAGAAATCGTCACTCCGTTGATTGTATCCCCTGTGTATAAAAGGGTTTGGACCACATTCTTGACAATGCCGATCGTCAAATAATCGTTTCCTTGACCAGGATTCCTCATATAATTGATGAAATCAGGATTATTATAGAGTGATAATGTTAAGTCGTTCAGTTCATTGATATAACTTTCCAAGTTGACCTTACCCTGATACAACAAATTCCTACTCTCTGCCACCACTTGATCCTCAATCGAATTCTTCGTGTACAAATATGTGATGATGATTGAACTCCCAAAAGGAACGATGGTCGTAATCATGAGGAGGATGATCAGCTTATTGCGAATACTAGTCTTTAACATGAGGGACAATACCTCCACACATTGCTTATCCCTAGTATAATACCTACTTGTACATACATGAAGGATTTTTTCGAAATAATGCTAGTTTTCTAACAAAATCACAGATGACCCTAAGCAGCAGAAGAATAGACAGAAAGCATGCCTCTTAAAGACATGCTTCCCTCATATTCTGTTTTACTTCAAGTTATCCCAAGATTGTTGGAATCTCTCAAGTAAAGTATCATAATCGATTTTTCCTGCAGCGTATTCCTGGATCGCTGCTGCGAACTCTTTGTTTGCCCCATCTGGCCACATGAACCAAGTCCAAGGAATCGTTTTCTCTTCTTTTGAGTAATCAAGAATGGAAGTTCCGAGATCACCAAGTCCTGCAGGCTCGATATTATCGAATGCCGGGATGAAGGCAAATTCCTCAGTGACATATCGTTTTCCTGTTTCAGACGAAACCATCCAGTTCAAGAATGTTTTCGCTTCTTCAAGGTGCTCAGAGTTCTTGTTCAATACCCAGTTGTTCGGTACACCGACAGGAAGACTGTTTGCACTTTCTTCATTGTTCAATGCAATCGGCAGGAAGCCCATATTGATATCCGGGTTGATCTCAGTGATCATATTCTCAGTCCAGTTACCTTGTTGAAGCATCGCCGTTTCACCAGAAGCGAATAGCGTCACTTGCGTGTTGTAGTCCGTTGTCAACGGATTATCGTTCGCATATTTTAGCTCAGTATCAAGTACTTCCTTGAATTGCTTGAACTTCTCATTTCCTATGATCTTTTCAGATCCATCGTAAAGACCAGCAATGAATGCTTCAGGATCATCTTGCTGTGCAAAAGGAATGTTCAATAAATGCTGACCGATTACCCACCATTCTCCGTAACCAGCTGAGAATGGAGTGATGCCTGCTTTTTCAAGTTTCTTAGAAGCATCCTTCAGTTCATCAATTGTCTTTGGAGCCTCTTTGATACCCGCTTTTTCAAATAAATCCTTATTGTAAACAAATCCATAGCCTTCTAGATTAACAGGCATACCATAAAGCTTACCGTCTTCAGCCGTCATCGGCACTTTACCGATTGGTAGAACATGCTCTACCCATGGCTCACCAGAAAGATCCGCTAACTTCTCTTTCCAAAGCTCAAGCTCTTTGAATCCACCGTTGTTGAAGATATCCGGCTCTTCCCCGGAAGCAAATTTCGCCTTTAGTGCAGCACCGTAATCGGCCCCTCCACCAACTGTTTCAAGTTTCACCTTGATGTTTGGATGTTCTGCTTCAAATTCCTTGATCATCTCTTGAAGCTGATCCGCAATTTCCACTTTAAATTGGAACAGGTTTAGAGTGACAACGTCATCCCCCGACTTAGAATCCCCGTCGCTTCCTGATGACGATTCTTTCGACGAACAACCTGCAATGATCCCAAATACAAGAACAAAAGATGAAAGTAATAAAAGAATGCGTTTCATAAATGGTTTGACCTCCCTGATATAGTTTTATTGTATATAAAGTCCTGTGTGAATGACAGAACCTTTATATCTACTTGATGGACCCCGAAGCAATCCCTTTGATGATATGTTTCTGCAGGAATAGGAAGAATACAATGATCGGTGCGATACCAAGCATCAGCGCCGCAAGCCCCATATCCCATTGCTTCGTATACTGTGCAAAGAAAGAGCTTGCTGCCAGCGGAATGGTGCGCAGCTCTGCATCCTGTAATACAAGGAGAGGAAGCAGATAGTCATTCCAGATCCATAGTGTATTCAGGATGATGACGGTGACTGTGATCGGCTTCAAGAGAGGGAATACGATTCTCCAGAACACACCGAACTGGCTGCAGCCATCAATCATCGCTGACTCCTCGATCTCGACAGGAACGGTTTTCACAAAACCGTGAAATAAGAACAGTGATAATGGAACCCCGAACCCGAAGTACATGATGATCAGACCAGGAATGCTATTCGTCAGATTCAATGCCCCTCCGAGCTTCATCAACGGAATCATCACGGTCTGAAACGGGATGACCATCGCTGAGACAAAGATGACAAATAAAATCTTGCTGAACTTGCCCGGTGTCCGTACCATCTTCCAAGCAGCCATCGAACTAATCACGACCAACCCGATGTTGCTCGCCACCGTGATGACCAGAGAATTCCAGAATGCCCTTGGGAAGTTAATCACTTCCCATACTTTCGCATAATTAGAAAACATGAATTCCTTCGGCCACGCTGCAGCATCAATGAGAATCGCAGCAAACGGCTTAACGGAATTGATCAAAACGAAGTAAAAAGGAATCAAGAAGATGAGACCCAGCACAATACCGATAATCTCAAGTACAAACGTCTTCTTTGTATACCGATTGCCCATTATGCCTCAACCTCCTTCTTCTTCGTGAACATCACTTGAACCGTGGTGAAAATCGCTACGACGACAAAGAATAAAATGGACTTCGCCGTTCCTAGACCATAACGATTATTTTGGAAAGCTTCCTGATAAATATTGATCGCGACTGACTGAGTCGAGTTGAAAGGTCCTCCCCCAGTTAACGAGATATTCAAATCAAAGATTTTGAACGCCATCGAAATCGTGAGGAAAAAGCAAATTGTGAATGCCGGAAGAATCAATGGGATGATGATCCTCGTCAGGAGCGTCCAGTTTGATGCCCCGTCCATCTTCGCTGCTTCCAGAAGGGAATTATCCACCCCTTGCAGTGCCGCTACATAAATGACCATCATATAACCGCTGATTTGCCATGCAAACACAATGACGATCCCCCAGAAAGCCGTCTTCTCATCTCCAAGCCAAGGCATCTTGAAGAATGCGATATCCGTCATATTCCCAACGGACGCAAACCCCTTTACAAAGATAAACTGCCAAATGAATCCTAGTAGTAAACCGCCAATGACATTCGGGATGAAAAACACCGTTCTCAGGATATTACGTGTCTTGAGAGCTGCATTTAACAGTAAAGCAAACCCAAATCCGATGAGATTACTGATGATAACCGCCGCAAACATGAACTTCGTCGTAAACATAAACGAGTTAAAGAACGTTTTATCATTCGTAAATATCTGTTTATAGTTGTCAAATCCTACCCACTCCACAACCGAACTGACTCCATTCCATGAAGTGAAAGAATAATAGACTCCCATCAAGAAGGGAAGAATTTGAATCACAAGGAAAAAAATAAGTGCAGGTCCTACAAAAGCAGCATACGTCAACAAACTCTTATACTTAAACTTCTTCTTCGATACTGCCTTGATTTGTGCTTGGGTCTTTACCGATCCGGTCTGAATCCCAGGTTCCACATGTATCACCGCCCTCATTTAATGTAACCGCTTTCTTTTATTATAACGGGGATCCTTTTTTAATGAGGTCAACAAAATTGACAAAGAAGGTGCACTATTTTGACTATCTGATGTCGGAGTCAACCCCTTCATTTTATCCCCCCTCACATTTAGGGAAGATGGTATGGTAGTATGAATACTGTAAAAACTTTCTAGGAGTGAATGAAATGAGGAAAGGATTGAATATTGTCTTCACTACAATTGAGGTGTTGCTCATTTTTGGGGCATTCATCTATTTCTTTGATGACAACTATTTTAATGATGCCACTGGCTGGACGTTTCTTCTTATATTCTGGCTGGTAAGGACCGTGCACCAGATGCTGCTTGATTATATGGACGGCAATAAGAATAGAGCAAGATTTCAATTGGTGTTCGCGTGTGTAATCTTGGGGTTGGTGGTTTGGAAAAGGTTCGGGTAGTTGGCTTTGTGATTGTTTGTTTTGGGTTGGGGGTTTGCAGCTTTCAGCGATGAGGTTAGTTGTTTTGTCGTTTAGACAGTGGCGTGAAAAGATGGTTGGGTGATGTGGGTGTCGTGGAAAACGATTAGGTGCAGTTTTAGGGGAAAATAAGTATGGAATGGTTCTTATTCTGGTATGAGTATGATTTGAAGACGATCTGATGCTTTTGGATGGTGGGGATACACGAGTTGAAGCAGGTCATGGTAGTGTGTTGGAGTGTAATTGCAACTGATCATAAATAATTGCACCAACTTTTCATTTATTGGACCGATTTCACGATAATCATTCAACATAGGTAGGTCCCAACAAAAGCTAGCCACTCCTCCTAAATCAACAGTCTAGCCACTTCTGAAAATGAAAAAAGACTTTCTCAGTAAGAGAAAGTCTTGTATATGTATGCTTGGAGCGGGTGATGGGAATCGAACCCACGACATCAGCTTGGAAGGCTGAGGTTTTACCATTAAACTACACCCGCTTATGGTACCGGTGGCCGGGGTCGAACCGGCACTCCGTGAGGAACACGATTTTGAGTCGTGCGCGTCTGCCTATTCCGCCACACCGGCATACATATATGGAGGCGCCAACCGGATTTGAACCGGTGATAAAGGTTTTGCAGACCTCTGCCTTACCACTTGGCTATGGCGCCTTATTATTGGAGCGGAAGACGGGATTCGAACCCGCGACCCCCACCTTGGCAAGGTGGTGTTCTACCACTGAACTACTTCCGCAAAAACTGGGCTAGCTGGATTCGAACCAACGCATGTCGCAGTCAAAGTGCGATGCCTTACCGCTTGGCTATAGCCCAATAATAGTATATGTCACATTCATAAAGATGTGAAAAGTTGGGGCGACTGATGGGAATCGAACCCACGAATGCCGGAACCACAATCCGGTGCGTTAACCACTTCGCCACAATCGCCGTGTTGTTTGGCAGGGGCAGTAGGAATCGAACCCACACCAAAGGTTTTGGAGACCTTCGTTCTACCGTTAAACTATGCCCCTATGAATATTTGTTTACTGCTTACTCTTCGCATATAAGCATATTGCTCCGCTTCGCTGCGCAAAGGTTAAGGAAGATTATTTTACTCCGCTGAGGCTTCGCAAAAAATCATGGTGGAGGGGGGCAGATTCGAACTGCCGAACCCGAAGGAGCGGATTTACAGTCCGCCGCGTTTAGCCACTTCGCTACCCCTCCATCCAATGAATGGTGCCGGCAAGAGGACTTGAACCCCCAACCTACTGATTACAAGTCAGTTGCTCTACCAGTTGAGCTACACCGGCAAGGTGATAAAATATGGTGGCTCAGGACGGAATCGAACCGCCGACACATGGATTTTCAGTCCATTGCTCTACCAACTGAGCTACTGAGCCGTTATTAATGTTACGTTCCTAAATTAAGATCCGATTGTCCATCGTCCATCTCTCAGAAGGATTATTCAAGAAGTTGCTCGAGCTGTACGCTGATGTTTACTCGGGGAAGCTTATTCACCGTTCTCTACCAATTGAGCTACTGAGCCATTGAAACTTCATTTGAACCATTTATTGAAAATGGCGGTCTGGACGGGACTCGAACCCGCGACCTCCTGCGTGACAGGCAGGCATTCTAACCAACTGAACTACCAGACCAATGGTATTGCGGGGACAGGATTTGAACCTGCGACCTTCGGGTTATGAGCCCGACGAGCTACCGAACTGCTCCACCCCGCGACGATAAAAAATGTTCTTTAATCTCTTTTCTTATGGTAAGATATTTTGCTTTCGCAAAAATCTATGGTGGAGGATGACGGGATCGAACCGCCGACCCTCTGCTTGTAAGGCAGATGCTCTCCCAGCTGAGCTAATCCTCCGTTATGTATGTTGAGTTACTTTAAAAACTCAATGGTGACCCGTACGGGATTCGAACCCGTGTTACCGCCGTGAAAGGGCGGTGTCTTAACCGCTTGACCAACGGGCCAGGTAAATATGTTATGGCGGAGAGCAAGGGATTTGAACCCTTGAGACAGTGTTTGACCGCCTACACGATTTCCAATCGTGCTCCTTCGACCACTCGGACAGCTCTCCATATGGCTCCGCAGGCAAGATTCGAACTTGCGACCGATCGGTTAACAGCCGATAGCTCTACCACTGAGCTACTGCGGAATGATGTGCCTGGCGACGTCCTACTCTCACAGGGGGAGAGCCCCCAACTACCATCGGCGCTGAAGAGCTTAACTTCCGTGTTCGGCATGGGAACGGGTGTGACCTCTTCGCCATTGTCACCAGACAATTTTTTATGTCTTTTTTAAGGACAAGTACTATTATATCGTCTTTTAAGTTTTTTTCAAGACTTTTTTTGTACTTTTTAAGAGATTTTTTTGCTCTCTCAAAACTAGATAAAGGATTGATGTCAAGATTACCGGTATTGCCGTTGTTCATTTAAAAATGACTCTTTGTGGTTAAGTCCTCGATCGATTAGTATCAGTCAGCTCCACATGTCACCATGCTTCCACCTCTGACCTATCTACCTAGTCATCTTCTAGGGATCTTACTCACATAAA
>NZ_JAIVAR010000006.1 GCF_020171925.1 Rossellomorea aquimaris
CACTGGTACAATCATGACCGGTCAAAAGAAAAATTGGCTGGGATGAGTCCTGTCGAATACCGAACTCACTCCAGCCATTCAGCTGCATAATAAAACTCTAACTTCCGGGGGTAAGCACCAGTTCTGGATGCGGTTTTTTCTATCTGAAATATCAAAGGGATGAAGAGCTTAAATCCAGCTTCATACACTATTAGATCAGTTGGAGCTCCTTCAATCCGTAATAAATCCCATCTTCGTCCACAGGCTTCGTGATCATGTTTGCATGCTTCTGTACCTCGGACACAGCGTTGCCCATCGCAATACCCGTTCCTACCGACTCTAGCATCTCAATATCATTAAGACCGTCCCCGAATGCATAGACGTCCTCCATCCTGAATCCTAATCGGGCAATCATTTTCTTGATTCCCTCGGCTTTGGATCCCCCGCCTGGAAGGATATCCATGGAATACTGGTGCCAGCGGATAAAAGTGAATCCCTTGTATTTCTCCCTATAGAAGTGTTCTTCTTCTTCTTGACAGAAAAGAAGTGACTGATAAATATCACGGCCTTTATAAAAATCAGGAGAATAACCAGGATGAGGAAATTTCAAACTATCCATACTTTCTTGAATGTACCGGTGATGCTTTTGATTCGCCTTCATCGTTTCATGATTCAAGTGGACGACCGGGTGTCCAAAGCGATGACTGTCCTCTAGCAGTTCTTCAAGCTTTTCTACTTGTAATGGATTTGTATGGATGACCTCATTTTCAAATACGACATATTGCCCGTTAAAAGAAACATAAGATTCTATCCCCAATTCCTTTCGCAAGCCTTCATACATAAATGGCGCCCTTCCTGTTGCAATCGCCACATATGTCCCATTTTCCTGAAGTGTTTTAATCGCTTTTTTCGTTGCGTCAGGCAGCTTTTTGTCGTGATCCAATAAGGTTCCGTCTATATCAAAGAAAACTATTTTTTTCATGAGTGATCTCCTTTTTACAACTATATCGATTTGATTCGCTTAATAACGTAAACCTTTGAGAATTAATTGTCAAACAACCATTTCCGCCTCATTACCATACTTATCCATGTAAGAGAATCGGAAAATTCCGTACACTAGTAGTAAGACAATAGAGACGTTAGCCTCATTACACCTTTACTTCAACGGACATTCTCGGTAAACTAATGATAAGGAGTGAGCAATATGTTAAAGAAGCTGAGAAAGAAGCTTTTAAAACAGTGGAAAGATATTCTCAGAAGAAAAACGATTGCCTAGACCGACTCCCTTAGACACTAGTTTTTAAAGACAATAGGAATGTTATACGATTAGGGACTGAAGCCATTAGAGGGGAATTTTCGTCTCCTTTGGTTTTCAGTCCCTCTTGTTTGTCGGTACCTACTACCCCTATCCGGGTTGAGGACTATGTGAACAAAGCGTTTTTTCAACGCCACTTCCTCGTAAAACTTTATTTACTTGCAAGAATCCTTTATAATCAAAACATACATATTCAATTTTAACATGGTAGATTACATTTTATTATTGTTTATATTAGAAGTGACAGGGAGACAATTCCATATAAGGGAACACTTCCATCCTTCATTACCACGGGTAGTCATACGTACCCGATTTATATAGTTGATAACTTTTTTATCATAGATGAAAGTTAGATTTTTTGAAAACGGATAAGGAGAGAGAAAAAACATGATTTTCAAAGTATTTTACCAAGAAAGTAAAGCTGAAGTGCCTGTTCGCGAATGCACTCATTCACTTTACGTAGAAGCAGAATCAGAACGAGAAGTACGCCAAAAACTTAAAGAAAAACCGTTTAACATCGAATTCGTACAAAAGCTAGAGGGCGCTTTTTTAGAGTATGAACAAAATCACCATTCTTTCGAGTTGGAGAAATAAGTAGATGAAATTTGTGAAAAATGACCAGACCGCAGTATTTGCCCTTGGCGGTTTGGGAGAAATCGGAAAAAACACATACGGCGTACAATTTCAAGATGAAATCATTTTAATCGATGCAGGGATCAAGTTCCCTGAGGACGAGTTGCTCGGTATTGACTATGTAATTCCGGATTACACATACCTTGTAAAGAATGCGGATAAGATCAAGGGACTCTTTGTCACTCATGGTCACGAAGACCACATTGGCGGGATTCCATACCTTCTTCGCGAATTGAATATTCCGATCTACGGAGGCAAACTTGCCCTTGGCCTGATTAAGAACAAGTTGGAGGAACACGGTTTATTAAGGAATGCAAAGCTGAATGTCATCAAAGAAGATGATGTGATCAAGTTCCGCAAAACTTCCGTTACCTTCTTCAGGACAACACATAGTATTCCGGATTCTTATGGAATCGTAGTGAAGACACCACCGGGAAATGTCGTCCACACAGGAGACTTCAAATTCGACTTCACACCGGTAGGCGAGCCCGCGAACCTCGCCAAGATGGCTGAAATCGGTAAGGAAGGCGTGCTATGTCTGTTGTCTGACAGTACGAACGCCGAGGTTCCAAACTTCACAATGTCCGAACGCAAGGTTGGAGAAAGCATCAATGATATCTTCCGTAAAGTTGACGGACGTGTCATCTTTGCTACATTTGCATCGAATATCCACCGCCTTCAACAAGTAGTGGAAGCAGCTGTCTACCATAACCGCAAAGTGGCCGTATTCGGTCGCAGCATGGAAGCAGCCATCACAATCGGTCAGGAATTAGGATATATCAATGCTCCTAAGGATACATTCATCGATCACGGCCAAATCAACAGGCTTCCTGCAAATGAGGTCGTCATCCTATGCACAGGATCCCAAGGTGAACCGATGGCAGCATTGTCAAGGATCGCAAACGGTACTCACCGCCAGATTCAAATTCAGCCTGGTGATACGGTAGTATTCTCTTCTTCCCCTATTCCAGGGAACACGATCAGCGTTAACCGCACGATCAATTTACTGTATCGTGCAGGTGCGGAAGTCATTCACGGTCCATTGAATGATATCCATACATCGGGTCACGGCGGCCAGGAAGAAATGAAGCTGATGCTCCGCTTGATGAACCCTACATTCTTCATGCCTATTCACGGTGAATTCCGGATGCAGAAGATGCACGCCCAGATCGGTGTCGATTGTGGAGTCCAGGAAGGGAATTGCTTTATCATGGACAATGGTGAAGTGCTTGCTTTAAGCAGCGATTCAGCACAGGTTGCTGGCAAAATCCCTTCAGGCAATGTCTATATCGATGGTAGCGGAATCGGTGATATCGGGAATATCGTATTGCGAGACCGCCGCATCCTTTCAGAAGAAGGACTTGTCATTGTCGTCGTCAGCATCGATATGAAGGAATTCAAGATTGCTTCAGGCCCAGACTTGATTTCAAGAGGATTTGTCTACATGCGAGAATCCGGGGACCTCATCAACGAAGCACAGAACTTGATCAGCAAGCATTTGAATAAGGTCCTTGAAAGAAGAACTTCTCAATGGTCCGAAATCAAGAATGAAATCACCGATACGTTGGCTCCATTCTTATACGAAAAAACAAAAAGACGTCCAATGATCCTACCGATCATCATGGAAGTTTAATAAAATAAAAAGAAAGGCTCAGTGAAAACTGAGCCTTTCTTTTTTTGTGTACTAAAGGGAAAAGACTTTCTTCTCGAATCGATTGATATCCGTGTCTGCACCGATGACGATCAGGATATCACCCACTCTGATTTGTTCATCAGCCTGCGGCGAAACGATGATGTCCTTTTCCCGTTTAATGGCAACAATATTGATACCGTACTTTGCTCGGATATCGAGGTCGATCAGCGTGTTACCTGCTAAAAGTTCATTCGCTACGATTTCAACGATGGAATGTTCATCCGAGAGTTCAAGATAATCAAGTACGTTATTTGATACGATATTATGAGCGATCCTGCGTCCCATATCGCGTTCAGGATGCACGACTTGATTGGCCCCGATTTTCCTTAATACTTTTTCATGATAGTCATTCTGTGCCTTGACGGTAATATTCTTCACGCCAATTTCTTTCAACATGAGCGTCGTTAATATACTTGATTGAATATCATCGCCGATCGCTACGATGACATGATCAAAGTTCCTAATACCCAGGCTCTTCAGCACGGATTCATCTGTTGAATCGGCAACGACCGCATGAGAAGCAATCGTAGAGAACTCATTTACTTTATCCTCATCCTGGTCGATGGCCATCACTTCCATCCCCTGTTCTGTCAGGGAACGTACGATACTTCCCCCGAAACGTCCCAATCCAATCACTACAAATTCTTTTTTCATTATAAATTCCCCCAGATTTTCCAGTAATCATACTACTATTTTATCACGAAGTTCCTCTACTGATAGAACGATAAAGTGAAAAAACAAAAAAATCATGACGTCCGTATTGGCACATCATGATTCTTCAATGACTCTATTTGTTCCCTTTTACATACTCTGCATCAAACAAAAACAATCTCATCAAAAGGAATAAAGATGGAATGAGCAGAAGCAGTCCCGCAATGAAAACGATCACCAAAGCGATCCCCATCGTATCATTGGTCACACTTGATTCAATCGTTATGAAGGGTTTCAATATATATGGAAGATGAGATGCCCCGTACCCGAAAAACGCAAAGAAAAACTGCAGCATCACCAGGAGGAATGCTGTCCCAAATTTTCTTCGTTTATAAATCAAGAACGAAGCAATGATAAAGCTGAGTAAAGATAGGCCGAACATCCACCAAATATCGAGGGCATTCATAAAATGTTCCCCATTATGTTCTCTCAAGCCCACGAACACCAAGAAACTTGCCAGGATCGTCGGTGGACTCCAAAACAACGAAAATTTCCTGAGCAGCTCTCTCGAATCAATGTCCCCTGCCCGATCGGCATAATACGTTAAAAAGGTTGCGCTGATAAATAGTACGGACACGATCGAAAGCACGACGACACTCCATGAATAAGGGCTTTTGAACAATTCACCTGCAAGGAATTTGACACTTCCTTCTGTAACTTGGAGGAATCCACCTTCTGAAATCGTCAATGCTGTCGATAACGAAGCAGGTATCAACAATCCTGTCGCACCATAAAGGAAAAGGTAAACAATATTTTCTTTCGAGCCATAATGATTAAATGCATAGAAGCTTCCCCTGATCGCCAGCAATATGATCGCAATGCTTCCAGGAATCAGTAACGCAGTGCCATAGTAATAAGCCGTATCAGGAAAAAAACCTACAAGACCTACGAAAAAGAATACGAAGAAGACATTTGTCACTTCCCATACAGGCGATAAATAGCGGCTGATCAGAGCGTTCAACGTATGCTCCTTGTTTCTCAACCTACCGTAAAATGCAAAGAAACCGGCACCAAAGTCAATTGATGCCACAATTAAATAACCATAAAGGAAGATCCATAAAACCGTGATCCCCAATAGTTCCAAACTCATTGTCAGTCCTCCCCCATTATTGATAAGCAGAACACTTTCTCAAATCGCTCAACCTGTGATTATGCAGACCGTCGCGGGAATCGTTGTTCCAATTCGGCTTCGGCAGGTTTATTCTTGAACATCTTGATCAGGACAACCACACACAGGATGGCAAGAAGAACATATAAAGCTACGAACATCGCGAATGTCAATCCGACTCCATCCGCTTTAGTGGCCGCATCCGCCACCTTCATATACCCACGAAGGATCCATGGCTGTCTTCCCACCTCCGCATAAATCCAACCAAATTCGATCGCAAGCATCGCTAATGGACCGCTCGCAACGATCCCCCATAGCAGAGGCTTATTCCATTCATTCCGCTTCTTCCATTTCCAGAAAAGAATGAACAACCCTGTAATGAAAATACTGTAGAAGCCGATCGAAACCATTAGATCAAACAAGTAATGGATCCAGAGCGGAGGTCTTTCATCTTCAGGCGTTTCATTCAGACCGATGACTTCATAATCGAAAGAACTTCCTGCCAAAAAGCTCAGGAATCCCGGTAATCTGATTTCGTTATGCACCTCGTTATTTTCATCCAATGTACCAAAAAGGATTAAGTCGGCATTATCTTCCGTCTCAAAATGCCATTCGGCAGCCGCCAACTTCTCAGGTTGATATTCTGCCAGGAATTTAGCCGATAAATCGCCAGCCAGAGCCGATCCAAAGGCAAAGATCAGTGCGGAAACCATCGTCAAACGAAGTGCTTTCCTATGATACTCACTGCCTTTCTTCTTTAAGATTGCAAATGCCGTGATTCCACCCAGGATCAGGGCTGAAGTCAAGTACGCCGTCGTCAAAACGTGAAACACCTTGGTAGGAGTAGCGGGATTCAACATAGCCGCAATCGGATCGATATTGATTGCCTTCCCGTCGCTCAGCTCAAACCCTTGAGGCGTATTCATGAATGCATTCACTGTCGTAATGAACAACGCCGATGCAGAGGATCCGATCATCACTGGAATCGTCAAAATCCAGTGAATCCACTTATTCTTAAAACGATCCCACGTATATAAATAAATCCCCAAGAATATGGCTTCAAAGAAAAACGCAAAGGTTTCCATGAACAGAGGCAGTGCAATCACCTGTCCGGCAACCTGCATGAACGAAGGCCATAACATTGAAAGCTGCAACCCGATCGCCGTCCCGGTAACGACACCCACTGCAACCGTAATCGTAAAGCCACGCGCCCACCGTCTCGCAAGCAAAAGATAATGAGGATCATTACGCTTGATCCCCATGAACTCGGCAATCGATATCATGATCGGCACACCTACACCAATCGTTGCAAAAATAATATGAAAGGCAAGCGTTGTGGAAGTCAACATCCTGCTTAAAATCACACTATCTAACATCATTTCATTAATCCCCCCACCAGATCATCTCGGATACTAATCTTTATCACTTTACTGCCATTATAAAACCTCACTTTGAGTTTGTGAAGTATTGAACATGAATATTTTGTGACGTTTTTCACAAAGTGTTGGTGTTGATTTTGGTGTTGATTTTGGTGTTGATTTTGGTGTTGATTTTGGTGTTGATTTTGGTGTTGTGGGGGCGCTGGGGGCTGGGTTGGGATTGGGTTGGACTTGGTATTGGGATGGTTTTAGACTTGTAAGCTAGAAATGGGGTTGGGTGGTTTGGGACGTCTGGGCTGTACTTGGTATTGAGGTGGTGGGCCTTATTGGTGTAGTGAGGCGAAGTGTGATGGCGTTCGCCTTTAGACAGAATGGAATGGGGTGACATATTGTTTATTTTTGTTTTCTCCCTGTGAGTTCAATCTCATGGAGTTTAAGATGCCGTGAACCACTTTTGATGAGTTCACGTGAAGAAACGATCGCGCCTGCTTATTACTAATCTTAGGGTTCACCAACAAAAAATAATCGAAGATAGCCTGCACGTGGGCTTGCTTATCGTAACTTCCGCACGAATTGCAGTACCACGAGGCTTTTTTCCTTTCCATACCGAATGTTCGACAATTAACACACTGTACACCCGTCAAGATTGTTTCTTCTATTTTTGTGAAGATAGGGGGATCGATGTGGGCTTTCAGTAATTTCTTTGCGGCTTTTTTTGCATCTCGATCACAAAGGACCGTTTTGGGGTAATCCGTTTGTATTTCACTGAGTTTCTTGAGAAGATCCGCAACCTTGATAACACGTTGCTTAAACTGCTTACTGTTTGGCAAACCGTTTAGTACTGACGATGGATTTGTAAATACCACTAAATAATCAACCGGCAATTGGGCAAATCCGTTTGCTTTAAGCCACTGACGTAAATGGTGGGAATAGCGTTCCGCCTGGGAAATCGGATTGGTGAACCCGGTAATGATGCCATCATTATTTGTTCTAGAAAATTGGTTGAATTCACCACCTATATTTAACATACCGGATATATTCTTGACTTCGAGGATAAGTGCAACGGATTTGAAAATTAAAAGGGAGTCGATTTGGAAAGTGGTTTTTCCGATTGGAATTTGAAGGTCATTCAAGATGAGGACATTCTTTTGACTGAGGGTACTCAAATGGCGATCCACCTTGCATTCTCCGTGGTATCCGGACCAGTACTTAAGGAGATCTTCTTTGATTTTAGGGCGATGCGGGGAATTTTGAGGAATCCTCCTTAAAAGTGCTTCTTTATAGAGGATGATGAGAGGGATTTTTCTACCTTTGATGATCAAGCGATCACTCCTTTTCAATGTTTATCCAAATATTCGACAGCATTTTGTGAAATTCCTCTATTTCGGAGGATTTTTTTTATGAGTATCGGTGTGTGAGTAGATTTATCTGCCATTTTCAAGATTTATCTGCCAAAAAATCATTTTATCTGCCGTTTTTCCGATTTATCTTCCAAAAATCCAATTTATCTGCCATTCTTCATTTTTCGACATCATCCGCGCGCACTTTTCCTCACTACTCCTCCGCACACGCCCCCCCACCTCCAACAGCACCCCACAGCCCCGCACCAGCACTTCAACACCCCCCTCACTACAACAAAACCAACACACAAAAAAACCCCCGCACAACAAATGCGGGGTCCAACATCACATAGCATCCAACATCTTAAATTGAGATCTGACCAATTCGAAGTAATGCCCTTCCTGTTCCATAAGTTCATCGTGATTGCCCGATTCTTTGATCCTGCCCTGTTCAAGGACGAAGATATTGTCCGAATCACGGATGGTGGACAGTCGGTGGGCAATGATGATGGCGGTTCGGTCCGCCAGTAGTTTTTTGAGGGCGTTTTGAATCTTCACTTCGGTTTCGGTGTCGATTGACGCCGTTGCTTCATCCAGGATGATGATGCGCGGATTGGCAAGGAGCGCACGTGCGAAGGAGAGAAGTTGCCTTTCGCCTACTGACAGGACGTTTCCTCTTTCCTCAACCTCTGTTTCATATCCTTTTGAAAGCTTTTCAATAAAATCATTGGCCCCGATGGCTTCCGCCGCTTTCATGACTTCCTCATCGGAGGCATCCGGGCGACCGAAACGGATGTTATCCATGATCGTACCCGAGAAAATGAACGTATCTTGAAGGACGATGCTGATCTGGCTTCTCAGGCTCGAAACCGTGACGTCACGCAAATCGACACCGTCAACGCTCACTGTCCCATTGGTAGGATCGTAGAAACGGCTGACTAAATTGGCGATGGTCGTTTTTCCTGAACCTGTATGGCCAACCAACGCGACGGTCTGACCGGCCTTCATTTCAAGATTGATGTTTTGCAGTGCTTTCCTCTTATCATCATAGGAAAATTCCACATCATCAAACTGAATCCTTCCTTTGATGTCATTCAATTCGATCGCATCACGTTTTTCATTGACGATCGGCTGTTCATCTAGGAATTCAAATATACGCTCTGAAGAAGCCATCCCGATCAGCAGCTGATTATACACTTGACCGAGCCTTGAGATCGGCTCCCAGAACATCCCGAGATAGAACGCGAATGAAACGAATGCACCGAGTTCAAGTGAACCTGCCTGGATGAGGTGGACACCGTACCAGATCAATACTGCCGTTCCGACCGCATTCGTCAATTCTACCATCGGTCGGAACATGGCGTTCTTCTTGGTGGCTGTTTTCCAACTGTCGTATGTTTCGGTGTTGACGCCATCGAAGAACGCCATATTTTCTCTTTCCTGCGTAAATGATTGAGTCACACGGATTCCTTGAATGCTTTCATTCAAGTGAGAGTTAAGCTTCGCCTGTTTGATCCGTACATCCTGCCAGGACCTGCGGATATTTTTCCTCAAGCTGGTGGATATGAAGAACATGATTGGCAGAATCACCATGACTGCAAGCGTCAGTTCAGGACTGAGTGTAAACAGGATGACAATGATCCCTGCCAGGAGGATGATATCCATCAAGAGGTTGATGACCCCATTGGTGAATAGTTCCTGAAGGGAATTGATATCGTTCATGATCCGGACGAGGATCGACCCTGCGGAGCGCTGGTCGAAAAAACGATGCGATAGCCACTGGACGTGACTGAATAAGTGCTTCCGCAAATCATAAATGACTCCCTGCCCCAACTGGTTCATCCAGCGGATCCTGAGGACATTGGCAATGTAATTAAGGATGTATAACCCTGCAATGATGCCAACCAAAGTAAATAGGAGTGTGCCATCCTTTTGTCGGATCGCTTTATCTAAGGTATAGACCCCTATCAAGATAGGGATGATCAAACGGATTGCGGTCGTGATCAAAACGGTCAGGATTGAAAGGGGAAGCAGCTTCTTGGAATATGGCTTTAAATAGGTCAGAAGACGCCATAGCTGTTCCCAGTTAAACGGCTTATCGATGACCTGATCAGTTGAATAATGAAATCGACTTAACACGTTTTTATTCACTTTCGCTTTAGGATTCTTGCTCATTCCCCTCACCTACCTTCCTTGTACTTGTAATATTTTTTTTTGATCCTTGTATTGAATATCATAGATTCGCTGATATGGGCCGTTATTTTTCAATAAGAAGTCATGGACCCCTCTTTCAACGATTTTCCCATCCTCCATGACGAGGATTTCATCTGCATGCTTTAATGAAGAGATACGATGGGCAATGATAAAGGTCGTCCGGTCGGACATGACATTTTTCAGCGCCTTTTGAATTCTGAATTCAGTTTCCATATCTACCGCACTAGTGGCATCGTCCAGGATGAGGATGGACGGATCGGTACAAAGGGCACGCGCAATGGCAATACGTTGTTTCTGCCCGCCAGAAAGACCGAGCCCCCTCTCTCCCAATCTTGTATCATAGCCATCCGGGAGTTCTGTGATGAAATCGTGGGCCTGTGCCATCTTGGCTGCCGCAATGATTTCGTCCATCGTGGCTCCGGGACGTCCGTAAGAGATGTTCGCTTTGATTGTTGAAGAGAACAAGAACGATTCTTGAAGTACGACTCCGATATTATTTCGAAGTGATTTCAACGAGTAATCATCGAGCATTTTCCCGTCGATCCGAATTTCTCCTTCACTAGGTTCATAGAAGCGGGTCAAGAGCTGGGTGATACTTGTTTTACCCGATCCAGTACTTCCGATCAGACCGATGATTTTTCCACTTTCTGCACGGAACGAGATATCCTGGAGTGCAGCTTCATCATGTTCTGTGTAGTTCAAGGATACGTGGTTGAATTCCACTTCGCCCCTCATACGGTCCACATCCACGACATCCGGGTGATCTTTGATTTTTTCATCAACTTCTAGGATTTCAAGCAACCTTTCCCCTGAGGCTTTTGATTGTGAAAATAAGTTGATCGTGAATCCGAGGTTCATGATCGGCCAGATGATATACCAAACGAGGCTGTAAAAGGCGACTAGTTCCCCCGGCTGCAGAGTTCCATTCATGACAAGGTAACCACCGTAGGCAAGAAGGGTCACTACGCTTACATTGCCGAGAAACTCCATCAGTGGAAAGTACTTTGCCCAAATATCCGAGGTGGAAAGATAGTTATCTTTATAATCACCGTTTGATGCATTGAACTTGTTAATCTGAAAGTCTTCCCTTGATAGGGATTTGACGGTATTGATTCCGCTGATATTTTCCTGGACATTCGTATTCAATTTACCGAATGACTTCCGGATGCCCCTGAATGCCGGGTGAACGGCTTTATCAAACTTGTAAACAGCTATTGCTAAAAATGGCAATGTGATAAGCGTGACGAAGGTCAATGATGGAGAGTAATAGAACATGACTCCAAAACTGACAGTAATTAATAAGAAGAAACGTAATAGTTCGGTGAAACCGAAAGATAAGAAAAAGCGGAATGCTTCAACGTCGGCCGTCAGACGTGACATCAAGTCTCCAGTTTTTGCATTATCATAATAACTGAATGGTAAAAATTGCAGTTTCTCATACAATTCATTCCTTAATCTGTACACCGACGTGATCCCGAACAAATCACCACAGTACTGCTGGATGAAAGTCGTGATCCCTTTCACGATCATGATGGCAACAAAGCCGAATGCGAGATAAGGAATCCACTGATAGTTCCCTTTCAGGATCACATCATCGATTGTTTTCTGCAGGATGATCGGATACACAACGGTGATACCCGTCACAAACAACAAGAAGAACATCGAAATGATAAAGTATCTCTTGTATGGCCAATAATAGGCTTTTAATTTTTTGAATGTTTCCATAATTACTCTCCCTTCCCCTGGGTGCATAAAAAACGACGTACTAATAAATATATCGGCTTTCGAAATATTTATCTACCCTTTTTTGGATTTTTTTCTTTTTTATGAATTGTTCTTCAAGTGAAAATGTTTGACTATAAACCCATCATAAAACCTATTCTATCCAAAAAAATCAGTCCATTGACCGATGATTAGTCGATATTCTGGAGGAGAAATCCGGATGCATTGTTCCTCGCCCCCTCTTGTTTTCCTTCATCCATAAAAGTAGGCATTTAAAGGGTTCTCCTTTGACATAACCCTTGGAACAATGTGTATACTATAAAGGTTATCATTTATATAAGAAAGGATGTTTAGATTGAATTACATAGTTGGATTGAACGTGCTTGGCGATAAGTTCGCCAATTTTGATTGGGGCGGTCTTCTCGTGACGATCGGGATCGGCGCCTTACAGATTTTAGCGATCTGGATTGCCTTTATCATCGTTAAGGGAGCAGCAAACAAGGTCCTCGAAAGGGTTTTTGATAATTACAGTAAAAGGAATGACGTGTCTGCAGGCAGAGCACAGACACTTCTGAGTCTCAGCAAGAACATTGTGGGATATGTCCTGATCTTCATTTTCTTTGTGACGATCCTTCAAATCTTCGGTATCCAGGTAACTGCGATCCTTGCTGGAGCCGGTATTGTCGGTCTCGCAGTCGGTTTCGGGGCACAGGGACTTGTAAGTGATGTTGTGACGGGCTTTTTCATTCTATTAGAGAAGCAGGTCGATGTTGGTGACTATGTCACGACCGGAAGTTTTTCAGGGATTGTAGAAGAGGTCGGCCTCCGGACTACACATATCCGTGGTTTCGATGGTACCCTCCACTACGTACCTAATAGAGAAATCACCAGCATAAGTAATCATTCGAGAGGGAATATGCGGGCACTTGTTGATATCGGGATCTCCTATGACGATGATATCGACAAAGCAATTGCTGTACTCCAACAGGTTTGTGACAAAATCGCTCAAGAAGATGAGAATATCATCGACGGCCCGAATGTCATCGGTGTTCAGACACTTGGTGCCTCCGACGTTGTACTCCGCGTAATCGGAAAGACAAAGAATATGGAACAATGGGGTGTAGAAAGAAAGCTTCGTAAAGCACTAAAAGAAGCCCTTGATCAGAACGGAATCGAAATTCCTTTCCCTCATCAAGTCTATATCGAAAAGAAGGAACAGTAATGGTATGAAAGAGGGTCGTCCCGATGTCGGGACGACCCTTTCGTATTCTCAGTTATTTCGTTGACAGCGACCCGATGTACGCAGTCAATGTCGAGATTGCGTAATCAATCGCTTCTTCATCAGGGTTCAACTTTGAATGATGAAGGCCATGGTCCGAATCCACTCCGAGCCAGAACATGAATCCCGGGATCTTCTCCAGCATATAACCGAAATCCTCTCCGGTCATCGCCTCCTTGCAGATGACTAGCTGGTGATCATCGTTCGATTCGAGAAAAGAAATGAAGTCCCTGGTCCATTCGTGATCATTGTATACTTGTCGATACATACTGCCATAGTCTACTTCAATTTCACAATCGTAGCTGATCTTCATTCCTTCAATCATCGCTTCCAACCGTTCTTTCACGCTTTCCATCGATTCTTTGGATAATGTGCGGATCGTGCCTTCCAGAGTGGCCGTTTCCGCAATGATATTCTGTACAGTACCACTTTCCATCTTCCCGATCGTAATGACGGCGCTATCAAGGGGATCGACGTTTCTGGATACGATCGTTTGAAGCTGTGTCACAAAATGCGATGCAACCACGATCATGTCCTTCGTTTGATGAGGATACGCCGCATGTCCACCTTTTCCTTTAAACTTCAGAAATAGTTCGGACGTGTTGGCAAACAGGAGGCCTTCTTTGATCGCAATCGTCCCTACTTTATACTCGGGAGCAATATGAAGGGCAAAGATGACGTTTGGCATCCACTCTTTCATCTCTTCACTTTGAAGCATCGGCTCTGCCCCGCCCGGTCCCTCTTCTGCAGGCTGAAAGATAAAGACCAGATCATCCGGAATCGGGTGGTGAACGAAATGTGTCAATACGCCGAGTGCTATCGACATATGGAGGTCGTGGCCACACGCATGCATTCTACCTTCGTGATCGGATTTGAAATCCAGACCTGTTTCTTCCTCTATCGGAAGGCCATCAATATCGCTTCGATAGCCTATGATCCTAGTCGGAGCAGTCCCCTTCACCTTAACAAATAGCCCTGTCTTCCACTTCTTCACTTGGAATCGATGCTGCGGCAGGGATAATAAATAGTTCAATAAATACTCCTGCGTCTTATACTCTTGAAATCCCAGCTCCGGGATTTTATGCAAGTCCCTTCTGATTGCTTTGAAATCGGTCTTTGTCATGCTGGATTCCTCTCCTTCCCTTGTAAGCCTCGGTATACAAAAAGAACAGACGAAAGATGATCTTTACGTCCGTTCTTCCAATCAAGGTAAATAGATAACTCATAGCCGCATCATGCAGGGGAAAACCAATCGCATTCCGGTGTGTTGTGCTTCCGAGCCGGCGCTATTATGTGATCCTCCCGCATCAAATCAAAGCTGGCGAAGCTCTTGTTTGATTTCTGTTTTCGATTTCGTCTTTTCATCGATATCTTTCAGCTTTTTGGCAGGTGTACCGGCCACCACAGTGTAAGGAGGCACATCATCAACCACGACAGCACCAGCTGCCACAACAGAACCTTTACCGACCGTTACACCTTCCAATACAACGGCGTTGGCACCGATGACCACATCGTCCTCAATGATAACAGGCTTTGCAGAAGGCGGCTCGATGACTCCGGCAAGCACGGCACCTGCACCGATATGACAATTCTTCCCGACAGTCGCACGGCCTCCAAGTACAACATTCATATCAATCATGGTACCAGCACCGATAACCGAACCGATATTGATGACCGATCCCATCATGATGACACAGTTTTCGCCGATTTCCACTTGATCCCTGATGATTGCGCCAGGCTCGATTCGTGCCTTAATCCCCTTAAGATCAAGCAAAGGGATTGCGGAATTTCTACGATCGTTCTCAAGCACATAATCTTCAATCCGCTCTTTGTTGTCTTCAAGAACTTTCGCTAGCTCATTCCACTCACCGAAAACGACTCCTGAATTGCCTTCGATGAAGGTTTGGGAGGAAGTACCGAAATCAATACCTTTCAGATCCCCTTTAACGTATACCTTTACCGGCGTTGATTTTTTACTATTTTGAATAAAAGAGATAATCTCATTTGCATCCATCATGTTCATATGTTTTCCCTCCACAATTATGTATAAATTCAGATTCTTTCTTGAATTACTTTATCAAATTAAAGGGTGGAAGACAACCCAAATAGTTTAGAAAGTTTTCTCTTCCAGAAATTCCTTCACCACTTCAACAAAAGCATCTACTTGCCTAAGTTGAAAAGTAGATTCATACCCAAGGAGCCATGTATCACGATGGATGCATGTGTCATGTTCACCGATCAGGGGAACTTTATAGATGTTTTCCTCCATTCCGCTAAGCGTGATGGCCGGTAAGATGGCATAGCCTATTCCATTAAGCGTCATTTGTTTGCACGTTTCGATCTGATCCACCACGATCGTCCGTTTTGGTGTGGTTTTGAATTGACGGTGCCACCACTCCTGAATTTCCTGATAATAATTGGAATCGCTTTTGAATTGGATAAATGGCCTGTCTGTCTTCACAACATCCTCGATCGATTGGATTTCACGGTCCACCAAGTACAGCGAATCTTGAAACAGATGGTGCTTCGGTCCCTTCCAGTCGGGAGTGCCGCGTATGATTCCGATATGCACTTCATCTTCATAGATGGCCTTGAGGATTTCACTGCTCCAACCTGTCATCAGTGAAATCTTCGCATGTGGATATGACTCCACAAAACGCTTCAATACCTTCGGCAGCCAATTTTGTCCGACAATGGACGCACACGCGATTTTCAGTGTCCCGTGCACTTCGTTCTCCAATGATTGAATTTGCTCCTTGACCTCTTCCTCCCTGCGAAGCATTTCTTCTGCCAGTTTGACTACAAGCTCTCCTGCAGGAGTCAGCGAAAGCCCCTTCTGTGAACGGATGAATAGCTTGGTTCCCCACTCTTTTTCAATATTTTGAAGCCGTTGTGATAAGGCGGGCTGTGATACGAAAAGCCTTTCTGCAGCCTTACGCATATTCATTTCATGTGCCAATACTTGTAACAACTGATATTCAGTAAATGCCATCATACCACCTCATAAGTTTTTCTTATATTATATCTTAAATTATATAAAATTTCATTATCATAATGCTTCGAATACACTATAAGTATCAAGTCGTTCAGGAGGAGAAATTCATGGTAATCTTATTGTTTATGACTGGGCTTATGGTTGCCTTTTTGGGGACGCTTGCAGGGAGCGGAGGTTTAATTGGAATGCCGGTGATGCTTCTTCTGGGGATACCTGTTCATACGAGCATTGCCACGGCAAAGTTTTCGAATATTATCAGTTCATCTTCGAGCTTCGTTTATTTGCTTAAAGACCGTAAAATCAAGCTGGAAGAATGTCTACCCATCATTCCCCTGGCAGTGACGGGTGGGGTGGCGGGTGCCTTCCTTTCGGATAAAATAGCTCCGCTGACTCTCCAATGGATGGCTTTTTTCTTTTTGCTTTTCGCACTTGTTCTTAGTTTGCTGAAAGGATTGAAGCCAGTACGTACTCAGACAAAGAAAGCAATGCCAACAGGTAAGTTACTGCTGATCAGTATGTATGACGGTTTATTCGGCCCTGGTCAAGCCACACTTCTCATGTATACTCACCTGAAGCATGGTCAGGATTATTTGAAGACGGTAGCATTGACAAGGTTCCAGACATTCATCAGTTGCATGGGAGCATTCATCATTTATGCCGGAAACGGTCATGTTGACTGGACGATTGCAATCCCGTTTGCAACCGGGGCATTGATTGGGTCTCAGCTATCCGTACGACTCGCATCCAAAATCTCTATTCGCCAGGCTGGAATCCTATTGAATATCGTTACACTCATCTTGATTCTTCAAGTCGGGTTTGAGCTATTCCTTTAGTAAGCGGTAATGCATTTCAATCTCATATATAAAGGAGGGTGGCTTACCGTGCCACCCTCCTTTCCTTATCAACATTTCATGAATGATAAATATTCTTTCTAAGTTGTTTCAGCATCACTCTTCTGGTCATGATCCCTTCAAAGTAGTCTTCATCAGACACCACGCACAAAAAAGGATGATCGATCAGAAGCTCTATTGCTTTTTTAAAGTCAGCATGGATTGATATGGTTGGGAAGTCTTTCGTCATCACTTCTTCCACCCTCATCGTCTCTAGCTTTTCAAACTCGAAACGCTCCAATCCCAGGACCGCATCTGTTATCAATGAAGAAGAAATCAGGCCCTGAAAACGATATTTGGGATCAAGCACAGGAATCGCAGAATAACCACTCTTCGTCAATAATAGCAGTGCATGTTCAAGGGAGTTCCCTGCTTGAACATGAGCGACTTTCTCTGATGGGATGATAAATTCCTTAATATTTGTTTCTAAAAATTCTTTTCCACTTAATGAAATCATGTAAAACCCCTCATTCAATAATTCATTTTACATTTGTAATGATTGTGGACTTGTTCGTTTTATGTAAACACGATGATACCAAATGGCATACGCACCAACTTAATTCTAACACATCTGCAGGGAAAAGGAGTAATCATCCATTCTGAATTAACAGAAAAAAACCTAACCAAAAAAAATAACCAAATAAGAATGTCATCTCATCTGGTTATCCCTTACTTAATCTTGATTCGCTTCCTGCAGCAGCTCGTAGATTTCGATCGCCGTGATGTCTATATTATCAAAAGGAAAAGTGCTTCCTTTTTCATTCATGACCTCAATCTCGAACGTATCTTGCTTTGGTAAGTATTTCACTTCACAAATTTTCTTCCCATTGTATTCAAAGAAACGCTGTTGAGTTTCCCCTTGTTCCCCTTGTTCCTGTAATGTCTTTAACCGTTGTATAATTCCAAGAAGCTGAGACATGTGCAGTCTCTCCTTTCCTGTTCTATTTCTTTTTGCATAGCTTTTGCATTGTAACAGATTCTATCCTGATAAATCTAATGTTTTGCCCTAATCCAATAAAAAATCATATATAATGGGGAATGTGTTAAAATCCCGGTATCGGAAAAAAAGGTCTCTCTAAGTTAAACATGTATTGAACAGATATTCAATACCTTTTATCATACCAATGCCTAGACGGGACAGCTTTTTTACTTCTAATGCGGAATGTTGGCAAACGGGGAAAGTGAATGAGCTTGAATACAACCAAAAAGGAGGGAATGAATCATTGAAAGAAGTCACTTTATATACGCAGCCTGAATGTCCGCCATGCAAAGTGGTGAAACTCTTCCTGAATGAAAATAAAATTGATTATGTTGAGAAGGACATTAAAGAAGACGCTGCAGCAAGGGATCATCTAATCAAGCAATTGAATTCTTATTCGACCCCCACAGTTACAGTGGGTGAAACAATCATTACAGGCTTTGACCTTGATGCCCTTAAATCGGCACTTGAATTGTGAATCATTTTAAAAAGAAAGATACCTCCAACTAGTACAGGAGGTATCTTTCTTTCATTCCTTTGGTTCCAACAGCGTTTGGGGCAATTCCGACGTTATGGAAGAAACTTTCCACTCCCCTTTTACCTTGGATAGTACGACTGCATCCACTCCTCGTTCGGTTGATACTGGACCTTCCACTTCCCCCGAACGTACTTCCCATATGTACCATTTTCCATTGAGGTATTCTACTTCGGTAACAGAGTCGAATGTAAAAAACGGGATGTAATAAGGGGCAAAATCAGAACCGAAGCTTTGGTAGCCACCTTCCACTTCCACTACATTCTCTTTAATGAATGAACTTGCCAATTCGTCCGTGAAATAAGCCTGAAGTTGCTTCTTGATCCCTTCCATTGCTTGCGGTCGCTCACTAAGCGAAACCTGTGCATGGAATGCCTGCTTAACTAAGTTAAGTGCTTGATCATCATTAAACGTTGAAGCCTGGGTACGGTTTACTTGTGCACAAGCAGCCGACACCATGCCAATGATGATGAATAAGAGCAGCATTCTCCTTCTTTCCAAAATAATCCCCTCCTAGAAATTGTTGGTGAATCTATTGTAGCAATTGAAATTTGTCGATAGACCGATAACCTTTCGTAAAATCCCAACATTCCTTGACATGTTTTTCATTTATATGTAAATTTCCCGCTGATTATGACCGTTAAACACAACCCTCACTGGAATATACAACCAAAAAAAAGCTTGCCCTCACTATTTAGGGGACAAGCTTTTCATGTGTTAATATGCAAATTTAAAAGACAAATACAGAATCATGACCACTACGAATGCCGAAAATAAAAGTACAGCCAGGAAGACAGGATTACGAATGTAGGGATGTTGTTTTACCGCATCCGGGATATCGGTATCGAATTCACCCTTCAGCCTCTTCTCCTGACCTGCCACCCTAAAGGTATAATAAATAGAATAACCGGCTATCGCTACGGCAATCAATGTGAGCAAAATGATGTATATACTCATCCGAGCCCCTCCTTTATCTATACTTTCCCCTACCTGAAACACACTATTCAGGTAAAAGTCAGAGGCTCATCAGTTGCCATGGACTGGCCAAACGTTTACCGCATCATCACTGTTCAAAAAGGAACGGGATGCCAATCATTCTCCCCTATGAGCTCCCTTTAATAAAGCAGACTATCTTCTTCAAAAAGGAATTCATAGGATAAATCCATAAACAGGTACAATCCGTTGCCAAGAGGATACGAATATGTCCGTATCGGTTCCCCCGAGTCAATATCGCTATATATATCAGATAACAAACCTTTTTTATTTATTCTCATCCGGATGATGTTCTCAAGGAAATAAGGACGCCAGCTCCAATTCTTTCCTTTGAATTGTTGATGGACCTTCCAGTCACCATCCTCCTTAAGAATATTGCTCGTCACCTGGAAACCATTTTCATCACACATGTACAATCGGAAACACTGGTCTGTAAAGGTCACGGCTAACTTATGAAGAAGTTGATCAAAGTCCTCTGCCGGCTTTTTCAACTGTGAGATCATCCCATTGATTTTCTTATGTAGCTCTTCGGCAAATTGATATCCCGCTTCCAGATGCTTCTTCTCATATCTGATGAAGTCTTGACATTTCTCCCTTAATTTGTCTTTGAGGAGTTCACTTGGCAGGAAATCACTTGCAGGGGGTTTTAAATAATACCCTTGATAATATCTTCCGCCATTTAACCATGCAAATTGCAGCTGATAGTTGATCTCAATATTCTCAAACAGCAAGGAGGCACCGATCTTTCTGGCGAGCATGGAAAGACTGAATAATATATCTTTATAAATTTTATTCCCTGCATCATTACGCAATTGCGAGAGATCCACTTTTAATATATCGGGAGAGAACTTCGATAATCTGTCAAGTTCTCCTATATTCCCACCTACGTTATCGATGGCGACCTTGATCCCATATGTTTTGTAATAAAGAAGGACATGGACCAGTTGCTCAAAATCGCCGTTAAAAGAATTCTCGGAAAGCTCCAATACAACCCTGCTCAACTGAAGTCCCTTTTCCTGGTATTCCTGTATCATTTGAAGGAAAGACTCACCATGGTCGACCATAAGAAGTCTTGCATTCCTATTGATGAAGATGAGCCCTTCCCCTTCACTTAAAACAAATCGATCAAGAGCCCTCCTCGTCACAATTTCATCCACTTCGATTTTGTATTCATCTGGAATATCATTTCCTGTAAAGAACGGCCCAAGACTCTCCACCGTTCCCTCTTCCAGAATGATCCTGCCCAATACTTCATATCCGATTATTCTATGTTCATCCGCACTGAAAATCGGTTGAAAATAGGGAATGATCTTCTCACTATTCGATATGATATCTAACGGATCCATCGACACTCCCCCAAGATAAACAAGTTTTTGCATAATTATAACATAATTTTGATTGATTTAGTCAAAGTAGAAGAGTTGTGGATACGTCAGGGACATTCACTTCATATTTTCAAGAAGATCTGCTAACCACCTCTGTTGATTTCCGTAGAATGCTACGCTTTCCGTTTGCGATGGTGGACCATCTCGTCGCTTCGTCCTGCTGGGTCTCACCTAACTCGTTATTCCCGAAGGATTCGTCTTACAATACGATCGCCAGCGGGAACTGGCTACAATCACCAACATTTTTTAACAAAAAAAGAATGCAAAACGCAAGGAGCGTGATCAGTCAGGGAGACTGATCATGCTCCTTTTAAGAGTCTGCATTCTCGTTTATAGATTATCTGTAAAACGGCCCTCGTCCCGATGCTAAAGGACAAGGAAGCTTTTACATGATCAGAAAGGGAATGGATTCAGCCATTGTCCCCCATCCAAGGTGATACATTCTCCGTTCATGTATGCAGCTTGGTCTGAAGAAATGAAATAGGCAAGCCCTGCTATTTCTTCAGGTGTGCCTAGGCGTTTCAGTGGGACGCTTTCAATTGTCCTTTTGGCCGCTTCTTCAGAAATCCACAGTTTTTCCGCTCCACCCGTTCTTTCGATCGGACCTGGAGCAATGGCATTTGTACGGATTCCGTATTTATGTCCCCACTCAACCGCGAGCGTCCTGGTCAATGACAGGACCCCTGCTTTCGCTGCCGCAGAATGGGCGACACCAGCCCCTGCATTCCAGGCATAGGTTGCAACCATGTTGATGATCGAGCCTTTATGTTTCTCATTTATCCAATGGTTCCCTACGGCATGTGAACAGTGGAATGTCCCATTCAGCACAATGTCAATGACCGATTTCCAACCGTTTGGTGAAAGCTTTTCAACCGGACAGATGAAATTACCTGCTGCATTATTGATTAAAACGTCAATGACCCCGAATTTTTCCACCGTGAATTTAACCATGGCAATAGCGTGTTCAGGCTCTCTTACATCCATTTGAAACACTTCTAGCTTCCCTTCAAGAGGTGCAAACTCATCCTTCACTGCTTGAAGTCTTTCTTCATCTCTTCCCGTGATGACAACATTCGCTCCTTTTTCCAGGAAATACTTAGCCATATATTTCCCCATTCCATTAGAACCACCGGTTATAATGACCGTTTGATTGTCCCCCATCTTGAACTCCCCCTTAAAATGAATGAATATTCACTCATTATCTTACCATAAAACGCTTTCATTCAGCCAGTCTCTTCAATAAAAAAATCCGACACCTTTGACTTGTGCCGGATAATTTATTAGTGGTCCTGATTGTTTATGATCGTCTCGTGAAGTTGAGCCAAAGCCTTGATAATCGTCTGATTCCGTTTATATCCTTTTGCTTCAACCGAAACGTGGTCAAATGTAACGATGACATGGCCAACGGAGCGGGGCTTTTTAAAGCCATAAACATATACTTTAACCGTTCCTCCTTCGGTAGGGAGAAAAAGGATTTCCATTTGCTTATTCTTCATCTTTAATCCCTCTCCTTTATGGACTTCATCATTAAAAGATCGATGAAGTGCTGATAGGATGCTCTCCCTCTCTAACATAAGTTATGGATGGCAGACTGTCAATCACTTTGATCTCGGGCTACATAAGGACATAGTGTTCCAATTCATCGGGATGCTTCGGTTTGCTGAAATAATACCCTTGCGCTTTCTGGCAGTTTGCCTCCTTGAGGAAGGAAACCTGTCCTTCTTTTTCCACGCCTTCCGCTATGACTTCAAGCCCAAGGCTGTGTGCTAAATGAATGATGGTGGTCGTAATCGCCGAATCCTTCTGATTGGACTCGATTTCCCGTACGAAGGACTGGTCGATTTTCAAGATATCGATTGGAAACCTCTTTAAATAGTTCAATGATGAATAGCCTGTTCCGAAATCGTCAACAGAAATGTACACACCCAACTCCTTTAATTCCTTAAGGACCCTGAGTGTTTGTTGGGTATCCTGCATGGCGCCTTCGGTTATTTCAATCTCCAAACACGTAGCCGGGATTCCGTACTTGTAAAGATACCCGCCTATTGTTTCGACCAATTGCTCTTGGAGAAATTGTTTCGGTGAAATATTGATCGCGATCCTCACATTTTTATAGCCCTTCATCCGCCAATTCTTCAATTGGATACATACCTGTTCCAGCACCCATTCCCCGATTCCGTGGATCAGGCCCGTCTCTTCTGCAAGTGGGATGAACTGTCCTGGTGAAACAAATCCGAATTTGCGGTTATTCCACCTGATCAAGGCTTCGAAGCTATCGACATCACCCGTTGTCAGGTTCATCTGAGGTTGATAATGAATGAATAGTTCTTCTTTCTCTATGGCCTTTCGTAAATGTGATTCCATGATGATGTAATTCGGAAAGCTTGATTCCATATGTGTCTGATAAAATCGATAATGGGCCCTTCCCTTTTCTTTCACCTGAAAAAGTGCCTGGGCAGCCTTCTGGATAAGTGAGTTTGCGTCATATCCATCCGCCGGGTACATACTCACGCCGATGGAAGGACTGATATAAAATTCCTGCCCATCGATTGTGAAGGACTGATGAAACAATGAAAGTACCTCACCCGCTTTTTTCTTTGTATCTTCAAGACTGCTATTTTTTAATAAATAAACAAATTCATCGCCGCCCTGCCTATATAAAAGACATTCTTCGTCTGTCAGCATGACCAACCTGTCTGTAATTTTTTTCAGGAAACGGTCTCCACCTTTTAACCCAAGCGTATCATTCACAAATTTGAATCGATCCAAATCCAAATATAGAACGGAAAGTTCTTGGTCGGTATCCTCCATGGATTTAACGAATAATGGGAGATGCTCATCCAATGCTTTTCTGTTCCAAAGACCGGTCAGTTGGTCATGAAGCGCCATGTAATGGATCATTTCATTCTGCTTGTACGAAATCGTATTGTCCTTGACGATGATATAGCAGCCATCAAACGTTTCTTTTACTATGATGGGGACAGCTTTCACGCTTGTGACTTTTTCTTTCTGATCACTGGTTTTCATCAAGCACTGGTCCAATGTGACCGGACGTCCAGTCAAGGCATCATCAAGTGTCTTTTGAAGATCATCTTTTACTGAAGCATGAAATAGCTCAAAAATGGTTTTATCCACGAGTTGATCTTTTTGGTAACCTGTCAATTGACCGCTCGCAATATTCGATTCTTTGATTACCCCTTTAGCGTCCAGGATGAAGATGGCATCAAGATTATGTTCAATGATCGACCTATACCGATTTTTGGCATTTGTTAACCTTTTCTTTTCTCTCATTACCGGGGTAACATCCCTGGTGATTGAAACGACATATTCGATGATACCGGAATCATTTTTGATCGGTGTCAGTATGGATTCATTTACAACCTGTTGTCCTCCTGGTAGACATACCTTGTCCCTGAATATGATCTTTTCTTCGTTTTCGACCAACTGAATATATTTCTCTTTTAAACGGGCTGCAAGTTCAACCGTAAGTACTTCTTCCAGTAACCGTCCCATATCTTCTTTCGTGATCTCTGTTGCTCTCCTGGCAGATTCATTTATATATACATATCGAAAAGAAGGCCCTTCTTCCACTTTCATGATGAAGATCATGTCATTTATGTATTCTAATACGATTTCTTTCAAGACGGAGTCTAATTTATCAATATCGTTGCTTTTACCTAGTGCCTGCATGATTTTCATCCTCATCGTTTTAACTTGGTTGATACTATTTTCCTGAAACCATTGTACTATTAAACGCACATTTTTCCCATAATCATGTGAGAAAATTCCAATATATGTGCATATGAACGAACCATCTTATTAAATTCCGGCGATTGTCTTTTAAGGGATAGACAGGCGCATAGTAGCCTTCATGACCATACAATAACATGAATAGAGAGGAGGTTATCCATGTATCATCGCTCAATGATTCCATACTACAATTATCAATATCCAGCCGTGAGAGGCTATGACCAACGCTTTTTCCCGTTTTTCGGTCTGCCATTTTTAGCAGGAGGCTTGGCAGGGTTAGCCATTAGCCCGCTATTGTTCAACAGACCTTGCTATGGCTATGGCTGCGGTTATCCGCCTTATCCACCGTACGGACCTTATGGAGGGGCACCATATGGGGGAGCACCTTATGGAGGTGCACCTTACGGCAACCCCCAATATGCTCCCGCTCCATACAATGTAACGGAAAATATCAATGTGTATCCCCGATAAGGGCTTATATAATGAACCTTCCCTGTTATAGAATGAACGGGCATCAGAAAGAACTGAGCATGCACGATGGTTCAGTTCTTTTTTTGTCCTGATGCTTCCACTCGAGTCACATTCCATGAAAAATGACACTTTTCAAATAATAAATTATTTTCATAACCTTTCCAACGCTAGGAAAAGAAGGTATAATAGTGGGGAATAATACGGAAAGGAGCTAAAATTTTGAGAAATACTAGTAATCATACCCCTTCTTCCACATCAGTAAATACCCTCTCTCAAGCTATTTTCACGGTGAATAGGCATGCGAAGACTGCAGGTAACCCAAAATACTTATATGCTTTAAAGAAACAAGCATTGATGAAGATGATTCGTGAAGGAAAAGCCAAAAAGGTCGGTCTTCATTTTTCAAAGAATCCCAAATTCAGCCAACAACAATCCGATGTTCTGATTGATTGCGGCGACTACACATTCCATATTCCCCCTACCAAGGAAGACTTCAAACAATTACCTCACTTGGGTACACTCGATCAATCACTGAGAAACCCTCGAAGTAAGATGAGCCTTCAGCACGCCAAGGGAATATTAGAATCATATACCGAAATGAATGATTCACATGATAACCATAAGAAACAACGAAACAACGGGTATCAAAAGCCTGTATTTAAAAAGCTGGGAGACAGCTTCTTTTAATACCTTTAAAATTTAGCGCATTAACGCATATCCCCTTTAAAGGGTAGAATAATGGCTGTATGATCTTTTCATCATACGGCCATTTTCCTTTTCTGCTATGCCCTCACAACACATGTTGATCGATTTTCAAGATCAACTCGGCAATTTCAGGTTTGCTCACTTGATCCTCTGCCCCAACCATTTCCCCTTTGTGACGGAGGTCACTTGTAATAAGGGAAGAAAAAATAATGACCGGCAGCTTCTTTAGTACAGGGTCGGTCTTAATTCTTTTTGTAAGATGGTGACCATCCATCTGGGGCATTTCAATATCGGTGATGACCAGCCCCACGCTTTCTTCGATTGCGCTGTCACCGTTTGTCAGTGACTCAAGGTAGTTCAATGCATCCCTTCCGTTCTCAAAGAACTCGACATTGACATAGCCCGCCTCTGACAAAGTATCGCTCAGCAATTTACGCAAGAGTGGCGAATCCTCGGCTGCCACGATTTTTTTATCGCTCCTCTCCCTCGGGCCAAGCTTTTTAACTTGGTCGATATGGATTCCTGACTCCGGATTGATTTCAACCATGATGCTTTCGAAATCAACCATCAGCACCATCGTATCTTCTCGTTTCACTACTCCTATGATCCCGGATTTCATCCCAGAATACATTTCCGAAGGTTTCTCTATTTGATCCCACGAAATACGGTGGATCTGGGTTACATTATGTACATGGAATACTACTTTCTGTTTATTGAACTGGGAAACGATGAATTTGGATTGAGGTGAGTTGCTTTCTTCTAGTCCCAAGACCCTTGCCATATCGACCACAGGCAATACTTCACCCCTTAGTTGGATCAACCCCTTCACATGTGGATGTGAATGTGGAATCGGAATAATCGCAGTAGGTTGGATGATTTCCTTCACCTTAATGACGTTAATGCCGAATTTATTATTTCCAACCTCAAATTCAACCATTTCAAGTTCATTCGTTCCACTTTCCAGCAGAATTCCTTTAGAGTCATTCATATTGATACGTCCTTCCATTCTTAAAAGTGCATGATGCATTAGTCAAAGAAACTTTCTTATATCTTATATCGAACAATTCGTTCACTTGTTTACAGGCAAACTAAAAATGATGCGCCACCGAACCAAGTTTCTTACATACATTCAGTATGGAACAACAAACTAAAGGGAGGAGGTGTATTCAAGTGCCGGAAAACACAAATGAGGAGAATAAAAGAATTCTTGATTTTGACGAAGTGAGTGGTCATATTCTGCCTGCCCAATATCCTACCCCCATTCTTGCCATAACGAAGAATAGCGAGGGAAAAGATGATTTTGATGAGGTATTTTATGTTGAAGGAAAAAGCGGGATTGACCGCCATCAAGATGAAAATGGCAGGAAATGATCATGTTCATACAGCAAAGGGCGATCGGAGTGTCACTCCAATCGCCCTTTTTTTAAACACCGCGTTTATTGCCCCACACTAGTGTATGCAGTTGAGGCAGTACTTTTACCCTGTTGAATTCAGCATCGTTTGATACCTTATCAATCAATGTCTCATAATCATTCAATAAATCAAAGACTAATTTCTTCGTGTTCCCCTCATTCACTTCCGGATTTCCTGTTTGGATGAAGAATGGGACTGATGGATATCGCTGATGAACACGCTTTGCATATTGTAGATCTTCATCATTGAAAACAACCACCTTCAGGCTGAAAGTCGATTCATTCTCATTCAATCTTTGTATGATTGTATCCAACTTCTCAAAGTCCGTCCTCATGCCAGAGCTTGGAGGCTTGGGTGAAATGGTCAAATCATCAATCATGAAGAACCAGTCCTGCCATCTGCTACCTTGGGTTTCAAGAGCAGATTCGATGGCGTTCTGCTTGAAAATGTGCAGTAATTCTTCAAGATTGGATAAGAGTGCTGGATTCCCCCCGGAGATTGTTACATGAGAGAAACGGTCTCCACCTACTTCTTTCAGCTCCTGCCAAATCTCTTCTGGGCTCAGGAGCCTGATATCCTCCTTCGCCGATCCATCCCAAGTGAAGGCAGAATCACACCACGAACAGCTATAGTCACATCCTGCCGTCCTGACAAACATGGTTTTCTGGCCAATGACCATGCCTTCTCCTTGAATCGTTGGTCCAAATACTTCCAATACCGGTATCTTCATGAAACTCTCCCCTTTTTAGGTCTGTAAATCACGTATGAAGTAGGGGTTTCCCGTAAGAACACCTGTAAGCATTGCGGCCGGTGTTCCAGCGTATCCAAGTGTTCCTGGATAATTTCACAAATCGTTTTGGCCACCACTTCCGTAGTCGGATATTGATCAGATTCCTGATCAGAGAAACGACTATCCTCGTTCAATACCGTATGATCGAAGCGTTTATGAATCAACTTCTTGATATGCTGGAAGTTGATAAGGAATCCGGATTCATCCAGTTTATCCCCACCGATGGTAATATTCGCAAAGTAAGTATGACCATGTACTTTCTGACAACTTCCCGCATCTTCGTGCGGTATATAATGGGCTGCCGCAAATTGCATGTCTTTATTAAGCTCATATACATAATCATGGTTAGGAGTAGGATAAATTTGCTGAAGCATCATTCCCCTCCCCCTTTTTTGCTTTTCATGTATTCGTTCAGGCCTTTTTGCCTCAATTCACATGCAGGGCATTCCCCGCATCCATTCCCTTTCACTCCGTTGTAGCAAGTCAGCGTGCGCTCACGGATATACTCCAATGCATTCAACTCATCCGCCATTTCCCACGTTTGCGCTTTGTCAATCCACATTAACGGTGTGTGAATGACAAATTGTTCGTCCATGGATAAATTCAATGAAACATTCAATGATTTCACAAATATATCACGACAATCGGGATAGCCACTGAAATCTGTCTCACACACACCCGTTATGATATGTTTTGCACCAATTTGTTTCGCCAGAACCCCCGCAAACGATAAGAACAATAAATTCCGGCCAGGAACGAATGTCGAAGGTAATTGTCCTTCCTCTTGAGTGATTGCCTCGTCCCTTGTCAATGCACTGGGAGCCAATTGGTTCAACAAGCTCATATCCAATATATGATGAGGCACCTGAAGATCCTCTGTGATTTCTTTTGCGCAGTCCAGTTCAGCGACGTGTCGTTGACCATAGTTGAACGTGACGGCTTCCACTTCCTTAAATTCCTTTTTCGCCCAGAACAGGCAAGTGGTACTATCCTGCCCACCACTGAAGACGACTAATGCTTTATCCTTTTTCAATGCCATTCTCCTCTCTTTCTTTGGGATGCAAATCCCGCATGAAAAGAAGAAAAAGATTCTTCATAACTCTATATTCATGCTCTTCTCTTCATTTAGATCATGTATTTCAACTGACTAAAGATAGAAGGGCGACTTAAACAAAAACAAACGACACCAAAGGATGCCGTTTCCCTTAGTTTTTTATAGAGGGTTGTGCTAGAACCTCTCGGGAATCAATCGACCCATCATCCCAATTCTTCTTTTGTCTTCAATCAATATACCGCGTTTTCTCGTAAAAATCCACCGTAAAGCAAGAATTTTTATTTCCATTAGGCAATTCTCGTCACTTTAACTTCAGCAGTCTTCTTTTCCTTCTTCTCTTCTTTGTACCGAATTTTAGCCACCCGATCTTCACAAAAAAGCCGAACATGATAGCGGCAATGAGAGCCATCACACCAAGAACGATGAAATACCCGTTATGCTCATTAAGTTCCGGCATATAAACGAAGTTCATCCCGTATAGTCCGGCAATGAAAGTAAGGGGCATGAAGATTGTTGTGATGACTGTCAGTGTCATCATGATATTATTCATTTTATCTGAGTTGATGGACAGATAATTATCCCTGATATCCGCAGAAAATTCACGATATGATTCCAACATTTCAACTTGTTTGATCAAGTGATCATACACATCGTTGAAGTATAATTGTTCTTCTTTCAACGAATTCAGTCGTCCAGAGTTACTGATCCTGTATAATAAATCCCTCATCGGTACAAGCGTTCTTCTCAATTTGGACATTTCATGACGGATATCAAATAACTCATCCATGAGATTAGAATCTGGATCTTCATTCGTATGTTCTTCAATACTGTTCAAACGATCTTCAATACTATAGATCAACGGAAAATATTCATCGACGATCCTGTCAACCGCTCCATGCATGATCGTGAACGGGGTTTGATCCACGCCTTCTTCCTTGAACATGTCCCATAGCTTATTCAATTCGTTCACTGGTTGTTTATGGAAGGTAACAATGAATCGTGAATTAACAAAAAGATTCACTTCATATGAATCCAAACTTTTACGATCGATTGCATGCATCAGTACAAATATGTATCCATCATAGAAATCGAGCTTGGGCCGTTGACTGAAATCATCCAGACAATCCTCGATGGCAAGAGGATGAAACCTGAAGAATCTCTTCATCACACGGATTTCCCTTTCTGTCGGCTCAGAAAAATCAACCCAATACCACTTTATATCTTCTTCTTTCACACGGGATAGGGACACACCCTGTATGACGCTCCCATCGTTCAATACTGCACTCGTCCTTATCATTGTTGTTTCTCACCTTCAATCTTTATCTGCTTCTATCCATTCCCTGTTTCCAGCCCATTCAAACAAAACCATTCCTTTAGTATAATAAAAAATGATAAACTATGAAACAAACGATAAAAGTAGGTGCACAGCTTGGAAAATCAGTTAAACCCCCAAGTACGGGATATCAAACTATCTGGAATCAGAAAATTCTTTAACATGGTGGCAGACATAGATGGGATGATTTCCCTGACGATTGGACAGCCTGACTTCCCCACCCCATTACACGTGAAAGAAGCGGCGAAGAGAGCAATCGATGATGACTTCACTTCTTATACACATAATGCAGGATTTCTGCAATTAAGGGAGGCAGCATCGTCTTATATATCAACAAAATATGGTGTTGAGTATCGTCCTGAGTCCGAGGTGATCATCACGAATGGGGCCTCACAGGGAATCGATGTCGTACTTCGGTCGATTCTTCAGCCAGGGGATGAATGCATCCTACCTGGGCCGGTTTACCCTGGTTATGAACCCATCATTCATTTGTGTGGCGCAAAAGCCGTCCATATCGACACAACGGAACATCAATTCAAAATTAATGCAGAAATGATTGAACGTCACATTACAGAGTCGACAAAATGCATCATCCTTCCTTATCCATCGAACCCTACCGGTGTCAGCTTGGATGCAGAGGAATTACAAGCCATTGCAAGTGTACTTAAAGGAAGGGATATCTTCGTGGTGGCAGACGAGATATACAGCGAACTGACCTTCGAGGGAGATCATCGCTCAATTGCTGAATTCCTGAAAGATCAAACGATCATGATTAACGGCCTCTCCAAATCCCACAGTATGACTGGATGGAGAATAGGGATGATCTTTTCCCCGGAATGCATAAGCAAACATTTATTGAAAGTGCATCAATACAATGTATCATGTGCATCTTCCATTTCCCAGATGGCTGCGCTTGAGGCTCTGACCGTCGGTGCAAATGACGCTGATGATATGAAGAAAGAATACAAAAAGAGAAGAGATTATGTATACAACCGTTTGAATGAAATCGGGTTCGAGAACGTTGTGAAGCCAGATGGTGCATTTTACTTTTTTGTGAAGATTCCTCAAGCGATCGCGTTGTCATCTTTTGATTTCGCATTATCACTTGCACAGGAACAAAAAGTGGCAGTGGTCCCTGGAAATGCTTTCTCAAAATATGGGGAAGGCTATATACGCCTCTCATATGCATGCTCCATGGAACAATTAGAAGAAGGATTATCTAGAATCGAGACATTCATCAAATCTTATTGAAAAAAACAGACCTTCACCCGTTGAATGAAGGTCTGTTTTTTCATGTAATCAATTATTTGAATTCACCATTATTTTTCGGTGCTTTTTCTTGTTTCGCCTTGTCTTTATGAATCTTATTTGTTGCCGCACTGCCCATTTCGTGTGCGAACTCTTGATTCAACTGCGAAGAATCAAAGCCTTTTTTATTCTTTTGCTGCGGATCGTTCTTTTTCGTACGTTTTGCCATTCATCCACACACCCTCAACCTTTTTTGTGCCCCAACAGGAACACTATTTTTATTATGGAACGTAAAAGGACAAACTATTCAACGAGACTCCACAAGTTCCCTGACAAAAAAAAGACTGCCTCCAATAACGAGGCAGTCAAAAAAAAGGAAAAGGGGGTGTTAGTGAGAAATTAATCTCCAATTTCATGCTTAATTATAGGATACCCCTTTATTCAATTTACTAAACCATGATTATTCATTTTTTTTAAGTGTGTTTACGTACATTTTCCTGCTTTTGAAAAAAGCGAGTAGTGGTTGATCTTCACTCCAGATGCTCGCTTTCCAAGGAGCGTGGGCTAATCCTCTTCGAGCTCTGTCCTCAAGAATCTAAACCTTCCCACAATTTTCTGCGAGGAGGTGAGAATCACCAAAGGAAGCATTGCTAGATACAATCAATAGAGTAAAGATCTGATTCTTTTCCAACTGCACAGAAATCACCAACGGTGTTCAACCGGACCATAATCATAAAATTTTTTAAACACCTACAAATATTTTTGTGAAATATCTTTAAAAAAGCGCTTTCATCGAGTATAATGAACAAGTGATTTACGATGGAACTGGTGATTTCAGTAGAGAAACCCTTTTATTCGCAAGAAAAAAAGGATTGAAAGAAAACTCTTTCAATCCTGAGAAAAGGGGGGAAATGAGAATGAAAAGGCGCTAAATGTGCCTCAACTTCTTATTCCTTAGTTCTTTACCCCTTTATTGGGTTGTTAAACATGTTTATGCTTGAGAAGTTGCTTTTTCAACAGCTTTGATGACTGCATCATTCGTGTCAAGCTGAAGGACTTCTTCTGCAAGCTTTTTCATCTCACTTTGGTTCAGACCGTGGATCTGGGAGCGTGCTCTTAAGATAGAAGTCGCACTCATGGAGAACTCATCAAGTCCTAAACCAAGTAAAATCGGCACAGCAATTTCGTCGCCGGCCATTTCACCGCACATACCTGCCCACTTGCCTTCTTTGTGAGCGGCATCGATTACCATCTTCACAAGACGAAGGATCGCAGGGTTATACGGCTGGTACAAATATGAAATTCTCTCATTCATACGGTCTGCAGCCATCGTATATTGAATTAAGTCGTTTGTTCCGATTGAGAAGAAATCGACTTCCTTCGCAAATACATCAGCCATCACTGCCGTGGAAGGAATTTCAACCATGATTCCCACTTCAATCTCATCAGCAACGTTAGTACCGTTGTCTTGAAGGGACTTTTTCTCTTCTTCAAGAATTGCTTTCGCTTCCCGGAATTCCTGAAGATTAGAAATCATTGGGAACATGATTTTCAAGTTTCCATAAGGGCTTGCTTTCAATAAAGCTCTTAGCTGGGTTCTGAAGATTTCCTGTTCATCCAGACATAGACGAATCGCACGATATCCAAGGAAAGGATTCATTTCCTTAGGAAGATCTAGATAAGGCAGTTCCTTGTCCCCTCCGATATCAAGGGTACGAACGACGACAGGTTTACCTTCCATACCTTCAAGCACTGCTTTATAAGCCTCAAATTGTTCTTCTTCAGTCGGAAGTTCATCACGGCCCATGTATAGGAATTCTGTACGATATAAGCCTACTCCTTCACCACCATTATTCTTTACACCTTCAAGGTCTTGAGGTGTACCGATATTGGCAGCAAGTTCAACATGATGGCCATCCTTTGATACAGTCGGTTCATTGACGAGCTTCGCCCACTCGGCTTTTTGCTCCTCGTAACGTGCATGCTCCTTCTTGTACTCTTCGATGACTTCAGGTGTCGGGTTGATATGTACTTCCCCATTCAAACCATCCACAATGATCATATCACCGTTTTCAATCGTAGAAGTGACAGATTTGGTCCCTACGACAGCAGGGATTTCCATTGATCGTGCCATGATGGCCGAGTGAGAAGTCCTCCCACCGATATCAGTTGTAAATCCTTTAACAAATTCACGGTTCAACTGAGCCGTGTCAGATGGAGTCAAGTCCTCTGCAATGACAATGACTTCTTCAGTCACCATGCTAGGATTGGCAATTTGAACCCCTAGTAGATGTGAAAGTACACGCTTTGTGACATCTCTGATGTCCGCTGCGCGTTCTTTCATATATTCGTTATCCATTGATTCAAACATGGAAACGAACATATCCGCAGTTTCCTTCAGGGCGTATTCAGCGTTAACACTCTCAGTTTTCACTTTGTCTTCAATAGGTGTAAGTAATTCAGGATCACTAAGGACCAATAGATGCGCTTCGAAAATTTGAGCTTTATCTTCGCCCAGTTCTTCCCTTGCTTTATCGCGGATTGCTTCTAGCTCTGATTTTGATGTTGAAATTGCAGCCTGAAAACGAGCTACTTCTTCCTCTGCATTTTCAACAGACTTCTTTTCGAAGCTAAGATCAGGTTCTACCAGACGGTATGCTTTTGCGATGGCAATCCCATTTGATGCAGCTATACCTTTTAAGATGCTGGACATTACTCAGCCAATCCTTCTTTGTTTAGTGTTTCTTCCAAGCTCTTTAATGCTTCCTCTTCGTCACTGCCTTCAGTGATGATTGTGATTTGTGCATCTTTACCAACACCTAAAGACATTACACCCATGATGGACTTCAGGTTCACTTTCTTTTCCTTATATTCAAGGTGTACATCGCTGTCGAATTTGCTAGCCGTTTGAACCAATAGTGTTGCCGGACGAGCATGGATTCCTGTTTCAGCTGTTACTGTAAATGTTTTTTGTGCCATATTAAATACACTCCTTAATCAACTTTGTTTTTGGTTGCTTCATTAAAGTAATGGAAATTGAAGAAAACGTCAACTATTTCTAGCAATTAATCCATTCTTCCTATAAGCCTGCTCAATAAAAAAGAATAGCATGCAATGAACATATACACAATTGTAAAGCTTCATTTTTTTAGTATTTCATTTATTTGCCACTATTATGTTCTTCATTCCAAATGTTATGGCACTTCTTGACGGTAAGTAGTTTAAAGACAGAATTGGTTCCCCCGGGTTCACTCCCGGGTAATGGACCTGTCCTTTACTAGAGCGTTATAACCCACCTTGGCCTTAACCACTGTACCCCTTAACGTTGTGTCATGATCTTCTGAAATATTAGTATACACATTCACTAAGTCACACACGCAACGTGCAAATAATTCCGTTGCCTGTTTCAAATCTTTTTGTTCGTAATCGGACTGATCTTTCATCAACGCCTCAATGACATCCATGGCCAGACTTTTAATGCGGAGTGCTTGCTCAGTTTCGTATTTCATTCCAACGTCTCCTCCCGATTTTTTCTACTATAATCTTATGCAAATAGATAGGGAAAAGAACGTTGGCAGATTGAATCACCTTGCATACATCCTTACGGGGACTCCACACGCGAACGGCTATAGACTATTCAACTGAGCGTGTTTCGTAAACAAGAATTGATATCCGATGTAAATGAATAGGATAACGGTCAATGCGACACTTCCAATGATTCCAAGAAGGATGGCTATTTGGTATTCAATGGCGACCAGCGGGCTCACGCCTGATAGAATCTGACCCGTCATCATTCCCGGGAGAAAGATGATGCCCATTCCGATCATATTATTCAACGTTGGGAGTATCGCTGCGTCGAAAGCGTCATCAACAAATTTTTTCGTCGCTGCTTTCGGGGTCGCACCGAGCATCAACGCACCTTCCACGACGTCCCTTTGGTCTTTCAAGGCCCCGATCAAGGTGTTGAGTCCCAGCGTGATACCCGTCATTGAATTTCCCACGATCATTCCTGCAATCGGGATGAAATAGCGGGGTTCGTACCATGGGGCGAAATGAATGACCACAAGATTAAAGTAAAACAGACTAACAAGCGTCCCACCTACCATCGCTATGGCGACGGTTCCCTTAAGGGGGGTGCTCAACTTGAATTTCACTTGCTCATACACGTTCCGGATTGCGAATGACTCCATGACGAAAATGATCAGAAGCGTCAACCATGGGCTTGGGTGATCAAAGATAAGGGTCAGGATATACCCCGCGATGATCAGCTGGACCGTCATCCTCACCGATGCAATGATGATCTGCCTTTCCCTTGAGATGCCTCTTATCTTCACAATGAATAATAATAGAAGGATAAAGGCATATGCGGCAATGAATCTCCATAACTCAATGTCGATGATACCATTATTCATTTTGACACCACCTAATCATTTTTTATCCTTATTAGGTCTTCCCCGTACTGTTCGGCTACATTCATGGAATGGGTGACCATGACGACCGTGCCATTGTGATTCTCTGCTGCAGAGATAAACCCTTTCATCACAGCCAATTCCGTTTCTTCATCCAATGCAGAGGTAGGCTCATCCAGTAAATACACTTCAGGTTTCATCAATAAGACCCTTCCCAGTGATAAGCGTTGCCTCTCACCCCCAGATAACTCCTCTGCCCTCTTATTTAGATCTTTCTCGAGCTGCACTATTTTCAATACCCTTTCCAACTCGTCTTCACCCGCTTTTTGTTTTTCGGAAAAACATAACCCACTTTGCAGGTTGTCTTCGACGGTTTCTCCAAAAAGCAGGGGTGCCTGGGAGATCATCACTGCTCTTCTCCTCAATTGTATGGGATCCATATCCTTTATCGGTTCCCCTTTAAACAATATGGACCCATCGTCGGGTATGTATATTTTATTAAGCAACTTCAATAGTGTTGATTTCCCTGCCCCACTTTCACCGATGATGCAGGTGGTCTTGTTCTCTTCAATCTTCATCTCCTTTATCTTCAAAATATTTTTATAGATGAGACCATTAAGTTCAAACAGCATAAAGTGCTCTTCCCTCCATTCCTATAAGTGTTATCATTCCCAAGGATAAAAGAAATAAAAAAACCGATGCGGCAGAACGTTCATTTTTCTGCATGCACCAGTTTTTTTGAGTCATTTACTCGCCGTTGTCTTCTTTTATATAAGAAATATGTTTCTCGATGCTGTGTGTAAAATTCTCGACAGCAAGTTTCTCAGGGATGCGTGTCCCATACCTTACTGATTCATATAAAGTAAAGAAGGATTCATCTTCAAGGATTCCTAATCTAGCAAACCAAGCACGGATATTTTCGTTGTTTTCCCTACCTTTGCCTACAGTCGAAGCAGCGCTTTCAAGTTCTTTAACGGCGTGTCTAATTGCATTTTCCGCATCAGTGTAAGTTCCGCCGTTAAATTCTTTTTCTACCTTCTTAGAGATTGAAGTGAACTTATTCATAATGACCGGAATCACTTCTCCAGTCGATTCCTCATAAGGCACTTTTCTTTTCTTCAAGAAATAGATAATGATTGCGATGACGAATAAAATCATCAGGACTTCATTGAACCAAGCCCAAGACATTCCGTCACTCGTGGCTTGCTGTTGTACTTGCTCGACGTTTTCGTTAAATTTCAACCCCATGCCTGAAAGGGTGTCCCTCGATACTCTGCTTAACAACCAATCCCTTACCTTCACCAGGAACCCGTAAATGGGATCGACTAGAAAAGAAAACAGCCAGAAAACCTTTGAAAGTACCCAGTAAATCACGGTTCTGATAAATGTGCTTGTATACGAAAGGACGACCCCCGCCAAGATGACGAAGAGAATGATGACAAAAGGTTTCTTCAATTGTTTATTCCTATTGTCACCGCTTCCTTTTGCTCCGTTCAACATCCTCTGGACACTGGTGACAGCTGCAATGAGCGTAAACAATAGGATGACCAGGAAGATGATCAACATTTTATTCTCTAAATCACGTGCATTTCCGATTACAAACGATAATGCAGAAAGACTCAAAAACAAGGTTACCGTACTGCTTGCTACTTCGATCTGCACATCCTTCGTTTGAAAATAGGAAGAGATCCTCCAATGAAGGTAGATGAGCATGAGTGTGATGAACCAAATCGGAAGGCTGAAAAGAAAAATCCCAGCTGCCAGCAGGAGCAATAATGCCCCATAGAGCATAAACGTGTTGGCATGCCCTTTCCTAATCCATATCGCAAGAATTCCAAATAGTGAAATGAAGCTAATGGATATGAACGGTAAATATCCTGAGATGATTGTATCGTTTGCCATTAGGAAGCTAGCAAAAAGAACCGCATATAAGATGTCGATCCCAAGGTATAAACCCATTTTCAACAATAGTAACCGTTGTTGGTTTGTCAGGAAGGTATTTTGGATTTTTGATTCCATAGTGAGACGACTCCTTGTTTAGCTTCTGATTGCATGAACAATACGTTCCTTTGCTTGCCTTCGATCTTTCTAAGCCTTTCTTCATCCTTTTCCAAAAGGATCCCGGCAACGATGATGACAGAAGGAATGCTACCTCTGATCGAAAGATGCTGAAGGACGATGTGGAACGGGATCGTTGTATCATCGGTCGATAAAGTGGACAGGATCTCAAGGGCTTTTTGCTGATGCTTCCTCCCTGTACCGGACGGCAAGTAATAAAAAGGGGTCACCCCTAGACTTCTTATATTCAGCACAAGTGAAAAAGAGATATTTTCTTTTACAGCAAGATGCATCAAATACGCTGTATGCCGGATGATGGATTCCAAATCCCTCGTAATGGAATACTTTTCAGATAAGTTGACAACGATCATCCACTCTTTCTTTACAGCAGGAGCGAAGACTTTTGTCTGTAAAGACTGGGTCCTTGCAGACGCTTTCCAGTGAATGTCCTGGAATCTGTCACCAGGTACATACTCCCTTGTACCGACTGGCTGGAAGACATCATAAAAGAGTGAATGGCGGGTAGGGACTTCACCGATTTCATATGAATCCTGGTGGTCGGATAATACGACCGGTTCCGGGGATGGGAATACCATCATGGTTGATTTCACCGGTTCGGTCAAATCCATCAGCACCTTACCACTCCCGAATAGATGGGGGATGACGACTTGAACCTTCGTCAGGCGGCACAATCCCCTCCTTTTACCAACGACAGGCAGCGAAAGGTTTCCGCCTTCCCCTTTACCCAGGGAAAATGGAATCGACACTTCCACATTTCCGCCATGGTAAACTTCATATGGATGGTTAACCGGTTCTACGATGTCTTTGAAGGTAAGCTTAATGACAGCTCCCCAAATCGGCAATCCTTCATTGACAAGATGAAGATCCCAGCTCCCATTTTCTTCACAATGGATCCTCACTCGTTTCGGGGACTGATCGAGCTTCAAGCCTTTCCCCACGGTCTCTATGTACCATTTGTGGCTTCTGAAATAGAATAAACAAAGCAGAAACACCGCAAGCCCTGAGTAAAATTCAAAAAACAGGCATGCGAACGCTAAAATGATCAAAAGAATTTCACTTATGTAGTTGTACTGTTCATCAACCACTTCTCGTTTCCAGATCAATTCGATTACCTCGTTTCAACAGGAATTCCGATTGATTCTATCAAGCTCCGGATTACTTCTTCCTCTGACTTCGTCAATGAGGCTTCCGCGGTCAACTGGATCCTGTGTTGCAGGACATATGGAGCAACCAGCAACACATCCTCCGGCCGGACGAAATCCCTGCCTTCGATGAATGCCTTTCCTTGGGAGGCTTTCAGGAGTGCCAAACTGGCACGGGGACTCGCACCAACTTCAATTGATTCATGATTTCTCGTCCCCCTCGTCATGTGAAGGATGTAAGACTCTATATCAGATGAAACATGCACTTCCTTCACCGATGCTGATAAAGCTTGGACCTCTGAAAGGTTGATGATGGCATTTACATCATTTAACGGCTGACTCGCCTTGAAACGGCTAAGGATCATTCTTTCTTCTTCAAATTCAGGATATGTAAAAGGGATTTTCAGTAAGAATCGGTCGAGCTGTGCGGCTGGAAGCGGAAACGTCCCTTGCTGAGATTCAATAGGGTTCTGCGTTGCGATTACGATAAAAGGCGGCATCAACGGGACAGTTTCACCATCAATCGTAATCTGTTTTTCTTCCATTACTTCAAGTAGACTGGCTTGTGTACGTGGTGTCGCCCGATTGATTTCGTCTGCGAGCAGTACATTGGCAACGACCGGTCCGGTCCTCAGCTCAAATTCCTGGGTTTTGGGATTGAAGAATTGGATTCCTGTCACATCACTCGGAAGGACATCAGGTGTGAATTGGATCCGTTTGAACGCCCCCTCGATGCATTGTGAGAATGTCTTGGCCAGCAATGTCTTACCAGTACCCGGGACACTTTCCAACAACACATGTCCCTCTTGGAGTAAAGCAATCAATAATAAATCTATTTCGTGGTCTTTCCCCACCAACACCTTGTTCATTTCTCTTTTTATTTCTGTTAAATGAGTCATATGAATCCCCTTTCCATTTTCTGTCCTTTCATTATAATTAAATAGTAAAAATTTAGCAAATATTCACAAAATGAAATTCTACCATCCAATTATTCTTGTAAGTTATTTTGTTCATGGGGTATGATAGGAGTATATTACATTAAATGGGTGATAGATGTGCAATATAAACGACATGAATCATTTCGCTACACATTCCAGGAGCCCGAACTTGCCACTTATAAGCTCATCATCGAGAAAGAGGGCGCCATGGTCGAAACAAAGCAATCAGATGCCCTCGTCCTAAACTTGAGCCCCAATGGTGCAAGGATCAAAACAACACTTGATTTGCCGATCCAAGAAAGGAAATACCTCCTGGAGCTTCAATTGAATTTAAATGGAACAACATTTTCCGTACTAGGAATACCCGTCTGGAAAAGAAGGGAAATCAATCAATACGTGTATGGGATTGAAGCATTGGAAGATCAAAAAACGAAACAGATCGTCATAAACGAACTGAAGCAGTTTGTTAATTCACGCAAAAAATTATAAATTGAAAAAGCCGAACCTTTCTCAGGTCCGGCTTTTTCTTTGTAATAGGGCTTCCTTTTCAAGATGCCATTTTAGTGCTCGTAGATCATTTTCCTTGTCATGCCTCCATCCACCACGAGGTTTTCACCTGTGATGAAGTCGTTTTGAGGGTCTGATAAGAAGAGGCAAGCCCTCGCTATATCTTCAGGCTTCCCCACCCGCTGTGAAGGGTGCTGACTGTGATCAACTTTTCTCAAGGAATCGTAATCTTCCGTTTCAATCCAACCTGGACTGACCGAATTGACCCTGATGCGATATTCCGCCAATGTGATGGCGAGGGAGTGGGTCAGACTTGCAATCCCACCTTTTGAAGCAGAATATGCTTCTGTATTGGCTTCCGACATCAAAGCCCTTGTAGAAGCCATGTTGATGATGGAGCCTCCCTCTTCCTTCATCATCTCTGCCGCTTCCCGTGTGCAATAAAACATACTGTTTAAGTTCACGGCGATGATCGAATTCCAGTCCCCAGGGGACATCTCCCAAAATGACATGAATTTAGAGATTCCTGCGTTGTTGATCAAGACATCCAAGGCATCATGCTTTTTCCTGATTGCATCAAACCCTTTTTTAACCTCTGCATGCGAAGAAACGTCGACTTCATGGAACTCGACTTCGTGTCCACTTCCCAGCAATTGTTTTTCAATTTCTTTTCCACTTTCACGATCGTTATCAAAGAAATGGACAAACTCACCCATGGAAGCAAAATGTTCCACCAGGGATTTTCCAATTCCTTTTGCTCCCCCGGTAATAACCACGTTGCGTTTCGTCATTTTTCCTCACTCCTTCCAAACAATAATAGAATACCCCATATGAATGAATCGAAACAGTGATATGGGGTATGAGAACGGATGCATGTCGAACAAAAAAAGATCAATCCACTCCCTCCTGGAAATACAGGAGGAATAGAGAATTGATCTTTTTGGCTCAAGCAGAGCAGCTGTCTTTATTTTGCAAACACATGGTTTCCGATTGTTAAAGTAGCATCCCTTGATGTGATCCATGAGCTACTAGATGTTTCAGGGTTATAGAAGAATAGGGAACCTTTTCCCTGCCCCTTGAATGCAAGTGCTTCATTTACAGCCTTCCGTGATTCGTCGGAAGGGGTGTTATAAATTTGTCCATTTTGCACGGGTGAAAATGCATAATGTCCGTTCGCTACCTGATAAATTACATCTTTAAGAGTGTCAGGGAAATCATTTGAATCCACTCTATTGAGGACAACGGTTGCAACGGCTACCTTCCCAGCGTAAGGTTCACCTTTCGCCTCTGCATGGACAAGCCTTGCGAGTAGTTCCCTGTCCTTTACGGATAGATCAGCTTCAGGAAGTGCCAAAGACTGGCCAGGTCTGATCTCACTTGTCTTCAAATCATTTTTCTCCATTAATTCAAGGACCGATACAGCATTATTCGTACTGATTTGCCATAACGTTTCTCCTTGTTTCACTGTATGCACACCTTCTGCCCCAGCCGCAGTTGTGCAAAATACGAACATGCCTATTGCGGCTAAACCAGATTTTAAGTATTTCCTCATTTTACTCTCCCCTTTTTTCATCCTTCATGTTTTACGATAACAAGAGAAAAGGGGAATATCATCAGGTAATGAATGCCTGTGCTTATCATTCTTGGCTATTCAGCAAAAAGATGACAAATTGTTTTCATGGGGAGCAATTTCAGCTCCTGGCCGTTTCCAAATATCGATAACGGATATTCCCCCCATGTTCAGCAATGCCACGGAAATGCTTGAAATCTGACTGCTTTACGAGCACTGACCTGAATGACAGGAAATCATCTTTCCCGACTCGAATTTCTTCCACTTCATTATTCCTTAAGGACTCAATCATTTGCAGAATGTCCTTTTCTTCCATCAATACCACTCCTTAATCATTCTCTACTATCATTTTATTTCACTGAAGAAAAACTACAAGCATTTGAGCTTGACGATTATAACAGTCTCCCTTACAAGTATCGAGTATCTTCCTTCCAACCCTCGCTTTGGACCCATTAAATCAACGATTCATTTACTCTGAACCATCCTTTAGGAATAAGTTTCTTAGGAATTAGAAGCTATCCCTACAACCCTTTTGCTAATTGCAACCCAAATGTTTATAGATGATTAAAAGCAGGACAAGTGACGTGTCAAGAATGACAAGTACCAAATATAATATTCTATCTTAACTTAAAGGAGGAGAAGATATGCCACCAAAAAGGAGAAAAAAACACTCAAGAAGTTCTACTGGTTCATCTAGTTCAACTGGTTCTAGAAGATCCACTGGTTCTAGAAGATCCACAGGGTCTTACGGTTCAACAAGTTCTACTGGCTCTAGAAGATCCACTGGTTCTAGGAGATCTACTGGTTCTTACAGCTCTAGAAGATCCACTGGTTCTACTGGCTCAAGTAGTTCAACTGGTTCACGTAGAAGAAGAAACAGGTAACAGTGGAACCAAAGAGAAAAAAGTAGAAGATACATTCCTGTTTCTTCTACTTTTTATTTAGAGATTACTTTAATGGACTACCATTATGATGAAAGGAGCATCATGGTCATGACTTCTTCCCTCCCATTATATGAATTATTATTTGAGGAAAATGATTTAAGGGAGCTTGAAAGCGATGTTTGGAATGATTTGCCTGTACCTGCCAATTTAAAAATTGAACAAAAAACCTATGATATCGATATTTGCTACAGAGGGTCCTATACAAGGGAATTGGAAAAGAAATCTTATTATGTAGAGTTTGTGAATCCGAGGACATATGGTGACAAGTTAGATATCCACCTAAATGCTGAGTTGTATGACCCTTCCCACTTTCGGAACAAACTTTCCCTAGATTTCATGAGGGATATCGGCATCCACACGCCAGAAAGCCAGCATATATTTCTTGTTCAAGATGGCAATCCTCTGGGCCTTTACCTCCAGCTTGAATCGGTCGATCAAATTTACCTAGAGAGTCGAAATCTCCCATTAGGCCCTATTTATTATGCCACAAATAATAATGCGAATTTCTCCTTAATGAGAAAGGGAAAAAAGAAAAAATCGTTAGTCTCTGGTTATCAGAGAAAAGTTGGAAACGAGCAAGATGATCAATACCTCATTGAGCTCATAAAAACAATCAATACCTCTCCAATCGCTTCCCTCTCAGATAGCCTTCCCAACCTTTTGGATGTTGAAAACTATTTAAAATGGCTCGCAGGGGCTGTTTGTACGATGAATAACGATGGCTTCACTCATAACTACGCGTTGTACCGCAATCCAGAAAATGGACTGTTCACCATCATCCCCTGGGATTATGATGCTACATTCGGGAGAAAAGTCAGTGGCGGCGTCATGAATTATGATTACGTACCCTTAACAGGAAAAGCAAAAAATAAACTAACCACTCAGCTTATGAACGTTCCCGAATTCAGAAGGCAATATAAAGAAATCGTAGAGGACATCTTAGAAACGAAATTTACCGTAGAGTACTTAAAAGAGAACGTTATGAAGTTACATGAAAGCCTCAGGCCATATGTTCTTAACGACCCTCATATCAAGAAAGGTATTCGCCAGTATGATAGGGAGCCATCGTTTATTTTTCGATTCATTGAAGCCAGGGCCGCTTTTCTTAAGGATGAATTGAAGCAATTGAAGTAATTAGCTTATCGAGTAATTCAGATTTATTATCGTTTTTTTAATCAAACAATAAAAAAATGCTTGTAGAAAATCTACAAGCAATTGTTTTTTAATTAAATTATTAGAAAACTCTTTACCTTTTCTCATCTTTAAGTCAAAATATTAGTAATCGTTTGTAGAATTTTGGCAAAAGGAGAGACTTCTAATGAAAAAAGCGGAAATCGGAGATGTTATTGAATTCAAGGATGGACTGAAAGGGATTGTTGAAAAAGTAAATGAGAATTCTGTCATTGTCGACCTTACCTATATGGATAATTACAGAGACCTCGAACTAGAAGAAAAAACAGTCGTCAACCACAAGAACTATTCGATTATCGGGCATTGATGCCTCTATGAACGGCCGGGTGGACAATCTTCTATCATACGTGATTGAAGGACACCGGCCTTCATGACTTACATGTTGGAGTAGACGAACGATTCAATGATGAATATGAATAGTTTCTTCTATTTCGTTTAGGATATTCTTATAGAATAATTCATGATAAGGTGGCTCGCATACGATGCATCTGAATGTCCATATCTTAAAGAAGGCTCAAAAAAGCTTTTGGTTCGTTCCTGTCATTTTCTCACTCATTTCCTTACTAGTTGCACTGGTTACCTTTTCTTTTGATTGGTGGCTGAGCCAGCACAACTACCCATTCCTTCCGAAAGTATTATTCGCCAACTTCAATCTCAGCACGATGATCATCAGTACAATCGCCTCTTCCATCATGACCATGACCACCATCACCTTCTCGACAATCATGGTCGTCCTGACGACTTTTCTATCGCAGTACTCCCCCCGGACACTTCAAAACTTCATTAATGACCGTCCTACTCAGCGTGTATTGGCCATCTTTGTATCAGGTGTCGTATATTGCATTACCCTCCTGATCCTGTTGAAGGACGAGTCCGGTCAGGAATTGTTCATATCTGCGGCATTCGCTGCCCTTGTAGCCATCATTTGCCTGTTCGTGTTTGTTTATTTCGTGCACCACGTGTCAAATTGGGTAAAAGTAAGCAATTTGATTCATAACATCACGATCAAAACAAATAAAAAGATCGAAGAAAGCCCGCTTTATCGAGATAAAGATGAAAATAATTCTGAAGAGGAAATTCATTCGATATCATTCGATGATACAAACCCCGTTTATTCATACAGTAATAGTTCCGGATACTTACAGCATATCGAAATAGAGGGACTCATGAAAAAGGCGACACATGATGGTTGCATCGTCCGATTGCTAAAGACGCCTGGTGAGTATCTTCTGGAAGGCACGGCCGTCATGACGATCTGGTCTGCCAATGAAGAGATCAAACCAGAAGAATATGTCAATTTTCTCATTCTCGGGCCAGATAAAGAGCCCATCGAGGATATCGATCTTGGGATCAGGAAATTGGTTGAAATTGCGTTAAGAGCCATCTCACCCGCAATCAATGATCCGAATACAGCGAAGAATTGCATTGAAGAAATCGGCATCATCCTATCTAAACTTGCACGCTACCGGTTGCCCGGTTCTTATATAACCGACTCTGAAAGTCATGTGCGCATCATATTGGAACAGCCATCATTTGATGATTATTTATATAAGAGCTTTTATCAGCTCAGGCACTATGGAAAGCAGGATATCTCCGTTACGACGGAAATTCTGAGGTCTCTCAGTATGATTTCAGAAAATAACAAGGGAGATGTAAAAAAAATCATATGGACATTCAAAGATTATATCCTTGAAGGGATTGACTATGAGAGTCTGCAGAACCTTGATATGAAATATCTGATGACACATATTGAAAAACTTGCTTCAAGCTGTGAGCTATCTGATTGGGACCATGATAAAATCCGTAATACTTATTTTCCTGATAAATATAAGACCTCTGATTCATTTCGCGATACCGACCTTAAAACGTAAAGGGGGGCGGCTTCAAAAGCCGACCCCCTCTTTACATTATTGCTTCTTTTCCCCCGCCCCTAACTCCTTGAAGGAAGCTACCTTTCCATGCGGCTTTTGATCTTCTTTACGGACGTTCCACTGCCTTTCTTTTTCGTGCTTTGATTTGGTCATCATTACCCCTCCTTTTTTACAGCTACATGTTTATCTTGAACAAAAAACGAAGAAATAATCGTATAGCACAATCAATTTAAAGAACAAGAAAGCAGCGAGATCCGTAAATGGAAAAAAAGCAGTGCTTCACTCATCCTTCCCGTCCTGTTTCATCCACAACAGCACCAAGAAAAGTAAACTCAAATAACCAAAAAGAGGGTACAAATATGATAACAGCTCACTATATTCAAAAAAGCTCAGCGAGTAAATCATGATAAAAATACCGAAGAATCTTGACAAGGAACTCGATTTCACGTAGCCCTCCAATTGCTTCTCCAATCCGAAAACGCCACCGATGACCGAAGTGAAAATTTCCCCGTAAATGATGAGTATATATATGAAGTAAAAACCTGCAGCAAATGATTTCATTACGACGGCCATCGGGATTTCGTACAATGTCACATCCGGAATCATGACTAACGTAAAATGACTTGAAATAAGGATCACCGTTAAGAAGAACCCTCCCAAATATCCTCCATACTTGATCACTTTCCGATCCTTCACTTCACTCGCTACCGGTACGAGTACTGCTTGTGCCATCGCTAGATTGAATGCAACATACGAAAACGGCGCAACAACGGATTTCCAGCCATCATCCACCGGCGGGATTGTCAAAAGTGCATCCATAAATCCATTTTCCGATATCGAATGAGTCATCAAAAATAAATTGAACAGGATCATCAATGGGACAACGAACGTATTGACCGCGAATAGACCCTTCATCCCAATCATCATCGTGATGAAGCCAAGCACGATGGTGAGGAGGACACCAAGCTGTTTCGGTAGCATGAGCTGTTCCTGGAATACTGCCCCTGCGCCGGACAACATGACGGCAGAAACTCCTATCAACATGACCATCATCATGATATTCATGAATTTAGAAAACACTTTTCCAAACAAGTATTCATTGAATTGCTCAAAGGACTTAGCCTTTAAATCATGGGACTTAAGCATGATTCTCGTTCCCATAGTAATGAACAGATACCCACTAAATAGAATAGCGATAAAACCGATAAACCCGAAGCGGGTGAAAAACTCAACAATCTCTCTCCCTGTTGCGAATCCTGCACCAATAACCGTGCCGACATACACAGCAGCGATCTGGAACGCTCCTGAAATTCTCTTCATCCTCTCACCTCATACCTCTTCTACTTCACTTTATGTACAAGCAGAGGAATTATGAAGAGATTAAATAAATTACTTACCTACTCATTCAAATGAAAAAGGCAGCCTGTTCACCAGCTGCCTTACTTGCCTCTTTATAAGTTTTTATCATCGATCCCGTTTAGCCAGTCATCGATCGGTTCAATGACATTTTGGACTGCGCCTTCAATAAATGGCGACTCCAGATTAGCGGATTTCACTAGTTCTGTAAATGATCGACTACCTCCCAATTTACATAAATCCACATAATCGGACCATGCTTCCTCTCGGTTTTCATTCATTTTTACCCAGAACTGAAAGGCGCAAATCTGAGCAAGTGTATAATCGATATAATAGAATGGAGAATTATAAATATGTGATTGACGCTGCCAAAAACCGCCTGTTTCGAGATACTCGATTCCATCGTAATCCCTGCCCGGAAGATAGGCTTCTTCAATCTCCCTCCACGCAGCATTTCTTTCCGCTGGTGTTGCATCAGGATTCTCATACACAAAGTGTTGGAATTCATCTACCGCTACCCCATATGGTAAGAATTTGAGTCCATCACTTAAATGCGTGAATTTATACTTGTCGGTATCTTCTTTAAAGAACAGTTCCATCCATGGCCAAGTAAAAAACTCCATGCTCATGGAATGGATCTCACAAGCTTCATAAGTTGGCCAATGATATTCGGGAATATCGAATCCCCTGCTGCTATATACTTGAAAAGCGTGTCCCGCCTCGTGGGTCAGTACATCGATATCACCGGATGTCCCGTTGAAATTTGAAAAGATGAAAGGAGCTTCATAATTAGGGATGTACGTGCAATATCCGCCGCCAGCCTTTCCCTTCTTCGCTTCCAGATCCATTAAATTCCCATCGATCATAAAATGAAAGAATTCCTTCGTTTCCTCTGATAATTCTTCATACATTTTCTTCCCATTTTCAATAATGTAAGCTGGATCGCCCTTTGGAACGGCATTCCCGGAAGTGAACTTCAGTCCTTCATCGTAAAACTTCAAGTTTTCAATCCCGATTCTCTCACTCTGCCTTTTCTTCAGCTTTTCCACTAAAGGGACTACATATTGTTTGACACCTTCCCGGAACACCTTGACCATTTCAGGTGTATAATCTGTCCTGGTCATGCGATAGTAGCCTAATTCCACAAAATTTTCATACCCTAACTGAGTGGCAATCTTATGTCGAACTTTGACAAGCTCATCAAAGATCCGATCCAATTCTTCCTTATTCTCTTCAAAGAAATGAGCAGAAGCCGTGGCAGCTTTTTTCCTCGTATCCCGGTCAATGGATTGAGTGAATGGTGCCAGTTGGGCAAGTGTCCTTTCTTCACCTTGAAATTGGATCTTGGCAGAAGCCATTAACTTTGTGTATTGAGAGGAAAGTTTATTTTCTTCTTGAAGAAGTCCCACTACTTCAGGGGAAAAGGTCTTGATTTCACTTTCGGCCAGTGAAAATAATTGTTTTCCCCAACGGCTCTCCATTTCACCCCTGAACTCTGAGTCAAGGAGCGCTTTGTAATATTCGGAGATGAGCCCCTGAAATTCAGGCAGGATATCATCTATATAATCCTGTTCTTCTTTATAGAACTCATCTTCGGTATCGATCGTATGCCGAACATAGCAAATATTCAGCATTGTATCGAAATCCAGTCGAAGATTATTGATGCTATCCATCGCATTGACTTGCTCTTCCAATGTAGACGCTTGTTTAAAAGCAGAGAGTTTTTTCTCGAAATTCTCCTTCAACACGCCTAAGTCAGGTCTTTCGTATGTAAATTGCTCGAACTTCATATGTTCTTCCCCTTTTTCATTCTTTTTTTAGACGGCCTCTCTATCGATTATCTACGGAGGTCATCAATCGATTACTTTCTGTAATCCCTCTATAACTATTCTACACGTCGATAGCTTTTCCCTGTCATTTCAGAAAATGAGTTCATTAAAAAAAGAACCCAACATGGGTTCTTTTTAGTCAGTATGATAGGTCCTTGATGGAAAGGCCAAGCTTTTTCAACAATTCGATGCTTTCGCTTTTTTCTTGTGCTGAAAGCGAGGACATCAATTCGTGGATTCTCGCTTCATGATCGGGGAATATCCCATCAATCAGGCTTCTTCCTTCCCCAGTGATTTGAGCGTAGGTTACACGGCGGTCATTTGGGCAAGCGACACGTTTCAAATAGCCTTTTTTCTCTAGTTTGTCCACAACGTATGTGATGCTTCCTGAGGCCAATAGGATTTTCCCACCGATTTGCTGAAGAGGCTGATCCCCTTTATGATAAAGAAGTTCCAAAACAGCAAATTCAGTCGGATTCAATCCATTCTCTTGTATATTTTTGTTGATTTCTTCATTCAATGCTTTAAATGCACGAGAAAGAACGATAAACAGTTTAAGAGATTGCTTTGTATCTTGATTACCTTGCATATTCTTCATTCCTTTGATTGGTATAGAGCCATCATGTGCATTGAAACAGGTTCATTCTGGCCGCCGGTCACATTTGATTCTATCCGGCATTATTATCTCAGTTTCAAAGTATTATACTAGGAATAAGTGAGAAAGTCAATCCTTCCCATTGCCATATAAAAACCCCCATGAACTATCATAGGGGCTTGATGAATCTATTTTTTTTATCATTGATATAGTTACAGTTACTAACGACAAATTGATAGTGTATATTTTCGCGGTAATCTTCGGAGTATGTAATAAAAGGTATAAGAGGAAATGATAATGCTGATTATGAAGCTGTCTTCTTTAATAGATTTCTTATGACTTGCCCAAACTCATATGGCACTTCCTGAATATTCACGGGATTAACCCGCTTTGTGCAATCCTCGTACTGATTCAATAGCTCGTCCAATTGCTGACTGCACTCGATGGTCTCAATCGCGCCCAATCCAAGTCTCTCCCCCAGAGAAATCATTTCGGCTCTCTTCTGACTGATTTTCACAAGCAACCATTTCTTTTTAAGATATTGACCCATTTCATACGAACTCCTTTTCGTTTTGTTTCGATCAGGCTGCAAAATCTAACTGGTCTCTTTACATGAACCCCGCTGATATTTGCCATTGTACAACCGTTTGCGCCTATCACATCCATAGTTGAATCGATTCAATTCAAACGTTACTCAGTTAGTATCGCAACTATTGATAGAAAAGTAAATAGATTCGCAAAACAAGACAAAATAACTAGTTTTGTCCTTTCGTTCGACAAAATCCATCATACTCTCGAACTACGTGTACGGCCTTCAGGATCCTTTACTAAAAAAAAGATTGTGTAGAAACGGTCGAGTCGGTTTGAGATAAGGAGAACGGGGTGTGGTAAGAATCCGTTGCTGTGGGGGATTCTCATCAGGGAGGATAGCTGTTTGATTGATTGGGGTTTGTTGAGGTGGTATCGGGGCGTGGATTCTGACAATGGAGTTGGCGCCGGGTATCGGGCTGGTGAAAACGGGGACCGAAGCTGGTTTTGATAAAATATTTTCATTATTGATAATAAAGGGTGCGGTTTTGATAATAAATCCGTTCTTTTGATAATATCCCCCTCGTATTTGATAATATATCGATCGAAATACATTGGGAGGGATACGCCTTAGCATACATTCAACTGGATGATAGGCTCTTCAAGTAAAAAAGCACAGGGTTTTAATTAAAAAAGACAAATTAAAGCTCTAAATAGACGGAAAGTGGAAGCTTTTTAGTGGGATTGGATGATCAGTCACCACACCGTCATCCCCCTCGCCCGTTCACTTCCTTCTTCACCATCACACTTCTCTACACAACAAAAAACAGCCCCAAAAAAAGAGCTGTTTTGTCGCCAAAATCAATAGATCGGCACCCATCCTTCCTGTGTCACAAAGATTCGCACCGCAACTACTTGCTTATCATCACTCAGCGTGAAATAGTGGCGCACATGTTCAGGCACGGAAATGAGGTCCCCTGGTTCTAGGTGCACTTCAAAGAAATTCCCGTCCCTGCCTTGAATGATGAATACACCATGACCGCTGACAATAAAACGGACTTCGTCATCTGTGTGATGATGCTCCTGCTGAAAATTTTTCAACAGTTCTTCCAAGTTGGGCGTAGTGGGAGACAATGAGATGATGTCCCATGCCTGATAGCCCCTTCTGTCAGAAATATCTTCAATCTCTTCCTTGAATGTTTCAATGATCTGTTCTTTTTCTTCGGCAGTCAATTGAAACTGCTCCTTGAGCTTTGGATCCAACTTAGAAACGTCCCAGTTCTCATAGATCACCTGTTGTTCATCTAAGAACGCCTCTACCTCCTCTTGATTCTCGATGATCGTCCCTGTACCTTGAATTTTGATTGTAGCCATATATAATTCCTCCCCTTCATACTTGTATTTTCTGTTGTTTTAACGAAAGAAGTGACAAATGGTACTGAAATAAGAACTCGCTTGCTTCAAGAAGTTTTTTTGCTTCGAACGCGTTACGCCCCCATACAGTGATTCCATGATTACGGATCAATACCACTCCTTTATCAGCCCTGATATGCGTTGAAAATTCTTTTGCCAGATCCGGGATATGGGCATGATTAGGAATGATTGGGATCTCGAGAGTGTCGTCCTCTCCCCATTTATCAAAGGCCTTGATCAATTCCTGATGTTGAAATGTGATCACGCCATTATCCCCATACAATTCACTTACTACATTATTCGCAATAGTATGGACATGAAGGCTGCACCCGGCATTGCTTTGTTCATATATCCTGCAGTGAAGCAGGGTTTCGGCGGATGGACGTAAATGCGTCTCTTCCAACGGGGCCCCTGTTTCACTTACGAGAAGAAAATCCTCGGCCGTTTGTTGACGCTTATCCTTTCCGCTTGCAGTCACAAGAAAGGTGGTCGGCGATTGATTGACCCTGATGGCAAGATTGCCGCTAGTGCCCATGAACCAGTCGCGCTCGGCCAATTCCTTCTTCACGGAAGCAAGCTCTTTCCATTCTGATTCGTATTCTTTCATTCAGATCCCCCTTTCTTTAAAATGGTTATGCAATCATAAAATGTTTCAAAGGTTTCATGCGGGATGGAATCCTGTCTGCATTTTTCTGATAGATAATCCCTCGCGATGACCATATTCGCATATCTCGTCATTTCAACATCGGTGACGGAATCCCCAATCACCACGATGTCTTGGTCAGAAGACAGATTCATCGATCTGATGATGGATGGTTTACAGCAGCCGCATCCCCTGTTTTCACATTCCTCATCGCATGGATGTGGCCAGTTCACTTTGATTGCATCACCCTCAAAGTTCGTTTCGTTACAGTAGATCCCATCAAAAGGACCATACTCCTCGAGCAACGGATAGACAAAGAAATCCATTCCTCCGCTTACAATGTACAAGGGGATATGCTGAGCCTTTGTATAGGAGATGAATTCTTTAAACCCTTCCCTGAAGGACACGGTTTCTTGTAAGAAATCAAGGAGCTCTTCTTTCCTGGAAGAGGGGATCAAGGCAAATAATTTCGCGACCCCCTCCTGAATTGAAATGTCCCTAGAAAGGATCCCATCCTTGATTGCCTCCCATTCCGGCGGTGCAAACTCCTTCATTAAGGAGATGATGTTGTCGGATTCTGTGATCGTACCGTCAAAATCACAAAATATCACTGTCTTACCCACTGACCTTGACCTCTCCTCCCCATAGCCTCAGTGCACTTCGCAGTTCAAAATGATCTGCGGCGGCATGAGACAGGGGTGTATTTTCCAATGTGGCCGTAATCGCCTGAAGGAAAGCTTTGCCTCCACCTTCGGCACCATCCGGGTGACCATGCACCCCGCCCCCTGCATTGATCACACAATCACTGCCAAAGTCTTTCAAAAGCTGAGGGACCAGTGCCGGATGGATCCCTGCGGAAGGCACGGGAAATGTCTGTTTAAAACGATCACTCTTTGTCAGCTCTTCCTTGATGCTAATCGTTTGTTCCTTCTCCAATGCAACACTTCCATAAGGAGAAGGGAACAAGGAGAAATCAGCCCCTGTCATCCTCAGGAATTTACCGAGTAACAGAGAGTAGCTCACACCAAACATAGGAGAAGCGGCTATTGCCCCGGAGAATGAAGGATGTGCCATGATCGGGAGATTGATGTCCCCATCCTCCCTCAGTTCCTGCAACATATCCAATCCGTAAGTAAAAACGTTGAATAACAAAGCATCTGCTCCTAGTTCCTTTGCTCTCCTCGCTTTCTCCTTTAATTCACTCGTCCTACCCGTAATGTTCACAGCATAAAGGGTGCGCTTACCAGTTATCTCTTCAACCTCCCGAAGCACCTTCCGTCCTGCCTTTATCCTTTCCACAAAAGGAGTCAGCTCGTTTTCAAACAGGATCTCATCGTCTTTCACTAAATCGACACCGCCAAGTGCCTGTGCCTTCAGTTGATCCTTTAGGTAATCCAAATCCCTTCCGATCACTCCTTTAAAAATGCTCATAAGAAGTGGGCGATCATGGACGTTCACTTTTTCCCTTATTCCTTCAATCCCGAATCGCGGACCCGGGTACCCTTTTTTCAGCTCCTCGGAAAATTCCAGGTCCTTCAGTTTCACTTGACCATCCAGCGATAATTTACCGAATACCGTTGTCAGGATGGCCGGAAGATCGTTAGAGTAATTCCAGGAGGGGTAAGCGATTTGGATTTCGGCTCTACCCTCTTCATCCAATTCCTTTACGTTCACAACCCTACCTTTGTACTTCTGGAGCTGCTCCTTTTCCAGTAACGGAAGGTCTGTCCATGAACCGACCGTCAACCCAAGTGCGATTCCTTCCGCTTTCTTTTCGAATGTCCCACTTTTTCCTGAAACAGCATATGTAGCAATGACTTCTCCCAATTGATTTGCCTCCCGACGTCATTTGGTTTCTGTTGAGGAACGAAAAAAACCTCTTCGATAAGAAGAGGTTTTCATGTCACTCTCTCTTATCTCTCAGCATGAACTGCTGCAAGAATTAGCACCGTGCTTGTAAAAGTCGGTTGCCGGGCTTCATAGGGCTGGTCCCTCCGCCTGCTCTTGATAAGAATTCAAAGATTCAATTAATTTCAGTTGGATTATGTCATCATTTTTCAATTCTGTCAATCTTTTTATCGAATAATTTCAAATTTTCGATCCTCTCAACGGCCTCTTGTAACCTTTCGTTGCCCGTCAGCAATCCAACCCGGACATACCCTTCACCATATTCGCCAAAGCCAATCCCAGGGGCAACGGCGATCCTGGCCTCTTCCAACAGAAAATCCGCAAACTCCATGGAAGTAAATCCTTCAGGGACCTTCAACCATGCAAAGAACGAACCACGTGGCGCTTTCACCGACCATCCGATTTTTTTAAGACCGTCCATAAGGACCCGCCTTCTTGATTCATATGTCTCAACCAATTGTCCAACACAGTCCTGGGGTCCCAGTAATGCGGTCACCGCCGCTTCCTGAATGGCACCGAATAGGCTAACATACAAATGATCCTGAAGAACATTGATCGCCTCGATGACACTTTCATTCCCTACTGCAAAGCCCACTCTCCAGCCTGCCATATTATAGGTTTTCGAGAGCGTGTAAATTTCGATTCCTGTATCCTTCGCACCTTCAATCTCCAAAAAGCTCAGGGGTTTCTCCCCCCCGAAACCGATTGCTCCATAAGCAAAGTCATGTACGACGCATAGATCATGTTCTTCAGCAAACGATACAGTCTCTTCGAAAAAAGAACGAGTAGCAATCGCACCGGTAGGGTTGTTGGGATAGTTCAGAAACATCAGCTTTGCTTTTTCCCTATCAGCATGTGAAATAGCATCATATTCAGGAAGGAATTCATTTTCTTCTATCAGCGGCATCGTCACCATCCGTGCCTCCGCTAGTGAAACACCTGATAAATAGTCCGGGTATCCCGGGTCCGGGACGAGCACCGTATCACCGGGGTTCAAGATGCATTGTGGAAGCTCGACAAGTCCTGCCTTCCCACCGAATAATATTGCCACTTCCTTGTAGGGATCGATGTCCACCCCATATTCCCGTTTGTAAAAAACGGACACGGCTTCCTTAAAGGAATCCAGCCCCCTGAATGGGGAATATCTATGATTACTTGGCGATTTTGCTGCGTTCATGAGCGCCTCCACGATATGATCGGGAGTGGGACGGTCAGGATTTCCCTGACCGAGGTTGATTACATCATGCCCCTCTTTCATTACATTCTGTACGTTGGAACTCAAAGACGCAAAAAACTGGTTCGGCAATGATTCGATTCGATTCGCTTTTTTAAAGGTTTTCATCCTGTTCACCTTCGATCTATTTTTTGAAAATTTATTACTTTCAAATTCTAGTCACAAATGATATAACGTAAAGGAGTGATTGTAAAGGGTTAATTCCAAACTACCGTTCATAATGAGGTGTTATCTTGAAGAAGAAAATAGGCATTGCACAAATGGATATTACATTTGGGGACCCTGCTGAAAATAAGAAGCGAGTTCTGAAGTGGGTTGAACGAGCAAGTGAGGACGGCTGCGAGATCGTTGTCTTTCCTGAACTGTGGACCACTGGCTATGACTTGAAGAGAATCGGTGAGCTCGCTGACGAAGAAGCAGAGGAAATCACAGGCTTCCTTTCCGAACTTGCCTCCCGTCATTCCATCCATATCGTTGGCGGCTCCGTTGCAAGAAAGACGAAAGAAGGCATCACCAATACCCTCCTTGTCATCGACAACAATGGAAAATTGATCAAGCAATATAGTAAATTGCATCTTTTTAAACTGATGGATGAACATCACTATATGCTACCTGGTACAACGGATGGATCATTTAACTTGATGGGAATTCAGATGGCAGGGCTGATCTGCTATGATATCCGCTTTCCCGAATGGTTCAGGAAGCACGTGATTCAAGGGGCTAAAGCAGTATTCGTTGTGGCAGAGTGGCCAGCCCAAAGAATCTCCCACTGGAAGGCTTTGCTGATGGCAAGGGCCATTGAGAATCAGTGCTACGTCATTGCTTGTAACCGGACCGGCAGCGACCCCAATAACGAGTTCGGGGGACATTCCTTACTCATTGACCCGTGGGGGGAAATCGTTAGAGAAGCGGATGAAACAGAAGGGTTGCTTAGTGCTGAGATTGATTTGGATCTAGTCGAGCAAGTAAGGCGGAAGATCCCCATCTTTCAGGATCGTCGTCCGGAATTTTATTGATCCTCTGCCCAATAAGCCTCTTCTTGCTAATGGAGAGTGCGTTTTCTGTGAAAGAAATGTTCAGCATCTGCCCGTTTTTAAAAAAAGATATTGACTCTGTATTCCGAAAAATGATACTATTCAAACATAAAAACCACCAATTAAATATTACTCTTATCAAGAGCTGGCTGAGGGATTTGGCCCTATGAAGCCCAGCAACCGACCGTAATACCGTTGTGAGACGGGGCGCATGAATGCGCCGGATGATTCCATAAGGCACGGTGCTAATTCCAACAGAAAGAAAACTTTCTGAGAGATAAGAGGCAGCGAAGATTCGTTCTTTAAGCCTCTTTCCGCAAAAGAAAGAGGCTTTTCTAATGCTCTGCAGGAAAGCCTCCGAATGATAATTTTCCTAGGAGGAATCAACATGTCAATCAGTCCTGTAACACATTATCAATCACTGAACGAACAAACCGCGAAGGATTTGGCCGTTTCATTGAACTACTTCCCTCAGCATTCAGAATTAAACTGCCGTGAAATCGGTGACGGCAATTTAAATCTCGTATTTCATATTTATGAATCCGGGCAAAAAGGAATCATCGTCAAGCAGGCATTGCCTTATGCCAAAGTGGTTGGAGAAAGCTGGCCATTGACGATTGAACGCGCCAGGATCGAAGCGAATGCCTTGAAGCTTCAACGAATTCATGCGAAGGACTTCGTACCGGAAGTGTTTTATTCAGATGATCGGCTTGCCATTACAGTGATGGAAGATCTCAGTTCTCTTAGGATATTGCGGTCAGCCCTAATAGAAGGGGAAGATTTTCCGCATTTATCCGATCATATCGGGACCTTCCTGGCGAACACTCTGTACCACACTTCTGACTATGCACTTCATCCCTTCAAGAAGAAAGAGTATGTAAAAGCCTTCTCGAACCCTGAACTATGCAAAATAACGGAGGATCTCGTGTTTACCGATCCATTCTTCAATAGTGATTCAAATGACTTCGAGGAAGAATTGCTGCCTGCTGTCAATGATCTGTGGAACGATTTCAACCTCAAACTTGAGGTTGCCAAGCTCAAAAAAAGCTTTGTCACTGAAACCGAAGCCCTGCTCCACGGCGATCTTCATACAGGAAGCATCTTTGCGGACAAAAATCAGACAAAGGTGATCGATCCTGAATTTGCTTTTTATGGTCCGATCGGATTCGATATCGGCCAATTCCTGGCGAACCTGATCTTCCAAGTAATCGCAAGGGATGCAGATGAGGCCAGGGATGAAATCATCTTTCACATCACAAATACTTGGAAAGTTTTCAGCGAGCAATTCTCAATCCTTTGGAAAGAGAGCGGGGACGCCTATACCAAAGTGGATGGATACTTGGAATATATTCTTGAAAAAGCATTCAGGGATAGCATCGGTTTCGGTGGATGCGAGCTGATCAGAAGGACAATCGGGCTAGCCCATGTCGCGGACCTCGACTCCATTGATGACAGGGAATATCGGTATAGCGCTAAATTATGCAGCCTTGCATTAGGAAGGGAACTGATCCTTCGCCGTCATACCATCGCGAACATGGAAGAACTGATCGATACGGTCCTAAAAAATGTATCGCAAGGAAGGGATCATTCATGACAAATACAATGAGCATCCCGACTTCACTACAGTGGAAGGAAGATCACCTGTTGATCTTAAATCAGCAAAAACTTCCTCATATAATCGAATACTTGGAATTAAGAGAGTTGAGCGATTTCTACGATAGCATCATCACACTGAAGGTAAGGGGAGCCCCTGCAATCGGAATTACCGCTGCGTATGGACTTGCACTGTCTTCCATTCAATCTGATGCGGATGATCTCCCTTCGTTCATGGAAGAGTTCAACGTGAATAAAACGTACTTATACTCATCACGCCCCACTGCCGTCAACTTGGGCTGGGCACTCGATGCCATGGAAAGGGCTGTGCATAAATCAACATCAGTGAACGAAGCAAAAACCATCCTCCTTCACACTGCCATTGAGCTTCATTCAGAAGATGAGGTGGTATGCAAACAAATCGGTGAACATGGACTTCAACTGCTTAGGGACAAAAGGAACATCTTGACGATCTGCAATGCAGGCTCAATCGCAACAAGTAAATACGGGACAGCATTGGCCCCCTTTCATCTCGGATCCGAAAAAGGGAAAAACTTTCATGTATATGCCTGTGAGACTCGTCCCGTCCTGCAAGGTTCAAGATTGACCACTTGGGAATTGCAGCAATCAGGCGTGGAAGTGACACTCATCGCCGATAGTATGGCAGCACATACGATCAAGGAAAAGAATATAGAGGCGGTCATCGTAGGGGCAGACAGAATTGCTTCAAACGGGGATACGGCCAATAAAATCGGAACGTCGATGCTAGCGATACTGTGTAACTATTACAATATCCCTTTCTATGTTGCAGCACCTACCTCGACATTTGATCTTTCCGTTGATTCGGGAGATCGCATTCCGATTGAGGAACGTCCGCCTGAAGAACTGACGGAAATCAACGGTGAGAGAATGGCTCCTGAAGGAATCGACGTCTATAATCCTGCTTTTGATGTAACGTCCCATGAACTGATTACGGCCATCATCACTGAAAATGGCGTGCTGTATCCCGACTTTAAAGAGAGCATAACGGGATTGTTCACGTTTGCTAATTCTAAGCATTGACTGCTTTCACTGTTTACAACGGGGAGTCCATGGGGCTCCCATCTTACCCCCATGGATATCACTTAAGCGCTAATCGATTGTCATCCCCGCAAAAATAGATAGGATTGGATCCTCCTTGCTAAAGGGGGATCTTCTAAGATTCTTTATACAATGGTGTTGAATTCCACATTTCCCTTGGGTTCACCTCATATATTCCATTTTCCCTGAACATGAAATGGTGAATGATGAATTCCCTTCTTAGTGTAGCGAAATCATCGTGAAACTGTTTAATATATTCATTGATCTCTTTCTCACTGTACTTTACCCCCACCTTAAGCCCTTCCACCATGTGTTCAAGCAGGAAAAGTTTCTTCTTTTGCTGCGCTGGAATAGATTTGAACCTTCCATTTTTTTCGATGAAATTATTCATTACTTTTTGTTTTTCCTTCATTATTTTATCGCTCATTTCAACTTTGCCTCCTTCTTCATTCGTGAAATCTTCTAGTACACTTGCATGGTGCGATATAACTTTTTTGTTCAAGAAATAATAAATTGTATTTTTATCCCTTCTCGAGAAAACAAGGTTGCATTCTTTCAGTTTATTGAGATGATGCGAAATTGTTGGTGCCGTCAAACCAAGTTTCCCGGCAATGGCTCCTGCATGAAGTGAACCTGCCGATAATAAAGAGATAATCTTGATACGAGTTGGATCTCCCATTGTTTTATGGAAAGCCACTTGTTTTTCCAGTTGCAAATACAATCACCCCTTCTATTTAGATTAGCATCTAATTAGATACTAATCTAAATAGAAGAATTTTACAATACCTTTTTTTCAATCCGGATTCATTCACACGTTAGTAGTGCAATAAAAAAAGCATCTTTTCCTTGAAAAGATGCTACAGCATGGCTTAATTAGAATGTTCAAGTGACAGGAGGATCTCTTTTTTATCAATTTGCCTCCCAGCATATCCTGTTAGTGATTTGTCCTTTCCGATCACTCTATGACAAGGGATGATGATCGGGAATTTATTGGCTTTATTCGCTTGCCCGATTGCCCTGACCGCTTTGGGACGATTGATGCGTTCGGCTATATCCTGATAGGAGCATGTCCTGCCGAATGGAATTTCACTTAACGCCGCCCATACTTCACGCTGGAAATCGGTCCCTTCTAATTTAAGAGGAAGCTCAAACTCTGTCCTGTCCCCGTTGAAATATTCATGAATTTGTTTCTTTGCTTCATGCAGGACAGGATGATTCGTATCCGTCAACTTGGCATCTTCTTGAGCAAATCTCACCAATAAAAGGTTCTCCAGGTCAGCCTTTATCTCTAATTTACCGACTGGGCTATCCATGAACATGGTTTCTTCTGACATAATAACTCAAGCTCCTTCCATTTACATCTTTGGAAGATAGATGTGAAAGACCGTCCCTTCCCCAATTTTACTATCTACCTCGATCCTTCCATTATGTTCTTTGATGATATTGAAACTAACCATTAACCCAAGCCCCGTTCCACGTTCTTTTGTCGTGTAAAAAGGTTCTCCGAGTTTTTTGATTTTATCCCGCGAAATCCCACTTCCTTGATCCCTTATTTCAATATGGATACAGTCATCCTGTGTTTCATGTATTCCAATCGTGATAACGCCTCCCTGTGTCATCACTTCAATTGCATTCTTTATGATATTAATGAATACTTGCTTAAGTTGATTCGGTTCCGCAAAGACGGGAGGCAATCCCTCTTGATACACTTCGTCATATTGAACATTGTGCATCGTTGCCTGGGCGCTCAATAGTTCTACGGTGTCTTTCATGATCTTGATCAGGTTTGTTTCCTGATATTGTACAGCCTGAGGCTTTGCAAGTACAAGGAATTCCGTGATGATCGATTCAATTCTTTGCAATTCCGATGTGATGACATTGAAATACATTTCATGGTCTTGACCCACGCTATTCTCCAACAGCTGTATGAACCCTTTTAACGCTGTCATCGGATTTCTGATCTCATGAGCGATTCCAGCCGCTAGCTCCCCTACTACACTGAGAGTATCTGATTTTCTCAGTTGCTCCTGCATTTCGATCTGTTCCGTGATATCGCGGATGATTGTAAGATTCAGATTGGACAGGAGGTTATACTTAGATGATAGTTCGATATACTGGACACGATCATCATGCAGCCTGAATGTCTTTAGAAAACTGGACTGCCCCTCTTCCTTCAATTTTATCAGATATTCTTGATACGTTTCATCATCCTGCTCTATGTTCAGGATTTCCCTGACGTCTTTTCCTATTAACTGCTCTTTATCAAGATGAAAGATCTTACTTGCTTCAGGATTCGCATCTACCACAACATAATGATGGTTCGTCAGGAACAAACCATCCAGGGACCCCTCGAAGATCTTCCGGAATCGTTCTTCACTTTCCCTCAATTCCTTTTCCATTTGATAGCGCTCGCTGACATTCCTGAAAATCGTCATATTGTACCCATCCACTGAATGGAGCTTTGAAGTGAATTCTAAATGCTTTAATTGATTGTTCGGCATCAGGAAGAGCACTTCGTCCCTTACTGCGCCACTTTTATATAACTGCTCCATGACATGATCGAACTTCTGACTTTCAAGTGGGTAAACGAAATCTTTTATCTTCTTTGAAAGCAGTTCGGAAAGGGAACACTCAAAGGTCTTCAGTGCAGATGCGTTTGCTTTTAAGACTCTTCCGTCCTGGTCCCAAAGGACGATAGCATCGATTGCTTCTTCGAAGAGTCCTTTAAATAATTCTTCATTCCGCTTCACCTGGATTTCCATTTGTCTCTTTTCCGTTACATCCCTCAGGATCGCCATATGAAGCTTATGGTGGACAAAAGGACTCGTTGTGAATTCCACGATGGATATACCATTCTTCCCTTTGATCGGTATTTCCCCTCTTGCTTTCCTGTTATTTAATAGAAGCTCTTTGATCTTTTCTATTTTATAATGAGCGTTTTCCGGTATGAACGAACGAATATTGCGCGTAATAATATCTCTCTTGAACAGCCCTACTTGTTTGGAGAAAGCGTGATTCAGATCATTGATGTTTCCGTCTAGGTCGAACAGGACGATTCCTTCGGTTGCATTTTGAAAAATATTAGAAAGCAAATGAACATTCAAATGATCCTTCCGTTCATTTTCCTTCGATTTAGTCACATCTTTAAAATATAAATAAGCACTAGTAGAAATGGTGGATTTTCTTAGAAGTAATTCAATGTGGATGATTTGATCGTCATCAGTGTTCATGAGTGATTCGTCTTCAAGGGATTGTCCGGACTCCATCACCTCTTGATAATGTGCAACGATCGGGGATGGCACGGAAGAAAAAAAAGAGCTGAACAGCTTCCCTGTCAATGATACGAGCTCAGCCTTCAATGTTTTGCACGCTTCCTCATTCGCATAACATATCTTCATCCCATCATTGATGACAACCATAGCCATCGGTGACGCTAAGCAAATTTCCCTATCGATAGGATGACATTCTTCCTTAGAAACTCGGCTTTCCAGCTTACTGCTTTTAGTCATATCTACATCCCCCTAAATTGTTAAGAGACGACTTAAGTCTCAACTACTATAATCTTCGAATAACACCAATGGTTTTTGGTGATAATTAACAGTGAAAATCAGGTTTCCTGCATTGTATCCTAGGGTAGAAACTTAACTAGCATAGAATTCGAATGAAAAAAGACGGTGATGATGAATGAAACAACGTGATTCTTACTTTGATAATGCAAAGTTTATCTTGATTTTCTTAGTTGTCTTCGGGCATTTAATACGGTCTTATATTGAGAGTGATCCTGTCGTCCTCTCACTTTACAAGACCATCTATACCTTTCATATGCCAGCATTTATATTGGTAGCTGGATTATTTGCTAAAGGATTCTACAAAGAAGGATATATAGGCAAGCTTGCAAAAAAACTCATACTTCCCTATATCTTGTTCCAGTTGATATACACCATTTATTACCATTTCTTATATGATAAATCGACTTTTGAACTGGATCCGTTGAATCCTCATTGGTCCTTATGGTTCCTTGTCAGCCTTTTCTGTTGGAACGCACTCTTATATGTGTTCATTAAATGGTTTAAATTCAAGCCTGTCGTGGGATTGTCCGTGGCATTCGGTCTTGGGTTGCTGATTGGATTCGTAGATGAGATTTCAAACTATTTAAGTCTATCAAGAACGTTTGTATTCTTTCCATTCTTCTTGATGGGGTACTACATGGATAAGGAACAGTTCAGGTATTTTAAGACAAGCAAGGCCCGTGTGATGGCAGGGGTGATGGTCGTTCTTGTTTTCCTAGGGATGTACTACATTCCAGAGTTCTCAGATAAATGGTTGCTCGGCTCTAAGCCATATGGAGAGTTCAAATGGAATGATGTCACCAGCCTTGGAGTCAGGGCCATCGTCTATTCACTCAATATCGTAATGATCTTCAGCTTCTATTCGTTCGTACCGAGCAAAGAGCAATTCTTTACGAACTGGGGAAGATACACACTCTATGTCTACCTGCTTCACGGATTTATCATCCGCCTGTTCAGGGTGAGTGATTTAAAGGATAGCATCGAGCCCCGAACGGGCATTTTACTATTGCTGGCTGTATCGCTCCTTCTGACGATGGTTTTTTCGACGAAGTTCTTCACTTCCATAACACAGCCAATCATCGAGTTGAAGTCTACAAAGCTTCAAAAGGTCCTATCGAGAAGGGAAGTTAAAACAAGGTAATTCCGTCAGCTGCTGTCAGTGAAGCATGACGGTATCTTACTTTGGTGCGCCGTTCATATTCCGTTCATTTAAAGGTTTGGGAAAAGCAGATTGGGAACTTTTTTCAAGTAACCCTTTGCCTGCTTCTACCCTATATACACCGATAAAGGGCTGACCCATATAGAATGGGTCAGTCCCTTTTTTTTACAGCTATCGAGTTCTTTGTACGTTCTTAGCATCAAATGTCTAATCGTGGCATTATTCTTATTATATAATTCGGAACTTTTCCCTGAAATCCTTCTTATTCATCCATTAATTTCGAATTACTTTTAGACAAATATTGAGCTTTTTCGCTAGCTCGGATAAAATGGGGAAAGCAGTCTTCTGCTTATGCTATCAAAATAAATCATCCAACTATTCTATTTTCGAATGATACAGGAAAAGAAGGAGTTATTTTTAATGAAGAAAGTCGTATTAAGTACGTTAAACGCAAAGTATATCCATACAAACCTTGCGATACGTTGTTTAAAAGCCTATATAGAGCCTGAATATCAAGCTGAACTGGCAGAGTATACAATAAAGGACCCTATTCTCAACATCGCGACCGATCTCTTCTCAAAAAAACCGGATATCATTGGATTCAGTTGCTATATCTGGAACATCGAAGAGACGATCAAAGTAATTCAAGTTCTGAGAAAAATCCTCCCGGATGTGAAGATTGTCCTTGGCGGTCCAGAGGTGACATATGATGTTCCCTATTGGCTCGATCGCTTGAGGGGCGAAGTGGATTTCATTGTGTTGGGGGAAGGAGAGGAAACGTTAAAACAGCTCCTGGATCAGGCGCATGGTGATGAAGATTGGTCACAAGTCCATGGGATTGCTTACTTGGAAGGTGATAAGCCGGTGGTCAAACCACAACAAAACAAAATCGATCTGCGTGAGGTCCCATCGCCATTCAGGTTTGAGGAAGATCTTCCCCATCTATCAAAGAGGGTAACCTATATTGAAACGAGCAGGGGCTGTCCCTTCAGGTGTCAATTCTGCTTGTCTTCCATTGAAGTTGGTGTAAGGTACTTTGACAGGGAGAAAGTTAAGGATGATATCCGCTTCTTGATGAAAAATGGTGCGAAGACGATAAAATTCGTTGACCGTACATTCAATATCAGCAGAAGTTATGCAATGGAGATGTTCCGTTTCCTGATAGACGAACATTTACCAGGAACGGTTTTCCAATTTGAAATAACCGCAGACATCATGCGGCCTGAAGTCATCGAATTCCTTAACCAAGAGGCCCCTGCTGGATTGTTCAGGTTTGAAATCGGCGTACAATCAACCAATGATGAAACAAATGACCTTGTCATGAGGAAACAAAACTACAAGAAGCTCACCCGGACGGTCACCATGGTGAAGGATGGCGGTAAAATCGACCAGCATCTGGATTTGATTGCAGGTCTTCCCGAAGAAGATTATCATTCATTCAGGAAAACCTTTAATGACGTGTTTGAGCTGCGCCCTGAAGAACTTCAATTGGGCTTTTTGAAAATGCTTAGAGGAACAGGACTTAGAATAAGGGCAAATGATCACAATTACATCTATATGAATCACTCTCCATATGAAATACTTGGTAACAATGTATTATCATTTGATGACATCCTAAGAATCAAACAGGTTGAAGATGTACTTGAGAAGTATTGGAATGATCATCGAATGGATGGAACCATAGAATACCTTGTTACGGAGTGCTTTGAAACGCCATTTGACTTCTTTCAAGCATTCGGTTCCTATTGGGAAAGCCGTGGATGGTCTAGGATCGGCCATCAATTGGAAGACCTATTCAAGAGACTGCATGAATTCCTTTCTTCACATGGATCTTTCAATATGGAAGTCATCGAAAGCCTTATGAAGCTTGACTATTTAAACAATCAAAGGTACAAGCCTCGTAAGCCTTGGTGGACACATGAATTGACAAAGGAAGAACGCTCATCCATCTATCAGGAACTATTGCAAACACCACAGATAGCCGGGAATGAATACATGGAGTTGAACCTTTCGGAAAAGGAACTATATAAACACACACTCCTGGAGTCCATTGTGTCACGAAATGGCGAGGAACACTATGTACTTGCTTACTTCGAACCATCAACGGGTCAATCCACCCTGTTCATGATTGAGAAGGAGCTTGTGTCCAACTAAAACAAAGTGCTGAGCGAGATCGCTCAGCACTTTTTCTTGCTTTCTTTTCGTTTTGCATGATCCTTCATTGAAGATTCGATGAGTTTGGCTGCATTGACATCTCCGAATTCCTGACCAAATTCTTCACGTGGGACTTCTTTTTTCTTTTTCATCAGCTTCTGCCCTTCATCCCTTTGGCGGAATTCCTATTTTTCCTTTTGCTTGCATCTTCACCATGTGTGTATTCTGCAGCAAATTCGGTTTCTTGTTTATTCTTCAGTGGAGTTTTATTATTCTTTTCAGCGGCGTCATGCTGTGCTTTACGTTTTGCCATCTAAATCAGCTCCTTTGTACCTTTACTTTCCCCCGTGATCCCCTAGCTAATACAGCAAAAAGAATGAATAAATGGAGTCTTTTACCGAAAACTAAAAAAAAATAGAATGAGGAAATAAAATGATACTTGTCTTTTTACTCTTTTATACATTCCTGGGTTGGAGGTTTGGTAATTGGAAGGAGTTCCCTACTTTCTACCCTACGATGCTTTTCTTCATCATCGGGGACCTGCTTTCTCAATTTCTTTTATTTGACTATCCGATGTGGAAGTTTCAGTCAAGTGATTTCATTTCACAAAGCTTACATTTGAACCACACAATCATCGCTTTATTAAAAATGTTGATACAATATACCTCCACTGTTGCCATATTTATCGGGCGCCTGCCTGATACGCTTCCCAAAAAGATTTTATGGGTGCTTTTATGGAGCGGTATTTATGCGATCACTGAAGGCATGACATATGCATTTGGCATCATGACGTATCATCACGGGTGGCATTTCGGGTGGGATCTTGTCTTCACGGTCATGATGTTCACCATGCTCATCATCCATCATAAAAATCCCATTCTCGCTTGGGCCGCCTCGCTGCCCATTATAATAGCACTGTGGGTAATCTTTGATATTCCTTATTCTGTATTAAAATGAACGGGGTTAATTGAATTATACATACATGGATGCACATTGACTGCAAAGTTTAAAAGGGGACAAAAAAAAAAACGGTGTCAATATAACACCGTTTAATCAGCCGATAATCACTCTCTCTTTTGGATAGTGGTAATTTGCCGTTTTCTCCTTCCCCCCAATCATAAACAGGAACGATAGGATTCCCACTCGACCTATGAACATCAAAAGGATAATGACACATTTCCCCAAGGTCGAGAGTTCGGAAGTAATCCCCAGGGACAATCCCGTTGTACCAAAGGCGGATGCCACCTCAAATATGATTTCAATCAGTGTATGCTCCTCTGATAACGTTAGGATGATGACGGAAACAAAACACATGAACACCGCAACAATGGTCACAACCAGTGACTTGATGATATCTTGCTCATGGATTTCCCTTCTGAACACTTTGATCGTCTGGTTTCCCCTTGCAAAATGAAAGATAAATAAAATGTTCAGTGCCAGTGTCGTCGTTCTTATACCACCCCCAACGGAACTCGGGGAGGCTCCGATAAACATCAACCCGCTCAACAATAAAAGAGTAGATGTTGAAAACTCAGCAACATTCATCGTTGACAGGCCTCCGCTACGGGTTGAGGCCGACTGGAATAAAGCATAAAAAAAGGACTCATGCCAAACCATACCACTAAAAAAATGGTTATATTCAAGAAGGATGATCATCACTGTTCCAAATAGTAACAAACACCCGAATGTCAAGGTCGTAATTTTGGTGAACAAAGAGAAATGATGCTTGCTACGTTTATTATTCATCAGGAAATCTTTTGTCTCGATGAGAACCGGGAATCCGATGGCACCCATTGTAATCAAGATGATTGTAACAAACTGCACGAAATAGTCGTGGCTGAATGGAATTAGAGATTGTCCGGTTATATCAAAACCCGCATTTGTTGTCGCGCTGACTGATGCGAATAATCCGTGAATGAATGCTTCCTGCCACGTTTGATAATACCCCAGGAAATACACTCCCAAGGTGATGCCCCCTATGATTTCAATGATGATGATCAGGAGGAGAATTTGCTTTAGCAAATTCACCAGACCGGATAGATTGGTCTGATTTTGATCAGTCATGATTAATTGACGTTCTTTAAGACCGATCTTCTTTCCTACAAGCAGCCAGAAGAACGTTCCTACTGCCATGACCCCAATTCCACCGAACTGAAGGACGAAGATCAGAAGGAAGATCCCGGTCGTACTGAAGGTATCTGCCGTATTTACAACCGTAAGGCCGGTGACACTCACTGCACTTACCGAAGTGAATACCGCATCAATAAAGTTCCAATCGACTCCCTGCTTGTGTGCAACTGGCAGACTTAATAATATCGTTGCGACGGTCACTGCAAGAAGATAATATGCGACTATCACTTGAGCTGGCGTCAACTTATTTATTCTGGACCGTAATGTAAACCACATATGTACTTCCCTTTCAAACATAATTCCTTGCTAAATCTATATTAAATAAAACAAGCATGGAAAGAAAGTAAAAATGGGATATTCCATTTTTTTATTTCCGCTTTCTTTCCAATGACCGCTAATCCAATAAATAATTTCCACTTATTAAACCATTGAATTGACGGATACTACTCATACGGAAGCAGTAATGCTTCACGTAAACGAAAAGGAGGAACTCATCATGGCTAGAAGCAGCAATAAATTATTGGTGCCAGGTGTTGAGCAGTATCTTGATCAAGTGAAATATGAGATTGCTCAAGAATTTGGTGTGACACTCGGATCTGACACTGTGGCACGTTCTAACGGATCTGTCGGTGGAGAAATAACGAAACGCCTTGTACAGCAGGCTCAATCACAGCTTGGCGGACAAACTAAATAATGTGGATACTACCCGGCCGGGATCTACCCTGGCCGACTTACATATTAAAAACAAAAAGGTAAATCCCCTGTTCATGGGATTTACCTTTCTTTTTTAACGGGTCTATAGAAATGGATCAACGGTCTTTGTTTTTTCCGTTACCGTCATTCCCTTTATGTTGACCATTATTTTGTTTCTCTTTTTGTTGCTCTTTCTTATGTTCATTTTCTTTATTGTCGTGGTCATCTTTTTTGTAATCATGGTTTTGCGATGAGTTTACCTTTTCGTTCGTGCCTTGATTCGGATGATCGTCGCCTTTAGGCGTAGATGTTGATCGTCCCTTATTTGGATTTTCACGATTTTCTGATCGTTGTTTATCCTTATTTTTTTGACCATTTTGATTATGCTGATTTTCATGCACTTTCGAATCCGGCTGAGGTTTCAACTCAGGTTGCTCATCCGTACGTTTGTCATCCTTATTTAATACCGGCTTTTCTTGGATTGGCTTAGAATCGCTGTCTGCTTTTTGGTTCGGTTCATCACCGACCGTTGATTCATGCGTCTTTTTCTTTTCATTCTCTGCTTCATCTTTTAAAAGTTTTCCTGCAGTGACGCCTTTTTGGATGGCTTTTTCACGGATTGCTTCCGTCGTTTCTTCCATGATGATCTCGGCGTTGTGCTGTTGATTATATTCACTTACAAATGCTGTGAGTCCTTCCACAAGTGAAGAGCGCATTTCTTTTTCAGGTTTTTTGGTGAACGTCGATGTCATCCACACATGTTGCCCCTTTTTCAAGTATCCCATTTTTTCACTCAAACTGAGGATATCTGCCGTCACTTCCCGGACATCATCGTGCTCCCAATCCTTTAGCTTCTTTAAGAGGATTTCACCGTCATCATTAAATGGCGTAATGTCTATGACTTCTTGTTCTTTATTTAACGAAAGCTCCAGACTTGGATTGATATCAACTGACACATACGCATAAGCTTTATTCCCATTAAAGATTGTACTCGCAAAAAAGGCTAGCATGAAAATCGCTGCTGTCAGAATGGATGCTGTGGCCTTCCAATTCTTCCATTTCCCCTTCACAGCATTTCTGCTGGATTGCCTTAGAGGTTGGAAATGGATTTCTTCTCCAATGGCATAGTCCAAGTTGGGTGTTCTTTTTCCATTCATAAACTGTCCGTCCGGCGTCATCATAATGAGTACATCACGTCTTATTTCCATAATGATCCCTTTTTTCATCTATCTACACGCCCTTTTAAGTAATCCTTTAAATACACATAATCCCCTGCCATGATCAATGAAATGGCAATTATGTACTTTCTATTTCTCTCAATCGTCTTTCTGCTGACGTTCACCTGTTTCTCTAGTTTTTTTATCGGTAAACGTTTTTTTTCAATCAGGTAATCCATTAAGTCGGTTGACGTGACGACTGTCCTTGCAATCTGAATTGCATTCAGTCTGGCATCCTCATGTTTCGGTGACTGGTCGACAAGATCCATGAATGACAGTTTATAGTGAGTAAGCTGATCTTGAAAAGCGATGATTTCTTCTCTTCTTTTCAAGCTGTCTTCCTGTTTTTCATATTCCTCGACGGAAACGACTTGCTCAATCGTCAAAGCGCCGGTTTCATCCTCATCATCCAGCAGATTCCGATCAATGCTGATATCCTGTAACTTCCCATTTTTACGGATGTAATCAATGACCTTCCGTTTGATGATCACTTCTGCAAAGCTGATCATGGACGCACCACGCTCTTGATTATAGCTAAAGATGGCATCATGAAAAGCTATGAGGCCGATGCTGAATTCATCATCACTTTCGTATATATATCTCTTGCAAACAGAAGAGACGGTTTTTTTTATAAACGGTTTATAATCATCTATTATCTTATTGAGCAACTCCTCATCACCTTGTTGAATCTCGATGACAGCGTCTTCCAGCGATGAGTTATTCTTTTTCTTTGTTAGTAGAAATAATAATAAATTCAGCATCAGTCTCACCCCACTCTGCAAACTATTATACTAAGTAGTCGCCATTTTTCAATGGAAAATAGAGAGGAAGGGGCCCTCTCCATCGGTTATTCACCAATTCCAATAAACATACGCTTCCCTTAGTTTACTATAAACTGGTGATATCCGCTTGAGTGTTCCCCTTCAGACTGATGATGACGAGCTGATCATCGTGCAAGATGATTCAAACTTCTCTTTACAGTAGAACAATTAGTTATGTCCGTTTCCGTTTTGGCCTTTTCCATTTTCATGATGTTCTTGTTTATGGCCTTCACCTTTTTCATCATGCTTTTTGGATTGTTTTCTTTCTTCTTTCTCTTGTTCTCTCTCTTCTTTTCTTTCTTCATGTTGAGCTTTTGCTTCTTCTTTTCTTTCGATGCGTTGTTCTTTCACTTGTTGCTTTTCAGCTTTACGCTCTACTTTCATTTCATTCTTTTCTTCATGCTTAGCTGGTGCAGGTGTTGCTTCACTTTCTTCTTTACCTTCTGTTGATTCTTCACTAGATGAATCTTCAGTTGATGTCTGCTCTTTTGAATCTTCATTCACTTCTTCTGATGGAACATCAGTTGAATCTGTCGTTTCAGACGTTGTTTCTGTTGGTTCTTCTGTTTCTTCTTCTGATGATTCTTCTGTTTCTTCCTTAGCCCATTTTTCTTCGAATTTAGCAAGCTTTGCAGCTAATTTCGCATAGCTCTTTTCAATATTTTTCTGTAAAGCAGCCTTGGCTGTAGGATTTTTCACCTTCTCCATTGCAGCACTTAAAGCCACAATATTCTGAGCCATCATTTCCTTCATTTCTTCATTGTCGGTATCTTCTTCAGTTGATTCATCTGTCGATTCTTCTGATTCGTCATCTGCATCTGTCGATTCTTGGTCTGTCTCTTCAGATTGTGTATCATCATCAGACTGCTCGCCGTCTTCTACTTCTGTTTCGTCTTCAGCTGAAGTATCATCAGAATCATTTTCTTTTGACTGATCATCTTCGGTTGTTGTATCTTCTTCTGTTGCTTCGCTGTTATCTTCAGCATTTTCTTCAGTATCTTCCGACCATTTTTCATCTACCGAATTCATCATCTCGATCGCTTTATTGATTGCTTCGATCGCTTCCTCTTCTTTTCCGTCCTGGAATAAAGCTTCGGCTTCCGCTAAACGCTCTGCAGCATATTCTGCCAGTAACTTAGCTTCTTTGCTGTCGTCCATCGTGAAAGCAAGTTTCACCTTTTCAAGAGCAAGCTTTGCGAAGTAAAAGAAGTCCCCAGGCAATAAAGAAGGAGCTTCTGTCGACTCTTCCATCTTTTCGATTTCATCCTTTACAGAGTCCATCGTTGCCTCGTCATTTACCTGCACGTTCGTCTCTTCTGAGTCGTTCTGTTCAACCGTTACGGTATCGTACTCTTCACTGTCTGAGTTCGCAAAAGCAGCAGTTCCTGAGAACGTAACTGAACTTGCAAGCAATACTGCAAGTGTGGATTTCATGATTTTTAATTGTTTTTGTTTTGTCATATGTAGCACCTCTAATTTTTTTTGTAAGCGATCGCTCTATTAAAAGGTTTACGTTAAAACGATTTTGTTTAAGGGGGTTTCATGAAAAAAGTCTAAATCTTTTAAAAAACGCAAAAGTGAAAATGCTCATCAACCCTGCCGTGGCGGGCATTTAATAAAAAAAAACGATGATGCAATAATTGCACCATCGGCTCATCTTTTACCGTTTATTCTGTTTCCAATTCTTTTCCTTCTGCCTTCGCCGCTTTCTTTTTAGAGAGTAGATAGCCTCCTGCCGCGAGGAGGATCAGGATACTCCAGAAAACTGACTTCCAAACTTTTGATTCTGGAAAATGTTGATCCAGTAATGCTACCTCGGGGTGTGCAAGCGTGAAGACGGCTAGCTTCACTCCTACCCATCCTACGATCAGGAAGGCAGTGGATTCAAGTGTCGGATACTTCTCAAGTAGTTTTACGAACCAGGTCGCAGCAAATCTCATGATGACTAATCCAATGATCCCCCCAAGGAACATGATAGTGAATTGACCTCCGTCTATTCCTCCGATATGAAACCATCCTGTAGGTTGAAGGGTAACGGCAAGTGCAACGGCGGCTAACATGGAATCCACGGCGAACGCTATATCTGCCAGTTCCACTTTCAGGACTGTCGTCCAAAAACCAGATCCCTTAGCATTGATTTCCTCTCCATCCACGGCACCCTCATCTCGCTTTTTCTTTATAAAATGATTGATGGCCACGTAGAATAAATAGATTGCTCCTACTGCCTGGACTTGCCAGACGTCCACTAGGAAAGAAATCATGAAGAGTGCTAAAAATCTGAACAGAAACGCCCCGAAAAGTCCATAGAATAGTGCCTTTTTTCGTTGTTCGGGTGGCAGGTGTTTCACCATGACAGCCATGACCACTGCATTATCGGCAGCAAGGATCCCTTCAAGTCCTACCAGTATCAGTAATACCCACCCATACTCTAACAACATCGATGCATCCATAAATAAAGTCCCTCCTGTTATCGAAAGTAGTTTTCCGTTCGGCAAGGAATTTTATAAACATAAAAAAGACCCTTGCCTAATAAAGGCAAAGGTCTTGCTTAGCATCTTGGATAATGCCAACAAAGCCGATGGAATATTCCATGAATTGACGACTTTGTTTAGGCCGAGGCCTATAGCTACTCCCCTTTGACAGGTAGAAAACGTATGATTTTATACTTTTATTTTACCTTATCTTTTCTAATCCGTAAAGATATTTCCTTACCGCACCCTAAGCAGTAGCTCACGAAGCGCTAACCCAATAAAAACCCCAGGGATGACACAGATCATCGGAAAAAAGATGGGTCCGATGAATTTCCCGAATACGTATACCCTTGGTGAATACATGAGACCGACGGTAACCAGGTAGGCTGACATAACAAAAGGCAGATAGGCGTATTTCTCTTCCGTGGTCTGAGCAATTTTATACGCATCCCACATCGCGAACATGTACAGACAGGGATAAAACATGAGCCACTGATAATCAATAACCGCTGCAGCTTTATGAGTTTCTCCCAGGAAACTATACATGATTGCTTCGTTAAATCGACTCTTAACATTGATGATGATTTCAAGTAAAACGAATAATGTCCCCTTGAACCATAGGCCGACAAGTAATTGAGGAAATCCTGGGAGGGCGATACTCCAAAGGATCCCTTCCGTTTTCGTAATGGATTTCATCATAAAGATCGCCTTATTAGAAATAAATACTTCTGATACATCTTTAAGAAGCTTGTATGAGGTTGTGATGACTGGCAGGTATGTACTTCAAGGGAAAGTAGCATCTCGGGTAGTCCTCCTATGGGTGTATCTTCAATTATTTTTACCATTCTTCTCCCATTTATTACGACTCTTCGCCTTTAAGTTATATGGATCTTGTTCGAAGGCGTGCCTTACACTCATCATATGGCCAAGTTAGGGTGCATATGACTGAAAAGCTTCGCCGATTAGTTGGTCATGGAGACACCCTCTGTTTCACGGGTATTCAATTATTGCCTTTACACATAAACTTCCACGATTCAGAATGAAAAAGCTCACCCAGGATGAAGTTCGTGATGGAATCTTGATCCGGGTAAGCTTTATTAATATTAGAACTTGAAGGATGCTTTTTTCTTTGTCTTCATCCGCCTTGTTTCCTTATCAAAGAAACTGTAAACGACAGGAATGACATAAATGGTTAGTAACGTACTGCTGACAAGCCCACCAATTACTGCAATCCCCATCGGCTGATTGATTTCTGTCCCTTCCCCCAACCCAAGTGCCAAAGGGAGAAGGCCAAGGATGGTAGTAAGGGCGGTCATCAATATAGGGCGCGTTCGATCTTGGACAGCTTCAACGATCGCCTCGAAACTGTTTGCTGCCGTTTCTTTTCGCTGATTGATGTAATCCACGATCACGATGGCATTATTCACCACGATCCCTGCCAGAACGATGACACCTATGATGGCCGAGATACTAATCGGTGTTTGAGTGAGTGTCAATGCCACTGCCACCCCTATTACCATCAGTGGTACGGTGAACATGATGACAAACGGATACTTAAATGACTCGAATTGTGCGGCCATGACTAAATATACGAGGACGATCGCAAGCCCCAATGCGAGGGCCATGTCATCAATGGAGTCTTCGAGCAGCTCTCGATCACCGCTGAACGTCACCTGGGTTGCACCTGGAAGATCCAGTTTCTCTATCTGCTCATCCACCCTCTTTGAAATCGATCCGAGATTCGTTGACGAAGAATAAGTCAAATCGAACTGAACGGCATGTTGCTGGTCGATTCTTTGTATACTGACTGGACCATCTGAAATCTTGAAGTCCACCACAGAGTCAAGTGAGATATATTTTCCTTTGCCATTTGGGATGAGCAGCTTCTTCAAAGAATCCAGATTCTCGGTAATGTTCCGATCATATTGAACGAATACGCTGAGAACATCTGAATCCTTTGTCACGATCTGAGTTGCCATCACCCCTCTTGTGATGTCTTGGACGTTTTTGCCGATTTGAGCCGGAGTGAGTCCTTGCTTAAGCGCCTTATCCTCATCAACAGCCATTTGTACCTCTTTTACTGTCTCCATCTTGTCCGTACTGATTGCAGTGACGTCTTTCATCCCTTTTAATGATTGATACAGTCGGTCGACAGATTGATCGAGCCTCCCCGGGTCGGTATCCCGTACGTTGAATGTCAATGTCTGAGGGCTTGTACCGGAAGTCGACTGAAGGTTAAATGAAATTTCTGCTGAATCATTTACCTTCCTGGCCGCTTTTTCAATTTCAGGCTTAATATCATCTGCAAATTCAAAGATGGATCGCGTTCTTTCTTTCAGTGGTTTCATCTTCACATACACTTCAGCGACATTCGCTTTTTCTGAACCCCTGAACGATTCTTCCTGTGTCGTCCCTACAAGACTCACAAACACCTCCACGTCTTCCTGGCCTTTTAGATTTTTCTCAATCGATTCGACTGTTTTATTCGTTTCATCGATCGACGTGCCGTTCTCAAGCTCCACCCTCATGTTGAAGAATCCTTCATCCGTCGGTGGAAGAAATTGAGTTCCGACGGTCGTGAGCCCATATCCTCCCACGGCCAATGTGAGGACGGTGATGAACAAGATGACGAATCTGTGCCTTAAAGCCCATTTTATGCTTAGGGTGAATTGCTTGCGTGTCTTAGAGCGTCTGCGCCTTGCTTCGAGGTTTCCTTTTGGTTTCTTTAAGAGCCTGCTTGCGAGCATCGGGATGACAGTCAGTGCCACTACTAAAGAGGCAATCAAGCTAAACGAGATGGTCAAAGCGAATTCTGTGAATAACTCACCCAATAGTCCCGAGATGAATACAACCGGCAGGAAGACTGCTACCGTCGTCAACGTTGACGCGGTGATGGCCCCGCCCACTTCCTTTGCGCCGTCACTCGCAGCAGTCCGGGCATCTTTCCCCATCGCTAAATGTCTGTAGATATTTTCGATGACAACGATGGCATTATCGACAAGCATCCCAATGCCAAGTGCCAAAGCCCCTAGAGTCATGATATTCAACGTGAAATCCGCAAAGAACATCAGCACAAATGTCACGATGACAGAATAAGGGATGGCAACACCGATGATCAAAGGGCTTTTAACGTTTCGCAGAAATAAGAATAACACCAACATCGCAAAAGCACCGCCAATCAATAACGAATTGGCTATATTACCGATCGCTTCTGTAATATAATCTCCTTGATCGAATAAGACGTTGGCTTTGATCGATTTATACTGTTCTTGGTCCAGCAATCGATCCAATTCTTTCTGAAAGGACTTGGAAACAGAAGCGGTATTGGCATCAGATTGTTGAAGGACACTGAATAATACAGCTGGCTGCTGATTTGCTCGTGTCGAAGTCGAAGTGCTTTCTTCCTTCCTTTCGACACTCGCTACTTCTGATAATGATACTTCCTTCCCTGTTTTGGGGTTGATCCCGACAACGAGTCCTTTCATGTCATCGAGGTTTTGCAACTGACTGACAACGCGCGTGGTAAGCGACTTCCCATCTGTTTCAATCGTATCACCTGGGGACGTAATGTTATTGGCCCTTATGGAATTGACGATATCCGACTGGTTAAGAACATTCTTCTTCAATGCCTCCTGATCCAATTCGATGACAATCTCATCATTAAATGAACCCGACACATTCACATTTGCAACACCTTCTACACGTGTCAGCTCCAATTTAAGCTTCTCGGAAAGCGCTTTAAGATTGTTCGCATTCCCTTCTTCCCTGAGTGAGACTTGAATGATCGGGAATTGAGCTGGATCGAACTTTAAAAACCTTGGTTTCTGTGCGCCGTCTGGCAGAGGGGACTGGTCAATCCTTTGAAGCACATCGTTCTCGATTTCATCAATCGACGTGCTCCAGGAAAATTCAAGCAAGATGAAATTCGACCCTTCCCTCGAGGTGGATTGAATATTCTTCATCCCTGGGAGGGTGGAAAGATTTTCTTCAAGCGGCTTTGTCACTTTTTCCACTACTTCCTGCGGGCTGGCTCCAGGGTAATTGGTCACCACCACTCCGACAGGGGGACTCAATTCCGGGATGAGCTTCAGGGGGATCCTGACTAACGAAACTCCCCCTAATATCAATATTAATAGCATCGTTACAACCGTAAAAACCGGTCGACGTATTGAAAAATCACTGATTCTCAATGGTGCTGATCTCCTTTCTCAGGGCTCCTCTATGTAAGAATGAATCTCTCTCGGCAATCCTTTTGAATGATGGTTAGTTTTACTATAAATCCTTCTTCTGCAACCTTCAATCATTAACCTTCTTCACGCTTAAAAATTCACACATTCGACACCAATAATAATTTCAGCTTATTAGTCAACACTAATGATATTCATGTAAGTAAGGAGTATCATTATGCCAAACTGGGTTCCTTTTATAGCTTTGGTCATTATCAGCGTTGGTCTGTTAGGTTACACCTTGGTCAAAAACCGGGAAAATGCTTCTCTTATTTTATTATTTTGGCTCTTTATTTGCGGAGTCGCGTATCTTTTCGAATTTGTCATATTCATTCTTCTGGAAAGCTATGAGTATAGACCTGGCATCCTGATAAGCGATTACAATGACAGCATTGTCGGATCCATCATTTCGCAAGCTCTCGCAGTACCCGTCGCAATCGTGTTCATTGTCGTTTTTCAGATTAGAAAAAGATGGATCTTCTTCATTATAGGTTTATTTTTCCTCATTGAAACCTTGTTCTTACATTTAGACATATACGAACATCATTGGTGGAAATCGATTTATACGATTTTTTTCTTGGTTTTGACCATCATTCTTTCTAAAATATGGTGGAGACATCTTAATTCGAAGCCCTACCATTACATCCATTTAGTGACCCTCTATTTAGCGATGATGACACTGACGCAGACAGCTGGTTGGATCCTGTCATCGCTAATAGGATTATACGGGCTCCCGATGGGGTTTTTCGACTCCGTACAGAAAGATATGATTGCAGGTAATGGTTTGTATTTGTTTTTTTCAACGTATTTTTATATGTTGAACATTTACTACCGTAGAAACGACCTAGCATATACAATCATGACCCTTGTGTTTCTTACGACAATCGAAATCTTGATGGTGAACCAAGGTATTTTAAGATTAAAAAATCCATACTCCATCTTTGTCCTTCCTGCCCTGCATCTCGTGTTTCTTCAAGTTGGAAAATATATTGTGGGTAGGGCGTTCCCCGAGTTTTATCAAAGCACAGAAAAAAAGACTGTTCCGTCTTAACTAAACAACCATTTCTTTCTTTAGAAAGTTGTTTAGTAGCTGGAACAGTCTTTTTACTTCCTTCAATCCCCTTTAATTCACTGCTGGCTTCGTACCCGATGACTCGCGCTTGATTGTCCAACCCGTCATGCCATATAGGATCGTAATGATCGGGGAGACGATACAGAATACAGCGAACGGAAGATAATCCAACGTCGACACTCCTAGTACATCGGTCAGGAAAATCCCACATACGCTCCAAGGTACTAATGGATTTACGACAGTCCCTGCATCTTCCAGGGTCCTCGATAAGTTCTTAGGGTGCAAGCCCAACTTCTTGAATTGCTTCTGAAATGCCTCCCCTGTCAGTAAGATGGATAAATACTGTTCTCCTACTACAAGGTTGATCCCGATGGCGGAAAGGGCGGCTGCAAGGATTGTGCGTTTTGCAGATCCAATGACAGAAGAGATATTAGTAAGCAGTACCGGGATGATGCCAAGCTTGAACAAAAGTCCTCCTAAACTCAATGAGAGAATCACCAATGAGATGGTGAACATCATACTCTCGATGCCGCCTCTCGTTAAGAGTGAATCTACCGCTTTTACACCCGTTTCCGATGTGAATCCTGCAAATAATACTGAAAAAAGATCCTTGATACCCACTGAAGAATGAAACGCGGATATCCCAATGGAGATGACAACATTGATTGAGAGTGCAAGCAATGCCGGGACCTTGAATGCAATCAGTATTAAGAGCAGGAGCAAAGGGATAATGCTATACCAGTGAATCAGTCCTGTCTGCATCAACCCGCTCTGGAGTTCATCTAATTTCATTGAATCGATCTCCTGAGACCCAGGAGATAGGATAAGGAATACGACAAGAGTGATGATGAATGCCGGGACGGTTGTCCAGGCCATATTCCTGATATGGGTGAATAAATCCACTTTTACAATGGATGACGCAAGATTTGTCGTATCGGATAGAGGCGACATCTTATCTCCAAAGAATGCCCCGGATACGATCGCACCAGCGGTTACGGCCATGGACACGCCCATCGCCTCTCCAACACCCATGAGAGCGACTCCGATGGTGGCAGCGGTCGTCAATGAACTTCCGATCATGATTCCACTTAACGCAGTCAATAAAAATGTGATCGCATAAAAGTATTGAGGAACAACGATGTCAAAACCATAAAACATGAGTGTCGGGATTGTACCACTGAGCAGCCAGCTGCTGATCAGAAGTCCGATGAACATGAACAATAGTATGGCACCTAGGCCTCCGCGTGCACCTTCAATCATCCCTTCTTCGATATCTTTAAATGTTAGCTTGCGATAAAAGCCATACATCATCAAGATGAATAACGAAATGATGATGGGAATATGCGGAGGTGCACCTAGCTTGATAATGCTTATACTGATGGTCGAAAGAATGAATAGTAAGATGGCAATTGCCTCCATCAACTTCGGTTGCTGCACAGGTTTTATATTTAACATGATTGATGTCACTTCCTTTAATGGGGATGTTTAATGTTTAATGTCAATTATCATTTAGCATGCCGTTTCGACGGGTACCATAGTCAATCCGGGATAGTGCATAAATTAGGTAAAAAAGAAAAAAACCCTTCAATCCCTGGTATAGGGACGAAGAGTTTCTCCGCGGTACCACCCTAATTGGAGAATCAACGTTTTTTCCCCAGCTTTTGTGAGGATAGTTCGATTGATGATCTCCCGCTTGTAGAAGGTTTGTCCCTGTTTACAAGTCCATCCGCCGGCTTGGAAGAACTCCTGTGAACAATGTAATTGGGGTCATCCATGACCTAAGCTTTCACCTTCCGCTTAGTCTCTGGTTGCTGTCAAAGAATGCCTTACTGAGTTGTTCGGGACAATCATATATTTTCGCACTTAAACGCTTTTAAGCTTTTATGCACTAAAGTAATCGTTTGTAGACTCATTTTATCATGTACATGATAGATGTCAATCATAAATTAAAAAAACTCCATGATTTCATGGAGCATACATCAACTGATTATGACTATACAAAAAGTTGTTTCAATGGGCTCTTTGCGCGTATGTCAGGCTTACCGATTAAATAGCCTTGTGCGAACTTCACTCCGATCTCTTTGCAAAGTGAGAGTTCCTCTTTCCTTTCAACCCCCTCTGCCAAAACCGCAATCCCAAGATCCTGTGCCGTGGCACATACTTGCTTCAAAAATGATTGTTTCTCAACATCCCCATCGCATCCGGATATATAAGAACGATCGATTTTCACATAATCTGGCTGAAGCAATGAAAGCATCTCAATCGTTGCGAACCCGGCGCCAACGTCGTCGAGCGCCACCTTCATTCCTTCTCGCTTATATACATCCAAAACGCCCTTGAGGTGATTGATATCATCTATTTTTTCCGTTTCAACTACTTCGAAAACAAGATCTTCCGGATTGACATCATACTTGTCTACAATTTGGAAGGTATGTTTTAAGCAGAACTCAGGATTGTAGATGGTTGACGGAAGAAAATTAATGAAGCTCTTTACTCCAGGCTCAATATTTCCGATCCTGCTTTCAATCGCCGCTTTTCTTGCGCGTTGATCCAGCATGGATTGAAATCCAGTGACGGAAGCCGCATGGAATAACTCCCCAGGATGGAAGCTTACGCTGGAGTCAGCACTTCTGAGCAAGCTCTCGTAACCATACAAGCGATCATCCTGAAGGCTGATGATTGGCTGCAAGTAACTGACAAACTCCCCTTTCTGGATGATGCCAATCATGTCCCTGTGTTTCACTCGATTAATGAATTCTTTCACAGAGTAGTAATCGCCAGGTCTTTCTGAAGGAGAAATACTGCATGTCCATCCTTCATCATTCAACTTTTCTGAATATGGCTGCAGCTCTCTTGAGAGCTTTTCCAGATTGTCATATGGCATGACAAACGAATGTGTGCCAAACGGTGTGAAGCCTTCAAATGGTAATCGATCACTATGCTGATTATATAAATAAAGATTTCCAGCATCATGAAAATCCATGGTGATACCGCAATTCGGGCAAAAAGAATTCAAAAGTGAACACCTCTATTTCCATTTTCTTTTATATCCATAATAAGCCTTTACTACTGTTTATTACCAACAATATCCCTTCTTTAGTCATAAAAAAAGACCCTTTCAATTCAAATTGAAAAGGTCTATCCCTCTATATCCTACATTAAACTAAATAATTTGATATCAGGGTGTTTGTCCGCAAACCACCTCATCGCAAAGTCATTCTCAAATAGGAAGACAAGGTTGTCGTGGCGGTCCTTCACTAGCATACTGCGAGAACTTGACATTGATTCTTTTACATCTTCCTCGTTTTCGATCCACCTTGCAATTTTTGAACCGATCGGCTCCATCCGGACATCGACATTGTATTCATTTCTCATCCTGTGTTCAAAAACTTCAAACTGAAGCTGTCCGACCGCTCCTAAGATGATATCTTCCGTACGCGTTTTATAATACTGGATGGCACCTTCCTGCACTAGCTGAAGGATCCCTTTTTGGAAATGCTTCTGTTTCATCACGTTTTTAGCCGTAACCCGGACAAACAACTCAGGGGTGAACTGTGGAAGTTTCTCATATTGGAATGATTTTTTGCCCTCGATGAGCGTATCACCAATCTGATAGGTTCCTGTATCATAAATCCCGATGATATCACCACTTACCGCTTCATTGACCGTACTCCGGTCGTCTGCCAGGAATTGGGTTGATTGTGCAAGCTTGATATTTTTCCCAGTACGGGGCAGATTGACCGACATCCCTCTTTCAAACTGCCCAGAACAGATCCTCAGGAAGGCAATCCTGTCACGGTGAGCTGGATTCATATTAGCCTGAATCTTAAAGATGAACCCTGAGAATTCATCGTTTGTCGGTTCAATTGCGCCAATATCCGAATTCCTAGGCTGCGGTGATGGTGCGAATTGGAGATATGTTTCCAGAAACGTCTGCACGCCAAAATTAGTCAACGCGCTCCCAAAGAATACAGGCGACAGTTCTCCGCTGGCTATGCGGTCCCTGGAGAACTCGTTCCCTGCTTCATTAAGGAGCAGGACATCCTCCAGTGTTTGGTTGTAGAGGTTACTATCCTTCATTGGATGTTCTCCATCGATTTCACCATCTTCGTCCAATGCGATGAAACGATCTTCTTCCTCTACGCGGAACTGCTCAATTCTATTATGGAACCGGTCGTAGATCCCGAGGAATTCCTTCCCCATGCCGATCGGCCAGTTCATTGGATAGGATTGAATGCCAAGTACTTCTTCAAGCTCTTCCAACAACTCAAGAGGTTCACGTCCCTGACGATCCAACTTGTTAATGAACGTAAAGATCGGGATCCCCCTCATCCGGCATACTTTAAATAGCTTAAGTGTCTGGGCTTCGATCCCTTTCGCGGAATCAATGATCATGACGGCGCTATCGACCGCCATCAACGTTCTATACGTATCTTCTGAAAAGTCTTGGTGACCCGGGGTATCCAAAATGTTTACCCGGTAATCATCATAATCAAATGCCATCACGGAGGACGTAACCGAGATCCCCCTTTGTTTTTCAATTTCCATCCAGTCGGAAGTGGCAAACTTCCCGGATTTCTTACCTTTTACCGTACCAGCTGCCCTAATCGCTCCTCCGAACAATAGTAGCTGCTCCGTCAATGTTGTTTTCCCTGCATCAGGGTGGGATATAATCGCAAAGGTCCTTCTTGATTGAACCTCATCTTTAAAGTCTTTTTTCATTCAAATAATCCTTTCTCGTCAGTCTTCCCTTCCCATCATATTCCTTGTGAAAAGAGAATGCAATACTTAAAGCGGAGGCGGCTTGGATAGAGGCGGGTGGCATAAGACGAGCCGGGCGGGAAGGCGTCCTTTGCCTTCTTGACCGGTTTGGCTTATGCCATGTGCCTCTAGCCGCCGGAGCTGGATGAACCAAAAGCGGAGGCGGCTCGCTCAGCCCCGACAAGCATAAGACGGGAAACACACAAAGGCGCTCTTTGCCTTTTTGTGTTTCTTGACTTATGACCTCGAGGGGCTAGCCGCCGGAGCTGGATGAACCAAAAGCGGGGGCGGCTCGCTTACATCTCCCTCGTCCACTGCAGGATCCTTTCGCTCACCACGTCTGCACTTTCTTCCCCAATCAGCTTTTTAAGCGACTGCATCAGCTGCCCTTTAGGATCTTCCTCTTCATATGTAATAGAAAAGGACCATTCTAGATCAGGGATCGCGATTAATATCAGTTCTTCTCTCTTATTTTCATAGATGTATACTTTTTGTTCCAGACCTTCCAAGAAATTTTTTCTGATCTTCAATTTTGAATCCCCTTTCATGAAAACGTTATTATAGCGCATACTAGTGACGAACTTGTTCGTACAACTTTTCGAAAAACCTTTAAATGTAGGTTGTCAGACTTCTGAAAGAATTGTAAAATAAAAAACCGAAAGCATCAAGTTTGTTACATTATAATTAATGAGGTGAAAAGAATGCAGTATTTATGGGGTATCGTAGGTATAGTGGTCGTCCTTGGAATCGCTTTCCTGTTTTCTTCCAACAAGAAGAAAATCAACTTCAGAACGGTTCTCGGCGGTCTTGCCATACAATTGTTGTTTGCATTTCTAGTCCTTAAGACTCCTTGGGGACAGAATGGATTAGAAGCTTTGACAATGGGAGTCAACCAAATCATCAATTACTCTAACGAAGGGATCAATTTCCTATTCGGTGGGTTGTATACGAAGGAATCAAATATCGCATTTGTATTTGCTCTTAATGTCCTGCCAGTTGTCATATTCTTCTCGGCTTTGATTTCAGTCCTTTACTATTTGAAGATCATGCAGTTCTTCATTAAGATTCTTGGTGGTGCATTATCCAAGCTATTAGGAACACGCAAAGCTGAGTCAATGTCAGCAGCTGCGAACATCTTCGTAGGACAAACAGAAGCACCACTGGTCGTTCGTCCTTATCTTTCAAAAATGACAGAATCTGAACTATTCGCGGTTATGACCGGAGGACTTGCATCTGTTGCCGGTTCCGTATTAATTGGATATTCGTTACTTGGTGTCCCTCTTGAATACTTGCTTGCTGCAAGCTTCATGGCAGCTCCTGCGGGACTAGTCATGGCGAAATTATTCGTCCCAGAAACAGATGATAAACCAGAGCCTGCAGAGTTCGACATGGAAGCGGATACAGAATCAACGAACGTGATCGATGCTGCTGCCAATGGCGCAAGCGTCGGTCTCCAATTGGCACTGAACATCGGTGCGATGCTACTTGCCTTCATCGCATTGGTTGCATTGATCAATGGGATCCTTGGCGGCATCGGCGGGCTATTCGGTGCAGAGAATCTATCCCTCGAATTGATTCTTGGTTATTTATTCTCACCACTTGCATTTGCAATCGGTGTACCATGGAATGAAGCAGTCATGGCCGGTAACTTCATCGGTCAAAAGCTTGTACTGAATGAATTCGTAGCTTACTCTGCTTTCGCTCCAGAAATCGGAAGCTTGTCTGATAAGACGGTTGCCATCATTTCATTTGCACTTTGTGGATTTGCAAACATTTCCTCATTGGGTATCTTACTTGGTGGACTTGGAAACCTCGCACCTAACCGTAGAGGTGACATTGCCCGTCTTGGCATCAAAGCAGTCATTGCCGGTGCACTCGCCTCATTATTGAGTGCGGCGATTGCCGGAATGTTCATTTAATTACAAGAAGAGCACGAACTAAGAGGAGAAATCCTTTAGTTCGTGCTCTTTTTTGTACCAAACCCCGTTTTGGTTCTTTTCTAAAGAGCTATCAGTTTGAAACGAGATAGGGTGTTGGCGATTCGGTAACTCCCTCGAACAATTCCCCGTTCCTCAGACAGACCCTCTTCTTTCCAGCTTGCTTTGCTTTATAGAGCCTTTGATCAGCGAGCGATAGCAACTCTTCCGGAACATTTCCCTCATCCGAGCAAGATTCGCCGAAGCTCATCGAAAGTGGAAGTATCGTGGTTTTAGCAAAGGTAGCGAATAGTTCATCCATCAAGCCTTTCATTTCGGGAATGGTTTTCTCAGGAAACATCAATGCAAACTCTTCACCGCCATAACGAAATGCTTGTCCGTTGTAGCGGTCACAGATGCTCTCAAATATTTCACCGGCAGCCTTGATGACTTCGTCTCCTTTTTGATGCCCCTGTTCATCATTCACCTTTTTAAAATCATCAATATCCCCAAGGAGCAAACAGAAGCGCTTACCAGAAGTACAATTTTGTTTCAACTTTTCCTGAAAGGAACGATGATTGAATAACCCTGAGAGGTAGTCGCGATGCACAAGGTCATGATACGCTTCTTTCTGGATATAATGGGTACGTTCCCTCAGCATGATCAATGCCCCGAATAGCCCAATGATGCTAAGGAAGAATAAATTGAGCGCAGCGGGATAATAATTCTCGAATTGAGCGAGATCTACCATGAAATAGCCCATGATGATATACGCACCGCTGAACATCAGCATTGAAATGAATGCACCGCGTGTTCTCCAGTAAATGGTGGCATGAAGGACGAATAAAATTGAAATCGGATATAATGGACTATGAATCCCGCCTGAGAGGGCCATTAACCAAATCAAGGCGATATAATCGAAAGCAATTCCTAGCTTCAACACCATTTTCAAATGTTTTTTATCATCTTTCATCCGGAATAATGCAATTTGGGTGATGAGCATATACAAGCAACCAGAAGCGAGCAAGTATGGAAATACATCCTTGTTCGTAGCAACATTCTCAGAAAAAGGAGGCACATAAAAAAGGATGACGGATAGTAGGACAAACAGCCACCTTAGATAAGAAAATAGCTTTTCAGTTTCATAGTCATTTAAATACAATGTTAATTTCATGATTTTCATTCTTTCTTTTACATAATTTCGTAATAATTCAAATGTAGCAGAAACAAGCATGGAAGTCTACGCAAATATCTGAACATTCTTGAAACAAAGGGACCAATGTTAATCATTGGTCCCTTTGTTTACGGCAAGCTCAGTGACCTGCTCTATACTTTATTTTACTTTCCTCAATGGCGATATTTTTATCGCTGTGAGGGTATTTGGTATTCTCAACAATTTGATAATCCTCATGGCCCTTACCGGCAAAGATGATGATATCACCCGGTTCACTGACTTCGATTGCATGTTTGACGGCTTCCGCCCGGTCTCCGATCAATGCATATTGATCGTGTTGCATGCCTTTTTCGAGATCCTGAAGGATGCTGTCGTACTCCTCATAGCGAGGGTCATCTGTCGTTAAGATGACATAGTCGGCTTTCGATGCTTTTTCCGCCATCGTCGGGCGCTTCGATTTATCACGATTCCCACCGGTCCCGACTAGGAAAATAATCTTATTTTCTTTGAACGGGAAGACTGACTCAATGGCTTTCTCAATTGCGTCCGGTGTGTGGGCATAATCGATGTAAACAGACAGCGGGGCGTCCATCTCCACCTTCTCCATCCTTCCGCTGACAGGCGGGAGCTCACGGATGATTTCCACCAGCCTTTCCACCTTCATTCCCCTTGCATATAAACAAGCCATGCTAGTAAGGATGTTATACACATTGAATTGACCAAGAAGCTTCATTTCAACATGGTAAGACCCTTCTGGGGATTGCAATGTGAATGTCGTCTTATCGTTAGCGTACTCGATATCCTCCGCTTTGAAGTCAGCACTTGACTCAAGTGAGACACTGATCACTTCGTGAGGCGTCATATAGCGATATCGATCATACCATTCGTCATCTGCATTCAGTACAACGTATTTAGGCGTTTCAAGGTCCTGGCCTAACTGGGAAAACAATAATCCCTTTGCATACCCGTAGTGCTCCATCGTTTCATGGTAGTCCAAATGGTCGTGGCTGAGGTTTGTGAATGCCACAACGTCAAAATCCACTCCCCATAGACGGCCCAGGCTCAAGCCATGGGAAGAAACTTCTAGGATGAAGTTCTGGATATCCCTTTCCACTGCAAGATTCAGCATCTGCTGATTGGTCAGGTTATCACAAGTCGTATTTTCACTCGGAAGAAGCTCTCCGTCCAAATTAAATCCAATCGTACCAGACAGAGCGGCTTTTTGATGATCCATTCTCAACATCGAATGAATAAGATTCGTCACGGTCGTCTTGCCATTCGTTCCGGTAACACCGATGACGTTCAGCTTCTTTGATGGGTAGTCATAATACTTATTTGAAAGCTGCGCAAGCGCCTTGAAAGAATCCCTCACCACCACAAGGGCGGCCTTATCCAAGTCGATATCAAGCTGCTTCTCGGCAATGACGACAGTCGCACCGTTTTCTACCGCTTTTGCGGCGAAATCGTGGCCATCCACCGTGTAACCTCTCGTACAAATGAACACACTGCCTTCCGTTACCTTTCTCGAATCCACATAGAGATCCTTTATTTCACTAGGCAATTGTCCATATACAGTTTTTAATTTTATACTTTCTAAAAGATTGTATGTATTCATCAGTCATACCCTCACATTGATAGTTAGTAAATTATTTATTGTTTCTATTTTACCTTATCCACCGTGCTTTGATAAGAGAAATACCTCCTAATTTGATCTAGGACAACCTCCGACTTCTATTTTTCTTCCCTATACGATTGTCCTTAAACATTGGCTTTGGTCATCACCGTTGCCCGGCTCCGTGCAGAACTTCGCTTTTCCCAGTAGGCATGGACTCGGGTGAACAGTTGGAACCGACTTTAAAACAAACAATACTCTTCAACTGGGCGAAACACAACAAAATAACGATTCGAGTGTCATGATGAACCAATAAAGCCTTTCTTGTGAATACAAGAAAGGCTTTATTGGTTCATTCAATGACCATTTTTGATTGCACATAGTGCCAAAGCAAGTTTTCTGTGTGCATAATGGAGGATTCATGCGTACGTTCATACGCGTGGGAAGCGTCAATCCCTGCCCCGATCAAGCCGTGGACGATATCAAATCCTGCCCTGATTGCAGCAGAAGCATCTGAACCGTAAAAAGGATAGATGTCCACTTTATAATCGATTGAATTTTTCTCGGCCAATTCAACTAAGTGCTTTCTTAGTCCGTAATGATATGGGCCACTTGAATCTTTCGCACAGATGGATACGGTATATTCATCCGTCGATTGCCCATCCCCGATCGCTCCCATGTCAACCGCCAGGTATTCAATGGTTTCAGGTGGGATATTGGAGTTCCCTCCATAGCCGATTTCCTCATTGTTGGAGATCAGGAAATGAGTCGTATAGGGGAGGACTGTTCCCGAGTTCTTGATTTGACGGATCAACGTGAGCAGCATTCCGACACTGGCTTTGTCATCAAGATGACGGGATTTGATGAAACCGCTGTCAGTGATTTCCGCCCTCGGATCGAATGAGACGAAGTCCCCTACTTCAATGCCCAGCTCCCGTACTTCCTTTGCATTTCTCACTTTCTCATCGATGCGTACTTCGATGTTCATGTCATCCCGTTTTGCTTCTCCTGCATTTTTATATACGTGCACAGAAGTTTGATGCATCAGGATGGTTCCGGAATATGTTTTGCCACTTGAAGTCTCAATCTGACAATATTCACCTTCGACGGCATTCCATCTGAATCCCCCGATCATAGACAAACGCAGGCGCCCGTCCCCCTTAATTTCTTTAACCATGGCCCCCAAGGCATCAACATGTGCCGTGAGCATACGATGACTCTCCGAATTCTTTCCCGGAATCGTTACGACAAGGGCACCTTTTCGTGTCCTCGCCATCTCCACCTCCAGGTCAGATAGATATTCTTCTACGAATTTCATGATCCTTTCCGTATTCCCGGACGGGCTTGGGATTTCCACAAGCTCCTTGATGAGTTGGATCGTTTTGGATGTATCTGGATATGTAGTCATTTGACTCCCTCCCTTTCAACCATATTATATCGCCTCCTGTAGTCTTTCTACAAATGACTGTTACGTATAGGAAAAAAACTGTCCATCTTTAACATATTTTCTACGCTTAAGAGAAACATTAAAGTAGGATTTATCATTTTCGAATGGGAGGGAATTCGTTTGAATTCTTCAACGCTGGATTCATTACCTCAAGGAAAAAAACATCCAAAAGGACTGTATCTGCTATTCTTCACTGAGCTTTGGGAAAGGTACAGCTACTATGGGATGAGGGCATTATTGGTCCTTTATTTAACGACTGCCTTTGTGAGTGGGGGATTGGGTGTTGAGCCTGCCCAAGCATTATCCATATACGGCATTTATACAGGTTCTGTTTATTTCACCCCGATTCTTGGAGGCTGGTTGACTGACAGGTATATCGGATTGCGTAAAGCGATTACAATAGGCGGAATCACGATGGCGTGTGGAGACTTCACCATCTTCCTCACCCATTCACAGATCGGGCTATATATCGGGCTCGGGCTGCTGGTACTTGGGAACGGTTTTTTCAAACCGAATATCTCTACGCTTGTTGGTGAATTGTATCCAAGGAATGATAAACGGAAGGATGCAGCATTCACGATTTTCTATATGGGAATAAATCTCGGCGCATTTTTCGCTCCGTTGATCGCAGGATTCCTAGCTGAAGATCTTTTTCTGAGACCACTTGGGGACGGGACGATGCATTATGGCTTCAAATGGGCGTTCTTGGCGTCTTCCATAGGGATGATCACAGGACAGATCATATTCAGTTCCCTCAGTAAGAGATATCTCGGAAAAGTCGGACTGAAACCGAATAAGCAATTGGTCGAGGAGTCCAATGAGAATGAAAACGTGCCTCTTTCTACGAAAGAAAAGCAGCGTACACGTGCAATCTTGATTCTTGCCTGTTTCGTTGTATTTTTCTGGGCGGGGTTCGAACAAGCAGGTAGTTCATTCACATTATATACAAAGAACTTCATCGATCGGGACGTATTCGGATATACAATCCCTGTTGCCTGGTTCCAATCGGTCAACCCTTTATTCATCATCATTCTAGCCCCTATCATATCTGGACTATGGTTAAAGCTTTCCCACTCAAAACGTGGGGACTTGAATATGACGACCAAGATGGGGTTCGGCATGATCCTTCTGGGGATCGGTTTCATGATTCTGATACCCGCCGTGCTTCAAACAGGATCCGACGAACAGAACATCGTCAGTCGCGCAAATATCTTGTTCATCATCTTTACCTATCTATTTCATACTTTAGGGGAGCTGTTCCTTTCTCCTGTTGGCCTCTCCCTAGTCAGCAAAGTGGCACCAGTAAAGATTGCCTCGCTTCTGATGGGGGTATGGATGGCCGCGATCGGGGTTGCAAGCCTGCTTGCAGGTCAACTCGCTTCCTTAACTGCAACACTCGGATACTTGGAAATATTTTCGACAATCGGTACAGTGGCAATCATCCTTGGCCTGATTCTTCTGGCCATATCAAAGAAACTCGTTTCAATGATGAAGGATGAAAACGCAGTATAACATCATTAAACCCTGGAAATGACCATTTCCAGGGTTTAATCTTTTCTATCAATTCCGGTCCGCTACACTTCCGTTCAGTAGCCCGCCGATCAACAAGATGGTGGAAGAAATATAAAACCATACAACAAGCGTAATGACGCTTCCCAGTTGTCCATAGAATTGGGTATAATCATTCAGTTTAACATAAGTCCCATACAACCATGATACCCCTTGCCAACCAAATGTGGCCAGCAATGCACCTGGAAGAACATGCATAAATGAAATCCTCCTACTAGGGACTACCATGTAAAGGAAGATGAACAATAATAGCATAAAGATCGAGCTTAGCCCCCACTTCCCCATGACCCATAGCTGGCTCCATTCTCCCTGCAATTTCCCACTCGTAAACCTGGCATGCCGTATATATTCCTCCACTACTGGAACCACCAGTGAAAAAGAAATCAGGACCATGAACCCCACGGTCAATAACAAGTCGTAAAATAATGCGATGAAGAACGGCTTTTTCCGTTCGATTTTATATGCCTGATTCAACGATCGGACCATTGACTGTACGGCCATTGAAGCAAGCCAGAATGTAAAGATGATCGAGATGGATAAGACATCTCCACGCTGGTTATATAAGATCCTTTCTACGTTGTCATGGATGATGGAATATGACTTCTCCGGAGCGAACGGCTTGATAAGGAGAAGCACATTCGTCTCTGAAATCGGGAGATAACTCAGCAATGAAAACACAAATAATAAAAACGGAAAAATGGATAAAAGCAAATAGTAAGCCAGTTGTGCCGATTGATCAAAGAAGCGCTCCTTGAAGAATCTTCCTATGACTTCCTTCGGATATACCAATAACTTCATTTCGTTTTACTCCTTACTCACAAAGGATACATATATGTTCCCCAATATTTGAGATTCAATCATGTTAATGGCCATCGAGGTTCAGAAATAAAGGACCTTATCCTCCAATCACTATTCACTTCTCGTAATTGAAAGGGATTTATATTCCCTTTCTAGAAGTAGTAATGGAAGTGTTTTCACAGGTCACTCTGATAGATAGAAAGGAAGATGAAGGTGTCAAAGAAGAATGAGCAATCCATTGGCAATGAGAATGTACATACTGATTTCATCAACAATATGACCTATGGTGATTATCTGCATCTGGACACATTGTTATCAAGCCAAAAAAGATTATCCGGGCATCACGACGAAATGTTATTCATCATCATTCATCAGGTTAGTGAATTATGGATGAAATTGATTCTCCATGAGTTAAGGACGAGCATTCAATCGATTGAAACGGGTGACTTGTCACCGGCATTTAAAATGCTATCGCGCGTGTCTAAGATCCAATCCCAAATCATCCATGCATGGGACGTATTATCTACACTCACACCATCCGAATATATTCAATTCCGTGATGATTTGGGGCAGGCATCGGGTTTTCAATCTTATCAATATCGCATGATTGAATTCGCATTGGGTTACAAGACGCCGCACGTTTTAAAGATTTATGAAAAGGACCCGGCTCTTTTGGCCGATTTGAAGGAGGCTTTTGAAGCACCGTCACTGTACGATGTATCGATACGTGCCCTGTCAAAGGCAGGCTTCGAGATCGATGAAGAGGTATTAACAAGGGACTTCACAATAGCATACAGGGAAAACGATACCGTGCTTGCCGCCTGGACGGAAGTTTACCGAAACACAGAAACATACTGGGACTTGTATGAATTGGCCGAGAAGCTGATCGATCTGGAAGATTGGCTGCAGCAATGGCGATTCCGTCACATGAAAACAGTTGAACGGATTATTGGGCATAAAATAGGAACTGGAGGCTCGAGCGGCGTAAGTTACTTGAAGAAGGTACTGGATCACCGCTTCTTCCCTGAACTATGGAATGTCAGGACAAATTTATAATTCATCTGTTGCTACAGATGCGTACATCAAGGTTGATCATCCTTTTGGGACTCTGCTTACAAAGTGGAGTCCCTTTGATTTGCCGGATTGCCCTTTCTGGGATATCCTAGTCACATAAATTGACTAAAAGGAGAGACACACATGGCTCAACATTCTTTCCATATTAAGACGAACTGGCCTGGACTCCGCAATGATGTAGGAACGTTGGAATCCGGGACTCTAAGCAGCAAGATTTCCATCCCCCCTGAAATGGATGGACCTGGAATCGGTACAAATCCCGATGAAATGCTACTCGGTGCCGCTGCAACATGTTACATCATCACACTTGCCGCAATGCTTGAAAGAAGCAATATTCAAAAGGAATCACTATCCATGGAGTCGGAAGGAATTGTAGAAGTGGAGAAAGGGATCATTACTTATAAGAAAATCATCCACAGACCCACTCTCGTTCTTTCAAAAGAGTGTACAGAAAAAGAAATGAGCAAAGCACGGAGACTTGCCGTTAAAGCTGAACAATCATGCATGATCACAAGGGCAATCAAAGGAAATGTCGAGGTGGAATTGGAAGAAACCATTCATATTGAGAATTGAGGTATGAGATTAAAAGGTAAATGGTTGTCCCTTAGTATACCAAGTGCTTAAAAAGCACAAAGGCGCCTCTGTGTGTGAGGCGCCTTTCGTATGTCTTTATGACTCTGAATGGACGAGCTTTACGAGCATGTGTGAAAGCATGTGCTGTTCATCTTCGTTGCCTGCTTTCCATAATTCATACAATAATTTTTCTTCCCTATTCTTTGGTTCTTCATGTGCTGCTAGGTAATCCCCTACTTTTTGTGCTGCCTTTGCCTGTTGTTCTTCGTTCATACCGAGTTTATCCGCTAGTGAGACTTTATTTCCTAAGTATTCCTTGAAGTGATCGAAGTTTGACATGATTTCTTCTTTCTTGTCCTGAGACATACGTGATAATGTGTCGTCTACCTTATGTTCCATTTTGTCTGTAGAAGAATTAGCCATTTGTAAAATCTCTCCTCTCTTAACGTTAGTTTCTATATTCCCGAAAGAGGTAATAATAAACCGAATATCAAGAATTCGGAGAAGATTTCTCAAAGGGCTATTTTCGTAAAAACTGCTCTTGTGAACCGGGGAATAGTGGTTGATTTGCACGCCAGGTGCCCGCTTTCCGCGCACTTCCGCTCCAATCAACGAACAAAGGAGCATTTTTTAACCATTAATCAAGAAAGTCTACACTCCATCACTAATCACACCTTTTTCAATGCAAGAATGATCCATTATTATTAATAGTAAAGTAGAAAGAGAGTATTCATTTTATAAGTCGTCAAATCCATTGGCATCTGTCGTTTTTGTGTATTGTCTCGATTTCTGCTCGAAGAAATCGGTCTTTCCCAAGTCGACCTCCTGGTAGGCGATGATCCATTTCAATGGGTTATGCTGATGACCATCAAATGGCGGCTGGAACCCGAGCTGTTTCGATCTCTTGTTTGCCATGAATTTAATATAAGACTCCACTTCATTCATCAACAGCCCTTCAATATCATCCCCGATGATTTCCTTCGCCCACTCGATTTCCAAGCCTGCCGCCTCCATGAATGTCCGTTGTCCAAATTCCATAAGCTCTTCGGTGTTACAATCAGGGTATTCCGTCAGTATTTCTTTGAATATCTTCTCGAACAAGCCGACATGGAGCTGCTCATCCCTGTTGATATAATTGATCATCGTGCTGGTGGCCACCATTTTTTGATTTCGTGCAAGGTTATAGAAGAAAGCAAATCCGCTGTAAAAAAATAATCCTTCCAAAATGACATCGTAAATAATGGATTTCAGTAGATTTTCGACCGTCGGTGTTTCCGCAAAGTCCTGGTAACCTTTTACCACGAAATCATTGCGTTTTTGCAGGATTGGTTCTGTCTTCCAGTAATTAAACACTTCGTCCTGTTTCTGTTTAGGGACGATACTTGAGAGAACATAGCTGTATGAATGGTTATGAATCACTTCCTGCTGTGCAAGGATGATCATCAACGCATTCAAGCTTGAATCAGTCAAGTAGTCCGCCACTTTTCCGGCATAGTCTGTCTGGACACTATCAAGAAGTGCCAATAATCCGATAGTCTTCAGGAACGTATCTTGTTCTTTCGGGGAAAGTGACTCAAATTGATTGATGTCCTTAGACATATTGATTTCAAACGGAGTCCAGAAGTTTCCCAACATTCTTTTGTACTTCGGGTACGCCCATGGAAACCTCACATCATCCCAATTCAACACATTTGAACTCTTTCCGTTGATGATGGAAGTGGATTGATTCGGGGCTGAAGCATCCAGCAGCTCTCTTTTGTGTAAAGTAGACATTGCTCTTTCCCCCCCTTTAGCTATGACAGCTTTCGCATTCGTCTATTACGGTATCGGAAGTGGACCTGACATAATAGGTAGTTTTCAACCCGGATTTCCAAGCGTCAAGATGCAGATCCAATAACTCCTTGGCCCTGATATCATTTCTTACATAGAAATTGAACGAGATTCCCTGGTCGATATGTTTTTGCCTTCTACTGTTTTGTCTGATGCTCCAATGCTGATCGAGATGATACGCTGTTTTGTAATACCAGCGTGTGGCATCAGAGAGATCCGGTGCAGTGACCGGAATTTTATAATCCTTCTTTTCTTCGGAATAGAAATGACGGAATACGGGATCTATGCTTGCAGTGGAACCTGCAATAAGAGAAGTAGATGAGTTTGGAGCAACCGCCATCAGATAACCGTTCCGTATACCTGACTGAGCCACTTCTTTCCTTAACCCATCCCACCGTCCACCTTCGTATCCCCTACTCGAGAAGAAGTTACCGTTCTCCCAATCAGAGCCTTTGAAATATGGATATGCGCCTTTCTCCTTCGCAAGTGAATGACTCGCTTCAATGGCATGGTATGCAATTTCTTCATATAGGGCATCGCAGTACTCCACCGATTCATCACTTTCCCATCGCAACCCTTTCAAGGCGAGCAGATGGTGCCACCCGAAAGTACCGAGTCCGATCCCCCTATAGCGCTTATTTGTCAATTCAGCCTGAAGGACAGGAATCTTATTAAGTTCAATGACATTATCCAATAACCGGACAGCAATCTTCACCAATCTTGGTAACACATTGTGCCCGATGGCCTTCGCCAAGGATAAGGAAGCAAGATTACACACGACAAAATCACCGGGTTGTTTCGTTGAGATGATTTTCCCATCAACGATGGATTCATCTTCTAGATAGGTTGGGCTCATATTCTGGGCGATTTCGGTACAAAGATTGCTGCAATAGATCATCCCCTTGTGCGAATTGGGATTATGGCGATTGACCGTATCCCTGTAGAACATGAACGGTGTACCGGTTTCCAATTGCGAAATCATGATTCTTTTAAAGATATCGATGGCTGGGACCGTCTTCCTGGTTAGATCTACATTCTGCACACACTCCCTGTATCGCGCCCTGAATGATCCATCCCCTTCATGTTCATCATAAAAATCTTCCAGTGAATAGCCCATCACATTTCTGACTTCATGGGGGTCGAACAGATGCCAGTCCCCTCTCTCATCAACAGCCTCCATGAAAAGATCGGGAACGCATACGCCCGTGAACAAATCATGGGTGCGATGACGCTCGTCCCCATTGTTCAACCGCACATCCAAGAATGATTGGATATCCTTATGCCAAACGTCTAAATACACAGCGATGGCTCCTTGACGCTGACCCAGCTGATCGACTGAGACAGCCGTATTATTCAACTGCTTCATCCATGGAATCACGCCGGAACCGACTCCCTTGAAGCCTTTGATGTCACTTCCCCTGCTCCTGACCTTCCCAAGATAGATGCCGATTCCCCCGCCATTTTTGCTTAACGTGGAAACATCCGTGTTGCTGTCAAATATACTTCTTAAATCATCACCCACCGTATCGATGAAGCAGCTTGAAAGCTGTCCATAACTCTTCCCCGCATTGGCAAGGGTCGGTGTTGCAACGGTCATGTAAAGATTGGAAAGGGCCCAATAAGCCTCTTCTATCAATGATAGCCTTTTATCCCGTTCTTCGTTCATCATCAACGTCATCGCAATGATCATGAATCGTTCCTGAGGAAGTTCGAAACACTTGCCGTCGTGAGTCTTCGTCAAATATCTGTCCGATAGCGTCCGGATCCCGATATAAGTGAAAAGCCTATCATTTGAGGGATCGATCATCGCTTCGAGCTGCCGGATTTCTTGTTCCGAATAACAATTCAATAACTGAGGATCATACAGATTCATATGTACAAGGTCACGAATGCACTCGTAAAATGAGGTGTATGGCTTTACTCCTGCTCTGGAGCGACTGGACGACCTGTAAAGCTGTTGGAGATGCAGAAATGCTGCTGCGTAAGTCCACTCCGGTTCTGCAGCAGAAACTCTCTCAATGGCTGCTAAAACCATTTGTCCAATCAGATATTCTTCCGTGTAATCTTTTTTGACCATGATTAAGCTCTCTACTTTTTCCTCGAATTCGTCCATGTATAATTCAGGAAAGTGAGCTCTCAGACTTTTTATCAAATCCCCCGAAATGGTTGATGCCTCTTTTTCAATCCTAGTGATTTCAATCATTCTTTCATTCCTCCCGTATTGATGCAATCCAACCGTAAGACTTTAGGAAAAGGATACAAAAAGCCCATCCTTTAAGGATGGGCTTATAGAAAATACGATGAAATGATTTAACAGACAGTTAGGCTATCTATTATTTCAAACCTCGTATTATCCCCCCAATTCCCGAAGAAGATCATACGTGATAAATACGGCAGGTCTCCTGACTTGTGCTTCATCCTACTTTAAGGCCTTCCCATCTTCTAACAGATAGTGGCAAATCCTTATTTCGTCGTCACATACAGTTGCGGGGACAGTTCTGGATTTCCACCAGATTCCCTATTAAGTCTTACTAGACACCGCATTTACAGATTATCATGAACTGAATCAATATATAGTTATTTTATTATCAATAGACACAATACATTGTGCTCTCATCCATAATAATCGAGTTCGATGTTTTTTTCAATAGGCGAAATAAATCAATGGTTTCTATTTATACCCTCTTCCATACGTGCATGAATCAATGGATTAAGCGGGCAATCGATCCTCTCTATCATAAAATATTCCTATAATTATTTTTTTCAACAAAAATGAAAGAACATCTTTGAATCAGGACCATAGAGCATTGATTATTGGCCTTCCTAAGGTTATTCATGGATTGAGCTCCCACCTGAAACAACTTATAATCCATTTAGAAGGTTGTTTGACAGTATTCTTTGGTCCCCAATATATTGACGGGCTGCTTACACGGTCGATCCGTTGTAAGCAGCCTCTTTTTTTGTCTGAAGAACTAGTTTTTTCCATACAGAACCTGTTCCTTCCAGACACCCGGCGAGAAATTGGTGTATTTCAGAGCTGTTACAAAGTGATTAAATCAGCCAAAAAGGTTTATTTTTTCATGAGAATCATATAGAATGCGCATTAAGTGATTATTTACATCACCTCTTTGAAAGGAGACAAAAAATATGAAAAAATTCATGAGTGCTCTACTGATTACAATCATGGCCATTGCTCTGGTTGCATGCGGAAACGGAGAAGAAGCCAAAAAACAGGCTGACGATAAATCAAATACTGAACAAAAGGCTGACCAAAAAGAACAAGCGAAACAAATGGAAGAAATGCAAAAAAAGATGGATAAGCAAAAAGTTGAGAAAGATAAAGTTGTAGCGATCGTAAATGATGAGAAGCTGAAAGGTGAAGATTACAATAGCATCCTTTCTTCTTCCCAAATGCAGTTCCAGCAAATGGGACAAGACCCTACAAGTAAAAAGGCTGCCGAACAAATCAAGAAACAAACAATTGATAGCCTTGTCGGACAAACATTGCTCATGCAACAAGCAGATGAAAAAGGATACAAAGCCACTGATGAAGAAATCAACAAACAGTTGGATCAGGTGAAGAAACAATATAAGACCGAGAAAGAATTCGAAAAGGCGATGAAAGAAGCAGGATTTACAATGGAAGAGTTAAAGAAACAAGTCGCCGAAAACATCAAATATACGAACTATGTTGAAAAGGAAATAAAAGTAGACGAAGTAACAGAAGACGAAATGAAGAAAGTCTACGATCAATATGCCGGTCAACAGGGAGATGACCAGAAAGCTCCTAAGTTTGAAGAAGTCAAACCTCAGATCAAGACCCAACTAGAACAGCAAAAGAAACAGGAACAACTAGTGAAGCATGTAGAAGAACTGAAAAAGAATGCAAAAATCGATATCAAAATATAAGAATAGAGAACAAGCCCTTCTGTGGGTTTGTTCTTTTTTTATGTTTTTTCTTACTCTAACAGGGTACAGTCTACCATCCCCCTCAAATAACTGCGATGAAGAAAAAAATAGGTCAGCTTGTTTATTTAAATCCTCTAATTTTTTTAAAAAGGAGCTGGAACGAATGAACGATCGTACAAACGACCAACCAGAGCAGATAAACAATGACACTAAAGGAATTATGGATATGCATGAAGAAGAACAACACGTCGACGCCATCCCTTTGGAGGATTTAAAGAAGGAACAGCGAGAAGAAGAAGAGAATCATCATACTAAAGATGATTCTTCCAGCGAAGAGTAAACTTGTTCGAGCATATATAAAAGCCCTGGGCCGTGTTTTCGCGGTCCAGGGCTATTTTTATATCCGATTATTTATTTAACCAATCGGTATGGAATGTCCCCTCTTTATCTTTACGCTGATACGTGTGGGCACCGAAGTAGTCGCGCTGCGCCTGAAGGAGGTTTGCAGGCAGTGATTCTGTACGGTAGCTATCATAATAGGCAAGCGCACTTGCAAGCCCCGGAACCGGGATTCCAAGCTTGATCGCAGTTGCTACGACTTCACGTGCTTCATCCTGATAGTTCTCAACAATTTCTTTGAAGTAAGGATCGAGAAGTAAATTTGTTAGTTCTGCATCACGATCATACGCTTTCTTGATTTCTTGTAGGAAACCAGCACGGATGATGCATCCACCCCTGAAGATCATAGCGATCTCGCCAGGCTTCAGATTCCAGTTGTATTCCTTTGATGCCGATTGCAATTGGGCGAACCCTTGAGCGTAAGAACAGATTTTGCTTAAATAGAGTGCTTTTCGGATCATTTCAATAAATTCTTCTTTATTTCCTTGGAATTCATTGTTTTTTGGTCCTTTAAGGATTTTACTTGCTTTCACCCGTTCTTCCTTCATTGCCGAAATAAAGCGGGCGAAAACCGATTCCGTTATGATGGAAAGCGGGACTCCAAGTTCCAATGCTGAGATGCTTGTCCACTTGCCAGTACCTTTCTGTCCAGCAGTATCAAGGATCATTTCCACTAGCGGTTTACCCGTTTCTTCATCGACCTTTGTAAAGATATCAGCGGTGATTTGAATGAGGTAGCTATCGAGTTCCCCTTCATTCCATTCCTTGAAGATTTCATGCATCTCCTGAGCCTCGATCCCCAAGACATTCTTCATTAAATAGTACGCTTCACAGATAAGCTGCATATCACTATATTCAATTCCGTTGTGTACCATTTTCACGTAATGGCCCGATCCATCTGGCCCGATATATGTACTGCATGCGTCTCCGTTTACTTTTGCTGCGATGGCTGTCAGGAATGGTTCAATTAAATCGTACGCTTCTTTTTGTCCACTCGGCATGATCGCAGGTCCGTATAGGGCGCCTTCTTCACCACCTGACACCCCTGCTCCAATGAAGTTGATCCCCTTCTCTTCAAGGGCTTTATTACGACGAACCGTGTCCTCGAAGTAGGTATTTCCGCCATCGATCAAAATATCTCCTTTATCCAAGTGAGGAAGCAGGGACTCGATTGCTTTGTCCGTGATTTCACCTGCAGGTACCATCATCATTATTTTCCTCGGTGTTTCCAATGATTGAACAAATGCTTTAACGTCACTTGTTCCTGTAAATTGTTTATCACTATGTTCTTTCAGAATTTCATTCACTTTTTCCTCAGTAACATCATAGATCGCAACCGAGTATCCTCTGCTTTCAAAATTCAGAGCAAGGCTTTTCCCCATTACTCCTACTCCAACAACACCAATTTGTTGTTTAGACATAATATCCTTCCTTTCACTGCTAAAAAACATTTTTTCACCGTATATATTATAATACGAAATAAATTTTCATGCTTACATTTCATGAAAAAAGTTTTATAGCAGACACTTTTCTTATACTTAGTCATAAGTATTATCAGCTTCATTCCTGCATATTATCCACTTTTACCCCTCCATGCCAGCGCCTTAGTCTCATCATCATCTGTGAATGATCAAATGCCATCTATTAATGGTTTAGAACTTCCGACCCAGACATAAGTGGGGTAAGGGGACATATATATTGAACAAATGGAGCAGAGGGGATACGCTATGAAGAACGTTCTACTGTTTTGCGATCCAGGTATAGATGATAGTATCGCCATTATGTATGCTTTGTTACACCCTGACATCAATTTAGTGGGCGTCGTTTCGGGGTATGGAAACGTAGACAAAAAGCAAGCCACTAATAATGTGGCGTATCTGATGGATCTGGCCAATCAAAAGGGAATCCCCATCATAGGGGGGGCCACAAGGTCATGCACGGGTGAGGCACCCATTTATTACCCTGAAATACATGGAGAAGACGGCCTTGGGCCAATCAGGCCTCCCGACACGATCAAAGGCGAGCTCCTCAACTTTTCGGAAGTCTTCAAGGTTATAGAAAGACACAGTGATGTCTTCGTTGTAGACGTGGGAAGGAACACCTCACTTGCAGTAGCGATGATCCTTGACAATGAATTCCAGAAAAAAGTAAAAGGATTTTATGTCATGGGTGGAGCCTTTCTGGTCCCAGGAAATGTAACCGAAGCTGCAGAAGCGAATTTCTATGGAGACCCCATCGCAAGTAATTTTGTTATGTCTGAAATCGATAACGTGTACTCCGTACCCTTGAACGTTACCAATAAAGCCATTGTGAAGCATGAACACATTTTAGCCATTCAGGATCAGTCCTCAAGCGCGCTCATCTCCATCCTGGATGAAGTGTATGACTATTATTACGAGGCATATAAGAAATTGGTTCCTGGTATCCAGGGAGCCCCTCTTCACGATGTGGTGTCATTATCACTGTTAATGAATCCAGGGATGGGACAATTTCTTACTAGAAGGGTTTCAGTGCAATCCATTGGAGCGGCAAGGGGTCAGTCACTTGCAAATTTCAGGGTCGGATCAGAAGCCCCGATCGAAGGGGAGGAGGACCTTACGAAGGCAAATATCTACCTTTCCCTTGATTATGATGCTTTTATTAAAGATTTTATTAAGATTATGAGTAAACAATCCTAAAAATGGGGGAACGACAGAGTATCTGTCATTCCCCCATTTTGTTGTTGGGACGAAGTTCTTTCATCTTTCAGTTACTTCAAAGTCTTTCAATGATCGTGGCGTTTGCCATTCCGTGACCCTCGCACATGGTCTGTAACCCGTAGCGGCCACCGGTCCTTTCGAGTTCGTGCATCATCGACACCATGATACGCGTCCCACTTGCCCCCAATGGATGTCCAAGTGCGATCGCCCCGCCATTTGGATTCAATCTTGAAGGATCCGCTCCTGTTTCATTTAACCATGCGAGGGCAACCGGTGCGAATGCCTCGTTAACCTCGAATACATCGATTTCATTCAGTGAAAGTCCAGATTTTTCAAGTGCTTTCTTTGTTGCAGGGATCGGTCCTGTCAGCATCAATGTAGGATCCGAGCCGGTCACAACACGGGTATGCACCTTAAATCTTGGCTTCAGGCTTAGCTCATCTGCCTTTTCACGACTCATGAGAAGGATTGCGCTTGCCCCATCACTGATTTGGCTGGAATTACCCGCGTGGATCATCCCGTCTTCCTTGAATGCAGGCTTCAACGAGTTAAGGACTGCTTCAGTCGTATCCCTCCTCGGTCCTTCGTCCTGAGCGAAGATGGATACGTTGCCATCTTCACCTATGATTTCAAGGGGATGGATTTCTCTGATAAAACGTTTCTCTTCTTGTGCCCTCAGCGCTTTTTGATGGCTATCGTACGCGAACTGGTCAAGTTGTGAACGGCTTAAGCCATATTTCTCAGCAATCCTCTCTGCCGATAACCCTTGATGGATGATCTCATGTCGTTCTTTCAGCTTTTCACTGAAATCTGCCCCTTGATAATTCGATGCGATTGGCACTCTGGACATACTCTCTACCCCGCCAGCTATGACGACATCCATATCACCCGCAAGGATTGCTTGAGCACCAAAGTGGACTGCCTGTTGGCTTGAGCCACATTGGCGGTCGATGGTTGTCCCAGGTACTTCATCCGGGAAGCCGGCAATCAATGCCGACACCCTGGCAATATCCCCCGCCTGTTCGCCAGATTGAGTCACACAACCAAGAATGACATCATCAATCATATACGGATCGATTGCCGATCTTGTCACCAATTCCTTAAGTACTTCTGCCGCTAAGTCATCTGGCCTCATATTCTTAAGAGCACCGTTTCTCCTTCCGACCGCAGACCTTACCCCTTCAACTATGACTACTTCTCTCATACCCATCCTCCTTTAGAGCCCCAAGTTTTTAGCAATGATCAACTTCATGATTTCGTTGGTCCCGGCATATATACTTGCCACCGGGACATCTCGGTATCTTCTGGCTATTTCGTATTCTTCCATATATCCATATCCCCCGTGAAGCTGCATACACTCCCCAGCAACCTTCCTTGAGGTCTCAGTCAATTTATATTTTGCCATGGATACCTTTGTCACGATATCCCTTCCTTGTATGTGTTCGGAGATCAAGCCATCAAGAAACGCCCTTCCCATTTGGATTTCCGTTGCCATTTCAGCCATTTTAAACTGTATATGCTGAAATTGACTAATTCTTTTACCGAACGCTTCCCTGCCCTTTATATAATCCAGTGTGAGCGAAAACATGCGTTCACAGGATGTTTGGGCAGCGATGGCGACGACCAGCCGCTCTTGCTGCAGCTTTTTCATCAGGTATTGAAAGCCCTTCCCTTCTTCTCCAATCAAATTACTTTTCGGCACTTTGCATTCTTGGAAGAACAATTCTGCTGTATCCTGACAATGAAGACCGACCTTCTCAAGCTTCCTTCCCCGTGAGAAACCCACTGTATCCGTCTCGACTGCAAGGAGGCTGATCCCTTTATGTGGGGGGGATGCATCAATGTCCGTCTTACAGGCTACGATGACCAGGTCACATTGTATCCCATTCGTTATGAATGTTTTTTGGCCATCAAGGATATAATGCTCACCCTCTGACCGGGCGGTGGTTTTGATTGCAGCCAAATCCGAGCCAGCCCCTGGTTCAGTCATCGCGATGGCGGTGATCGTTTCCCCTGTTGCACAAGAAGGCAGCCATCTTTGTTTTTGTTCATCTGTACCGTATTCATTGATATATGGCACGACAATGTCATTATGCAGACCTATTCCGATCAACCCGGAACCTACTCGTTCCAGTTCTTCGTTTATGATCACAGAGAACCCCCAATCTGCTCCACTGCCTCCATACTCTACATCAATATCAGGGCATAAAAAGCCTTGTTCCCCAAGCTTCTGCCAGAATGACCTTGGAATTCCCCTGTCAGATTCCCATTGCTCATAATGAGGATACGCCTCTTTCTGCAGGAACTTCCTTAAAGAACTTCGAAATATATCATGTTCTTTCGTTAAATATGGATGATCCACTTCCTTTTCCCCCTTCCATCCGAGGTCTATGAACCATAATGAATGATTACCCATTCAATCCTCTTTACTTTGGTTGCATGCGGATGGCACCATCCAGTCTGATTGTCTCCCCATTCAGCATCGGATTCTCGATGATTGCTTCTACCAGTTGTGCGTATTCTGCAGACGAACCCAACCTTGACGGGAACGGGACGTTCTTTCCTAGCGATGTTCTAGCTTCCTCAGGCAACGACTCAAACATGGGGGTATCGAATAAGCCAGGGGCAATTGTCATCACCCTGATCCCATCCCTTGCAAGCTCCCTGGCAATGGGGAGTGTCATACCTGCCACTCCTGCTTTGGAAGCACTATATGCCGCCTGACCGATTTGACCTTCGAAAGCGGCAACAGATGCCGTGTTGATGATTACACCTTTCTCACTGAATTCATTCACCTCGTTCAGCTGCATTTTTTCGGCGGCTAAACGAATGACATTGAATGTACCAATCAAATTGATTTCGATTACTTTACGAAATTGTTCCAACGGATGGGGTCCGCCCTTTGAAACCACCCTTGCCGGGGGAGCTATACCCGCACAATTGACCACGGCATTGATGGTACCGAACGAATCGATGGCATCATTCACTGCCCTTTCCACGTCCGTTTCGTTTGCTACGTCAGCATAGTGGAACTTCACACGATCCCCTAGCTCTTGATCTAGTTCCCTTCCCCTCTTCTCATTGACATCGATGATGAGTGCCCCTCCCCCTTTGCCAACAATATTCCTGACCACCGCTTCGCCAAGTCCGGAAGCACCACCTGTTACGAGGGCCCTGCAATCCTTCATTTTCATTCATCGTTCCTCCAAACCAAATGTCGTAATACCTATATTTTATCGTTGTGCGGAAGAAAAAGAAATAATTTTAAAAATATTCAGTGTATTAAAGGCGTAATATTTACTGTTTATCATGAGCAAGATAAGAATGTTTTTCATACTCAATGTGGAGGGATCATCATGACCAATAAAAATGACAATCGAGAGAGAAAAAATAAATATCCCAACAATAAAGCGCAGGATACAGAATTTTCTAGGGAAAAAGATATTCGCAGTGAAATAACGAAAAAAGATCTGAAGAAATAAAAATGATTGCAAAAAAAAAACAGGCCCATCAAATGATGGGCCTGTTTGAGAAGTTTAAAATCAATTATTTCTTAACAACGTTAGCTGCTTGTGGTCCACGAGCACCTTGTTCGATGTCGAAAGAAACTTCTTGACCTTCGTCAAGTGATTTGAAACCTTCACCTTGGATCGCTGAGAAGTGTACGAATACGTCGTCTCCACCTTCTACTTCGATGAATCCAAAACCTTTTTCTGCGTTAAACCATTTTACTTTACCATTTTCCATGAAAAATGCCTCCTAGTGTGTGATTGCCACACAATGTATTACTATTCTTGCGATATCAGGTGAAAACCAAATCATGTTCTTCCCTCGTATACCGGACAAAAATAATTCTTCTATAGAATAACAGGATTCTTCAAAATAAGCAAGTAAACAAGTGAATACTCCTTAAAGTCAGACGACCTACATATAAAAAAACAGCTATGACTTCACTAAATGAACTGGGCTGAACCCCACTATAACAGCTTTTCATTTAAATCCATGAAAGATCCTCTAGAAGTAAGAAAGCCGTGATTCACTGGAATCACGGCTTTCTTATATGACCTGTGAGGGACTTGAACCCCCGACCCCCACCCTGTCAAGGTGATGCTCTCCCAACTGAGCTAACAGATCGTCTTAACTACATACTTTATTATAGCGGGGATTGAAGAAAAGTCAATGATTTCTTCTAAAATTTTGTCGAAAATTATTGATGCAAAGTATACAGGAACGAACGTTCGCATATACTGATGATACTCCCTTGAAAGGTGATCATAAATAATGAATCATAAACTATTCTTTCATTCGTTAAACAAGCAAACCACCATTGAGATCATTTACATGGCTGAACAGCAGGACTTCACCTGCAGGAAGATCATCGTGAAAACGATACACTCAGACAGAATCACCGCTTACTGTCACCTGCGAAGGCAAATCCGGATATTTCTAATCGAGAATATACTGGCCGCCGCCCCATTGAACCCTTACAGAAAAACAGATGATGATTACTTAACTATCATTTAATGAACTGTTATCAAAACGATAATGACTGTCCGGATAAAAAATAGGATGGCGTCACGGGACGCCATCCTTTTCTTTTATGCAGTAGCCTGCTTCTGAAGTTTGTCTTCCCTCTTGATGAAGAATTGAATGGCGATCAACACGCCAAAAGCGATCAATCCAAAGATATCACTCATACCCTCCGGATAGATCAGCATCAATCCTGCACCGACGGAGAGGAATCTCTCAATCACATATAATCTGCGGAACCAGTACCCGATCATTCCAGCACCGATCGCGATCATCCCGGTCACCGCCGTGAAAATCACCCATATTAATTGCGGTATCGTTGTATCGATCATGAGCAATTCAGGAGACAGGACGAACATATACGGAATGATGAATGCCGCAATTGCCAATTTAGCCGAATTGACCCCAGTCCGTATCGGTTCCCCCCCTGAGACACCAGCTGCTGCGAATGCAGCAAGAGCAACCGGAGGCGTGATATCTGCAATGATACCGAAATAAAACACAAATAAGTGTGCAGAAAGCTCAGGCGCACCCAATAGAATGATGGCAGGCGCAGCGATTGTTGACGTGATGACATAGTTCGCAGTCGTCGGTGAACCCATACCAAGTACGATGGATGCAATCATCGTAAAGAAAAGGGTCAACAGGAGTTTACCTTGAGCGGAATTTGTCAAATCTGCCGCCAGGTCAACCAGTCCATTGGCTAATGTCAGTCCCAATCCAGTTTTTGTTACAACACCGACAATGATCCCGGCAGCTGCCGTTGCAACGGCTACGGAAAGAGCGGTTCTGGCACCGTCGACCAATGCATCGACTGCATCCTTGAAACCGATTCTTGTATCCTTACGAATCGAACTGATGACGATGGTAGCCACAATCGACCAGAGTGCAGCCCTCATGACACTCATGCCGCTTACGAGTAATATGATGACGGTTAGGATCGGAAGCAGCAAGTAAATTTTCTTGAAAACTTCTTTCCGGTTCGGCATTTCTTCATCAGAAAGTCCACGGAGTCCCAGACGTTTTGCTTCAAAATGCGTCATGATCCATATGCCTGTAAAATACAGGACAGCCGGTATCGCCGCTGCTTTGGCAATATCCCAGTAAGATATCCCCCCGATGAATTCAACCATCAGGAAAGCTGCAGCCCCCATGATTGGCGGCATAAGCTGACCACCTGTAGAAGCAGCTGCTTCTACACCGCCCGCAAATTCCTTGCGATAACCCAGTTTTTTCATCATCGGGATCGTAAAGGAACCTGATGTGACAACGTTCGCAACGGAACTTCCACTAATCGTCCCCTGCAAGGCGCTCGAGAAGATCGCAACCTTCGCAGGTCCTCCCGTCCTCTTCCCTGCAATGGATACAGCTAAGTCATTGAAGTATTGTCCCACCCCTGTTTTCACAAGGAATGCTCCAAACAGTAGAAATAAGAAAATGAAAGTTGCCGAAACATACAAAGGTGTTCCGAGTATACCTTCTGACGTAAAGAACATCGTCTTGACGATATCATCGAAATCATATCCTCGATGAGCAAGGAATCCCGGCATCTGCCTTCCATAATACATATACAGGAGGAAAGCTGAAGAGATGATGGTAATCGGCAATCCTACAGCACGCCTTGTCGCTTCCAAGACAAGAAGGATCGCGGCAAGTCCCACATAAAAATCAAGGCTTGTCATAATCCCGACCCTGCTTACGATATCGTCCTGCATGATCGGCCAGTATGCCCCGACTCCGATTGATATCGCGGCCAGCACGATATCATACCAAGCCAGCTTGTTCAATTTCAGATTCTTTTTCCTGGCTGGGAATAAAAGAAAGACCAAGGATAATGCAAATCCTAAATGAATGGATAGTAATAATTGCCTAGGGATGAATTGAAAAATGCTAGCTGTTAATTGAAACAATGAAAATGCCAGAAGACCAAAGAATATAATCCATTTGAACAGACCATGTTCCAGCTTCCTCGTTGAAGATTCAGGGTCGAATTTTTCCAGTAATTCTTGTTGTTGTTCTGCACTGAGTGATTCAAATTTTTTATCCTTTTCCAACAACAACCACTCCTTTCCATTTGCTGAATAGTGATACTTTCTTAAACTGAAGTCTTACGATAGACCCTTTTGTAAAGTAATCCTTTAACGGGTACGTTTCGCCGCGAAAAACAAGGCGGTGGTTGGCGACCACTTGCCCAATCCGGATATCGATAAATGGGAACCTCCTGTCCATATTCGTAATGAGGTACCTCCCATCCGATGTCCTTTGGAATACTTCCTCGCCTTCAGCATCTGAAGGCATGCCGATTGCGGTATCCTCGTAAAGCAACTTTGTTTGTTGAATTTCATCAGAAGATGTCAAGCGATAGAACTCCTCCACCTCGGACAGATGGATGGAATGTGTATATCGGATCGAGAAGGTTTCATCCTCCCCAATCGGGATGTAAGCAGGTTCCCCGTCCTCATCCAGTGGTTCTATCACGAGGAACGAATGCAGGGGAATGAAAGTGATCGATGAGAGAATAAGAAGAAGGAGGAGAAATCCCATTGCCAGTCTCTTTATCATAAAGAGCCCCCTTTTTCATGAATTCAAAACAAAAGAATAGACCGTGATAAGCGGCCTATCCTTTGTTCTTGCCGGGGTGTATTATTCTGCTGAAATTCCTTTTTCATCAAAGTATTTCTTTGCTCCCGGATGCAATTCGATCCCCATGCCCTTCAAGCCGTTTTCGGCTTTGATCAATTTACCTTTGGCATGAGTGATTTGATCTGTGTTTTCGAAGATGGCTTTCGTTACATCGTAAATGACATCTTCCGAGATATCTGCACTTGTCACTAACATCGCACGGACCGCTACAGTCGTAACAGCCTCATCCACTTTGCTGTAAGTGCCGGCAGGGATTTCATCCTCTGCATAGTAAGGATACTTCTCGATAAGTTCTGCGATCTTAGCGGAGTCAACAGGGACGATGCTGATATCCTCAGTGGCAGCTAAACCTTCTACCGCACCTGTAGGTGTACCTGATGTGATGAATGCAGCGTCGATCGTTCCATCCTGGATTCCTGTAGTGGAATCATCGAATGATAGATTGCGAGCTTCTAAGTCTTCAAGTTTCATACCATGGATCTCAAGGATCTGCTCAGCATTCAGCAATGTACCTGAACCAGCTTCACCAACTGAGACAACTTTCCCTTTCAAATCTTCAACCGATTTGATCCCTGAATCCTTCGTCGTTACGATTTGAATCGTTTCAGGATATAAAGTAGCGATTCCACGTGCATTCTCTACTTTGTTATCGGAAAACATCTGAGAGCCCTCGGATGCATATGAAGCTATATCTGTTTGTGTGAATGCAATTTCTGTTTTTCCATCTTTGATGGCAGCCATATTTTCGGCTGAAGCACCTGAAGTTGAAGCCGATGCTTTGATACCGGTTTCATCTTCAATGATCTTTGCGAACGTTCCTCCAAGCGGATAGTATGTACCGCCCGTTCCACCTGTAGCGATTCCGATGAAGTCAACTTTCTCATCGCCATCGGAGCTTCCACCACCTGCTCCGCCTCCACATGCTGCCAGTACGGCAGATAGGATGAGAAGAAGTGCAGTGCTTAAGAATAAACCGCGTTTTTTCATAGTCTAATCCCCCTATTAAATTTTCTACTTTCCCGTAATCAATTGTATCACAAACTGTAATATTCTTGTCAAACAGGATACATAATCTTATCATTTCTTTTATAAAAATTACGTTTTTTACTACACGATGAACACCACCAAGTGCCTCCACTCCGTCTTATACTCGCTCCCACATTGAAATGGGATTGTATGCAAAATGTATAAAGCGATTTCATTTCGGCCCATTTCAGCCTTCTCATGAAGATGAATGTCCACATCAAAAAGACTGAAGAATCGGTTGCTCCCTTCAGTCTCCCTGTTATATATCAGCGTATTATCCGATTAATTCCTCATCTTCAAATTTCTTTTTATCTTCACTAGAAATATTCTCCTCCTTGTCCCTTAAACGATGGGCAATCCTTGAGGAAGCATTTGCAGCGATACTGGCAACGATATCGTCAAGGAAGGTATGTACCCCCTTCCCTCTTTTCGTGTCCAGGTCATGGATGATGCCAATTTTATTCTTATCCAAGTGTCCGAAGGTCGTGACAGCTATACTGCCATAACCTAGAGCGGCACCAAGTGCGATCGTCTCATCGACCCCGAACAGGCCTTCATCCGTCTCAACGATTGATTGAAGAGGTTCCGAAAGCATTTTTTTCTCGGCAAGCTGATCAAGCTCGACTCCCACTAAAATGGCGTGCTGAATTTCCCTTTTCAATAAGACCTTCTTCACGCTATCGATGCAGTCTTCCATTTTCAGTTCACGATGATATGGAAACTGCATCTCAAATACGATTTCCGCGATGGCCTCGATCGATACGCCCCTTTCTGTCAGTTTATTGATGGCAGCTTTGGTGACTTCTTTTGAATGAATCGGCTTTTGCATGGTAGGTCCCCTTCCTTCATTAACGTCTACACTAAAATTATAACACTTTTTAGAATATTCCCGCCTTACTTTGCATAAGGGATTTGACGCTCAAATATGATACAATCTTTTTGTAAACGTTACCGAAAGAAATCGGAGGGGTTCGTATGACAGTGAATAGAGGCACGATAAATGAAATAAACCTCTACAGTAAAGAATTGGATGAGGAGATGAAGATGTTGGTATATCTGCCTGCCTCGTTTTCTCCTCTATATAAATATTCATTATTGATCGCACAAGACGGGAAAGATTATTTCCAACTGGGGAGAATCCCCCGCCTCGCAGATGAATTATTGGATAATAAAGAGATTGAGAATATGATCATTGTGGGGGTTCCTTATAAAGACGTTCAAGACAGAAGGCGAAAATACCATCCTGATGGGGAACAAAATGGAGCGTATATCCGTTTTCTCGCCCATGAACTGGTCCCATACCTGGACGAGACATACCCAACCTATCACATGGGAATGGGTAGAGCGCTCATCGGGGACTCATTGGGTGCGACCGTATCACTGATGACTGCACTTAAATATCCCAATACGTTTGGAAAAGTGATTCTGCAATCTCCCCTCGTGGATGATAAAGTACTGGGCGAAGCTGAACGTTTCCAGGAGCCTCATCTTTTGAATATCTATCATGTAATCGGCAATGAAGAAACCGAAGTGAAGACGACCGACGGAAGTGTGAAGGATTTTCTGGCACCGAACCGCAAGCTTCATGAAGTATTCACGGAAAAGAACTACTCTGCTTTCTATGAAGAGTTCGATGGTGATCACACATGGAAGTATTGGCAGCCTGATTTGAAAAGAGCATTGAAAATGATGTTTGGTTAAGCGGGTATCCACCCTGACCGCGAATAGATCCTCGCGGCGTATGTTCAGAGACCATACGCCGCAGGATTTTTTTTCATCTTAATCTGGAGAATCATGAGTGGTAAAATTGAATGCACTCCCTTCCGTTCGCCCTATATTAAATTTTTGAAAAATTTGCTATACTATAATAAAAGATTTCAAAGTTGAAGTATCCATACAGAGGAGGATTGAAGAAAATGAATTACGGTGTTGTCATTTTCCCATCAAAAAAGCTTCAAGATTTAGCAAACTCATATCGAAAACGGTATGATCCCCATTATGCTTTGATTCCACCACATTTGACATTAAAAAATGTGTTCTCGGCTGATGATGAACAGATTAAAGAAATTGCGGATAAGCTAAGGACAATTGCAAACAAATACGACCCTTTTACGTTGAAAGCATATAAAGTCAGTTCGTTCCAGCCTGTCAACAATGTCATCTACTTCAAGGTTGAGCCCAATGCTGAACTGGAAGGCCTTCATAACGAAATGCATAAAAGCGATGCGTTGAATGACGAACCGGAATTTGCCTTTGTCCCGCATATTACGATTGCACAAAAACTTTCAAATGATGAGCACTCTGATATTTATGGTTCACTGAGCATGTTGGGAGTCGATCATGAAGAAACAGTTGACCGCTTCCATCTATTGTATCAACTTGAGAATGGATCCTGGACTGTTTATGAAACATTCCGGTTAGGAAAGGAATAGTTGAATTTGAAAGTAGAAGTGGCAGTATCGGAATCACAGGTAAGTGACGTATTCGAAATCAGGAAAAACGTGTTCGTTCATGAACAAAACGTCCCGCTAGAAGAAGAAATCGATCGATTTGAAGATGAATCGACGCACTTCGTCTTGTATGATGGAGACTCCCCTAAAGGGGCTGGCCGATTCCGGCTGGTGAATGGAACCGGGAAGATCGAAAGAATCTGTGTGCTGAGGGATATGCGCGGTAAAGGTGCCGGGAGAGAAATCATGAAAGCCATCGAGCAGTACGCAAAAACGCAATCCATCTCGACCCTCAAGCTAAATGCTCAAACCTATGCCATCCCCTTTTACGAAGGACTGGGATATGTCGTGGTTTCTGAAGAATTCATGGACGCCGGAATCCCTCATAAGACGATGGTCAAAACAATTCCACAAACATAACCAAAAGAGGCTGGGACAAAAGTGTTTCAGACATAGTAAAACCCGAACTAATTTGTCTGTTAATGGGCAAATCAGTTCGGGTTTTTAACTATTTGCATAACTTTACGATTAGATTTTAAATCTATCTGGCGGCTGATTGGAGTGCAAAACGAAGACTCCTGCGGGAAAAGCGAGTTAGGTGAGACGTGTCCAGCTCCAGCGGCTAGAGGCTCACCTACCGCCCGCGGAAAGCGAAGTCTTGCACGGAAATCATTAGCGGCATTAAAAACTGGAACTGATCTTGTTCGTCTTTATTTGTAGAGCTCTTAGTTATGTCCCAACCTCTTTTATTTTTAACAGGAGAATCCCATTCACCGTAGTATAAACAATCGTCAAATCGACGATAATGAATGAGTGTATGGGAGGGGAATCCTATGGAAATTATGTCAATAGCCGTGGAACTTGTCGTTGGCTATTTTGCATTACTGATCTTAACCAAAATACTGGGAAAAACACAAATAACCCAAATATCAGCGTTTGATTTCATTTCCGCATTGATATTGGGGGAATTGGTGGGTAATTCCTTGTACGATAAAGACATCAGCGTCTGGTCCATCCTTGCGGCCATCTCAATCTGGGGATTTTTAATATTCTCGACAGAGTTCTTCACTCAGAAGTCGAGGCGATTCCGCCATATCATGGAAGGGACCCCTGCAATCATTATCAATAAAGGTAAAATAGATTTTCAACAATTAAAAAAGAACCACCTGGATTTAAATCAACTTCAGCATCTTCTCAGGGCTAAGGATATTTTCTCGGTAGGAGAGTGTGAGTATGCCTTGCTCGAGTCCAATGGGACATTAAGTGTCATTAAAAAATCGATATATGAGAACGTACAGAGAGCGGACTTGAACATCGCGCCTACTCGTGTCAGCCTCCCACTGTCACTGATTGTGGATGGCGAAATCGTATATGATAACTTAAAGATCGTCCACAAGCAGGAAGATTGGCTCGTGAGCGAAATTAAGAAACATGGCTTTCAATCATCAAAGGACGTGCTCTACGCCGAATGGAAAGAGGACGAACCCCTTTTAGTACAGGGTTATTAGTTAACGTGCAGCGACTCTCGGTTCATTCTCATGAATGAAGAACCTTATCCGTTCCTGGCGCTCCAGGCTTGTAAGATAGGCCGTTACAGATGTACGGAACAACAACCATTGTCCGAGGGTCTTAACCTTTATGTTATGTAAATTCAGAAGTTTCCTGGTCAGGTTCTCAATCGTTTCGCCAATGTCCTTTTCCTCAATCAGGTGGAATAGTTCCGAACGAAGATCATAATGAACTTCTTGGTTCTGCCTGATGATTTCCGTAAGGTCATTTTCAAACGGACCATGACCTGGTATCGCTCCTTTGCATTCAATGTGAAGGAGCTTTTCTAACGAGTCAAGGGTTTCGTCCGCGTCGATGATGAACGGGATCACATGCTTCTTGAGGGTTTCCCTTCCGAAGAATCCATCGGCGGCATATAAAATCCCTTCGATAAGGATGCCGGCCTGCGCATATGAATGCCCCTTCAAGTCGATGACATCGATCGCAAATGGACCGATTGCCGTCTTCCCCGTAAAAAGGAGATGGTCGACCACTACAGGAGGACCTTCAAGGAACTTATTTCTCAGTTCCGCCAAGGGATTCGCACCATTGAATAAATAAACGGGTTCAATGATGGGGTGACGCATGATCGAAGCTTCGAATGGAGGAGCATAGAGCGGGACCCCCGTCATCTCTTTCAGATATTGCGCCCCACCGAAATGATCCGAATGGGCATGGGTGATGATTGCATAATCAAGTGGGAGTGATTGTCCGTCGAGCACCTTCAAGACCTTCCTGATTGCTGATTCATCAAGTCCCGTGTCGATGAGGAGGCCCTTCCCCTCTTTTAAACAATATCCGATATTCACGGCACCAGTAAAAGCAAAACAATGATCTGAAAATTGTTTGAAATCCAATGTAATCCATCCCTTCTGCTATAACAGAAAAGCCAGTCCCCATTGCATGAAGACTTACCTCTACTTTGTCATCTATACATATTCGTTGAAGTAGGTGCCTTTTCCTGTTACTTTTGCAATTAACTCGGATGGGATCAATGCACGTTGCTTTCTTTCTCTATTCAGTAACCGGTGACTACCAGAATGTAGGGCATCACTCGAAGTTGTCTGTTCATGATCGGTTTGTCCCGATTTATTTTTCAATGCTTTGATGGGCTGAACGGGCATGAACCGGAAAGGAGTCTGGTTCACCTTCATTTCCCTTTCTTGATACTGTTTGTATTGATGGTGTGGAATTGGAGCGATATATCCCATGAATATGACCTCCTTCCTACTTTTTACCCTTGATCAAGGCAGGGATAAACCACCGTTAATCAAGATCAAGCATCGCTTCTTTCAGCAGAATAATAAAAAAGAGAATTAACATAAAGTACGCGTAGGAGAGCTCCTTTATGTCCATCCTCTTTAAAGAAAATTATTTTTTTCCTTTGTTAAGCATGTTGGAAATGGTTCCGAAATCCAGTTGTTTTCCATCGTTTACGATTGATTTTACAATTTTGTCTTCCATTTCTTTATTTACGGGTTTATTGGCAATTTTCGATACACGTTTAATGACACTGCGTACAGTGGCCTCGTCTTTGAAATTTGCATTTTGAAGTGAGTTTGCAAGTTCAAGCACTTCATTCATGTTTACGCCGGTCTTCTGCTCAAGATTCTTGAAAAAGTTATTGTTCATGAATAAACGCCTCCTTTTAACTATAAGCATCATATGTTCAAAAACGGAGAGCGTGACATTTCCATAAAAAAAGACAGGATCACTCTCTCGAGGATTCTGTCTTTGTTCCCGCTTCCCAGAAATTAGCAGAAGCTAGCTCCAACGATGATCAACAAGATGAACAAGACGACGATTAATACAAAAGTAGATCCATAACCACCGCCGTATCCACAGCCACCATAACCATATCCGTAAGGCATCCGACTTCACCTCACTTTACCTTTAGTCACTTATAACATATGTAAGTGAAGACCGATCTGTATGGGCTTTTATTCATTTTGTTGGATGTTTGTCCAATTATACAGATCCAGGGTAAGGTTCCCATCCCTGTCTGCCTGGGCGAGGAAGACGGACTCTGTGGTCAGTTTCCTCCTTGATAATTCCTTTAGGAGCCATAACTTTTGAAACCCCACCTGTTCCAAAGCCTCCTCATCAATCTTTCCATCCACGATAACTGCCTGCGGAGGAGACGCCTTACTGAACAGGGATAGTAGATCTTCCTTGATCAATGGCTGCTTTTCTTTCTTCAACATGACACTCAGGTCGCCGTTCGTATCAAGCGTGGCAAATTCGACATCTGCAGCCCTGAACACATCTTTTTTCCTTAATTGTTCAAGAAGTTCATCCACTGAATATTTTTCTTTACGCAGCGCTTTTTCGTCGATTTCGCCATCCTTTATGAAGACAGATGGTTTCCCTTCTGCAAATCTTCTGAACTTACTGCTTTTCAATGAGATGATCGAGAATAGCAAAGGGACCAAAAACCATAAGAGGATACTCATAAGCCCTTCACTCAATGGGAGACCGAGATCCATGGAAAGCGTCCCTGCAATGCTCCCCACCGTGATGCCTGTGATGTATTCAAAAAAAGATAATTTAGACAGCTGCTTTTTTCCAAGCAGCTTTGTGATGAAGAACAATGACAGTAAGATAAACAAACTCCTGACTGCCACTTCTAAGTATTCTGGCATTGTACACCCTCCCTGTTACCCCTTTGGTTTAAAAAGAAGGGCACCTATGAAACCGAAAATGATTGCTGCTGAAATTCCCGAACTTGTCACTTCGAACATTCCCGTCAACACACCAACCACTCCATGTTCACTCGATTCCTGCATGGCTCCGTTCACAAGTGCATTCCCAAAGCTTGTAATCGGAATGGTGGCACCGGCCCCCGCGAAATCGATGAGCGGTTCATACAATCCAAATCCGGACAACACTGCCCCGACCACTACCAAAAGACTCAGTGTGTGGGCAGGTGTCAACCTCGCTACATCAAATAATAATTGTCCAATCACACAAATGATGCCACCGATGACGAATGACCAAAAGAACATTGCTAACATACGTGCTTCCTCCTTTCCTTATATAAATTCAATGGACACCGCGTGTGCAATGCAAGGGATCGTTTCTCCCTGTTGGAATGTCAGGGGTGAAAGCAGGGCCCCCGTCGCGACCACCAAAATCCGTTTGTATGTTCCTTTCCTCATTTCATTCAATAAATGTCCGTACAGGACCGTCGCTGAACAACCGGGTCCGCTTGCTCCTGACTGCACGGGCTGGTTTTTATCATAGATAAGCAAGCCACAATCTTGATAAAGCTCTTCACTGAGTGGATAGCCTTTCTCCCTCATGAGTTCCATTGCGGTCTGCCTTCCGATTGTTGCAAGATCCCCTGTTACGATGAGATCATAATAAGAAGGATCCCTCCCCAAATCCTGAAAGTGGCCCACCATTGTATCAACGGCTGCCGGTGCCATTGCCCCACCCATATTGAAAGGGTCCGACAATCCCATGTCGATCACTTTTCCGATTGTTGCAGAAGTGATTCTAGGACACGGAGCCGTCATACCTACACCACTCCCGACCACGGCATAACCGGCCCCTGTGACTGTCCATTGAGCGGTAGGCGGCTTCTGGCCACCATACTCGGTAGGGTAGCGAAATTGCTTTTCCGTCGCGGAGTTATGACTCGATGCCCCTGTCACGACTTTTTCGGCTCCTTGATAATTGACAAGAAATCCAGCCAAAGCCAATCCTTCCATGGACGTTGAGCAAGCACCGAACAACCCGAAGTAAGGGATGGCATAAGACCGGGCCGCAAAACTGGAAGGAGTGATCTGGTTGATCAAGTCTCCCGAAAGGAAGAATTGAACATCCTCTTTTTTGAGTGCTTGTTTTTCAAGCGCAATCTCAACTGCATCTTCTATAAGGACACGATTGGCTTTTTCATAAGAACCTTGCCCCATCCACAAATCGTCATAAAAACGGTCAAAATCCGATGCAAGGTTCCCATTTTTTTCGAAGGGCCCTCCAACCACACCGGTCGAGAGAATCGCCGGCTGTGCAGGAAACACCCATGATCGCGATCCCTTAAGCATCAAATAACCCCCCATAAAATTAATAATGTTTTAATCAAGGCAACGACGAAAGCGGAAAAAACACCAAATACAATAACGGACCCTGCAAGTTTAAAGATGTTTCCTCCAACTCCAAGCACAAGCCCTTCTGTCTTATGCTCAATTGCTGCAGATATGACTGCGTTCCCAAAACCTGTTACTGGAACCGCACTGCCGGCTCCTCCAAATTGACCTAAGTGGTCATAGATCCCGAATCCTGTGAGGAGCATTGCAAAAAACACCATCGTAGCGACCGTCGGGTTTCCAGCCGTCTGTTCGGTGAAATTAAAGAAATAAATATAAAAGTAACTGACTGCCTGACCGATCAGACAAATTGTCCCTCCCACAAAAAAGGCCTTGATGATATTCTTTATAAGTGGCCTTTTCGTCTCATATTGTTTTTCCACTTGTTCATATTTTTTTTGTTGAGGTGTTTTAGGTGTTTTTCCCACTGCTTTTTCCTCCTACGTTTTTTCCTTTTGAAGCTCGATGATTTCCTTGAACTTCTTATCTGCTTCTTCGTTGGATAGAGAGTGCTTCTCCATCTTTTCCTTTAATCGGACTGTCTCGAGGAAGATCTTATAATCGCTTGAAAGGATGAAGTCTTCATCCGGGTATTTTTCTTCTAAGTAATTTTCCATGTTTTTTTCAATTTTCTTCATTTTAAAACGCTGAAGATGCTTCACCTTGTAAACCACAAGGGTTTTTTCTTTATTTTGAATCACGGCTACGTCATATAACTCCTTCTTCTTGGCAAGTTCCTTTTTTATGGCATGTCCAAAACTGTCGGTTTCAGGATTGTCGACCAGTTCAATTGGAGAAGGATCGGTAGCTTTCAATAGTGCTGTTTTACTTTGTTTTCCGTCATCTGTATTGGAGCAGCCTGCAGACATTAGACAAATAACCAGACACGCAACTAGATAATTCTTCATCGTTATCCCTCTTTTTTCTATATACTCTCCCTTTTATGGTTTTCTTAATGTCTGATTTTATGATAAAAAAAAGATTGCTCATAAAGAGCAATCTAATTTTTCTTTGTTTTCGAGCCGCACCCGCAGTCTTTTTTCTTCTTGTTTGAAGCTGAGTTTGATGATTTCATCATGTTTTTAGAAGAGGATTTTTTCAAGTTCATGGCCTCCTTTGCCATTTGTTGTTCCATTATATGTTGCCGGATGCGTGCTTGTTTCCACATATACCTAATTACTGTTTGTATTCATATATTGGACAATCGCTTCAACGATTGCTGCAATTCCAGCCACAGCCAATAACGTGATCAACGGTCCAAAAATAACAGGGTAAAGATGATAACCAATATACAAAAAAAGGCTTACCCATATCCCTGTGCACCAGTAACAGGATAATAATTGCCCGACAAACCCTTTCACTCCGCCAGACTTCGGGATAAGATAGATCTCTTCTACTCCATTTTCTACTTCTGTCACTTCATCAAAAAACGGCGCCCTCAAAAATTCAGTGATCTTATCAAATACAATCAAATGGGTCATCCGGAAAATGGCAAACCCCAGGGTAATCAACTGTACGAAAGTAAACTCCACGGTATCCCCCCTTTTCCCATAATATATACAAGCCCAAATTTCCAAAAGAGGGCAGATGTCCGTTACCTAATTGCCTACACAACAATATGTTAGTAATGTAAATGAAATTTATTTTAAGGAGGAACTTTATATGGGTTGCGGAAGAGATAGAGACTTTGGTAAAAAAGATCTCGGCTGTGTATGTCAAGCAGTTCGCGCTATTAAGGATATTCAAGATGCTGGTGACGATTGCAACGAATGCCGTAACGATTGTTTTCTTGAGCCACTAGGGACGATGGTAAGCCCAAGTAATCGCGTAAATACCCGTATCTTCAAGCTTTACCTGAAGAACGGCGATACGTTCAAAGCACACATTAAGGGTAAACCTTGGAAATCCCCATTTTTCCGTGTGAAGGAAATTTTCGATAACTGCTGTGCTACACTTCAAGTAGTAAAACCTGAACACCACAGCAGAGGCGACGAAATCGAAGAATCAGAAATGATGAGCGAATGGGAATTAACAGGCGATTGCATCACTGTTGACCTTGATTGCTTCTGTGCGATTCAATGTATCAAAGATGTTTACGTTGACTTATGCGAAGATTGATAAGTCAAAAGCGTTAGCTTTAAATGAATGGAAAAAAAGCCAGCCGGGAATGCCCGCCTGGCTTCTTTTAATGTAAGCCTACCATCTTGATGGATTTCAATTCGTTCTTCGGGATCGAGACTTCCTCACCCTGGAACGTTTTGATTGCGATTCCGGCCTCATCCATCGAGGTGAGTACACCTTTATAAGATGCATCGTCCGTTTTGAATTCACACGGAAATGGCACTTTACCATTAATGCTCGCATTAATATACTCAAGTTTTTCCTCAAGATTCAGTTCCTTGAAAGGCTTCAATCTTCTGAACGAATAGCTGGACGACTTCGGCACTTCTTTATCAGTTTCCGCTCCGGGTTTACTACTTTCATTCACTTCTTCCAAACGACTCTTTGGCTCAACGACATGATCCATTCGGGTTTCCTTGATTTTTTCAGCGGTTGGTTCCTTCTTTTCCTTTGACTTTGTCGAACGATAAATCACCTGCATGTTACCTTTTACTTCTTCAAGCTTAGGTTGTTGGATGTATAACAGGGGTTCCTTGCTTGTAGCCTTTTGTTTCTTCATGATGCACACCTCCAATTCATCTCCACTTTATATGTATGCAAGCGGTGCACGTCAGTTTCTTTTTTATGAGATTTTTCCGATAAGGTGAAAACGCACGTTGATACAGTGCACGATCGCCTTACATGTTGATTGGACTGCAATGTGCTCTCCCCATGTGGGCATCCATTTTTCTGAAAATAACCAATCAAAAAAACCGCTGACATGAAAAGTCAGCGGGTCGGTATCTTTTGAGGGTATTAGCCAAGGATATGGTAACCTGAATCCACATGAAGATTCTCACCAGTGATTCCACGTGATAGGTCACTGAATAAGAATACAGCTGTGTCCCCTACTTCTTCCTGGGTAGTATTGCGGCGAAGCGGAGCGCGTTCCTCGATCTCCTTCAGAATCGAGTTGAAATCACCGACACCTTTTGCGGATAGTGTACGGATCGGACCTGCAGAAATGGCATTCACACGGATACCGTGCTTCCCAAGGTCACTTGCAAGATATTTGACACTAGCTTCCAATGACGCTTTAGCCACTCCCATGACGTTATAGTTCTGCATCACCCGTTCTCCTCCGAGATAAGTCATGGAAACGATACTTCCGCCTTCCGTCATCAAATCCTTCGCAACCTTCGCAACGGCTGTTAAAGAATAAGAACTGATGTTATGGGCAAGCAGGAAGCCGTCCCTTGTCGTATTCATATAATCACCGACAAGTTCTTCCTTATTTGCAAACGCGATACAATGCGCCAGACCATGGATGACCCCCACTTCTTCTTTGATCGCTGCAAAGCATTTCTCAATGTCTTCATCACTCGTTACATCACATGGGAGTACAAGAGCATCCTCCCCCCCTTCCAACGTTCCTGCAAGATCTCTTACACCTTTTTCAAAGCGCTCTCCTGCATATGTAAAGATCAACTTAGCACCTGACTGATGTAGGGAACGTGCAATACCCCAAGCAATACTTCTTTTATTGGCGACACCCATGACGACGAATGTCTTACCTGCTAATGAAAGAGTCATCATTATCCTCCTATTGTTACAAGTTATTAGTACCTGATACTAATTCTACATGAATCAACGAAAAAAGAAAAGGGTACGAACCTATGATATTTTCTTTTTCGTCTGTTCTATTTGATGGATATGCCTCTCTTCATGCCTGCCAAGGAGTTCAAGCACTTGCCACACTGGCATGTTCCCAAACCGATGATGATTCATCGTTTTCTGGGAGAGTTCCCTTTCAGAGTACGTATTGATGAATTTTTCCGTCAACTGCCTTGAAGCTTGCAAAGCACTCTTTAATTCTTCAATCGAATGTGGCTCTTCAGAAGGCTCGATCGGTGCTTTGAGCTTCTTCTCCTTATCTTCGAATACGCTCAAATCCACCTCTTCCCCAGTCTCTCCTTCATTTTCTTGTGCCGCATCTAGCGCAAGCTTCAAAAATCGCGTCTCCGCCCCTGAAAGATGAAGGACGATCTGTGCTATGCTCCACTCACCGTCTGAAGGCTTTTCGTTCAATTCTTCGAATGACAAGTCCGAAATGCTCCTTAACAGCTCTTCCCGTATCTTCAATACTTTCGTTTCCCACATGTACCACCATCTCCTTCATGTTCTTCTTTTACTAATTAGGTATCGCGAGCAGAAATTCCTTCCTTAGTGCCGTTTAACGGGAGTTTCCACACCCCCACTGAATTGAAAATCCCCATATAAAAGTAAGGAAAACCGTTAAGAGACGGTCAACCTTATACCACATCCATTTTAGCATCAAAAAGAGGAATGTGAATAACTCTACTTAAAAGTAAGCTCCGTATAACACCTCTGTTTAGTGAAAAAACACGGCTTACTCCACTCAAGTCAATGGCTCGAAGCGTCTAGAATCATTTGAAAAAAAACAAAAAGCAGGTCTAATTCATATGAATTAGACCTGCTTTCTTTAGATCTTCTTTCTTAAACAGAACCCCTTAATGGTACAGGAAGTCCTTTAACAATATTCACAGAATTCAAGCTCTCGCTTCAATTCATCCACATACTCCTTGGAGCCCGTGACGATCAATCTGTCATTCATATGAAGCTCTGTGTCTCCATGAGGAACGATCGAATCCTTTCCCCTGAAGATACGTACAAAGATGACGTCTCCTGTGAACGGGAATTTCCTGAGAGTCATACCTTCGAATTGACTGTTCAGCATCCTGATTTCATAAAGTGACATCTCCTGGTTCGTAAGGATATTCATCACGGAAGGTGACTCGATCATCGCCCTTAATAGCGCCTTGGTTGAAAGGAATACCGAATACACTTCGATCCCCTGCTCTCTCAAGGTTTCATGCATATCAGGGCTTTCAACCCTCACGATGACACGTTCGACCCCTCGTTCCTTCGCCATGATGGAAAGCGTGGCATTCGCTTCTTCATCGCCGGTCGATATGACAAGGATGTCTGCGTCGTTAAATACATTCAGATTTTCAAGCGTCTCCACAGAATAATTTTCAATTTCATGGATTTTGAATAATGAATCGGCAATATTCTTATCCGATTTATCCTGAATCGTATGATAAAGGACTGAATCGTATAGGGAAGATTGCAGTTCCCTTGATGCCGGTAGTGTCATTTGATTCGCTCCGAGGAACACCACTTTCAACTTCTTCTCCTTAGCGCTCTCCCGCGGGAATAGCTTCTTGAAGAGAATCGGCGTGATGATACATGCAATGACCGCCACAAGGATCAACGTCCCGCTCATTTGGGAAGTGATGATCTCCATTCTTTCAGCAATCTTTGCCGCAGCGATGACCAATGATAAAGTCGATGTCAGCAAGAATGCGGATGCCAATGTCGTTTTCGTATCATACCAGATCCTCAACAAATAAACAGGGAGAATCTTAGAAATCAAAAAGGCTGCAAGCAGCAGTGGTATCAACAGCAGCATCTTTCTATCACTCAGCAATGTTTGCAGATCCAGTTCGACACCGACCATCACGAAGAATATCGGGATCAGGAATCCGTAACCGAATGAATCGAGCTTTTGAACCATCTCCTGATTGGGTGCTAATAAGGATACCAATACACCAGCAAGAAAGGCACCGAGGATATTTTCAGCACCGACCGTTTCAGATACGGCGACCAGTAAGATGATGAGCGTAAAGACCGCTCTTGTTCCGATCTGTACAGTACCGGTTGATAAACTTTTGATGAAATGATTGTTTTTCATCCTCTTCCCCAGTAGGTATAGAAGGATTCCAACCCCGAATAGGACGAGAAGCAACCACATATTCCCGTGACCTTCCCCGTAAAGAGAAACGAATACAGCCAACAGGATCATGGTCACCAAGTCAGCGATGACCGCAATCAATAAGATGATTTGACCAATTGCCGACTTCGAAATATGTGCCTCCTTTAATGTTGGCACAACCACTCCTAATGAAATCGTCGAAATGATCAGCGTCATCAGGAACGCATTTTCAATTAAACCAAAAAGAACAAACAGATAAGACAGTCCAAGCGAAACAAAGAATATCCCTATGAAAATAATGGTCGCGACTTTCAGGCGATTGGGTTCTTCTTTCCCACTTGGGAGGGTCTCTTTTTTATTTTTACTGCTTGAGAAAGCAGTAAAGTCTATCTCCAGACCACTCAGGAACATCAAAAAGATGAACCCGAAAGTGGATAATGTCTCAAGCCACATATCTTGATGGACAAGGTCAAACCCGCTCTTTCCGATGACCAACCCCATGATGATCTCTGCAATGACGACTGGAATGAAGTTCAGTTTAAAGCGGTGAAGCAGTATAGGAGTCAAAAATGCGACAATGATGACAATGACCAAAGATGTTACAGAGGCATGCTGTTCCATGTTATTCTCCCCCTTTTCTTTTTATATAAGGTAATTCAAGAAAATCGTAGCCAGCCCTAAGTATATCAGGGTACTGATGATATCATTGATGGTCGTGATGAATGGTCCCGATGCAACAGCTGGATCTACTTTCAACCGGTGCATGAAAAGGGGTACCAGTGTACCCGCCAACGTTGCCACAAATAAAGAAATGAAGACCGATATACCGACCAGCAAGCCGAGATAAAAAGTCCCTTTCCACAGGTAGACGATCATACTGACGACGATTCCACAGGTCGTACCGGTTATAAGCCCCGTGCCCGCTTCACGAATAATCAGTGAAAGCTTGCTTTCTTTTTCCAAATCCCCTGTGGCAATCCCCCGGACAGCAACCGCCAGTGCTTGTGTTCCGGTATTACCAGCCATCCCGGCAATAAGCGGGATAAACACTGCAAGAATGGCTACTTTATCAAGTGTTGCTTCGAAGTGCCCGATGAGATTTGCTGTAATCATACCCAGGAATAGTAGCGCAATCAGCCAAGGCAAACGTTTTTTCGCTGCATTGAAAGGATTTCTGTCGATGGAATCCAAGTCAGCGATACCTGCAAGCTTGGAATAGTCATCCGACGCTTCTTCTTCCATAACATCCATAATGTCATCGACGGTAATGATTCCAAGCAAGTGTTGCTGAAAATCGACGACGGGCAAGGCAAGGAAATCGTAATCCTTCATTTTTCTTGCGACCGCTTCCTGATCTTCGCTTACACCCACCGACATGATCCTGTCACTCATGATTTCTGAAATCATGACATCATCGTCACTGATGATGAGGTCCCTCAGGGAAATGACGCCAACCAATTTCTTATCATCATCCACGACATACGTGTAATAGATGGTTTCAGCATTCGGTGCTTCGTTCTTTAGGATGTACATGGCGGAACGTACAGTCTGATTCTTGGATATGGCGACGAACTCAGTCGTCATGATACTTCCGGCAGTATACTCCTCATAATGCAGGAGCTCCCTTATTTCTTTAGCTGAGTCATCATCCATGATCGTCAAATAACTCACGACCTGCTCTTTATCCAATTCATTCAATACATCGACTGCATCATCTGTATACATATTGGATAACATTTCAGCTGCATAGGAAGGATTCATTTCTGCGAGGAGATCCTGGTAATCTTCTTCATCTATGTCAAGGTTTTCAAAGAGTTCAGCCATCTCTTCAGGAGAAAGATAATGGTAGAGCCGGGTCCTGAATTCATCCTCCATCTTCGAGAAGAACTTGGCCTGGTCATAAGAGTGCAAATGAGTGAACTCTGAACGGAAAAGATCTAAATTTTCTTCTTGAAGGGCTCTAATGAGAAGCTCTTCATCATACATTTCTTTCTCTGGTTTATCTTTATCATGAGTTTGTGCATCGTTTGCTTCGATCATTAAAACACACCCTCCTTTATGTTAATCCCATATAGTCGTATTAATACTAGCAAAACTTTATGTAAATGTCGCCCACGAACCCAGCATGACTTCATGTTTTTGCTATGAACGAAAGACGCTGGTTAGGTACCGTTGCCCGATTTCCTGTAAAACTTCGCATTCCACGGGTGCCTTCTTTTTTCCATAGCAATCAACAGCTGAATCCGGATAAAAAACAACTTGAGCCATAAAAAAAGGCTAAGTCTTCATATTATTAAAGCACTGAACCATTAATATGTCACAAATCGATTGAAATGAAAAGAAAAAAGTTTTTTAAGTGGATGACGAATCATTAAACGAGCGTTACTTCTCATGATTTCAACAAAAAGGAGATGCATAATGAAGATTGATGTAATCGGAGACATTCACGGCTGCTATGAGGAATTTAAAAAACTGACTGAAAAGATGGGTTACCAGTGGGACAAAGGTCTACCATATCATCCCGAAAGAACGCTTGCATTTGTAGGGGATTTGACGGACAGAGGTCCACACTCTTTGCAAGTGATTTCGATTGTATATTCGCTTCATCAAAAAAAAGAAGCTTACTATGTTCCTGGTAATCATTGCAACAAGCTTTATCGGTATTTCTTAGGCAACAACGTCAAGCTTCTTCATGGACTTGAAACGACTGCTGCTGAATTGGCCGCCTTACCAGAGGAAGAAAGGCTTCGCTATCAGTCGGCATTTATCCGTTTATATGAAGAGTCGCAACTTTACCGCGTACTGGATGATGGGAAATTGATCATTGCGCATGCAGGGATCAAACAAGACCTCATCGGAACCATGAATAAACGGGTGAAAACCTTCGTCCTTTATGGTGATATCACAGGGGAAGTGAATGAAGATGGTACACCCGTCAGAAGGGATTGGGCAAAGGAATATAAGGGGGATGCCTGGATTGTTTATGGCCACACCCCTGTCACCGAGCCAAGATGGGTCAATCACACAATCAATATCGATACAGGTGCCGTGTTCGGGGGGAAATTGACCGCACTACGTTATCCTGAGATGGTAACTGTCAGTGTCGATTCGGGCTTGCCGTTTGTAGAGGAGAAGTTCAGAAGCTTTCCAGACTGACCAATGGGTGAAATACATGCAAGAAAGAGATCCTTCCAGACATTCACCTGGAAGGATCTCTTCTTTGTTTATCCAATTGTCGCATCGCTGCATTCATATCTTCCGCCACCTGTGCTTCTACATTGACCCATTCGTGGGTAAGCGGGTGAAAAAAAGAAAGAGACCTACAGTGAAGTGCCTGTCTATTCATAAGATTTGTTTTTCCACCATATAAGTCATCACCCAAGAGAGGATGGCCGATCGAGGCCATATGGACACGGATCTGATGTGTCCTGCCAGTCAAGGGCCGTACGGTGAGGCGAGCAGCATGAGGGTATTGGTCCATGACGACAAACCGTGTTTTAGCGGATTGGCCATCGGCCCGTACTTCCCTTTCAATGATACTCGTCTCTTTCCGCCCTATTGGTTGGTCAATCAATCCCTCAACTTCGTTCATAACGCCTTCAGCCAAAGCCTCATATTCCCTTGAAATTTCCCTATTCTGCTGCTGAATGCTGAAAAGGTGATGAACGTGCCGATGTTTGGCTATAAGGACAAGGCCCGATGTATCACGATCAAGCCTCGTGACAATATGGACAGCATATGAGAGGTCGTTCGCCCGATAATATCCGGCAATCGCATTAGCAAGCGTTCCCGAGGTATGTTCTTTCGAAGGGATCGAACTCATCCCCGAAGGTTTGTTCACGACAAGAACATCCCCATCCTCATATACGATATCTAATGGAACTTCTTCCGGAATCAATTTAACACTGCTATGTTCAGGCGGGAAGGTCAACTTGACATCGTCACCTGCTTTAAGTGTATGGCGCACATTGACTTCATTCCCATTGACCGTAATCATGCCGCCATCGAATTTCACGGAAGTCAACGTTCGTTTGGAAATCCTCCGATCAATGAGGAACTCCCGCAAAAGTTTTCCTTCAAAAACGGAAGGAACCTTCCATTCGATGCTATATCCATTACTCATCTGCGACAAAGGAGTCATGAACCCTCTTCCAAAACGGGAATGGTCGGAAGCGTGCAAATCTGATTTTTTCATCCGCTACACGATACTGTATCGATTTGACATCTTTATGCAGCAGCGAAAGATGATCGATCGTCACCAGGAAATCCGGTCCATTGACCGGCTTCAACATACATGTGTGGTGTGCGGGCAATATGAGAGGCGATCCGATTGTCCGGAAAACACGATTGTTGATGGATGCCATTTCCGCAAATTGAATTGCGGGAAGTGACGGATGAATGATTGCACCGCCAAGCGCTTTATTATATGCGGTGCTACCAGAAGGAGTCGATAAGCATAAGCCATCGCCCCTGAACCGTTCAAAGTGCTGCCCCCTGATTTCCACATCCATGACAAGAGTACCCTCCACACTTTTGACCGTAGACTCATTGAGTGCAAGATAGCGTGTCTCCTTACCACCGTGCTGGTATCTTATGATGGTCTCGAGCAATGGATACTCGATGATTTGATACGGAGTCTTGGCAATGGCGATGACAAGCTTTTCGATTTCTTCCGGGACCCAATCTGCATAAAACCCCAAATGACCTGTATGTACCCCAACGAAAGCGGTCTTATCAAGCCTGGATCTGTACCGGTGAAACGCATATAATAAAGTGCCATCCCCACCTACCGATATGACGATATCTGGTTGATCTTCATCATAGATCAAATCAAAATCCTGTAGATAGGTTCTCATTTTATGCATCAGGGTGTTGGATTTCGAATCACCCTTTGACGTAATGGCAAACTTCATCGAGATGGACCCCCTTCATTTCACTGTTTGTGAATTCTTTTATCAGTCTGACCGCTGCCCCTCTTATCCTGTTCCAATTTGTTTGTGAATATAGCCTGTGCTTCTTGAATTTCTTCCCTGATCAAGCTCATTTCTTCATCAAGTCTGAAAGCAGCTTCTGCAGCACCTTGAAGCCTTAAACGGATACGTTCAGGAAATTGGCCACTGTACTTATAATTCAAAGAATGCTCAATCGTTGCCCAAAAATTCATCGATAACGTCCGGATTTGAATTTCAACGAGAATATTCTTCTCTCCTTGGATTGTTTGAACGGGGTAATCGACGACTATATGATAAGACCTGTAGCCGCTCGGTTTCTTGTGGGTGACGTAATCCCTTTCTTCGATGACTGTGAAATCCTTACGTGCCCGAAGATGATCGACCACGACATGAATATCCTCCACAAATTGACACATCATCCTTAATCCCGCAATATCCTGCATTTCTGTCCCTATGTCCGATAAGGGAATGCCCTTTTTATTCGCTTTATCCAAGATGCTTGCAATCGGTTTGACGCGCCCCGTCACAAATTCAATCGGAGAATGTGTTTGCTTAAACTCATATTCCCCGCGCATTCCTTTCAGTTTAATTTTAAGTTCATCCACGGCCTGTTTATAGGGAGCCAAGAATTGTTCCCAATGATCCATTCCCCTCACCTCATTTGAAACATTTCTACATTATTTCTACGGTTGAATTTACACGTTATCGTATAAAGACGTTTTCAACTTTATTAACCATTTCTTCACCATAGTTCCCATTTCCTTCGATATTACTAATCAGGTAATTTAATTCTTCCTGAAAATGATCCAGTTCCAGCGAAAGATCAGCACTCTTTAACACAACGGAAGCATTTTCTTCCCTTGCTTTTTGCAGATCACCCCATAAACTTTCTTCGAGATACACATATACGAATTCCTCTTCGTTTTCCGTAAGGTATACAAATGCGTACTGATCGGAGTCCGCGATGATTTGCCCCGCCGGCTTGATCCCTTTCATGAAATCGGTTTGTTCCGTATGTAAGTGTAAAACTTCACCTTCAAGTTTTGCTTCATTGATTTTAATGATTTTTCTCATGGCTCTTTCATCCTTCCTTAAAACAATCAGTATTATTTTATCATAAGAAGGGTTATACATCTAAACATTGAAGTTCCATTCTTTAAAAGAGATAATAAATGTTAAGGGTTGTCGTAGCAAGCTGTCATTCCTGTTTATTTTAATGACATTGCATCTATCATACCCAGTACAAGAATGTTGCAAAAATGAAAGGATGCATTCAAGTGCCACAAGAGTTAGAAATTGAATTTAAAAACCTATTGGAAAAAGATGAATTCCTCGCCTTACTGGAGCACTTCAATATAGAAGAATCTGACTTCATCAGTCAGGAAAACCACTATTTCGATACTCCCGATTTCAAGCTGAAGGGTGAGCAATCGGCATTGAGGATCAGAAGGAAAGGAAACAAGCAGATACTGACACTGAAAACACCTGCCAAAGAAGGACTCCTCGAAACGAATCAAGAACTTTCGACACAGGCAGCAGATGAACTCCTGGAGTCGGGCATCATGCCAGAAGGAGAGGTCAAGCAATTCCTTGTTGATCGACGGTTCCCCCTCTCCCTTATCCACTTCGGATCCTTGACGACAAGAAGGGCTGAAATCGATTTTGATGGAGGGTTGCTGGTATTCGATGAAAGCAGCTACTTCAGTAAGGTCGACTATGAACTAGAGTATGAAGTACAAGATTTCAACTCCGGACAAGAAACCTTCTTGAATTTACTGAAGGAGCATGGGATCCCTCGCAGGAAAACAAACAACAAAATCAAAAGGTTCTATGAGGAGAAAGTCAGACTTGGGCTATAATTATCGGACTGCCAGCCGATATATAGGTTGAAATGGTAATACAATCATAGACAGGAGTCTCAATATGAATGTTCAACAAATAAAAGTGATGATGGAACTGCAGGCGCTCAATAAATTGGGCTCGGTTTCTTCCATTCAGGATAAGGGTCCACAGAATGATTTGTTTCAGGAGTTATTGACCAGGGCGGTGAATAGCGGATCAGGTCCCTCAACCGGCACACATACATTGGGGACCGTTAGAAACCTGCTTGAAACACATCCGGCATTTACGGTTTCAGAGCTCCCTCCCCTGATTAAAAGCAACACGGGTACGAAACCATCACAGTCAATCGACGATATTATAACAAGGGCTGCCGATCGGTATCATCTTCCTAAAAAATTGATACAAGCTGTGATACAGCATGAATCGGGCTTCAAATCCGATGCCGTCAGTCCTGCCGGTGCTTCGGGGTTGATGCAGTTGATGCCTTCTACCGCCCGTTCTCTCGGCGTGGACAATATCCTTGATCCGGAAGAGAACGTCTTTGCGGGAACAAAATATTTGAAGCAGATGATCGATAAATTTCACGGGAATATCGAAGTCGCACTTGCTGCATACAATGCTGGTCCTGGGAATGTTGACAAATACAATGGCATCCCTCCCTTCAAGGAAACCACCGCATATGTAAAAAAAGTAACGGACACTTTCTATGCCTGATGAATATCCATGTCCTTAAGTTTAAAGACATGTATAACGGGAACGGTCGCCATCCTGACAGAACAGGATGGCGGCTTTTTATTTTCCGTTTTTTGGGCAAGTTGATCGAGAATCGGCGGGATATCCAGAATTGAACAGGCAACACTAAGCTTACAGTTTCTTGTATATGAAGGCTATTTGTTTGAGATATGGCCCAATGCTTGCTAGAATAAACTTACATTCTAAGTAAAAAGGAGTCCTTCTTATGGTCGAGAAACCACAAATGCCCTATAATTTAATCGGCGAAAAGAAACTCTCCATGCTCGTTGATGCATTTTATAATAGAGTGTCTAAACATGATTTGTTAGCTCCTATTTTTCCGGATGACTTGACGGAGACGGCCCGAAAACAGAAACAGTTCCTGACACAATATTTGGGTGGTCCTCCCCTCTATACTTCTGAACACGGGCATCCTATGCTCCGCGCCAGGCACCTTCCCTTCCAGATTACCGAAGAACGGGCGAAGGCATGGCTAAGTTGTATGCAAGAAGCAATGGATGAGGTGGAACTGGAGGGTCCGATCAGGGACGATTTTTTTCAAAGACTTGTACTGACAGCTCACCATATGGTAAATACGGAGACACCGGAGAGAACCAACATTGACTAATCATAACCACTCAGGAGCCGATAAGAAACCGCTGGAAATATATATGTTCGTAGATCCCCTGTGTCCTGAATGCTGGGCACTGGAACCGGTATTAAAGAAACTCAGACTTGAATACGGACAGTATTTCAGGATCCGCTACATATTGAGCGGACAGCTGTCCAGTTTGAATATCACGACTAAACGAAAACAAGAGGATCTAGCACAGCAATGGGAGAAGACTGCAAGTCGTTCCGGGATGTCATGCGATGGAAGCATGTGGTTCGATAATCCGATCGACTCGCCTTACCTTGCATCCTTTGCCATTAAAGCAGCCGAGCTTCAAGGCAAACATGCCGGCATACGATTTTTACGTTATATCCAAGAAAGACTATTTCTTCAGAAACAGGATATCTCAGACTTTGAAGTATTGAAGGAATGTGCCGAGGAAGCCAAGCTCGACCTAAATGAATTTCTTAATGATATTCACTCATACTCCGCTTCAAAAGCCTTTCAATGTGATATTAAGATCACCTCTGAAATGGAAGTCGATGAAATCCCTACGCTGGTTTTCTTTAATGAGAATATCGAAGATGAGGGCCTAAAGGTAACCGGCCTCTACTCTTATGAAGTGTACGTCCACATCATCGAAGAGATGCTGACTGAAAAGCCGAAAAAAAAACCATTGCCTACACTGGAAGAATTCATGAGATATTATCGCTTGGTCGCTTCCAAAGAAATTGCTGTCGTTTATGACCTGTCCATTGAATCGGTTGAAAAAATGATGAAGAAATGGACGTTGCAGCAAAAGGTGCGGAAAATCCCCGCAAAGCACGGGACGTTTTGGAGATATATCGGAGAGTAATTATATTAATATAATTAAATACACTGAAAACGAGAAAAACCGATGTTGTCGCCAACATCGGTTTTTCAATACGAACAAAGGGGATGGGAGAAATTTTTCACGGTCAAACAAAGGGGTATATGTTTGCTTGTGATCAACTTCACACTGATAATATAACATGTGTGAACTTGTATTTGCAAGTTGTTTGTATGGTATTTCACAATATTGTCAAAATCCATGTATGATCCAATCAAACTTGTCATATAGTGTATAAATGATACATCGGGGGAATCGTCATGAACGTCAGTCTGAAAATTATTTTGTTATTGCTTTTGATCATCATTAGCTTTCTCATGAACATTCTTGGTTTGATGGACCTCATCCCTCTGCTGCTCACTTCACCGATCTTATTCCTCTCCCTCTTTCTCTTTATCTATTCTCTCGGTAATCGGAACCGTTTCAGAGGATTTAAATAATCGAGTACCGCCTTCATATTTCTCATGTTTACTCCACCGTTGAAAAACACCATTATGTATACGAGCAAAAAACGGAACCCCCTTCATCGTTGAAGGGGTTCCGATTTTAATTGATTTACTGAAGCTTCGCTAATAATTCTTCCATCTCATTCAGTTTTTCTTCAAACACTTTACAAGCTTCTTCCACCGGCTTTGAAGTAGTCATATCAACGCCAGCCTTCTTCAACACTTCAATCGGATAATCCGAGCTTCCCGCTTTAAGGAACTCGATATATCGCTCCACCGCCGGTTCGCCTTCTTCAAGTATTTGCTTGCTTAAGGCAGTGGCTGCCGAGAAGCCTGTGGCATATTGATACACATAATAATTGTAATAGAAATGAGGGATCCTTGCCCACTCCAACCCGATTTCCTTATCAATGGAGATCTCTTTGCCGAAATACTTCTCATTAAGAGCATAATATTCCTTAGTAAGTAAGTCCGATGTAAGCGCCTCACCATCCTGCGCTTTCTTATGGATCAAATGTTCAAATTCTGCAAACATCGTTTGACGGAACACAGTGCCCCTGAAACCTTCCAAATAATGATTCAGCAGATAGAGGCGCTTCTTCTCATCATCGATTGTGTTCAGCAGGTAATCATTCAGCAATGCCTCATTACATGTGGAAGCAACTTCTGCCACGAAGATGGAATAGTGTCCGTACGTATATGGCTGTGAAGACCTTGTGTAATAACTATGCACACTATGGCCGAACTCATGTGCAAGAGTGAACAAGTTATTCACATTATCCTGCCAGTTCATCAGAATATAAGGATTTGTCCCGTATGCACCCGACGAGTATGCACCGCTTCTCTTACCTTTATTCTCGACAACATCCACCCAGCGGTTATCAAAGCCTTCCTGAAGGACTTTGGCATAGTCATCCCCAAGTGGTTGGAGTCCTTTAAGGATCATGTCCTTGGCTTCTTCATATCCGACTTCCATTTTGACTTCCTTCACAAGCGGAGTGTAAAGATCGTACATATGCACTTCATCCAGTTCAAGCACTTTCTTCCTGAGCGATACATAGCGCTGAAGCAAATGAAGATTCTTATTCACCGTTTCCACCAGATTATCATAGACTTGCTCAGGGATATTGTTATTAGCCAGCGCTGCGTGACGAGCGGAATCGTAGTTCCTGACCCTAGCGACGAAATTATCTTTCTTCACGGTTCCACTAAGCGTAGAAGCGAACGTATTTTCAAACTTACCATATGTTTCATAAACCTTTTTAAATGCTTCCTCACGAACCGCTCTGTCCTCACTCTCAAGGAATCTGATGAAACGTCCGTGGGTGATATCGACTTCTTCTCCATTTTCATCCTTGATACTAGGGAATTCGATATCGGCATTATTAAGCATGCCGAATGTATTGCTTGAAGCACTGAATACCTCTGAAGCCTGAGCCATCAGAGACTCTTCTTCAGCAGATAATACATGCGGGCGCTGCAAATTGATTTCCTCTAGTGCATGTTCATATTTCTTCAATTCCTCTTTACTTTGCATGAAACCCTGAAGCTTTTCCTCATCCATTGATAGGATTTCGGGTACAAGGTACGCAAATTTGCTTCCCAGCTGCGTATAAAGACTCTTGGCACGATCATCCATCCCTTGGTAGTGGGAGTTTGTAGTATCTTGGTCATATCGCATATGAGAGTATGTATAAACCTTCCCCATTCTTTCCATTATTTCATCCTGAAAGCTTAACGCCTTATACAGTTGATCCGCACTTTCGCTTAATGTCCCCTTGAAATCCTCTGCACGATCGATTGTGTTTTTGATCTCTTTATACTCTTCTTCCCACGCTTGATCGCTTTCGAAGATATCCTCGAGCCTCCATGTGAGTGTTTCTTCTACTTCACTCCTCTGTGGCAGGCTTTTCGTTGCTGTGTCTTTTGACATATACATCCTCCATTCTGAATCTACAGACTATTCCTTATAGTAACATTCTCTCTCATCCTGAATATTCCTGCAAGAAAACACGCTTTCTTCAGTCCATTTTTAATATATGCTTCCAATTCGGAAAAAAACCACGCTCGTGAAGGAGAAAATCATTGAATGTACCCGGGCACTCCCATTTAGAGACTAATGAAAACCCCGCTGACCCTTCATTCTTGACAATGCGAAGCTTCTCCAAGATGGTAAGATAATCCCCAACTAAACGACTCATTGCACCTCCGGATGTCATGAGTGGGAAATCCCTCGCTTCAATGTCTCCACGACCCAGTCTTTCTGCGATAGCACGTAGGACAGACTCCTTGGAAAAAATCCTGTCTCTCTTTAACACATCCTTCCATATATAATACTGCCATTGAATTGGATGGGTTTTCAATATCGTTGCATGGGGCATGACCGGCAGTCCGATATAGAGGGGTAAATACTGAAACGTATCCCCTGCTTCATACACTTCTCTCAAGAATCTATCATACTTTAATGAACGATAATTTATTTTGTCAATGATCCACTTTTTACGGTATTGTGGCCAGTTGGAAAGCAAATGCGGACCGGTACTTCCCGGTCTCTGAAAGGAAATTGGCAGGGTGAATGAGTCAAGGGGGATGACGATGTTTTTTGAATGGAGAAACGTATTGTTTGATATAGGCATTAGATGGGGAAGAATGGTGAAACATTTCGTTCCGGGATTGAAATGGAGCAGGAAGTAATGTAATTCTTTCGAGAAACGGATGAATCCCTGTTGAAAACGGGTCAACTTAATTGGGTTCCCTGTCTGGATGGACTGAATCAAAATCCACAGAGGATGGATATCCGCATGACTATATCCGACCGTCCTCTTTCCCACTTCTTGAAGGGGAATGGTAGAGTGCTGGATTTCAATTGCGATGCGCCTTTCTTCAGCAGAAATCATTAAATCGGGGATTTGTTTGATTTGGGGTACATAACATTCCAGTTTAACATCCTCATAAAGATGTGTAAGCCTTTGATATAGTATTGTTTTACTCCAAATATGCTCCCGTGTTTCCTTTCTCGAATCAAATGGGCATTGTACTTTGGCGGCATGGGAGAAATGAGGGGCTTTTACCTGGCCGACTTTCAGGATCAACGGAGACAAGCAATGAGGACATATAAAGGTGGGGGATCCCTTTCTTATGCTTCGCAATTCTTCTTTGGAATGATTGAACACGATAAAAGGCTTGGAATTTAATAAAGCTGTAAGCATTAAACACCTCCTTCTATTTCTATTCGACAAAAACGGTTGAATTCCTGCAAACAAAAATGACAGACGGAATACATCCATCTGTCATCGCTTATTGGGTTCCAAATTGAGGTCTATCAACAGCTTTTCTGGCCAATACCCGATTTCGCCAATCATTATAACAACGGAGACATTAGTCTGGATGTAGACTCTAGGATCCTGTAGCCAAGATGTCTCTTTTGGAATTCATCATGTGATAGCTCGACCGAGTCTTCCAGATCGTTCTTATACTCCGCCACCAAAGAATGTGTACTTGACGTCTTGTATAAGAAGGCATTCACCTCGAAGTTTAAATGAAAGCTTCTCATATCCATATTAGATGTCCCGATGGAAGCGAGCTCATTATCCACAATCACAATCTTACTATGCATAAAACCTTTCTGGTATTCATAAATCCTTACACCTGCCTCAAGCAGTTCAGGAAAATAGGATCTGGAAGCATGAAAAACAATTCTTTTATCCGGTTTGTGCGGCACGAGGAGCCGGACATCGATGCCGCTCAATGCAGCAATCTTGAGGGCAGAAAAGATATCTTCATCCGGGATGAAGTATGGAGAGGCCACCCACACGCTCTTTTGTGCAGAAGTTATCATGGAAAAGAAGATATTCTTAAGAACGCTAAGCTCATTGTCTGGGCCCCCCGCAATCATTTGGACCCCACCATCGTTGGTCGCGTCCGCAGGTTCTGGATTCAGATAACCCGGGGTCAAGAAGTCATCGTTGGTCATATAGTACCAATCCTGCAAAAAGATCAGTTGAAGCGTCCGGACTGCTTCCCCTTTTACAAATAAATGAGTATCCCTCCAAAAGCCGAAGGATGGATTCTTACCCAAGTATTCATCTCCTATGTTCAATCCACCAACAAACCCGATATTTCCATCGATCACAATGATTTTCCTGTGGTTTCTGAAATTGAACTTATTATTAAGGAAAGGGATCTTGACTGGACCGAACGGGATTACCTCTATACCTGCACGTTTCATGTCATTGATATACTGTTTTGATAACTGCCACGCACCGACTGCATCATAAAGGAATCTTACCTTGACGCCATCGTTCGCACGGTCGATCAATATATCCTTGATCTGCTGACCGATGTCATCATGGCGAACGATGTAGTATTCCAAATGGATATGGTGCTTGGCCGTTTTCAACCAATGAAGAATCTCACCGAATGTCTCATCACCATTCGTCAATACTTTTGTTTCACTAGTAAAGGAGATGGCACTGTTCCCAATCCGCTGAGCGAGCTGCACATGCTTTTCCTGATACAAACCAAATAATTCTGGATTCATATCCTTCGGCCCAGGTTCATATTTATCATAGGTTTCCTTATCCAGAATGAACTTCTTCTTATACATCCTTTCCTTGCGGTAACTTCTCCCAAAAAGCAAATAAAAAATGAACCCAAGGAAAGGAAAGGCACCAAGAACGATCAACCACGTGAGAGTCTGGGTCGGATGCCGATTTTCAAAGAAAATAAGGAAACCGATGATGATGACAGAGAATGTAAACAACAAACTTACATATTTAAGAACCCCTACCAAGTATTGATCTAAAAAATAAAAATAACTCAATGATACAACCAGTATGAATAAGAGCACCTTGACCGTATTTTTCATTACCTACACCGTCCCATGATTGTGAATAAAAAAATACCGATTTCGGGTTGAAACCGGTATTCGAACTTATGAAAAATGTGCACTTAATGTATCGAAGACGTCTTGATCGATTACAGTTGTTCCATACTCTTCAAGACGGTGGACAGTCATTCTGGATTCATCCGCATACTCAAGAAGGATACTTAGCATATTGTCGATCTCTTCTTCTGAGAAGTGCTCTTCAGAAAACTTGACATAAAGATAATATTTATTTTCAAAAGCAAGTAACTTCGTTGTTAAATGTTCTACGGCCAGATCCTTCAACCGCTTGGATAAAGCAATGGCATCTTCGAATTCATTGAATTTCAATGTAAAATCCAATGCAACTTCTGCGTTCTCGTCATCATCCTGTTTCAATTGGAAATGTTGATCGAGCAATTCCTCGATCCGTTCATCGACAGGTAGTTCCTTCAGCTTATCTTCCGGGATCGGTAGTTCGAATCGTTGACCGTCCTTAGATACCTGAGCCCTTGTTACAAGTACTTCAAGTCCTTTATCCAAGGCCTGGACTTGAATCCATAGGGGACCTTCGATACCGAAGTCCTCTTCCTGATGGACTTCATCCATCATTTCCCAAAAGAGTTCTTCGCTCCTTTCACGGTTATACCAAATTTCTTCGCGATCAAAGCCTCGATCCTCTATATCCCCGTATGAAATATAAAATTTCACTGTATTTTCATTAATGCGTTCGATTTCCATTTTTTACACCTCTCCCTTCTTGCATAAAGTTAGTGAAGGGACTACACCCTCTGAGCTGCATAAGCCCGACTGTCTGAACAGGTGTGCCAGACTGTTGGTGAAGATTAAGATACACTTTAAACTAGTTTGTACCTTGTACTTCTATTTTATGTTATTAGCACTTAAAATGGAATAATATTAACACCCATTTTTCCTTTAAGCAATATGGACTATTTTAAGCGTTTTTGCCATTTTAGCTAATATTTGCAGAAAATTCAAGTGATAATACTTACTACAAATATTAGGTACGACATACAGTGCGATCGGACAATAAGAAGTCCACCGCTGCAATCGATAAGTAAAGAAAAGGACTAACCCATAAGGAAACAAAACGCCCTTTACGGATCAGCCCCTTTTCATTGTATATTCCCCACGGATACTAAACATGCAGGAATCATGAAAGAGTTCAGTTAATTAACCATTCTTTGCGCTTCAAGAAGTTGGAATGTGCGGACTTTCCTTGGTAGGAAGCGTCTAATTTCATCTTCATTGTATCCAACTTGCAATCGTTTTTCATCCAGGATGATCGGACGTCTAAGCAGACCCGGATTTTTCTGGATAAGCTCGAACAATTCTTGAAGCGGTAACGTTTCCAAGTCCACTTGAAGCTTTTGGAATGTCTTGGAGCGGGTAGAGATGATCTCATCGGTACCATCTTCAGTCATTCGAAGAATCTCTTTGATTTCGTCGATGCTCAGTGGTTCTGAAAAAACGTTACGTTCTGTATATGGAATCTCATGCTCTTCTAACCAAGCTTTTGCCTTACGACAAGATGTACAACTAGGTGAAGTGAATAATGTAACCACGTCATTCACACTCCCTTAATATTTTATAGTAGTGAGGTTCATAAAGAGTATTTTATATTTAAACACAATCGTTATTTAAAATAAGTTTAAATAAGAAATCTCTATTATGTATTATACATGAATTGCAAGAAGTTGAACATACTTTTAATCAATTTGTCAAACTTCTTACACATTAGTTTAACATAAGCTATATATTTTCCTTATACAGTGTTTATTACCCGCTCTTATCCCCTTCTAAACCTCTCGATTGCTGGTGGATATTTTCATTTAGAAAACCTTATTGCGAATCGCAATAAGGTTTTTGATTGTCCTATAATCCTTTTAATACATCTTTATCCCGGTCTTCATCCATTTTCAACACTTCGTCTACAGGCTGATAGGATGCTCCGTAAAATTTTTGATCCTTATACGTATGGATCATTTCGTATGTTTTCTTCATTGACTCGAAGATTAAATCCTCAGATGCGTTACCTGGAGCCCAGTAAAGGATTTCCATTTGATTGATCTCATCGGTTGCCAGGGATCGTCTTCTATAACCGATGCTCACCGCATGCTCAAAACCTTCGCGCTTATAGAATTTCAATCGCTTCTCAGTATCCGTATCCTCATAATCAACAGGTTCGACTTCCAATATGATGGCCTTTTCCTTCTCCTTCAATTTGTCCAGGAGCTTATGACCAAGACCTTGCCCCCTTGCATCCTTGGAGACAAATAAATAATCGATAAAGATGAAATCTTCGAGTTCTGCATACATGAGCACATGGTGCTTCCCTTCATCTTTATGATAAATATCACTTCGTTCTTTCAGTAATGATTCCAGATGTTCTTTCGATTTCATTTCCTCTACAGGGAAATACTGATTTAACTTTTCATACCAGTGCATGGACCTACTCCTTTTAGTGAATTTGTTATCGACTAACCGGATAAAACCTATTTTTTCGAATGTGATTGTTTGATGTACGTTGTTAGTCTTTTCAGTGGAAATGGTATTCATACGGTTCTACACGAAGCGCTTCCTGTAGAAAAGGGGGAGATGTGGTGTAAAGCGGTTAATGTTACCAATTTAATCATAACAATAACGTTGAAATTGTCAAATGATATACATGATGTTTTTTTGGGGATCAATTTGTGAATTGTAGATGAATTCAAGCTATGACCTTTATAGCACTGCTTCAGATTATTTAGTTCCGCTTTCCATCTGTTTGAAAGCTGGTTTCAAACTGTTTGACAAATCAACTCTTTCACGGTTTCTGGACAATTTGTTTAGTCTCCTACACATAAAATCCGGACTCTCTTCTTTCCAATGAAAAGAAGAGAGTCCGGATTGAAGTGATTTATTAAGGGGTATAGTCGACACCCTCAGTATAGGTGTTACCTGCATCCCAGAGGAGGAACTCATTGATTCCCTGGTCATTCAAGGCTTTGATTTGCGCTTCCACTTCCGCCTTGCCATATGGTTTATAATTCCCGCTGCCAAGCCAGGAAGCCGTGAAATCCTGAATCCAAGGTCTTGAAATCGGAGGATCTTTCAATTCCTGCAACTTTTTGTTCTCAAGCTTTGCATATTCTGTGACGAGTTCATATGGCTGCAAGTCGGGTTTGGCGATGCCGAAATACGGTGTCCAATGACTCGGATAGATCATGGAAGAAATGACGTCGACATGTTCAGATATTTTCGAGAAGTTTTGACCAATACCTGGCGCTTCAGGGAGTGTTGCGGTATACCCAAAAATATCCACGGATACTTTGACACCATAAGGCTTTAACTTTTCATGGGCATACTCCACGAAATCCGTTACTGCGTGAACCCGTTTCTGGACGTTGTCTGTATTTTCGTTTCCATACTCACCTGTACCATACTCCAGTTCTTGATCACGTTTTTCGAAACCTTCAGGAAAGCGGACATAATCAAATTGTATTTCCTGGAATCCCATCTTTGCCGCTTCAATCGCAATTCCAACATTATAATCCCAAACTTCTTTAAGGAACGGATTGACAAACGATTCCCCACGTCCATTCTTCCAAACAGAACCGCCATCTTTATAGGATAGTTGAGGTTTTTTATTGGCAAGGACGGTATCCTTGAAAACCACGATCCGCGCAATCGGATAGATTTGTTTCTCCTCCATTGCCTTAAGGACTGATTTAGGATCCTTGATATACGGCTGACCGACTTCTGCATAAGGAGACGAGGATTCCGGTTCATATGTAACATATCCATGATCGTCCTTGATGTCGATCACCATCGCGTTAAGATCGGTGGAATCAATGAGGTCAAGCAATCTTTTAAACCGTTCACCTCCGGCAGAATGTCCGGTAACGTACACACCCCTTACAGCATCCGGATATTCAAACGAATATCCCGAATCATATACAAATCGAGGAAGTGCTGTTGGTAATTCCTTTTTGGAAAGTGAAAGGCCTCTCTTTTGATGATTCTCACTTGTAGGAGCCTTATCAGACTCGGCGCTAACTGTTTGTATTGGCAATACACACATCGTGAACACGCATAATGCTGTCGCCATCTTACTCCATTTCAAAATGAATCTCTCCTCTTTTAATCTGTCTATCTACTAAAAATTGTAACACTTCATACTATTTTAACAAGGAAAATCCTTCTAAGAAAAGGGGAATAACGCCCAAATGTCGAAATTTCCGAGGAAATCAATAATGTACACGTGAAGTCGGTTCAAACATTCTAAGGACAGTTTATGTTTCATACTGTGAAATAAGAAGGGGTTTACATTTGTTATCAGGTGGAATAGTAAAGTATCACATAATGAAAAAGCTCCCTTCTATAAGGGAGCTTTTTCGCAAGTTATGCTTTATATTGCGCTTTGTATTGCGCATATTCTTTCTCTGAGCAATATACGAAGTGTCCTGGAGCCACTTCGCGCATTTCAAGATGATCCTCTTCAGTATAATTATGAACAGCAGGATCATATTCCTTTCTTCTGCGCGTGCGCTCATACTCAGGGTCAGGAAGCGGTATGGCAGACAAGAGTGACTGTGTATAAGGGTGAAGCGGGTTCTTATACAGTGCATCACTAGGTGCCAGTTCCACTAGTTTACCAAAATACATGACGCCGATCCGGTCACTGATATATTTAACCATCGATAGATCATGTGCGATGAATAGATACGTCAACCCTTTTTCTTTCTGCAGTTTCTGCATCAAGTTTACAACCTGAGCCTGAATGGAAACGTCAAGTGCTGAGATTGGTTCATCTGCAATGATGAAGTCCGGATCTACTGCAAGTGCACGGGCAATCCCGATACGCTGACGCTGACCACCAGAGAACTCATGCGGGTAACGGCCAGCATGTTCCTTATTTAAACCAACCGTTTCAAGAAGCTCATGTACTTTCCGCAAGCGTTCTTCTTTAGAAGAAGCCAAACCGTGAATATCGATTCCTTCTGCGATGATGTCGGCAACCTTCATACGTGGGTTCAACGATGCATACGGATCTTGGAAGATCATCTGCATCTTACGGTTGAACTTTTTTAATTGAGAGCGGCTTTTCTTACCGTGTACATCATCACCATCGAATAGTACCTGACCGTCCGTTGCATCATACAAACGGATGATGGTACGGCCTGTCGTAGATTTACCACAACCGGATTCGCCAACCAGTCCAAGCGTCTCACCCTTATAAATATCAAAAGAGATATCATCAACGGCCTTGACCATGTTTGGTTTTCCTGGGTTGAAGTATTGTTTAAGATTTTTTATTTCAAGCAATTTCTCTGCCATTATGAACGAACCTCCCCAACTAATACCGGCTCAGCGTAGTTAGACGGCATTTTTCTGTGTCTTACTTTAACCGCTTCAGGAGGATCCACCTGAGGAGCATTAGGATGCATCAACCAGGATTTTACGAAATGTGTATCGGACACCTTATAATATGGTGGCTCTTCTTCAAAGTCGATCTTCATTGCATATTCACTTCTAAGTGCGAATGCATCTCCTTTAGGAGGATTCAACAGGTCAGGCGGCGTTCCTGGGATTGCTACCAATTCCTGCTCTCCTTCCGTATCCGTTGTCGGCATGGAACCAATCAACCCCCAAGTATATGGGTGACGTGGATCATAGAAGATTTCATCCACTGTTCCAGATTCTACGATTTGTCCACCATACATGACGGCTACACGATCGGCAACATTGGCTACGACGCCAAGATCATGCGTGATGAAGATGATGGATGTTTCGATCTTCGTCTGCAAGTCTTTCATCAATTCAAGGATCTGCGCTTGGATTGTTACGTCCAGTGCGGTTGTCGGTTCATCTGCGATCAAGATCTTAGGGTTGCATGCAAGTGCGATGGCGATGACGACACGCTGGCGCTGACCACCTGAGAATTGGTGCGGATATTGTTTGAATCGTGTCTCCGGACTAGGAAGCCCTACAAGCTTCAATAATTCGATGGCACGTTTTTTTGCATCATTTTTGTTCATATTCTGATGTTTGACAAGCGGTTCCATGATTTGTTTACCGATCGTCATCGTCGGGTTCAAGGAAGTCATCGGATCCTGGAAGATCATCGAGATATCCTTCCCTCTGATTTTTTCCATTTGCTTTTCAGGAAGTGACGCAAGGTCCTTTCCTTCAAACATGATATTTCCGTCTTTGATGAACCCTGGAGGATTCGGGATAAGTCTCATCAATGCTTTTGTCGTAACTGATTTTCCCGATCCGGATTCACCTACGATTGCAAGTGTTTCACCTTTATCAAGATGAAAGTCTACACCTCGGACTGCTTTTACTTCTCCTCCATGCGTATTGAAGGAGACATGTAAATTATTCACTTCAAGTATTCTTTTAGACATATTCTTCAATCTCCCTTCCATTACTTACGCATTTTCGGATCCAGTGCATCACGGAGTCCGTCAGCCATCAAGTTAAAGCTCAAAATGACTAATGATATGATGGCTGAAGGCACCAACATCATATGAGGATAAGATTGAATCGATCTGTACCCATCATTAACCAATGAACCCAAAGATGCTTTCGGAGGAGCAATACCCAATCCGATAAAGCTTAAGAATGCTTCCATATAAATCGCTGATGGAACCGTGAACATCGTCGTGATGATGACTGGCCCCATAACGTTAGGCAGTAAATGTTTGAAGATTAATCGGTTGCTGCTCGCACCCAATGTACGTGAAGCAAGTACAAATTCCTGATTCTTCAGCTGTAGGACTTGTCCGCGGACGATCCTTGCCATCCCGGTCCATCCTGTTATGACCATCGCCATGGTGATCGAGAAGATCCCCGGCTCAAACACCAGGATGAAAAGGATAACGACGATCAAGTTAGGGATCCCTACAAGGATCTCGATGATACGCTGCATGAAATCGTCGACTCTTCCACCGTAATAAGCGGAAATACCACCATAAGAAATACCGATCAAGAAATCAATGATCGCTGCCAAGATACCGATATAGAGGGAAACCCTTGTTCCCGTCCAAGTTCTTGTCCATAAATCCCTTCCAAGGTCATCTGTACCAAACCAATAATTCTCTTCGATTTTCCTAGCTTCATATATATCGAAACCGTCTTTATCCTTCCCGTCAAATGGAAGCCAGCTGATTCCTGAAAGCGCTTCAATTTTAGGTGGGAGTTTTGCGTGTCTAATTTCCTGACTTTTGAATGTGTGATCATTCATTCCCGGGCCGATGATCGCGAAAAGTATGATGATCGCCGTGATGATCATTCCGACAATCGCACCTTTACTCTTTCGTAATCTGATCCAGGCATCTTGCCAAAAATTCAAACTCGGTCTTTCGATTCTTTCAGCTTCATTTTCATTGATTTTCTTCTGCTGGAAGAGATCTGGACTAAGCTGATCTAATTTTCTTTTGTTTGATTCCATTATTTCTTCCCTCCAGCTATACGAATACGTGGGTCGATGATTCCATACAGGATATCAACCAAGAAGATAACACCGATGAATAGTGCACTAAAGAATAACGTGATTCCCATGATGACCGTGTAGTCATTTGTGTTGATTGAAAGGACGAATTGTTCACCTAACCCAGGAACCGCAAAAATACGCTCAATAACAAGTGAACCTGTCATAACCGCGACCGTCATTGGTCCCAAGATTGTGACAATTGGGATCATGGCGTTACGCACTGCGTGTTTTACGACGGTCCCGACTTTTGAAATCCCTTTTGCTTTTGCTAGTAAAATATAATCAGAGTTTAAGATCTCGAGCATTTCGGTACGCATGAAACGCGCAATCGTTGCCACAACCCCTACTGTAAGGGCAAGTGTCGGGAGGATGGTATGTTTATATTCTCCCCATAGGGCAACTGGTAACCACTCGAGTTTTACACCGATGTAGTATTGCATTAATGCTGCGAATACGAAGGATGGGATCGATATCCCCAACACTGCGAGTATCGTCGAACCGTAATCAAGGAAAGTATTGTGCTTGATGGCTGCAATTATCCCAACCAATAATCCTAAAAACGTTCCTAATACCATAGCTTGGAATCCTAGAAGTGCGGAAGGTCCAATACGATCTCCAATGATTTGTGTTACCGGGCGGTTGTCGTATTGGAATGATAGACCTAAGTCACCTTGGGCAAGTCCTGTCATATAGTTGACATACTGAACAGGAAGCGGATCATTCAGGCCATATTTATCCAAAATGATTTGTTGTTGTTCCGGAGACAGCCTTTCTTGATTTTGTAGTGGAGATCCAGGTAGGAGCTTCATCAGAAAGAAAGTAGCGGTAGCAATGATAAGCAAAGTGATGATCATATAAACGATACGTTGAAGTGTATATTTGACCATTCTTTAGCCCCCCTTTTTTGTCTGTTTTTTTCGTTACATAGTTAATTATATCGATAATCGACAAATTTTCAATCAATTTTTACTTTTTTGATATTTTTCGACAATCAGCGGAAAAGGAGAGCGTATGCTCATGCATACACTCTCCCTTCTAAGGTTTGTCATTGAGCTATCAATTACTCAACAGAAGCCCACTTGTAAGAGTTATCCGCACCAAATGAATGGCGAAGGATTCCTTTAACATATGGACGCTCTAGGTAAGAGCTACCCTTTTGGTACATAGGGCTGATTGCTTGATCTTCGAAAAGAATCTTCTCAGCGTCGATCATTGCTTGCCAACGAGCATCAAGGTCACTAGCAAGTTCACCTTTAGCTTTTTCAACTAACTCATCGTATTTTTCGTTAGAGTAAGCCATTTGGTTATGAGCTCCATCTGTAACGAACATGTCGATGAATGTCATCGGATCTGGATAGTCAGGACCCCATCCAGCGAATGAGAAGTCATAGTCACCTTTTGATTCTAGGTCAAGCTTTTGCTTGAATGGTTGAGCTTTGATTGAAACAGTTAGACCTTCAAGGTTTGTTTCAAGTTGTTCTTTAATGAACTCACCGATTTTCTTAGAGCTTTCAGAGTCATAGTTTAATAGTTCGATTTCGAACGTATCTTTACCTAACTCTTCTTTTGCTTTAGCCCAGTGTTCTTTCGCTTTTTCTGGATCGAATCCACCGAAATCACCAACAGTTTCACGGTATTCAGCTCCATCTGGACCAGATACGAAATCTTTTGGTACTAGGTAGTAAGCAGGCATAGAACCGTTGTTCATAAGAACGTCAACCATACCTTGTTTGTCATAAGCAGCATCGATCGCTTTACGAGCATGTACGTTAGCCATCACTTCGTTCTTTTGGTTCAAACGAAGGAAGTATACAGCTGTATCAGCCAATGTTTTGAAGTTTGGATCATCTTTGTACTTGTCAACGAATTCAGCAGATAGACCAGTTACGTCTGCTTTATTTGTTTCATAAAGGTTAACTGCAGTCGCAGTATCTTTAACGATGTTGAAGTTAACTTCTTTCAACTTAACTGTTTCTGCATCCCAGTAGTTGTCGTTTTTAGACAATTTGAAGCTTTGTTCGTGCTTCCACTCAGCTAGTGTGAATGGACCATTGTAGATTACTTTATCAGCTTCAAGACCATATTGATCGCCTTGAGATTCTACGAATTTTTGGTTTTGAGGATAGAAAGTTGCGAAAGAAAGTAATGCCTTGAAGTAAGGTACTTGACCTTCAAGTTGTACTTCTAACGTTTTGTCGTCGATTGCTTTAACACCTAGTTCTTCAACTGGAAGTTCTCCAGCATTTACTTTAGCAGCGTTTTTCACATCATACATGATGTAAGCATACTCTGCACCAGTGTCTGGGTTTAAAGCTTTTTGCCAAGAGTAAACGAAGTCGTTAGCAGTAACTGCTTCTCCGTTAGACCATTTAGCATCACGAAGCTTGAACGTGTAAGTAAGACCATCTTCACTGACTTGTGGTTCTTCAGCAGCCATACCTAGAACGGCTTCGTCGTTCTCACCTAGACGGTAAAGACCTTCGAATACGTTGTTCATGACGTTGAATGAAACAGAGTCAGTAGCTAGTGTAGAGTCCATTGATGGGATCTCAGAACCCTCGATCAAGTTAAGTACTTGTTCTTTTTTCTCAGCAGGCTTGTCGCCGCCTTTGTCGCCTGAATCTCCTCCTTTAGCATCGTCGTTGCCGCCACAAGCAGCTAAGAACGTGCTAAGAGCCAGAAGAAGAACCAGCAAGAATGAAAACTTTTTCTTCATCTTGAAATTGACCTCCTCATAAATCTCATATTTATTTATCTTCTAATTTTCAGAAGATTTGTTACTTATTATACATGATAGAGATATTTTTGCAATATTAATTTAACAGTTTTTTTGCAAAATTATCAGATTAGTAGGTAATTAGCATCCAAAACCCTTATTTACCAACGTTTTTTCGTTATATTTTAGGGTGTTTGTCCTATTACAATTGTTACAGCACGTGATTTCTTTGTAAATTCAACCATGGTCTAAATTATATAGAATAGAAGGATCCGTCACTAGCTTCCATTATAATTATTAACTCTATTGATTTTTTATTAGTTTCTAAAGCTCTGATCCCCCACTGTTCAGTGACCGGATTTCTCTGTTCCCCACATGATGTATTCCCGGAGCGGACTGTTGTCTTTTCTTACTGAACACTCTGCCTACCCCTGTATATATATGAATCCCGATTGAAATGCATGGAGTGAATCGTGTATACTTTCTATAAAAAAGGGTTAAAGGAGTATTATGAAACGAACACTATTGATTATCTTAATCACCATCATCCCGCTCGCCATCTCCATGACTGTTTCGGTTTCCGGTGGCGATTCATTTACGTTATCCCTTCTGGACGGTTTGTTTATCGTCGGAATGATCCAGTTGATTATCGGTGCTTTCCTATATATATTTCAGAAGGGGTTCTTCAATGGAATCATCTATTCATTGAAAAGATTCAGAAGGAGCACTTCACAGGGGAGATATCTTTCACAATTCGATGATATCGATTCAACAAAGGAAGCCCATGAAGAAATTTCTGCCGAAAGGTCTTACAAGATCACAGCTGCACTACTTTTAACGGGAATCCTGCTGTTGTTTATTTCTTTCCTTTCCTCCTATCTCTTCTATACTTGAATTCGGTCTTTTAATTCACTATAATAGTGTTTACTAATATGACCATGGCACTGAAGAAGAGGAGTACCTACTAGTCATGATTCAAGAGAGCTTGTGGCAGGTGCGAACAAGTAATCATCTAGCAGGGAATGGACTTCCGAGCTTCATTCGTGAACATGACAGTAGCGGATGACGGAATGACCTTACGTTAAAAAGGTTCCATACGTTTGTATGGACTAAGGAGACTCATCAACTTGAGTACTTAGGGTGGCACCGCGGATCCTATCCCATTCGTCCCTATTTTCATAAGGGAGAGTGGGTTTTTATTTTGAGTGAATTCAGGAGGTAAATGAAATGAAGACAATTTTTAGCGGCATTCAGCCGAGCGGGACGATCACTCTCGGTAATTACATTGGCGCAATGAAGCAGTTCACTGAATTGCAAAATGAGTATTACTGTTACTTTTGCGTTGTGGACCAGCACGCAATTACGGTGCAGCAGGATAAGATGGAGCTTCGAAAAAATATAAAAAGTTTGGCTGCCCTGTATATCGCGTGTGGAATCGATCCCGAGAAGTCCACCTTGTTCATACAGTCAGAGGTACCGGCACATGCCCAGGCTGGGTGGATCCTTCAATGTGTGACATATATAGGAGAACTGGAGCGCATGACACAGTTCAAAGACAAGTCACACGGAAAGGAAGCTGTATCTGCAGGGCTTCTGACATATCCGCCGTTAATGGCTGCGGATATCCTATTATATGGTACCGATCTTGTACCGGTGGGCGAGGATCAAAAACAGCATCTTGAGCTGACCCGCAATCTGGCAGAGCGTTTCAACAACAAATATAATGATATCTTTACGATACCTGAAGTCAGGATTCCAAAAGTAGGCGCACGTGTCATGTCACTACAGGATCCTGTCAAGAAGATGAGTAAATCAGATCCCAACCAAAAATCATTCATCACATTACTTGATGAGCCGAAGCAAATTGAGAAAAAGATCAAGAGCGCGGTCACCGATTCAGATGGGGTCGTGAAATATGACAAGGAAAACAAACCGGGCGTTTCGAATTTATTGTCCATTTATTCCATCCTTGAGGGGATTTCCATCGAAGAGCTCGAACAGAAATACGAAGGAAAAGGGTATGGAGCGTTCAAAGCGGATTTGGCTCAGGTTGTCATTGACACCATCAAACCCATCCAGGACCGTTACAATGAACTAATCGATTCAGATGAGCTGGATGACATTCTTGATAATGGAGCTGAAAAAGCAAACAGGGCTGCCAACAAGATGTTAAGAAAAATGGAGAAAGCCATGGGACTTGGACGTAAAGACAGAAAAAGAAAATAAGATCACAAAACCGGGAGCTCTATTCAGGGCTTCCGGCTTTTTTTTGCATAAAAAAACCTTGAGCCTTTTTGGCTCAAGGTCTTAACGCTCAGTTCACTTTTGGCCTGTTCTCTACTTCCCACAGTTTCTCAAAGAAAGGCTGTCCTTTAATCAAGTTCTCACATAAAGTAAGGTGCTTGGTTGACCATCCATACTTTATTTCTTCATAAAGCATATTCCATACGTCTTCGAAATCCATGTCTCGGATGAATCGATATTGTTCCGGTGCCCATTCTGTGTACCAATAACGGATCTCCGCGGTGTTCTTTGAAGTATGAAGCTGGTCGAGCGCCATAAATAATAACTGCTTCAGCTGTCTTTCCTTCCGTGTCAATCCATTCATCATATGGGGACTCGGGGAAAGAATATGATAGGCTTCCTCTTCTTTCAAATCAAGCTCCATGGAGTAACGAACCGTTTCATGACCTTCCACCATTTCATAAACAAGCTGTTCCTGCCTTGGAATGAGCCGGCTCTTCCTTATAGGAACGGTATATCCTATTGTATCAACTGCGATGATGCCTGTCCCATCCGTGACAATGAAGCAATAATCCAGCTGGATCCGTTCATGGTTCTTTCTTAAATATGCCTTTTGATACACGTCATTCAGCAGTTGTTGAGGTAACTCTGATAAATCATTCTCGATGTAATGAAATAGGGTACTATCCACTTTAATCAAAGGAACTTGATCTAACAACTCAATGACATCTTCTTTTCTCCATTCATGAAAATGACAGACATTGTAGCCATTTTCTTCACCCTCGAACCAATTTACCCATACATCATGAAGATATAACATGATTGACCCCTCGCTTTGCTACAATCTTATTTGTCAATCAGTATAGGCAGTTTAGAGTAAAAATATTCCTTGATCCCTACCTTTTATAAATAGGTGTTATTTTTTCTGCGTGGCAGATAGATCGTTAAGGTGATGATGAGAATTCCGACTAGGAAAAGATAACATTCGATCCTGGTGCTCACAAATAGAAGATAATCAATGATTCCCATACCTGTCGTAAGAAGGTTCAAATAGATGATCAAGCTTACTCCCCCGGAAACAGCCAGTCCAAACCCGATAAATAATATGAACACTTGAAACACCATGCCTTCCGCCTCTACCCTCTTTTACTTGCTTGTCCTTTTATAATAGTTTATGTGGGAATGAGGGATATATGACGAAAATGGGCCCTCCCCCATTAAGATGGGGAAGAATTAGCAGATTCCATCATAAAATAGGATGACGGCTTTGAAATGAGCTGTCTGGTTGTTAGGTGCATATCCTTCAGCTTTTGTTTGACAAGGAAATACCCCGCTGCATAACCTAGCATTTTCGGGTAGTGTCTCTGACCGAGCAATAAATGATCATGAAGGGGATTGATCCTTGTAATGTCCAGGTTTGGACGTATCCACTCATCGTAATAGCGTTGTAATTCCTTCTCACCATACGCCTTTGTCCATGATGCTACATACTCCTCCCCGCAATATTCCTTCACTGCATGTTCAGCCAGCCCCTCAAATACGATGGAGTCCATCAGAGTATAGTCATCATCTTCTTTATCAAGCCTCGCCATCCTCGTACAATGATGATATTCATGAACGAATAGCGCTTCATATTCCTTACGATCTTCCTGTTCTGTCAAAAACAGATAGATTTCATCTTTGAAGCAGACACCTGATTTTTTCATGGAAGTTTGAAACAGTCCCCTCTTCTCTTGAACCGGTAGCAAGTATACCGGAACATCCGGGCCATTCCATTTCTTCTTATATATGGTTTCAATATTTCTGAACTTCTGCCACACATTACTCTTTTTCATAGATTCATAAATTGTCTTTGAACCTCTGTCATGACGATACATTCCGTGCTTCAGTAAATAACGATATAGTGACTCGGCTTCAGACCTACCCTGCTTCGTTCTCTTTAGGATTTCGATTGGATCCAAGGAGTCGGCCATCCATTCATCGGTAGGAGCGATTGTCACATTCATCCCTCTCTCTCTTTTATTACATGGCCTTCCTGACTTCGCGAATGGTGCTCGAAGAAAGTAGCCTTTTACAATATATATGTAAGAAGAGCGGAAATAGTAACAATGGAAGGAAGTGGACTGACATCCTACTGTTCAGGTTATGGTGTTGCTGATAAATCAAAAAAAGCTGCCGACGTTATCGTCGACAGCCTTGGTCATACAAAAAATCAATCTGTGTATTTTTTGAACACAAGCGTGGCATTATGCCCACCGAAGCCAAGTGAATTACTCATTGCAACATTCACTTCTCTCTTTCTCGCTTCATTCGCTACATAATCAAGATCGCAATCAGGATCAGGTGTATCAATGTTCATCGTCGGTGGAAGGACACCATCCTTCATTGCCAGCACGGTGAAGATTGCTTCAACACCACCGGCAGCACCGAGTAGATGGCCCGTCATCGATTTGGTGGAACTCATCGCAAGCTTATATGCATGTTCCCCAAATACCTCTTTCACTGCCATCGTTTCATATTTATCATTATACGGCGTGCTCGTACCATGCGCGTTGATATAATCGAGCTCTTCGGGTTTCACACGCCCGTCTTCCAATGCCATCTTCATCGCTCTTGCTCCGCCTTCTCCAGCTGGTGCCGGGGCTGTAATATGATGGGCATCGCCTGTACTTCCATACCCGACTACCTCTGCATAAATAGTCGCGCCGCGTTTCAGTGCATGCTCAAGCTCCTCCAGTACGACAACTCCCGCTCCTTCTCCCATAACGAAGCCGTCGCGGTTTGCATCGAACGGTCGGGAAGCTTTCTCGGGATCCGTGTTCGTAGATAGAGCCGTATTGGCACAGAACCCTGCAACCGACATCCTCGTAATCGGCGCTTCCGCACCTCCTGATATCATAACATCCGCATCTCCACGCTGAATGACTTTGAATGCATCTCCGATTGAATTTGTTCCAGTGGCACAAGCTGTCACGGTACAAGAATTTACACCTTTCGCCCCGAGCATGATCGATACTTGTCCGGTCGCCATATCAGGGATGATCATCGGAACGAAGAATGGACTTACACGGCGGTATCCGCGTTTTTGGAATGTTTCAAACTGATTTTCGAACGTTTCCATGCCTCCGATTCCAGATCCGATCCATACTCCGACACGGTGGGCATTATGATCATTGATTTCAAGCTTCGAGTCCTTCACTGCCATCATGGAGGCAGCCACTGCGTAGTGAGTGAAACGGTCCATCTTTCTTGCTTCTTTACGCTCTACATATTGTTCGATATCAAAGTCCTTTAACTCGGCTGCCACCTTTGCAGGATACTCATCTGCATCGAGCCTTGTCAGCGGACCGATTCCAGACTTCCCTTCAAGGATACCCTTCCAAGTTGATTCTACATCATTTCCTAGCGGTGTAACGGCTCCAAGGCCGGTTACAACGACACGTTTGTTGTTCATGTCATCCATCTCCTTTTAAACAAGTTATAGAAGAATTCATCTTTATTTACCCCAGCGCATGACGATGGCACCCCATGTCAGGCCGCCTCCGAAACCAACCATCACGACGACATCTCCGTCTTTCACTCGGCCTTCCTGTAAGTCTTCAATCAATGACACAGGAATGGAAGCCGCGGATGTGTTTCCATATTTATTAACCGTTTTGGACATCTTCTCTACCGGGAGTTCCAATCTCTGCCTTGCAGCTTCCATGATGCGGATATTTGCTTGATGAGGAATCAAGAAATCAACATCCTCTTTTTTCAAACCAGCTTTCTCGATGACGTTAATACTCGATTCACCCATTTGACGAACGGCAAACTTAAAGACTTCCCTACCATTCATCACAATATTCTCTTCTTGATACAAGTGTTTTGCCCCGGAACCATCCGCTCCGAGTTCAAAGGCAAGAATTCCTTTACCATCTTGTACGGGACCGACCACAGCGGCCCCTGCCGCGTCACCGAATAAGACTGCTGTATTCCGATCGTCCCAATCCGTGATTTTGGATAGTTTTTCAACACCTACAACGAGAACATTTTTATAAACATTGTTATCAATGAATTGCTTTGCCGTAATCATACCATACATGAATCCTGCACACGCAGCACTGATATCCATTGCAGCTGCCTTCTTGGCACCGATCCTGTCTTGAAGCAGGCATGCTACGGAAGGGAAAGGCTGATCCGGTGTAACCGTGGCAACAAGGATCAAATCGATTTCTTCAGGTGATATGTCAGCATCGGAAATCGCTTTTTTCGCAGCCTCGTATGCCATGTCCGACGTATCGATGTCATCACCTGCCACGCGTCGTTCCTCGATTCCCGTTCTAGTCCGGATCCACTCATCGGAAGTATCGACCATCTTTTCCAAATCAGCATTTGTCAAGATTTTCTCTGGAAGGTAACGCCCAATTCCAATTATTCCTGCATTCATACTGGCATCCCCTGCTTTCTTAGATTTTGTTTCCAACAGTAAATACTATACATTCCCAACGTTATTATCAATTATTATGACTTGGTACTAATTTTAACGAAAATCCGTTCCTTGTGCAATATTTTTATCGAATACACTCCCGTGACACAACCATTTTCACAGGTATTTGTCATTACTCAGTCTTTGTGGACGGTGTGGCTTTGTCAGGGAAAATGCTGTTGCGGAAGCAAGCCTTGAGGGAATTTCAAGCCCCCTCATTTGCACTGGGAGGCTCATCTCATCCCACGAAAAACCGAGCTTGCATCGCAAATCAATCATCACCCGCTTCTTAAACAGCTTAATAAAAAACGGACCCATCTGCCTTCCAATTGGCAATCGGGTCCGTTTCTTCACTTGATTCATACACTTATGTCACAGGCTTTTAAGAATACTATCCGTTATGTAATGCATCCTTCTTACCCAGTTCATAGGCTTCACTCATCACTTGCGTAAAGAGCGTCATGAATGGCTGAAGCATTTCAGGGGATAATTCGATCCCGGCTTGATCCAACGTCTGCTTTGCTTCAGGCAGGTATTTCATGGCGATTTGCATAAATTCCATAGATTTGTCTTGATTCATCATTCTGCTTCCTTTCCATTCGGTAATATTCCTGTATCGATATAATGTTTCACATGCTGTTTTATCGTCGATTGGAAATCCTCAGGGATCAATGGACTGAATTGCCCCATCGATATGACCCCATCCTGGAAATCGAATTCTAGGTTACCAGAAGGCAACTCTCCCTTAGAAAACCGATCTGCAACGACTTCATAAAGCTTATCAGCATGTTGAACGGTGCTCGTTAATACCGTGGATTGTCCCAAGTCTGATTGATCGGAAACAAATCCGATGGCGAAAAGCCCCCGCTCTTTAAGTTCCTCGATTACAGCTACATTATATCCGTCCCCGGCTGGATATACAACATCCGCACCCTCTCCGATTACTTTATCTAAACGCTCGAGTGCCAATGCTTTGTCATCCCAATTACTGGTGTACTCAACGTCCACGCCAATATTCTTCTTCTGGAACTTGGCCCCGTCCACAAACCCTTCAACTTCAGGCTGCCAATCATAGGCCGCAATAACGCCAATTCGTTCTGTCTTTGAATGGTAAGCAGCCGTCATCCCACCAAAGAACCCCATGGCATACCCCTTGAACTTCAGGCTTGTAGTATTTTCTTCTAGAGCATTCCCATTGAAACTTACAAAATGAATCCCTGTATGTTCTTTTGAGATGTGGTTGAACACGTCTGCATACTCACTACCGTGACCGAACACAAGGTTGACATCCTTTTTTTCGTATTCCTTCACTGCCTGTTCAATCGACGTATCACTTACCATGCTTTCCTTATAAAATACGTCCACATCCTGATCAGATTGGATCTTCAATAATCCTTTATATCCCTTTGTCCCCCAGACTCCGTCATTCACGGTTTCTGGAACGAGTAAACCTACGTTCTCCAGTTCCCCCGAATGAGTCCCATTCATGCACCCGCTTATACCAAGTGCCAGGACCACTAGAATAAGGAAGTTCAGTTTCTTTTTCATGTGAGCAACTCCTTCAAAGCTCTTGCAGCACCGATAGTATGATCCCAGAATGACAATCTTCTATCAATACGTCTATTTTACCTTCATCCGTATACAGATAAAAGAGAAATTTTACTTACACATGTTAAAAGGACCCAATGGCAAGCTTCTGCTTCTCAAGAATCGTCGCATGTGACGCGGATGGATGTACGGTGATGGCCTCCCCTTCGTGCCTCACGTTTTTCGTCTTTGGTAGGATTGATTCTTCTGTAATATAGGAAAGGGCTTCTTTCCAGCTGTTATCCGATAATGATTTCAATAGATAGGTTCCTTTCCTGCTTGAATGCTTTATGATACATTCCGCTGCGTCTTTCACGTAAATTGCCCCGCTCGGATCATCCTCATATCGCAGCTTATCCCTTTCAACCCCCTTCATCAATTGTGCAAATAAAAAGTGGTCCGGTTGATGGGGACCATAAAGTGTAGGCAAGTGGAAAGTTGTCCCTGAAAAGGTCCTGTATACACCCTGATCGGTCCCATGGGAATGATTTCGGAGGATCCGAACCATTTCCGGCAATTCTTCAGCTTTTCCATTCAAGGATTCAATGAGAGACAAACATTCGAGCTCCTCCCCATCGAATTGATCATAATAAGGGAGAAACACTCTGCAATCAACCGGTAGTTCCCTGTTCCAGCTTTTGGAGGGGAAGTATTGAATATTTGCGTTTCTCCCTATTTCCATCCATTTATCACTTGTTTCCAATCCATCATCGACCGCTGTCACTGTCCAGCCTTTTTCTAGCAGTGCACGACATAGCTCAAACCCTAAATAATGCTGTGCACAGAGCACAATAGCGTGATTCAAATCTCTCACCCCTAATCAAGACTATAGTTCTTTTTCATTTAATGAGAAGTACGAAGCAATCTTCATTCCAAGGGTAACCCTCTTTTCAGGCAGTACATAAAAGAGGTCGGTGGAATAGCCCTTTTCGAAACGATGCATATATATATCCTTTATGATAGGGATTTGGTTTTTATAACGGTTAACATTATAGGACTGGACAATATAAAGTGGAAACGGGATGTCTTTGAATACTTTATGATCTTGTTCTGAATGAATGAAATCCTGATCAAGGTCTTCAAGATCTGCACCCCGGGAAGCAGCAAATTCTTTAAGGAATTTCTTATAAAAAAACTTCTGTTCTTTCTCCTGCCGCACCAGCTCATACAATGAGACGCAAGGTGTGAACATCACGACGGAACGGATATCATTCTTCATCTTCGAATAGAGACCCTTGAGGACAAGTGCCCCCATTCCTTCAGCGAGAATGTGAATCTTACCGTTGATGATCTCTGTACGCTTTATATATTGATAAAGGCTGACCGCCAAATCCGCTGCCTTATCACTTCCCCAATTGGCTCCGTTCAAGTGACTATAATAAACGATGTACCCTTTAGCCGTAAGGTCACTGATCCATTTCTTCCTTACTTCATGCTGTTCCCAGAAGCTAGTTTTATCATCTACATAGTGGTGATGATCACCAATCACCATGACAGCAAACCCATTGGGTTTTTCTGGGTAATGAATCATGCACCACTCTTGATTCAATTGAAATATACGCCGATTCATGGAAATTCCCCTTTTACATAATGAGTCGTTATAGTGTATGTACAGGAAAAGATTTTGTAAGGAGCTTTGCCTATCATGAATGAAATTGTCGTCTTTCTTACCCTGTCACCAAGCAGATGATAAGGGTTACATTTTCACATTTTTTTCATTTATTATTTAAAGTAGGTGTGATATGATGATAAAGATTGAAATTGGTTGTAACCATCTACATATGGATGAATATAGAGGAATGAGGTGACTGGCGTGAGATTTTTCTTCACATTTTTCTGGGCATTTTTATTATCCATGATGCTGACTTACGTGGTTAGTTCAATGAATGGGTTTGCCTTTCATTTTGAAACAGGACTAATGCTGTCCATTGTTATTACAGTTTTACTTTTTGTCATTACAACGATCATCCCGAATGATCCTGTCGAAGATCATCATTAATGCATGAAAAAAGCAGCCAGCTGGCTGCTTTTTCATTTGTCTCCACATTAAGTCGGAAAACCGATCTTATCAATTCACTAAAATCAGGCCATCATTACCTATGTCTATCAGGACGTCCTGATTGATCCCTATATTGCCCGCAATCAATTCCCTCGCAAGCTTCGTTTCGATTTCTTTCTGCATATATCTTTTCAGTGGACGGGCACCATAGACGGGATCATATCCTGCATGGGCAATGAACTCTTTCGCTTGTTCCGTCATGTTTAATTTAATCTGCTGTTCTTCCAAGCGTGATTGCAATTCTTTCAACAGTTTTTCGATGATCCCTTTAATATTACCGATACTGAGTGGCTTGAATAAGACGATGTCATCAACTCGGTTCAGGAATTCCGGCCTGAATGAACCTCTCAACTGCTTCATGACATTCTCCTTTGTTTCTGCATCAATCTCTTCTTCCCCCTTATTCCTTTCCAGCAGATAAGAGGACCCAATGTTCGAGGTCATAATGATGACGGTGTTTTTACAATCGACGGTCCGTCCTTGAGAATCCGTGATGCGTCCGTCATCGAGCATTTGAAGTAAGATGTTGAACACATCAGGATGTGCCTTTTCGATTTCATCAAGCAAGATCACTGAATAAGGCTTTCTTCTGATGGCCTCTGTCAGCTGACCGCCTTCTTCGTATCCTACATAACCGGGAGGAGCACCGACTAGTCTTGACACCGCATGCTTCTCCATATATTCTGACATATCGATCCTGATCATCTGTTCTTCGCTATCAAATAGTGTATTTGCCAGTGTCTTTGCAAGTTCAGTCTTCCCCACACCTGTCGGCCCAAGGAATATGAATGATCCAATCGGTCGGTTCGGGTCTTTTATGCCTGCCCTTGCACGAATCACTGCATCACTCACAAGCTCGACTGCCTCATGTTGGCCGATGACACGCTCATGCAATAATGCATCCAGCTTCAATAGCTTTTCCCTTTCGCCTTCAACCAATTTCGTCACAGGGATCCCCGTCCATCTGGCTACAATGCTTGCTACCTCTTCTTCTGTTACTTCTTCTCTTAAGAGCCTTCCCTCTTGCTCCTTCATCATTTCCTTCTCCACTTCGCGAAGTTCCTTTTCCATCGCAGGGATCCTGCCGTGGCGTAGTTCGGCAGCTTTATTCAAGTCGTAATCATTCTCCGCTTCTTCAAGAGAACGTCTCAGCTTCTCCAGTTCTTCCCTTTTCTCCTGAACCACCGCAATGCTCTCTTTCTCTTTCAGCCATCTAAGCTTCATGGTATCAGCTTTTTCTTTCAGGTTGCTTAGATCTCTTCTGATAAGGTCTAACCTCTCGAGACTTTGTTGATCTTTTTCTTTCGTCAATGCCGCTTCTTCAATTTCCAATTGCATGACTCTGCGCGTCACCTCATCCAGTTCGGAAGGCATCGAATCAATTTCGGTCCTGATCATGGCACACGCTTCATCAATCAGATCAATGGCTTTATCAGGAAGGAATCGATCCGAGATATACCGGTCTGAAAGTCCCGCAGCAGCCACGATTGCCCGATCGTGGATATTTACGCCATGATGGATCTCAAACCTTTCTTTCAGCCCCCTTAAAATGGATACCGTGTCCTCTACATTCGGTTCCTGTACCAGCACTTGTTGGAAGCGGCGCTCCAGTGCAGGGTCTTTTTCAATGTATTTCCGGTACTCATTCAGGGTGGTGGCACCGATACAATGGAGCTCTCCCCTGGCAAGCATCGGCTTCAAAATGTTCCCGGCATCCATGGCACCTTCTGTTTTGCCCGCCCCGACAATCGTGTGCAGCTCATCAATGAATAGAAGGATTTTCCCTTCACTCTTTTTCACTTCTGTCAGCACGGCCTTTAATCGCTCTTCAAATTCACCCCGGAATTTTGCCCCAGCCACGAGTGCGCTCATATCGAGTTCGAATATCGTTTTCTCTTTAAGCCCTTCCGGAACGTCCTTTCTGACAATCCTTTGCGCAAGTCCTTCGACGATTGCCGTCTTCCCTACACCAGGTTCTCCGATCAGTACGGGATTGTTCTTAGTTTTTCTCGAAAGGATCCGGATGACATTCCGGATTTCAGAATCCCTGCCGATCACAGGATCGATCCTACCCGACTTGACTTCAGCTACCAAGTCCCTACCGTATTTCTTCAATGCTTCATATGTAACCTCCGGGTTTTGCGAATCCACTTTCTTTCCTCCTCTTATCATGTTTATGATTTCCCTGACAAGCACTTCACCGATTCCCTGCCCCTTTAAATACTCTGTGATGGGATGGTTGGGTTGCTTATACAGCCCTAGAATCAAATGCTCGATGGATAGATAATCATCCCCCCATTGTTTTTGAAGCTTCTCACCATCATGAAACAATTGGTGTAGATCATTCGACAAGTATTGGCCGTACCTGACACCTTCTCCTTCAACTGCTGGCAACTCCTTCAGTTTCCGTTGCAGGTAATCATCCAAAGCACTTTGTTTTACACCCGCTTTCTCATAGATGGAGGAAAGCAATCCTTCCTGTTTCTGCATGAGTGCCTTCCATAAATGAAGGATGCGGATATCGGTATGCTGATATTCTTTCGAGAGCTCACCGGCCGCTGCAAGCCCTTCTCCGACGCTATACGTCATATGATCGATATTCAATGCTCCTCACCTCTTTTGACCTTTATTGACCTTTAGGTTTATTATATCTCTTTATCACTTATGAATTCAAAAAATAATGTCTACATTCCTGACCTATGCCACTGCCATGGTGCCGAAAACAAAAAAGAACAAGGATTCACCACAACAGGGAAATCCTTGTTCCATCAAGCCATTGATTAAGGCTTTCTCATATAGGTCCAATGACGATTATGGTTTGAATTCTCAGGAAAACGATCTCCCGCTTTCATCTTTAACTTCTGAGGATTATTGACATTGCTTCCGGTTTCACCAATTTCAATGTAAATCCCATTATTGGGAGCTTTTTCGCCACCCTTGAAATGTCTTGGTTGTCCCATCGTGATCCCTCCTCTTTCTTGAAGCAAGGCTTCCCTTTTATTTTCTTCTTCCTCTCACGGTTCATGCATGCCATAAGAAGGGATATTCATGTCCATTCCATTACGGTTTGATTAACATTCGGAAAAACGCTTTACAGCTTGTCACTTATTGGTGTTAAATAAAAAAATGTGAAGATTTTAGATTTGGAGGATATGTAATGGATTTCTTACTGATATTGAAGTATTTATTCCTGGGGATTTTTCAAGGTTTTACGGAACCGATTCCCATTTCATCAAGCGGACACCTGGTCCTTGCTCAATACTTCCTCGGTATTGAAGAGCCAGGCTTGACATTTGAAATTCTAGTGAATACCGCTTCCCTTTTTGCCGTATTATTGGTTTATCGGGAAGACATTTGGCGCCTCATCGTGAATGGGTTGGGCTATTTCAAAGAAAAAACGCCTGAAAATAAACGTGATTTTCACTTTATAGTCTATTTAATCATCGGTACGATCCCAGCTGGTGTGATCGGTGTTTTATTCGGTGATGTGATTGAGGAGCACTTGTCCGGAGTCATGACGATCGGAATCACCCTGATCATCACTGGTACAGCCTTATGGCTGATCAGAAACCTTAGGGGTAGAAAGAACGATGGTGATCTGAATGTGAAAGATGCCTTGATCATTGGTCTTGCCCAGGCAGTTGCGCTCATACCGGGAATCAGCCGTTCAGGTGCCACAATCGTAGCGGCCATGGCGCGCGGGATGAAGTCAGAAACGGCGCTTCGATACTCCTTTTTGCTGTACATACCAGTCAGCTTCGGGGTCATGCTGCTCGGAATCAAGGATCTGATCGAAACGCCTCCGGCTGCATCCATGACCGTTCCTTATATCCTGGCGTTTTTAGGATCACTGGTAGCATCTTATTTCTCCTTGAAATGGTTCATGAACATCATGGCCAAAGGAAACCTGAAATATTTTGCATTTTATTGCTTGACGGTAGGGATACTGGTCGTCATTTTCATATAAGATGTTTTAACCTTGTACAAAATAAAAACTACCCATCCAGCGCTCTGGATGGGTAGTTTTTTTCGATTTGAACCGTTGTGCTGATATCTAAATCAGGTGATGCCAAGTGCGATCTTTGCATATCTGGACATCTTGTCCTTGCTCCAAGGTGGATTCCAGACGATGTCGACTTCCGTTTCCTTGACTTCAGGGATGTCACTTAATGCCGCCTTCACTTGGTCGACGATTGTGCCTGCAAGTGGGCAGCCCATCGAAGTCAAAGTCATCGTGACTGTCGCCTTGCCCTCTTCGTCTAAATCCACATCGTATACCAATCCTAAGTTAACGATGTCTATGCCAAGTTCCGGGTCCACTACTTGTTCAAGTGCACCCATCAGATTATCTTTAAGATCTTGATCCATTGTTGCACACACTCCTTTACAATACTTCCTGTTACCCATCTTATCAAAGATACACCATGAAGACAAAGAGTTAGGCTGATAAGTGTTTCTCGAACCATTCGACCAGCTTCTTCACACCTTCTCTTGAAACCTTATGATCGGCTCTCTCATCTGCAATGAATAGGATGTTATTCTCATTCCCCTCGTATGCCGGCAAGATACTCTTATAGAATTCCTCTGTCAAATGGAAAGGGACGACCTTGTCTTTTTTCCCATGCCAGAACATCAGCGGTCTACCGTTCAATTTCTCCGGCTGCAGACTCAGGTCATAGTAAGACAGCTCATCCAGAATCGCGCTGACTTCCCCTTCGCTGAATGGAAGCTCGTATCCTGAAGATTTCAGGTACTCCAGCTGCGCTTTGGCAAACTTAACATATGATGGGTTCCCCATCAGGGATACGGCTGACGAAATCCATTCATATTGCGTCAATGCACCCAGTGTGACAATACCTCCCATGGATGTACCCGCAACCCCTATGCCATGATCAACCACTAGTCCTTCTTCTTCAAAATGACTTTTCAAAATTGAAAGTTCATGAATGGTGTTCAATACAATCTTCCAGAATACACCGCCCAATTCCTCCTCTGTTTTCCCGGTTGCCCTTTCTCCATGTTCCAGACAATCAGGAAGCACTACCCTGAAGCCTTTTTCAGCCAAGTAATAAGCATAATGTAGATTATGCTCTTTGGCGCTTGTAAAGCCATGTATAAAAAAGCACAGGGGCAAAGGATGACCGATCCCCTCTTCTTTCACAAGATGAAGATAGGGTATATCTTGTATGCTGGACTTCTCGACTACAATCATGTTCTCTTGCTCCCTCCTGTACGCTTATCACCTTATTATGATATCCTAGAATTTACAGTATGTATAATAATTAAACCTCAGGCAGTCAGTGAAATTTGATTGGACAAGGGTAAGGGGAAATGCTCGACTCATTGTAAATAAATCATTAATTTCAACCCTACGCTATGGACAGCATTCACTGATCCTTTATACACTATTCATGTATCACATCCCATTCAACACCATACTAGAGAATTGGAGTAACTTGATATGAACTCACACGAAAAGCACTTGATTGTATTAGACTTGGACGGCACACTGCTGACGGATGAAAAGAAGATCTCCACCAGTACCCTCCATACCCTTACACAAGCCAGAAGACAAGGACATGAAGTCATGATTGCCACCGGCCGTCCATTTCGTGCAAGTGAAATTTATTATAAACAAATGAACCTCGTGACACCGATCGTAAACTTTAACGGTGCCCTCGTCCATCACCCGGGCGATAAAAACTGGGAGGCGATCCACTCCCCTATGGACCTTGAAGTATCAAAGAAGATCATTGAAGCATGTCATGATTTCCCGTTTCGAAATATCATTGCTGAAGTGAAGGATGATGTTTATCTTCATTACCATGATGAAAAGCTGATCGATGTATTCATGATGGGTGAACCATCCATTTCAACAGGTGATATCAGAGATTTCTTATCGGAAGATCCCACATCAATGTTAATTCATGCAGAGGAAAAAGATGTGAAGGAAATCCGTGCGCATTTGGATAAAGTACATGCTGAAGTAATTGATCACCGCAGATGGGCAGCACCATGGCACGTCATTGAAATCGTGAAGTCCGGCCTGAATAAAGCCGTCGGGATCGAAAAGGTCGCTTCACATTTAAACATCCCACAAGAGCGGATCATCGCTTTCGGGGACGAAGACAATGATCTGGAAATGCTGCAATATGCCGGAACAGGCGTTGCGATGGGGAATGCCATCACTGAATTAAAGGATATTGCGAACGAAATTACATTAACAAACGAAGAGGACGGCATCGGGCGCTACCTGCAAAAACGCTTTGACCTTTAATGGCAGGAGTGGGAATTTTTTTTCGCTTTAAAGCTCTCCTTTCTAAGCCATACTACAAGAGAACACTTATATGGTGTTTAAGCTTGAAAAGGGGTGGTTGCATTGGGTAGAAATAAATCGAAGAGATTTGTTCAACAAGGTAAGATTGCCGTGGATAAACATGATGAGCGTATCCCTTATCATTTAACCTATGCAGAGGCAGAGGCTAATAAACTGTCATCGAAAGTGGAAAACTCTTCTTCGGGAGGAATATAAGATGAGTAATTCACTATTCAGGCAAGCCCGTCAAGCGGTCAACGAGGCCAAACAGGCGAACGCTGCAGGCGGCGATCCCGCTGCATCTGTAACAAAGGCAAAGAATGCCTTATCTTCTGCATATGCCAACAGTAATGTAGCAGAACAGAGCCAATTACACGCCCTTCAAGATGAGTTGAATACTCTTCAATAAAGTAAAAGGTTGACCCCAAAAGGGTCAACCTTTTTTGTGACCTTCAGTCTCTCCTGAAGAAGCCGAATATTCCGGTCGTTTGGACAATATTCGTGAATGCATTCGGGTCGACCTCTTTGATTGTGTGCTCCAGTTCATACAGCTCATAACGGGATATGACAATGATCATCATTTCCTTCTCTTCTCCTGAGAAAGCTCCCTTGGCAGGTACCGTGGTGATCCCTCTCATCAGTTTTGAATGGATGGCTTCCCTTAACTCCTGGGATTTTTTCGTGATGATCATGGCAGTCAATTTCTCATGACGAGTATGAATCGCGTCTATGACCCGTGTGGATGCATAGAGAGTAACGAGTGTATATAATGCCTTCTCCCATCCGTATAAAAATCCGGCTGATATGATGATGACCGCATTCATGAGGAAGAAATATGACCCTACTGGCCGATCTTTCATTCTCGACAGGATCATTGCAATAATATCCATCCCACCGGTAGATGCCCCCCATTTCAAGGTAAGTCCAACTCCGACAGCCGCAATGACCCCACCAAATACGGCATTGAGCAGGATATCCGGTGATAAATGGATGACCGGAATGATTTCTAGAAAGAATGATGTGAGAAAAACCGAAATAAAGCTGTACACAGTGAAGGACTTACCTACCTTGAACCAGCCGATGATCGTCACCGGTATATTCAAGATGAATAATAAAATACCTGTTGATACTTCAAAAGAAGTAAATTCCGTTATGATGCTTGATAACAGCTGTGCCATGCCGGTAAATCCACTGGCATAGACATTTGCGGGTATCAGGAAGAAGTTCATCGCCACGGCACCCAATACCGCACCAATCAGAACCACCACAAACTTCTTTAATTCTAAACGAACATGATCCCTGTTCATGACATACCTCCCATGTTGTTATGTACTTTAATTATCTTCCACAACATATCATAACTAAACTCTCTGGATAGTTCATCTCTTTGAAAAATATTTTTTGAATGATTTGTATCACAATAAAACAGAGGAATAGATTGTCATTTCAACGAAAAATAGCTAGACTAAAGCTATAAGTAAAGAAAGATAAGGATGAGAAAAATGAATGTAAAATTATTTGCTGATAGCGCAAGTGATCTCCCGAAAGAGTTTTTCGATCAAGACAACATAGATTTCTTCCCTCTGAAAGTACATATCGAAGGACAAGATTATGAAGACCTTATCACGATTGAACCGAAAAAGGTCTTTGACAAAATCCGTGAAGGCCACATGCCCAAAACATCCCAGGTTTCCCCCGAAAGCTTCTTAAAGACATTTTCGGATCTTGCCCAAAAAGGTGAAAAAGGCATCTATATCGCCTTCTCATCCCAACTGTCAGGCACCTATCAAACAGCTGTGATGATCAGGGATCAAGTAAAAGAGGAATACCCTGAACTCGATCTTACCATCATCGATTCCAAATGTGCCTCACTTGGCTATGGCCTGGTGGTTCAGAATGCATTGAGGGCCCTTAATAATGGCAAGTCTCATCAAGAAATCATCGATACCATCATCCATGACGCCGAACATATGGAACATCTCTTCACCGTTGAAGATCTTGATTATCTCGCCAAAGGAGGGCGGGTCTCAAAGGCATCGGCGTTCCTCGGAGGCCTTCTCAACATCAAGCCCCTTCTTCATGTGGAAGACGGGAAACTGGTACCGATCGAGAAGCTACGCGGAAAGAAGAAGCTGATGAGAAGAATCCTTGAGCTGATGGAAGTGCGCGGAACTGATCTCTCCGGGCAGACAATCGGCATCAGTCATGGTGACGACTTGGAACTCGCAATGGAAATGAAAAAGATGATCGAAGAGAAATTCTCACCCAAGGACGTATACATCAATATTATTGGATGCGCGATAGGTTCTCATACCGGAACCGGTACACTGGCGGTATTTTTCCTTCGTTAATGGTCATAAACTCCCCTTTTTTTAGTCATACTAACAATGAATACATCCATTGAAAGGGAGTCATACTATGCCGCACACATCTGATAACGATAAAAAAGCGAAAGATAATAATGCCATTCATGAAGAAAAAAACAAGATCAAAGAACTGAACCGTAAAGCTGGAAAGAACTCTTATTCCAAAAAAACGGACCATCTCTAGATCTACATTCTGATTGAATCGTTAAATCAAGACCACCTGTTGAATAGGGTGGTCTTTTTAATTTGTCGAAAAAATACCGATGTTGATGTCCGTCAAGAGTCTTCACCGCTGTAACCCGCCTTCAACTCAACTAGATTACTTAGCGTTTCCATTTCATCAACATAAGCTTATATCTTCTATTAGTTGTGCAGATAACAACAGCTGTCTATAATGAAAGAAGATAATGACAATGGAGGTAATGGAAATGGCGAAAGAAAGTTCATTTGATATTGTTTCGAAGGTGGAAATGTCGGAGGTCAGCAATGCGATTGGAATCGCTCTGAAAGAAATCCAAACGCGCTATGATTTCAAAGGAAGCAAAAGTGATATTAAATTGGATGGGGAAGAAATTGTCTTGGTCTCGGATGACGAGTTTAAAATGAACCAGCTGAAAGATGTGCTGTTAAGCAAACTGATCAAACGGAGTGTACCGGTCAAAAACCTTGATTACGGCAAACTTGAAGGTGCTTCCGGTGGAACCGTACGTCAGAGAGCTAAATTGGTACAAGGGATCGATAAAGAAAATGCAAAGAAAATCAATACACTCATCAAGAACTCAGGCGTAAAAGTCAAAAGCCAAGTGCAGGATGATCAAGTGCGCGTTACCGGGAAGAGCAAGGATGACCTACAACAAATCATCTCTGCTGTCAGGGAAGCTGATCTATCCATTGATGTCCAGTTTGTAAACTTCCGTTAATATGTTATCTTACATAGCCTGGTGGGTAGAATATACTCATCAGGTTTTTTATATACTTTTAGGACCCAGGGAAGATCGAACACTTTATGCTATCACCCAAAAGAGTCTTCCAAATATACATAACCGGAGGAGTACAATGACTAAAAAGATCATCGTGATCGGAGCCGTTGGCGGAGGCGCCACGACGGCTTCGCAATTGAGGAAATTAGATGAAGCCGCAGAAATCATCCTGCTTGAAAAGACTCCCTTCCTTTCATATGGTGCATGCGGGATGCCCTATTATCTTGGCGATGTGATACAGGAACGGGAATCTTTATTTGCCTACTCTCCAGAGAAGTTACAAGCAAAAAAGAAAATAGATGTCAGGATGCAGCATGAAGCATTGCGCATCGATCGCGATAAGAAAACACTCTTCATCAAAGATCTCGTTAAAGGTGACATGTATGAAGAGGTCTATGATGCACTTGTCATCGCCACCGGGGCAACACCTTTCAAACCAGATATAAAGGGACTGGAGTCCATCAACTCTTTCACCCTTCGTACCGTTGGGGATATGGATAGGATAAAGGACTATCTGCAAAATGAAAAGCCGACAACCGGTGCCATCATAGGTGGAGGCTTCATCGGGGTCGAAATGGCCGAAAACCTTACCCACCTGGGAATTGAGACAAGTATCATCGAACGATCCAGTCACGTGCTCAGTGTCATTGATGAAGAGACAGCGGGAGTCATTCAACAGCACCTGACGGAAAAAGGCGTGAAATTACACTTAAATACTGGACTTCATCGGGTCCATCCAAAAAATGATCTGGTGCTTGATGACGGTGCGGTCATCCATGCAGATTTTGTGATTCTCGCAACGGGAATAAAACCAACTAATAAAATTGCCTATGATGCAGGACTTTCAATCGGGGAATCAGGCGGGATTTCCGTGAACAAATACATGCAGACCGATGACCCATCCATCTATGCAGTAGGCGATGTAGTCGAATCCTTCGACCTCATCGATGGCAGCCCCAAACAAGTACCCCTTGCATGGCCGGCACATCGTCAATCATATATTGCGGCAAAACACATAACAGGGACTCCGGTTCCTTTCAGGGGGATGCTTGGCTGTGCGATTGCAAAAGTATTCGACATGACCGTTGCCTCTACAGGACATGGGGAGAAAGAACTGATCAAACGGAAAATACACTATAAAACAGTGACGCATAAAGCAAAATCCCATGCCGGTTACTATCCGGGCAGCAAGGATGTCTATGTTCGCGTCCACTTCTGCCCTGAAACCGGACGGATTTTCGGGGGAAACGTTGCGGGTGGCGAAGGTGTAGACAAGCAAATCGATGTCCTTTCAACTGCCATCATAGGCGGACTGTCGGTCATTCAACTGCAGGAAATCGAAACGTGCTATGCCCCTCCTTACTCATCGCCAAAAGGGTTGATGAATATGGTTGGCTACAAAGCGGAAAGCATGATGAAATAACGTAAATACCATGTCCAGATCTTTTCTACAAAAGCCATATCATGACGTGAAATCATGTTAATAATTACACTTATCGGGTAAACACTATTCTAAGTAAAGGATAAGAGGATCACATTCAAGAAGGAGTGTTCAAATTGACCCAGCAACAAAACGGAAAAACAACCTTTCCACCACAGCACCAGGACCATCAGCCAGGTACAACTGATGAAATGAATCCACAGCCAATCCATACTGATCAGCAATATAAAGGTAGCGGCAAACTAGACGGGAAAGTTGCCCTCATTTCAGGCGGGGACAGCGGGATCGGCCGCTCTGTTGCATGGTATTTCGCGCGTGAAGGTGCACATGTAGCCATTTCTTACCTCGATGAGCACGAAGATGCCACCAAAACGAAGGAGCTAGTTGAGGCAGAAGGCGTCCAATGCTTGCTTCTATCAGGGGATATCGGAAGTTCCACATTCTGTACGGATATTATTAAAAAAGTGATTTCCCAGTTCGGAAAACTGGATATCCTGGTTAACAATGCCGCCGAACAGCATCCTCAGAAAGGACTCGAGGACATCAGCGATGAACAGCTCGAAAGAACGTTCAAGACCAATATCTTCTCGATGTTCTACCTAACGAGGGCCGCTCTTCCCCATCTCAAAAAAGGGGCTTCCATCATCAATACGGCATCCATTACCGCATACAAAGGAAATAAAGATCTGATCGACTATTCTTCCACAAAAGGGGCAATCGTCAGCTTCACTCGTTCGCTTGCTGAGAACATCGCTTCCAAGGGGATACGCGTTAACGGCGTGGCTCCGGGACCGATCTGGACACCATTGATCCCATCCACCTTCAATGCTGACAAAGTATCTCAGTTCGGCGCCAATACCCCGATGGGCAGAGCCGGACAACCATTTGAACTTGCACCAGCATATGTTTACCTTGCTAGCGATGACTCCTCGTATGTGTCGGGTCAGATGATCCATGTGAACGGTGGTACGGTAGTGAATGGCTGATGTGTTGGTGATTTTGCTTTTGATGTAGTAACAGTGAGAGGCCGGGTTGTTTATGGACCCGGTCTTTTTTTTGTGTTTGTTTGGGTAAATTGATGGTTTTAGTGTTCGGGTATGATGTTGGATTGGGGATTTGTGTTTGGGTCCATTGATGGATTGGGGGGGATCGGGGTTTGCGTTTTGGTCCAATCATGGATTGGGGATCGGGGGTTGTGTTTGGGTCCATTGATTAAAAGAGAGCCGATTTTTCAGGGGTGAGAATTTTTTTGTGGATTTTTCACTGAATGGGACATTGTTGACAGGAACTTATTGGGTATACCTGGTCTCTCGGCTGGACGCGGCACTGGCTTCGCCAACTCCTGATTAGAATCATTCTAATCAGAGCATAAATGATTGCTTTTGGAGCATATTTTTGTAATTAGGAGCATAAAACTCGAAATTGGAGCATATATCCTGAATTTGGAGCATATTTTTTGTCGAATGGAGCATAAAAGTTAAAAAGTAGTATTCCCCCTCACTTGATACAGTCAAAATCCTTCTACGCAACCACCTTTTCAGGAAAAACACCCCCTTTTATGAAAAAACCATCTAATCTCTTCCAAAAAACACATTCTCTCACATAATATTCCATAGTTCCCTTTCAATCATAGTTCCCTTTCAAGAATTCCCCCTAAAAAGCGGCGGACGAAAACCTCCCCCCATTCCAAGGCCACACATCCGCCACTCTTCACCTACGACCTCCTTCACCTTGCACGTCAACCCTCGCCTGAAACCTGTTCATCATCAACAACACGCTAAAACAAACAAACCCATCCCATAAAAAAAACCGAGGCACACACTACGCCTCAGTCCTACTTTTATTGCTGCATGATGCACGCTTCACGATTTCGTGCGGAATGATGATCCGCTTAATCGGTTCTTTCGGATTCTCCACCTTCTGAATAAGGCTTTTCGCAGCTTCATTCCCCAAGCTGAAAATGTTGATATCGACCGACGTCAGTGGCGGTCGTGACATTTCTGCCAACAAGACGTTATTGAAGCTGATGATCGAGATATCCTCCGGCACCGATATGTTCATTTCGTCCAATGTATTTAATACTCCGAGTGCCATCAGGTCATCGGCGACCACCAATGCGGTAGGTGGGTGGGTAAGCTGCATGAGTTCATTGATTGCTTCCCTTCCCCCTTCGCGGAGAAATTCCTCGTGGATGATGTACTCATCTTTCAAGCTCAGACCGGCATCCCTGAGAGCTTTCTCATAGCCAAGCAATCGCTCGACAGTCACCACCAGGTTCAAATCCCCCCCGATGAATCCGATGCATTGATGACCCAGTTCCAAAAGATATTCCGTCACTTCCTTGGTAGCCCGGTAATTGTCATTGTCCACGTGAGTGATTTCCTCACTGAATTTATACGGTTTGCCGACTACGACAAATGGAAAGTTACGCTCTTTCAAATAATTCATGACCTTGTCTTCCACTTTGGAATATAGGAGGATGATTCCATCCACCCTTCCGCCTTGAACCATTTGCACGACACCTTCATAAATCTCGTCCTCCGACTGCCCTGTGGTCATTTGAAGGGCGTATTGCTTCTCATGCGCACCTTCACTCAATCCCCTGAGCACAGTCGGGAAGAACGGATTCTGAGAGAACGTACTTGCGGATCCCGGCAGTACCAGTCCCAATACCCTTGTCGACTGGTTTGCCAAGCTTCTTGCGATGAAGTTGGGATGATACCCCAGCTGATCCATCGCTTCCCTGACTCTTTGCTTTGTTTTTTCACTGATTCTGGGATTATTTGCAATCACTCGAGAAACGGTTGACGGTGCTACGTTCGCAAGTTTTGCCACATCTTTGATCGTAACGGCCATGACGTCTCCCCCCTCCTATGACAACTTAAAAATATAAGCGCTTCCATTCCAAACGGCCATTGTTCATCATTCCTTATTCGTAAGGGCCCTGAATGAGCCCTCGTCATTAGGAATTCTTTTTGTTTTTTCCCCGTTTCCAAACTAGAAAAATAAAAGTCAGAAATAGTGCGTAAACCGTCCCTAGTGCTACCAGGTATGGAATATTGAGGCCACTCTTGTCTTTCAGTAAGTATATTTCAGACTCTTCACGGTCTAATGCAATCTTGTAGTTACCATTATCATCACTGCGGACGAGATCACTCGTCATCAATCCTTTGAGCTCTTTATTCTCAGCAAGTTCCTCCGAACCAAGTTCAACAACTTCGGTGGCGCTTGAATTATTGATGGCAATGACCATCGTCTGATCTTCATACGTACGCTTGTAGATTCCCATTCCACCTTTTTCATAGAGCGGCTCGATCGTCCCTCTTGTCAAAGCTGGATACGCTTGACGAATTTCGCCTAAGGTTGAAATATAATCGATCAATTCTTTATCTGCACGGAAATTCATCAGTCGACGATTATCAGGATCTTCCCCTCCATCAACTGCGATTTCCGATCCGTAGTAGATAATCGGAATTCCGGGTGTTGTATACATATACGTCAATGCAAGCTTCCAACGTGTACCTGGAAATACTTTTTCCTGCACCAACAGACGTGTGAAGCGCTCCATATCATGATTATCTATGAATGTCCCCATCACTTCAGGGTTTTCATAAAATGTCTCATTATACTTCCAGAAGTTGAACAACCTGTCCATGGATGTGTCCGGTTTTGTAAACACAGAACGCAGCTCTTCCGCCTGTGGAACGTTGACGAACCCATCGATGCCGACATCATTATATTCTGCTATCTTTTGTGGGTCACGGTCAAACACTTCACCAAGAAGATAAAAGTCGTCCTTGACGGATTTAACTTCTTTGCTGAAGTCTTTCCAGAATGCCTGCGGGACATGGCGTACCGTATCAAGTCTGTAGCCGTCTATATCCGTTTCCTTGATCCACCATTTAGCAGCATCGAATAGATATTCCTTCACTTCAGGATTCTCTGTGTTTAAATCGGGTAAATCATACAACCATGCGTTTTGAAGGCTTTCTGTATTGGAGAAATTCATTGGCTGTTTCTCATGGAACCAGTCTTCCTTCTCCGGATCGCTCACCCAGGGATGTTCTGGCCCGACATGGTTGACAACAAAGTCGAGGACCACTTTCATATCGCGCTTATGTGCTTCATCAACAAGCTTCTTGAATGTTTCCATTGATCCGAAATGTTCCTCGGTCTTGTAAAAATCAGTGATCCAGTATCCATGGTATCCCATCGGCTGGTTATCGAATACCGGCGTAAGCCATATTGCCGTGAAGCCCATATCCTTGATATAGTCCAGACGGTCGATGACCCCTTGGAAATCACCGCCCTGATAAGCCTTTGGATCTTGGGTGTTGACATCCTTATCATTACTTGTATCGCCATTATTGAAGCGATCCACCATCAAGAAATAAATTGATTCATCCTGCCACTTGCGTTCTTCTTTTTCAACTGCACCTACCGGAAGGGCGTAAAAAAGAAGAAACGGGACTAAAATGAGAGATAGTACTCTTCTTTTCATCTCCGCTCCTCCTCACTAGTTAGTAACGCCTTTAAGATTATCCCTTTGTACCCCCTGCCGTCAATCCTGAAACGAAGTATTTCTGGAAGAACAGGAATAATAGAGCAATCGGTACGGCAATCAATACTGAACCAGCCGCAAATGTTGTAAATTCAGCTCCGAACTGCTTTGCGACCATATCATATAGTGCAACCGGAAGTGTATACATTTCTTCTGAACGCAGCAGGATGCTGGCAATGATGAAGTCCGCGAATGGTGCAATGAATGAAAACAGTGCGACTACCGCGATGATCGGCTTTGCAAGCGGCATGACGATTTGGAAGAAGATACGCAAATGTCCTGCCCCGTCCATTTTCGCTGACTCATCCAGTTCTTTCGGGATTGTATCAAGATATCCCTTCATGAGCCATGTGTTCATCGGGATTTGACCGCCAACGTACACGAGGATCAATCCGATGTGAGTATCCAATAGATTCGTTAACAGTGCCAATACGAAAATGGCAATCAATGCCGCAAAGTTCGGGATCATCTGTAGGATCAGGAATGTCATCAATCCATTCTTACGCCCGGCAAAGCGGTAACGGGAGAATGAATAGGCCGTTAAACTGACGAGTAAAACCGTCAGCGCCATTGTGGACAGGCTGACCTTCAAGGAATTCCAGTACCAGATCATATAGTTGCTTTCTTTTATATCGAATAGCTCCTTGTAGTGCGCCAATGTGGCATTCTTCGGAATGATGGATGAGCCTGATAGACTTTGTCCAGGGTTGAAGGATGAACCGATGATCCATGCAACCGGGTAAAGAATGACGGCGAACATGATTCCAATGACCGCGTATGAAAGTGTTAAGCGTATGAGTTTCTGTCTCTTCGTATTCATATTACATCATATCCTCTTCTTGGAATGATTTCGTTCTCTTGAATTGCCAGATTGCTACGGTTATGACAATGATCGATAATAGCAATGTTATGGCTGCAGCTTTCGAATATTGTGCCGATGTCATGGTCAGACTGTAAATCCATGAAATCAGGATGTCAGTTCCACCGGCATTTTGTCCAGTAAGAGCAGGACCACCGCCGTTGAACAAGTATATGACGTTAAAGTTATTGAAGTTAAACGTATACTGCGTAATGATGATCGGCGCCGTTGCAAATAGGACAAGCGGCAGCGTGATGTTCTTGAATTTCTGGAAAGCAGAAGCCCCGTCGACCGTTGCGGCTTCATACAGTTCATCCGGGATCGATTGCAGCACCCCTGTTGTCATCGCAAAAATGAACGGGAATCCAAGCCAAGCCTGAATACCGATCAATGCTAGGCGAGTATACATTGGTTCAGTCATCCACGGCAGTCCTTCTATTCCGAAGAATCCAAGAATGTCCCGGTTGATTGTACCGAATGATTCATTGAACATACCTGCAAATACCAGGATGGAAACGAAAGCCGGGATGGCCCATGGCAGGATGAAGACGGTACGGATGATGGCTTTCCCTTTAAGATCCTTCTGGTTCACAAGGATTGCCAGGAATACCCCTAGCGCTACTTGAAGGGTTGTAGCACCGAACGTCCAAACCAATGTCCATGCAAGGACCGTGATGAAGGTTTCTCTCCAAATATCAATCTTGAAAATATCGACAAAGTTTTGAATACCTACCCAATCGACCAGCTTAGCTGGAGGCGAATGGTACAGATCATAGTTTGTGAATGCAAGCAAGACTACGAAAATGATCGGGAAAATGACGACGAATACGAGTAGCAGGAACCCTGGTGACATAATCAGATATGGGAATCCGTTATCCACTAAATTCCGATATTGCTCACGGATCGTACTAAGCTTTTCCCCTCTATCTCTCTTTTCCCCATTTTTATAAGCGTCCCGGAGATTGAATAGATAGAAGCCAATCCCGAATATACAAACGATGATAGCGAGAATCCCATATACCATTAAGAAAATGGAATGATCTCCGTAAGAAACGTCAGTTCCGAGTGTGGTGATGCCCCATAATCCGTAGCTGATCAAATCTCTAAAGACAAGGATAAAAGCGGCTGTCATGATTAGGAAGAATCCGCCTTTTAGAAATTGTCTATGATACATTTGACCTAATCCTGGGATTAGGGAAAGGGCCAATGCCGTTTTTCTATGTTTTGTTTGATAGGATTGTTGCTCCATCCTATATTCCCCTTTCTATACTTCAACGTGAGTTACATAAGCTTCAAGAGCTTTAAGAGGCAGAAACGCGTTTCTTCCTCTTAAAGCCCTTGAATAGGTCTTTAAAAGGATAGCAGTACCTCTCCAATCGGAGGAGGTACCGCTATGTGTTTGATTAGTTTGAATGATTCGCATCAATATTTTGTTGGATTTGTTTAACAGCCGCATCAAGAGCCGCTTTTGGTTCTTGTTTACCCGTTACAACAGTTTGTAATGAGTCAGCCATAGGTCCCCAAACCTCTCCCATTTCAGGGATGTTCGGCATCGGGACTGCATATTGAGATTGCTCGGCAACCGCTTTTGCCCCTGGGTTTTCAGCAATTGCAGGATCGTCGATCAAACCTTTGTTTGTTGGAACTTCCTGTGTTTGTTCGAAACGAAGTTTAGCATATTCATCTTGCGTGATGAATTCGATGAATTTTTGTGCCCACTCTTTATTTTCAGAGTAGCCGGAAACGTGCCATCCTTTAACGCCCATGAATGTTTTCATTGGCTCTCCATTTGGAAGTTTAGGCATTGCAGAAATACCGATATCGACTCCAGCATCTTTGTATCCTTGGAAAGACCAAGGTCCATTCATGACAGAAGCAACTTTTCCTTCACCGAATAAACCATCCAGTGCAGATCCACCGTTTTCCCCAACGATTCCTTTAGGGAATAATCCTTCTTTGTACCATTTTTGAATATATTCAGTACCTTCTACAGCACCTTCATTGTTCAGACCAAGATCCTTCGCATCAAGTGCGCCATCGTTTTCAGCAAATACATATCCGCCAAATCCGCCGATTGGTGCATGTGCAAAGTAGAAGTTATCCCAAAGTGCCAAGAAACCGTAGTTTCCGTCTTTCGTGAAATCTTTCGCGAACGTGTAAACCTCGTCCATTGTTTTTGGCGCTTCTTCCATCAACGCTTTATTATAAACAAAAACTGGAGTTTCAGAAGCCTTTGGAAGACCATAAAGTTTTCCATCATAGTTTTCAGCTGTCATGGAAGATTCAGTGAAACGATCTTCGATTTCCCCATCCACTTCCAATGGAGCGATATGACCAGCAAGCGCAAGCTCACCGATTTGGTCATGTGGTAATGTCAATACGTCCGGGCCAGTACCTGCAGGACCATCTAAACGTAATTGTTCTTTCATCTTAGTAGCCATTTCCACTTCTTTCACTTCAACCTTGATGCCTGTCTCTTCTTCGAACTTGGCACCTACTTCATCAAGCCAACCGGTTTTTTCCTGGTCTTCCCAGACAACCAGCTTTTCAGGTTTGTTCGCATCGTCAGCTTTCTTTTCTCCGCTATCCCCGGATCCTTCCTCACGGTTAGGACCACAAGCAGCGAGCGCCCCCAATACAAGCATTACTACCATCAACAATGATAATGCTTTCTTCATCTCGACCCCTCCTAAGTATAGGTAAATGTTTAAAAATCCCGGGTTGTACAACCGTTTGCACACATAAGTGAAAAGAAGGCGTTAGACACCGCTTACATTTATGTGTGAAAGCGATTGCACAACCTATTTCCTATTATACAAATTAAAACTCATTTATCAATAGTTTTTTAAATTTTTTTTAGTTTGATAGAAAATATGATAAACCGCTTACATGTTGATGATATGAATTATTGACAACCATAAAAGAGTAGACTACTCTTTAACTAAATGTGATTAAGGGGGAAAAGTGATGTTTCTTGAAGCAGTTTATCATCGGCCAAAGGATAACTATGCATACGCTTGCACTGATAAAGAGATCCACATCCGGATCAGAACTAAAAAAAATGATATAAGAAACGCATCCCTCCTCCATGGAGACCCCTATCAGTGGGAAGATGGAAAGTGGATGTATGATAAACAGGAAATGATCCTGACGGGAAGTGATCAGCTATTCGATTATTGGTTCACTTCGCTGACACCTCCATATAGAAGACTTCGATACGGATTCATTCTGAATGATGATCATGAAGAACTATTTTATGGGGAGAAGGGATTCCAAGACTCCCCTTCAACTGACATCGGAGACTATTTCTGTTTCCCTTTCTTGAATGCAATCGATGTTTTCCAAGCACCTTCGTGGGTAAAAGATACGGTTTGGTATCAAATCTTCCCTGAGCGATTCGCTAACGGGAACAGGGATAATGATCCTGAAGGGACGTTGAAATGGGATAGCACCGCACCGACAAGCACAAATTTCTTCGGAGGCGACCTTGACGGTGTCATTCAAAATATTCCTTATCTGAAAGAACTGGGGATATCGGGCATTTATTTCACTCCGATCTTCAAGGCTCATTCCAATCATAAATACGATACAATTGATTATTTTGAAATCGATCCACAGTTCGGAACGGGTGAAACATTGAAGGAGCTTGTAAAAACATGCCATGATAATGGAATAAAAGTCATGCTGGATGCAGTCTTCAATCATAGTGGTTTCTATTTCCCTCAATTTCAGGATGTGCTTGAAAAAGGCGAGGAATCCGTTTACCGCGATTGGTTCCATATCAGGGAATTCCCATTGGACATCGAGTCCACTCCTCCAAACTATGATACGTTCGCATTTGAGGCTTCGATGCCAAAATTGAATACAGAGAATAAAGAAGTCCGTGATTTCTTATTGGAAGTCGGACGATATTGGGTAAAAGAATTTGATATCGACGGTTGGAGGCTTGATGTCGCAAATGAAGTGGATCATCAATTCTGGAGAGAGTTCAGGCGTGAAGTGAAATCCATCAAGCCTGATTTATATATACTCGGTGAAATCTGGCACGATTCAATGCCTTGGCTTCGGGGAGACCAGTTTGATGCCGTGATGAACTATCCGTTTACCACAAGCGTGATCAATCTGTTTGCCAAGCAGTCGATCACACCAACCGAGTTCACAGAACGTTTGACGAGCGTCATCCATATGTACCCGAAAACCGTCAATGAAGTCAATTTCAATCTTGTCGGAAGCCATGATACTCCTAGGATCCTGACAGAATGCGGGGAAGATATCAGACGCTTGAAACAGATCTACAGCTTTATGCTCTCGTTCATCGGATCTCCATGCATTTACTACGGAGACGAAATCGGCTTGACCGGTGAACAAGATCCAGGGTGCCGAAAATGTTTTCCTTGGGAACTGGAAAAGCATAACGAAGAGCTTTTCCACCATATTCAGAAGCATATTGAGCTTCGCAGGAGCCATCGTTTATTGGCCAACGAAGGGAACATCTCTTTCCTGCCTCCTGGACTTCATGAAGGTTGTGTCGCCTTTACGAAATCCAACGGCGAGGATACCCTTTTGGTTCTTTTCAATTGTAAAGAGGAAGCGACTACCTACTCGCTACCATTTGATTTAAAAGGCAAAAAAATCGTCGACCTTTGGAATGAAGAGGAGTTTGCCGCGGAGGCTGAAACAATTGAAGTCGAGCTGAAGGAATATGGATTCGCCATCCTTCAATTATAATCGTTCCCGTACCACGGGGGATAAAGGGACTAGCCCATTCCTGGACTAGTCCCCTTCTCACGTTTCCCGGGATCCCAATACAAGGAGTACCACTATGACCAAAACACAGAAAAAGATGACCCTGTTTGCATTAACATGGCCCATCTTCATTGAAATCTTCCTTCATATGCTAATGGGAAATGCAGACACCTTGATGCTCAGTCAGTATTCCGATGATTCAGTGGCAGCCGTCGGTGTGTCCAACCAAATCCTCTCGCTTATCATCGTGATGTTCGGGTTTGTCGCCACAGGGACAGCCATCCTTGTCGCACAGCATCTAGGTGCAAAGGAAGAAACATCCGCTGGTGAAATTTCAGTCGTTTCACTTGCGGTCAATTTTTTGTTCGGCACACTCTTAAGTGTCGGGATGATTTTCTTCACAAGGCCCATCCTTTCTTCAATGGACCTCCCCCCTCCCCTTATGGATGAAGCAGCATCTTACTTGAAGATTGTAGGGGGATTCGCCTTTGTCCAGGCACTCATCATGACAGCCGGGGCCATTCTCAGGAGCTATGGCTATACGAAGGATGCGATGTACATTACCATCGGCATGAACATCGTAAACGTCATCGGTAACTATTTATTTATTTTTGGACCTTTCGGCGTTCCCGTTCTTGGAGTGGAAGGGGTCGCCATTTCGACCATCGTTTCAAGGCTGCTCGGGTTTCTTGTCTCACTTGTGGTGATCATGAAGAGAATCCCTTCTGCGTTACCGTTCAATCGCCTGTTTAAGCTCCCCTTCTCCCACGTGAGAAATTTATTGAAGATCGGGATACCGTCAGCAGGCGAGCACTTATCATATAATGGGTCGCAAATGGTCATCACGTACTTTATCGCCAGTCTCGGGACCCATGCACTAACGACGAAGGTATATGCCCAGAATCTGATGATGTTCATCTTTTTATTCAGCGTCGCCATCAGTCAAGGAACACAAATATTGATTGGCCATCTTGTTGGTGCGAAGGAATATGAAAGTGCATACGAGCGCTGTCTAAAAAGCTTGAAAATCGCCATTGCCATCTCCCTGATCATGGCCGGCATATTTTCCCTATTTGCAGATCCGCTCTTCCGTATTTTCACGGATAACGAGCAGATCATTTCTCTTGGGAAGACACTCATCTACTTAACCATCATTCTCGAACCTGGCAGAAGCTTCAATCTCGTCGTAATCAATTCCCTGAGGGCGACGGGAGACGTTCGTTTCCCTGTTTATATGGGGATCCTTTCAATGTGGGGAGTCAGTGTCACATTATCCTACATTCTAGGAATCTGGTTCGGTCTCGGTCTCGTCGGGATCTGGATATCCTTCATCGCAGACGAATGGCTGAGGGGAATCATCATGTTGAAACGATGGAAATCGAAGGTATGGATGAATAAAGGATTCACTGCATTAAAGAAAGCATAAAAAATTTACGCTATATACAATAACAAACATAGCTGCCCAGCCATTCGGGCAGCTTTTTTCATCTAGAGACGAAATTCATGTTAGATTTTTTTACATAAAATCGCTTTCATTGGAAAATAGCCCTTGATATTTTGTTATTTTCTGAATATGATAAATAATATAACAAATTGATGTTAAGAAAACTAACATCAAACAGATGTTTTTATAAAAGGAGGAAATTAAATGAAAAAAGTGGAAGCGATCATTCGTGCAGAAGCTTTCATCTCATTACGGGATGCATTGAGCATGCGTGGTTTCAGCGGATTAACCGTCTCTGAAGCAGCAGGATGTGGAAAACAAAAAGGCAAGCAAGGCATCTTCCGTGGAAACAAATTTGAAATCAATCTTGTGCCACGGGTGAAGGTTGAAATGGTGGTGGATGATGACCAAGTCGAAGGGATCATCGACCTGATTGTTGAGCAGTGCAGTACAGGAACCGTTGGAGACGGGAAAATATTCATCTATCCAGTTGAAGAGGTTGTCAGGATCCGCACTGGTGAAAGAGGAAAACCTGCTGTACTGTAACTGATTCTGATAGCACAAGCCAATACTAAATTATCGGAGGGATATCATTGATTAAAAAAATTGCTACATTATTACTCCTGTCATTGACTTTCGCCACTTCAGCCTTCGCTGCCCCTACAGCCGAAACGGTTCAGGCTTCCGTTGACTCCATGTGGGTCATGATCGCCGCATTTCTTGTATTCTTCATGCATGCTGGTTTCGCCATGGTAGAAACAGGGTTCACACGTGCTAAGAATGCACTGAATATCTTGATGAAGAATTTCCTGACGGTGTCGATCGCCTCCGTCCTTTATTTCCTCATTGGATTTGGATTGATGTTCGGAGAGAGCGCAGGTGGTTTCATGGGAATCGACAGCTTCTTTCTCTCTGGCCGTGAAGATATCGGATTCTTCTTATTTCAATCGGTATTCGCCGCTACATGTGCCACAATCATTTCAGGTGCAGTGGCAGAACGCATGAAGCTGAAAAGTTATATCTTATTGACCATCGTGATGACGGGCGTCATTTATCCCGTTGTCGGTCACTGGGTATGGGGCGGTGGATGGATTTCCGAAATGGGCTTTGTCGACTTTGCAGGTTCTACCGTTGTTCATCTGACAGGAGCCGTTGGCGCATTAATCACGGTTCTGTTCTTGGGTGCAAGGATTGGTAAATACTCTAAAGGCAATGCGAATGTCATTCCTGGCCACAACATTCCTTTAGGTGCGCTCGGCGTCTTCATCCTTTGGTTCGGTTGGTTCGGATTCAATGGAGGAAGCAGCTTGGCAGCGGATCCAGAGCTTGTCCCCCATGTTATCACAACAACATTATTTTCTGCCTCTGCTGCAGTATTATCTTCAGCCCTCTATACATTATTCAGATTTAAGAGAGTGGACCCTTCCTTGACATTGAACGGCGCTTTGGGCGGTTTAGTGGGCATCACAGCCGGATGTGCAAACGTATCATTATCGGGATCCCTCATCATCGGACTCATTGCCGGTGTCATCCTTGTCGAAGCCGTAACGATCCTTGATACAAAGTTCAAAATCGATGACCCAGTCGGTGCGATTGCCGTTCACGGGATCTGTGGTATCTGGGGAACCGTTGCAGTCGGATTCTTCGATGTCCAAAGCGGTTTATTATACGGAGGCGGCGCATCATTACTGGCTACACAATCACTCGGGGTAGCTGCCGTCATTGCATGGACGACGGTCACGGTCGGCGGATTCCTCTTTATCCTGACAAGAGTATCAGGGATACGCGTTTCCAGGGAAGAGGAGCTATCTGGCCTCGACTTCACGGAACACGGTTCGAATGCATATGAACTCAAGGATACTGTACTGGAATCAAATGCTTCTCCATCTCCATTCGGAACCGACCTTGTCGAACGATTGAATTCGATCGGAACAGGAGCAATCTCCAACACAGAAGAAAGTAAAACGGTATAACCAAATGAAAGGACGCATCTCATGCTGATGCGTCCTTTCACTTTGGCTGTTTTTGAAAACTTGGTTGCTTCAAACCAAAGAATAGTAGTTGATTTCCACTCCACGTGCTCGTTTTCCGAGGGGGCTTGAGTTGAGACTCCCCGGCTCTGTGGGTTCTCAACCTACCCGCAACTCCCACGGGAGCCAAGCTTCTTCAGCGAGAATCAACTCAATCCTTCATAACGGAAAAAGAAAGGTCCGCATTGGGTTAAGCACCAATTTCGGACCTTATTCTTTCCTTTATTCCTTACTCCACAATCTCTATGCCGTAATCCTTGAACCATACGTGAATTTGCGCCAGATGCGCCAATAGCTGGGGACCGGTCATCAATTGACCGTACCATGGCACCTGGAATGCAGCGCCGCCTGTTTTCACGATTTCTTTTAATTTTTGCTCATTGAATAATTCATATAGGACACTCGATTTGTCTTCCAGTATTTCCTCGAGCCATTCACTCACTAGTTTCGTATAAACAGGGTGATGTGTTTTCGGATAAGGACTCTTCTTCCTGTATAGGACTTCATCAGGTAGAATCCCTTCCAACGCTTTGCGCAGAATCCCCTTTTCCCTGTTTTCATGCATTTTCATTTCCCAAGGGATATTCCATACATACTCCACCAAGCGATGATCGGCAAACGGAACCCTGACCTCAAGGCTCGCTCCCATGCTCATACGGTCTTTTCGGTCCAATAAAGTCGTCATGAACCAATGTAAATTCAAATAGAATAACTGCCGCCTTTTTGTCTCGACCTCATTTTCTCCATCTAATAGAGGGGTTTCCGCGACCGTTTTCTCATATTGGGTGAGCACATATTCTTGAAGATTCAGCTTTTTGTTCCAGTCGTCCTTCAATAACGCTTGCCTCTCAGCGACCGACCTCATCCAAGGGAATCCTTTCCGATTGAAGTCATCTTCGCGATGGAACCACGGATAACCCCCGAATATTTCATCTGCACATTCCCCTGAGAGACCAACCGTAAAGTCATTTTTGATTTCTTTACAGAACCACAACAGGGATGAATCAACGTCAGCCATCCCAGGGAGATCCCTTACATGCACCGCTTCAATCAAGTAGTCCTTCAGTACTTGTTGGCTGATGACGCAGCGATGGTGGATCGTATCAAACTCATTTGACATCTTTTCAATCCACGGAGCATCGGAATTGGGCTGGAAATCACTTTTCGTAAAATATTGATCATTCTCCTCATAATCAATCGAGTACGTGTGAAGATTCCCCTTTCCCTCCTCCTTGTAAGTATTTGCTGCGATAGCCGTAATGGCGCTGGAATCGACTCCGCCGGATAAGAAAGTGCAAAGCGGGACATCTGACACAAGCTGGCGTTTGATGGCATCAGATAATAGGAAACGTACATTGGAGACAGTATCCTCAAATGAATCCACATGTTTCTCACTTTTCACATCCCAATATCTCCAGGACTTAAACCCTCCCTTCGAAAAGATGAGCGCGTGTGCAGGGCGTAATTCCTTTACATCTTTAAACACACCGTTACCCGGTGTCCGGGATGGTCCGAGCCCCAATACCTCTGCCAAACCTTCGTGTGTGACTTGCGGCTTGACATCCGGATGGGCCAACAGTGCCTTGATCTCGGATCCGAACAACAGGCCTCCATCCTTCTCAGAATAAAACAACGGTTTAACACCCATGCGATCACGGGCGATGAAGGCATGCTCCCTCTCTTCATCCCATACGGCAAATGCAAAGATTCCGTTCAGATGCCGGACACATTCTTCCTGCCATTCGATATAGGAAGTAAGCAGAACCTCCGTATCCGAATGCCCTTTGAACGAATACCCCTTCCCTTTGAGTACGGCTCGCAGATCTTCTGTATTATAAAGTTCCCCGTTATAGCAAATGGTATAGGTGTGATCGCCGTGCTTGATGCTCATCGGCTGCCTCCCACCCTCAGGGTCCACCACGATCAGACGCTTATGTCCAAATACGGCATGGTGATCCACCCATGTATTTGTTTCATCCGGTCCCCTTTTTGCTAACGTTTCTGCCATTTTCTCCACGATTTTTTCCTGATCCACAAGATTTCGTTTATAATGAATCCAACCTGTAATTCCACACATTGTGATCATCCTCACTTTCTGGTCAAACAAACTGGGCTCTCTGACACATAGATTATCTTATGCAACTCCTTATAAATGGTTAATTGCCTCACTCAAACTTCGCATGAATGAAATATGATAATTATGATAAGAAATGTTGTTAAGGAGGGATATTGATTTGAGTAATAGCTACCGTTCAAACATTCTAAAATCTCAAAAAAGAGCCTTTTCAGAAGGTACCGTCCTATTCGATGAAGATTTATGGTTATTCTTTGAAATAGATGCAGACGAAGAATCGGAATTGGATTTCTATCTCAACCATGAAATCAGATTGTTCAGGGAGGATTCCTGGATTGCCGGAGTACTACTGGAAGGAGGCATCATCGCGACACCCTATGAACGAATAAGGATGCACGATGGCGACCGGGTACAAATTAAAAAAAACATCCTCTTCTCCCTGGAGAATCTGATCGAGGACATTTCCGATGATGCATTTCATCAATTTGTATCTACATTAAATAACTTACATTACTCTCTGTATGATAGTATTTTCTGTCACAATCACCTTGCTTTCCTAGGTGGACAGAAGGTAAAGCAGGGAGTGAACTTTATGACCTTCGATAACGGTGAAGAAGTTTGTGCCGTACAGCACCACTTTACCTACTACAAAAAGGAACGGGACCGATTCGAATTTACATTGAGTACCGGTAAACGGATCGTGATCGAGAGTTTCAATCCTTAGGCTCGATCCATTAATAAAAAACGTGCTTTACCGATGTTCGTCGGGGTGCTTACCCCCGGAAGTTAGAGTTTTATTATGCAGCTGAATGGCTGGAGTGAGTTCGGTATTCGACAGGACTCATCCCAGCCAATTTTTCTTTTGACCGGTCATGATTGTACCAGT
>NZ_JAIVAR010000007.1 GCF_020171925.1 Rossellomorea aquimaris
TGTCTGGTGACAATGGCGAAGAGGTCACACCCGTTCCCATGCCGAACACGGAAGTTAAGCTCTTCAGCGCCGATGGTAGTTGGGGGCTCTCCCCCTGTGAGAGTAGGACGTCGCCAGGCTTTATATGGAGGATTAGCTCAGCTGGGAGAGCATCTGCCTTACAAGCAGAGGGTCGGCGGTTCGATCCCGTCATCCTCCACCATGGATTTTTTACGAAGCGACAGCGGAGTAAAAATATCCTTCCTTAATCCCTACAATGTATTCAATCATGAGTATATTGTACGAGTACACAAAACAACTTAACACGCCGGTGTAGCTCAACTGGTAGAGCAACTGACTTGTAATCAGTAGGTTGGGGGTTCAAGTCCTCTTGCCGGCACCACTTCGGTTTTGAGCCATTAGCTCAGTTGGTAGAGCATCTGACTTTTAATCAGAGGGTCGAAGGTTCGAGTCCTTCATGGCTCACCATTGATTTTTGCAAAAGGCAAATTTCAATTATTCATTCATGCGGGTGTGGCGGAATTGGCAGACGCACCAGACTTAGGATCTGGCGCCGCAAGGCGTGGGGGTTCAAGTCCCTTCACCCGCACCATATGCGGAAGTAGTTCAGTGGTAGAACACCACCTTGCCAAGGTGGGGGTCGCGGGTTCGAATCCCGTCTTCCGCTCCAAAGATTTTGCCGGGGTGGCGGAACTGGCAGACGCACAGGACTTAAAATCCTGCGGTAGGTGACTACCGTACCGGTTCGATTCCGGTCCTCGGCACCAGTTAGTTCTTCAAGAGAATTAATTGTGCTAAATAAATAGTTGCGCCCGTAGCTCAATTGGATAGAGCGTTTGACTACGGATCAAAAGGTTAGGGGTTCGACTCCTCTCGGGCGCGCCATCTTCATCGGGAAGTAGCTCAGCTTGGTAGAGCACTTGGTTTGGGACCAAGGGGTCGCAGGTTCGAATCCTGTCTTCCCGACCACCTAAGATGGGGCCTTAGCTCAGCTGGGAGAGCGCCTGCTTTGCACGCAGGAGGTCAGCGGTTCGATCCCGCTAGGCTCCACCAAGATTTTTCATGAAACGTTAGTAGATTGAAAAAGTCTTGAAAACAAAATAGTTATAAAATGTTTCTTGGCGGTGTAGCTCAGCTGGCTAGAGCGTACGGTTCATACCCGTGAGGTCGGGGGTTCGATCCCCTCCGCCGCTACCAATTCGGACCTTTAGCTCAGTTGGTTAGAGCAGACGGCTCATAACCGTCCGGTCGTAGGTTCGAGTCCTACAAGGTCCACCATTTACATTTGAACACGGAGGAATACCCAAGTCCGGCTGAAGGGATCGGTCTTGAAAACCGACAGGGGTGTTAAAGCCCGCGGGGGTTCGAATCCCTCTTCCTCCGCCATCTTATTTTTACCCTTATTATCGTCGCGGGGTGGAGCACGACCGAATAATCTTCGGAGCTCGCACTTCAGCGCACCGACTGAGTAGTATCATGAGTAAGCTGACTGAAGTCGGGGTGGTTATAACGGATCTTTTTCCGTAAAATCACAACACCAATAAACATTTTTTATCGTCGCGGGGTGGAGCAGTTCGGTAGCTCGTCGGGCTCATAACCCGAAGGTCGCAGGTTCAAATCCTGTCCCCGCAATACCTTTTTTGTTAAAGCAAGATAATAACATTATTTCACTGAAATGATTTAATGTAAGATATTTTGCTGGCGCAAGGTTAGTTCTTTTGCTAACGCAAAAAACTTTGGTCTGGTAGTTCAGTTGGTTAGAATGCCTGCCTGTCACGCAGGAGGTCGCGGGTTCGAGTCCCGTCCAGACCGCCACTAATTACATAGTGTGGCTCAGTAGCTCAGTTGGTAGAGCACGGTGAATAAGCTTCATCGATTATGCATCAGCGTACAGCTTGAGCAGCATCTTGAATAGTCTTTCTGAAAGCTGGACGATGGACTTTCACACTCTATGTTTAGGAAGTTTACATATGATGGCTCAGTAGCTCAGTTGGTAGAGCAATGGACTGAAAATCCATGTGTCGGCGGTTCGATTCCGTCCTGAGCCACCATTTTTTATTCTTATCATATACATGGCGATTGTGGCGAAGTGGTTAACGCACCGGATTGTGGTTCCGGCATTCGTGGGTTCGATTCCCATCAGTCGCCCCATATATATGCGGGTGTAGTTTAATGGTAAAACCTCAGCCTTCCAAGCTGATGTCGTGGGTTCGATTCCCATCACCCGCTCCATGGGCCTATAGCTCAGCTGGTTAGAGCGCACGCCTGATAAGCGTGAGGTCGGTGGTTCGAGTCCACTTAGGCCCACCATCTTAATATTATTCCGCAGTAGCTCAGTGGTAGAGCTATCGGCTGTTAACCGATCGGTCGCAAGTTCGAATCTTGCCTGCGGAGCCAAATGGAGAAGTACTCAAGTGGCTGAAGAGGCGCCCCTGCTAAGGGTGTAGGTCGGGCAACCGGCGCGAGGGTTCAAATCCCTCCTTCTCCGCCAGTAAGGCCCGTTGGTCAAGCGGTTAAGACACCGCCCTTTCACGGCGGTAACACGGGTTCGAATCCCGTACGGGTCATTCATGAAGACTATCGTTCAGATAGTCTTTTTTATTTTTTTGTTTTTCCTCGACCGTAATTAGCCTATTTTCTTAAACTACTTGAAACGTCCTATGAACGTGCATAGGGCGTTTTTTTTGAATGTGGCGGGATACCTCGAAATAGTTATTGGTATGTGACTAGAGGACACTGAAAGAAACCGGTGCTTACAAGGTGAAGCAATAAAGGCTGTATGAGAGCGGGCACCTCTTCTATATCGATAAAAACTTCGAGCGGTTCAAGAATGCATAGTTGAATGATGGGGTCGCCAATGCGTAAGCTGGGTCCGGATGACGGACTGTTCCTCACGAACACAGAAGCTCGAAAAGCGTGCTTATCCATTCGTACCTCGCCAAAACCATTGCTGCCTCCCTGATGTTCATTCATCCTGTAGATCAGGAAGCAGTCGAGCTTCAGAATATGATCAAAGATAACGAAGGCCTTTCGTGCTCAAAAATGTAGGTAGCCTGGATGAAACGAGCCCGATCACAGAAGAAGTCGTTCGTCAGTATGAAGCATTGAAGAAGTAAACAGAAGAAAGGAGAGCGGGGACACTCTCCTTTCTTGTCTTCATTTTCTAAGGTACGTCCCTCATCGCGTTAACGCGATGAGGGACGTACCTTTTTTTGCATGTTTCTACATTTTTATCAGGTAGCTATCTGTGATGGGTGGTTGGTACTTTTCTCCTTGTTTCCGTACTGTATAACGGAATCCTTCTTTTTTGTCCATTTTTCTCTCTTAAATAATTTTCGACATAATTCAGCAATATCCGTCCGTGTAACCCCTATCATTTTCCTGTATATAACAATGAAATCGTTTTCTTTCGGATTGGTGTAGGATTATGTCGGATTAGAGCGATGAATATAAAAAGGGATTTTTCATAAGTGGCAGAAAGTAGTTAATAGATTGAAAAATGTAGGTGAAGTGATGAACGCAATGATGTTATCTGATTATGATGTTTTTTTATTTCATGAGGGAAATTTACAGCAAGCGTATCAGTTTATGGGTGCTCATGTGAGGAGAAATCCCCGTGGCACCTATACAGAATTTTGCGTTTGGGCTCCTAATGCGAGAAGTGTTTCTCTTGTAGGCTCATTCAATGAATGGAAGAGTTCAGGGTTCGAACTCGAAAGATGGAACCAGGAAGGCCTATGGGTCATCCAGGTGAACCGTGATTTGACGGGTGAGACGTATAAATATGAAATAACGTCATTATCCGGAGAGAGGAAGCTGAAGGCAGATCCATATGGATTCGCAACGGAGAAGCGTCCTCAGACAGCAAGTATCGTGTATGACCTTGGAGGATTCAGGTGGAGCGACGAAGAGTGGCTGCAGAAGAGGTCGGAGTCGACGGTATATGATCAGCCATTGTCCATTTATGAAGTGCACTTGGGAACATGGAAAAAGAAGAAAGGCAAGTTTCTATCCTATACAGAGCTTGCTGAAGAAATGATCCCCTATGTGAAGGAACATGGTTTCACCCATATTGAGCTCTTGCCGATCACAGAGCATCCTTTTGACCGGTCCTGGGGGTATCAGAGTACCGGCTACTATGCACCGACAAGCAGGTACGGGGAACCTCATGACCTGATGGCTTTCATCAACGAATGCCATCGACACGATATAGGGGTGATCCTGGACTGGGTTCCCGGACATTTCTGTAAAGATGCTCATGGCTTGTATGAGTTCGATGGATCCTTTGCATATGAATACGGGGAAGAACGTGACCGTGAGAACTATACATGGGGAACGGCGAATTTCGATTTGGGCAAAGGGGAAGTAAGGAGTTTCCTGATCTCGAATGCCCGTTTTTGGATGGAAGTCTATCATATAGATGGATTCCGGATTGATGCCGTCGCCAATATCATTTACTGGGCGAATCAAGGTGAGCAGTCGCCGAATGAGGGCGCAATCGAATTCTTGAAAAAGCTGAACCAGGCGGTATTTGAATACGATTCTTCCATTCTGATGATCGCGGAGGATTCGACTGACTGGCCGCAAGTGACCTCTCCGGTTCATTATGGAGGGCTTGGATTCAATTATAAGTGGAATATGGGGTGGATGAATGATGTGCTCGATTATATGGAGACGCCACATCATGAAAGGAAAGATGTTCACTCCCTGATGACATTTTCCCTGTTGTATGCCTTCTCCGAGAATTACGTTCTGCCTTTTTCACACGATGAGGTCGTACATGGGAAGAAATCTTTATTGAATAAAATGCCGGGTGATTACTGGCAGAAATTTGCGCAGTACCGGCTGCTTCTATCGTATATGATGGCTCATCCTGGGAAGAAGCTTCTTTTCATGGGAAGCGAACTGGCTCCGTTTTCAGAGTGGAAGGACCTTGAAGAGTTGGATTGGCACTTAACAGGTTACGAATTCCATCACAAATTCAATTCATATTTCAAGGATCTTTTGCATTTATATAAAGGTGCTGAAGCATTATATGAACTTGACCACCGTTCGGATGGCTTCGAATGGATTGATGTGAACAATGCCAATCAGCAAATCTTCTCTTTCATTAGAAAGGGAAAGAACGACGAATCGCTTGTTGTCATCTGTAATTTCAGTCCCCAAGTCTACCACGAGTACAAAATCGGTGTACCCCGTGCAAGCTTCTATGAAGAAATTTGGAACAGCGATGATGAGAAATATGGGGGCTCTCATCAGGTGAATCCTTTACCGTTATCAGTGCATGCTGAGGCTTACCACGGGAAGGATGGATATATTAAGATGACCATCCCGCCATATGCGGCGGTTTATTTGAAACCAGGAAATGAAAGGGGAGTCTAGAATGGCAAAAGGAAGATGTGTGGCAATGTTATTAGCAGGCGGTAAGGGGAGCAGATTAAGTTCGTTAACCAAGAACCTGGCGAAGCCTGCCGTACCATTTGGAGGGAAGTACCGCATCATTGATTTTACACTGAGCAACTGCACAAACTCCGGGATTGACACTGTGGGGGTGCTGACGCAGTATCAGCCACTTGTCCTGAATTCGTATATCGGGATCGGGAGTGCGTGGGATCTCGATAGGAGGAATGGCGGTGTGACCGTTCTTCCCCCATATGCAGAATCATCAGAAATGCGTTGGTATACAGGGACAGCAAGCGCCATCTATCAAAATATGAATTACCTGGAACAGTATGATCCCGAATATGTCTTGATATTATCAGGAGATCATATTTACAAGATGGATTATAGTAAAATGCTTGACTATCATATTGAGAAGAAAGCGGATGTGTCAATATCGGTCATCGAAGTGGATTGGGCCGAAGCAAGCCGTTTCGGTTTGATGAATACGAATGAAGAGATGAGGATCACTGAGTTCGAAGAGAAGCCGGCTTACCCTAAGAGCAACCTTGCCTCGATGGGGATTTATATCTTTAACTGGTCCATCTTGAAGGATTATCTGGAAATGGATGAACGCAATCCACATTCCAGCCATGATTTTGGAAAAGATGTGATTCCACTTTTGCTTGATGAAAAGAAGAAGTTGATGGCGTATCCATTCAAGGGATATTGGAAGGATGTAGGAACAGTCAAAAGCTTATGGGAAGCAAACATGGATCTTATTGATGAAAATAACGAGTTGAATCTATTTGATCATGATTGGAGAGTGTATTCGGTTAATCCGAATGAGCCGCCTCAATACATCTCAGAGGATGCATTGGTCGAAGGGTCCCTTGTTAATGAAGGATGCACGATTGAAGGCACAATCACAAAATCAGTGTTATTCCAAGGGACGACGGTGAAAAAGGGAGCACATGTTACAAGGTCGGTCATCATGCCCGATGCAATAATCGGGGAAAATGCCTACATCGAACAGGCGATTGTGCCGACGAATGTCAAAGTGCCAAGCGGGGTCTGCATCATGCCGGAAGAAGGATCTGATGAAGTGATCCTTGTGACGGAGGCGTTCATTGAAACATTGCTTGAACAAGAAGAAGTGTAATGATTTTTAACGGACAACTTTAGAGGAGGAATGATCGTGAAAAATACAATTCTAGGAGTTATTGATGCCACCGGTTATTATCAATCTTTAGAGGATCTGCTCTTACATCGGTCCCTTGCTGCCCTTCCAATCGGAGGAAGATACCGCTTGATTGATTTCGTGCTTTCAAATATGGTCAATTCGGATATAGGTTCGGTTGCGATTTTCCCTAAGTTCCAGTATCGTTCGCTGATGGACCATCTTGGGTCAGGCAAGAACTGGGACTTGAATCGAAAGCGGGATGGACTCTTCTTCTTTCCGGCACCTGGACTTGATGCAACGGATGAGGGCGTAGGGTCATTCAATCACTTTGCCCATCATCTAGATTATTTCTACCGCAGCAGTCAGGAATATGCCATCATCAGTAATTGTTACACGGTCTGCAATATCAATTACCGTCCTGTCCTTGAGCGCCACATGATGATTGGGTGTGATATCACGGAAATCAGGCACAACGGGAAATCACTTGAGATGTACCTCGTCAAGACGTCTCTCTTGAGGGACTTAATCGAGAGTCGTGATGAGACAGGTTATACATGCATGAAGGACGTAGTCGAGGACATGGATAGCGGATATAAGGTGTGCGGGTATGAGCATATCGGGTTCGTTGAAACGGTTGATAGCATCAATAAATACTACAATACGAGCTTGAAATTATTGAATGTTTCTTCCTGGAAAGAGCTATTCAAGAAAGAATCCCCGATTTACACGAAGGTGAAGGATGAGCCACCTACACGCTATACATCCTATGCCAGTGTGAAGAACAGCATCATTGCCAACGGATGCTATATTGAAGGAAATGTCCGTAATTCAACGATGTTCAGGGCAGTGAAGGTTGGAAAAAACACGACAATTTCGGGTAGTATCATTATGCAAAAGAGCCAAATTGGAGATAACTGTGTATTAGAGAATGTCATCCTGGATAAAGATGTGAGGATCGAGGATGGGGTCAGGCTGATAGGAGATCCCGATAACCCGATCGTCATCCGCAAAGGGATGATTCAAGGAGCGCTGATGAATTCGTGAAAGTTTTGTTTACAGTTTCGGAATGTGTGCCTTTCGTTAAATCAGGAGGCTTAGCGGATGTTGCCGGGGCCCTACCGAAGGAGCTACGGAGCCTAGGGACGGATATCAGGGTGATTCTCCCGAAATATGGGGGGATTCCCCATGGATTCCTGAGCAGGATGAAAAAAAAGAAAGAGTTTTTTGTTTCCGTCGGTTGGAGAAACCAGTATTGCGGGATCGAAGAGCTTCAACACGATGGGGTTACATATTATTTCGTGGACAATGAGTATTATTTCAATCGTGACCGAATGTACGGCTATTTCGATGATGGTGAACGGTTCTCGTTCTTTACACGGGCCGTGTTGGAATCAATGGAAGCATTGGACTTTTATCCAGATGTCATCCATTGCCATGATTGGCATACGGCGATGGTCCCCTTCCTCTTAAAGACTGAATACCAGGGCCGCCCCGGATATGAATTCATCCGAAGTGTCTTCACCATTCATAACCTGCAGTTCCAGGGCATTTTTCCAAAGGGGGTCATGACGGATTTACTGGGGATCCCAGATCATTACTTTCACCCGGAATATCTGGAATTCTACGGGAACATCAATTTTATGAAGGGAGCACTCCTTTCCTCTGATTTCATCACAACCGTCAGTCCCACTTATAAGGACGAAATCCTGACCCCTTATTATGGTGAGAAGCTCCATGGAGTCCTGAGGCAGCGAACCAATCAGCTTCAGGGAATCCTAAATGGGATTGATGATGAAGTATACAATCCGGAAGAGGGACCGATCCCGTTTAGAAGCGGCAATCTTGAAGGGAAAACGAAAACGAAGCTAGGGCTTCAGGAGAAGTTGAATCTTGAAGTGAATGAAAATATCCCCATGGTTTCAATCATTTCACGTTTGACGGTACAAAAGGGGCTTGAGCTGGTCAGGGGTATTTTTCATGAAATGATACAGGAAAATGTCCAATTCGTCTTACTTGGTACCGGTGATTGGGAGTTTGAACAATTCTTCCGCGAGATGGAGTCACAATATCCCGATAAGGTGAGGGTGAAGATCGGGTTCAGTGAAGAGCTGGCGAAAGAGATCTATGCGGCGTCAGACTTGTTCCTTATGCCCTCGAAATTCGAGCCGTGCGGTCTTGGTCAGTTGATAGCGATGCGATACGGAGTGTTACCGATCGTACGTGAAACGGGTGGATTGAACGATACGGTGCAGTCATATGACGAAGTAAGTAAAGCAGGGAATGGCTTTTCATTCAAGAACTTCAATGCCCATGACATGCTCTATACGTATAGAAGGGCACTGGACTTCTATCATCATGATAGGGAAACATGGAAACATATTGTACAAACTGCGATGAATAAGGATTATAGCTGGGCGCAATCTGCATTTAAATACAACCAGCTATATGCCGACCTTGTATCGAGGAGTGAAAGCCATGTTTTCTGATCATATCGAATTTAAAGAGATGTTCTTGAAGAAGCTCGAAATGATGTATGGAAAAACGTTTCCTGAGTCCACCTCCCAGGATCAGTATTTCGCCCTTGGGCATCTGATCAGGGAATACATCAGCATGAACTGGATCCACACGAATGAGCAATATCGTTTCAATAAAAGGAAGCAAGTGTATTATTTATCGATCGAGTTCCTATTGGGGCGTTTACTGAGACAGAACTTGATGAATCTGGGGATTTATGAAGTCGTCGATGAAGGCCTAAAGGATCTCGGCATCGACTTGGCAGATATCGAAGAAGTCGAGCATGATGCAGGGTTAGGGAATGGAGGACTCGGGAGGCTGGCCGCCTGTTTCCTTGATTCGTTAGCCTCCCTGAACTTACCTGGGCATGGGTATGGAATCCGCTACAAACACGGCCTGTTTGAACAAAAAATAGTCAATGGCTTCCAAATGGAGCTACCCGAACAGTGGCTGCGGCATGGCCACGTATGGGAAGTCCGGAAGTCGGATCTTACGGTGGAGGTCCCGTTCTGGGGACATGTGGAATCGTACAGTGAAAAAGGCGTGATGAAGTTCCGCCACGTGGATGCAGAGCTTGTATCGGCAGTTCCTTACGATATGCCTGTTGTCGGACATGAAACCTCGACTGTCAATACCCTTCGCCTCTGGAGTGCAGAGCCAGCTGCATACAAGGCGGGGAAGGATCTGATGAAATACAAGCGGGAAACAGAAGCGATCACTGAATTCCTGTATCCTGATGATACCCATGATGAAGGAAAAATCCTTCGACTCAAGCAACAGTATTTCCTGGTGTCTGCCAGCATCCGGTCCATCATTGATTCATATATTTATAGATTTGGGGATTTGAAGGACCTCCATGAATATGTTTCGATCCACATCAACGATACACACCCAGTCCTCGCCATCCCTGAACTCATGAGGGTACTCGTGGATGAATATGAATTTGATTGGGAAGAAGCATGGGACGTGACAATCAAAACATTTGCCTATACGAATCATACGACTCTTTCAGAAGCGCTTGAGAAGTGGCCGGTCCGGATCTTCCAACCACTCCTTCCAAGGATCTTCATGATCGTGAATGAAATCAACGAGCGATTCTGCCAAGAGCTCTGGAGAGAATATCCTGGGGACTGGAAACGAATCGAGGATATGGCCATCATCTCGCATGGTGTTGTAAAGATGGCTCATCTGGCAATCGCCGGAAGCTTCAGTGTAAACGGTGTGGCAAAGATTCATACGGAAATACTGAAACAAAGGGAAATGAACTTATTCTATCAATATTATCCAGCTAAATTCAATAGTAAAACAAACGGGATCACACATAGAAGGTGGCTGCTGAATAGCAATCCCCCATTGTCGAATCTTATATCTTCCGCAATCGGAACAGAGTGGGTCCATCAGCCAGAGAAGCTCTCGGACCTCGGGAAGTATAAGGATGATGCCTCTTTCCTTGAGGATCTCTATAAAGTGAAGCAGTTGAATAAGGAGCGGCTGGCCCGCCGGATCCTCGACAGCAACGGGATGAAGGTCGATACGAACTCAATCTTCGATATACAGGTGAAGAGGCTGCATGCCTATAAGAGGCAGCTGCTGAATGTCCTGCACATCCTCCATCTGTATAATCGCTGTCTGGAGGATCCCCATTATGACTTCCATCCACGGACCTTTGTGTTTGGTGCTAAAGCTTCACCAGGTTATTTCTATGCGAAGAAAATCATCAAGCTCATTCACTCGGTCGCTGACCTAGTAAATGACAATCCAATCGTAAAGGACCGTATCAAGGTCGTCTTTATGGAGAATTATCGTGTATCCCTCGCAGAGGAAATCATCCCGGCTGCCGACTTATCACAGCAAATCTCAACTGCAAGTAAAGAAGCTTCGGGAACGGGCAATATGAAATTCATGATGAATGGTGCACTTACCCTTGGAACATTGGATGGGGCCAACATTGAAATCCTGGAGCAGGTAGGGGAAGAGAACATCTTTATATTCGGCTTGACCGCCGATGAAGTGATGAACTATCAGAAGCAGGGTGGATATTACGCGATGGAGTATTATCACCACGATCCACGGATCAAGAAGGTACTGAATCAATTGCTAGATGATACCCTGCCGGATGCGGATGATCATTTTGAAACGATTTACGATTCCCTTCTCGGCGAGAATGATCAGTTCTTTGTACTGAGGGATTTCGACTCGTATTTAAAGGTTCAGGAAGAAGCAGGTAAAGCATACGAGCAAAGAGCGGATTGGTCCCGTATGTGTCTGCATAATATTGCAAATTCCGGCTATTTTTCGAGTGATCGTACCATTCAGGAATACGCCAGGGAGATATGGAAGATCGGCCAGGGGAGCATGATGAGGTGAAGGTGAAAATGCCCTCATTTAGGATGGTCGCCATGAAAAACACTTTTCTCTAAACTGAGAAAAGTGTTTTTTTTATTAGGTGAGTCTATCGGGAAGTGGTAAAATGAATGGTATAACAAGCGACTTTACGGGGGCTGTAGAATAGATAATAGGGGTGTGGAACGATGACAAACAGAAAGAATCGCAAGGTTGATGGTCTTTTGAAAAAAACGAAGAAGTGGCAGGATGAATTCGTTGCGTTGCGTGAGATCATCCTTGAATTCGAAGAGCTGACAGAAGACGTGAAGTGGATGCATCCTTGCTATACATTCCAGGATAAAAACATTGTATTGATGCATGGTTTTAAAGAGTACTGCGCGCTGTTGTTTCACAAGGGTGCCCTTCTAAAGGATCCACATGGAATCCTGGTGCAACAAACGGAAAATGTACAGGCTGCCCGTCAAATCAGGTTCACAGACAGCGAAGAGATAAAAGAAATGAACAGCATCTTGAAAGAATATATCAGGGAAGCCATTGAAGTGGAAAAAGCCGGATTGGAAGTGCCCTTGAAGAAAACAGAGGAATACACAGTCCCTGAAGAGCTTCAAAAGAAGTTCATGGACATGCCCCAATTAAAAGTGGCTTTCGAGAAACTGACGCCAGGGCGTCAACGAGCCTATATCCTATATTTCTCAAAGGCGAAGCAATCGAAAACCCGTGAATCAAGGATCGAGAAATATAAGCAGCATATCCTTGATGGTAAAGGATTGAATGATTAGTTGAAATCTGACTATTATTCTGATCAGGAGGAATTTGGATGGAAGTATTCAGGGAATTTCTAGAGGGGCTGGACAACCCTTCACAACACTCAAGAACGGAAGAGGTATTGGGCTGGATCACCAATCAATACCCGGATTTAGTACCGGTCATTAAGTGGAATCAGCCGATGTTCACCCACCATGGCACGTTTATCATCGGTTTTAGCGCATCCAAACAGCATTTGGCTGTTGCTCCTGAGAGGGAAGGGATCATGCATTTTTCAGAAAGCATTGTGGAAGCAGGGTATGAACATACGAAGATGTTGATCCGGATCCCTTGGAAAAGTACGGTGAATTATTCATTGTTGAAGAAAATGATTGATTTCAATATGATGGACAAGGCGGATTGCACCACCTTTTGGCGTAAGTGAATGCATCCAGTCGAAGAAGGGGCAAAGAGTGAGCAGTTTCATATTGACACGTTGAACGCCAAGGCACTGCAGTGCCTTGGCGTTCATGCTTAGTCTTTCTTCTTCTTGTCATTGTTATTGATGTAACTGTCGCCGTCTTTATAAGGGATATCCCCAATCGTCGATTCCATGTGATTTGCTTCAAGCATCTCCTCATAGTCATCATGTTTCTTGGACGGATACGTTTTGCGATCGGAGCCCTCTATATCGGTTGCGGCAAAGCTTTCATAATCCTCAGGGAATCCTTCTGAATGGTCTTCACCCTGATATAACTCTCCATAATCTTCATAATCTCCCTCGAAGTCCGAAGGGGTTTCAGATGTTCCGTAGCGCGCCACTTCTTGGAAACTGTCATCGTAATCGCGGACATTTCCGTCGGATTGATGCCTGAATTCATTGTCAATAGGCGGCTGGAGGACGTCTTCCTCAACGGGACGGTCCCCTGCTTTGGACTGTTCTGGCGAATGCTCTGTACAGAATAGGGTCGTCGGCAGGACTTCCAGTCGTTCAAAAGGAATCTCCTTCCCGCATTCCTTACATTGTCCATACGTTCCTTCCTGCATCGCCTGCAGGGCACGATTTATTTTGTTCAATTCAATTTTTGCATGATCGTCGATTGCGAAATCTTTTTCGCGTTCGTATAGCTCTGTGCCCATGTCGGCTGGATGGTTGTCATAGAGGGAGAGTTCCCCTGCATTATCCCGTTCGTTCGTATGATGAAGACTGTCGAGGTCTTGATGTAAATGCTCCTTTAACTGAGACTGTTGCTGAAGAAGTTCTCTTTTCAAGGTTTCTTGCTGTTGATTTGTAAGCAATCTTCTCACATCCTTTATTTTGACATTCGGCTCCTTGAACCGAGTGACTTTTTTTATTGTCTAATCATACTTTATCCGAAACTGCCATGATTAAAACATAAAAAAGCATGCCTGGATGATTCCCCTTGTTGCTTTTTAAGCAAAAAAAAACCGGGTCATCTAAACCCGGTTTTCACCTTACAGAGCTAAAATAAGTATCCAATCAGTAATCCAATCGAAAGGAGGAAACCGAAGATCGTGTTGGTTTGTGCCGTCGCCTTCATGGCAGGCATCATTTCAAGCGGCTGTGATTTACCAATAAACCCTTTTGTAGCTTTCACCGCTTTTGGGATACTAAGATAAGAAACAAAAATCCAAGGGGACATGTCCCCGAATAGGACCAATCCAGCAATCCATGCATACGTCAGGACGAACATGCTGCCAAGAAGCACGATGGCTCCTTTGCGACCGAGTAAGATGGCGACGGTTTTTCTTCCGTTTTCCTTATCGCCGTCAAGGTCGCGGATATTGTTCGCCATCAGGATCATTCCGACCAAAATGGATACAGGGACGGATATAAGGATGCTGTCGGTGGTGATCATGCCTGTCTGGATATAAAATGAAATCAGGATGATGATCAGACCCATGAACAAACCTGCGACAATTTCTCCGAACGGGGTGTATGCAATCGGCAAGGGTCCGCCCGTATAGAAGTACCCCGCTGCCATACAAACTAGCCCGATCACTGCCAGCCACCATGTGCTGTTGGCGACGATATAAAATCCTAACAGAAGGGCGATTCCGTAAAAGGAAAATGCAATCGCCATGACCGTTGACGGCTTCACTCCGTTCCTGACGATGGCACCGCCGATCCCGACTGAGTGTTCTGTGTCGAGTCCACGCTTATAATCGTAGTACTCATTGAACATATTGGTAGCGGCCTGTATGAGCAATGATGCCACAAGCATCGCTAAAAACATGGAGAATCTTACATCTGAATATTGAAGGGCAAGTACAGTTCCTAGCAAGACGGGAACGAATGCCGCAGTCAACGTATGGGGCCTTGTGAGCTGCCACCAAATTTTAAAACCTTTATCTGCTTCAATCGTATTAGTCATTTGTTGTGCCATAAACCTCTCTCCTTAAATTGAAGGAATTTTTCTGAAAACATTACAATTCCTTTACAGATTAAAGTGTAGGTAATGGGAAGGGGAGTGTCAATCTTTTTTTCGGTATGGTGGCATCTGTTAAGAGTGTGCGGGATTGGTCTTGCTGCAAGCAGCAGAACCATAAATCCAAAAGTTTCTTCCAATATTTGAACACATTTACAACCCTTTAGGTTTCTCAAATACGGAAAAAGGGTTTATTATATAATAAGGATAATATTGATTGTTTATCATTCATATCGTTGACACACCTTGTACTGAGGTGTATCTTATAATAAGTTTTGAATCATGTACGTGATTGTTTGGGGGAATTCGGGTTGGTTACCATCCATAAAACCAATATTGAAAATGCATATGATACAGCCAGGGAAAAGGCTAAACAATATCAACACCCCGTTCTGTTCAGCATCGTGGAAAAAATCGATTCCATCGATCCGCTTTCTTTTTACAATGAAGGCCATTCTTTGTTCAAAGGGGCACGCTTCTTATGGAAGGACCGGGATCATACGATTACGATCGCAGGGCTTGGATCGGCGTTGATGATTTCTACGGAGGATGAAAGGGATCAATTCTTTGCGGTTGAGAATGAGTGGAAGCGCTTTATCGAGGAAGCGGTCATCCTTTCCACTGATCGGTGGGCGGGAACCGGACCATTAATGTTCGGAGGCTTCCGGTTTGATCCTTTGAATCAAAAAGGCGGAGAATGGGATGATTTCGAGAACGGCACATTACAAATCCCATCTTTTATGCTGACGAAATCGAAAGAATCGGATTATCTGACAGTGAACGTCCTATGTGGACCGGAGGATGAGGATTCGCTGAATGAGTTGCTTCAATTCAAGGATGAATTACTGAGGAAGGCCAAATATCCTTCCACACCTGATGAAGCGACGGTAAATGGTGTCGAGGACTATAATCCAGCCGAATGGAAAGATTCGGTACAGAACGTCGTGGATACGTTGAAGGCCGGGGAGATGGAAAAGGTTGTGCTTGCTCGAAAATGCAAAGTAACCTTTGATTCATCTGTTACGTCCGACTTTGTATTGGACAACCTGTGGAAGCAGCAGCCAGACAGCTTCATATTCAGCTTCGAACAAGATAGCAGCTGCTTTATCGGTGCCACACCCGAGCGCCTCGTCAAAAAGACGGGGGAAGAAGTACTGTCCACTTGTCTCGCGGGTTCCATTGCAAGAGGAAGCTCACTTGATGAGGATGAGAGACTTGGGGAAGAGCTCCTGAATGATGAGAAGAACAGATATGAGCATCATTTGGTCGTCGAGAATATCCGACAGGCATTGAACCCTTACTGTGAAGAACTTACCATGCCTGAAAAGCCGGGATTGATGAAGATGAAAGATATCCAGCATTTATATACACCCGTTGTAGGAAGGGCTTCCCTTCATACCTCTCTTCTAGAAATGGTGGAAAAGCTTCACCCGACCCCTGCTCTCGGAGGGGTCCCGAGGGAAAAGGCACTCCATGTCATACGTCAGGAAGAAAAAATGGACAGGGGACTGTATGCAGGACCTGTCGGCTGGATGGATGCGTATGGAAACGGGGAGTTTGCGGTAGCGATCCGTTCAGGACTCTTACAAGGAAGCGAATCAACTCTATTCGCTGGTTGCGGGATTGTAGCGGATTCCGACCCCGAGAGTGAATTCAGGGAAACTCAAATGAAATTTCGACCAATGCTGAGAGCATTAGGGGGAAACATCAATGGATGAACATCAACAACGATTAACACAGTATTTAGCAGCATTTATAGACGAGCTGACAGCTAATGGAGTAGAAGAGGTGGTCATAAGCCCGGGATCGCGTTCTACTCCTTTGGCGTTATTATTTACTCACCATCCAGGTGTAAGGACGTATATCAACGTCGATGAACGATCGGCTGCATTCTTTGGACTCGGGATCGCAAAGGCTAAGAACAAGCCTGTCGTGATTCTTTGTACGTCTGGAACGGCTGCAGCGAATTATTATCCTGCCGTCGTAGAGGCGCGCTATGCAAAGGTACCGCTCATTGTCCTGACGGCAGATCGACCACATGAGCTTCGGGAAGTCGGTGCACCGCAGGCAATCAACCAGATCGACCTTTATGGAAAGCACGTGAAGTGGAGTGTCGATATGGCACTGCCTGAATCGACCCCTGGCATTTTGAAATATGCAAAAGCTTCTGCAACAAGAGGTGTCGGTCTATCTCTGTCGGCACCCGCCGGACCCGTGCATTTCAATTTCCCGATCAGGGAGCCTTTGATCCCTGCTTTGGAAGACGTGACATTCACAAACAACCAAAGTGAAAAAAGGGTCTCAAGCGGTGTGAGGGGATTGACACCCGATATGCGCGATGACCTGTCTAGAACCCTGAGGGAGAAACGTGATGGACTGATCATTTGCGGACCTGGACTCGATCCTTCAGCCCTCGAATCCATTACTGATTTTTCGGAGCATTATGGTTTTCCGATCATTGCAGATCCCCTTTCGCAAGTGAGAAGCGGATCACATCCGAAGGATGGGGTCATCGAGACATATGATGCATTCCTTAAAGTGAAGGAAGTAAACGAGGAGCTTCACCCGGAACTGATCATCCGGTTCGGTGCCATGCCTGTATCCAAACCATTGACCCTTTTCTTGAAAGGACTGAAGGATATTCCCCACTGGGTCGTCTCGAGCGGAGAGGAATGGCAGGATCCGATTGCAAGGGCTACGGAGTTCATCTATTGCGATGAGAGGTCTTTCTGTATGGACTTACAGACTGGCGCTGGCATAAATCATGAAGAAAAAGAATGGATGAATAAGTGGAAATCAGTAAACGATTCATCAAGAAGAATCCTAAAAGACGGTGATCAGCCGTGGAATGAAGGAAAAGCGGTCAAGCAACTGATTGAACACCTTCCAGATGGTGCCTCGATCTTTGCCAGCAATTCCATGCCGATCAGGTATATCGATACTTATTTCTTCAACAGTGAAAAGTCAGTTTCTGTTTACGCCAACCGTGGAGCGAATGGAATTGATGGGGTCGTTTCGACAGCACTCGGCATGAGCACAGTGCAAGCCCCCATTTATCTATTGATAGGGGACCTTGCCTTCTTCCATGATCTCAACGGACTTCTGGCGGCAAAGAAATATAATCTGGACATGACAATCGTCGTCATGAACAATAACGGTGGCGGCATTTTCTCCTATCTTCCACAAGCAAGCGACGGCACACACTTCGAAGAGCTATTTGGCACACCGATGGATCTTGATTTTTCTTCCGCAGCTGCTTTTTATGGGGCGAGCTATACATTGGTGAAAGAAGAAGAAGAATATAGCGAAGCGTTAAAGCATGCAGAGGGACAAAAAGGGATCAACATTATCGAAGTGCTGACAAACAGAGAAGAAAATGTTGCAATCCATCGGAAAATGTGGAATTTTGTTTCCCAGGAAATATTGAAGGGGAATCTTTGATGATTGTCGGTGTGAATGAGATCGATTATTTTGTAGAAGTTAAAGGAGAAGGGTTCCCGCTCGTCTTCCTTCACGGCTTCACAGGTGACTCCCGTACTTGGGATAACATCACGGATCAGCTTAAGAATCACTTTCAATGCATTTCAATCGATCTAATCGGTCATGGAAGAAGTGCGTCGCCGACCGATGTCCAGCGGTACTCAATGGATGCCGTCTCCCGGGACATTGAATGCCTACTGAGAACGCTCGACATCAAGGAAGCGGTCTTGATCGGTTATTCGATGGGAGGGAGGCTTGCCCTTCACTTTGCAAATCTCTACCCTGGATATGTCAGGTTACTCATATTGGAGAGTGCATCCCCTGGATTGAAAACAAAGGAAGAGCAGGATGCGAGACGAAAGAGTGATCACGCGCTTGCAGATAAGATTTTGCAAGAAGGCATAGAGTCTTTTGTGGACTTTTGGGAAGGCATCCCTTTATTCTCTACGCAAAAAAGATTGCCACTCGGAGTGCAGGAAGAGATTCGCCATCAGCGCCTGATGCAATCTCCCGTCGGATTATCGAATTCCTTGAAGGGGATGGGGACCGGGGCACAGCCGTCTTGGTGGGACGAACTGCGTGACCTCTCTTTCCCGGTCGTTTTGATGGTGGGGGAGCTTGATCAGAAGTTTGTTACGATTGCAGAAGAGATGGGAAAATCGATCCCGAAAGGGGAAATTATTCCTTTTTTCGACAAAGGACATGCAATTCATGTGGAAGATCCACGAAAGTTTGGTACAATAATAGAGGATGTTTTATTCAATTACATAAAGGAGGATGTTTAAATGGCTTTTGAATGGGTTTCAGAAAGAAACTACGAAGATATTTTATATGAAACATATAATGGGATTGCCAAGATCACGATCAACCGTCCGGAAGTGCGCAATGCATTCCGTCCGAAGACCGTTATGGAATTGATCGACGCATTTGCTTATGCACGTGATGATTCCAAAGTAGGTGTAATCGTCCTAACGGGCGCGGGCGAGAAAGCATTCTGTTCAGGCGGGGACCAAAGTGTACGCGGACATGGCGGATACGTTGGCGAAGATGAAATTCCACGCTTGAACGTATTGGACTTACAGCGTTTGATCCGTGTCATCCCTAAGCCGGTCATCGCGATGGTAGCTGGCTACGCAATCGGTGGAGGCCACGTGCTTCATGTTGTATGTGATATCACGATTGCAGCGGATAACGCGATCTTCGGTCAAACCGGCCCTAAAGTGGGAAGCTTTGATGCTGGTTACGGTGCAGGTTATCTTGCTCGCATCGTCGGACACAAGAAAGCGAAAGAAATCTGGTACCTGTGCCGTCAATACAATGCTGAAGAAGCGCTTGAGATGGGCCTTGTCAATACGGTCGTACCTTATGAGAAACTTGAAGAAGAGACGGTACAGTGGGCTTCTGAAATGCTTGAAAAGAGCCCGACTGCACTACGCTTCCTTAAAGCTGCATTCAATGCGGATACAGATGGGTTAGCTGGTCTTCAGCAGCTGGCAGGAGATGCTACATTGCTTTATTACACAACAGACGAAGCAAAAGAGGGTCGAGACGCGTTCAAAGAAAAACGCAAACCAGACTTCGGACAATTCCCTCGTTTCCCTTAATAGAGGGTGAGCCTGATGAATCTCGACGGATTCATCAGGCTTTTTCATTTGGTTGGAAATCACGGTCCTAAGTCCCGGCCCCAATTGTAAGCGGGGCGCGTGTATATGTTACATCGGAAGGCCGTAGCCTATGAAGATAAACTATTATTTGAATTGGAGTAGAAGCATTATGACATCCCAACAAATGCCGAATTGGCTTAAACAACGATCGTTCTTGACACCAGACCGGATTGCCCTGAGGAGTGATGCACGCGATTATTCATTTCGCGATCTGTGGGATATGACCATCGAGACTGCGGGAAGGATCCAGAGCCTTATCCATGGTTCCGAAAAGCAATTCATCGGGTTGATGATAAAGAACACGGTCGAAGCAGTCACCATCATACATGCCGTACAGCAATTAGGCCTTGCAACCGTGCTCCTGAATCACCGGCTAAGTACGAGGGAACTTTCATTCCAGATCCAGGACATGGGATTGAATACGGTCATTATGGATGATGCCTTTTATGAAAAAGTCGAAACTCTGAATGTAAGGAAAGTGAAAATTTCAGATCTTGAAGCAACGAATCCAGCACCTGTGGAGATAAAGGATCATTTTCAGTTGGACCAAGTATGTTCGGTCATGTATACTTCCGGGACGACCGGTGCTCCGAAGGGGGTGCTTCAGACGTACGGAAATCACTGGTGGAGCGCAATCGGCTCTTCTTTGAACCTCGGTATAAGTGAAAATGATACCTGGCTTTGCTCTGTGCCATTATTCCATATCAGTGGATATTCCATTTTGATGAGAAGCGTCATATATGGTATGAATGTGCGCCTTTTTGAGCAGTTTGATGTGAAGCGGATCAATGAAGAATTGATGAACGGTTCCATCACGATCATGTCTGCGGTCAGTAACATGCTTCAACGGCTCTTGAAGGATGTAGGCGAATCATCTTATCACGCGAATTTCCGCTGTATGCTTCTAGGGGGAGGGCCGGCACCCCTTCCGATGCTCGAGGCATGCAAAGATAAACGGATTCCTGTTTATCAAACATATGGCATGACGGAAACATCTTCTCAAATCGTCACACTATCGCCGGAATATAGTTTATCCAAGCTCGGCTCTGCCGGGAAGCCCCTGTTTCCTTCAGAACTCAAGATCCTCAATCCAGAAGGGGAGGCAAAGGCTTTCGAAGAGGGTGAGATCACGGTGAAAGGTCCGAATGTGACCAAAGGATACTATAACCGTGAAGAAGCGAATGAAGAATCATTTCAAGACGGATGGCTATCGACAGGGGATATCGGCTATGTGGATGAAGAAGGGTTCTTGTTCGTCCTCGACCGCCGTTCTGATTTGATCATATCCGGCGGGGAGAACGTCTACCCCGCAGAAATCGAAAGCGTGCTCACTTCGCATCCGTGCGTTGAAGATGTAGGTGTAGCGGGGGTTTCAAGTGACGAATGGGGCCAAGTGCCATGTGCATTCGTTGTTAAAAGTAAAGGGAGCGTATTGAGCGGTAGTGATATCCAGTCATTCTGCAGTCAGCATCTGGCTCCGTACAAGCAGCCAAAGAAGGTTGTATTCGTGGAGGAAATCCCACGTAATGCGTCCAATAAGATCCTCAGAAGGATATTGAGAGATGAATGGGAGAAAGGCAGGTTCCGGGATGAACATTAAAAGGATTAAACTGCATCTCATTACGATGCCTCTCAAATCCCCATTCAACACTCACCTTCAAAAAGTGGAACGAAGGGAAGGAATCATCATCGAGGCCGTTGATAGAGATGGGGTCACAGGGCTGGGTGAAGTGGTGGCATTCTCGACTCCATGGTATACGGAGGAGACGGTGAAAACCTGCTATCACATGTTGAAGGATGTGTTGATCCCTCTGATTGAAAGTCATGGATTGGCCCATCCCCGTGAGCTTGGTATGATGTTTCAATCCGTCAGGGGGAATGCAATGGCAAAGGCCTCGCTTGAAATGGCGATCTGGGACCTTTATGCAAGGCAGCTGGACACACCGCTCTGGAACCTCCTCGGGGGTACACGAAGAAGTGTACTGGCAGGTGCCGTCGTCGGTGCGAACGGAACCCAAGCAATGATTGATCAAGCAAAGGGGCTGCTTGAAGAAGGATATGAGAGGATCAAGGTCAAGATTTCAAAAGGCGAGGATATTGAAATTGTCCGTGCTTTACGTGCTGCATTTCCTTCCCTGGCGCTTCTCGCGGATGCAAACTCAGCGTACGGACTCCAAGACGCTGACCATCTGAAGGAACTTGACGAATTCGGCCTCGAGATGATCGAGCAGCCACTTGGGGTCGATGACCTCGTCGAACACAGCATTTTACAAGGGAGGATCAATACCCCTATATGCCTGGATGAAAGCATCGTCACCCCTCATGATATGAAAAGTGCGATCCATTTAAATAGCTGCGGTGTCGTCAACCTCAAACTGGGCAGAGTGGGAGGGTATAACCCAGCACTGGAAATCTATCAACTTTGTCAGGATAACGGCATCAAACTGTGGTGCGGGGGGATGATTGAATTCGGCGTATCCCGTGCCCATAATATTTGTCTTGCCACTTTGGACGGTTTTTCGATCCCGGGGGACATATCCTCTTCATCGAAGTACTGGGAAGAAGATATTATCGATACTCCGATTGTAGTTGAAAAAGGCTCTGTGCAACGATTCGAAAAGCCGGGAATCGGGGTTGGATTGAACGAGAAGCGAATGAATGAAGTAACATCATTCACAGAAGAGTTTTCCTTATAGGTCAACATATACAAATGATTAAAAGAAGGCCTGGACAACAACTCCAGGCCTTCTTTTTAACTTTTTTGCCTTAAATAACGCTTATCATTCATGAATAGACTCCAGAAATAGACAAAGCCTGGAAAAAGAATGATGAAGCCTACGATATAAGTGATGAACACTGCCCTGAACGAATTCGGGTCTGTAAACCCCGACTGGATCGTCACTTCCGGATAAATGATATATGGAAGATGAGCCTTTCCATATACGTAGCTTGCCAATACATACTGAAAGGTAACTGCCACTACAGCGACTCGCGGCATCCCTTTCAATCCCTCTTTATTCGTTGGAAGGAAGAGAGCTGCACCGGCAACCAGGAATCCAAGAAGGGAAATGAGCAGGATGTTCAAATCCTCCATCATCCGCTCATAAATCCAGTTTGCTTCATTCTTCATTGTGAACATGATTAAAAATGCCATCAAAACCGAGATGGGACCGATGATCATTGCATCACGACGATACACCTTGAACGCCTCGAATTCACGGGATGCTTTCGAATAGTCCGCCAATAAGAGCGATGATAGAAACAGTGTACTTGCCACTGCAAAACCAAAGAACGCATATTCATGTGGACTGGTGAAGAGCTTGCCCAAAAGGAGCGTCTGGCCATCTTCAAAGTCGATATATGGACCGTGGGAAATCGGCAGGACGCTGATTAAAAGCCCCGGGATCAATAGTCCGGTTATTCCTGTTATGTAGGTCAACGGTTTGCGGTAATCATCTGCGACATGTGAAAAGACCAGAAAGGCGCTTCGTATCGCAAGCAGCAGGAGGATCAGACTACCTGGAACCAACAGGACGGTCCCGAGGGAATAGGCTGCACCTGGAAATAAGCTATAGACCGCCACGACCAGCGCGACGATGAACGTATTCGTCACTTCCCACGTCGGGGATAAATATCTGTTGGCAATATTGGTTGCTTTCGTTTTATCATGGTTGATATACAGCATCGACCAGAAGCCTGCACCGAAGTCCATCGTCGCCATCACGGCATAAATGAAAACGAAGCCCCAAAGGATCGTAATGGCGATTAACACTTGAGTCATATTTATCCCTCCTTATACATTCAGTGGAATTTCCGTGCTTTCTGCTTTATCGATATCCTTTTGAGGCGGATTGCGTTTGAAATAATAAAGCAGGACCAATACGACGGCAACAGCCAATACGGCATACACCGTGACGAAGAGGACAAACAGCGTCGCGATGTTACCGGTCGACGTGACGGAATCCTCCGTACTCAGGATCCGGTAAATGGTCCATGGCTGTCGACCTGTACAGGCGAAGATCCAGCCGAACTCAATTGACAGGATGGAGAGGGGACCGGCTGCAACGAAAAGCCACATCAACCACTTTGGAAAACGGTCCTTCTTCAAAAGCTTCTTCCATACGTACGCAACGAGTGCAAGCACGATCAGTAGTGAGCCGATCCCGACCATCGCATTGAATAGCGTATGCACGAATAATGGTGGCCAATATTCTTCGGGGAAGTCATTCAATCCGATCACTTCGGTATCAAAGCTGTTTCCTGCCAGGAAACTCAATGCCCAAGGAATTTCGATGCCCCATTTCACTTCTTGCTCTTCCCGATCGGTAAATCCCCCGATTGATAGAGGTGCATGTGTCTGGGTTTCGAATAAACCTTCTGCGGCAGCCAGTTTTTCAGGCTGGTATTCTTGAAGCTTCTGGGCGGACTCATGACCATTGATTGCGGTGAAGAATGCGAACACTCCCCCAGTGAGCAAGCAAATCATCAGCGCCTTTGCGTGAAATTTGTATACTCGTGATTCAAATGGAAGTCTGAGCATCTTGAACGCTGCGACCGATGCAATCGTAAAGGACCCTGCAACATAAGCAGATAAAGCGACATGCCCGGCTGTCACAAAGAAACTTGGATTGAAGAACGCTTTCCAAGGGTCGACATTCGTAATGTTCCCATCCACAATATCGAAACCTGCAGGCGTCCCTTCAAATGCATGTACATTCGTAATCAACACGGCCGATGCAAGGCCCCCGATTGCCACCAGGACCAGACTGACAATCCTCATCCAAGGCTTGATCCGGTTTGCTGCGTATACATAAATGGACATAAACAGTGCCTCGATGAAAAAAGCATAAATCTCAATTTGAAAAGGCAGTGCCATCACCCGGCCGATGACCTCCATGAACCCAGGCCACAGGAGTGACAGCTGTACCCCGGCAATCGTGCCCGTCGGAATCCCAACGCCAAGAAGCACCGCAAACGCCTTCGTCCAGCGCTTCGCCATGACAGAATAATCAAGATCATTCGTACGCTGAAACATGATCTCCGCCACAAGGATCATCAAAGGAATCCCGACACCGAGGGTTGCAAAGATAATATGAAAAGCCATCGTGGTCCCGAATAAAGATCGTGCTAAAACTAATTCATCCATTTCCAATTCTCCCTTACCATTTCATTAGCTTCCCTTATTGTCCACTTAATGGAAAAATATATTCATACTTGCAAACACAGATAAAATAAAAAAACACCACCCTAAATCAGGTGGTGTTGAAAGATGACTATTGAAGTGCTTTTTCCAAGGTTTTAATGTTCTTTCTCATCAGTGAAAAATAATCTTCATCTTCCTGGAGATCCTTCTCAGTCAGCACAGAGAGGTTATGAAGCTTCAGTGATTTTGCACCCAGTTCCTTTTGGACAACCTCTGTCAGTCGGGATGAGACATTCTGTTCAAATAAGATGTAGTTGACATCGTCTTCTTTCCCTTTCTCGATGATTGCCTTCAATTCTTTCTGTGAAGGTTCATCCGACGTGTTCAATCCGGCAATGGCTTCCTGGTGAAGACCATAACGATCTTCCCAATAGCTGTATGCAGCGTGAGAAACGTAGAACGTTTTATGCGGTGCGGCTTCTGCCATCTGCATAAATTCGGCATCAAGAGAATCCAGTTCGCGATTCAACTCTTTCAGGTTTGCTTGGAAGTCCTCTTTATGCTCTGGCATTTGTTCAATCAGAGTATCTGCTATGATGTCCGCCATATGTTTTGAATAAGCAGGGTTGAGCCAGATATGGGGATCACCATCATGTTCGTGGCCATGATCATCGTCTCCGTGTTCATCATGCTCTTCATCTTCCGAATGCTCGATTTCAAGTCCTTTACTTGCGGGAACAACCGTTACATCTTCCTGCTCCAATATTGATTTGGACTTTTCGACAAATCCTTCGAGCCCCATGCCCACATAGAAAAATACATCACCTTCCGCCATGTCGATCATATCTTTCTGAGAAGGTTCAAACGTATGTTCATCTGCTCCTGGTGGATAGATACTGTGGACATCAACATACTCCCCACCAATTTTTTTCGTGAAATCCTCTAGCGGATACACCGTTGTGTAAATTTCCAGCTCTTCATTTTCCGATTTCTTTTCAGTGGTAGAAGCCCCGCATGCAGTGAGGAGAAATGAAATTAATAAAAACAAACCGATTCGAATATAGTTCAAGGGATATCCTCCTTTTCGTTCATCAATGTATATGCAATATAAATTGTAATGATTACGATTTAGCACAAACGTTATTTTACTATCGTGAGCCGAAATTGGCAAGGTAAAAGTTTTCGGATGGCTTGTTATTATCTTTTCCTAATCCGTAAAGGAAAGACGAGGGAAATAAAAAAAGGCTCTTTTCGCAAAGTTAGTTGATATTTTGGGGGTGACTGTTTTGAACCCCGCTATTGATTTCCGTGCAAGACTTCGCTTTCAGCGGGTAGCCCGTGAGCCTCCTGATATGAACGAAACCGTCAAGATACTCACGCTACCCTGATTTTGGATTTGTTTTTAGGCAGCCCTAAATGGAGAAGTTTATTTTGACTTCTCAACTTATTTGATTCCATTCATCACCGCTATTGATTTCCGTGCAAAACTTCGCTTTCCGCGGGCGGTTGGTGAGCCTCCTCGTCGCTCTCGCTCCTGTGGGTCCGAAAAACGGAAGTGGGCGTTTTGCTCCCTTTGAAAAATGTTCTTCGTCTTTAGAGGCGTTTTTTGCCTCAAAAGTCGAAGGTTAATTTTCAAACGGGAGCAGACCACTGGAGTTAGACACGTCTCACCTAACTCGCTTTTCCCGCAGGAGTCTTCGTTTTGCACTCCAATCAACCGCTGGAATCGGTTATGAATAATGATAAGCCTACACAACTTAATTTGAATAAAGTTTGTAGCTTAGTTTAGTTCTTATTGAACCTCCCGTTTCTTAATGGAATAGAAGGTAAGAACACGGCACGAAGGCAAAAATCTCTACTGCGGTTAGCACTCTGATATTCGTGGGTTTTCACATTTTATCTTTCCGTATAAAGGTCTGGTCCACAAACTCGGCGCGTGAATTGATCTATTTAGATTTATCACATAGGAGGCACGTGGATTTTCCTTTCCGGTTTTCGGCTTCGCCTACGGGAATTGCGTGAAAGTAGAGACCCTGCAAGGCATTGCCCGAAGAGGCTCAACTCACGCCCCGCGGAAAGCGAGTACCTGGAGGGCAATTCAACCACTACTTGATCCTTCTAAAGCAATAATGCTTAAGAAACAGCCATAAAAAAAGACCACCTCCGAGTATGGGAGCTAGTCTTCGGTCTTGCGTGATGGCCATTCCTCGGGAACATGATCGATTCCACCAGGATGGAAGGGATGGCATTTCACGATCCTTTTGATCGTAAGATAACCTCCCCGTAAAGCACCGAATCTCCCCACAGCCTGCATTCCGTAATGTGAGCAGGTCGGATAGAATCGGCAAGTCGGGGGTTTCAGAGGGGAGATGACGACTTGGTAAAATCGGAAAAGTAACAATAAAACGCGTTTCATTCTGTGATCTCCTCGTCTATTTTCTTCTACTATATCAAACATTCCTATATTGATGAAAGGAGATGGTTCCTGAATTGAAATATAACTGTAAAGAGGGCCGAAACCCCCTAATGGCGAAGTGTGTAACAGGGATGGAAAAGAAAAAAGAACTCAAAACATATTAAGTTGATGAAATTACTATGAATTTACGTTATACTAAGAATAGAAATCAATGGGAGTGATCATATATGCCATCAGTAGAAAGCTTTGAACTAGATCATAACGCGGTGAAAGCACCGTATGTAAGACATTGTGGAGTGCATAAGGTTGGCAGTGACGGCCTTGTAAATAAATTCGATATCCGTTTTTGTCAGCCAAATAAACAGGCAATGAAGCCTGACTCCATACACACACTGGAGCATCTGCTTGCATTCACCATCCGTAAATATGCAGAACCTTATGCTCACTTTGATATTATCGACATTTCTCCGATGGGATGCCAGACAGGATACTATCTTGTTGTCAGTGGTGAGCCTAAGGTGGAAGAAATCATTGACCTGCTCCAAGCGACAATGGAGGAAGCAGTCGAAATCGAGGAAATTCCCGCTGCAAACGAAAAGCAATGCGGACAGGCGAAGCTTCATGATTTGGAAGGCGCAAAGAAATTAATGAAGTTCTGGCTCAGTCAAAGTAAAGAAGACTTAAAGCAAGTATTTGCTTAATATTGAAAATCCCCCCGGCACTTATCGCCGGGGGGATTTATTTGCTTCTACTTATTTTTGATTTTCATCGCCTGAATCTTCCTTCTGTTCATCCATATGCTTCAGGTGTGGGTTATCTTCAAGCGGATCAATGGTATGCTTAACGGTCGTATATGCTTTCGACGTTGTCAAGGCACTGACGAAAATCACCAGGATGCATATAACGACTGCAATAATCAACACAAGTGTTAAAGACACAGCTCTGGCCCCCTTTTATCCATTATTTTATCACAGCAGGTGGTAATATCAGTCTTTAATTTCTACATTTTTTTGAAATGCGTTCCCTAGTATAATAGTCCCGCACATTGCTCGTATCCGCTCTATTTGAAAGATGGGTGATTTTGGTATGATGAAAGAGAAGGGAGGGATTACCGTGAATGTATCTTCCATCATGGGGAAGCAGGTAGCGGAACTTCAGCACACACTCAGTATGAATCTGTTAAAGAGTCAAATGTCCACTCAGGCAGCCAATGTAACCGTCATGCTCAGGGATATGCAAACGAATCATGCACCACATCCGACCAAAGGGCAGGCAGTCGATTTGAAAGGATAAGAAAGAAGCCTTAAACAGTATTTGCTGTTTAAGGCTTTTTGTAAGGGGTCAATGGAGGCTTTTACGTTCCAGCCTGACTCGTTCTTCACTTTTTGACCATTTTTCTTTCAATGTTTCGAATATGTATAGTCGCAGGAAATATTCCAGTTCTTCCGTTTCCATCTCCTGGATGAGTTCGATAATCTCGTTTCTGGAAGTATCTTCTAAGATCGTAAGGGCAATGAGGTCTAAGTCTTCGTCTGTACCTTTGATTCTGCCGCGGTACATTTCATAAATTTCTTCAATCAACTTCATGCACTTCACCTCCCTTTCATCCATCTTAACAGAAATGAGATGGAATTACTCTAGATTTTATTTTGTATTTACCCGAAATCTTCTATGATAAGCGCCTTGCCATTAAAAATCGATTCTTACTGATACTATACTTAAGAATACAGACAATATTCATGTTATCTCCAATTAATTTTCACTCTTATAAGGCAATCTGCCCGATTCCTTGCCTAGACATCCTTCACTATTCCCTCCTCGCTTTTCGTTTAGATCGAGGAGTGAATAGAAAACGTTCAAATGAGGAAAAAGAATGATATAAAACGGAAGGGGTTGTAAAGCTTGGACGAACGTCATGACTATTATATTGAAATCGCCACGGGTGAAATTTCAAGGAGCTCGACGGATTCACCATGGAACTTTAAAATTTCGGCAACGGATGAAGAGATAACCAGATTGCGTGAAATCTTTGACTCAAGCCATTCAGTTGATTGGCAGAATTTCTATCGTGCCCATGTCCCGTATATCCAGTATCATTTTGACAGACAGAATGATGCATACGATGAAAACCTACGACAGGTATACAGCATGATCCATGATCTAGGTGATGAAGAAGCGAAGAAACATATTGAGAGCATGCGTATCCTGGATGAGGATACTCCCCGCTACTGAGATGGATAAAAGTGTTGGTCCCCATACTTAATTGTGGACCAATGCTTTTTATTTGTGATTAGATAAAGGAGAGGTGAATGCTCATGGAACAATTTATCGATGCCAATGGTGTAAAAGTGGAACTTGCATTTCAAAAACATTTCTTCGGACAGGATTCACAGCATGTCCTCGTTATTTGCCGTTATGAGGATAAATGGCTGCTGACCCATCATAAGAAGCGAGGCCTCGAATTCCCCGGGGGAAAGAGGGAGAAGGGGGAAACGCTTGAAGAAGCGGCCATCAGGGAAACGTTTGAAGAAACAGGCGGTGTCATCACCGAACCCACTTTTGTGGGGGAATATAAGGTATATGACCGTGACCCATTCGTAAAGACGATTTTCTTCGCCCAAGCGGAAGAGCTGGTGAGGAAGAAAGATTACCTTGAAACCAATGGTTACAAGCTATGGGAAGGCGAGCTTGCCGAGATGCAGACTCACCCTGAATTCAGCTTCATCATGAAAGACAAAGTAGTGGAACTTGCCTTAAAACATTTACAATTCATGACTTGATCCATCTCTTCTCCAATTGTTCGACAACCTTATACATAATTGTCGCAAACACGGCAATGACCAGCAGGGAGAGGAGGACGAGCGTGAAATTGAACACTTGGAATCCGTAAATGATCATGTACCCCAGTCCTTTTGCAGATACAAGGAATTCACCGACGATGACCCCGACCCAGGATAAACCTACATTTACTTTCAGCGTTGAGATGATCGTGGGGAATGATGCCGGAAGGACCACTTCTTTGAACATCTGCCCCCTTTTGGCACCGAACGTCATCATGACTTTCAAATAGTTGGGATCAACTTCTTTAAACGAAGTGTAGACGACAATCGTTGTGATGATGACGGAAATGACGGTCCCCATCGCGATGATGGACGTGAATCCTGGACCAAGTCCGACAATCAGGATCGGCCCGAGTGCCACCTTTGGCATAGCGTTAAGGATGACAAGATAGGGATCCAATACTTTGGACAGGAAGGGTGACCACCAAAGGAGCGCGGCGAGCATCGTCCCAAGCAATGTCCCCAATATGAATCCAAGAATGGTTTCCCCGAGTGTCACCGATAAATTTGCTATGAGGCTTCCGTCCGCTAATTTATCCAGGAACAATCCCCAGATCTTAGACGGTGAGCTGAAAATCAGTGGGTCGACCCAGCTGTTGCGGCTTGAAATTTCCCAAAGGGAGAAGAACACCACAAAAATCAAAGCCTGATAGAACCATACCAGCCGTCTCTCTTTCCGAAGCGAATGAATGTATTCAGCATGTTTCTTCTTAATGGTTTCCTGATTCAAGGCCCTCAAGCTCCTTCCAGATCGTTTGAAAAAATGGCGGATACGCTTCATGATTCCGCACCGTAAACGGCTTTAGTTCCTTCAACTCCTGTGGTACTTCAAATACTTTATGCACCCGCCCAGGCTTTGAGGCAAAGAGAATGATCCTGTCACTCATCGCAATGGCTTCTCCAATATCATGGGTGACGAGCACAGCTGTCTTATTCAAAGCTTTCAAGGTTGTAAAAATAAGATCTTCAAGCTTCAATTTCGTTTGATAATCAAGCGCAGAAAAAGGTTCATCCAACAGCAGGATCTCCGGTTCGGTGATAAGTGTCCTGATAAGCGCGACCCTTTGCCGCATCCCCCCCGACAACTCTCTCGGATAGGAGGTCTCCACTCCAGAAAGGCCAAGCTCCTCGAGTAATTCATAGACCTTTTGCTTTTTTTCATTTGAAAAGGTCTCCATGATCTTCAATCCTAAAAAGATGTTTTCTTCAATTGTTTTCCAAGGAAACAAATAGTCCTGCTGAAGCATATACCCCATCTGATTCTTCCCGGACCCGACAGGTTTGCCATGCAAAAGCACCTTTCCCTCTGTTGGCTTGATCAACCCGGCGATGATCGAAAGAAGAGTCGTCTTCCCGCAGCCGCTCGGTCCGATGAAAGAGATGAATTCACCTTCATTCACTTCAAATGAAATATCGGACAGGGCATTCGTTGCCGTTTTCGGGGTAAAGTAAGTGTGATGAATCTTATCTAAGCACAGGAAATTCACATTCATGCGCCTCCAGTCTTTCTAATATTAAGGAAGGGCTGACAAGGAGTCAGCCCTGTGTATAGATTTTGGTGAAGAGCGGTGGTTTGTGCCAGGCACCAAACAACCCCCTAGCACCAAAACAAACCGCTCCAAGAACCGTATACTCCTTATTTACTTGCTTTTTCAGCGATCGAAGTATTCACAAGTGTCTCGTGGTCGACATGCCCCGGCAGTTCCCCGGCTTCGTCCATGATGCGTTGCAGGTTTTCCCACTCTTCCGTATCCAGGATCGGATCAGTTGCGTAGGATCCCTGGGATTTGTAGCGGTCGACCACGGTTTCAATGATATCAAGCTCTGTATCGGCGAAATATGGTTCTATGACTTTGGCGATTTCTTCAGGAGAGCTGTCAGCCACCCATTTTTGTGCTTTGTACAATGCATTTGTGAACTTTTCAACAGCTTCTTTGTTTTCCTTCATGTAACTGTCCTTTGCCATGAACGTTGTATATGGGACGTGGCCGGACTCCGTTCCGAATGAAGCGACGATGTAGCCTTTGCCTTCTTTTTCGAAGATGGAGGCAGTCGGTTCGAACAGCTGTACATAATCACCGGTTCCTGAACCGAAAGCGTTGGCGATATTGGCAAAGTCGATATTCTGGATCAAGTTCAAATCGTTATGGGGATCGATGCCGTGTTGCTTCAGTACATATTCCCCTACCATCTGAGGCATACCACCTTTTCGCTGTCCAAGGAAAGTTGAGCCTTTTAGCTGTTCCCAATCGAAATCTTCAACCTTTTCACGCGAAACAAGGAAGGTACCGTCCGTTTGAGTAAGCTGGGCGAAATTGATGACTGGATCATCCGTTCCTTGGCTATGAACGTAAATGGACGTTTCAGAACCAACAAGCGCGATGTCTGCTCCGTCGGAAAGAAGGGTGGTCATCGTTTTGTCACCGCCCCATGTGGTGGTGAGTTCGACATCAAGACCCTCATCTTTAAAGAAACCTTTTTCAAGGGCGACATATTGGGGAGCGTAGAATATGGAACGTGTCACTTCGGCAACCCGAACTTTCTGATTCTCATTTTTTTCGGTGCTACAGGCTGTCAGTCCAATGGTCAATAAGATCGTCAGTAGCAGGCTCGAGACGATTCTGGTCCATCTTTTCATGAATGTTTTCCTCCTTAAAATGAAGCATAACCACAAAACATCCCCTCTCTGGCGTTTCTGTTCTCTTACAGAGGGGTAGGATGCTTTTATGGGAGAGTGTTAATCACTCCAGTGTGAGATTTGATAAAATAGTCTATGTGTTGGGCAAAAAATGTGTGAATACCCAGTGCCCATTTTTGAAAGGAAGAGAGTATGAAGAACGGAACAGTCGTAAAAAAGACCTTATTTCCTTCTCCGAATCCAAATGTCGAACTATATGAAATCGTCTACTATTCCGGAGGATTGAGAGTGAAGGGCCTACTGGCACAGCCGGTAAGCGACGGGCAATATGACGGTTTTCTATATTTAAGGGGCGGCATTAAAGGAGTCGGGATGGTGAGGCCAGCCCGGATTGCTCAATTTGCACAGCAAGGCTTCATCGTGTTCGCTCCCTATTATCGAGGCAACAGGGGAGGGGAAGGGAACGAGGATTTTGCCGGGGATGACCGGGAGGATGCGTTTTCGGCCCTTCAACTTTTAAAAAAGCATGAGCGAGTGAAAGAGGGGCGTGTCCATGTTTTCGGATTCTCAAGGGGAGGCGTCATGGCGCTCCTGACCGGGATCGGAACCAATGGGGTCACGAGCATCGTCACATGGGGAGGGGTATCGGATATGTTTCTTACCTATGAGGAAAGAAAGGATCTCCGCAGGATGATGAAACGAGTGATCGGCGGGAGCCCGAATAAATATCCGGAACGTTATGAGTGGAGGACACCGCTGGACTCGGTCGAGGAACTGGACGTCCCGGTCTTGATCATACACGGAAAAAAAGATGAGAACGTTTCAATACATCACGCATATAGATTAGAAAAAAGGTTGAAAGAGGCAGGAAAGAAAGTGGAAACTTATTATTTCAATGAATTTACCCATTATTTCCCGCCGTTGAAAAACCGTGAAATTGTCCAGATGCTCTGTGAGTGGATGAAAAAACAGGTGTAAAGGGGAATCACCATGGGAATGGGGCTTGAGCTTAATACGTTACTTGTCACGAAAGGAAAAGAAATTCGGGTGGATGATAACTTGTTCCAATTGGAGAAAGAGGGATACCGTCTTTATCCGATCCATACCCCGATTGAGGTCAAGACAACCAAAAAAAGCCCTTCAAGAGGATACGCCAAAATAGAAAAGATTCAGTGGCATGAAGACAAAACAACGATTTTCTATCAGTTGATCTCATTGAATACAACGAATTAAGAGCCCTTTTCGGGTTCTTTTTTTTGATTTCGATTAAAAGATGATCTTTTGACCTCACTTGAATTAATTGGGATCCTTTTTGAGGGAATATGTACATACTAAACCTTAAACTAGTAAAAAGACGAGGTAGACGGATGAAACAATATGACTTTGTGCACAAGGAACTGATGAAGTCTACAAAATTGAACATTGATTACTGGTTAGAACATAATTTCCTTACGTTTAAATGGTGGCTGATCATTGCATTGATAATCATTTTTTGGCTGATTTTCTTTAAACTGGTGAACCGCAAGCAACTGCCTAAGGTGTTATTTCTCGGACTTACTTGGATTTTGGTGGCGTCGAATCTGGATGGGCTTGGCTTTGAGCTCGGCTGGTGGGGGTATCCGACAGAATTGTTTCCCATCTATCCAAAGGCCTATCTATTTGATTATGGATTGATCCCGGTCACCTATATGCTCCTTTATCTATATTTTCCTAAAGGGAAGGCCTTCTTTGTAGCAAATGTCGTGTTGGCGGGAGGGGCTTCATTCATCAGTGAACCCTTATTTAGATGGCTTGATTACTACAAGGCATATCATTGGCATCCCTTGTGGTCATTCTTCATTTATATGGTGCTTTCCTATCTGATTCGTTGGTTCGTGGAAAAAGTTTTCAAAGGTGAAAATTCACTTTCCGAACCGGTGTAAATGTGTTAACTTTAAAATATATAGAGTTTACAAAAAGGGGAGTACAGGTCATGAATGGACAGAAATTAAGGATGATCATCCAGTGCGCCATTTTTGCCGCTATCACAGGGATCTTTGCGCAGATTGAAATTCCACTTCCACTTGTACCGATTAGCGGACAAACGTTGGCGGTGGGGCTTACGGCCACCATACTCGGCAGTCGATATGGCTCGTTTTCGATGATCGGTTATGCAGCACTTGGAGCAGTCGGTGTCCCGGTGTTCGCTGGATTCAGCGGAGGAGCACAGGTGCTTGTCGGACCGACTGGCGGATATATCTTCGGCTTCATCATCGCCGCCTTTCTTACGGGTCTCATCCTGGAGAAGACAGCGTTCAACCTTACAATGGCGATGGTGGCGAATACAATCGGAATGGTCGTCATTCTGATCATCGGGATGATCCAATTGAAGGTTGTCGCCGACCTCAGCTGGGGGAAGGCGATGGCTGCAGGGGTTTATCCTTTTATCGTAGTCGGACTGATCAAAGCATTTTTGGCTAGTTGGATCGGTATCACGGTTAGAAAACGCCTAGTTCAGGCAAAGTTGATCACTCATCGTACGGATGCAGTGGCTTGATGAAAATAGGAGGATCCTTGATTAGGGATCCTCCTATTTTTCATTTAAAATTTATACATCATCCAGTATCCGATGTCCTCAAAGCCAATCTGTTTATAAATCCTTCCTGCCTCGGGGTTGTCATAGAAAAGGCATAGCTCCTTGCCTTCCTCGAGGACATCCCTGCACAGTTTGGTCATGCACTGGGTTGCGTATCCTTTTTTCTTATGATCAGGGTGGGTGCAGACAGCAACGATCATCGCTGACATGCTGTTTTCGGCAGTCGTGGAAGCGGAGGAAATATACTGACCGTCTTCTTCAATGAAATAACTGCGGGCCACTCCTTTCTCGATCCCATGCCTTCTTTTCTCGACCGTAAAACTTCCGCCACTGAATTCAGGTATGCTGTTCAGGAGGTTAACCAGTCTAGGCAGTTCATTAACGGTTGCTTCCATAACATGATCAAGCTTTTCGTCCGATAACGATTTCTGGTGATCCAATTTGGCATAATACATTTGTCGTTTCGATTTGTGTTTCTTTGTGAGGAACGGCTCCACTTTAGAGGTTACGGCCTTCAACCCCGACATGATTGAAAAGTCCTTACATTCATTGATGATCGAAGCAAATCCCTCTGCATCAAATTCACCTTGAGAGTAGGGAATGAAGTTTTCTCTATATTTGAGGAGGATTCCCCTTAAATTTCCCTGTTCGTCGAAATCACCCCAGATTCTCTGGAAATCCTGTTCATAACCGAATGCTTCAATATCCCCGATGATGAATAAGTTCTCTGCAGGTTCTTGTTGAATCAACTGCTGACATTTTTCGTCATCCGCTCTTGTCAATATTCTGATCATTACCCCTATCCCCTTTATAAGTTTTAATTGATATATTACCAAAATTTCTAATATTTAGTAAAGCGTAATTTTCAGTAAATGATCTTTTTGTTTTAAAACAGGACTTTTAGGGAAAGTTAGCATCAATACATGATGAAGGAGGCGGTAGACATGTTGTGGACCATCATCGGGATCCTTGTCGTCCTGTGGCTCTTAGGACTGATTTTCAAGATCGGCGGCGCAATCATCCATCTATTATTGGTCATTGCCGTAATCGTGTTCCTTTGGAATTTGATTACCGGACGGAAGAAGGGGCTTTAGCGTTTGTTGAAAGGGAAGGAGTCCTTTTGATGACACGTAAAAACCAGCTTACACATCATAAAGTGAGTAAGCTGGTTTTTTTGTTTACGACTATTTTACTGATGGACCGCCCTTTGATTCGATTTCGACAGGAACATCATTGAATTTCTTGAAGTTATCGTTGAATTGACGCGCAAGTTCCGTTGCTTTAACTTTATATGCTTCTTCATTTGCCCATGTTTTCACAGGTTGAAGGACTTCATCAGGAACACCTGGTACATGAACCGGGATGTTCAGGCCGAAGATCTCGTCTTTTTCTGTTTCAACGTTCGTCAATTCACCTTCTAGCGCTGCCTGAACCATGGCGCGTGTATAAGACAACTTCATGCGGTTACCCACACCATATTCTCCACCTGTCCAACCGGTGTTGACGAGGTAAACTTCCGCATTATGCTCATCGATCTTCTTACCGAGCATTTCCGCGTAACGAGTCGCTGCCAACGGCAGGAATGGTGATCCGAAGCAAGTAGAGAATGTTGCTTGCGGTGAAGTGATGCCGCGCTCTGTTCCAGCGAGTTTGGACGTGTATCCACTCAAGAAATGATACATGGCCTGTTCCTTTGTCAGCTTGCTGATCGGAGGAAGTACGCCGAATGCATCCGCAGTCAGGAAGACGATCGTATTCGGGTGACCTGCAACGCTCGGTTCAACGATGTTCTCCATCGCTTGAAGCGGATAAGCGGCGCGTGTGTTTTCCGTCAGGGAGTTATCATCATAATCCGCGATGCGGGATTCATCATCAAGGACAACGTTCTCCAATACGGAACCGAATCGGATCGCATCAAAGATCTGAGGTTCCTTTTCGCGAGTCAGACCGATGCATTTCGCATAGCAGCCACCTTCGATGTTGAATACACCGTTCGGGGACCAGCCATGTTCGTCATCACCGATCAAGCGGCGGTTCGGGTCAGCGGATAAAGTTGTTTTACCGGTACCGGATAATCCGAAGAATAATGCGACATCCCCCTCACGGCCCACATTTGCCGAGCAGTGCATGGAAAGGATATCTGCTTCAGGAAGCATGTAATTCATGACAGAGAAAATGGATTTCTTCATTTCCCCCGCATATTCCGTACCACCGATAAGGACGATGCGCTTTTCAAATGAAACAATGATGAATGTTTCAGAATTTGTTCCATCAACGGCAGGGTCAGCCTTGAAATTCGGAGCCGACACAATCGTGAATTCGGAGTTGTGTAAAGATAACTCTTCCACTTCCGGTCGGATGAACAACTGATGCGCAAATAGATTGTGCCAGGCAAACTCATTGATGACCTGGATCGGGAGTCTATGTTTGGGATCTGCACCTGCAAATCCATTGAATACAAATACTTCTTCTTTTTCTTTTAAGTATGAGAGGACTTTATGGTATAATTTATCGAATGATTCAGAGGAAATCGGCTGATTCACGGTTCCCCAATCAATTTTATCTTTCGTTGAAGGCTCTTCGACAATGAACTTATCTTTAGGAGAGCGTCCTGTATATTTCCCGGTTTCAGCTCTTACCGCACCTGAAGAAGTTAAAACGCCTTCATTTCGTTGAAGGACTTTTTCCACTAATTGTGAAACAGACAGTTGATTTTTGATGTTTTTCCCGCTAAGTAATTCTGTTAACTCGTTAGACATGCTCACTGAATTCATTAGAACCCTTCCTTTATATAAATTTAACTTCCCATAAGTTGTATCTTTTCAAAAATTAGTATAACACAATTAATTTATTAGTCTATACTATTTAGCGGTTTTTTATAATGTGACTTAAATTTGTAATATTTAAATTATTTAGGCTGCATTATGGCATCTTGTTTTTCTTCTTATTAAAATGGGGGATTAAATTGCCGCCTGATTCTGTGGAAGGCTTTGCTTTTTTTGCAAGCGTGTATACGAGTGGAGGAATCACAAGATGCGACTGGCATTAGGCATGGTACATTTGTGAGGCTCTTGCCACGGTCACTTACCTCTAAACACGGGAGCTGGAACGTCTCGCATAACATCCTTACTACTTACGTCTTCGCTTCGCCCTCCAATCAACTGCTGGAATCCGCTTGAAATTAATCATATTTCTATTTTCTAACGTAACTCGGAGGTAGCATGTTTCCTCACGTAACATGATCGTCCTTCTGTTAAACTTTTCATCTGAAAAAATGTTTGACACCCTGTATCGTTAACGTTATTATTGTACCTTGAACGGATACTCTTATCCTGAGCTGGTGGAGGGAGCAGACCCTATGAAACCCAGCAACCTGCTAAATAGATAGTTGGTCCTTGGAATTTGAAGGACCCATTAAGCGAAGGTGCTAAACTGAGGCAAGGTGGATAACCTTGAACGATAAGAGAGAAAAGGCGCGGCTATGATGTGAAACCTTTCCTCTTTGTACTTTTATGGAGGAAAGGTTTTTTCTATTTTATCATGCAGCAAAGGTGACTAAATTTCATGAGTTTAGATAAGGGAGTCATACTCTGCCTTATAAAAAAACCATGTTTACTTCATACTACTTAGGGAAATGAGTACCGTATCTGTTTAATTCATTTGCCGGGGAAAGCCGGCAATATGCTTAAGGAGGAACCTCAATGTCAACAAAACGTCGTCTGTTTACATCTGAGTCCGTAACGGAAGGACATCCAGATAAAATTTGTGACCAAATTTCTGATTCAATTCTTGATGCGATCTTAACGAATGATCCGAATGCACGTGTAGCGTGTGAAACATCCGTAACGACAGGTCTTGTACTTGTTGCAGGGGAAATCACGACGAATACGTATGTTGATATCCCGAAAATCGTCCGTGAAACCATCCGCGGAATCGGATACACTCGTGCAAAATATGGTTTCGATGCTGAAACTTGTGCCGTATTGACTTCAATCGACGAACAGTCTGCCGATATCGCACAAGGTGTCGATCAAGCACTGGAAGCGCGCGAAGGACAAATGAGCGATGCTGAAATCGATGCGATCGGTGCTGGGGACCAAGGTCTTATGTTCGGATTTGCATGTAACGAAACGAAGGAGCTTATGCCTCTTCCAATCTCACTTGCACATAAATTATCCCGTCAATTGACTGAAGTTCGTAAAGAAGAAACCCTTCCTTACCTTCGTCCGGACGGTAAAACTCAGGTAACGGTAGAATATGATGAAAATGACAAGCCTGTCCGCATCGACACCATCGTCATTTCAACACAACATCATCCAGAAGTTTCACTGGAGCAAATCCAGCGTAACCTGAAAGAATATGTCATCGATCCGGTTGTTCCAAAGGAACTGATCGACGAGAACACAAAATACTTCATCAATCCTACAGGCCGCTTCGTCATTGGTGGACCTCAAGGGGATGCTGGTCTTACAGGACGTAAAATCATCGTTGATACGTACGGTGGTTATGCACGTCACGGAGGCGGTGCCTTCTCTGGTAAGGATGCTACGAAAGTTGACCGTTCAGCGGCATACGCAGCCCGCTATGTAGCGAAAAACATCGTTGCAGCCGGACTTGCAGAAAAATGCGAAGTTCAATTGGCGTATGCGATCGGTGTAGCACAGCCGGTATCCATTTCAGTTGATACATTCGGAACTGGCAAAGTTTCTGAAGACGTACTCGTTGATGTTGTACGCAACAACTTCGATCTTCGCCCTGCAGGAATCATCAAGATGCTTGACCTTCGTCGTCCGATTTACAAGCAGACAGCTGCTTACGGACACTTCGGCCGTAACGATCTTGACCTTCCTTGGGAGCGTACGGACAAAGCTGAAGTCTTGAAGGCTGAGGCTCTTAAGTAATAACAGGTATGAGAAAGCCAACACTTTTTATGGGTGTTGGCTTTTGTTTTGGGGTGGATTTGGTGTTTTTATGGTTGTGGTGCTTGGATGGGGGAGTTGGGGTTTAAGTGGGAGTTGGGTTGTGATGCGGGTTCGGTGGTTCGGTCGGTTCGGCATTTTTTGGGGGGGTCTGCGTTTCGGTGTGGGAATGGGTGAGTTGTTGAGTGGGTGAGCGAGTGTTTTTGTTTGTGCGCGAGCTTGCGATAATTGTCGATTTTTGAAGAATGGTCGATAAATCGAAATTTTGGCAGATAAAATGGAAAAATGGCAGATAAAATGAAAAAATGGCAGATAAAAATTTTTTTTGGCAGATAAAATGAAAAAACGGCCGATAAATTTTGGGATTGGCATAGCCAGGCTCAAATCCGGGCAACCGAGCCAGGCTCAAATCCAGGCAACCGAGCCAGGCTCAAATCCGGGCAACCAAGCCAGGCTCAGATCCAGGCAACCCGAGCCAGGCTCAAATCCGGGCAACCAACCCACGCTCAAATCCGGGCAACCAACCCACGCACAAATCCCCGCGCAACCGCCACCCCCACACCCCGGTACCAAATCCACTCCAACCTAACCCCAACATCCCGTAAATTAACAAGAGTAATCATCGGAATGTTGGGGTATCCCAAGTATAAGCGTCAAAGTGGTTTGATGCTTTTATAATACTGACCTTTCTCTGCGTATTCCCTGGAGATGCGTTTCATTTCGCTGATGTCGTGTTCGTTCAATTCCCGCACGACTTTTGCGGGACGGCCGAAGGCGAGGGTGTTCGGAGGGATGACTTTTCCTTGGGGAACAAGGCTGCCGGCGCCGATGAATGCGCCTTCTCCGATTTCGGCGTTATCAAGGATGATCGAACCCATTCCGATGAGGGCTTTTTTTCTGATTTTGCAGCTATGTAGGATGACTCCGTGGCCCACGGTGACTTCATCTTCAAGGATGAGGGGGTTATCAGGACTTTGATGAAGGATGGAATTATCCTGTACATTCACTTTGCTACCGATCCTGGTAGGCGCTACGTCCCCCCTGATGACAGTATTGAACCAGATACTGGATTCTTCCCCGATTTCGACATCCCCTGAAATCGTTACATAATCAGCAATAAATGCAGATTTTGCAATCACAGGTTTTTTATCATGATATGGATAGAGCATTTTTTACTACCCCTTTCAATAATATTTACTATAATAATGGTAGCAGATACGAACCATTTGAGAAACATTTAAGGAGGGTTTGCCATGTGGAAATGGGAAACAGATCAAGAGGCAAAAGCAGTCATCGTCATCATTCACGGAGCAATGGAACATCATGGCCGGTATGGATGGCTCATTGAAATGTGGCGGTCATCGGGATTCCATGTCATCATGGGTGACCTGCCGGGGCAGGGGATGACGTCAAGAAGGCAAAGAGGACATATCGATTCCTTTGACGAATATATGGTAGAAGTGAAAGACTGGGTGCAGGCTGCCTATCAATTCGATCTACCTGTATTCCTCATCGGCCACAGCATGGGAGGGCTCATTGCAGTAAGGATGCTTCAGGAATCGCACATCAATCTTGCCGGGGTGATTTTATCATCTCCATGTCTGGGGCTTGTGGACGGACCTTCGAAGCCTGTGGAACTGCTGTCACTTGGGCTGAACAAGGTTGCTCCAATGGTGAAATTCCCGTCTGGGCTAACGGTCGACATGGCAACGAGGAATGCGGATGTAAGGGAAATTGACAGTAATGATACGTTATATATTACAAAGGTTTCCGTCAGATGGTACAGGGAGCTCACTCAAGCCATTAAACTTGCGAAGCTCAATCTTGACAAGATGCCTGATGTCCCGCTTCTGGTCATGCAGGCGGGCGATGATAAGATTGTCGATAAAAAGGCGGTCAAGAAATGGTTCAATGAGCTTTCGCTTTCAGAGATGCATTATAAAGAGTGGCCGAAATGCTATCATGAAATCTATAATGAACCGGAAAGAGAAGAAATCTTCGAGTATTCCAAGGTCTTTGTCGAAAGCCGTCTGAAGGCATTGGGATATATCTTATAATGAGGTGATGTGCTTGTCAGTACCTGTAAGTCCTTTTTCATTGATGACAAAAGTTTACCGGGATATCTTTCCTCTCGTTCATCAGGAGTTGGATTACTGGAAGGGAAGGGCCGGTTCGATACCAAACGAAGAGTTGAGGAATCAGGCTTTGGCAAGTATCGAACATAAAACGTTTCATTGTGAAGGGGGATCGATCCTGTCCATCTTATCGCAGAAGATGAAAAGGGAGACGATCCGCTTCACGGTGGCTTACCAAACCATCAGTGATTATCTTGACAATCTTTGCGATCGCAGTACGTCCCTCGATCCGGCGGATTTCGAGCTCCTTCATCAATCGATGAAAGACGCACTCACTGTCGGGGCTGAGCCCGTTCAATATTATGCGCTCCGTGAAGATCAGGATGATGCGGGCTATTTACACGACCTCGTCAGAACATGTCAGGATTCATTGGCTGCCATCCCACATTATCAACAGATCAAACGTGAGCTACTGGAGTTGTGTGCGTATTATTGTGATCTGCAAATACATAAGCATGTGAAGAAGGAAGAGAGGGAAGATAGGCTGAAATCGTGGTTTGAGGCTCATCGTTCCCGCCTTCCGGAAATGGATTGGTACGAATTTTCTGCATGCTCAGGCTCGACCCTCGGGATCTTTTGCCTTGTGGCTTACGCGAGCCGGCCGGACTTTCAATCTTCTTACACTGAAAAAATCAAATGTGGTTACTTTCCTTATATACAGGGCCTTCATATCCTTCTCGATTATTTCATTGATCAAGAGGAGGACCATGAGGGAGGCGACCTGAATTTCTGTTTTTATTATGAAGATGAGGAACACCTGAAGGAAAGACTCATCCATTTCCTCAGGAAAGCGGATGAACACACGAACGGCCTTCCTCATGCAGGATTTCACCGCTTGATCAATAAAGGATTGATCGGGGTTTATCTGTCCGATGAGAAAGCCAGGAGGCAGGAAAGGGTCCAGGCTTTTTCAAAGGAATTCCTAGGAGAAGCAGGTTGGGTGACAAAGTTCTTCTTTTGGAATGGTAAAATGTACCGTAAGTTAAAGAAAGTAAAATAATGGATGTTGGCGTGTTTGCGTCAAGGGAAAATATTTTTTGGCTAGTCCTATAACAATAGGGCTAGCCTTTTTCCATTTCGTTCTAAATTTACGTAAGCAGAAAGACTCTTGTTAATTTTTTTACTAGTCGAATATATTCAAATGTTGTCAGAATATATGGATTTTTCAGAAAAATCTTGTATATTGTAATTAGTTGTAAAAATATAGTACATACGAAGGGGGAATGACGTGTTGAAAACACGTAAAGTTTTATCGATGGCGATGACGGCGGCCTTGAGTATCGGTGCTTTTGCGGTACCTGCATCAGCTTCGACCGTAGTGCCGGAGAATGTATTGGCGAAGCCGACCGTTAAGCAAGATCACAGTCATGGAGGACCATTCGACTTAGGCATTGCGAACGATGAGCGTCTGATCGAGATGTTGAAGAAGAATGGGAAAATCGCAGAAAACGCAAGCCCGGCAGAAGCAGAGAAAGCGTTAAACAAGTTCCTTAAAAATAAAGCAGACAGTGCCAAGAAAGAAGAAGGGGAACTTCATGGGAAAGAGGCAGAAACAAAGGTAAAATTGCAAGAGGAAATGAAAAATAACAGTTTGACTTCAGGAAAAGGAAATAAATTGGGACAAGCCAAGAAAAACAGTCCTGGATCGGTGAAAGAAGAAGCATACGATGGTGAAATGCGTACCGATAAAGTACTCGTCCTGTTGGTTGACTATCCTGATAAGCCTCATAACACGCTGGCTCCTGAAGAAACGGACATGCATTATGAGGGAGAAGATGCCTATTCCCGCGAGCATTATCAAGACATGTTATTCGGTGAAGGCGGATGGACAGGTCCGGATGGGAAAACATATGTATCCATGAAGCAATACTATGAACAGCAATCCGGCGGAAGCTATTCCGTGGAAGGGGAAGTTGCAGGCTGGTATACGGCAAGCAAGTCCGCTGCTGAATACGGGGGGAACTATCCGACCGAAGATGACAGTGACGTGGATGCAAGAGGCCTTGTAAAAGAAGCATTGGAAGCAGCAGCTGCAGATCCCGATGTCAATCTTGAGGATTATGACCAGTGGGATCGATTTGATTATGATGGTGACGGAAATTACCTTGAACCAGATGGATTGGTTGATCACTTGATGGTCATTCACTCTGGTGTGGGTGAAGAAGCGGGTGGAGGCTCCCTTGGTTCTGATGCAATCTGGTCTCACCGCTGGAATCTTGGCGGAGTTTACAAACTTCCTGGTACTACAGCGACTGTTCCATACTGGGGCGGTACGATGGGAGCTTATGATTACACAATTGAGCCTGAAGACGGTGCGGTTGGTGTAATGGCGCATGAATTCGGACATGACCTTGGCCTGCCTGATGAGTATGATACTCAATATTCAGGTGCAGGTGAACCAATCAGCTACTGGTCAATCATGTCGAGCGGAAGCTGGGCGGGTGACATCCCTGGAACGATGCCTACTGGATTCAGTCCGTATATGAAAGAAATGCTTCAAGCTTCGGCGGTTGTCGATAATGAAGGGACGAAAGGGAATTGGTTGACTGGTTCAGAAGTGGCTCTAGAAGATATCGATTCCAAAGGGTTGGAAGGAATACTTGATGAAGCGAATACCAAAGGGACGAACAATGATGTAATCAAAGTGAATCTCCCACAAAAAGAAACAGTGATCAATCAGCCGGCAAGCGGTGAATATGAGTACTTCTCCGGAAGTGCGGATGACTTGCATAATACTTTATCGACAAAAGTTGATCTGACAAATGCAACATCTGCTCAATTCAATTTCAAAGCTTGGTATGATATTGAAAAGGATTGGGATTATGCATATGTAACAGTGAATGGTCACCCTGTTGCAAGTGACTTCACAACAAACGAAAATCCATATGATGCAAACCTTGGTAACGGGATCACTGGTTCATCGGATGGCTGGATTGACGCTTCATTCGATCTATCTGCTTACGCGGGTCAAGAAGTTGAAGTCGCAATCGAATATGTGACGGATGCAGCGGTTTCCAACCCTGGTTTATATGCTGATGACCTCTCAATCGTCGTTGATGGCGAAGAAGTATTGTTTGATGATGCAGAAGGGGAAACAGCCTTTACGTTGAATGGTTTTGACAAGAGTGATGGAATCAAGCGTTCCGAGCATTACTACTTGCTGGAATGGCGTAGTCATAACGGGGTGGATAAAGGTCTTGCGAACATCCGCCGCGGAGCAAGCTTGATGACGTTCGATGATGGCTTACTCGTATGGTACGTTGATAAGCAATTCAGTGAAAACTGGACAGGCATCCATCCTGGAGAAGGATTCAATGGTATTGTCGATGCAGATCAAAGCACGAACTACTGGAGTGACGGGGCTGTCGGCTCTACACGCTACCAAGTTCACGATGCTGCATTCAGCTTGAACAAGTCTGAGAAGATGTTCCTGGATTATTCAAGTATTTTTGGAATCACAATGAAAGATAATCAGACTGCACAGACTCCACTGTTCGATGACAGTGCAGACTACAGCAATAAAGGTCTTGTAGATGCAGGCCGCGATGTACCGAATTACGGATTGAAGTTCCGTGTGACAGGTCAAAGTGCTGACGGTACTGTCGGTAAGGTATTGATCTACAAATAAGTATGAATGATAAAGGGTGACGGCTTCTATGCCGTCACCCTTTAAGCATGTGATTGGACATTTTTTACCGATGAATTGATAATAATACTCACATCAGATAAAGGAGATGTCCAATCTTGAGTATTAAATTAAGCGTCTTAGATCAGTCGCCTATTTCAGAAGGGATGAGCCCTCAAGAGGCGTTAAACCATACAGTGAAACTTGCCCAAATGACTGAGAAACTGGGATTCACCCGTTTCTGGGTATCGGAGCACCATGATTCCCCGAGCCTTGCCGGCTCATCACCGGAGGTATTGATCGCTCATTTGGCACAGAATACCTCACGGATCCGTGTCGGTTCAGGTGGAGTGATGCTGCCGCACTATAGTTCATATAAGGTTGCTGAAAATTTCCGTTTACTTGAAGGATTGAATCCCGACCGGATCGATCTTGGCCTTGGAAGGGCTCCCGGGGGAATGCCGATGGCTTCCATGGCGTTGAGCGAAGGCAAGCATCGGGATGTCCATCGTTATCCAGAACAAATTGATGAACTGCTTGGTTATCTGACGGATTCCCTGCCGTCTTCCCATCCGTATCAAGGGTTGACTGCGGCACCGAAAATCGAATCGATGCCTGAGGTGTGGATGCTAGGTTCTAGTCCTTCGAGCGCAATGCTTGCGGCACAAAAAGGGTTGCCATATACATTTGCGCAGTTCATCAACGGAGAAGGCGGTCCGCAATACACACAAGCTTACCGCAACAATTTTGTCCCATCCGACTATCTCGACAAACCGAAAAATACAGTGGCTGTGTTCACGATTTGTGCAGAAACGGATGAAGAGGCGGAAAGAATCGCATCAAGTATGGACTTGTCGTTGATCATGATTGAACAGGGGATGCGATCTACGGGAACACCGAGTCCAGAGAAAGCGGCTGCCTATCAATACAGTCCTTTCGAGGCAGCCCGCGTGAGAGAGAACCGTAAGCGCATGATTGTCGGAAACCCTGATAAAGTGAAGAGGGAAATCCTTGAACTGAGCGAACAATACCAAACCGATGAAATCATGCTGGTCACCATCACTTATGACTTCCAAGATAAACTCAAATCATTCCAACTCATCGCCGATGCACTGCTTTAAAGCAGTGAGGGACGTACCTTTAGCGTGCTAAAGGTACGTCCCTCTTTTTTTTATCTTTTCTCCAGTGCAAGGATGAATGGAGGGTTATTGAGTTGGTTGACGAATTGGTATCTCAGTACATGTACATAATGTTGATCGAGCTGCTCGACATATCGCAGAAGGTAGTCGCGTTCAACGGCACCTTCTGGATGACCGTGATAAATGACGAGTATGAGGATCCCTTCAGGTGCCATCATTTCAAGAATCTGGTTCATTGCCGATATGGTCGTCTTCGGACGGGTGACGATTTCCTTGTCACCTCCGGGGAGATAACCTAAATTGAAGATGGCTCCGGTTATCTTTCCATGATGGACAGGAGGAATGACATTCATGACGGTTTCGTGGCCCTGCTGAAACAGGGTTACACGGTCTAGAAGCTCATGGGTGGAGAGTTGATCTCTCGTATTCTGGATGGCTTCTTCTTGGATATCGAATCCGTAAACCCTTCCGTTCTCCCCTACAAGCTGAGCAAGATACAACGTATCATGTCCATTTCCGAGTGTTGCATCGATTGTAATATCGCCCGGTTTCACCGCATTATCCAATAACTTTCGGGCGAATGGTAAAATTCTTTCCAGTTTCATGCTTTCACATCCACATTAAAATATTTTCCTTGCCAGCTGTCCCGTTCCTTCAATTCATGATCAATCGCGTTCAGGACGTTCCACTTATTCACGCTCCACATCGGTCCGACCATAAGTTCAATCGGTCCGTCACCAGTAATCCTGTGGACGATCATGTCGGGAGGAAGGATCTCCAGCTGGTCACATACAAGCTTTACATAGTCATCGAAGTCCATGAACTCAAGCAGTCCTTTCTCATACTGCTTGACCATCGGTGTCCCTTTCAATAAATGCAGAAGATGGATCTTGATCCCCTGCACATCAAGTTTCGCTACTTCCCTGGCCGTCTCCATCATCATCTCTGTATTCTCTTTCGGCAGGCCGTTAATAATATGTGAACACACCCTGATGCCATGTTTTCTCAGCTTTTTTACTCCGTCCACGTAACATTGATAGTCGTGGGCACGATTGATCAGCGAAGCAGTTTCTTCATGGACAGTCTGAAGTCCGAGTTCAACCCATAGATAGGTTCGCTCATTGAGTTCCGCAAGATATTCCACGACATCATCAGGAAGGCAGTCGGGACGTGTTGCGATCGATAACCCTACGACATCTTCCTGCTTTAAGACCGACTCATACTTCTCACGAAGGACATCCACCGGTGCGTGGGTATTCGTGAAGGCTTGGAAGTAAGCCATATACTTGCCGTCTTTCCATTTCTTGTGCATTTTTTCTTTGATGTCATTGAATTGTTTCTCCAATGGATCGACACGGTCACCGGCAAAATCGCCAGAGCCTGCCGCACTGCAAAAAGTACAGCCTCCGTGAGCAACGGTACCATCACGATTCGGGCAGTCAAAGCCACCATCAAGCGCGACCTTGAACACTTTGTGGCCAAAGTGATTCCGTAAATGATAATTCCATGTATGGTAGCGTTTGTTATCTGCTGCATATGGAAACGGGTTTGTCACCATGACAAACACCTCCTAAATTCTTCGTCTTTATGTATGGGTATTCTCATCAAAGACGATTTTAACATGAACGGGGTCATCAAGGTATCCTCACTGTGGAAATAGGCGAAGATTACCACTTTTGAATGCGTTCGGAAGGTTAAAACTAATGAAGAAGGAGAGCAGACATTCACTCTTCTTTAAATCAAAGAGAGCAGGAGGTAGTCGATATGGCAACAAGACAATCGATTGAAGACTGTATCCAGAAATGTGAAGATGCCATTCGTTACGCTCAAGAACAATATAAATCAGGTATGGAGCAAGAGCATTATCACGACGAGGAATACACAAATGCGATGCAAAAGCTTGAAGAGTCCGTCAATGATGTACGTGACCTGGCACATAGCGCCAATGCACAGCAGCGTGAACAGCTTCACCGCATGAGGCTTCAGCTACAAAGCCTTCAGAATGAGATGATTTTATTAGAACACGATCCGACGGTAGTGGGAGGAAAATTACATTGAAAAAACGTTCTAAGCAAAATAATCCTGAACAAAAAACAAGAAGCGATTTCCGTAATCTGGATACAGAATTCGGAGCGGAAAACAATCCTGTGAAACAGGCGAAGAAACGGTACGAAAAACAAGGTCAGCCGGTCAAATCAAATCAAAACAATGGAAAATGATTGTGGAAACTAGGTGCTTCTTGGGTGCCTAGTTTTTTTGTTGGAAGCGTGGTGGATTGAGCCAGGCTCAAAATGCCGTGATTGAGCCAGGCTCAAAGTGCTGTGATAGAGCCAGGTTCAAAGTGCTGTGATAGAGCCAGGTTCAAAGTGCCGTGATTGAGCCAGGCTCAAAATACCGTGATTGAGCCAGGCTCAAAATGCCGTGATTGAGCCAGGTTCAAAGTGCCGTGATTGAGCCAGGTTCAAAGTGCCGTGATTGAGCCAGGTTCAAAGTGCCGTGATTGAGCCAGGTTCAAGGTGCCGTGATTGAGCCAGGTTCAAAATGCCGTGATAGAGTCAGGTTCAAAGTGCCGTGATTGAGCCAGGTTCAGAGTGCCGTGATTGAGCCAGGCTCAAAATACCGTGATTGAGCCAGGCTCAAAATGCCGTGATTGAGCCAGGTTCAAAGTGCCGTGATTGAGCCAGGTTCAGAGTGCCGTGATAGAGCCAGGCTCAAAGTGCTGTGATTGAGCCTGGCTCAAAGTGCCGTGATTGAGCCAGGCTCAAAGTGCCGTGATTTAGCCAGGTTCAAAGTGCCGAAATTGAGCCAGGCTCAAAACACAACAATCCAACCACGCCCCCTTTTCCTTCCCCTTTCCAAACAAAAAAACACAGCTGAAAAATTCAAAAATAGTTCTTGCTCACCCACATCAAAAGGAGTAAAATTCTTTTGGGACTCGAAATAAATAAGTGGGAGGAAGCAGAAAATGCCCAAATCACTATGGTTGCTTGCTATTGGGATGATGGTGAATGTCACCGGTTCTTCCTTCTTGTGGCCGCTTAATACAATCTATTTGCATGAACATCTCGGTAAATCTCTATCAGTGGCAGGATTGGTACTGATGATCAATGCTGGTGCCAGTGTAGCGGGGAATCTTATCGGGGGAAGTCTTTTTGATAAATTAGGGGGTTATCGCTCGATCCTTCTAGGGATCATGATTACATTGACTGCCTTGATCGGCATGAATCTTTGGCATGGTTGGCCTTATTATGTAGTATTCTTGACGATTATCGGTTTCGGATCCGGTATCGTGTTCCCTTCCATGTATGCCATGGCTGGTTCTGTATGGCCTGAGGGAGGACGCAAAGCGTTCAATTCCGTGTATGTGGCACAGAATATCGGTGTAGCAGTCGGAGCTGCGTTGGGTGGATTGGTTGCCTCTTTCTCATTCAACTATATCTTCCTTGCAAATTTACTCATGTATCTTGCCTTTTTCTTGATTGCCCTTTTCGGGTATCGCCATATATCGGCAGATTCCACTGGTCAGGCTTCAATTTTGAGTGAGAAAAAAGTGATCAGAAACAAATCCAAACTGACCGCACTCCTGATTCTCTGTGCAGCATATCTATTATGCTGGGTCGGATATGTACAGTGGCAGTCGACGATCGCCACGTATACACAGGAAATCAATATCAGTTTGAAGCAGTATAGTCTCCTTTGGACCATTAATGGGGCATTGATCGTACTCGCTCAGCCCTTGTTAGGAAAGGTGATCAAGCGGTTCGAGGACAATCTGAAGCTACAGATCATGATTGGAATTGTCATCTTCATGATTTCATTTGGGGTGGCGTCTGTTTCAGGGCAGTTTCAGTGGTTTGCCGTTTCGATGATCATCTTGACAGTGGGTGAAATGTTGATTTGGCCAGCCGTGCCGACGATTGCGAATTCGCTTGCACCAAAGGGACGGGAAGGATTTTATCAAGGAATCGTTAATAGTACAGCTACGGGGGGAAGAATGATCGGACCGCTGATTGGAGGCGTGCTGGTCGATTTGTTCAGTATGCAGGTGTTATTCATGACGCTGATCGGTTTCTTCATTCTTTCACTCTCATTGGCAAGTCTTTATGACCGGCCGTTAAAGAAAGAAAAAGAAGTACCGGTTTCGTTACCCGTACAATAAAAGCCAATGAGAAGGATATCTCATTGGCTTTTCTCTATTTCACTATCTCTCTGATAATGCAAAATAAAAAGGGCTTCCGTTTCCTACGGAAGCCCACTTGCAAAAAATTGAGGCGGATGATCCAAACTCCACATAGTTCGTTGCCATTAAGGCGTGATCACCGACTTACACAATTCAGCTCATCGCTATAATAGAATAACACGTACTGAATCACATTACAACTTTTTTTAAAAGAAAGGGATGAATGGTTTCCTAACTTTCACTGATTCCCTTCCTGTTGCGTATCCAATATTTCATAATCGGTCCATGATTGCCGTGGACGGGATCAAGTTCTGGAAGAGGAGCATTCTTGATGTCGAAAAGGACTTGTGGCCGGTCTTTTAATGATCCTTCCTTTGTATCGTATCTTGCTCCGTCGGGGTATGCGCCGACTACTTTGAAATCGGGACTGCAGGCAATTTTCCTATGACCGGTCCCTGCTGGCAGGATGGCTACATCCCCCTTCTGAATCGTAGCTTTCACACCCCGCTCACCACCGAGCTGAATATGTGCATGCCCTTCGATGACCCCGAGTACTTCATGGGTATTACTGTGATAGTGGTCGTATTCGTGGATGCCGTTCACCCAGCTATTCCGCCACTGATTGTGATGAAAGATGTTCTCCAATTCGTCTGTGTGTTCGACTTCACTTGGGTAGATGATGACAGGCAAATCCGGATTGTTCGGAATGGTTCCATCGTCCTCCAGGTAATAGATTTTTAATTGACCTGCTTTCATTCCATCACCTCCTCATGCTTACTTAGAGAGTTCCCCCTTCAGCCTTGTTATAAACACACTTCCTGTATTTAATGCACGTTCCAACGCATCCAAGGTTGCGGAGATATGCTACTATAATAATTAAGATTATTTGGAATAGTGGGAGAATGACCGGCTTAACGAAATGAGATTGGGAATGGGGAGAGTGTATGAGCAGCTTATTAAAGAAAGTCTCCGTTGAAATGATTGAAATCATCCTGGAGAACGCTTTTGAATGGCTCGTTGTAGTCGATAAAGAAGGGATTATCATTTATATCAATGATAACTATTGCAAATTCTTGGAGGTTGACCGTGAAAAGGCGATTGGCAGCCATGTTACGACTGTGATCGAAAATACAAGGATGCACAAGGTAGTGGAAACCGGAAAGGAAGAAGTAGCCGATCTTCAGTACATCAAGGGCAATTATATGATCGCCAACCGCATCCCGATCATCGTGGGCGGTGAGACGATCGGTGCTTTCGGCAGTGTCATCTTCAGGGATACAAGTGAATGGATGCAAATGAGTTCCCATGTAAAGAATATGATATCTAAGATTCAAAGCTATATACAAGATATCAACACAGGGGTGAAATACAGCCTCAACGATATTATTGGGGAATCTGAAAGCATCAGGGAGTTGAAAGAGAAGGCTAAAATGATCGCTCCGAGTGACATCTCCATCCTGATCAGAGGGGAGAGTGGGACAGGAAAGGAATTATTCGCCCATAGTATTCACCAATTAAGTGAAAGGAGCACTCAACCATTCATCAAAGTGAATTGTGCGGCGATTCCGGAGCAACTTTTGGAATCGGAATTATTCGGCTACGCAGAAGGGGCTTTCACGGGTGCGAAAAAAGGCGGGAAAAAAGGAAAATTCCAGCTTGCTCACAAAGGGACGCTGTTCCTTGACGAAATCGGGGACATGCCCCTCAATATGCAGTCGAAGCTCCTGCGGGTATTGCAGGAAGGAGAGGTAGAGCCGGTGGGTTCGTCACGGGTCGATCAAGTGAATGTAAGGATCATTGCCGCTACCAACCGCCCCCTTGAGAAAATGATGGAAGAAAAAAGGTTCAGGAGTGACCTCTATTATCGTATCAATGTTGTTCCGTTCAATGTCCCTCCATTGCGGGAAAGACGTGATGACATCCCGGGGCTTGCCGATTTTTTTCTGGAGAAATCCATGAAAGTATCTGGAAAGAGGATCAAGGGATTCCACCAAGAAGTAATGGAAGTCCTTACTTCCTACAGCTGGCCGGGTAATCTGAGGGAGTTGGAAAATATCATCAATGCGGCCACTTATTTATCGAGTGACGATCGGATCACAATGAATTCACTGCCCCAATATATGAAATCGGGGACAATCTTTCATGCAGAATCAAAATCGTTAAAGGAAATCCTGGATGATACGGAGAGAAGCGTGTTGGAACAGAGCTTGAAGAAATTCAAATCGGATAAACGAAAAGTGGCATCAGCCTTGGGAGTCAGTAAATCGACTCTGTATGAAAAATTAAATAAGCATCATCTTCTTGAATAGTCCGAAAACTCGGAATGTAGTCCGACTTTCCGGACGGTTTTTTCGGTTATATGATTTTGTGTACATTTTGTGAATGTTTGTGGGGGAGAGTCCGAAACTTCGGACGGACAGAGTGAAGTGAACCTTGATAATCATAATTTGAAAGTTGGCACAATTGTTGCATGTAGGTAGTTGAGTGATTATGAAGGAAAGGAGAGGGCATTTGGCATTCGAGAAAATGTAAACGATTACAAAAAGGTTGGGGAAAATCAGAAAGTAAAAGGGGGAACACAATATGTTAAGTATGGTTGGTCTCATAGGTGGACTTATTTTATTAATCTTTTTAACCATGCGGGGGATGAATATACTAATCGTCGGCCCGATCTCTGCCATATTCGTGGCCGTGTTAAGCGGGATGCCGCTATTCCCGCAGCTGGCGGGTGAAGGGGAAGCGAATCTGGTTTCAAATTATATGTCAGGATTTACGAGTTTCGTTGCCGCGTGGTATTTAATGTTCTTGCTTGGTGCGATCTTCGGTAAGGTGATGGAGGATAGCGGAGCGGCTGATAGTGTGTCGCGTTTTGTTGTTGAAAAATTGGGAATGAAATTTGCGGTCTTCGCCATTGTTTTGGCATGTGCCGTGTTGACTTACGGAGGGGTCAGTTTATTCGTTGTGGCCTTTTCGGTTTACCCGATGGCCGTCAGTCTCTTCAAACAGGCGGACCTGCCACGGAGATTCATTCCTGCAGCACTTGCATTCGGTTCGGTTACATTCACGATGACGTCGGCAGGATCTCCTGAGATCCAAAACTGGATCCCGATTGAATATTTAGGGACGACGCCATATGCCGGCTGGGAAGTCAGCTTGATTGTCGCTGTGTTCATGGCTGTGTTCGGTTACTGGTGGTTGAAGCGCATGATTTCGAAAGCAGTGAAAAAAGGGGAACGATTCCAGTCACGTGAAGAGGATCCGGTCATCGATGAAGACAGACCGTTGCCTAATCCTTTGATGGGTCTGATCCCATTACTGATTGTCCTCGTCCTTGCGTTCATCTTCCACGATTCGTTAAAGCAATCGGCGTTGATCATTGCGCTACTTGGCGGGGTCATTTCTGCTTACGTCCTAAATCGAAAATATTTCAAAGGTTTTTGGAATGCAGTTTCAGAAGGAACGATCGGCGCATTGATTGCCATCGGGAATACAGCAGCGGTGGTCGGATTTGGTGGAGTGGCGAAAGCGGTCCCTGCATTTGCGACGGCTGTTGATTTTATGACCAATATCCCGGGTTCTCCTCTAATCGGAGGTGCCATTGCGGTAAGTGTCATCGCAGGTATGACCGGATCTGCATCCGGCGGTCAGGCGATTGCACTCCCGATCCTCTCACCGCATTATGTCGATATGGGTGTCAATCCGGAAGCCCTACACAGGGTTGTGGCCATTTCCTCTGGAGCACTGGATTCACTTCCTCATAACGGATACGTTGTCACGACGATTCGCTCGATCTGTAACGAAACGCATGGTGAAGCCTATGGTGCAGTCGGGGCACTCACGGTCATTGTTCCGTTACTTGGGCTGACATTAGCCATTATCTTATTCAGCTTGGGATTAGGTATTTAAGGAAGGAGTTTCTTCATGGTAGAGAATAAAGTCGTGTTTGTCACCGGTGCAGCTCAGGGAATCGGTTATGAGATCGGAAAGGAATTCGCTGCAAACGGTGCAAAAGTGGTGCTGACTGATTTGAAGGAAGAAGGAGTGCAGGATGCTGCACTCTCCCTTAAGAAAGAAGGATATGAAGCAGTGGGCATCCGCTGTGACGTGACGTCTGAAGAAGATATTAAAGAAGCGATTGGGACTGCTGTGAATCATTATGGAAGGCTTGATGTTTTGATTAACAATGCAGGACTTCAGCACGTCTCACCAATCGAAGACTTCCCAACGGAGAAATTCGAATTTTTACTAAAAGTCATGCTGACGGCCCCGTTTGTGGCGATCAAACATGCATTGCCGATCATGAAAGAACAGGGCTTCGGAAGAATCGTCAATATGGCATCGATTAATGGTCTGGTGGGATTTGCCGGGAAAGCGGCTTATAATTCTGCCAAACACGGAGTCATCGGCTTGACTAAGGTCGCAGCACTAGAAGCTGCGGAACATGGTGTCACCGTGAATGCGGTCTGTCCTGGATATGTGGATACCCCGCTTGTACAGAATCAGCTTGGAGATCTGGCAAAGAACCGAAATGTCCCACTTGAAAAAGTGCTGGAGGAAGTCATCTATCCGCTTGTACCGCAAAAAAGGCTTCTTGACGTTAAAGAGATTGCCGATTATACGATGTTCCTGTGCAGTGATGCAGCTAGAGGCGTCACCGGCCAGGCAGTGGTGCTTGATGGTGGATATACGGTTCAATAATTTAGGGGAAACGACTCTTGTATGGGGTCGTTTCTTTTTTTATAAATCAAAATGGTCTCGAATTTATGGAATTCCACAACATTGGGCTTGCGCTCCTGAATATTTTCTCCTAAAATAGTGAATACATATAATGATTCTTATATTTAGACGTTGATCGGGAGTAGTAGTGAATGTTTTCTGTCTTAGAGAGTTGACGGGTGGTGAAAGTCAACCGGGAGCATCATGAACTCGCCTGCTGAGTTGCAAGTGTGAACGAACAGTAAGACTTGCCGTTTTCCGCGTTAAGGATGAATGAAGCTGAGTGCGCGTACACTAATGTGGGTGGTACCGCGGGAGAATGTAAACATAACTCTCGTCCCAAATATTTTTATTTGGGATGAGAGTTTTTTTGTTTTATCAAGAAATGCAACGTGTTCCGGTTGCTTTACAGCGATAAAGAACAATGTGCTTTTCAAATCACATCTTTTAAAGGAGGATCTCAATATGAGTTTTGATCATAGGAGCATTGAATCAAAATGGCAGCAGTATTGGGAAGAAAACAAAACATTTAAAACGACCGAGGACGAGTCGAAAAAGAATTTCTACGCTTTGGATATGTTCCCTTATCCATCAGGGGCAGGCCTTCACGTAGGACACCCTGAAGGATACACGGCGACGGATATCCTTTCAAGGATGAAACGTATGCAAGGGTATAATGTCCTTCATCCGATGGGATGGGATGCATTCGGTCTTCCTGCGGAGCAATATGCGCTTGATACAGGTAACGACCCAGCGGAGTTCACAAAACAGAACATCGATAATTTCCGCCGTCAAATCAAGGCACTTGGATTCTCGTATGACTGGGACCGCGAAGTGAATACAACAGATCCTGGATACTACAAATGGACGCAATGGATTTTCCTTAAGCTTTATGAAAAAGGCTTGGCTTATGTGGATGAAGTAGCGGTTAACTGGTGTCCGGCGCTTGGTACGGTTCTTGCCAATGAAGAAGTCATCGACGGGAAGAGTGAGCGCGGTGGACATCCGGTTGAACGTCGCCCGATGAAACAGTGGATGCTAAAGATCACGGCATATGCGGATCGCCTTCTAGACGATCTTGAAGATGTCGATTGGCCGGAAAGCATCAAGGATATGCAGCGCAACTGGATCGGCCGTTCTGAAGGTGCTGAAGTCATCTTCAACATCGACGGACATGATGCATCATTCGATGTCTTCACAACGCGTCCAGACACAATCTTCGGTGCAACGTATGCCGTTCTTGCCCCGGAGCATCATCTTGTTGAAAAAATCACAACAGAAGAACAGAAAGAAAAGGTTGAAGCCTACCTTGATAAAGTAAAAACGAAGAGTGATCTTGAACGTACCGACCTAGCAAAGGAAAAAACAGGTGTATTCACTGGTGCTTATGCCATCAACCCGGCAAACGGAAGCAAAATGCCGATCTGGATTGCTGATTACGTTCTTGTAAGCTACGGATCCGGTGCTATCATGGCCGTTCCTGCCCATGATGAAAGAGATTACGAATTCGCCCAACAATTTGATTTGCCAATCGTAGAAGTGGTAGCGGGCGGAGATGTTGAGAAGGAAGCTTACACTGGTGATGGAGAACACGTCAATTCCGATTTCCTTAACGGTCTTGGGAAAGAAGACGCGATCACCAAAGCGATCAGCTGGCTTGAAGAAAAAGAAATCGGCACGAAGAAAGTAACTTACCGCCTTCGTGACTGGCTGTTCAGCCGTCAGCGTTACTGGGGTGAGCCGATTCCAGTCATTCATTGGGAAGACGGCACCACATCGGGTGTACCGGAAAGCGAACTTCCGCTTGTGCTTCCTAAAACGACGGAAATCAAGCCATCCGGCACAGGTGAATCACCGCTTGCCAACATCAGCGACTGGGTCAATGTCGAAGACCCTGAAACAGGCAAAAAAGGTCGTCGTGAAACGAATACGATGCCGCAATGGGCAGGAAGCTGCTGGTACTATCTTCGCTACATCGATCCTCATAACGAGGAAGCACTTGCCGATGCGAAGAAGATGGATGACTGGCTTCCGGTCGATATGTACATCGGTGGGGCAGAGCACGCAGTCCTTCACCTTCTGTACGCACGATTCTGGCACAAATTCTTATATGACATCGGAGTAGTGCCAACGAAAGAGCCGTTCCAAAAGCTCTTCAACCAAGGGATGATCCTCGGTGAAAACAATGAAAAGATGAGTAAATCCAAAGGGAATGTCGTCAACCCGGATGAGATCGTTGAATCGCACGGTGCCGATACACTTCGTCTTTATGAAATGTTCATGGGACCGCTTGAAGCATCCGTTGCATGGAGCACGAACGGACTTGACGGTGCCCGCCGCTTCCTTGACCGTGTATGGCGCCTGCTTGTCGAAGAAGATGGATCTCTATCAAGCAAAGTGAGCGACACACCTAACAGCAGCCTTGATAAAATTTACAACCAGACGGTCAAGAAAGTGACAGAAGACTATGAAGGCCTTCGTTTCAACACAGGAATCTCGCAGCTGATGGTCTTCATCAATGAAGCGTACAAAGCAGAGACTCTGCCGAAAGAGTATATTGAAGGATTTGTGAAGCTTCTTGCGCCGATTGCACCTCATATGACAGAGGAACTTTGGCAAAAGCTAGGACACGAAGATTCCATCACATATATGGAATGGCCTTCATTCGACGAGTCGAAGCTTGTTGATAATGAGGTCGAAATCGTCCTTCAAGTGAACGGTAAAGTGAAGGCGAAAATAATGATTCCACGTGATATGAATAAACAAGATCTTGAAGCAACAGCAATGGAAAACGAAGAAATCAAGAGCCAGATCGAAGGGAAAACCGTCCGCAAGGTGATTGCGGTACCTGGTAAGCTTGTAAATATCGTGGCGAACTGATTGTAATGAAGGGAAGGGACCTTGGTGAGGGACCTTCCCTTTTTACTTGGATTTTGGTGGAAGGGAGTTGGCGGTGCCAGGCACAAAAGAGGTGAATTGAGCCAGGCACAAAAGGTGTGATTTGAGCCAGGCACCGTGTAACGAAAAGGCGTGCCATACTCCCCCGAAATCCCCATAAGTGTAAAGTTTTTTGTGTATGGGTATTCCTTTGATATAATCAAACTGAAATGACCTTGAAAGGGTGAAGGAAATGACTGAAATCAAGACGATCACAACGGATGAACTGAACGAGAAGCTTCAAAACGGCGAAGACCTATTGTTGGTTGACGTCCGCGAAGATGAGGAAGTGGCTGGGGGTATGATCCCTGGGGCACGTCATATCAAGATGGGTGACATTCCTGAGTCACTGGACAAGTTTGACAAGGACAAGGAGTATATCTTCATCTGCCGTTCAGGCAATCGCAGCGGAAATGTTGCCCATTATATGCAGGAGCAAGGCTATAAAGTGGTAAACATGGAAGGTGGCATGTTGAACTGGGCTGGCGAGACGGCACCGAAGAAATAATGTACGATTCTTGAGAAAACACATTCCTCGATGAAAGGGATGTGTTTTTTTTTATATGGAATTGATTGAAAATTAAAATAGTTGTTCATACTGAATGTAAATAAGGGGAGAGGGGTGATGGGATGATCCAGGTGAAGGTGTTTGATTATGAGCATGAAAAGGATTTGGAGAAGGACATGAATCACTTTCTGAGTAAGATGGATGAAAAGAAGATCGTTGATATAAAATATCATATTGCTGCCCTGAATGAAGAGGTAGATGAACAGATATATTGTTTTTCTGCAATGGTGGTTTATCGTAAATAAAAAGGTTGATGCGTCGAGTTTCAGACGATCAACCTTTTTTGTTTTACACTTTTGCGGCATTGAAGCCGGCGAGTCTGCCGGTCACGAGTGCGCTTGTGATATTGTAGCCTCCGGTGTATCCATGGATGTCGAGGACTTCACCGCAGAAGAATAGGCCGTGCATTTTCTTTGATGCCATCGTTTTTGGCTCGATTTCTTTCACTGAAACCCCACCGCCCGTCACGAAGGCTTTCTCGATCGAAAGCGTGCCGTTCACTGTGAACGTGAACTGCTTTAGCAGCTTTGTGAGCTGACGGACCTTCTCGGAGGAAAGGTGGTCGCCTTTTTCGTCCTCATCGATGCCTGCCTTTTCGAGTAAGAATAATAGATACCTCTCGGGAACAAGTCCTTTGAAGATGTTCTTGGCGGATTTCTTCCCGTCCTCTTTTACACCCTTATAAAGAGATTGAAAGAGCTGTTCTTCGTTCTGTTCAGGGAGCGAATCGATGACCATCGTGACGTGGGTCAGATTCCATTTCTTCATCGCTTTCACGACGTATTGGCTGGAGCGCAATACGGCTGGACCTGAAATGCCAAGGTGCGTGAAGATCATGTCCATTTTATGTGAGGTCAGTTTTTTTCCTTTAGGGTTCAGGACGCTCAGTTCAACATCACGGAGAGACAGCCCTTGCAAGGCTTTTTGTTTGATGAAGGGTTCATCGGAAGTCAACGGTACCTCGGTCGGGAATAGCTCGGTGATCGTGTGTCCTGCTTTCCTTGCCCATGGATATCCGTCCCCGGTCGATCCAGTATGAGGAACGGACTTTCCGCCAACCGCTATGACGACGGCTTTTGCATGGATCACTTCTCCATTCATCAACCGGATTCCCTTTGTTTCGCCATCCTCGTACATCACTTCTTCAACGGCCGTGTTCGTTCTGGTTTCGATCCGCAGTTCTTTCATTCTATTCAGAAGCGCCTCTACTACATCCAGTGCACGGTTGGAGACCGGGAACATCCGTCCATGGTCTTCTTCTTTCAATTGGATGCCCAAGTTTTCAAAGAAAGAGATGATATCTTCATTATTAAACTCGGAAAAAGCACTGTAAAGGAAGCGGCCGTTCCCGGGGATGTGCTTGATGATTTCATCAATCGGCAGACGGTTCGTCACATTGCAGCGGCCGCCTCCTGAAATCGCCAGCTTCCTGCCAAGCTTCGTCCCTTTATCTACTAGGAGGACCTTGGCGCCGTTCTCACCGGCCGCGATGCTTGCCATCAAACCGGATGGTCCTCCTCCTATAACGATTACGTCATATGCTGACATTATTTCACCAACTTTATCGTTTTACTTCTTAAAAGTTAATCATATCAAAAACGTGCACTGTTAAAAAGTTAAGATCGTAAAGTTAATGGATGCTGGATGATTTTTCAGTGAGCATAGGGGAAAAAGACCTAAGCAGCGGGGAAAAGCAACCTCTGTCCGAAAAAAATTGTCATTCGATACGTACAGTAGTAAACTATGATAGTGTGAAAATTTATTTGAAGCATCACGCATGTTCCGGAAAGGAAACATGCTTTTCTCAGAGAGGGATACTATGTCATCTAAATTAATAAAAGGAACGTTTATCTTAACGTTAGGGACCTTCATTTCTAAGTTTTTGGGTCTTTTTTATGTTATACCGTTTGATGAGTTGTTGAAGGGTCATGAGGAAGGGGCATCTCTCTATCAATATGGATATGTTCCGTATACCATTTTCCTGACAATCGCGACGGCCGGTGTTCCATTGGCTGTTTCGAAGTTTGTCTCGAAATATAATGCAATCGGTGAATACGCGGTTGGGAGGAAGCTGTTTAAATCAGGCTTGCTGTTGATGACATTGACGGGGATCCTTTCATTCCTGGTGATGTACATTTTCGCTCCGGTCTTTGCGGAAATGACGATCAAGAGTGATGAACAGGTCATTTCCGTCGCGCAGGTGATGACGGTCATACGGGCGGTCAGTTTTGCCTTGATCATTATTCCGTTCATGAGCTTGATCCGAGGTTTCTTCCAGGGTCATCAATCGATGGGGCCGACTGCGGTCTCACAGGTCATCGAGCAAATCGTACGGATCATCTTTTTGCTTGGTGGTATTTATGTCGTGCTGGACATCATGGATGGCTCAGTCACGACAGCGATCAGCGTAGCGACGTTTGCCGCCTTTGTCGGGGGGCTCGCGAGTCTTGGCGTGCTGATCTGGTATTGGTTTAAACGGAAGCCTCATCTGGATGAGCTTCTGGAAGAGGACCGGGGGCAAGAAGATATTTCCTTGCCTAAAATGTACAAAGAGATCATTGCTTATTCCATACCGTTCATTTTTGTTGGCCTAGCCAATCCATTGTTTCAGCTTGTCGATCAAATCACGTTTAACACGGCGATGGCGGATATCGGCAATGCCAAAATTTCTGACCATGCTTTTGCCGTATTGAATTTCTACACTCACAAGCTTGTCATCATACCGGTATCATTGGCAACTGCTTTCTCGATGACGTTGATTCCGCTGATTACGACATCGTATACAAGCGGTGACAGGAGTACGATGCGCAGGAATATCGACCAATCGTTTCAGATTTTGCTATTCCTGACGGTACCTGCGTCGATTGGGATTGCACTGTTGGCGGAACCGACTTACACGTTGTTTTATCATAGTGACGCACTTGGCACGTCCATTCTCCGGACGTATGCGCCTGTGGCGATCTTGTTTGCACTATTTGCCGTTACGGCAGCCATCCTTCAGGGAATCGATGAGCAGAAGTTCACGATTTTCAGCTTGCTCGTCGGCCTGCTGCTGAAGCTGGTGTTGAATATTCCGCTGATCCGGTTGTTTGAAACACAGGGTGCGGTGCTTGCAACGACGATCGGTTATGCCGTTGCGATCGCGATTAATTTATATGTGATCAAGAAGTACGCACGCTACAAATTCAACCTTATTTTCAGGCGGACGGTGGCCATCGGGATGATGAATGTGGCCATGGCTGTTGTTGTATTGATTTTGTATGGCGTGTTAAAGCAATTCTTGAATCCCGCTTCCACATTTCAGTCGATCATCCTTGTTGTGATCTGCGGTGGAGCAGGGGCTTTGGTTTATTTTTATTTAAGTTTGAGAAGCAAGCTGGCGGACAAGCTATTCGGGGACAGGATTGATAGACTGAGAAGTCGCTTGAGAATCGGATAAAAGAAAAGGGGATGATCATTTATGTTCATCCCCTTTCTGGTACCTATTACTGATTGTAATACCCGAGTTTACGTTCCAACCTTTCCACTTGTCTTTCAAGGCGGTCCACCCTGCGGTCCAACCGCTGATACTGTCTTTCAAGACGGTCAAGGCGGTCATTGAAGCTGCCGCTTCCGCCTCCACCCCCGGGATAACTTGGATATCCAGGATATCCGGGATATTGCTGTCCTCCGCCGGGAAGTGGGATCGGGATCAAAATGCCGCCGGTTCCTTGTTGTCGATAAGGATACATCTCTATCACCTCAAGTCCTCCATGTAGGTTTCTTGCGTATCTTTAATAGGCTATGTGTAAGATTGAATGTTGAATGGGCGTTTACCCCAAACCTGAGCATCAAAAAATTATGAGAATAGGAGTGTAATGATGAGAATAGATAAATTACTTGCGAACATGGGATATGGAAGCAGGAAAGAAGTGAAGAAGTTGCTGAAGGATGGCGGCTTGCAAGTAAATGGAGAAGTAATGAAAGATGGAAAGGTCCATGTGGATACAGAGAAAGACACCGTGATGCTGTACGGGGAGAAAGTGGAGTATCGTGAATTTATCTATCTGATGATGAACAAGCCTCCGGGTCTGATATCTGCAACAGAGGATGCGAATGACGAGACCGTCATCGATATCCTCCAGATCGAAGACCAGATTTTCAGTCCTTTCCCAGTCGGAAGGCTTGATAAGGACACGGAAGGGCTGCTGCTTATCACCAATGATGGACAATTATCGCATCAGCTACTTTCCCCGAAACGGCACGTACCAAAAACATACTTTGCCGTCATCGACGGAGAGGTGACGGACCGTGACGTAGAAGCTTTTAAAGAAGGTGTGACACTGGAAGATGGTTATCATACAAAGCCTGGTGATCTGGTCATTTTAACATCAGGCTCAACATCCGAAATTGAGCTGACCATCACGGAAGGAAAATTCCATCAGGTGAAGCGGATGTTTGAAAGCGTAGGGAAGCGCGTTGTCTATCTGAAGCGCCTTTCAATGGGGCCTTTGAAGCTTGATGAAGACCTTGAGCTTGGGGAGTACCGCGAACTGACGGATGAAGAAGTGCAGATGCTGAAGGATTATCGTTCTGGATCTTAAGCGAAGCATTAAAAAAAGAGTCCAGCCCCTGAAGGCCATCAACCTTCAGGGGCTGGACTCTATCTTTCTCTCTACGAGGACATCTTTACTTTCTTCTCGGTTGTTGTCCATTGGCCACGGCTTGGGCTTTGTACCAAGTCATTATACGCTAACACGTTGAGATCTCTTTGAATGGTGCGAGGAGTAATGCCAAATTCGTCAACGAGATCTTGAGTTGTTACAGTACCTTTCTTATTGATGTACATGTATACAGACTTAATCCTTGTTAGCATACGATTGGTTGAAGGTTTCAAAGAACCACTCCCTCATCATTTTTCCAAAGTCAAAGACTACACCGTCATTTGTGCACCTCAAGAAGTGCTACCTATGTACTATGCGCTTTAGACAACCCCTTTTCTTTTTATCGTGTACTCATAAGATGTCTGACAATTATTATTGTACCCTTAATTCTACAAAAATTCTATAAATATTATCTAAATTTACAAACAATTAACGCTGAGTTCATTGCTTACAACAGTTTATGAGGTTCTTATTAATAAGATGAATAATTCTGAAAATTTAACAGTTGAAAATTTAAATTTGGCCTTTCTCCTTGTTTGGATTTCCTTCTGAAACAGTATAGAATGGGAGATGAATGTTGTATAAATACATAATAAGCAGGTGTTAATGATGAATTGGACACAGGAAGTAGAAAAGCGAAAAGATGATTTATTGAAGGATCTACAGAATTTCTTGCAGATTAAGAGTGTGTTGGATGAAGAGAATGCAACAGAGGATGCCCCTCTTGGGAAAGGTGTCAAGGAAGCGCTGACTTTCTTGTTGGAGCTTGGGGAGAAGGACGGCTTTACTCCGAAGAACGTGGATCACCTTGCCGGTCATCTTGAGTTCGGGGAAGGAGATGACCTGCTGGGCATTCTTTGTCACGTTGATGTCGTTCCTGAAGGTGACGGATGGAGTGTGGATCCGTTTGGCGGTGAAATCAAGGATGGAAAGATCTTTGCACGCGGGGCGATCGATGATAAAGGGCCGACGATGGCTGCTTACTATGCGATGAAAATCGTCAAAGAACTGAAACCCGACTTCACGAAACGGATCCGGATGATTATCGGGACCGATGAGGAAAGTGATTGGAGATGCGTGGATCATTATTTCAAAAAAGAAGAAATGCCTTCAATCGGATTCGCTCCTGACGCTGATTTCCCGATCATCTACGCTGAGAAAGGGATTGCGGACTACGATCTTGTTCAGACGATCAATGATGAAGGAAAGGCATCTCCAAACAGAGTGATATCCTTTGAGTCGGGACGTCGCTATAATATGGTGCCGGACTATGCAAAGGCCGTTGTCCACTTGGAAGAGGACCATACGAAATGGGTGCAACAGTTTGAAATCTTCACGAGAAAGGAAGAAATCAAAGGCAGCTATTATCTTGAAAATGGAGAAGTCATCTTTGAAGTGGAAGGTGTGTCTGCTCACGGAATGGAGCCGGATAACGGAAGGAATGCAGGCCTATATCTTGCTGCGTTCCTGACAGAACTGCCATTGGACTCAAATGCAGAGGCTTTCTTTTCTTTTACAAAAGAGAAGTTTTACAAAGAATCCCGCGGCGTGAATCTTGGTGTGAATCATCATGATGAAATCACCGGTGACTTGACAATCAATGTAGGTAAACTTCGGTATTTCGATCGTGAAGGCGGCCGTCTGGGACTGAATATGCGCTACGGAGTCCATTATGATATGGAACAAGCGAAAGAAACACTTCATTCCATTGAAGGCTTTACCGTTGAGAAATTCACCGACAGCAAGCCTCACCACGTATCATCGGATGATGAGCTTGTACAAACGTTAAAGAAAGTGTACGAAGACCAAACCGGTGAAGAAGGGGAACTGATCACCATCGGAGGCGGGACATATGCAAGAAGTCTTGAAGCGGGTGTCGCATTCGGTCCGTTATTCCCAGGTCGTGAGGATATCGCCCACCAGAAGGATGAATATATGTATATAGAAGATCTCCTCAAGGCTACTGCGATTTATGCTCAAGCCATTTATGAATTAGCATGTCGGTCATAATTTAGAAGACCCGGGAGGAGAGGAGATAAGATGGAACAGACGGTATTTCTTAATGGGGAATATATAGAAAGATCAGATGCGAAAGTGGATATTGAAGACCGTGGCTATCAATTCGGTGATGGGATTTATGAGGTCATCCGTGTGTATGAGGGAACCGTGTTCACAATGAGTGAGCATCTGGAACGCTTGTATAAAAGCGCAGAAAAAATGAAGCTTACCGTCCCTTATGAGATGGAGGAACTTACTTCCATGGTAGGTAGGTTGATTGAAGTCAACAAGGTCGAAGACGGGTTCATTTATATGCAGGTTTCCAGGGGGATCTCCCCGAGGCAGCATCATTTTCCTGGGAAAGATGTCCCGGCGAGTGTGATTGCTTATACAAAGGAATTCAAGCGCCCAGTTAAGCAAATGTCTGAAGGCGTGACAGCGACGCTTGTCGAAGATATCCGCTGGCTGCGATGTGACATTAAGAGCCTGAATCTGCTGGGGAATATCCTTGCGAAAGAAGAGGCTGCTTCGAAAGGAGATTTCGAGGCCATCCAGCATCGGGGGGAGACGGTGACGGAAGGTTCGTCATCGAATGTATTCATTGTAAAGGATGGGACCGTTTATACTCATCCTGTCACGAATTTGATCCTCAATGGAATCACAAGAAGAGTCATTAAAGATTTGGCGGATGAAAACGGTGTACCGTTTGTGGAACGCACCTTCACCGTGGAGGAACTGTTCGAGGCGGATGAGATCTTCATTGCAAGTACCACCTCGGAAGTCATGCCGGTCATCAAGGTGGATGATACAGTCGTCGGACAGGGTGTTCCAGGCCCAGTAACGATGGCTTTGCAATCATGGTTTACCGATCGAATCAAAGCAGCGTGCAAGAAAGAAGTTTAACGGAGGTTGCGAGATGAATTGGATCTGTTCTCAAGCTTATATGAAAAAAGAACGGTTGATTGAAGACAACCAGCAGCTGACGGTCGAGAAAGAAGAATATTTGTACCTTTATGAAGATCGGATTGTGACCCCTAAGAGAAGCTTTACGCTTCCCCAGGTATTGGATATAACGAAGAAGCATCTTTCCGCACGTTATACGTTTCTTTATCTCCACACCATTGAAGGGGTACTGACCTATATCGTAAAGTCTTCACCCGACCTGTTCATCTCGCATTACCGGAAAATGAAGGAACAGTAATAATGCCCGTACCCTTTGCATTCTTGCGGAGGGGCGGGCTTTTTTTATTTAAGAATTCGTGAAATGTATCCTTGCTTGGAATCAGAATCTGATATAGTTAATATATTCCATATTCGTGTTAAAAACGTTGATTCATGGAGGTTGGTTATCATGAAGAGGATCGCCACATTGACCATGATGTTTGTCTTTTTGGCTGTTTTCCACGCCCATGCATTATCATGGGCGTATCCTTTCGTAGTGTGGGAAGGGAAGGTATATGAAGTGAAGCTTGGAGAGAAGGTAGAGGAAGATGATATTGGCCGACTGATTGGGGAGGTAAAGACAAAGGCCGATGAGGTGACGGGAAATTATTACGGAGATGCTTCAAACTATTACCCTGTCGGAACAAACTATTATGCGCGGAAAGGAGTCCCGGTTTCCTCTGGAATTGCCGTAAAAGAGGAAGGAGGGTGGGTAAAGGCTTCCTACGTCCATCGGGCACCGTTCCATATCATGAATGTCATCACGAGCGGCTACTTCATCACGTTTGTCACCTTATCCATCCTCGCCATCGTCATATTCAAAATCCGTAACAAAGCATTGTCTCATTGACTGATCATGTAAAACAAAAGAAGGTACGTCCCTCATCGCGTTAACGCGATGAGGGACGTACCTTCGATGGTTAGAAGCGGAAGAGGTCGCTTGAGAGATATCGTTCTCCGGTGTCACATGCGATGCAGATGACCACATCGTCCGGGGACAATGTTTTGGCAACTTCGATGGCTGCATAGCAGGCTGCACCGGATGATGGTCCGACAAGGATCCCTTCTTCACTGGCCATGCGACGGGCGATATCGTAGGCTTGTTCGTCTTCGATTTTGTGGATTTTGTCATATACTTCCGTGTTCAACGTATCCGGCACAAAGCCTGGGCTTGTGCCGACAAGCTTATGTTTTCCTGGTTTTCCACCTGATAGGACAGGCGATCCTGCAGGCTCTACCACATGAACTTGGATGTCGGGGTAGTGTTCCTTCAGCACTTCACCTGTTCCCGTAATCGTTCCGCCGGTCCCTGCCGTTGCGACGAAAGCGGAAAGGGGCTTCCCGATTTGATCCATGGCTTCAATGATTTCAAGCGCCGTTGTCTGGCGATGCGCGTTCGGGTTGGCTGCATTTTCGAATTGCATCGGCATGAAGCTGTTAGGAATTTCTTTTGTCAGTTCTTTTGCCTTTTCGATTGCCCCTGGCATCTTCTCATCGCCCGGTGTCAATACAACCTCTGCCCCGTAAGCTTTCAAGAGGTTGATCCGTTCCTGTGTCATCGTGTCTGGCATGACGAGGATGGAACGATATCCCCTTGCTGCTGCATTCATGGCAAGTCCGATACCCGTATTGCCGCTGGTCGGTTCGATGATGGTGGACCCTTCTTTCAATAGCCCTTCTTTTTCAGCTTCAATGATCATCTGAAAAGCCGCACGGTCCTTAACGCTTTTGCTCGGATTGTAGAATTCAAGCTTTACATAAACATCCGCTCCCTCAGCGGGGTTCAGTCGGTTCAATTTGACAAGGGGCGTGTCCCCGATCAATTCAGCAATATTCTGTACTACTTTCATCGTCAACTTCCTTTCCTGCACATTCTATTACTATCGTACTCATTCACATAAATCTTATCAACTAAATTGGCTTTGTATTTCATTTTTGTTGCAGTTGTATTCAGTGATTCTTTTCTTAGCACATTTTGCTAAAATAGAAGGTAATCAAAAGGCCCGAAAGATGCAGAGGATCAGAGGCGGCTGAACGATGCAACCTGACTCCTTCAGTCAGATGGTTTAATAAGAAGGCATCACGGGAACAAGCCTGACAAAAAGGAATGAACTGTCATGTTACAACCTCACTATTTTTTTGCACTATCATTACCGTCCGAAATGAAAGAAGAGATTGTGGAACTGACGGCTCCGCTCAAGGAAGAAGATCCACTCAGAAAGTGGGTCCATCCTGAGGATTATCATATCACCCTTGCCTTCTTGGGGCAGTCCTCGGGTGAAGGGCTAAGTAATGCCATCACCCTTGTGGAACAATCGATCAAAACAATAGGATGTTTTACGCTCTCGCTCTCTGGATTTGGCACATTTGGGAATCGTGAGGCACCAAGAATATTCTGGATGGGGGTTCAACCTTCTCCCCGTCTTCACCAGATCCGTGAAAAGGTATTTGAAGCGAGTGAAGAAGCCGGCTTCCAGTTGGATCAGAAGCCTTTCAGCCCGCATATCACCATAGGGCGGAAGTGGAAAGGGCCATCATCATTTTCAAAAGAGTGGTTGAGCGGTTTCAACCCAGAAAATACACGACTTCACCAGATCAAGGAAGTGGTGCTGTATCAAACGCATATGGACCGTACACCTAAATACGAAGCGATTCACACCATACAAATGAAAGACATGCCCTAATATGAACTCGAAAGGAAGGATCCCATGTGGCGCAGCTAATTAAACTCCAAGATTATGTTTCAAGATACGAGATCGATTTATATAGATATCCTTCCCAATTTGTCCGATTAAAAAAACAGCAATGGGAAAAAATGAAACACCATTGGGAAAATGGGGGCTCGGTCCCCGTTTTTGAAAATGAAGAACCAGAAACTGAGAGACATTCTGTGAAACGGAAACTCTTCTCTCTTTTTCGGAAAAAGGAAGAAGATGAGCCGAATGAGGAAAGAATCCCTTCACAGGCGGATGATGACGAGATCGAGCTAGAGATGGGGCATCATTCAGAGAGTGCAACGGAAGAGGAGCTGAAGCAGCACTTCCTGGACTCCATCTTCGATTTTCAATTAAGATGGGCAAGCTCGACCATTTCCCAGAAATCTTATGTGGATAACAGTTACTCCTATGATGAGCGCCTTAAGTATCTGCTTCAGCGCTTTCCGGATAATACGCTTGTTTTATATTACCCTGTCTTCAAAATAAAGAATGCCCCCTTAGAGCTGGAGGTTATCATGATTACGCCGACCGCGATATGGTGCCTGTCGTTTCTAGAGTTTGAAGACGGTACTGCCTATATCGGTTCCGGTGAACGTTTCTGGTTGAAGAAATGGGGCGACACTGAAAAGAAAGTGTTGAATCCGTTGATTTCCTTGCGGAGGATGGAAAGGATCATCGGGCAGATCGTTGAATTCGCAGGGGTGGACCTGCCCATTCACAAAGGGGTGATCAGCAGGAATGGTTACATTGATTATCCACTTGCCCCGGTAGGATATCATTTCATAGATAAGAGAATGCACGAAGGATGGTTCCAGCAGCAACGGTCGAATCCATCACCGATTAAAAGTGTCCAATTGAAAGCAGCGAAAAGCATTCTGGATTATTGTCAAACAACATCCTTCAAGCGGATGCACTACCAAAATGAAACCCTTAAAGAGTGGGAATCTTTACCTGAAGAGGATTCACGATGAAGACTGTATTCATTGTGAATCCCTCCGCCAGAAATGACCGGTCCCTCACATCGTGGAAAAAGATCCAAAAGACAATCAACATCCCATACGACCTTCATATCACTCATCATCCAGCGGATGTAGGAAAAATCATCAAAGAGCTAAGAAGTACATATCCCAATGATTTGCTATATGTCATCGGGGTCGGAGGGGATGGCACAATGAATTCCATCATTTCCGGCACCGCGGGTTTTGATAACATTGCAATCGGGTATATCCCGGGTGGAAGTGGAAACGATTTTGCCAGGGGCTTTCATTGGCCATCCGATCCCGAGGAGGCCTATCGGCTGGTCGAAGATACGATTTCATCTGGTGAAGGAATTTCTTTCGATGCGGGTCTTTTCTCTTTAGGCGGGGGGCAAAAACAATATTTTGTGAATAATATAGGGGTAGGCTTCGATGCCTCCATTGCTAAAAAGGCAAATGAATCACGCTTGAAGAAAAGATTGAATCAGTGGTCATTGGGGAAACTGGTCTACCCGATCCTTCTTTGCGTGGAAACGCTGACATTCACGCCCTACCGTATGGAAATTGAGGTAGACGGCGTGAAAGAGAAGTGGGACGGCGTTTGGTTCATCACGATTTCGAATCAGCCGTATTTCGGCGGTGGGATGAAAATTTCACCACGTGCATGTCCCTTCGATGGGGAGCTTGATATCACCATTGTATCGGGGTTATCGAAATGGAAGCTATTGTTTTTGTTTATTTCCGTCTTTTTCGGAAAACATACTGAATTGAAAGAAGTTCATACATTAAAGGGAAGACAGATCAGGATCGGAAGCAGGGAAGAGGTACCTGTCCACGCTGATGGAGAAACGGCAGGCAGCATCGATGGAAAGGTGGATCTGGACGTCAAGGTCCTTCCCGGCAACTGGAAAATGTTAAATAGAAGCAGGTGGCAGAAGTGTTAGTCATTAGTAGGCAATATGAAGCATTCTTGGATACATTCTCAACGATTACGTTCATTCTCCCGTATGCATATCACGGTGGTCATTCCAGCCGGTTTGCCTTATTGAAAGATGGAAGGGAAATGGAACTCCAACTGAAAGAGAAAATCCCTTTGGATGATAGTATGAAATATACTGCAACGCTCTCCGAAGAACTGGACTTCGGGATTACGTATGATATCGTCGATGAACATGGAACAAAAACAGACCTGCAGATCGGGGCGGTCATTCGTACGGAAGAGTTCGATCGGCGATTTTATTATGACGGCAATGATCTTGGTGTGACGCTCCATGAAGGCTCAGCCGTTTTCAAGGTGTGGTCTCCCACTTCAACAGAAGTAAAGCTTAAATTGAAGGGACCGCAGGATGAAGAACCCGTCACTCATTCAATGAACAGAGGGGGGAATGGTGTCTGGGAGCTCACAATCAACAGGGATGCAGAGGGGCTCCACTATACATTTATGACTTGTATCAACTTGGTCTGGAATGAGCTGGTGGATCCTTATGCGAAGTCTGTTTCTTATAATAGCGAGTGGGGATATGTAGTGGACCCGGAGCGCATCGGGCCAGTTTGTAAACCGTTGAAGCCCCTATCGTCCCCGGTGGATGCCATCATTTACGAATTGAATGTCAGGGACTTTTCAAGCGCGAAGGAAAGCGGAATGAAATTCAAAGGTAAATACCTTGCATTCACAGAGAAAGATCCTTCAACACCAAACGGTTATTCTAGTGGCATTAAGTACTTAAAGGAACTCGGCATTACACATGTGGAGCTGCTCCCGGTGAATGATTTTGACGGTGTATCGGATGATCCACGGGACAAACGCTACAACTGGGGTTACAATCCACTAAACTTCAATGCCCCGGAAGGAAGCTACAGCATGAAACCTGATGATCCCTCTGAACGGATACGCGAGCTGAAGGCGGCGATCGGGTCCCTTCATGAAGAGAATATCAGGGTCATCCTGGACGTGGTCTATAACCACGTATTCGTTAAGGAAACATCTTCCTTTGAAAAGCTCGTTCCAGGGTATTTTTTCAGGCATGATGAAAACGGCTTGCCTTCCAATGGAACAGGGGTCGGAAATGACTTCGCCTCGGAACGTGCGATGGCGCGCAAGTTCATCAAGGATTCCATCATGTATTGGATAGAGGCTTACGGAGTGGACGGTTTCCGGTTCGATCTGATGGGGATCCTCGATATCACCACGATGAAGGAAATTCGTGAAGAGGTAAACAAGATCTTACCAGGCGCGATCCTAATTGGGGAAGGCTGGGATTTGAATACCCCGCTTCCTGCCAATGAAAAAGCAAATCTCCGGAATGCCCATCACTTGGAGGGGATCGGTCAATTCAATGATTGTTTCAGGGATACCATCAAAGGGAGTACCTTCAATTTGTATGATAAGGGATTTGCCCTTGGTCACGGGAAATTGGAAGAGAAAGTGGAACAGGTAGTGACCGGGAGCATCGGGACAAAAGCAGGTGAAGTGGGGATCTTTAAAGAACCGGTTCAATCGGTCAATTATGTGGAGTCCCATGATAATCATACGCTTTGGGATAAGATGAAGGCCTGCCTTGAAGAAGATGATGGAACATTGAAAAAAAGACATAAGCTTGCGACTAGCATGGTCATATTTTCTCAAGGTGTCCCGTTCATTCATGCAGGTCAGGAGTTTTTCCGAACAAAGAAGGGGATTGAAAACAGCTATGATTCCCCCATCGAGGTAAACCAGCTGGATTGGCTCGCCAGGGAGAGGTATAGTGAAGATATCGATTACGTAAGGGAACTGATTTCAATCAGGAAAAGTCACGGCGCCCTCCGGCTTGGAACTACGGAGAGCATCAGAAAATATGCCATGGTCTCACATCCTTCCGAGAATCTGGTCCAGGTCCATTATCAACATGTCCATTCTTATGGCCCTTGGAAGGAACTCCTTCTCCTGTTCCATTCTGGAACCGGCACGCTGCAAATACCCCTGCCACAAGGTGAAGCTTGGACGATTCTGGTTGACGGAAATCAAGCAAATGTGAATGGGTTAGGGAAGCTGGACGGAGATTCGATCACGGTTGAAGCTCTTTCTTCCAACGTGCTTGTCCGCTGACACATCGTTCCAATGCTTGACGAAATGAGAAGATGACGATAAAATCGAAAATAGATGGCTATTGATTGAACTGCCCAATAGCTGTCTTTTTTGTTTTATGAAGGCATTTTTTTAATGAATGATTGTTCAACTAACACGTTTAAATGACGATAATAAAGTAAGGTTAAGATAAACGAAACATGACTAAGGACCAATAGAAGGTGAATATATTGGAACACTTATTTGACCAAGATTGGGAAATAGTCCCCGCAGGCGGTGCGACAGGAGAAGCTTTCTTTGCACAGTATCAGGAGCAGAGACTGTTTCTTAAACGTAACTCTTCTCCATTTGTAGCCGTATTATCAGCAGAAGGGATCGTCCCGAAACTGGTGTGGACCAAGCGAATGGAAAATGGGGACGTCATCACGGCACAGCACTGGTTGAATGGAAGGGAATTGAATCCTGAAGAAATGAAGAATGAACGTGTGGCGAGGCTACTGAAGAAGATCCACTCTTCGAAGCCCCTTTCCACGATGCTTGAAAGATTGGGGAAAGAACCTTTTCAACCTGATCATATGCTGACGGAAGTGGAGACCGGTCTTGAATTCGACCTTTTATCCCTCCCAATCGTCAGGCAAGCATTATCCTTCCTTCAAAAAGAACTTGATGAAGTGCAACAGGATGAATACGTGGTTTGCCATGGGGATGTCAACCATAACAACTGGCTGCTCTCTGACTACAACCAGCTGTATCTGATTGATTGGGATGGGGCGATGATCGCCGACCCGGCTTTTGATGTAGGATTGTTGTTGTACTGGTATATCCCTGAGGAAGAGTGGGATGAGTGGCTCACTCAATACGGAGTGCCCCTTACAGACAACTTGAGACTGAGAATGAAGTGGTATGTAGTGGCCCAAACAATTCTTTCCATCCAGTGGCATAAAGGAAAGGGCCGGTTCCATGAAATGAACCACTGGATCGAGTACTTGCATAAAATTGTGTAGTCAGGAGAATTGATCCATATCAGAAACCCATTGTGCAAGGTTCTGCTTGTTGTTCGTAATATGGGAGTCAAGATCGGAGCTGCCTGCACCGCTTTGGCTGTAATCATAGATTTCCTGCAGGATCGGCTTGATATTTTGATCGATGTCGACATTGACCATCAGCGATTTTACCAGTCGTTCGACTTGCTCGCATTCGGATACGCTACCGCAACAATCGGTTTGATGATTGGATAATATATCTTTTAATAATGTTAACTGATACTGGGAATTTAAAGGCATACGCTTCACCCTTTCAACTTAAATCTTCTTATTTTAAAAAAAGGAATTCACGTTTAGTGTGTGAATTCCTTTTTCTTTTATTCGTGCTATTTTGGTTTAATCACACGTGCTTTTAACGTGCATCCTAATTAGTAGTTGCACTGTTTTCGTACATCTGTTATTGTTTTTTCGGTAGAGCTGTTTTCATATGAAATGTTGGGCGTTCAGCTTGCGGCTTCTAATGGGGACAAGCCCTTACAACATCCTATATGAAAGCAGCTTTAAAACTAATGAATGAGGTGTCACAGCATGCGTTTAAGACATAAGCCTTGGGCTTCTGAAAAAATAAGCGACAATCCACAATTTGTGATTGCGAATCCCGAAGAGAAAAAAGGAAAATGGGATGACGTTTTCGGTAACGGCAATCCAATCCATATAGAAGTAGGAACAGGAAAGGGTCAATTTGTCACGGAAATGGCAAGGGCCAACCCAGAAATTAATTATATCGGCATCGAGCTGTATGAGAGTGTCATCGTGACGGCCCTTGACCGTCTGATCGAGGCAGATCTCCCAAATGTTAAGCTATTGAATGTAGACGCTCGTAATTTGACTGAATACTTCGCATCCGGCGAAGTCAGCAGAGTGTATCTGAATTTCTCCGATCCCTGGCCTAAGAATCGCCATGAGAAGCGCCGACTTACACATGAAAGCTTCCTTAAGTTATATGAGGATATCCTGATCAAAAGTGGAGAAATCCATTTCAAAACCGACAACCAAGGATTGTTCGAGTATTCATTGAAGAGTTTCTCGTGGTACGGACTGCACTTGAAGTTCCTCAGTCTCGATCTTCACAAAAGCGACTTCGAAGGCAACATCATGACCGAGTACGAAGAAAAATTCTCGGCTAAAGGCCAGCGGATTTATCGTGTCGAAGCGCAGTACCAAAACCAATAATGAAGAAGAGGTGTCCCGAGTTATATGGGGCACTTCTTTTCATTTAGGAACATTGATAGTAAGTCGGTTCCAGCAGTTGATTGATGTGTAAGGCGGAGATTCCTAAGGATTCTGCTCGAAAGATGAGAATCCGCAGCATAGTAATTGCGGGAAGACGCTATCTGACGCCCCGCGGAAACAGAGTTCCTTTTAGCACAAATCCCCCACTCCCCGCTTCTCCACAAGCAACGATGTTTACGGAATCCAATTCGATGGAGAGATGGATGAAATGGCATTCCGGGTGACAACGGGTCTTTATCTGTGTAAGTTGTCCATAAATTCTGATAAAATAAAGACATATGAATAAAGGGGGAATCAGACATGATGGAAACGATGAAAGTTGGGGATTTGACCATCCATTGGTTGAATGGTGGAGTCACCCATATGGATGGAGGGGCGATGTTCGGTGTGGTACCGAAACCTCTTTGGTCCAAAAAGTATGCCGTCAACGAATTGAACCAGATCGAATTAAGGACCGATCCATTGTTCTTCCGCTATCAGGGTAAAAACATCTTGATCGAATCAGGGATGGGTAAAGGAAAGCTGAATGATAAGCAAAAACGGAATTATGGTGTCCTTGAGGAATCAGCCGTGGAAGAGTCGTTATCAGAGCTCGGACTGACTCCGGCGGATATCGATATCATTCTAATGACGCATATGCATTTCGATCATGCATGCGGGTTGACGAAGTATGAGGGTGAAAAGCTTGTATCTGCTTTTCCGAACGCGACCATCTATACTTCAAAGGTGGAATGGGATGAAATGAGAGAGCCCAATATCCGTTCCCGCAATACATATTGGAAAGAGAATTGGGAAGGCATCACCCATCAGGTAGAGACGTTTGAAGGAGAGTTGATCGTTCTTCCGGGGCTTAGGATGATTCACACTGGGGGACACAGTGACGGACATTCGATCATCGTCCTTGAGGATGGTGGTGAAACCTTCATCCATATGGCGGACATCATGCCGACACATGCCCATAAAAATCCTCTATGGGTCCTTGCTTACGATGATTATCCAATGACTTCCATAAAGGCAAAAGACAAATGGATCAACCGGGCGTTGAGTGGGGAATATTGGTTCTTATTTTATCATGATGCTGTATACAGGGCGTTGAAGTGGAATAAAGATGGAGAAGTCATTGATGAAGTCCGTAGAACTCGTTGAGCTTTGTTTCGGAATATAGTGGATTTTATGAAGCTTCCAGCTGATGCGCGGAATCGAGCAGAGGCGTTTAACAGAGTGAAAGAAAAAAGGGTGGCTCCACACAGTGGTTGCCATCCTTTTGTCATTAATGAGTGACTGGATAAACTTCGATGATCGTTCCCGTATGTGCGTCTGCCAGGAATTCATATTGCTCAAGACGCCCCTCGACTCTCCTGGATATACCCCCTTTATAAACGTTAGTGGATATGGAATGTTTTTTTAATTCCTCCGGCTTCATTGTAATCCAGGAGCCATCGACCTTTCCTTCCTTCTTAAAAGCTTCCTTTACGTCCTTCAACACTTTTTCGGCAGAAATGAAGCGTGCATCCTTCAGTTTATCGCTTAGTAAGATACCACCCGCTGCACCGATCCCCAATCCTAAGATAAACGATTTCCAATTCATCATTATCCCTCCAAGCCATGATTACAAACACGTATATAGGTACATTCTAACAAAGAATCAGAAAAAAAGAGAACCGGTTTTGTTCGAATTGGTGGTAAGACGTGAGAAAGTTCTGTAAAATGAACGTATACATAATCTGATTTTAATGATAAAGGGGCCGAATAAATGAAACAAGATACACTGGATTTATTTAAGACGTTAACCGAGTTGCCTGGTGCACCTGGCAATGAACATGCCGTGCGCCAATTCATGAGGGAGCAATTGGAACAGTATTCCGATGAAATCGTACAGGACCGTCTTGGGGGTATTTTTGGAGTAAAACGGGGCAAGGCAGAAGATCCCGTGGTCATGGTTGCTGGCCATATGGATGAAGTCGGCTTTATGGTCACGAACATCACTGATAATGGCATGCTGCGTTTTCAAACGCTAGGTGGCTGGTGGAGTCAGGTTCTGCTTGCACAGCGTGTTCAGATCATTACTGATAACGGACCTGTCATCGGTGTGATCGGAAGTATCCCACCACATCTATTGGGAGAGGAACAACGCAGAAAGCCAATGGATATGAAGAATATGCTCATTGATATCGGGGCGGATAGTAAAGAGAACGCACTGGAAATCGGCATCAAACCGGGGCAGCAAATCGTTCCGATCTGTCCATTCACACCGATGGCGAATGAGAAGAAAATCCTTGCGAAAGCATGGGATAATCGCTATGGTTGCGGCTTGTCGATCGAATTATTGAAGGAACTTCAAGGTGTTGAACTTTCGAGCACACTGTTCTCTGGAGCGACTGTCCAGGAAGAAGTGGGTCTTCGAGGAGCACAGACTGCAGCGAATATGATCAATCCTGATCTCTTCTTTGCCCTTGATGCAAGCCCAGCGAATGATATGTCAGGGGATAAGAATGAGTTTGGGCAACTGGGCAAGGGTGCGCTTCTCAGGATCCTTGATCGCTCAATGGTGACGCATAAAGGCATGAGGGAGTTCGTCTTGGATACGGCAGAATCAAACGACATCCCATATCAATACTTTGTGTCGCAAGGCGGGACGGATGCCGGAAGGGTGCATATGTCGAATGAGGGTGTGCCAAGTGCGGTTGTGGGCATTTGTTCACGCTATATCCACACACACGCATCCATGATCCATGTTGACGATTATGCAGCTGCCAAGGAACTGATTGTTAAGCTGGTTAAGCAATGTGATCGTTCTACCATCGAATCCATAAAACAAAATGGATGAGTGAACAAGCAAATCATGAACTGTCTCCAAGGAGGCAGTTTTTTTAGCGTAGGAGATGCAGGAACTTAAGAAGGATCTGACATGTAAAGCATATAGAAAGAAAAGAGGTAAGGCAATTTGTTGAGAATCGCAATTGGAACAAAGAACAAAGCAAAGGTGGAAGCCATTCAGAAAGGGTTCAGGGAGCACTATGCTGATAACTATTTCGAATGCTTGAAGACGGAATCTAATGTCAATGAACAGCCTTTCTCAGATCAGGAGACAATTGAAGGAGCGTTGAATCGTGCCAAAAACGTACTAAGGATGTCAGACTGTGAAGTTGGAATCGGTCTTGAAGGTGGAGTGACAGAAACCCTTTACGGTATGTTCCTCTGTAACTGGGGGGCACTTGTTGATCGAAATGGCAATGAAATCATTGCAGGAGGGGCGCGTATATCGCTTCCTGCGGAAATCGCCAAGGAACTGAAAGCAGGCAGGGAACTTGGTCCGATTATGGAAGAATTCACAAATCGGTCTGACATCCGTCAAAATGATGGTGCGGTAGGTGTGTTTACCAACGGTGCGGTGACAAGGGATGAAATGTTCCTTCACGTTGTCCAGTTATTGATTGGGCAATGGAAGTATCGCAAACAGCTCGAAGGCTGATATTGAACTATTTATAGATACCTGAATACTTGGCCCATACCAATCTAATGACCCCTTCATAGGATAAACTATATCGGTGATTTTTACTGATAATTCCATTACAGGGAGGTTAGATTATGAGCTGTAGAAGAAATGACCGTGTCGGAGGACGCAGGAGCAATTGCTGGGATCTATTCGGGGACAACGTACTTGGTGCTGAGGACAATCGTGGAAGATGCCGCAGAAGAGACAACGTACTTGGTGCTGAGGACAACCGCGGAAGATGTTGCAGAAGAGATAACGTACTTGGTGCAGAGGACAATCGCGGAAGATGCCGCAGAAGAGATAACGTACTTGGTGCAGAAGACAATCGCGGAAGATGCCGTAGACGAGACAATGTACTAGGTGCAGAAGATAACCGTGGAAGATGCCGCCGCAGGAATTGCTGCTGGTTCTGGTAATATGATAAAAGGCTTTGCGCATTTGCGCAAAGCCTTTTGCTATATCATGTAGATCCCCTGAAAGAAAGTGGGGGATTCTTATTTGACACCTTTCATGAACTCTTGGATCTTCGGAGACATCATGAATAGAATGATACTTAATAGAATTGCTGCTCCACCGATGGATCCGAAGTAAAGCATTTCAGAATCCGCTGAATAGAACCTTACAAGCTGTGCATTCAGTGCCTGTGCTCCGGCAGAAGCCAGGAACCAAAGGCTCATTGTTTGAGCAGAGAAAGCTTCAGGTGCAAGTTTGGTAGTTGCTGATAAACCGACAGGTGATAACATCAACTCTCCAAGTACAACGATAAAGTAGCTCAATACAAGCCATAATGGACTAACTAATGCATCTTCTCCTGTGAAGTATCCAGGAAGAAGGATAACTAAGAATGAAAGTCCAGCGAATAAAAGACCAAATGCGAATTTCTGAGGGATCGTTGGCTGACGATCACCAAGCTTCACCCACATTCCTGCAAAGATCGGAGCAAGCAGGATGATGAATAGTGGGTTCAGTGACTGGAACCAGGCAGGAGAAATCTCAATTCCCAAGAAATCCAGTTGTGTACGTTTATCTGCATATGCAGCAAGGATTGTAGAACCTTGTTCCTGGATTGCCCAGAACATGACTGCTGCAATGAATAATGGAATATAAGCAAGTACGCGTGAACGTTCTGTCGCTGTCGTTTTCGGGCTTCTGTACATGACGATGAAGTAAATTGTAGGAGCCAGGATACCGAAAATTCCGACTAAATTAATGAATACATCCAGCGTGAACCATCCATTAGGAATCGTAATTCCAAGGATGATGGCAAGTACAACTACTACAAGAGCAGTCATTGAGCCGTATTTTTTCTTTTCAACGGCATTAAGCGGGTTAGGTACATACGTACCAGCAAGACCCAGGCTCTTCTTCTTTGTGATCATGAAAACAACTAGTCCGAAGAACATACCGATTGCGGCAAGTGCGAATCCCCAATGGAATCCATAGCTCTTCATAAGTGCACCAGTCAGAAGTGGTGCAAGGAACGCACCCATGTTGATTCCCATATAGAAGATACTGAACGCAGCATCGCGGCGTGTATCATTTTCTGCATACATTTCACCAACGATAGTGGATACATTCGGCTTTAATAGACCTGTACCCAGTACGATTAATACCATTGAAACGAAAAACATCGATAAGCTACCCGGGAATGATAAGGCAATATGCCCGAACATGATCAAAATCCCGCCATAAAAGACTGCTTTGGACGTACCGAATAATCGGTCGGCAAGCCAGCCTCCGATTACACCTGACATATAGACAAGTGAACCATAAATTGACATGATTGCTAAAGCTGTACCTTCATCTAAGCCGAGGCCACCCTTTGATACCTCATAATACATGTAGTAAACGAGGATTGCGCGCATTCCATAGTAAGAAAAGCGCTCCCAAAACTCAGTGAAGAAGAGCGTGAATAGCCCCTTAGGATGTCCGAAGAATCCCTTTTGTGGAACACTATCCACAATTTTCTGTTTATTGATTGACGACATATTACAACCTCCTTAGTTCTTTTACTATAATATTTTAATATTTTCATAAAGTCAAAAAAACTTTTAAAACTAGTAATTATATCATAAAATGTTTTTATTTTACCAACATTTTATTATTTTAGAATAGTAAGATAATTTGGGTGGAGAGACACAATTATCTACAATGAAAAAGCATGCCGGGTATCATTATACCGGCATGCTTTTTAGGTCTTAAAGTCAAAATTACTGTCAGTTATTGAATAATCTGGTTATTCGGTTTCGAAAATATATGAAAGTACTTTCGTTGCCTGTTCAATTGTCGTACATGTTACATTTGCTTTATTCGATAGTTCTTTAAGAGGATGGTGCAGTTCTTCAGGGCGGATCAATATCAGCGGCTTATTCATGGCGATTGCGGTACTGGCATCCATCGCTGTATTCCATTGTTTGTATTTTTCCCCGAATAGTGCAACGACAAGGTCGGACTTCTTCATAAGAAGCTCCGTCCGGAGATTATTGATGGCCGAGGCAGCATCGTCCCGGAGAACTTTGTCATGCTGTTCACCAAGGATTTCCTCCCCGATATCATCAGAGCGTCCATGATTCTCCATAGGACCGACAAATGTTAAAGGCAGGTCCAGCTCCTTCGCTTTCAGTTTTAAATCCTCTCTCCAGCTACTATGTATTTCCCCTGCAAGGTAGACAGTCAATTCCATTCGTTAACCCCTCCTTTTTTAGTCATCTTATCATATTTACCCCACCATTAGAAAAAGTAACCACCAATGCCACAAAATAAAGGTTTTTTCTGGATGAAAGGGTTGTCAATAGTACTATGTGACGGTATTATTAGCATAGGCCCTAAGTAAGTTAACATAAGGTGCTACACTCGCCTAAAAGGGAGGATAAGAGATTGAAAACATTTATGTCGATTGTTTTCTTCTTTCTTGTACTCAGTTTGGCTGGATGCAATACAACGATAGACAAAGAAAAAGAGCAGACAGCGCAAACGGTGGAAGATACGTTCAAGGATGATCCCAAGAATGCTAAAGAAAAAGCCGGTGATGTAAGCTTTTATCTTCCATTCGGTGCCAAGATTGAAAAAGAATCTTCCAATAATATCATTATTTCAAAAGGCTCTGATACGTTCATCCTGTTCGCCAATCCAGAAGAAGAGAAGGATAGTGAACTTTTATATAATATGGCCATCAGTGAGAAGGAAACGATTATCCAGCAAGGGAAATTCAAGGATGACGGTCGATTTGGATACTACGTCATCAAGGAACTGCCCCATTCTGAAAAGTATGAGCTCACTGTGGGGATCGGCGGTACGAAACTGACCACCCAATCCCAAATGGACGCTTTATCCGACAATGCCGAAATGATGATGGAAATCGCCAGCTCTGTAAAACATAAATAAAACGACGAACCGATTTTTTACTGTTCCCGGTAGAAAATCGGCTTTTTTTATAATGGTCATTTACTTTTGAATTTGTTGTTCTCTCATTATAAGACCGTTGTTGGTTCGATGTAAGACTTTGTTTTACGATATACCGCGTGAGGTTCCTTGCTATCACCTAAATGGGACTCATGCCCGTAAAAACCACTTTCATTCCGATGATTACACCCATTATCGGATCCATTCGCCCCTTCATTCCGATGATTCCACCCTTTATCGGATCCATTCGCCCCTCTATTCTGATGATTACACCCTTTTTCGAATTAATTCGCCCCTTCATTCTGATGATTACACCCATTATCGGATCCATTCGCCCCTTCATTCCGATGATTCCACCCTTTATCGGATCCATTCGCCCCTTCATTCCGATGATTACACCCTTTATCGGATCCATTCGCCCCTTCATTCTGATGATTCCCCCATTATCGGATTAATTCGCCCCTTCATTCCGATGATTACACCCATTATCGGATCCATTCGCCCCTCTATTCTGATGATTACACCCTTTTTCGAATTAATTCGCCCCATCATTCCGATGATTACACCCATTATCGGATCCATTCGCCCCTTCATTCTGATGATTACACCCATTATCGGATTAATTCGCCCCTTCATTCCGATGATTACACCCTTTATCGGATTAATTCGCCCCTTCATTCTGATGATTACACCCTTTATCGGCCAAGTGTGCGAATACTCCGCTACTCGATTCTTCACCTGCAACGAACTTTATGAACTTTTAGAAAAATATGATTACGTAAAATACATATAGACAAAAACTACATGTGTCTTTACACTAGTAAATGTGTGTATTCCTTATCATCTGAAAAGGAGATTGAAAATGAAACAATATTTGGAACGTAAGGGAATAAAGGTATCCGCAAAAGTTTACTTCATAGATGCTTTAAGTTATATGGCCCTCGGATTATTCAGTTCATTGATCATTGGATTAATCATAAAAACGATCGGGGAGCAGGCGACGTTCCTGCCACAATCCGTCAGTACATTCTTCATTGAAATGGGCAGTCTGGCCATCGGGCTGATGGGACCTGCAATCGGAGTGGCCATTGCATTCGGATTGGGTGCGCCGCCGCTTGTGTTGTTTGCAGCTGTGGTGACTGGGGCGGCAGGTGCGACTCTAGGTGGCCCGGCAGGTGCTTACCTTGCAGCCGTCGTTTCGACCGAAATCGGTAAATTTGTGAGTAAGACAACAAAGGTGGATATTATCGTCACACCATTTGTGACGATTCTTGCAGGTTTTTCAGTAGCATCCTTTGCTGGTCCCGGGATTGGGGATTTCATGACCATGTTTGGGAGCTGGATCAGCTGGGCGACTGAACAAAGGCCGATCATCATGGGGATCCTGGTCGCTGCACTCATGGGGCTTGCATTAACCGCGCCGATCTCAAGTGCCGCCATTGCACTTATGCTTGACCTTAGTGGTATCGCAGCCGGAGCGGCAACGATTGGGTGTGCGGCTCAAATGGTAGGGTTCGCGGTAATCAGCTACAGGGAAAATAAAGTGGGTGGCCTCCTTGCTCAAGGAATCGGCACTTCCATGCTTCAGGTGCCCAATATCATCCGGCACCCCCGTATCCTGCTGCCGCCAACCATTGCTGGAATGATCCTTGCACCAATCGGGACGACGCTCTGGCTTATGGAAAATAATGCTGCAGGTGCAGGTATGGGGACAAGTGGTTTGGTCGGGCAGATCATGACATTCAAGACGATGGGGTTCTCCTGGGATACTGCCATGAAAGTCCTTCTGTTGCATTTCGTTGGACCTGCAGCCATCTCCCTGTTACTATCGGAATATATGAGAAAGATTGGCTGGATCAAACCCGGCCAGATGACGATCGATACAGGAGGAAAATAACATGCGCAAACTAGAAACGATGGAAGAATTCAACGAATTAAAACAAAATGGTAAACATGTCTTTATGTTTTCGGCTGACTGGTGCCCCGACTGTCGGGTGATCGAACCGATCTTGCCTGAAATAGAAAATGAATATAGCGATTACACATTTTTATATGTAGATCGAGATCAATTCATCGATATTTGCATCGAGAATGATATCTTTGGGATCCCAAGCTTCCTTGCATTCGAAGACGGACAGGAAACCGGCCGCTTTGTAAGCAAGGACCGCAAAACAAAAGAAGAGATTCAAGAATTCATGAACAGCCTATCCAAATGATGAAAAGGGATATCCTTAATGGGTATCCCTTTTTAAATGAAGGATTTTTTTTGTATTATCGCGATTTTATTGTAAAATGTTCTAAGTGACAGTTTATTAATCGAACGGTACGATGTTCAGTATAAGAAGGAGGGGAACCATGGATATTAAAAAATTGAAAGGGATCCTTCAGGAGCGATTGGAAAAACCGAATCGCACGTTTACATATGATCGGGAGAAAGATTCCCTGCGCATAGAAAATACCGAGACCAAGAAAGGGATTACGGTAGCACTTCCGCCCATCGTCTCTAAGTGGAAAGAAAATAATAAAAAAATTGTCGATGAAGTTGTGTATTACGTTGAGGAAGCGCTGAATGTAATGGGGACGGATGCCGATATGGACAGTAAAGAGAAAAAGGTATTTCCTGTCATCCGGTCCACTTCATTCGCCACCGAATCTAATGATGGAATCCCGCTCGTCACGGATGACCATACGGCCGAAACAAGGATCTATTATGCAATCGATCTTGGTTCGACCTATCGGCTGATCGATGAGAACATGCTGAAAGAAGAAGGTTGGTCTCATGAGCAGATGAAAGAGACTGCGTTGTTCAACGTCAGAGGGCTGCCGACTCAGATGAAGAAAGACGAGGTTGCCGGAAACATCTATTATTTCTTGAATAATAATGACGGCTATGACGCCAGTCGTATTTTGAACGATGCCTTCCTAAAGAAAATCAGCGGAGATATACAAGGCGAGATGACCGTATCCGTACCGCATCAAGACGTGCTTGTCATTGGGGATATCCGGAATGAAACCGGCTATGATGTACTGGCACAGTTGACAATGAGCTTTTTCACCACGGGCAATGTCCCGATAACGGCATTATCATTCGTCTATGAAGATGGAGAGCTTGAACCGATCTTCATCCTGGCTAAAAATCGTAAAAAGTGAAGGGAGAAAACATTGATGAACGTATTTTATAATCTTGAAGGAATCGGGGACACCCTGATCATTACGCTACAACCTGGATTCGAAGGAAAAGTCGATCATGAAGGAAAAGGGGACGCTGTCCGCATCTTCTGTCAGGAAACAGGCAAAACCGTCGGCTATAACCTATTCAATGCGGTTAGCTACATGGAGTTATCTGAAAAAGGACAAGTTGAGATGAACGACGATAAGCTCGGGCAAATCAACGAAGCATTGAAGAAAAACGGAGTGGAAGAAGTACTGGAGGCAGACTTCTCCCCTAAATTCGTAGTAGGCTTTGTTTCGGAAAAGGAAAAGCACCCGAACGCCGACAAATTAAACATCTGTAAAGTGGATGTAGGCGGAGAAACCCTGCAAATCGTATGCGGCGCACCTAATGTCGATCAAGGTCAGAAAGTCGTTGTCGCCAAAGTTGGAGCAGTCATGCCGAGCGGGATGGTCATCAAAGACGCAGAGCTCCGCGGTGTCCCTTCATCCGGGATGATCTGTTCAGCAAAAGAACTTGACCTGCCGAATGCCCCTCAGGAAAAAGGGATCCTGGTACTTGAAGACAGCTATGAAGTTGGACAGCCTTTTAAAGGATAATTGAATTACACCGTAATGCCCTGAGTCGATGATGGATGGCTTAGGGTTTTTTAATTTGTAAGGTGTATGTTGATCTTCTGTAATGTTAAATATATTTAAAAATTATGTTGGTTATAAGACACAGAATCATGAGGTGTTCAACATCTCTTTTTTCCTCTGTAAAAGGCTAATTTTTTTAGCTGATTCCAGCTGTTGATTGGAGTGGAAGACGAAGTCTCCTGCGGGAAGAGTAGCAAATGTGAGACGTGTCCAGCTCCAAGGCTTAGATGCACATGTCATAAGGCAAACCGACCAAGAAGGCAAAGAGCGCCTTCCAGGCAGATTCGACTTATGCCACCCGCCCCTCTTCAAAGCCCTTCTGCTTTTCTTCCCGCAGGCAAAGCCAAGGAGGCTCACGGGCTACCCGTGGAAAGCGAAGTCTTCCTCGGAATTCAACTGCGGTAGAGAAGGGTCATTCTTTAAATCTTTAATCTAACTTTTCCCATCCCAACAATATTACACCAATATTGCTTTCGACACATTTAATTAACAATTCTCTAATTCTAGCGAAATTACTCGAATTTTTCTCTTTAACTGATAAAATATAAGATAAGTATCAAAGAAAGAGTGATAATTGTGAGTTGGTTTAAAAAAATCATGAATAAACTATCCGATCAGGATGAAACAACCGAAGAATATGTCGAAGAAGTAGAAGAAACAGAACCGAAATCCGAAAAAAGAGTTTTCTCAAATAACAGGGCAATCAATCATTCCAGGGAAGTCGAAGCAAGGATGACATACCAGTATCCAAAAGGGAACTTCCGTTTTCCTCTTATTTCAGATGGGGAGGAAGTAAAGGACACGCGCCCGGTAAGGAAGCGCAGAGAGCCTGAACAAGCCGAACAAAAGGACAGGCGGAAGTCCCTTCGGAATGAAGGCATGCAAATCGATCGTAAATCGAGGAAAAGCCAGCCTGAAAAACCGGTGAAAAAAGAATCAACATCAACGGATACCGTGACGAATGATAAACATAAAAAGACAAAAAAAGTGGAGAAAGGGAACAGTAGACCTTTTCGCCCGACTGAAATCCCATCACCGATCTATGGGTTTAAGGCGAGACCAGTCAAGTCCGTCAAAGAAGATGAAGTGGAATTTGAGCTGAAGGAATTTTTACATAATCGTGCACAGGCGACTGAAGAAAAAGTGGATGTCTATCCCCCTGATTTCAGTGAAGTACCAAAAACGGAAGAACCGTTGATCCAAGCCTCCTTGGTGGGGAATGAGTTCTCGTTCACGAAGGGTGAAGAGGAAATCTCTGACAGTGGACCGGCCGGAAGGATTGAAACATCAACAGATAGTGAAGAGGGAGTAGAAGAGGTTGAGGTGAGCATTGAATCCTCACAAGAAACATCCGGGGTAGCTGATTGGCGGGAAGAGGGTGATACTGAATCCTCTACAATGGAAGAAACGAAGGATTCTGTTTTGGACGTGCAATTGGATTCTTCACAAAAGGAAGAGCAGCCCACTTTACCAATCGGACAAGAAAAATCCGTAGAAGAAAACGATGCTTCCCCTGAAATTCAGGGCGTTATGGAGTATAACGAACAGGGAGATACTGACGGCGATCAGCATCAATCTGATAGCAGAAATGAATGGGTAGAGAACAACACAGAGTCTCCACAAGAAGAATCAGTCGAATCGACTGTCTTGACCAAGGAAGTAGAAACGAGCCAGAAAGAAGAAGTCGATCTCCATCAGAAACAGGACCCGAGCGAGAGAGAAGCACCGAGAACCAGGAAGAGGTCGCACCTTCCGTTCAACGTCCTGATGCTGAAACAGGATAAACGTCAGATGAATCAAAGGCAAAGGCTCTCAGGATCGCAAACAGGTAATGCCCATGATCGCTTTCAAGGATCGAAACCGACAATGCAGGCGGCGAAGGCAGATGAACATGAACAGTCTGCACCTACTGAACGAAGAGAATCTCATCCTCCTGAAGTGAAGCATGCCCCCCTAGAACCCACAGAGAGGAAGCATGACTTACCTGAAAAAGGAATGACTGATTCGAGCCGTGATCATAAAGACATGATCCAAGGGGAAGAAGCGGCCCAGAGCTATAACGCACTAGCTTCGTCCGTAAAAAACAAGAAGGGATATACATTCCCGGATATGGAATACCTTGTGCCTCCAGTATCCAAGAAACTGAGCAGTGATTGGCTGGATGCCCAGAAATCACTCCTGGATGAGACGCTTCACAATTTCAATGTCAGGGCGAAGGTCGTGAATGTCACACAAGGACCATCGGTCACAAGATTCGAGGTGCAGCCGGAGCCCGGGGTGAAGGTGAACAAAATCACGAATCTTTCAGATGATATCAAGCTGAGCCTTGCTGCTAAGGATATCCGGATTGAAGCGCCGATTCCCGGAAAGCATACGATCGGGATCGAGGTGCCGAATAAGGAAAGCCGGCCAGTCTGTATCAGCGAAGTGATCGCAAGTCCCGCCTTCCAGGAATCCAAATCTGCCCTGACGGCGGCGCTTGGCCTTGATATTTCAGGTCAGCCGATCGTGACCGACTTAAGTAAAATGCCTCACGGTCTGATTGCTGGTGCGACCGGATCTGGAAAAAGCGTGTGCATCAATTCCATCCTGGTGAGTCTTCTATATAAAGCGTCACCTGATGAGTTGAAGCTCTTATTGATTGATCCGAAGATGGTGGAACTTGCACCATACAATCGAATCCCCCATCTTGTCAGTCCTGTCATCACCGATGTCAAAGCTGCTACAGCAGCGTTGAAATGGGCCGTTGAGGAAATGGAAAAAAGATATGAATTGTTTGCTCATACGGGTGTGAGGGATATTAAACGCTTCAACGAATTGGCGGAGCGGAACAAACAGTATAGCGATAAGCTTCCTTACCTCGTCATTGTCATCGATGAACTGGCAGACCTCATGATGATGTCGCCTGCAGACGTGGAAGAAGCCATCTGCCGTATCGCTCAAAAGGCACGTGCATGCGGAATCCATTTGATCATCGCCACTCAGCGTCCTTCCGTTGATGTCATCACAGGTTTGATCAAGGCGAATGTACCGACAAGGGTAGCGTTCTCTGTATCATCCGGAGTCGATTCAAGAACGATCATCGATGGAAGCGGAGCCGAACGCCTGCTTGGTAAAGGGGATATGTTATTCCTTGAGAACGGATCATCCAAGCCGGTAAGGCTTCAGGGCACCTTCGTTTCCGATGATGAAATCGATGAAATCATCAATCACGTCAGGGAGCAAAGGGAACCTGATTACATCTTTCAACAAGATGAGCTGATCAAGAAAGCGCAAGTGACTGAAGAAGAAGATGAACTGTTCCTAGAAGCGTGCGAATTTGTCATCGATCAGGGAGGAGCTTCAGCTTCGAGTCTGCAAAGAAGATTCAGGATCGGTTATAACCGCGCGGCACGATTAATGGAAATGATGGAAAATAGCGGAGTCATTTCTGAATCAAGAGGCAGCAAGCCCAGGGATGTCCTCATATCGGAGAGTGAATTGGAGACATTGGCTTAAACTAGTACAATTATTTTTTACATGGTATCCTGTTTATGACATTGATAGGATACCTGTTTTTTTAGTCTGACAGGAAGTTTGTACGACGGATGAATGGGGTACGGGTACATACACCGTGATTGATGGTCCATACATATTCCCCAGGCATCATGAATTTGGGAAGATACTCCTGAATCAATCTTTGCAGTTTGCATGAAATAGTTGAAGTTGGATAGGTGAGAGAATGCACGAGAAGGAACTCTTGGATTTGAGCCGGTACCGGCGAAAAAAACAGCAAATCGCCCAAAGGCAAATGGACGAATTATACCGGCATGCCCTTGACTACGCATTGAAGGAAACGAATATACGTGAAAAGGTCAGAGCCAAGATGATATTCGCCAAACGCTTTCAATTAAAGGAACCACCACTTCTGTCACAAGAGCAAGAAAATGTGTTCCTGCAATGGTATCTTCTGGATTATAAGACGATCAACGGGCAGACAGTATGCTTTCAATTCCTTCAATCGACGAAGCTGAGTGAACCATTGAGGATGATGGGGGCCCTTCTTTTGACCGCGGCACCCGAACCAATCATCATCACCGACTGTCTTTCAGGGGATAATGCCGTCGTGATCAAGGGAGAAAGCATCATCCATGGCAAGGAAGAAGAGCTCAGAGGCAGCCTGGATTGTGGAGCAATCAAGAAAGGATCCATCTATTTCGTAAGGAAAGTCCCTCTTGTGACGGATCAGTGGATCATAGGTCCTGTATTTGAAGCCACTAACTGCGATGCAGCGGTGTCAATCAGGCGTCATTTCCGTCAAAAGAATCAGGAAAAAGGAGTATTATGGAGAGCGTTCCTTAAAGAAGAAGCTCCGTTATACATCCTTTAGGGCATTAGCTGTCCATTCATGGTCAGCGCCGATAAAAAGTGATATAATGTTCAAGTTGAAAGATTTATGTTACCGTATCATAGGTTGTCAGAGCATACGTATACTTCTTTCATAACCCATATTGTTTGGGGCGATGAAGAACATGACCTGCTGATCGAATTTCACGGATAGCAAAAATAATATACATTTCATATAATGCTTTAGATTGATGATTGTTGGAGGTTCTATTATGACTATATATCATTTCGTAGGAATCAAGGGATCGGGTATGAGTGCCCTTGCCCAAATACTCCACGATATGGACTACGAGGTCCAAGGATCTGATGTAGAAAAATACTTCTTTACGCAAAAGTCTCTAGATGAATCAAATATAAAAATCCTACCTTTCCAAAAAGAGAACATCGGAGGGGATATGCACGTGATCGCAGGGAATGCATTTCCTGACACACATGAAGAAATTGAAGCAGCGGTGGAACAGGGTGTACCAATCACAAGGTATCATAAGTTCCTTGGTGACTTCATGCAGAAATTCACAAGCGTGGCGGTTACGGGTGCACATGGTAAAACGTCTACGACCGGACTCCTTGCCCATGTAATAAGCGGTGCCAAACCGACATCCTATCTGATCGGGGATGGAACAGGAAAAGGGGAAGTAGATGCTCAATATTTCGTATTTGAAGCTTGCGAATATCGACGTCATTTCTTATCGTACTATCCTGACTATGCCATCATGACGAACATAGATTTCGATCACCCTGATTATTTCGCCAATGTCGATGATGTATTCTCTGCATTCCAGGAGATGGCCATGCAGGTGAAAAAAGGAATCATTGCGTGCGGTGATGACGAGCAATTGCAAAAAATCCAGGCTCAGGTTCCGGTCGTCTTTTATGGTTTTGCTGAAGAGAACGACTTTCAGGCACGAAATGTGAATCGTGACCGCGAAGGTACTTCCTTCGACGTGTTTGTCCGGAATGAATTCTATGCAAGCTTTAAGATCCCTACATTCGGTGATCATAACATCTTGAATGCGCTATCCGTCATCGCGATCTGCCACTATGAAGAGTTGGATACGGCAGTGGTCCAGGAGCGGTTAAGCAGCTTCAAGGGAGTGAAGCGCCGTTTCTCGGAAAAAGAACTGGGGTCTCAAATCCTGATTGATGATTATGCCCATCATCCAACTGAAATTAAAGCGACTGTTGATTCTGCAAGACAGAAATATCCGGATCGGGATATCATCGCCGTCTTCCAGCCGCACACGTTCACACGAACGCAAACATTCCTGACCGAATTCGCTGAAAGCCTTGATATGGCTGATAAAGTGTACTTATGCGAGATTTTCGGGTCAGCCCGTGAAAATCATGGGAAGCTCTCGATTAACGATCTTCAAAGCAAAATCGAAGGATCGGAAATCATTGACGAAAACGACACCACCCCTCTATTGGATCATGAGAACAGCGTCCTGATCTTCATGGGAGCGGGCGATGTCCAAAAGTTCCAGGAAGCCTATGAAACGACGCTCAAAGAGAAGTTAGAAGAAAACTGAACGTAGGTTGAATAATTGGTTAATTAGAAAGGCCCGTTCCTAAGGTGCGTCATAGCACCAGGGACGGGCCTTCATTTATTATTTCAGATTTTCGGGATTCAACACTTGGAGTTCCGGAAGCACAAATCGTCCGTCTTTGCGGATCAGGACATCATCAAAGTAGATTTCCCCTCCACCGTATTCAGGTCTTTGGATCATGACCATGTCCCAGTGGATATTGGAGTGATTTCCATTGTACGCATCTTCGTAGCATTCACCTGGCGTGAAGTGAAAGCTTCCGTCGATCTTTTCATCGAAGAGGATATCCTGCATCGGATGTTGGATGTAAGGATTCACCCCGATGGCAAATTCACCGACGTATCTTGCTCCTTCATCTGTATCAAAGATCTTATTGATTCTGTCCGTATCATTGGCTGTTGCTTCCACAATCTTGCCATCCCTGAATGTAAGCTTGACATTCTCGAAAGTGAACCCATTATACGGGGACGGTGTATTGTAGGAGATCGTGCCATTCACGGAATCCTTGACAGGAGCAGAGTATACCTCTCCATCAGGAATATTCAGGCGTCCTGCACATTTCACGGCAGGAATATCTTTGATGGAGAATGTCAGGTCTGTCCCCTCTCCTACGAGGCGGACCTTATCCGTATTATTCATAAGCTCCACAAGATTGTCCATTGCCTTGTCCATTTTACTGTAATCAAGGTTGCAGACATTGAAGTAGAAATCTTCAAATGCTTCTGTGCTCATTTTTGCAAGTTGGGCCATTGAGGCGTTAGGGTAGCGGAGCACGACCCATTTCTTTTTTGGTACGCGGATTTCCCTATGTACTTTCTTGCCGATCGTGTTACCATGAATTTTCATTTTTTCATCAGGAACGTCCGACTGCTCATTGATGTTGTCACCGGAACGCAGTCCGATATACGCATCCATTCCGTTCATGACATTGGCTTCGAATTCTGCCATCATGTTATACTGTTCTTCCTGTGCACCCATGAGGAGCGCCCTGTCGACCGAATGATCCTTGATGGATACGAATGGATACCCGCCTGCTTCATAAGCTTCTTTCACGAGAGCCGTGACCAGTTCACGCTGCAATCCGAAATTTTCGATGAGGACCTTTTCACCTGGCTGTAACTGAACAGAATAGTTGATCAGGTTGCGAGCCAATTTTTCAATGCGTGGATCTTTCATTTTATTACCCCCTTTAACGTTTCAACCTATATTGTACCCTAAATTTTACTGGGATGATAAATAAGAAAACATGAAAAGATAAAAAAGTATTTTTTTAAAACAGGCAGGAATTCGCTTGCTGGAAGAAGAAATCCTACTATAATGTTTTATTTGTGTAAGGGGTGGGTAAAGAATTTTTATACATGGAGGTGTACGATATGGAAATAATTCTTTATCTAAGTGTAGCGGTAATCGCAATTGCATTTTTCATTTTAGTTATCAGCGTGATGAAAACCTTGAAATCACTGGGCTCTACACTCGATAGTGTGTCATCGACCTTGAATGGTCTCGAATCCCAGCTTCAAGGAGTAACAAAGGAATCTACTGAATTACTACATAAAACGAATCTGTTAGCGGAGGACATCCAACGGAAATCCGAAGATCTCAACACCGTGGTTTATGCAGTAAAAGATGTAGGCCATTCCATTCAAAGCCTAAACAATTCGGTGAAGAAAGTCAGCACATCCATCTCGACTGAACTCGAGAGGAACCAGGGGAAGATTTCCCAGGTTGTTGGATGGGGGAATGCCTTTATCGAACTGAAGGACAAATGGAAGCAAAAAAAGGAACAACAGCCGAATCTCCATGATAAAGCTGTTCATAAAAAACCCACACCTGAAGATGTTCAAACTCAAGAAAAATTGGTTACAAGAGCAAGATCTTATAACAATTAGGAGAGGGGAAATATCAAATGACACAACAAAACCAAACTCAAAACCAGCAAGCAACTGACAGCAACAACATCAACTCAAAGGATTTCATGATCGGAACACTGATCGGGGGGATTGTAGGTGCTGCCACAGCATTATTACTTGCACCTAAGTCAGGTAAGGATCTTCGAAACGACCTAAACGAGCAGGCAATTGTCATTAAGGAAAAATCAGGTCAGTGGAAGGATACGGCGGTTGAAAAGAGCAACGAATTAGCAGCCGTAGCGAAAGAAAAGTCTGCAGCATTCTCAAAGACGGTACAGGAACAATCCAATACAGTGAAAGACAAGTTCAAGTCATACCGAACGAAGGGCGAAACGGAAGCTGTGAATGAAGAGCTTGAGGGAGTGGCTGTTGGAGACGCGACCCCTGCCCAGGAAACAGATGATCTCAATCAAAAGCTTGAGGAAACAAAAAAAGCATTTGATGAGACTGAAAAGACATACAATCAATAATAGTTGTAGGGAAGAGCGGTGAAGTGATATGATTACTTCACCGCTTTTTTGTACACGCTATTTTTGACAGCGTTCCTTAGAAGGATCGTGCTAGAAAGGATGAACATAGAGATGCAAAAAATCGAAACGGTTCAACAATTTGAACAGCTGGCTGAGACGAAGCCGCGCTTCTTCTTGATGAAGCACAGCCTTACATGTCCGATCAGTTCAAACGCGTTCAATGATTATCAGGCGTTTCTCAACAATAATAGGGAGGAAGATGGCTTTTATCTGGCCGTACAGGAATCAAGGGAACTTTCAAACCATATTGCCGAAAAGTACGGGATCAAGCATGAATCCCCCCAAGCGTTCCTCTTCATCGACGGTAAACCAGGCTGGAACGCCTCCCACTGGAACATCACCGAAAAGGAACTAAGCAAACTATAAAAAGAATCTGCATACGCAGGTTCTTTTTTTATGTAATAGCCTCAGTGTCATTGTATAAATGTCGGTAATAATAGGAATTTCCACAATAAAAGTTTATTTGCATCTGGACGGGGAATTAAACGTAATAACAAATCCAACACATAACATAGGAGGATCAATTTAAATGGTACAATCATACCAAAATAGAATGACTGAATCGAACACTGGTAATCAAATTCCTACCGTAAAGGAAAAGAGAAGCGGTAAGCTAGTGAAAGGTATCGTAGTCGGCGCAGTCGTCGGCGGTGCGGTCGCCATGCTGGATAAAAACACAAGAAAAAAGGTCACCAATGGTACATCTTCAATGAAAGACTCGACGATGGACATGGTTTCAAAAGTGAAGGAGAACCCTTCAGGAGTAGTGAATGATTGGCAAGATCGAATCAAGTCGGCTTCTTCTGTATTGAAGGAAGCAATCAATGATGCACAAAAGCTATATGAAAAAGTGAACGGCGAAGTCATCGACCAGGTAAATCAAGTAAAAGATGACTCGACTGATGTTATCGCGACGACAAAAGAAGCGGCAGAAGATCTAAAGGAAATTGGAAGTAAAGTAAAAGAAGCGGGGGAAGAAGTGACATCGGAATCATCCGAAACATCTTCCGTATCAACGTCCATCCCCTCATCGGACTCAACCAACGTCCACAGCACGAATAAACCGAGCAGCATCCCTGGACAGGTTGGATCATAAAAAAACTGGCTTTTACGCCAGTTTTTTTTATTCTTTCCTATTTTTCATGTGCCGTTGTCCATCTAATCTCCAGACTGTCCCCGGCGTGTATCTCTCCATAGAACGTAGTTTCTTCTCCATTCCTGATTAACTGGAAAGACGTGTTAGCATGATCAGGCTTATTGACTTCAACGTGTTTAAAGAGATCCTGGAAAATAAAAGGCTGAGTGACTGTTTCCTCAATCGTGATGGAATCTCCAGAATGCACTGTGTCAACCATATTTAATGGCTTCCCCTCTTTGTAGACGGATGCAGATGACTGTCTCAGGATTACCGGGCTACCATTGAAGAGGACCTTAATCGACTTCTCTTGATATTCATTCCTTTTTGAAAGGATCATCCCGACTGTTATCTGCTTTGGGGGCTCTACTGTCAATGTATCAAGGTGTGAAACGGAAGAGGAGGGTCTTGCCTCCATCCCATTTAAAAGTACTTTCCCACCTAATGAGGGAAAATAGGTTTCCTTGCCGTTGATGGTCAAACGGAATGGCTTCATGTGTTCCAACCAGTCTTCATGGCCCGATTTTCTCAAGACATCCGTGATGGTTTCTTTGCCCACATACTGGATCTTGTCACCATCCTCAATCACGCAATCGGCTTTAACATGTGCCCCATTTTTTTTGAGCACCGGTGAGATAGTACGAGAATTCCCATCAATGATGACCGTTTTATCAGGCGTTTCATCTATTAAATCTGAAATTCTCACATGTGGGGAAGCTCCATCTTCCCCTTTGATCACGGTGATTCTGTCATGATTCATCAGCTTGTCATCAACGGACACTTCTTGGCCGTTTTTATAAATTGTTGGGGGATGCCCGTATCCACCCGGCAGAGTGACATCTTGTCCGTTCACAGTGATGAAGTAGGCACTACCAGGCTTGCCGTACAGTTTATTGATCTTGATGCCTGCAGCAAGTAAACCATCCCCGATCGTTAAATCCTTTACCTCAAATAAACGGATCGGTTGATCATTCACATGGATGGTTACATATTGGACGGGTGATTGTTTCGCTGCAATGGCGATCCCTACAGGCGTCACCAGTTCAGGTCCCTTGGCAAGTATATCTGTAATGGAAAGATTCTGTATGGCCTCTATCCCTCTGACGGCTACCCTGTTCTCAGGAAGGCTCAGTGATTTGGCGAGCTCTCTCGGCAGTTGTGGTGTCAAGCTGCCTCCTCCAACAAGCATGACAGCCTGCGGTGGTTTCTGATTGTTTAATAGAAGTATTTCGTGTGAAATCTTCTTGGCAAGGTTACTGATGGCAGGGAATATCTTCTCTACCACTTCATTCGAAGGGATCTCAGAGTCGAACCCTAATATATCAGTCACCGAGATCGTGTCGGAACGGTACAAGTCCCGTTTGGCCTTTTCCGCCAATGGAAAATCAAGAAGCAGGGCATCGCTGAGGGCCTCAGTGATTTCATCCCCAGCAGTCGGAACCATTCCGTAGGCAGTGATGGTCCCTTTGTTGGTAAGGGCGATATCAGACGTGCCTGCACCTATATCCACAAGGGCAACATTCAATCTCCTCATGGACGGTGGAATCAGGACATTGATTGCCGCTATCGGTTCGAGTGTCAGGGCTTCCATCTCAAGATCTGCACGATTCAATGCGGCAAGTAACGATTCGACCACCACTCTCGGCAGGAAGGTGGCGATGACCTCGACACTGGCTTCATTCCCTTGTTGATCGACCAGACTTCCGATTTCCTCTCCGTCAAGATGATAATACAAGACTGAATAACCTACACAGTAATAATGATAGCTTTGTGAATCCTTTTCACTCTCCGCTGCCTGCGCCTGTGCCTTTTGAACAGCCGTGAGCTCTAGGTGGAGAATATCTTCCTTCGTCAGGAGTGGTTTCCCCTTGATTGCAAAAGAGGCAATCGATTTTTCCGTTTTCAGTGCCCTTCCCGCGGCAGCCACACAAACTTTATGAAGGGTCCCTTGTTTTTGCTCAAGCTTTTGCTTAATGGAGGTAATGACCTCCGAAACTGCAGGCACATCGTGAATTTGACCGTCAAGCATGGCCCGTTCTTTGTGCTCTTCTACTTCAATGTCGATGACATGGTATTTCCCATCTCTTTCTTCCAATATGATGCCGACGACCGAACGTGTCCCGATGTCCAATGAAAAAATTTTCTGCAAATTATACACCTACTTTTAATCAGTCTCATAAGATACTAAAATACTTTAGCGCTTAAAAGCGTTTAATTAATAAAGAAATTTGTCGTGACATTTAAGAAATCATCTATTATAATTAGTTTCAATATCTATAAAAAATGTATCATACTTTATTGAAACTGAAACAGTTTTTTCGGTATGAACAGGATAAAATCAAGAAAGGGTGCTGTATTGTGAGTAATCAAGAGCTCGATCAATTGCGAAAAAAAGTCGACGAGATGAACTTAAAACTATTAGACACCATTAATGAACGTGCTAAACTCGTTCAGGAAATCGGGCGTGTGAAGGAAAAGCAAGGAGTATACCGATATGATCCTGTTCGTGAAAGAGGGATGCTCGATTTAATCAAGGAACATAATGATGGTCCTTTCGAAAATTCGACCATTGAACATATTTTCAAGGAAGTATTCAAAGCCGGTCTGGAGCTGCAAAAAGACGATCATCGAAAGGCGCTTCTTGTTTCACGCAAGAAGAAGGCCGAAGATACAATCGTGAATATCAATGGAGATGCAATTGGTGATGGCAATCCGCATTTTATCTTCGGACCATGTGCAGTTGAATCATATGAACAAGTGGCACAGGTGGCACAGGCCATTAAAGCGAAAGGATTGAAACTGCTGCGTGGAGGAGCGTTCAAACCAAGAACGTCCCCTTACGATTTCCAAGGACTTGGAATTGAAGGATTGAAGATCCTTAAGAAGGTAGCGGACGAGTATGATCTTGCCGTAGTGAGTGAAATCGTCAATCCAGCGGACATCGAACCTGCCCTTGAATACATTGATGTGATCCAAATCGGTGCAAGGAACATGCAGAACTTTGAATTATTGAAGGCGGCAGGATCCGTGAAGAAGCCTGTATTACTAAAAAGAGGGCTTGCTGCCACGATCGATGAGTTCATCAACGCAGCTGAATACATCATCTCACAAGGTAACGGGGACATTATCCTTTGTGAACGCGGAATCCGTACCTATGAGAAAGCGACACGGAATACGCTTGATATTTCTGCAGTGCCGATCCTTAAGCAGGAGACTCACCTTCCTGTATTCGTGGATGTCACTCATTCCACAGGGCGCAGGGATCTTCTCCTCCCGACTGCAAAAGCAGCGATCGCCATCGGAGCGGACGGTGTAATGGCAGAAGTACACCCGGACCCGGCTGTAGCCCTATCCGACTCAGCACAGCAAATGGACCTCGACCAATTCGACCACTTCTACCAGGAACTACTGAAAGGTCGCACCATCAACGTTTAATAACAGTATGTGAATATAACGCAACCAAAAAGACTGGACTCTGCATGAGTCCAGTCTTTTTGGTCATGAGGAAGATGTGGTTGAGATACTGTTACAATATTTTGTTGATTAACGTCAATTCTAGCTTTTGATTGGAGTGCAAGACGTAGACTCCTGCGGGAGAAGTGACGAATGTGAGACCCCGCAGGCGAAGCCGAGGAGGCTCACGGGTCACCCGCGGAAAGCGAAGTCTTGCACGGAAATCAAAAGCGGGTTTGAAAGGTATATCCTAAATCATTGCAGTTATCAAAAGTCTGTCGTATGATAATCAACATAATTGCAGATAAATAGACTAAAGACTGTTATAATGTACTTTTTCACACTAAATATGTGCATTTTTTAACAAACGTTTGTAATCGCTTTTTTCTTATGGAATATTTAGTGTAAAATAACAGTAATAAGCCGAGAAGTTAAAGGAGTGTCAATAATGAATATTACAATATACGATGTAGCGCGTGAAGCGAATGTCTCAATGGCTACTGTATCACGAGTAGTAAACGGAAATCCCAATGTTAAGCCTGCGACAAGAAAGAAGGTACTTGAAGTCATCGATCGCCTTGGGTACCGACCTAACGCAGTCGCACGTGGACTAGCGAGTAAGAAGACGACAACAGTCGGGGTCATCATCCCTGATATTTCAAATATCTTCTACGCGGAATTAGCGCGCGGAATTGAAGATATTGCCACGATGTACAAGTACAACATCATCTTAAGTAATTCCGATCAGAACTCTGAAAAAGAATTGCATCTATTAAACACCATGCTTGGTAAGCAGGTGGATGGAATTCTCTTTATGGGTGGACATATTTCCGACGAACATGTTCAGGAATTTGAGCGTTCCCCGGTTCCGATCGTCCTTGCAGGAGCAGTCGAAGAGACGAATAGGGTACCGTCTGTGAACATTGATTATAAGGCGGCGACATATGATGCAGTCAAAGATTTACTTGATAAGGGTCATAAGCGGATCGGATTTGTGAGTGGTCCATTCCACGATACGATCAATATGAAGTTCAAACTTGAAGGGTACAGGGAAGCACTGGCATCTGCAGGAGTGGAATTCAGTGACGATCTCGTGGTCGAAGGCGAATACACGTATGATTCAGGTCTTGAAGCATGGCAAAGATTCTCTGAATTGAATGATAAGCCGACAGCCATTTTCGTAGGGAACGATGAGACTGCTCTCGGGGTTGTGCATGGTGCACAGGACAGCGGAGTCAAAATCCCGGATGATGTCGAGATCATCAGCTTCGACAACACACGACTTGCCTTGATGGTGAGACCACAGCTTACTTCTGTCGTTCAGCCTCTATATGATATTGGTGCAGTGGCCATGAGGCTGTTGACGAAATACATGAACAAAGAGACGGTTGAAGAAGAGACGGTTGTGCTACCTCACCGCATTGAATACCGCCGCTCAACAAAATAATTTTGCCGATCGTGATAATGAGACGAAGTGACTCTGTATCATGCTTTTCTTGGACTTCCTGAAGGATATCCGAGGGGTATGACAGTGTAGCGGAACAGAGCATAAGACAAAAGAACGGATTGACGGGGAGAGTCAATATGAAGAAGCTTGATGTACTTACGCCCATAGGGGTGGTCGTAGGCTTTCTATTTGTAGCATTTGCGATCATGACGAACGAGGGGCTTTCAGGGTTTGGTTCATTCGTGGACCTTCCCTCCATTTTCATTGTCATCGGTGGTTTGATCGCTGCCATGCTGGTCAGTTTCTCACTTAAGGAACTGAAGCATTTGGGCAGAGTCATGCGTGAATCCTTCCGTGAGGAGAACTACGACCTTCAGGGCGTGATCCGCACCTTCATCCTTTTGTCAGAGAAAGCGAGAAGGGAGGGGCTTCTCGCCTTGGAAGCGGAAGTAGAGGAGCTTGGGGATCCATTCATCCGGAAAGGGGTCCTCCTGGCCGTCGATGGTGTCGAGCCGGATGTGATAACGGATATCATGACGGCTGAAATCATCGCACTGGAAGAACGTCACCGCAAAAGCAGAAGTTTACTTGATAAAGCGGGTGAATATGCACCTGCATGGGGGATGATCGGGACGTTGATCGGCCTTGTCCTCATGCTGAAGAATTTGAATGATCCCACTACTCTCGGACCTAATATGGCGATAGCGCTACTCACCACGCTGTATGGATCATTGCTTGCCAACCTAGTGTTCATTCCCATGGCTTCTAAACTGGCCATGCGCACAGAGAAAGAGGTCTTCATGAAGCAGGTCATCATAGAAGGGGTTGTCGGCGTTCAATCAGGTCAAAATCCGAGACTTTTAGAGGAAAAACTTAAAGTATTCTTATCACATGAGGAATTGATGGAGTATGCCGAGGAACGGGAGGCATCCGCTTCATGAGGCAAAGAAGGAGGAGCGCTCCCGAGCCGAAGTCCAGTGCCCCGCGATGGATGGTGACTTTCTCAGATTTGATCACTCTTATTCTTGTATTCTTTATTCTTCTTTTCTCCATGTCCCAGATCGATATTGTAAAATTCAGGGCAATCGCTGAATCATTTCAGCAAAAACAGATTCTTGAATTCTATCCATCTGTCATTCCTTTTGAAAAACCTTCCAGCAACCCTGAAATCGTGGACGATGACGTCCATGAGGAAAATCTAAAGGAATTACTGACAGGCATTCAATCGTATCTGAAGGAAAATAAGCTGAATGATATCGTGGTGGCGACCAGAACAGATAGGGGAGTCGTCCTGGTCCTTCAGGAGCAGGCGCTCTTCGATTCGGGTGAAGCAGCAATCTTGGAGAGTTCCTATCCACTCCTGAATAAAGTAGGGGAACTGTTGAGTCAAATCCCCAACTTTGTAAAGGTAGAAGGGCATACCGATAATAGACCGATTTCCACCTATCAATTTCCTTCCAATTGGGAATTATCATCGGCTCGGGCAGGTGCCGTCATTCGATATTTGATCGATAACGAGGGGCTGGATCCCAAAAGGTTCATTGCGGTGGGCTACGGAGATACACGACCGATTGCATCGAATGATACCGAGGCGAATTTGCAAAAAAATAGAAGAGTGGAGATCATCATCAGTGATCCTGGTTATGAAGAAGAATAAGGATACGGAGGCATCCCGGCTTTATAGGCTGGGATGCTTTTTTAAAGGATGGGTTTATCCTTGGAGGTGGGTGAAAATGAAAGGCCAGGAATCTGCGAGAATCCGGGCCATTTTTCGTGCATATTAACTTCCTGGCTTCTGCTTGATCTGCTGTCGGATGGGATAAAGAGCTTTTTCAAGCGTGTGTCTATTCTTCTCCGTGATCTCCTCTTTACGAGGGATGGGAGCATATAGATCCGGGACATCCGCCCACTGGGTTGGTAGAGGGACTCCTGCTTTCTCTTTCCAGCGTTCCACCCAGCCTTGGGGAAATTCATCTGCAGCATCCAAGCGACCGGTCATTTCAAGCCAGAGCAAGGACCAGGCCCTCGGAACGACTCTCCAGATATCATATCCGCCCCCTCCGACTGCAATCCATCTACCATCACAATACTCCTCGGCAAGCTCATGGGCAATGCGGGGGATTTCCCTGTAAATGTTCATGGTGGCTGAAAGGTGAGTCAACGGATCGTGGTAATGGGCGTCTGCCCCATTTTGAGTCAGGATGACGTCGGGCTTGAAGTACTCCACTACCTCCCTGAAACTTGTTTCGTATGCCTCGAGCCAGGATTCATCTTCCGTAAAAGCATCGAGGGGAACGTTGAATGAGAATCCATACCCTTTACCATGCCCCCGTTCATTGATGTTGCCGGTACCGGGGAACAAATACCTTCCTGTTTCATGGATGGACAACGTGCAAACGTCTGGATCGTCATAGAATGACCACTGCACCCCATCTCCGTGATGGGCATCCGTATCCACGTACAGCACCCTGGCACGGTATTTCTCTTGTAAATAACGGATGGCCACCGAGCTATCATTGTAAATACAAAACCCGGAAGCCTTGCCCTTGAACCCGTGATGAAGCCCTCCTCCAAGATGAAGGGCGTGTCTTGCTCTGCCTGTCATCACATAATCCACAGCAACTAATGCACCGCCGACCAGAAAAGCACTTGCTTCATGCATCCCATTGAAAATGGGGGTATCCTCGGTACCGATTCCGTATCCTTCGGCCTGCTCAGGGGAAAGGTGACCTGTACCCGCTTTCTTGACAGCGTTTACATAGAGGGGGTCATGGTTCATACATAATTCTTCATCCGTCGCCATTCTGGCCGGTACGATGTCGTCTGGATGAAGTGCATTGATTTCTTTCAGTAAATCCATCGTCAGCGTCAATCGGGTTTGATTGAAAGGGTGCTGATCGTTAAAGCGGTATCGCAATAGTTCATCTGAATATACGAATACGGCATCTTTCTTCATGAAGACATTCCCGGCATGTTCGGCCATAACACGTCATATCCTTCTTTCTTCAGATCTTCTATCACATTCATCGGATTCATCGTCCTAACCCGGAATACAAGGATCTTAAAGGCTTCATCTTTTTTATCAGGATAAACAAGTACACTCAGGATATTGCTGTTATGACGGCGTATGATCCCCGCGACATCATATAATATCCCTGCCCTGTGAGGTACTTTCACCTCGATCTGGGAACCGGGTTGATTGGCCCCTGTCAATTGGATCAACGTATGAAGGAGATCCGTTTCAGTGATGATGCCGATCAACTTATTTTCCCTGACAATGGGAAGGCAGCTGATATGATGTTCAAAGAACAATGCGGCGACTTCTTCCACAAAGTCGAGGGGATGTCCGGTTATGACATCCGTCTTCATGATATATTTCAACGGTTTCTTCAATTCAGGAGCAGAAGAATCATTGTTGAATATGGAGGGCGTCCCGTCTTTTACGTCACGGTCACTGACGATCCCGACTACTTCTGAATCCTCATTCGTGATCGGGATATGCTTGATTTTCTTATCCCTCATCAATTGGATGGCTGATTCGATCGTATCTTCAGGCTGCAGAGCAGCCACATTCGTATTCATAATTTCTTCTACAATCATGTTTTCCACCTCTTTATCGAAAGCTGTATTCCTACTTGTTGTTGCTAATCATAGGATATGAGCAGTTAGAAAAAAACGAATCGTTTAATACATGAAACGGTTCATGAAGCGGAGCTGATCAAAGCGTTGGATGGACTCCGGATCGACCCGTTTCCCGATTCTTGCCATCAAGCAATTTGCCGGGTGCGAACTGATCTCTGGATCATCCGTCGCATAATATTCGAGACCGCCTGCATTCATCATCTTCTCCATGACTTTACGATATTCCCAAACGTTGAGCCCGGTACCCTTCAAATCCCAATGCCAGTAATATTCTGTTGTAATGACAATGTAGTCTTCCATTTGATCATCCATCATGGATACCTTTAATAGATGCTTTCCTACTGATGCTCCACGGAACTTGGGGATGACTTCAATGGCACCGAGTTCTATGAGATTCTCCATTTTCCCCTGTGACCAACGCTCAAGTGGATCGGGATACAAATATGTAACATAGCCGACAATGGTATGATGATCTCTTGCAATGATAATTCGCCCTTCCGGTAATCCGGCGATTTCGACTAGCGCTTTATGCTGCTGTGCAGGAGGCCGGAAAGCAACAAGATCCTCATGGAAATCAAGTCCTGCCAGCTCTTCGGCATGAATGGGACCTTCAATGATCAAATTTCCTTTTGTTGTCTTCAACTCAGTTGCATTATAGGTTTTCTTTACTTTCATCTGGACACCACCTAATGATATTCCTCCTAATCTATTATACATGAAACAGGAAAAAGTAGAGCGCTTTCACGAAATTTTCAGACGTTTGATTTACTTTTCATCGTCTAAATATTATTTTGAAATACCTATTAAAACGCACTGTATTGGGAGTTATGGCCTTACGTACAGTAGCTAAGTGCCCTTGCTGATTTTTTAAAAAATTGAGAAAATAACAATTATATACTATAATAAGGATGTAAATTCTTACATAAGGGGGATTCGGTATATGAAAGTGGAAGCGCTACCAGTCACAAAGGGGAATTACAATCTGGAAAGCTACGAGAATACGTATGGTTCTTTTGATTGGAAGGACGTCGAGAAGGAATTCTCATGGTCTGAAACAGGGCGGGTCAATTTAGCATATGAGGCGATTGACCGTCATGCAGAATCATTCCGGAAAAACAAAGTCGCCCTTTATTATCGGGATCCTGGACGTGATGAAAAATATACGTTCACCGATATGAAGAAATGTTCCAATAAGGCGGGGAACGTACTTAAGCAGTACGGTGATGTGGAAAAAGGGGACCGTGTGTTCATCTTTATGCCAAGGTCACCCGAGTTGTACTTCTCGATTCTTGGAGCGGTGAAGCTTGGTGCGATTGTTGGCCCTCTATTCGAAGCATTCATGGAAGGTGCTGTTCGTGATCGCCTGGAGGATAGCGAAGCAAAGGTACTGATTACGACTCCTGAACTGCTTGACCGTGTCCCTGTAAGCGAACTGCCTCATCTTAAACATGTATTCCTGATCGGGGACAATGTGAAAGAAGATGATGTCCATGTTGACTTCAATGCAAAGTTCAAAGAAGCCAGTGATAAGCTCGCGATTGAGTGGGTGGACCGGAATGACGGTCTGATCCTGCATTATACGTCTGGTTCGACAGGCAAGCCTAAGGGTGTATTGCATGTTCATAATGCAATGCTTCAACACTATCAAACTTCCAAATGGGTGCTCGACCTCAAGGAGGAAGATGTATACTGGTGTACGGCAGACCCTGGGTGGGTGACGGGAACTTCATACGGAATCTTCGGGCCTTGGCTGACAGGTACATCAAATGTCATTGTCGGAGGCCGTTTCAAGCCGGAGAACTGGTATAAAACGATTGAAGATTACGGTGTGACCGTGTGGTACAGTGCCCCGACCGCTTTCAGAATGCTGATGGGTGCCGGCGATGAGGTCGTGAAACAGTTCGACCTAAGCTCCCTTCGCCATATCCTGAGCGTGGGAGAGCCGCTTAATCCTGAAGTCGTACGTTGGGGAATGAAGGTCTTCAACTTACGTATTCATGATACGTGGTGGATGACTGAAACAGGAGGACAGTTAATCTGTAACTATCCTTGTATGGAAATCAAGCCTGGATCGATGGGGAAACCTTTCCCGGGAGTGAAGGCTGCGATCGTCGATGATCAGGGGAATGAGCTCCCTCCGAACCGGATGGGGAACCTGGCCATCAAAAAGGGATGGCCGTCCATGATGAACCAAATCTGGAATAACCCGCAGAAGTATGAGTCTTACTTCATGCCTGGTGATTGGTATGTATCGGGGGATTCTGCTTATATGGACGAGGATGGCTACTTCTGGTTCCAGGGCCGCGTCGATGATGTGATCATGACATCCGGTGAACGTGTCGGTCCATTCGAGGTGGAGAGTAAGCTTGTTGAGCACCCTGCAGTCGCTGAAGCCGGTGTCATCGGGAAACCTGATCCTGTACGCGGTGAAATCATCAAGGCGTTCATCGCACTTCGTGACGGGTATGAAGTGACAGACGAGCTGAAAGAGGAAATCCGCTTGTTTGTCAAAAAAGGTTTGGCCGCACATGCCGCTCCACGTGAAATCGAATTCCGGGATAAACTTCCAAAAACACGAAGCGGTAAAATCATGCGTCGTGTCCTGAAGGCTTGGGAGCTTGATTTACCTACTGGTGATTTGAGTACGATGGAAGATTGATACAAAAAAAATCCCTGTCCTATTGGATGGGGATTTTTTTTGTTCTTAACAAAGAAAAAAGAAACACATAAAAATCCGCTGATGATTTCCGTGCAAGACTTCGCTTTCCGCGGGTGACCCGTGAGCCTCCTCGGCTTTGCCTGCGGGGTCTCACATTGGCCACTTCTCCCGCAGGAGTCTTCGACTTGCACTCCAATCATCAGCTAGAACTATTTAAGAATATAATTTGGTTAACTATATCCAAACAAAACGGACAAACGATCGTTTGCCCGTTTTTAAGAAATTATTCTGTCGGTTCTGCAGGTTCAGCAGGAGGTTCTGTTCCTCCATCTCCATCTCCGTCCCCATTGCCATCTCCGCCACCGCCATCGGCAGGTGGTGGATCATCTGGTTTGTCTGGTTTAGGAGGCTTTGGATCTGTCGGTTTATCCCCGCCTGGAGGCTTTGGCTCAGGTTTCGGTTCAGGCTTTTCAGGCTTCGGTTCCGGTTTACCGATTTGAACCGTGTTCGACGGTGAGGATTCTTTTCCGGCTACATCGACAGCCTTTACGAAATATTCACCGTTGCCAACTGAAACGGAGTAGTTATCGCCGGATTTGACGCTTCCTACTTTGCTGCCGGATTTGGAATAGACCCGGTAGCCGACCACATCGCCACTTCCAGAAGGAGTCCATGTGATTTTATTTCCGTTTGCGGACGCTTTAACCGTCCCTGGTGCCGCACCATCATCGGAGATTTTATTCTCCGCAATCAGTACATTCTTGTATCGCTCATCATCTTGAGGAATCAATTTGGATGCATCCCCTGCAACCTTACCGAATACATTCTTCACGAAATCAGGGTTAAGGATGACCCCTGGCTGTGAGAACTCTTCCGGTGTATTAGGAAGAGCCAGATATTTCTTTCCGTTGACCATGACGTAACGGCTCATCAATAAGCTGTCATCCGTTTTGGTCGGAACATATTTGGCATTGAACAGGTCACTCTTCACAAGTCCGGCTTTCGTACAAGCTTCTGAAGGAAGCAGACCGGAGATGGAACAGAATGAACGGCGCACGATGCCGCCCGGCTCTTTAAATGAGCCTGCCGGATCAATCAAGTCCGGTGCAAGGTCCCTTGTATCATTCAAAAGGTATGACCATAGGCGGATGTTCCTTAGCCCATAATGGCCGAATTGTGCCCGGGAAGCTGGCGTATTCAAATCGGACGGCGTATCGTAACCGAACCAGGTCCCGAAGGTGATGCTAGGATTGGAAGCGACAAACCAGTGGTCCTTATAATCCTGGGAAGTCCCTGATTTACCGGCCCAGTCGGATGAGAAGTTCAGGAATGTTTTCGCATAACGCCCTGTTCCCCTCGAATGGTCAAGTGTGTCACGCATCATATCAAGAGTCAGATATGCAGTCTGTGGACTATACACATCAACCGGTTCTGATTTATGTTGGAAGACTACGTTTCCATCTTGATCGACGATCTTCTCGATCATATAAGCATCGATGAATTTACCACCGTTGGCGAACGTCGTGTAGGCATTGACGTTTTCTTCGACCGAGACACCTTGGGTCGTTGCACCAAGGGTGAGGGATAAGTTGTTATCCACCCGGCCAAGTCTGGCAAAGTCCATTTTCATCAGGAATTCGTTGAAGGGATTCCTGTCATAAATATTTGCATAGGTTCTGACAGCAGGCAGGTTCAAGGACTCTGCAAGTGCCAGTCGTGCTGGATATAACCCTCGTTCTTTAAGTGAATAGTTCTGAGGTGTCCATCCATTGATGTTCAATTCCACGTCAGGAATCGGAGAACCTGGTGAGATATAACCGTATTCCAATGCTGGTGCATAGGCAAGGAGCGGTTTCATTGTGGAACCATTCGATCGGTAGGACGAAGTGGCATGATTCAGCTGTTCGGTCTTGAAGTTACGTCCACCGATGAAGCTTATGATTCTACCAGATTTGTTCTCTATCATAATGGCACCGACTTGGACCGGTTCTTCCACTTGCACTTCTTCTCCGGTTTCATCATCGGTCTTTGTTACGGTCTTAGGAGGGCCGTACATGTTATAGGCGTCTTTCGTCTTCTGCATTTGATCATAAATCTTCTTGTTTATCGTCGAATGAATTTCATAACCGCTTTGACGAACGTTACGGTCCGCAAGTGTATGGTATTTCTCTTGAAGTTCATCATTATTCACAAGATCCTCTTTAGAGATCCCGTCTTTCTTTGCAAGGACCTCTGTCATGATCGAGATGGCCCTGCTTTCGAGTTCGGCTGTCAACCATGGATATTCTTCGTTCGGAGAAGCTTTCGGCTCGATGAAATCTTTCGTTAAATCGTAGGCGACAGCATCTTCGTACTCTTTATCCGTGATATAACCTTCTCGGTGCATACGGTATAGTACGGTATTTTTTCGTGTCATTCCGGGTTCAAGATTTTCTTTCAGCTCTCCATTGTTCTTGAACGGAGTGTAGCTGAAAGGTGCCTGAGGCAGTCCCGCTATGAATGCAGCCTGAGGCAGTGTAAGATCTTTTGCATTGACTCCGAAAATCCCTTTTGCAGCGGATTGAACCCCGCCTATGTTTCGTCCGGAGGAATTTCGTCCGAGTGTAGCGACGTTCAGGTAGGCTTCAAGAATTTCGTCCTTTTCGAAGAAGCGTTCCAAACGCAAGGCAAGGAGGATCTCCTTCGCTTTCCTTTCAAAGGAAACTTCATTCGTCAGGATTTGGTTCTTGATGAGCTGCTGAGTAAGCGTGCTTCCGCCGGATTGAGTGGAGGCATTGGTGAATTCCTGCAGTACCGCACGCATGATTGCTTTCGGAACGACACCATTGTGTTCGTTGAAGTACTCGTCTTCAGTGGCGATGACTGCATTTTGAAGATATTCGGAAACATTTTCAAGTTTCACTTCTTCACGTTCGAGGTCCGTCCTCAGTTTGCCGAGATAGACATCATCGGCGAAATAGAGCTGCGACGTTTCCTCATAGTTGTAGATGTCCTTTTTCATTTGATCGTATGGTCGGATCGGTTCTTCCTTTACCAAGGAAGCGAAGTAACCGGCACCCACTCCGCCGGCAAAAGCGGTACCGAGGACCAAGATGACCGCGGTTACCAGTGCGAGGTTCCAAAATACCCCATATGTAATTCTTGCACGTTTCTGTACTTTGGTATTTGTAAAGAACCTGATGACAGGATCTAATCGTTCAAGTAATTTGTTCCACGTTTCTCTCATATTTTCACTCCCCCTAGAACATTCCTATTATAGCATATCTGCTGGAAGCTGTCGTAAAAAGTCAAATAAAAAGGGTGTTTCTATATAAGATTTTCTTGACATTCTTGACTTGTATCGTCCATTATGGTAAAAACCTAATATAGATAAGTGTTGATTTATCATTCATTTGACATATAGTTGTTACCGCAATGAAAGGATCAAGTAGTGTGCATTCCCTGTTATCCAGAGAGTCAGTGGCCGCTGAAAACTGACACAAAATGCAGATGAATTACATCCTCGAGCTTTTGCTGTGAACCCCTAGTAGCAGCAAACGGTTAAAGCCGTTATCTTTTTTGAGTGAAGGATGTTTTTCCTTAATTTGGGTGGTACCGCGCGACAGCGTCCCTGCATAGATGCAGGGACTTTTTTATTTGTCCAGCGGATGTCGGATGAATGGAATAGTTGAAGGAGGAAGATTGGACATGGAATTATTGAAGGATTTAGAATGGCGCGGGATCACGTACCAACAGACGGACGCAGAAGGGTTGAAATCCCTTTTAGATAAAGAGAGCATTTCGATCTACTGTGGAATCGATCCGACAGCAGACAGCATGCACATCGGTCATTTGCTACCGTTCCTTACACTTCGCCGCTTCCAGAATGAGGGGCATCGTCCGCTAGTATTAGTAGGAGGCGCGACTGGCCTGATCGGGGATCCGAGCGGTAAAAATGAAGAGCGTAAACTTCAGACGATTGATGCGATCAGACATAACGCGTCAAGCATCAAGAACCAGCTTGAGAGTATTTTTGATTTTGAAGGAGAAAATGGTGCGGTCATGGTGAATAACTACGACTGGATCGGTGCGATGGATGTCGTGACCTTCCTGAGGGATTACGGTAAGCACGTTGGTGTTAACTACATGCTAGCAAAAGACACGATTTCATCACGTCTGGAATCAGGGATTTCATTCACGGAGTTCACGTATACGATTCTTCAGGCGCTGGATTTCAACCATTTATACGACAATTACAACTGTAAGCTTCAAATCGGTGGGAGCGATCAGTGGGGGAATATTACTACCGGACTTGAGCTAATCCGCAGAACACATGAAGAAGAAACAAAAGCATTCGGCTTTACGATTCCACTTGTGACAAAAGCGGATGGAACAAAATTCGGTAAAACGGAAAGCGGTGCGATCTGGCTCGACCCGGAGAAGACGTCTCCATACGAGTTCTACCAATTCTGGATCAATACAGCCGATGCCGATGTTGTGAAATACTTGAAATACTTTACGTTCCTTTCTCATGAAGAGATTGAGTCCCTTGCTGCATCCGTTGAAACGGAACCTCATTTACGTAAAGCGCAGAAAGCACTTGCAGAGGAAATGACAAAAATGATCCACGGTGAAGAAGCGCTCGAACAGGCGATCCGTATTACAGCAGCCCTATTCAGCGGAGACATCAAGTCACTTTCAGCATCAGAAATCCTTGAAGGCTTCAAGGATGTACCATCATTCGAGCAACCTAAGGGCGATGCGATCGGTCTTGTTGATTTGATCGTAAATGCGAAGATTTCCCCATCCAAACGTCAGGCACGCGAAGATGTAGGGAACGGTGCAATCTACATCAACGGTGAACGTGTGACGGATCTTCAGCACGTGATCGATGAGAAAGACATGATCGAAGGACAGTTCACGATCATCCGCCGCGGGAAGAAGAAATACTTTAAAATTCAGTACGTGTAAAAACGAGTGGTGCATGAAACCAGCGCAATCTCTGTTCGGGGATTGCGCTGGTTGTTTTTTTGTGCGTTTTTGGTACGATATTGTGCTATTGCTTGTCACAGAGTCTAGGTGTTTAGGATCCGGTGGTGATGTGGGTGGAAATTGCGGAGAGTAGAAGGGGATGGTCGAGCGGTTTTTTTTGGCATGCACCGGCTTTGGGATAAATCCACCGGAGTTTGAATAATCGCACCGCTTTCCCTACCAATGCACCAGCCAGCCAACGACTCACTATCCACGACCATCTCAAACAAGCGTCCCAATCCAAAAAACACCACCCAGAAAAACAAAAAAACCCTGCCCATAAAGAGCAGAGTTTCTTCTTCACAAAGATTAACGAGAGTAGAACTCAACGATAAGAGCTTCGTTAATTTCAGCTGGTAATTCAGAACGCTCAGGAACGCGAGTGAAAGTACCTTCAAGCTTGTCAGCATCGAAAGTCAAGAATTCAGGAACAAAGCTGTTCACTTCAAGAGCTTCTTTGATGATGTCAAGGTTGCGTGACTTTTCACGAACTGAGATCGTTTGTCCAGGTTGTACGCGGAAAGATGGGATATCTACGCGAGATCCATTAACCGTTACGTGACCGTGGTTAACAAGCTGACGAGCTTGACGGCGAGTACGCGCAAGACCTAAACGATAAACAACGTTATCTAGACGAGACTCAAGTAAAGCCATGAAGTTTTCACCGTGTTTACCTTGTAATTTGCCAGCTTGGTCAAATAGGTTACGGAATTGACGTTCAGTTACTCCGTACATGTGACGAAGTTTTTGCTTTTCTTGAAGTTGTAAACCGTATTCAGAGATTTTCTTGCGTTGGTTAGGACCATGAGGACCTGGAGCGTAAGGACGCTTTTCTAATTCTTTACCCGTACCGCTTAGAGAGATTCCAAGACGACGAGATAATTTCCAACTTGGACCAGTATAACGAGCCATGAGAGACTCCTCCTTTATTGTTTTTATTTTGTTGTAAAATAAAAACACCTGTGAATTAACAATTATGAGTATTTTGTTTTCATGTACCTTCGCCCTAGCAGCAGAGGGTTACAAGATACACCTCAACAAAAAGAGGAACAAAATACAGTCATAAAGGCTTCACTGAAGCTGCATTATTTTACACAAAGAACATTATATGATGTAGAAGAATAGAAGTCAAGGAGATATGAGCAGTTTCTATTGAAACCGGGTGGAGAACAAAGATCGCTCGTAAGACTCAATTTTAGCAGGAGCTTGCAGGATGTGTAAAATCTGATGAAAATCTGAACCATTCGAAAACCTGGCTGCACCGCACTCCGTCTAATATAATGTGCCGTGAACGAACATGGTGATAGAGAGACTCAACATGAATTTGACCGCATTTTGCACTAAATAATTCCATCCGGAATCGTCCTTCAGTCTTTTCCTATGATATAATGAAGGATGGTAAATAAGTTAGTCGGGTGAATGTTTTTGAAAGAATCGAAGCGTGAAAGGTACATACGATTTTTATTGATTTTGTCTTGTTTGTTTGTAGTTGTCATCGGTTATGTTTTATCGTCCCCAGAGGAAACGGAGGATGCCCCACTCATGTCCGCGCAAGTACTAAAACAACAGGATAAAAATCAGAACGCTGTTGTTGCGGTCTCTAAAAATAGTGGAAATCGACCGATCCTCGTCATTTATGAAGTGGAGAAAGAACGTGAGTATCACTTTAGCGCACTTCACAGTGTGGCGCTGAAAGAACAAATACAGGAAATGAAAATAAATGCCGACGGAGATGGACTTTGGGTGAGGATCGGCCAGGAACGCTGGGTCCTTTTTTCGAATGAACTTGAAGTGCAAAAGAACAAGGGGGAGCCCTCGTTTACCCATTCCACCCGTCAGTCATTTCAATACGAAGAAACAAGCAAGTCCGTGATAATCGATGATGGGCATCGGATGACCCTGGACCTTTCCGGGAAAGTAAAGCCGCTCGAGATCCATCGGCTTTCTGCAAATGGCTCTTTATGGCTCATCGTATACAAGGACGATGTGGTCCTTGCAAAATCACGCTGAACGAAAGATACATAAACCTCTTAAGGTACGGGTGAGATAATGACCATTCTAACTGATCGTTTACATCTTTATAAATCTAAATTATTTGATCATATCCTGGAAGATTCCCGCGGGTCACAACAATCCTTTACGTTTCATTCATGGCTCATCTTGCTCGAGGAGAGTATCGAAATCGATAAAGCCCTGTTGTATGTAAGAAGAAATGGCCAATATTGTTTATTGGAATCGCACGGACGTGAGGGGGGGCCGACTGTGGGTCCACACTTCGCCGGAAGCTTCATGGATACTCCTTATTATTCAATTGACCGTGGTGGTGCTTTCTGCCAATCAGGCTTTTTGTTCCAAAAAGACGACGTGGAAGCTTATGTCTTGATCCTTGAAGGGAATAAGGGGACTGTATCGGTTGATGCCGACTGGCTTTCGGGATTTTGGGAAGCAAGCAATCAGTACCTCACTCATTTATGGAAGATACAGGAAATATATGAAGAAGAACGTCGTTATCGGGAATTATTCAAGGTGACGGAAGTGTTCCATTCCAATCGTGATGTCCAGACTTTATTGGTTCAAATCATCGAAACACTGGGTGAGGTGTTCCCTGAGGATTCATTCCAGATCCTTCTATCAAATGATCGGTATGATTTCGGGTCCCTTCCAATTAAAGCCTTTGATTTTGAAAGGGCCAATCCATCAGCGATGCAGGCTTTTGTAAATGGAAGCATCGAAGTGGATGAAGATTCGATGCTATATGCACCTTTAAAGGGAAAGCAGGGGATCTATGGTGTGCTGGAAGTGGGATCAGCTTCTCATACGCTGTTCACTGAACAAAAGATGGAGTTCATCAAACTGCTCGCTTATACCGCTGGTAGTGCCCTTGAAAACGCCAAGCTGTATGAGCAATCAAAACGATTGATCAGTGATTTGCAGTTGATCAATGAAACATCCCATCAATTGAACGTGAAGTTCCGTCTATCCGACACCCTCCAGTTCCTGAAGCACCAAATTCAGCGTTCATTTCAACCTCATGCCGTAGGGTTCGTATTAAAGGAAAACGGTGTGTCTGTCATCAATGAAAAAAGCTCAACTTTATTCTTCTCCGAAGAAGGGGCTAAGTACATAGCATACGTTGACGAGCGCTTCGATTTGGAACTGGACTCGGTGTTTCTCGGGGATGTGCGGGACCGGATCGTGCAGCCTGATTATTTATCACTCATGGCTGTCCCAATGGTGCAAAATGAAGTACTCATCGGTTTTTGTATCGTTCTGCATCGGGAGCCTTACATGTTTTCTTTTGATATGTATAAACTTTTGCAGTCATTCATCCATCATTCCGCATTGGCGATAACGAATTCGATTTTGAGGGAAGAGTTGGAGCAAATGGTCATCACGGATCATATGACGAAATTATACGCACGGCATTATCTGGATGGCAAAATGGAAAAGGCGATGAAAGAAGATGAACTTGGGACACTTCTCTTGATCGACATTGATGATTTTAAAGCAGTGAATGATAATTATGGCCATCAAATCGGGGATGAAGTCTTGATCCAGGTCGCTAACCTAATCAAGGATAGTCTGGGCGAAAGTGGATTGGCGGCTCGCTGGGGCGGTGAAGAATTGGCAATCTATCTACCTCGGACAGAAAGGGCATCAGGGTTGGCCATTGCAGAAGGGATCGTAGAGAGGATTGCACACTCCACAAGGCCAAGAGTGACCCTTTCATGCGGTCTTTCTGCATGGGGAAAGCAAGAAGCAACTGCACCGGAATCAGTCAAGGAATTGGTCAAAAAAGCGGATGAAGCCCTTTATCTCGCAAAGAATCATGGGAAAAACCAAGTGGTGGAGGACACCGACCATCGCCTCCATCATATATGAACCAGTTTGAACCCGGCAGCTGCCGGGTTTTTTACATGATGATAGACGAGGCCCTTGTATTTGTTTGGAGATGATTCTTTAACACGTTAATGTAAACGCTTTCTTTTTGGGACTGTTTATCATATTCTAGAATAGTAGAGTGCCAGAATTTAAGGGAATACAATGGGAGGAATACTGGATGAAAGACGAGAAACATTTTGAGACACGTGTGATACATGAGGGGTACGAGTCTTCTCAGCATTACGATAGTTTAGCTCCCCCTTTATATCAAACTTCAACCTACACGTTCGCCAATGCAAAGCAGGGAGAAAACCGGTTTGCAGGTGAAGAAGAGGGATATATTTATTCAAGGCTTGGGAATCCTACTGTCGGAATACTGGAGAAAAGAATGGCGTCGCTTGAGGGCGGAGAGGCGGCCCTTGCTTTTGGATCCGGGATGGCAGCCGTTTCAGCTGTGCTCTTTTCACTTACTAAATCAGGCGATCATATCCTTTGTTCCCAAGGGGTTTATGGCTGTACATTCGGTCTCTTGGAATTACTGAATCAAAAGTTTGCCATCAATCATGATTTTTCAGCAATGGACTCTGAAGAGGAAATACGTGCAAAAATCAAGGACAATACAGCATGCATCTATGTGGAAACCCCGATCAACCCTACAATGCAACTGATTGACTTACAGATGATTGCCAAAGTAGCGAAGGAGAAGGGGATCCCCGTCGTAGTCGATAATACGTTCTGTTCACCGTATTTGCAAAGACCACTTGAGCTCGGCTGTGATATCGTCATCCACAGTGCCACCAAATACATTGGCGGCCATGGCGACGTCATTGCGGGAATCGTGGTCGGTTCACAAGAAAAGATGTCCGAGATCAGGATGACGACACAAAAGGATATCGGCGGCATCATTTCTCCATTCGATTCCTGGTTATTACTGAGAGGATTGAAGACCCTTGCCGTGCGTCTCGACCGTCACTGTGATAGTGCGGATAAGATCGCCGGTCTGTTAGCTACCCATCCAGCGGTCGAACAGGTGATTTATCCGGGGCGTCAGGATCATCCCCAGCATGAGATCATGAAGAAGCAAATGAAAAAGCCCGGGGGAATGATTTCCTTTATCATCAAGGGTTCAAAGGAAGATGCACAAAAGTTCATGGATGACCTTGAACTGATCAAGATTGCGGTCAGCCTGGGGGATGCGGAAACCTTGATCCAGCATCCGGCTACGATGACACATGCTGTCGTCCCGGAAGAGGCGAGAGTGAAAATGGGCATCACTGATACCCTCCTCAGGCTGTCTGTCGGACTGGAGTCCACGGAAGATATTTGGAATGACCTTGAACAGGCATTGAATAAAGTGAAGTTTCCAAGCGATGTAATGTAAAAAAGAGCGTACAGAATGAGGATTCTGTACGCTCTCTTCTTTTAAAGGTGTTTGAGAAGCTCGGCCGTGAATGCTTCTAAGTATTGGCGATCTTCGTCATCAAAACGGGCTTTTTCCGGGCTGTCGATATCCAGAACCCCAAGGAGCTTGCCATCTTTGACCAGCGGGATGACAATTTCAGATTGAGAAGCAGCGTCACATGCAATATGACCCGGGAAGCTGTGGACATCTTCAACGACTAGTGTTCTTCTTTCGTCCGCTGAAGTTCCGCATACCCCTCGACCCAATGGGATCCTGACACATGCTGGAAGGCCTTGGAATGGTCCCAGGACAAGTTGATTGCTCTCTTCCTCGAATAGATAGAACCCTACCCAATTAATGCGATCCAAAAATTGATTCAGCAGGGCAGAGGCATTACTTAAGTTGGCGATGGCATTCCTTTCGCCTTCCAATAATGCATTAAGCTGCTTTGTGACAAGGCCGTAGCCATCCTTCTTCGATCCTTTATATTTTTCTACTTGAAACATCATCATTTCCCCCATTTCTACAAAATCAGCGTGAATTCCCGTCGATATCGCCCTGAATCAGGGGAAACTGTCGAGAAATACTTAAAGGAATTCCACCGGTTAAATCGAAATCTTTGTTATACACTAAGTGAAAACTCTATTAGACCATTTTTAGCATATTTTCAAGGAAGCTTCAATAGATTCGCTTTGATTACGGTGCACTAAGGGACAACTTAAAAGAAGGGAAAAGAGGGATATGATGAAAAAAGGACAAACCTCTACTTCGCCAAAGGAAGCCATTTTTCAAGCAGCTATTTCATTGTTTTATGATCATGGGTACGATGGTACTTCCGTTAGGGACATTGCCGGAAAAGCCCATGTGAATCCAGCAACCATCTCTTACTATTTCAAAGGCAAACAAGGGCTTTTGGAGGCATGCTTCACCAAATTCTTCGAACAATATCTTCAATTCCTCCAAGAAGAAGTCGATGCGCTTAAATATATCCGTGCCGATCTGTGCCTGAAACGAGCCGTTTTTAAAATACTGAAATTCCAGAGTGAGCACCATCAATTAGCACGGTTCATCTGGAGGGAAGTATCCATTGACTCACAAGTAGTGAGGGAAATCATCTCATCCTACCTCATGAAGGAAAGGTTTTATATGAAATGTTTGTTTGAACAAGGGATGATCGATCGCTCCTTTAAAAAGCAACCGATCAGCTTCCTTGTCATTCAGTTGAAATCCATGCTGACGATGCCATTCTTAAATAGTCAACACTTGAGGGAAGTATGGCAGATGTTCCCGCAGGAATATTATTTTGTCGATCAGTACTATCAAAATATCGATCAATGGATCAATTTGCTGATGACCCCTGAAGGTACGACGGACTATAAGAAGGAACTGATTATCTAGAACCGTGAGCTAATTAAAGAAGAGATTGCCACTAGTTGAAAGCTGGCAATCTCTTTTTTTTATACTTTCATCTCATCTCTTCCCTGATTGATGCCGTTTGCTGTATGGGCATCCGATCCATAGACGGTCACGATGCCGAGTGACCGGGCCTTTTCGATGACTTCCACAGGGGGATAGGACTCACCGCAGTGGGGTTTGGTTAAGCCTGCCCCGTTATAATCGAGTTCTAGGCCCTTTGCTGCCACTGCCTTAAGGATCGCCTCGATTTCCTCAGTGAATGGCCTTGAGGCAGGATATAGATGTTGGAACTTCTTTACAAGTGTGATGTGACCGATGCGACCGGGTTTGAAAGCGCCGAGGTCGGATTCGATCGATTTCACTACTGTCCGGTAGTAATGGGTGTATACAGCGTCGACGGAACCGTAACGGTCGATCATGCTTTTAAAAACCTCAGGGCTGAAATCAAGGCAATCCCATTGGTTTTGATGATGTAAGAAATGAACAGAGAGAATGCTATCATCGATTCGCGTTCCCCATCTGCTCAAGAAAGCAGCTGATTCCTGTTCAAACCCCTCGATGTAATCCACTTCCAATCCGGAACGTATCGTAATTCGATCTTTATATGTCTCTTTCAGTTCATCTAGTGTATCGAAGTATGCGGGAACATCTACCGGGTCCATCCCGCTGTCCTGGTCCGGTGTTGTGTCAATAAAGCCTTCAGGAAGGGGGGCGTGCTCGGTAAATGTCAGATGGGAATATTGAAGGGAGATGGCTCTTTCAATATATTGATGGAATGAGTCCGAACTTCCGTGAGGGCAAAAAGGAGTATGAATATGGCCATCGACCTTTTTCATCATAAAACACGTCCTTCTTTAAGAATTCATCAACGAATTTCATTTGATTTTTCACTATTTTTAGAGAAAACACTAAAATTTAACTTTTACCGTTGAAAAAATAGAATTTATTAGTCAAAAATTGTCGTTCTCATGGTATCATTATAACAATGAGGATTTATTAATGAAACTTTCAATTCTATATAGATGTCTACTGAATAGGTGAACAGGGGGCTTAAGATGCAATATGTCATCGCTGGAATCATACTAATCTTAATTTTATTCCTAGTTGGATTTATATCCAGAAGAAAATATTATACGGAAATTGACCGGTACGAATCCTGGAAGGTGGATATCATGAACCGTCCGATTCCAGAAGAACTGTCAAAGGTCAAACAGCTCAATATGACAGGTCAGACAGAACAGCTCTTTGAAGGCTGGAGACAGGCTTGGGACGAGATTGTTGCCGTACAGCTTCCTGATATAGAAGAATTGCTTTTTGATGCAGAGGAATATACGGATCGATTCCGATTCGGAAAAACAAAAGAAACCCTTTCAAGGATCGACGGGGTCCTTTCCCAAACAGAAACGAAAATCGATAAGATTTTGGGGGAGCTCAATGATCTGGTCGGCAGTGAAGAAAAGAACCGTGAAGAGATAGAAGTTTTACAGCAAGAGTATAGGGATAGTAAAAAGCAATTGCTTGCTTATCGTCATACATATGGTCAGGCAGCAAAGAAAATTGAATCCGTGCTTGATGCCCTCTCCGATGAAATCAATCAATTCAATGAATTGACGGAACAAGGGAACTATCTGGATGCACGAGAAATCGTGTTGAATCTTGGTCAAGAAATGAAGTCGATTGCGTACAAGATGGAGAGCATCCCTAAATTGACCGCTGATTGCGAAAATATCCTTCCTTCTCAGCTTTCCGAGCTGGAAGCGGGATACGACGAAATGAAGGAGCAAGGATACATACTCGATCATATCGATGTCGAGAAGGAAGTGGAGGCGCTGAAAGAGACACTTGACGGGTTCACTGGTCGCCTACAGTCCCTCGAAGTCGAAGAAGTGGAGCAAGGGTTGCAGGAAATCAAGGGTAAGGTTGAAATGCTGTATGATCTACTCGAAAAAGAAGTTCATGCAAGGCATTTTGTCCTTCAATTCAAGGACGAAACGACAGAGGGATTAATAAAGGCCAAAGAGGAAAACGATGATATTCAATATGAAGTGAATCTTGTGCAGCAAGGGTACCACTTACATGAATCCGATTTGAAAGCGCCTCAGGAGCTTCAGAAGAAGATCATTCAGTTATCGAAGCGTCATGAACTGGTCATCAATAAAATTGAAACCAATCAGACAGCTTACTCTTCATTGAGTGAAGAACTGAAGGAGATCAGAAGCGTACTTGAGACCCTTCATGGTGAACAGACCGAATTCGCACTGTTCTTGCAAAACTTAAGAAAAGATGAAATCACCACCCGTGAAAAGATAGCGGAGCTTAAGAAAAAAACCGCAGAAGCAAGCAGGATGATTGCGAAAAGCAATGTGCCAGGCCTACCGGCGGATTACGATGACCTTCTGACTGAAGTACACAGGAAGATTGAACAAGTGAACGCGAGCCTGACAGAAAAGCCGTTGAATATGAAATTCATCCAGGAAACACTTTTGGAAGCGGCAGATACAGTCGATCATTTCTATAACAAGACGCAAGAATTGATTGAAAATGTCCTGCTCTCAGAGAAGATCATTCAGTACGGAAATCGATACAGAAGCCGTTATCAATCAGTACAGGAAGGACTGCAGATGGCGGAGGAGGCCTTCAGGCAATACGACTACCGAAGAGCCCTGGAAGAAGCAGCGACCACAATCGAGAAAGTGGAGCCGGGTGCACTGAAGAAAATTGAAAAAATGATCAACCTAGAAGAACAATGAGCATAGAAGCCAATGTACCTTTTGAAAAGGTGCGTTGGCTTTTGTATGTTATGCAGATCAAATACACACATCGGATAAACGGAAGTGATCGAAAACAAAAGGCCCGTCGAACCAGATACTTCTGGTCCAACGGGCCACTCTTTCTTTAAGAGAAGTCTCTCTTGCTAAGGTAATTTCCAATGTTGCCGTTAAGCTTCAATCATGCGCTTGGATGCACCAGACAGACTTGCAATGACAAAGCCAATGACCGCCCCGACTAATGCAGGTAAGAGCCAGCCAATTCCTTCAGCGTAGAAAGGAAGGAAGCTTAATGCATTACTTATTGAAGAGACATCCATCCCTGCTGTCTTCAGTCCGTCGATCAAGCTGATCAATCCGGTCGGTACCAAAGCAAAAACATACACAAGGGAATATCCGTTGAACCAATTATGCATGAATGAAAGTAGAATCAGCACTATGGCCAATGGATAAATGATGATGAGTACCGGTAGTGACACGGCAATCAGCTGGGTCAACCCGATATTGGCGATCAGCATGCTGAATAAAGACAGTACAATCACAAGCTTAGGATAAGAAATCGGTATAATTTTCGTAAAGAACTGTGCGCAAGCAGAAACCAACCCAACGGACGTGGTGATGCAGGCAAATGTGATGGCGAGACCCAGGATCACTGCACCAAAAGAACCGAATAAGTGATTAGCGGCTGCTGATAGTATCGCTCCGCCGTTAGCTTGTACTCCGATTGAATCCGTACTCGTCGCCCCGATATAGCTAAGGGACAGATAGACAAGCGCCAACCCTGCTGCAGCGATGACGCCGGCAATGATCGTGATCTTTGTCAGGCTAGCCCGATTCGTTATGCCACGATCCTTTATGGCATTGATGACAACGATCCCGAAGACTAACGCTGCAATCGTATCCATCGTCAGATAGCCTTCAATGAATCCCTTAAAGAGTGCACCATTTCCATAAGCAGCATTCGGTTCACCAAAGCTCCCCATTGGAGTGACGATGCTTTTCACGACTAATACTGTCAGGATGATAAGCAGGGAAGGAGTCAAAATCTTCCCGATTCGATCAACCAGCTTGGAAGGATTCATCGCAAGCCAGGCTGTAAGTGCAAAGAATACAATCGAATAGATAAGCAGTGAAACTCCATATTTCGCTGCATCTTCGGATAAGAAAGGAATAATTCCGATTTCATAGGCAACAGTACCGGTTCTCGGTATACCGAAGAACGGACCGATTGCCAGATACATAACAATAGTAAAAATTAATCCGAATACTGGATGCACGCGGCTTGCGAGTGTTTGCAGGTCACCTCCGGACTTTGCTATGGCGATGACTCCCATCAGCGGAAGTCCTACGCCAGTAATCAGGAATCCGGTAATTCCGGTCCATACATGATCACCAGCCTGTTGCCCAAGGAATGGAGGAAAAATCATATTTCCTGCTCCAAGGAAAAGAGCAAATAGCATTAGCCCTACAGTCAAAATACCGCCAAATGAAAGCGTTTTCTCGTTCATATATACCCCTCCGTCTGTAAACGATATCATAAGCAAAACCATCTTATCATATTCGTGTAGAATAGTGTCGAATAACTAAATAGTCTAACAATTTAGTATATTTAAATAACTTACTTCGCTTATCACCTAGATGATTGTCGCAAATTTCTCTAGAGTTATCAATGGTTATTTTTATAAAATATTAAAAAATTGAAAATTATCCTTCATAAATATTATTAGGATAATAATATCAGGTGCTCAATTATTCAATATCATTTGGGAAAAAAAGAATTTGTGATAAGATTAGTGATTGGATAGAACTAAAGAAGGTGCATATCGTGATATATTTTGATAACGCAGCAACCACAAGACCATATAAGGAAGCGTTGGATGCTTTCCTGAAAGTGAATGAAACGTTTTACGCCAATCCCTCATCCATCCATTCCTTTGGAGGAAGGGTTGAAAAACTAATTGCCCAGTCGAGAAAGCAAATCGCCGGACTACTTAGTGTGAAGGAAAAGGAAGTGTTCTTCACTTCAGGTGGGACGGAATCCAATAACCTGGCCATTAAGGGTGTCGCCATGGGATACCGGACCAGGGGGAATCATTTAATTACGACAAAGATTGAGCATCCCTCTGTATCCAACACCATGAAGCAACTGGAATCAATCGGGTACGACATTACTTATTTGGATGTCGATGAAGCAGGAATCGTCGACCCGGATGATATTAAAGAAGCAATCCAGAGCAATACCATCCTCGTGTCAATCATGCACGTGAATAATGAAGTGGGTTCCATTCAGCCAATCGAAGAGATCGGTTCCTTTTTAAAACAGCATCCCAAGGTCCTTTTTCACGTAGATGGCGTGCAGGCGTTCGGGAAAATCCCGACTTCTCTGCACGAAAGTGAAATTGACTTATACAGTATCTCCGCACATAAGATCCACGGCCTGAAGGGGACAGGCATGCTTTATGTAAGGGAAGGTGTGAATCTGTCCCCGCTCCTGACAGGCGGAGAACAGGAGGGGAATGTGCGGAGTGGTACAGAGAACACAGGGGGAATTGTGTCATTTGCGAAGGCGATGAGGATGTATATGGAAGAAAGTAGGGAATCCTTGGCCAGGATGAAGGATATTCAACGCTATTTAAGGAAAGAACTTATAGCGATACCTGGAGTCAAGATCCATACACCACAGCATGGACACGCGCCTCATATCCTTAATTTCTCCATTAAGGACTTCAAGAGTGAAGTGGTCGTACATGCCTTGGATCGGCATGAAGTGTATGTCTCCACTACAAGTGCATGTTCGTCAAAGAAAAGCAAGCCGAGTCAGACCCTCCTTTCAATGGGAGTCGGGGAAGACCGTGCTGACCGGGCGCTCAGGATAAGCTTGTCCTATCAGAATACAATGGAAGAGGCAGAGCGGTTCATTCAGATTCTGGAAAAAGAAGCAGACCAACTACAGAAAACAATGAGGAGATCACGATGAAATATAATCGAATTTTAGTCCGATACGGTGAGATTTCCACAAAAGGAAGAAACCGAAAGAAATTCACGTCAAAACTCAGGGACAATATTGTACAAGCATTAAAGGACTTTCCTGGAGTATCCGTTTCTGCAAGCCGAGACCGTTTGCATATCCTCTTGGGGGAAGAAAATGGGGAAGAGATCATCCCGCGTCTCCAAAAGATCTTTGGAATTCAATCATTCAGCCCGGTGGTAAAGGTTGAACGGGATATGGATGAAATCTGTAAAGCGGCGGTCGAATTGGTGCATAAGAGCTTTGAACCGGGTAAAACGTTTAAAGTGTCTGCCCGTCGTGCCGATAAGCATTTCCCGCTTGAAACCAATGAAATCAACTATGAAGTCGGTTCATACGTGTTAAGGAATACTGAAGGATTGTCGGTGGATGTTAAAAATCCTGATATTAAACTAAATGTAGAAGTCAGGAAGGAAGGCGTTTATCTTTCTTCTGAAATCTATCCTGGATCGACGGGTATGCCAGTGGGAGCAAGTGGAAAGGCGATGCTGATGCTATCGGGGGGAATCGATAGCCCGGTGGCGGGTTATCTGACCATGAAGCGCGGTGTGGAAATCGAAGCGGTCCATTTCCACAGCCCTCCATTTACAAGCGAACGGGCGAAGCAGAAGGTCATCGACCTCTCCAAGAAGCTTTCCGCTTTTAGCGGAAGCATCAAATTGCATATCGTCCCATTCACAAAAATCCAGCAGACAATCCACGATCAAGTGCCTGAAAATTATACGATGACGTCAACAAGACGGATGATGCTGAGGATAGCGGATCGGATCCGCCAGCAGCATGAAGGTCTTGCATTGGTCACAGGTGAAAGCCTTGGACAGGTGGCAAGTCAGACTCTTGAAAGCATGCAGGCGATTAATGATGTCACCAACACCCCGGTGCTGAGACCGCTCATTGCCATGGACAAATTGGAAATCATCGATATCGCGCAAAAAATCGATACACATGATATCTCCATCCTTCCATATGAGGATTGCTGTACGATCTTTACACCGCCTGCACCAAAAACAAGGCCGAAAAAAGAAAAAGTCCAATACTACGAAAGCTTTGTCGACTTCGATTCGTTGATACAGGATGCAGTCAATGATACAGAGACCATCACCCTCAATGGAGCGGCAGATGCTTCAATGGAAGAAGACTTTGAAGACCTTTTCTAACTAGGAACATTTACCAACGAATATCGTTGCATGAAGCCATGTGTTTTCGCACATTCTATACTCAACAAGCAACAAGGAGGTGAAAACACATGGCAAACAGAAGTTCAAACCAACTAGTAGCTCCTGGAGCTCAACAAGCTATCGACCAAATGAAATACGAAATCGCTTCTGAATTCGGAGTTCAACTTGGCCCAGATGCAACTGCACGCGCTAACGGTTCTGTAGGTGGTGAAATCACTAAGCGTTTAGTCCAAATGGCTGAACAACAAATCGGTGGCGGATACCAAAAATAATTGAATACAATGGCTACAAGGAGCGGGGATGACCCGCTCCTTTTAATTTTGTCCCGATTTCCGTGGAAGACTTCGCTTTCCGCGGGTAACGCGTGAGCCTCCTCGTCGCTTACGCTCCTGTGGGGTCTCACATTAGCTACTTTTCCCGAGGGAGTCTTCGTCTTCCACTCCAATCAACAGCTGGATCTGCCGCAAACCAGTAAGTCCTCACTTGTTAAAAGAATTATTTGTAGTATCAATAAATTCTCACCCGAGACCATGAGTCTGTTAAATCATATGAACAGCTGAGTGGATCGCAGCGGAAAGGAACGGACGACTCCTTTACACGAACTAGCTATCATAACTATTTTTACTTTCTTATTCAAAGTTAATAAATGAACAATTTAAAAAATTAAAATTATTTTGTATAATGGAGGTGTAAGTACAAACAAGGGGGAATTCGGATGGACAGACAAGAATTAATTGCACCTGAAAAGTACAACTTGGTTGAGGAAGTGGAGAAGTTTGCAGGAAATGAAAACAAACTCGCGATCAAATGGGAGAATGAAGCGGGAGAAAAGAAAGACATTACGTACAACAATCTGATGAAGAATGCGAATAAAATTGGAAACGTTTTCTCGGGAGCCGGCTTGGAAAAAGGGGATGTCATCCTTGTGATGGTACCGAGATTAGTTGAAGCGTATGCGGTCTATCTAGCCGCTTTAAAATCAGGGATGGTCGTCATTCCAAGCTCCGAAATGCTACGTACAAAGGATTTGGAATACAGGATCGATCATGGGGATGTAAAAGGAATCGTCGCATACTCTCCTTTCATCGAGCAATTTGAACATGTACGTGGGATGGACAAACTGAAAAAGTTCGTCATCGGCGCTCAACAGGAAGGATGGATTACCGTTGAAGAAGAAATGAAGTCCGTTTCTGAGGAAATGGCATTTGCTGAAACGACAAGGGATGATATGGCTTTCTTGTCCTATACTTCAGGCACGACGGGTAATCCTAAAGGCGTCGTACATACACATGGTTGGGCGTTCGCTCATTTAAGAACAGCGGCAAAAGGCTGGCTGGGAATCGAAGAAGGAGATACGGTTTGGGCAACGGCAGGACCGGGCTGGCAGAAATGGATTTGGAGCCCGTTCATGTCGGTTCTTGGCTCAGGAGCGACTGGCCTTGTGTACCAAGGGAAGTTCGAGCCTAATAAATACTTGCAATTACTACAGGATAACGGTGTCAACGTCCTTTGCTGTACACCGACGGAATACCGGCTGATGGCTAAGGTAGAGGATCTCGGAGCTTATGACCTATCGCCATTGCACAGCGCCGTCTCTGCAGGGGAACCGTTAAACAGGGAAGTCATTGATGCATTCAAGAAACACCACGGCATCGAGGTACGGGACGGTTACGGACAGACAGAAAATACGCTTCTAGTCGGCATCATGAAAGGCATGGAGCTGAAGCCGGGTTCAATGGGCAAGCCGACACCTGGGAACAGGGTGGAAATCATCAATGATGAAGGACTTCCATGTGCAGTCGGAGAAGTAGGGGATATTGCCGTGCATGTCGAAACGCCTGCTCTGTTTAAGAACTATTACAAGGATCCCGAAAGAACAGCGATGCAGTTCAGGGGAGACTATTATATTACGGGCGACAAAGCAAAGAAAGATGAAGACGGCTATTTCTGGTTTGAGGGGAGAGGCGATGACATCATCATCTCTTCAGGATACACAATCGGACCATTTGAAGTGGAAGATGCGCTCGTCAAGCATCCACTGGTCCAAGAGTGCGCTGTTGTCGGAAGTCCGGACGAAGTGCGCGGGCTGATCGTTAAAGCATTCATCGTATTGCGTGAAGGTGTGGATGAACAGGATGCAAACTTAGTGCCGCAGCTTCAGGAGCACGTAAAAGAATTGACGGCACCATACAAATATCCACGCAAGATCGAATTCGTCAAGGAACTTCCGAAAACAACATCCGGCAAAATCAGGAGAATTGAACTGCGTCAAAAAGAGATGAGTTCAGTCAAGAGTTAAATCGTATATGGATGCAAAGAGGGGGCCAGAGGGATCGGCCCCCTTATTGTATGTTGAAGCAATTGTCATAAGAGTCGGTTAGCGTTCAGTCTTCATTTGAGACTCCTTGTTCCTCTGGAATAGTAACGCCTAGCATGGGAATCAAAAGCTGGGTTGAAAACAATATTCCATTTAAAATCTCTCCCACTTCCCGTCCCCTCCTATTATATGGTACATTTGAAACAACATTTTTATAAGTAGAAAAGGAGCTTCCAAGATGGGTACTCTATGGACAAACGGAAAAATTTATACAATGCAGTCGGAAGGCCATATGGTCGAAGCTGTTTATACGGAGAATGGAACGATCAGGGAATTGGGTTCAGTTGAAGAAATACGAAACAAGTACACAATAGAAGAAACCATCGACCTACATAATCGCGTCATGTTCCCGGGCTTCGTGGACAGCCATATGCACTTGATCGGCCACGGGGAAACGCTGTTACGCCTCGATTTATCACAAATGAAGAGTAAGAAAGAGGTACTGGATGCCGTAGCTGAAAAAGCAGAAATACTTCCTGAGGGCCAGTGGATTTTCGGGGAAGGATGGAATGAAAATCTGTGGGACGATGCAGAAGTCATTTCAAAACATGAACTGGACAGCGTGGTTCCTAACCATCCTGTTCTTTTAAAAAGGATCTGCCGGCACGCGATGGTCGTCAATTCCCTCGCGCTGAAAGAGGCAAACATCAGTGAACGCACACCGCATCCAGTTGGAGGGTTAATTGAAAAAGATGATGAAGGCCGCCTGAATGGATTATTAAAAGATAAAGCACAAGACCTCATGACTGAAGCGCTTCCCGCCATTTCCTCTTCCTATCTTGAAGCGGCTTTATCAAAAGGAATCGAGAGCTGTTGGGAAAATGGTCTTGTCGGGGGACATACAGAGGATTTAAGCTATTACGGTAATTTCAACAAAACGTATAATGCCTTCAAACAGACAATCAACAATGACAATAAAAAATTCAGGGCACATCTTCTCGTCCACCATGAAGTCATCAATGATTGGCATGAAGAAGGCCACCAATTCCTTGGTGGAAATGACTTCATTGAATTCGGAGCCATGAAAATCTTTGCCGATGGTGCTTTGGGAGGGAGGACCGCCCTGCTTAGCTATCCTTATGCCGATGATCCGGGTACGAAAGGTGTCAGCATCCATTCGCAGGAAAACCTACTAGAGCTCGTTGAGAAGGCAAGAAGCCTGCAGCTGCCGATTGCCGTTCATACAATCGGGGATCAGGCATTTGAGAATGTCGTGGATGCGATCAACGTCCATCCTTCAAAACAATTGAGGCGTGACCGATTGATCCATGCCCAGATCCTCAGGGAAGAATTGATTGAGAAAATCAAAGGACTGCCTCTCATATTGGACATCCAGCCACGCTTTGTCCCCTCTGATTTCCCTTGGGTCATCGACAGACTGGGTGAAGAAAACATGAAGTACAACTACGCTTGGAAAACGTTGCTTGAAAGGGGTATCCATTGTGCAGGGGGATCGGACGCGCCGATCGAGCCCGTCAATCCTTTATGGGGCATTCACGCCGCGGTGACAAGGACAAATCCGATGGATAGAGAAAAGACGGTATACATGCCGGAAGAGAGACTCTCAATGTTTGAAGCGATTTCTCTTTTCACGAGAGGCAGTGCCTATGCATGCCACCATGAAGACGATCGTGGAATGATCAAGGAAGGATACACAGCCGATTTTACGGTCCTTGAAAAAGACCCATTCACATCCGATCCTGATGAACTGTTAGAGAAAATCGTTAGCCTGACTGTAGTGGACGACACAATCGTATACTCGAAAAAATAAAAAGATTGCCCCTGAAACGGTTCCCCGATATAATGAAGTTATTTCGGAAACGGAAATAGTTTTGGGGGTGTTTTTGTGAAACAGAATGAACAGACAGGAATCATATACACAGCATTTTCCTATTTTTTATGGGGGATACTCCCGATCTACTGGAAATGGTTACATCATGTTTCAGCCGATGAAATCCTCGCAAACCGGATCTTTTGGTCTTTCTGGTTCATGCTTTTATTTTTATTTTTCACGAAGAGATGGAACGCGTTCACTTCCTACATAAGATCTTCGTTGACAAAGAAAAAACAGATGCTTGCTTTATTGCTTGCATCATTATTGATCAGCGCCAACTGGTTCATTTATATCTGGGCAGTGAATACGGATCAAATGGTGGAAGCGAGCCTTGGTTATTATATCAACCCGCTTGTTAGTGTCCTCTTAGGTGTATTCATCTTAAAAGAAAGCTTGTCAAAAGCACAGATTGTCTCATTCATACTGGCAGGTGCAGGCGTATTGATTCTTACGTTTTCATATGGTGAATTTCCGTGGATTGCGATGGGTCTTGCCTTCTCATTTGGGTTATACGGCCTTGCGAAGAAGATGATCAAAGTGGATTCAGCCATTGGTCTGACTCTCGAGACGATGACGATCGCGCCAGTCTCATTGATTTATATGGTTTACATGTTTGCTGAAGGGACACCTTCACTGTTCAACATATCATGGGGGACGGACCTTTTGTTGATGGGGGCTGGAGCGGCAACTGCAATTCCATTATTGTTCTTCTCCAAAGGAGCTCAGCAGATCCCTCTCTATATGGTCGGTTTCCTGCAATATATCGCTCCGACCATTACATTGATCCTCGGTGTCATGGTATACGGAGAAACCTTTTCAACGACACATCTGGTATCGTTCATGTTCATTTGGGTTGCACTCGCAATATTCACTGCATCACGCATAGGGTTTTCTAGAAAACGCAGACGTGAAGCCAAACTATCGGCATAACAATGAAGAAAGCTCCAGCGAAGGATTCGCTGGAGCTTTCTGTTTGAGGATTACAGGAACGATCGTTTCACTTTCTCCCAGAACGAATTATCTTTAAGCTTCACCGTTTTGATGACTTTTTCACTTAATCGTGCTTCAACCTTTTCTACATGCTGAATGCTCAGCGCCTCATTGTCCATCCCCATTGCAGGATAATCATTGCCATCCTGCACGATCCTTAATTCCAGCCTGCGTTTATCACTAAGGATAAAAGATGAGCCCAGTGTGCGGTAGCGGTTGTTGTTCAGGGAAGCCATCTCGCTGACCTGAAGGCATGGGATCATCGGATCGACGACTGCTCCGCTGACGGATTTGTTATAAGCGGTGCTTCCCGTTGGAGTGGCAATGATCATTCCGTCGCCCCGGAACGTCTCAAAGTGGATGTCGTCAATGAAGACATCCATCACGAACGTCTTGATGATTCCTGAGCGGATGCTGAATTCATTCAAGCAGTGAAACGATGTTTGTCCGTCGACCGTCACTTCGATGGTAGGATATTTCCGCACTTCGATTTGTTCTTTCGTCATTGCATCGATCATTTTGGATGTATCGTCAATGTGGAAATCGCAATACATGCTGAGCGTTCCACCCGTCGAGATTCCTGCGTATAGGCAATCCTGCCTGAACCCTGTTTTGCGGACAGCCTGAAGGAATGTACCGTCCCCACCGACACTCACAATGATGTTCGCGTCTTTAGGGGATTGCACGATGTTGAAATCATATCGTCTCGCCAGTTCATATACATTCTCGAGCTTTGTTTGGATGGCTTCATCTTTCAGTACGTAAAAATAAATATTTCGGCGGTTATTCATTCTATGTACCTCCCAAAATTTAGTAGGATTATTTTTCCCATTCCATGAAAAGTCTGCTAAAATTACTTTGTGAATATTCTATCATGTTTACGCATGAGAATGATATTCATATCCTTACATAAGATAGGATAAACAAGGGAGGATTATACTTATGAATGCGAAAAGATGGATTGCTCTTGCGATTGCCGCAGGCTTGTTTTTTGTCTCTGTCGTGGTGAACTTTGCCACTTCTGCATTGACTGGGGATTTTGACAAGGCATTTGATGAGATGTTCAGCGGCACGGAACAGGCTTTCGGGGAAGAAATCATTGAAGATGGAAATATGCAGAAGAGGATTGCTGTCCTTGAAGTGGATGGGGTCATCCAGGATACAGGAGATGCTGCCTCCATGTTCCAGAGTCCGGGATATAACCATGAACTTTTCATGGAAAAACTGGATGCAGTCGAGGAAGATGATTCTGTAAAAGGGATTGTCCTGAAGGTGAATTCCCCTGGTGGAGGAGTGGTTGAGAGTGCTCAGATCCATTCCAAGCTCGTAGGAATCATCGAGAAGTCAAAAAAGCCTGTCTATGTTTCAATGGGAAGCATGGCAGCGTCAGGTGGATATTACATATCGGCACCGGCAACAAAGATCTTTGCCAGTAAAGAGACGTTGACAGGATCTTTGGGCGTGATCATGCAAAGCATCAATTATTCTGAGCTTGCTGAAAAGTACGGTGTCGACTTCGTTACAATCAAGAGCGGTCCGTATAAGGATATCATGAGCCCGACCCGTAAGATGACAGAGGAGGAAAGAAAGATCCTTCAAACGATGATCAATAATTCATACGAAGGTTTCGTGGATGTCATCGCAAGTGGCCGTGACATGTCGGAAGCGCAAGTGAAAGAAATCGCCGATGGCAGGATCTATGACGGTCAGCAGGCTAAAGAAGTGAATCTGATCGATGACTTCGGGTATGTGGAGGATGTCATTGCTGCGATGAAGAAAGATTATAAACTGAAAGATGCAGAAGTATTTGAATATACAAGTGGAGATCCTTTCTCCGAGTTCTTCAGCATGAGCGCCAAGAAGATGATCGGCCAGGATTTTGAGGCTACTGCCCTTATGAAGCTACTTTCGAAACCTAATGCGCCGCGATTGATGTATCTATACTCTGAGTAAGGTAGGTGATTGAATTGAGTGAATATCAAGATGAAACTCGTGTACACGAGGATACAATAGAGAAACAGGATGAGATGCATACACACTCCGATGTTCAGCCGCCTACTTACAAAGAGGCCTCAGGATTTTTCCTAGCAGGTTTCTGGCTGCGGGTATGGGCGTATTTGATCGACCTAGTCGTCATCGGTAGCATCACCAGGCTGATCGTCAAACCGGTTTTCAAGATACTGGATATCTCGCTAGTGGATGGCTCTATGTTTGCACCAATTTCAATTCTTTCAGCCATCGTTTTTTACGGTTATTTTGTCCTGATGACGAAATACTTCAGCCAAACGATCGGAAAGATGGTGCTCGGTATCAAGGTGGTTGATTTGAAAGGAGGCCGCCCGTCCTGGGGGACAGTCCTTTTCCGGGAATTGATCGGCCGCTTCATTTCATCGACCATCTTCATCCTCTATATCGTTGTTGCGTTCACGACGAAAAAACAGGGAATACATGATTTATTTGCAGACACGACCGTTGTCCAAGAAAAGAAAAAACTTGAATTCACACCTGCCCTCTAGAGCAAATGGGGGCGTTGAGCGGGAATTTGAAAAAAGCAGGCGAATCTGGAGAGGAGCCTGCTTTTTTGGTAAGAACGGGGGATTTTTATAAAGAGGAGAATCATTTCCATCATTATCGTAAGTCTCATGAGCATTTCTTTATTTTGGCTTTGTAATGTCATGACACCAGAGCCCGGGCAGTCGTCGGGCAACGGGAATCCGGCAATTCTACTACTGTTTATCATCATTATTCTATTTTGCTGTTTACTGTATTTATGGACCAGAGTATTGAGTGAACTCACAATCACACCTTTCTACTTGCTGGCAGGACTCATTGTCACCTTGATTCATTTGGTGGCTTCATTTTTATATCAAAGGAATGAATTTATTGAGTATAGAAATATCTTGGCGGAAACATACAGGCAAAATTTTGGGTTGATTGACTGGGAGTACATTGATAGCATCACTTCTTTCATGTCCATACACGTTAACAAGGAGTATTTTAATCCAAACACATACTTGATGTTCTTATCTGCTTCTATTTTTCTCTCTCTTCTGTATAGGAGTTTCATCCTCTTACTGAACCGAACCCGACCTGAATGACCAGGACGGGTTCTTTTTATTTGGCTCGGTTTATTTTTTCCATAATCGTCCATACTAACAAGTTGAAGGGTTGTGAAAAAAATTGAGTGGTTGGATGTGGGCGTTACTCATTACACTAGCAGTTATATTTCTTCTTATTATCCTAATAATCATAACGAAACTAACCATAACCCTGTCCCTCTATCATGGAAATGATAATGACCATTTCAAGGTGAAATTGAGGGCGTGGTTCGGTTTGTTGAAATATACGATAGATGTGCCACTGGTCAAGCTGGATGACGACGGCCCGAACATCGTATTTGAAGAGAAGACCAAACGCGGTAAGGAAACGCAGCCGAGTAAAACGAAAGAATCAAAAAAGAAAGTCACGCCAAATGATTTCATCAAAAGCTTACATGATACGAAAGAAATCATCACACATGTGCAGGCGATGCACAGGATCATCCGTCATTTCTTGAAGAAAGTCAAAATCGACAAGATCTTTTGGAAAACGTTATTCGGGACGGGGGATGCGGCGTCGACAGGAACTATGACAGGAGCGATATGGGGATTGAAAGGAAGTATCATCGGGCTGATAAGCCGCTATATGAGGCTTCAGTCAATGCCTGCGGTCGAGGTGGTTCCGTCCTTCCAGAAAGCCGTCATACAGACACACTTTTCGTGTATTATCCAGTTCCGGATAGGGAATGCTATCCTAGTAGGTTTAAAGATACTCCGGTACTGGAGGGGCGGAAAAGCGGACTTTAAGACAAAAGCCTTTTCACCTATCTCCGATAAAGAACAACAATCCGTTTAAGAGGAGGACTAAACATGTCTGAACATCCTATCGAAGGTCTCATGACCACTGCAATGGAAAACTTAAAAGAGATGATCGATGTCAATACCATCATAGGTGACCCCGTTGAAACACCTGATGGAAGTGTCATCCTGACTGTATCCAAAGTTGGCTTTGGCTTTGCTGCAGGAGGAAGTGAATTCAGCATCGATGGCAAAAGCAAGAGCGGAGATGCAGAAGGCGGCAAAGGCGGGAATGATGGCGGAAACGGTGGCTCGTCCAAAAAGCAGCCGTTTGGCGGAGGTAGTGGTGGAGGGGTTTCCATCACACCGATCGCATTCCTCATCGTCAGCTCAAGAGGAATCAAGATGCTTCATCTTGATGAGAGCACACATCTCCTGGATCGCCTGCTTGATTTGGCACCTGGTGCGATTGAGAAAATCCAGGGCATGATGAAGAAGAATGATCAAGGAAACAACCAAAATAACCAAGGGAACGGATCCAACCATAAGATGGATTTTTAGAAACATAGTGAAAGGGGCTGACTCCAATCAAGAATCGTATTGTCAGTCCCTTTTTTTATGGAAAATATCAACCACCAAGTGAACGGGAGCGGATGGAAGTTGATTCCGACCGCTAGTCCCTCGTGGTGACCTACCCTGCCCTCAATCTATTTGGGGGAGGCAAAGAAATGGATATCCGACCCTTATCATTTGCGTTGAACATGCGATTTTCTGTACTATAAAATTGTACATATTACTATTGAGGAGGAACAAATGATGGCAAACATTACATTTAAGAACAACCCTGTAACGCTGCTTGGCAACGAAGTGAAGGTTGGGGATAAAGCACCTGATTTCACGGTATTGGCAAATGATTTATCAGAAGTGACTCTGAATGACTCAAAGGGTAAGGTTCGTTTGATCAGTGTCGTTCCTTCAATTGATACCGGTGTTTGTGACGCGCAAACAAGAAAATTCAATGAAGAAGCAACAAAGTTCGATAACGTTGAAGTGCTGACGATTTCAGTCGATCTTCCATTTGCACAAAAGCGCTGGTGCGGAGCAAACGGAATCGAAAACGTCCAGACACTTTCCGATCACCGTGACCTTTCATTCGGCGAAGCATATGGCGTGCACATTCAGGAACTGCGCTTGCTTGCCCGCGCGGTATTCGTTGTAAACAGCAACGATGAAGTCACATATGTGGAATATGTGAGCGAAGCCACTAATCATCCTGATTACGATGCTGCGGTAGAAGCGGTTAAGAACGCTAAATAATCTTCCACACGATTAGAAATAGAGACATGCTGACCTGCCCCTAGATGTATGGTCAGCATTGTTTTTTTTACAAAGTGCCCGTTGACGGGTAAAATAGGGGACAGAAAACGTTGGTAAAGGAATGAATGCATATGATGAATTCGCCAGTCGAATCACTTTTCGGAATCATCGATGAAACGTCACAGCTTCTAAAAGAGGAGCTAGCATGCAGCTATCTAGAAGCGGTGGCTGAAACAGGTGAGAACCTTTTTCAAGATGAGATCCTTCAAGATGAGTTGAGCGAACTGACAAAAAAACGTCTACATAAGAAATATGAAGAAATAAAGATCGGCAGTGTTGAAAATGAAGATATCCGCAAAGCCTTCCAGTTTGCCATATTGAAAGGTATGAAGGAAAATGTACAGCCGAATCACCAAATGACTCCGGATTCCCTTGGGTTATTCATCAGCTTCCTGGTCAATAAATTTGCTGGTGACAGGGAGAAGCTGACGGTTTTGGATCCTGCCATCGGTACTGGGAACCTGCTGACGACCGTTCTGAATCAAATGCCCCATGTTGAGTCGCAATCGGTCGGTGTGGAAATCGATGATGTGCTGATCAAGCTTGCGTATGTGGGGGCTAATCTACAGAAGCACCCGTTACAGCTGTTCAATCAAGACGCATTGGAGCCGTTGTTCATCGACCCTGTCGATCTCGTTTTGAGCGACCTTCCTGTAGGGTACTACCCGAATGATCTGAGGGCTCAGGATTATGAGCTGAAAGCAGAGGAAGGACATTCTTACGCGCATCACTTATTCATCGAACAAAGCTTGAAGCATACGAAAGAAGGCGGCTACCTGTTCTTTATCGTTCCCAATGCACTATTCGAATCCCCACTGAGCAGCCAGCTTCATTTATTCTTAAAAGATAAAGTGAACATCCAGGGCTTCCTTCAGCTGCCACTTTCCTTGTTTAAAAATAAGAACTCAGCGAAAAGCATCCTGATCCTACAAAAGAAGAAAGAGGGTCTAAAGGCACCGAAAGAAGTTCTACTCGCAAATCTTCCAAGCCTCTCAAACCAACGGGCACTCGAGGATATCCTTGCAAAGATCGATCAATGGTTGGTCGAAAATAAATGACAAACTCATCGAGACTGTTCTTATTTCAAGAGCAGTCTTTTTATTTATTATAAAGGCTTTTAACACTCTAAATAATAATTACGGAGTGGATTGGAGCGGAAGGCACTTGACTCCGGCGGGAAATAGAGGAAAAGTCGAGACCCCACAGGCGGAACGCCGAGGAGGCTCGACTTCCTCCCCGCGGAAAGCAAGTGCCTGCAGCGAAAAGGAACGGACTATGATTACAGATGTATTTTTGATTGTAGACTTATCTATCATACAGTTTGACCAGAGATAAAGATTGCGGTAGCAAGAGAAAAGTTCCGTTTCGAATTTTGCGAAAATATTTAATTTAACATGAAAACGATGTCATTTCAAGCTTTATCTTGAAATAGATGGTATACAGTGTTTAAATGGGGAATTGAGAGATAAAAAGCGTTTCTATGAACACAATATAGATAGTTAAGATCCATAACGTAAAGGAGCGATACGACGTGGCAAACAAAATTATTGCGATCAATGCTGGGAGTTCTTCTTTGAAGTTTCAGTTATTCGACATGCCTGAAGAAACAGTAATCACGAAAGGTCTGATTGAGCGTATTGGTTTGGACAATGCGGTCTTCAATATAACGGTTAATGGTGAGAAGAAAGAGGAAGTAACGGATATCCCGGATCATGAAGTAGCGGTTAAGATGCTTCTTGAAAAGTTGACAGGCTACAACATCATCGACTCACTGGATGAAATCCAAGGAATCGGCCATCGCGTGGTTCACGGTGGGGAAGTCTTTGATGAATCTGTACTCATCACCGATCAAGTAATCGAAAAAATCGAGGAACTTTCGGATCTAGCCCCTCTTCATAACCCGGCAAATCTGACAGGAATCAAAGCTTTCCAAAATGTACTTCCAAATGTACCGGCAGTCGCGGTATTCGATACAGCATTCCACCAATCGATGCCTGAAAGCTCATTCTTATACAGCCTTCCTTATGAGTACTATGAGGATTTCGGTATCCGTAAATACGGTTTCCATGGGACATCACACAAGTATGTGTCTGAAAGAGCGGCGGAAATGCTTGGACGCCCGAAAGAGCAAGTGCGCCTGATCTCTTGTCACTTGGGTAACGGTGCGAGTATCGCGGCGATCGAAGGCGGGAAATCAATCGACACATCCATGGGCTTCACTCCGCTAGCCGGTGTGGCAATGGGTACCCGTTCCGGTAACATCGACCCTGCATTGATCCCATTCATCATGGAAAAGACAGGTTCGACCGCTGAAGAAGTCCTTAACATCCTGAACAAAAAATCAGGTATGCTTGGTGTTTCCGGGTTCTCAAGCGACCTTCGTGACATCGAACAGCAGGCATCCGAAGGAAATGAACGCGCGGAACTGGCTCTTGAAGTATTCGCCAATCGTATCCATAAATACATCGGATCGTATGCTTCCCGCATGTACGGTGTAGATGCGATCGTCTTCACTGCAGGAATCGGGGAAAACAGCAGCCTTGTACGTGAGAAAGTCCTTCAAGGTCTTGAATTCATGGGCGTATACTGGGATCCAGCACGCAACAACGTGCGCGGCGAAGAAACATTCATCAACTACCCGCACTCCCCTGTTAAAGTCATGATCATCCCGACGAACGAAGAAGTCATGATCGCACGAGACGTAATGGAAAAAGGAAATATTTAATGCTTTAAAGCATCGAGGGACGTACCTTCAAAAAGGGTGCTTCTCTTTTAAACAGGATTGCCATAAGGGCAATCCTGTTTTTTATGTCTCCATTTCAGAAAATTCGGACTGTGGAAGCGATGGAGAGCCTGACTGCTAATCATTTATGATATACTGAAATTAATTTAATTGATGTAAGGAGTGGGAAGTCATGAGCTGGTCAGAAAGAGATAAACAAGTATGGCAGTCAATCAAAGCTTGGAAAGAGAACTTATATGAGTACGAAGCGAATGATTTGGAACATACATATGTTAAATGGTTGGATTACGCTTTTGAATCGATTCCGGAAGAAGTTCAGGAACAATTCTTCCAAAGGCTGGATGGCTGGCTATTCCACATGCATTCCCTCATCCAGGGTTCCCAGATGCAAAATGATGCACGGGAGAGGATCCTTGTCACGGCAAGAGCATTCAACGGGGATATCGAAACGGTCGAAGATCTGCACTATCTCACCATCGATCAGCTGCATTATATTGCAGAGCAACACGCAGGCCGACACAGGATTTACTCATTATTTCAGGGGGGAATCACCGGGACAGGCGGTTTAGTCGCGCTTGGCTCGGATTTACCGGCAATGGCAGTCATAAACGTCCGCTCTGTTCAGTTGATTGCCATCGCATACGGATTTGATGTGCAGACCCCTTTTGAAATGATGACGGCTTTGAAGGTGTTCCATGCCGCCACCCTGCCATCAAGGCTCCGTGCCCTTGCTTGGGAGGATTTGATGGAGGATCTGAATAAAAAGGATTCGCATTATTTCTATGATGGGTCAGAAAAATTGACGGATTATACGTGGCTGGAAGGCCCTATGAAGCATGCCTTGAAAGGGATGGCTATCACCTTGTTCAAGGGGAAGAAATGGTCCGGCCTGCCGCTGATCAGTATGGCGATCGGGGCGGGAGTGAACTATCAGCTTTCCCGGAAGATCACAGACTTTGCGGAGAAGTACTATCAATATCGTTATTTGAGATCCAAGAAAACTCAATAAATGCGTGGCGCGATGAAGCGAGTGGCTTCATCGCGTTTTTTTATAGATCCGGCCGCGTTCGATACCATAGCCACAAATCATTGATCTCGGAAGCCCTCTCCGAAATTTCATGGTTCAACCGGAATGACTCCTCGAAATCTTCCTCCCTTCCAAGAGCGTCCTGTAATTCTTCTATTTCCGTTTCGATTTCCGCGATGCGATCAGGGATCTGTCCCCTTATTCTTTCCCAATCGAATAAAATGGCTTCCCGGACTCCAGACGAATAAAAGGACCAATCCTTTTCCAATCGGGGCAAGTCGATCTTCAATCGGTTGTCGAATGTAAAATATCTGTTCGTTGTACACATACTGGCTAAATTACCCCTTCTCTACATGAAATGCTTACTTAAATCCTACACCAATTTCGATTCCTAATCCATTGACTTGAATATGGCCTGTATGGACCTGTAGAACTAATTGGGATCAAGTGCATCGTTACGCTTCAGTGGGAATTGCACCTGTTCCTTGATGATTGCACCGGCCAGCCATTATTCGAGACTTTCCTGCCTCAAAGTCGGTATTAAATCGTCAGTACCACATCCCCATTCAAAGCCTCCAAAAAATAATTATACAAATTTATGAATAAGTATTGATAAAAACAAGAGTAATTGTTAATATAAATTCATTCAAAAGAATAATTATTCATTAAAATAGAAGATTACGAAATACAATAACAGCTGGAGGGATTACGAATGAATAAAAAAGTGGTATTAGCCTATTCAGGTGGTTTGGATACGTCCGTGGCGGTGCAATGGCTTAAAGAAAAAGGGTATGAAGTCATCGCTTGTTGCCTTGATGTCGGAGAAGGGAAAGATTTGGACTTTGTAAAAGAAAAAGCATTAAAGGTTGGGGCTTCAAAGAGCTATGTGATTGATGCAAAGGAAGAGTTCGCAAATGAATATGCGCTTCTTGCCCTGCAAAGCCATGCATTGTATGAAGGGAAATATCCGCTCGTTTCTGCTCTTTCACGTCCATTGATTGCGAGTAAGCTCGTCGAGGTCGCTGAAAAGGAAGGCGCTACGGCAGTGGCGCATGGATGCACAGGGAAAGGGAATGATCAGGTCCGCTTTGAAGTCGCCATTGCTGCATTAAATCCTGATCTTGAAGTCATTGCTCCGGTAAGGGAATGGAAATGGTCGCGTGAAGAAGAAATTGAGTATGCGAAGGAGAAGGGGATCCCGATTCCAATCAATCTCGATTCCCCGTATAGCATCGATCAGAATTTGTGGGGCAGAAGCAACGAGTGCGGTGTACTGGAGAACCCGTGGACTGCGCCGCCGGAGGATGCGTACGATCTTACAAGCAGTATTGAAGAAGCACCTGATACAGCGGATGTGGTTGAAATCACATTCAAACAGGGCGTACCGGTCGAATTGGACGGTCAGGCTTACTCGCTCGATCAACTGATTGCAGAGCTGAATATCATGGCCGGGAAGCACGGGGTCGGACGCATCGACCATGTGGAAAATCGTTTGATCGGAATCAAATCCCGTGAAGTGTATGAATGTCCGGGGGCGGTTACGTTACTGAAGGCACATAAAGAACTTGAAGACCTCACGCTTGTAAAAGAGCTTGCCCATTTCAAGCCTGTGATTGAAAAGAAAATGACTGAATTGATTTATGAGGGCTTGTGGTTCTCTCCGCTAAATGGGGCATTGAAGGCATTCCTCGATCAAACGCAGGTGTATGTCAATGGCGTTGTACGCGTGAAACTATTCAAAGGGCACGCCATCGTTGAAGGAAGAAAATCACCTAATTCACTGTATGATGAGAATCTTGCAACTTACACAAAAGCGGACGAGTTCGACCATGATGCAGCTGTTGGTTTCATCAAGCTTTGGGGACTTCCGACGAAAGTATCATCCATCATCAACAATGAGAAGAAGGAGAAAGTGACGATATGAGTAAGCTTTGGGGAGGGAGATTCACGAAAAAGCCTGAAGAATGGGTGGATGAATTCAATGCATCCATCCCATTCGATCAGGAGCTGGTCCTAGAGGATCTTGAAGGAAGCATTGCCCATGTGTCCATGCTGAAGAAATGCCAGATCCTCTCTGGAAAAGAAGCCGACCAGATCATTCAAGGTCTCGAAGTGCTGTATCAAAAAGCGGTGAATCAAGAACTACAATACTCAGTTGAATACGAAGATATTCATTTGAATCTGGAGAAATTGTTGATTGATGAAATTGGCGAAGTGGGGGGCAAGCTTCATACAGGAAGAAGCCGGAATGACCAAATTGCTACGGATATGCATTTGTTCCTGAAGCGCCGGGTAAAGGAAATCATCAGCTTAATCGATGAACTGCAAGAAGGGATCATCCTTCAAGCGGACAATCATGTAGAAACCATCATCCCTGGTTATACCCACCTGCAGCGTGCACAGCCGATTTCTTTTGCCCATCATCTTATGTGCTATTTCTGGATGCTTCAGCGTGATAAGGAAAGGCTGAAAGACTCTCTTAAACGAATCGACCTTTCACCGCTTGGGGCTGGAGCGTTAGCCGGAACGACCTTTCCGATCGACCGGGCGTACTCTGCTGAACAACTAGGTTTCGGTGCCTATTATGAAAATAGTCTCGATGCAGTAAGCGACCGTGATTTCATCATTGAATTCTTGAGTAATGGCGCCCTCTTGATGACACATCTTTCGCGTTTGGCTGAAGAATTCATCTTATGGTCCACGGAGGAATTCGGGTTCATCGAGCTCGATGACAGCTTCACAACCGGAAGCAGCATCATGCCGCAGAAGAAGAATCCTGACATGGCTGAGCTTGTCAGGGGAAAAACGGGAAGAGTGAACGGGAATCTTATCTCACTCCTTACAGTATTAAAAGGATTGCCGCTCGCATACAACAAAGATATGCAGGAAGACAAAGAAGGGATGTTCGATACCGTCAAAACCGTCACGGGCTCACTGAAGATTTTTAATGGGATGGTACGGACGATGAAGGTGAAGGAAAAAAGAATGAAAGATGCGGTTTCGAATGATTTCTCGAATGCAACGGAGCTCGCGGATTATTTGGCTGCTAAAGGGCTTCCTTTCAGACAAGCTCATGAAATCGTCGGGAAGCTGGTGCTGCATTGCATCCAGGAAAAATATTACTTAAAGGATGTGCCACTCCATCAGTATAAGGAATACTCCGCTCTCATTGAAGAAGACATCTATTCCATCTTGTTGCCTTATGCTGCCGTTGAGAGAAGGAACTCTTATGGTGGGACGGGGTTCCAACAAGTAAGGCATCAAATTGAAAAAGGCAGATCTTTATTGGGGGAAGGTCAATTGATCAATCAGTAGATATAAGAAGAGAGGCTGGGGGAACCCGGCCTCTCTTCTTATATTGCAATGGAAAGACTTTTGGAGAGTCGTAACGCTGGATCGCATGACGAATGCACCACTGTCTTCAATCTTCTTTCTCTTCTGTCCGGACAACAAGAACATCACAATGTGCAGCACGGGTAATATGCTCTGATACGCTTCCAATGAGAAAACGTTCGACCGCATTCAACCCTGTTGCTCCGCAGATGATCAAATCGGCTCCGATGTTCTTATTCGCTTCTCTAGGGATGATAACTTTTGGAGAACCATATTCTACATACGTTTTTACCTTTGTCACATCTGCTTTTGCAGCTTCAGCTTTGTATTCCTGCAGAAGTTCTTCGGCGTAGCGGATCGCTCTTTCACCGACCGTGCGATCATATGATTCAATGGCTGCGAAAGAACGGGTATCGATCACATGGATCAAAGAGAGCGTTGCGTCGTTACGTTTAGCAATGGCGATCGCTTTTTTGAATGCCCATTCCGCTTCCTTAGATCCGTCAACGGCTACTAATATGTTCTGATATTTTAAGCTCATTTGTTATCCCCTCCTTACTATTATAATACTACATTTTTCCACTTATAGGTTATGGCAAATATTCGAACAATATAGATGAAAAAATCGATCTACAGGGGGATTTCCGATGAAGAAAAAAGATCCGAAAGAACAGTACACGTATGATGAACAGGGTAGCCAGCAAGTGAGTCAGCAAATCATGAATTCTTATACGAGCGGTGTAATCGATACGGAGAATGGACATTACAACACATTCGAGGATCATGGGGAGCAGGATCTTTAATCCCGACAATAAAAGGCTGACCCCCAGGGGGTCAGCCTTTTATGATCCCACATTATGTTCATAGTTAGTGGGTTGTTCGACAGAATTCGAGCGACGCTTCGCGAGTACATACATAACACACGTCATGATGAAGGAAAGAAAACCTGGCGAATAACGTTCTGGTATCAGGATATAAGCGAACATCCCGGCTGTAAGTACATACAGCGCTTCTTTATTAAACATCGAGGTTCCATTCAATAATTGAAGCAGAGAGCCCTCCTCTATCCTCCCTTTCCTTACAAAAAGATAATCAGCCGTCACAATCGCTGAAATCGGGATGATCAAAATGCCGAGAAGGGAAATATAGTCCTGTGCATTTTTTACGAGAGATGGAATGGAACTCAAGATGATCCCAAGAGAGCCGAAAACAGCAGCGCTTTGGATGCGCGACAGCTTAGGTAGTGCGTTCAGCAGACTGTATCCTCCTGTATATGCATTGCTCAAATTAATTGAGATCATTGATACCATTGCGCATGCAGTGATGATGATCAACAGGAATAGTGAAGAGGTAATCTCTCCTGCTGCAACAAAGGGATTGAGTTCACCGAACAAGGCAGCGCTTAATCCCCCCAATAATGCGGTCATCATAAACCCTACAACATTTCCTGCATATAGTCCCCAGAATCCATGTGCACTGCTTTTACTATATCTTGTCATATCCGAAGATGCACTCACACCGGAAACATATTGAACAAATACAAGGCTTGAATAAAAGAAGCAAGTAGCAATGCTGGCATCCTTTGTTCCATCGTTCAGTGTATTGAGCGTACCTGTTGAAAGCCCTTTTGTGAGAAACAAATAAAGAATGACGATCTGCCCGGCGACGAGGACAGGGATGAAGTATTTCGTTGCTTTTTTTACTGCATGGAACCCTACCAAGGCAAGTATTGTCATGATCACCGCCAGTACGACAGCGACAGGGATGAAAGGGTATGTGATGCCTGCCACCTTTTCCATGATCGATAGCAGGACATATGTACCGCCGATTGTTTGGACACTGAACCAATAAAGTGAAGTCAATGACCGTATCGGTGAGGCGACGAGCATCGATAATCTGGTTCCGATCAAGGTCCTAAGGACATATTGTGCCGGTAAACCATATCTGGAACCGGGTAGGGATAAATAAGAAACACATAAAAACGCGGCAAGTGCACCGAAGACTGTGCTGAAAAAAGCCGCTGTGAATGAAAGGCCTCCTTCAATCACGGCCAGTGCAGGGATCAGGAAATTTCCTGCATTGACTGAAAAAGCAAGTTGTATGATGAAATATTCCTTCCACGTTGTGTTTTTCTGTTCTGCCGGCACCGGCTCCAGGCCGAGCCGTTCAATCACGGGTTGTTTTGCCATACTACTCTCCTTTATTTTTGGCTCTGTTGAAGGATCTGGTTGAACGAATACATTTTCGGTGGTTGCGAGGAATCTCGCACCGGTAATTAACAGAGTTCATTTTAAAAATTCCTGCAGCCTTTATTTTATAGAATTTTTGCAAAAAAGCGAAGAAATAAACATTAATAATTTTACGATAAACTAGAGATATTTTAGATTTTATTTGTTAAAATGTAAGTGCTTACAGAGAGGCGAAATTCTCTTAGCTATTATATAGGAATAGTGTTATATTTATGAAGTGATGCTCTTATGGAGCAATAGTGGAAATTAGGAGGTAGACATAAATGCGTATTGGTGTCCCAATGGAAATCAAAAACAACGAAAACCGTGTAGCAATGACTCCAGCAGGGGTTGTGAACCTTGTTCAATTCGGACATGAGGTGTTCATTGAGTCCGGTGCTGGACTTGGATCGGGCTTTACGGATGAAGATTATAAAGCAGCGGGTGGACAGATTGTCGATTCTGCTTCAGAAGCATGGTCAATGGATATGGTCATGAAAGTAAAGGAGCCGCTTCCTAGTGAGTATTCGTATTTCAGGGAAGGATTGATCTTGTTTACATATTTACATCTGGCGCCTGAACCTGAACTTACAAAGGCTTTGATTGAAAACAAAGTCGTAGGGATTGCTTATGAAACGGTCGAAGTCAATCGTGCGCTTCCACTGCTGACGCCAATGAGTGAAGTGGCAGGACGCATGGCGACACAGATCGGTGCCCAATTCCTTGAAAAGATTCATGGAGGAAAAGGCGTACTGTTATCTGGTGTACCTGGGGTCCGCCGCAGTAAGGTAACAATCATCGGTGGTGGGGTTGCAGGTACGAATGCTGCGAAAATGGCAGTCGGACTTGGAGCGAATGTCACCATCCTTGACTTGAACCCAGATCGCCTTCGTCAGTTGGATGATATCTTCGGAAGTGATGTCACTACCCTTATGTCGAATCCATTAAATATCGAACAAGCAGTCAAAGAAGCCGACCTTGTGATCGGAGCGGTCCTTATTCCGGGGGCAAAAGCACCGAAACTTGTGACGGAAGAAATGATCAAATCAATGACTCCTGGATCCGTTGTCGTCGATATTGCGATTGATCAAGGCGGTATCTTTGAAACAACAGACCGTATCACGACTCATGATGATCCGACATATGAAAAACATGGAGTCGTTCACTATGCTGTTGCGAACATGCCGGGAGCCGTTCCTCGTACGTCGACGATCGCATTGACAAACGTAACCGTTCCATACGCGATCCAGATTGCCTCCAAAGGGTACAAAAAGGCATGCCTGGATAACGAAGCACTATTGAAAGGAATCAATACGCTTAATGGATATGTGACGTATCAAGCGGTTGCAGAAGCACACGGACTTGATTACTCAGATACAAAAACACAATTAGAACAGCTTTAAAACACCAAAGCCGGCCGCAGAAGAAGTTTCTGGGCCGGTTTTTGTTTATCGATGACAGAACGAGGTTGATTTACTTCTGAGACTCCGCTCTCCACGTGCCCGCGGTGAGCCTCATCACTGTTGAAGAAACGGTCTGTGTTATTCAGCCCCCATTTATTTCATAACGGGTACTTTTAAAAACCTGAAAAACTGGGTATATAAACGATATACAATGAAAGATCATTGCAGGAGGAGATACAATGAAAATTTCGTACCATGGACATTCAGTAGTGAAAATTGAAACGAACGGAAAAACCATCTTGATCGACCCATTCATCAACGGAAATGAACTGACCGACTTGAACGTGGATGATGTGAAGCCGGATGTGATCATCCTGACACACGGGCATAATGACCATGTCGGGGATACAGTGGAACTTGCGAAGAAGAATGATTCCCTTGTCATTGCGAATCATGAGCTTGCCACCTATCTCAGCTGGCAGCTTGTGAAGACCCACCCGATGCATATCGGGGGAGCCTATGAATTTGATTTTGGTAAAGTGAAGCTGACTCAGGCATTTCACGGATCCGGGCTCATAACGGATGGAAATGAAATCATCTATATGGGCATGCCTGCAGGACTTCTCTTATTCATTGAAGGAAAAACGATCTATCATGCGGGGGATACAGGATTATTCTCGGATATGAAGCTGATCGGTGAACGTCATCCGATCGATCTCGCATTCCTGCCGATCGGGGATAACTTCACAATGGGACCTGAGGATGCGGCAGAAGCGGCACGATTCCTGAAACCGAAGAAAGTCGTTCCGATCCACTACAATACGTTCCCTCCAATCAAACAGGACCCGCATAAATTCGTGGACATGCTCGATGGTTGTGAAGGACAGGTCATGTCAGCGGGGGACATGATTGAATATTGATGAGAGCGGAGAGTGATGGAAGCCGGACGTGGTTGCCGGCCCGTCACTCTCTTTTTATGTTTTTACACAATATCTTGTCCCTTTGTGCATATACATGCTATATGCACGTCCAAAGAGGGGAGGATTTTTGTGAAAAAGCAACGGTATATTCTATGTTTATTAGTAACAGGAGCGTTATTGTATTACGCTGCTCCACGACTGTCGATCGAAGCGGGAGGACTCGAAGGAATCTTTGCGGTCGGTTGGCTCGTATTGGCCACTTTTGTCATTGCCGGGAATCTCGCGGCACTCTTATACAGTCCTGTCAAAGCGTCGGGAAGGCACAAAGGCAAGTCTTCGGATTCCAGAAAAAAAGGCCTGCGCTCACTCGGCTGATCCATTCCATCTTGAGCATATCGGCACGGGACCTTTGATTAAATTGAAACCCCAAGCTTTTCACATTATAATGTAGCTAAGCAGGACGTACAAAAGAAGGGTGAAAAGCTTGGCAACCAAACATGAACAAATACTAGAATACATAGATTCCCTCCCTGTAGGGGAAAAAATTTCCGTCCGCCAAATCGCCAAAGCACTGAGCGTGAGTGAAGGGACGGCATATCGCGCAATCAAGGATGCCGAAATAAAAGGATATGTAAGTACGATCGAACGTGTCGGGACCATCCGGATCGAACAGAAGAAAAAAGAAAATATCGAGAAGCTGACCTATGCAGAAGTCGTCAACATCATCGATGGACAAGTTCTAGGGGGAAGAACGGGACTACATAAAATGCTCAATAAATTTGTCATCGGTGCGATGAAGCTTGAAGCGATGATGCGCTATACGGAAGCTGGCAACCTGTTGATTGTCGGAAACCGTACAAAAGCCCATGAACATGCCTTGAGGGCGGGGGCCGCTGTCCTGATCACCGGTGGATTCGACACCGAGGATGAGGTGAAGAAGCTGGCAGATGAACTGGAGCTCCCGATCATCTCGACTTCGTATGATACCTTTACCGTTGCAGCGATGATCAACAGGGCCATATACGACCAGTTGATCAAAAAAGAAATTGTCCTCGTGGAAGATATCCTGACGAAGGTGGACAATGCCGCTTACTTATATGTGAACGACACGCTCGAGGATTGGTACGAGAAGAATCAATATACGTTTCACAGCCGATTCCCGGTCGTCGATCAAAACATGAAAGTCCACGGCATGGTGACATCGAAGGACGTCATGGGGCAGGAAAAGCATATCGGCATCGACAAGATCATGACCAAACAGCCGATCACCGTCAGCTCAAAGACCAGTGTTGCATCAGCGGCCCATATGATGATCTGGGAAGGGATCGAAGTCCTTCCCGTTGTGAATGAGCAAAATAAACTACAGGGCATCATCTCCCGCCAGGATGTCTTGAAGGCGCTGCAGATGATCCAAAGGCAACCGCAGGTCGGTGAAACGATCGATGACTTGATCAGCAATGGAGTCCAGGCCGGTGAGAAAAAAGGGGATAAGGAAATCTATCATTTTGCGGTAACCCCTCAGATGACAACAGGGCTGGGTACGATGTCTTACGGTGTCTTTACGACCTTGATGACCGAAGCGGCCAACCGGGTGTTGAAACCATATAAAAAAGGAGATCTCGTCGTAGAGAATATGACCATCTACTTCATTAAACCGGTACAGATGGAAAGCATGCTGGATATTCACCCAAAAGTGCTTGATGTCGGGAGGAAATTCGGTAAAGTGGATGTCGAAGTTTACAGTGAGGGCGTTCTTGTCGGGAAATCCCTGATGATCTGTCAATTGATCGACCGTCATTAGAACATGAAAAAGACCGGGAAACCATCCCGGTCCTTAAATAAGGTCAGTTGCCGTTCAATTCCTTCGCTTCTCGTTCCGCATAAGGAAGCACGTGCTTGTATAGCTTGAAGCCTGCCCAGGTACTCCCGATTCCGATCAGAATGAACAAGGCTCCCACGATGTAAGTCACCGTACCGGGGAACAACACTAGCTGATTGATTCCGAAGAGAGAGACGAACAGTCCGAGAGCGATGCTGGCTTTGGCAGAAAGCCATTTTTTCTCCATCGGTCGATTGCTTCTCACTTGCTTGACTTTATAAAAAATATAGAAGGTAAACGCTAACGTAATGAAAAATGCGAGAAAATACATAATCATAGTCCTCCAGTGCTGGCTTTCTCGCTACTATTTTACAGGTAAGAGAACAGAATGCCAAATGAAAATTTCGTGAATAAAGGAGATCGCCATGAAAGAACAGATCCTTGAATTAATCAAACAATATGAAACCATCATCATCCACAGACATGTCCGTCCAGATCCCGATGCATACGGATCCCAAGGTGGGCTCGCAGAAATGCTTAAAGCCTCTTTCCCTGATAAAAACATTTATTCAGTCGGTCTCGAAGAAGAAACCCTTCATTATCTGAATCGCCTTGATACGATCGGAGACGATGTATTTGAAGGATCATTGATCATTGTTTGCGATACGGCCAATGAAGAGCGTATTTGTGACAGCCGCTATAAGCTGGGGGATAAATTGGTCAAGATCGACCATCATCCGAATGAAGATCCTTATGGGGATCACCTGTGGATCGATACATCTGCAAGCTCTGTCAGCGAAATGATTTATGAATTTTATCAGTTCGGCAAAGACAAAGGATTGGTCCTTCCCGATGCCGCGGCGCGCCTGCTTTTTGCAGGAATCGTCGGGGATACGGGCAGGTTCCTTTATCCGAGTACCACCCAGAAGACGTTTGACATCGCAGGTGAATTGATCCGTTTTGATTTTGACCGGAATGAACTGTTCAATAAGATGTATGAAGTCGATAAAAATGTGTTGAAGCTCCATGGCTACGTGCTTCAGAACTTTGAAATGGATGAGGATGGCTGTGCGCAGATGATCATGTCCAAGAAGATTCTTGAAGAGCATGACGTCGTTCCTTCTGAGGCGTCCTTGCTCGTCAGCACGCTTGGGAATGTGAAGGGGATCAAAGCATGGGCATTCTTTATCGAAGAGGATGATCAGATCCGTGTTCGCCTCCGTTCAAAGGGTCCTGTCATCAACACAATCGCAAAGAAATACAACGGCGGAGGGCATCCGCTTGCCGCAGGGGCATCCATCTATTCATGGGAAGAGAAAGAAGATGTGCTGAGGGATTTGCGTGAGGCTTGCAGGAATCATTAAGGATTTTGGATGATTTCGTAATAGAAGCTCCCTTTTGAAGGGAGCTTTTTTAATTTTTGCTGAAGTAAATCATAATGTGTGAAAACAGATTGTGATTTATGCCAATATTAATGTGTTGGTGGGTGCTGTCAGGGAGTTATGTGCGAGAATTCGGATATAAGTGCGGAATCCAAGATTTAAGTGCGAAATCCAGGATATAAGTTGCGGAATCCAAAATTTAAGTGCGAAATCCAGGATATAAGTGCGATCTCATAATAATTCGACACCATTAACCAACTTCCTCATGCCTGTGTCCCGCCCACAACTTCCCGCCTCACATCCAAGCGCCTCCAACTATTCTTCGTATTTAAGTTCCAGCGTAATCTGAGTGGTCGTCCAGAAATAGATTTCACGCACTTTAAAGGTGAACGATTTGTCATTTAATTTCACGGTTTTATTTTCAATGATCTTCTTGATGAGATCGCGGGTTCCATAAACGGATTCGAGATCCTTATTGATCAGGCTGCGCAGGTCACCGCTTAAGCGGTCCTCGGTTTCATGGATGCTGAGCAATTCTACTTTCGTTTTGGTTGGATTCACAATCTTGATCTTTACCTCCTGGATGGTCAACTGATTTTCATTTTTCTCGTTGAGTTGCTTGTACTCTTCCTGCAAATAGGAAAGGGTATTTTTATATTTGTTTATCTCATTTTTCTGTTCTTCGATCAATTTGGTCTGTTTTTCATGCATCACACCGAACATATAGATGAAGATCATCCAACTGATGATCCCCCCGATGACCATGCCGGCAAAGAATCGTTGCCATGAAGGAAGCTTGTAAAGTGGGGGGATCCTCATGATGAAATATGCTCCTGGGTCAGCCAGGATATGATCATCGCGCCTGTGTTTGCCCCTCCGAGTGCGGAAAGGATCAATAGAAACTGTTTGAAGAGTTCTTTTGTTTCACCATTCAGGAATCCTTTTTCAAAGCTATAGACCGTATCGAATGTACCCCCGATGGCAGCGATGATCGCCCATATGCGCAAAAAATTGGACAGCCGCCACATCTCGATGAATAGAGGCTGCCCCATTGCGAACGATGCCAACCCCCCCAGTAATGATCCACCCAGTAAAACGCCGAGAGCGATAAAGAAACTTTTAAATAACTCAGGAAAAAAGGCTTCAGCCATTTCATCATCTCCACATAAATAGATCCATTCGCATTGCCTGTATTTACTAACAGCTGTTCTTATTCATAACTATATGGTTTTTTGGGACGGGATATGAGGGAGAACATATTTTCTTTTTTTGCTTTTCTTACCTATAATGAAACTATAATTGAAATTTAAAGGGTGTGCAGAATATGTCGTTTGTTCATTTACAAGTAGCGAGCGCTTATAGTTTGCTTTCAAGCACAATCTCCATAAATGGACTCGTACATAAGGCAAAGGCGCTCGGATATACCTCCCTGGCGTTAACGGATAAAAATATGATGTATGGTGCCATTCCTTTTTATAAGGCTTGCATGAAGGAAGGGATCAAACCGATCATCGGATTGACGGCAGATGTAGCGGTCAGCGATGAGCAGTCTTACCCTTTGGTGCTGTTAAGCAAGAATAATAGAGGATATCAGAATCTCTTGAAGATATCGAGTGCCATCGGAGCGAAGGCTTCTGATGGCATCCCGCTTAAATGGCTGGCTTCTTACAGTGAAGGGTTGATTGCGATCACACCCGGTCCAGATGGGGAAATCGAAAGCCTTCTGATGGAAGGTGAAGCGGAGAAGGCGAAGGAAGCAATCGGACAATATCAATCCATGTTCGGTAAAGACTGCTTTTATATCAGTCTTCAAAAACATGGTGTGAAAACGGAAGAATCTCTCCACCCGCTCATTAAACGGATCGCCGTGGAATATGATGTCAAAATGGTTGCATTGAATGATGTCCAATATCTAGACAAGGAAGACCATTTTGCACATGAATGTATGAGTGCGATCAGGGACGGCGTCAAGCTATCAGAGGATGACAGGGCCGTGCTTGAAACGGAGGAATATTACTTCAAAACAAAAGAGCAAATGGTCGAACTGTTCACAGATGATGCGGATGCACTGGAGAACACATTGAAAATCGCCGACAGGTGCAACGTGAACATCCCGTTCCACCAGCAGCTGCTTCCAAAATACCCATTGCCAGAAGGCATCACGGCACAGCAGGAGCTCACCCATCTCTGTGAAAAGGGCTTGAGCGGAAAGCTTGCAGAGGTAACGCCTGCCTACCTCGAGCGATTGGATTATGAACTTGAAGTGATTGCAAAGATGGGATTCAGTGATTATTTCCTCATCGTTTGGGATTTTATGAAGTTTGCGAGAGAAAGGGGCATCTTGACGGGACCGGGAAGGGGTTCTGCTGCAGGGTCCCTCGTTTCTTATTCACTCGGTATCACGGATGTCGACCCGATGGAGCACCATCTGCTGTTTGAGCGATTCCTCAATCCGGAAAGGGTATCGATGCCGGATATCGATATCGACTTTCCTGACCATCGCAGGGATGAAGTGATCGAATATGTGGAGGCGAAATACGGACCCCTCCATGTTGCACAGATCATTACATTCGGTACGTTTGCGGCAAAGGCTGCCTTGAGGGATACCGGGCGGGTGTTTGGGTTGAATATGAAAGAGCAGGAGCAGCTATCGAAGCTGGTGCCGAATCAATTGGGCATCACCTTGAGTGAAGCATACGCGAAATCGAAGCAGCTCCGGGAGTTCATTGAAGAAAATGAGTTATATAAGAGATTATTCAATACAGCCTTGAAGCTTGAAGGTCTTCCGCGACATACATCCACTCATGCTGCGGGTGTTGTCATCAGTGAGGATCCCCTTGTTCAGTGGATTCCCATTCAAGGAAGTGCGTCGGGCATCCACCTTACACAATATCCGATGGACATCCTTGAAGAGATAGGCTTATTGAAGATGGACTTTTTGGGACTCCGGAATTTAAGCATCCTGGAAAGGATCGTCAAGAACATCAAGAGAGGAAGGGATAAACACTTCTCCTTGGACAGGATCCCCGCAAATGATCAGAAGACCTTCGAACTTCTCAGTAAAGGGCAGACAAATGGCATCTTTCAGCTTGAGTCGGACGGAATGCGCAATGTGCTTACGAGGCTGAAACCCACTTCCTTCGAAGACATCGTAGCCGTCAATGCCCTGTACAGGCCGGGTCCGATGGATAACATCCCCACCTATATCAATCGGAAGCATGGAAAGGAAAAAGTTGAATTTGCCCATCCTGATTTAAAGCCGATCCTCGAAACAACATACGGGGTCATCGTGTATCAGGAGCAAATCATGCAAATCGCTTCCAAGATGGCAGGGTTCTCACTTGGGGAAGCCGACCTGTTGCGAAGGGCCGTCTCGAAAAAGAAGAAAGACGTGCTCGACCTGGAGCGGGAGCATTTCGTTCATGGCTCAACAGGGAAGGGATATTCCAAGGAAGTGGCGAATGGCATCTACGATTTGATCGTCCGATTCGCCGATTATGGATTCAATCGCTCACATGCAGTTGCTTACAGTATGATTGCTTATCAGCTGGCTTATTTGAAAACACACTATCCGGAGTACTTTTTATCGGCGCTCCTGACTTCTGTCGTCGGAAATGAAACGAAACTATCTCAATACATCAGAGAGGCGAAACAGTACAAGATCGAAATTCTGCCTCCATCGGTGAACGTCAGTAAATTTTCATTTTCAGTCGAAGGAAAAGGAAGGATCCGCTACAGTTTGGGGGCAATCAAGGGAATTGGTGCGCAGGCATTGAAGGAAATCGTTTCTGTCAGGAATGATAAGCCATTTGATGACCTATTTGATTTTTGCATGAGGGTGTCTTCTAAAATCATCAACAGAAAGATATTGGAGAATCTGGTCCTGGCAGGTGCGTTCGATGAGTTCAATATCGACCGGGCCACCCTGCTTGCTAGCCTCGATGTGGCCATACAACATGCTGAGCTTGTCAACCCAGAGGATGATCATGATTTGTTCAAGGAAGAAGAGGCATTCCTCCTTAAACCGAAATATGTAGAAGTGGAAGAGATGGGAGTCGAAACCAAGCTGAATTTCGAGAAACAAGTGCTCGGACTGTACTTGTCAAATCATCCTGTGTCATCATATCGGTCAATCCTCGAACACCTCGGGACCACACTGATCTCAGACGCAAAACAGGGGGGCAGGACATCGGTCGGAGGCTACATCACATCCATCCGGTCGATCCGTACAAAAAAAGGGGAAGTGATGGCATTCCTGGAAATCAGCGATGAGACGGGTGATTTGGAATCGGTCGTATTCCCGGCTGTGTACCGACAGATCATGATCCACCTTAAAGAGGGGAATGTATTGTGGTTTGAAGGAAAGATAGAAGAACGGATGGGCAAGCTGCAGCTGATCGTGAATAAAGTGCAAACAATCGAACAGTTGAAGGAACAGAAGAATGGGCACGAAAAAAAATTATTCATCAAAATCCCACTGGGGCTGGACCGTGAAGCTTGCATGAGGGATATTCAGCAACTCCTTCATCGGAATCGTGGGGGCCATCCCGTCATTGTCTATATTGAACAGGACAAGAAGAGTATCAAGCTGTCAGACTCCTATAAAAGTGCGGCGACCCCTGAAGTGTTGGGAGAATTGGAACGCCTTTTAGGAGAACGGAATGTCGTTTTACAATAACATACTTTACTTCAATTCATATTTGTATTATTGTTTAATAGAAAAAGGTGGTCTGACCACTATTGATTCTGCATACGATGGATGACCGAACCTTAATGAATCTACAAATTAGAAAATACGTGCACGGAACTTGATAAGGAGTGAATGATGATGTCATTACGCGAAGAAGCTTTGCATATGCATCGAGTAAATAAAGGGAAACTTGAGTCCAAATCAAAGGTGGAGGTAAGGAACGCCGAAGATTTAAGTTTGGCTTACTCCCCTGGGGTGGCAGAACCATGTAAAGTGATTTATGACAAGCCTGAAACGGTCTATGATTATACGATGAAAGGCAATATGGTTGCAGTCGTATCTGACGGTACGGCTGTTCTTGGGCTTGGTAATATCGGTCCGGAAGCCTCTCTTCCAGTAATGGAAGGGAAAGCTGTATTGTTCAAGAGCTTTGCAGGTGTCGATGCCTTCCCGATTTGTTTGAATACGACGGAAGTGGACAAGATTGTTGAAACCGTAAAGCTTCTTGAACCGACATTTGGCGGGGTGAACCTTGAGGACATTGCCGCTCCGAATTGTTTTGAAATTGAAGAACGCCTGAAGAAAGAAACGAATATCCCGGTATTCCACGATGATCAGCACGGTACTGCAATCGTCACAGTGGCGGGACTGGTGAATGCACTGAAGATCGTGGGCAAGAAGATGTCCGAAATCAAAGTGGTGGCGAATGGTGCAGGTGCAGCAGGGATTGCCATCATCAAACTTCTTTATCGTTACGGAGTCAGGGACATCATCATGTGTGACTCCAAGGGAGCGATCTACGAAGGTCGTTCACAAGGTATGAATGCCATCAAAGATGAAGTGGCGAAATTCACAAATCGCGACCGTATTCAAGGCGGCCTCAGTGATGTACTGAAGGACGCTGATGTATTCATAGGGGTTTCGGTAGCCGGTGCCTTGACGGAAGAAATGGTTTCCTCGATGAAAGAAGATCCAATCATTTTCGCCATGGCGAATCCTGTGCCTGAAATCATGCCCGAACAGGCGAAGGCAGCGGGTGCAAAAGTGGTGGGGACAGGCCGTTCCGATTTCCCTAACCAAGTGAATAATGTGCTTGCCTTCCCGGGAATCTTCAGGGGTGCATTGGATGTACGCGCCACCCATATCAACGAAAAGATGAAACAGGCGGCTGTAGAAGCGATTGCTGAGCTGATCAGTGAGAGTGAACTGAATGCCGATTATGTGATCCCTGGACCTTTCGATAAACGGGTCGCACCTGCAGTTGCAGCAGCTGTTGCGAAAACGGCCATGGAAACCGGCGTCGCGCGATTAAAGGTCGATCCTGAGGAAATCCGGAGAAAAACGGAAGAATTAGCCGTCATTGGGAAAGGTGAATGATGACGAACGTGAACTCTCTCCATTCTCAGTCAAAAGTATATATTGGAATTGTTCACCAACTAAGAGAAATGATATCGAAAGATGGGCTCGGTCCGGGGGATAAGATCCCTTCCGAACGCGAGCTTTCTGAAAGGCTGAATGTCGGGCGTTCCTCCGTTAGGGAAGCGCTCCGTGCCCTTGAACTTCTGGGCTTGATTGAAACAAGAAGGGGGGAGGGGACATTCCTGAAGGATTTTCGGAATCATAATCTGATCGACCTTCTTGGAATGTTCATCCTTCAGGACGATAAGGCCCTACAGGATATCAAATGTACAAAAACGATGATTGAAAAAGAAGCTCTCAGGAGTATTTTTTGCAGGGAACTGGACGTATCCGATCTGATCATGAAGGTGAAAAAAGATAACGGGGCCCTGACATGGAGAGAAATATTTGAAGAAATCATTCTTATCAGCAACAACTACTTATCACATAGAATATGGAACATCCTGAATGATTACGAGACTTTCATTATCGGAGAGAAAAAAATCACACCCGAAATTAAAGAAAAGCTTTTAGACCTGCTTACAGGATTGGAAAAGCAAGATAAAGAATCGGTGCAGGCTGCATACAAAAAGATTTGTGAAATTGGTGAACTTGAGTTGACAAATTCCAACATCTTTTTATAAAGCTTTCCGTTAAACTGGTAGACAAGCAGTTTACTTGCAAGATCATATACCGATCATGCAAGAGAGAACAAAGCCGAGCCCATCTAGCCGGCTTCAGCACTTATCATACTTTCGATCAACCAACTTATAAGAAAACAAAAGCGACTGTAATTAGTTAAGGAGGTTTCAGCCTTGCTTAAGGAACTGTTCAACAAATCCAATAAACCGAAAAAGAAAAAATATGCAACCATACCATCTGAAGCAGCTAAACATGATGTCCCTGAAGGAATCATGACAAAATGCCCCGACTGTAAAAAGATCATGTATACAAAGGAATTACGCAAAAATTTAAAGGTTTGCATCCATTGTGGCTACCATCATGGGATGAGCTCGGATGAGAGAGTGGACAGTTTCATCGATGAAGGCACGTTCGAAGAATTAGATTCGGGATTGGTTTCCGTCAATCCACTGGGCTTTCCCGATTATTTGGAGAAAGTTGAAAAAGACCGGAAGAAAACCGGCTTGAACGAAGCGGTCCTGACTGGATCAGGTAAAGTGAACGGCATCGACATTGTCGTAGCCATCATGGACTCTAGATTCAGGATGGGGAGTATGGGATCGGTTGTCGGTGAGAAAATTACCCGTGCCATCGAGGAAGCGGACAAACGAAACGTCCCGTTCATCATCTTCACTGCTTCAGGCGGTGCCAGAATGCAGGAAGGGGTTTTATCCCTCATGCAGATGGCCAAAACCAGTGTGGCACTTAAACGGTTCAGTGAAAATGGGGGCCTATTCATATCCATCATGACCCATCCAACGACAGGCGGGGTATCGGCGAGCTTTGCCTCTGTAGGGGACTATAACTTCGCAGAGCCGGGGGCATTGATCGGATTCGCCGGAAGAAGAATTATTGAGCAAACAATCAGGGAAGACCTTCCAGAAGATTTCCAAACAGCGGAATTCCTATTGAAACACGGTCAGCTGGATGAAGTGGTATCCCGCTTGGAACTGAAAGAGAAGATCGGCCTTGTACTAGATATACATCAGTGGGATGGTGATCTACCATGGTAAATGAGATGGAGTTTGAAAAGCCTGTAGTGGAATTGAAGAAGAAGATTGCAGAGCTTAAGGAGTTCACTCAACATTCGGAAGTGGATTTATCAAAAGAAATCGAAAAGCTGGAAACGCGTCTAGAAAAGCTTCAAAATGATATCTATGAAAACATGAAGCCGTGGGAAAGGGTGCAGGTGGCGCGTCACCCGAACCGTCCGACCACCCTGGACTATATCCGCTATCTATTCACCGACTTTATGGAGATGCATGGTGACCGCTTATATGGCGATGATGAAGCGATTGTTTCCGGTCTTGCCAAATTTGATGGGGTTCCCGTTACCATCATTGGACACCAGCGCGGTAAAGATACGAAAGAGAATATCAGAAGGAATTTCGGTATGCCGCATCCTGAAGGGTATCGAAAAGCCTTAAGGTTGATGAAACAAGCAGAGAAATTCAATCGCCCCATCGTTTGTTTCATTGATACAAAAGGTGCCTACCCGGGGAAAGCCGCAGAAGAAAGGGGCCAGAGTGAAGCCATTGCAAGAAATCTTGTTGAAATGGCCGGCCTGACCGTCCCTGTCATTTGCATCGTCATCGGTGAAGGAGGAAGCGGAGGAGCACTTGCGCTCGGTGTGGGAAATCACATCCACATGCTTGAGAACTCAACGTATTCCGTCATTTCACCTGAAGGGGCTGCAGCCCTTTTATGGAAGGATTCCACCCAGGCGAAAAGAGCGGCTGAATCCATGAAAATCACTGCACCGGATCTCAAGGAGCTTGGAATCATCGATGAGATCATTACCGAGGTAAAGGGTGGAGCTCACAAAAATGTCGAGGAACAGGCTCACTTCATGAAGGCAGTACTTAAGGAATCACTGAAGGAGCTGGTTCCTATGAGTAAGGAAGAATTGATCCAGCACCGCTATGAGAAATTCAAAGCGATGGGCGATTATTCTGTTTTAAATGAATATATTGGGGTACAATCATAAAGAAACGATTTGGACTGACAAATAGGACATGCCTGTTGTCAGTCCTTTTGTTTAGTGTGGCAGGAACCAATCCTGACAATTTTTTGAAAGTTTTAGCAATTGAAACGCTTTCATTTAATAGATTATTTCGTCTATTGACCCTTCAAGGGGTAACCTGTTGAGAAGCTTGACTCTTCATGTTATTTTAGAAATAATCAATGGTCTATTGGTCCATAATAAATGGGTAGAATAACTCTTCCATAATGAATTGAACCGTTAATATGTGAAAGCATTAACAAATCAATTTCAGTACATATATTTCTTCATGAGGTGATGAAAGTGAAAAAGATCGGAGTATTAACGAGTGGTGGAGATTCCCCAGGGATGAATGCCGCAGTCCGAGCGGTTGTCCGTAAAGCCATCTTCCATGGCGTTGAAGTGTACGGGATCTACCAAGGGTATAATGGGTTGATCAATGGTAACATCAAAAAGCTTGAGCTTGGATCTGTCGGAGATATCATCCACCGTGGTGGAACGATGCTCTATACGGCGCGCTGCGAGGAATTCAAGACAAAGGAAGGCCAGAAAAAAGGGATTGAACAGCTTGAGAAACATGGGATCGAAGGCCTTGTTGTAATCGGTGGAGACGGTTCCTATCAAGGTGCCAAAGCATTGACTGAATGGGGTTACCCATGTGTTGGCGTACCTGGTACAATCGATAATGATATTCCCGGGACTGAATTCACAATCGGGTTCGATACGGCACTAAACACCGTGATTGATGCGATCGATAAGATCCGTGATACGGCTACTTCGCATGAAAGAACATTCATCATCGAAGTAATGGGGCGTAACGCGGGGGATATCGCACTTTGGTCCGGACTTGCTGGTGGAGCAGAAACCGTATTGATCCCTGAAGAGAATTTCGATATGGATGATGTCGTCAGTCGTTTGAAAAAAGGTCAAGAGCGCGGTAAGAAGCACAGTGTCATCATTGTTGCTGAAGGCGTAATGAGTGGGAATGAATTTGCCGACCGCTTTACAGAAGCGACCGGTATGGATACAAGGGTATCGGTCCTTGGCCATATCCAACGCGGAGGGACGCCAACAGCTGCCGACCGCGTGCTTGCAAGCCGTCTGGCGTCTCGTGCCGTTGAGCTATTGATGGATGGAAAAGGCGGCAGGGCAGTGGGGATTGTGAAGAATGCCCTGGTTGATTATGACATCATTGAAGCACTGGCTCAGCCACACAGAATCGACCTTGACATGTATCGACTATCAAAAGAACTTTCTATTTAATAATTGCTGAAAGATTCAGGAGGTAAGAAATATGAGAAAAACTAAGATTGTATGTACCATTGGACCAGCCAGTGAGAGTGTAGAGAAGCTATCACAGCTGATTGATTCAGGGATGAATGTTGCTCGATTGAACTTTTCGCACGGTGATCATGATGAACATGGCCAACGCATAAAAAACATTCGTGAAGCAGCTGCGAAAGCGGGTAAAAACGTAGGGATCCTCCTTGACACTAAAGGTCCGGAAATCCGCACGAATAATATGGAGAATGATGGATTCGAACTGCAACAAGGGTCTTCTGTCATTGTCTCCATGAAGGAAGTATTGGGTACTCCAGAGAAATTCTCCGTCACATATGAAGGGTTGATCGACGACGTTCATGAAGGTTCAAAGATCCTTTTGGATGATGGTCTCGTGGGACTTGAAGTGACTGGCATCGATAAAGCGAATGGTGAAATTCATACAACAGTGCTAAACACAGGTATGCTGAAGAATAAAAAAGGTGTGAACGTACCTGGTGTATCCGTCAACCTTCCAGGAATCACGGATAAAGATGCAAAAGATATCATCTTCGGTATCCAACAGGAAGTTGATTTCATCGCGGCTTCTTTTGTACGCCGTGCATCCGATGTACTTGAAATCCGTCAGCTACTTGAAGAGCACAATGCTCCTCATATTCAAATCATCCCAAAAATCGAAAACCAAGAGGGTGTCGACAACATTGATGAAATCCTTGAAGTTTCCGATGGTTTGATGGTTGCACGTGGGGATCTTGGTGTGGAAATTCCTGCTGAGGAAGTACCTCTCGTTCAAAAACAACTGATCAAGAAGTGTAACTCACAAGGCAAGCCTGTCATCACGGCTACGCAAATGCTTGATTCGATGCAGCGCAACCCAAGACCGACAAGAGCGGAAGCAAGTGATGTTGCCAATGCCATCTTTGATGGTACGGACGCCATCATGCTGTCGGGTGAAACGGCTGCAGGGACGTATCCTGTTGAAGCGGTTCAAACGATGCATAATATTGCATCAAGAGCGGAAACTGCACTGGATTTCAATGAAATCCTTTCAGCTCGCAGCAAGGAAAGCGATCATAACATGACGGATGCCATCGGACAGTCAGTGGCTCACACTGCCATCAATCTGGATGTGAATGCCATCGTGGCTCCGACGGAGAGTGGTCATACTGCACGCATGATCTCTAAATACCGTCCAAAAGCTCCGATCGTGGCCGTTACCGGTACAGAATCTGTTTCCAGAAGACTTGCACTCGTTTGGGGTGTATATCCTACAGTTGGTCGCAGGGTATCCACAACGGATGAAATGCTTGATATGGCAGTGGAAGAAAGCCTGAACTCTGGAATGACAAAGCACGGTGACCTGATTGTGATCACTGCCGGTGTTCCAATTGGTGAATCAGGAACGACTAACTTGATGAAAATCCATGTCGTCGGTGATATCGTTGCGAAAGGACAAGGAATCGGACGTAAATCTGCTTATGGTAAAGCCGTAGTCGCGACTAGCGCAGAGGAAGCCGTAAAGAACGTACAGCCTGGTTCTGTCCTTGTGACAATCGGAACGGATAAAGAAATGATGCCTGCACTCGAGAAATGTTCTGCTTTGATAGTCGAAGAAGGTGGGTTGACAAGCCACGCAGCCGTTGTTGGGATCAACCTTGGCATTCCTGTCGTAGTCGGGGTGGACAATGCCACATCCCTATTTGAAAATGGTCAGGAAATCACAGTTGATGCAACTCGTGGCGTTATTTATAACGGACATGCGAGTGTCCTTTAAACAGTAACAAATGAAGCCCGGTCCTCTTTTAGGAGGACCGGGCTTCGTTTACATGGAACTTTAAACTTGGTGCTTACTAAATGTGTCACAACTATCGTAATAATACCTGTCCAGTCCAATATGATATAATAGAGAAGTAAGTAATAAATGACAGGAGGAATTCCTCGTGAGATATATACTTCCGTTTTTAATCGTGATTCCTGCACTGGAAATCGGGATCCTGGTTCTTGCCGGCCAGACAATCGGTGTACTGCCGACCGTATTGCTGATCATTGCTACTGGGATTGCAGGAGCTTATCTGGCAAAGAAACAAGGTCTAGAAACAATCAGGAAAGCTCAGCAAGACATGCAGTATGCACAGTTCCCAGGAGATGTCATCATTGACGGACTATGCATATTGGTTGGAGGGGTGCTGCTTCTGACTCCGGGATTCATTACAGATGCCACAGGATTTTTGCTACTCCTGCCACCGACTCGTAAACTATTCAAGCCTTTCATTTATAAGCTTTTCAAAAGATGGTTCAACAAGGGGAACATCATTATATACCGATAACATTTAAAGGCACCGTTTCGGCTCATATTGCCGAAACGGTGCCTTTTTTATCATGGACGAACATCAATCCCATATTTTACTTGGTGCATTTCCTGTACCTCATTTAGCCCCCATGATGAATTTCCATGTGTCTTCAAATACACCGGCTCGCTTCAAGGTGGAGAGGATCACAAGGACGACCGGACCAACAATCAAGCCCAGGAACCCAATTAACTTGAATCCGACAAAAAGAGCGATCAGGGTCGCGAGTGGGTCCAGGCCGATACTCGATGATAACACTTTTGGTTCCATGATCTGACGTTGCACGACAACGATGAGATAGAGCACCGACAGTCCGATTCCGAGTCCGACATTCCCGATGATGAACTCATACGCAATCCAAGGGACAAAGACCGCCCCTGTCCCCAAATAAGGCAGGATATCCACGAGTCCGCTAACCAGGGCGATCGTAATGGCATAGTCAACACGTAGAACGATCAGCCCGATCAAGACGATGATCGCTGTAATGGAAATCAAGGTGAATTGAGCCCTGATGAAGCCGAATAGAGCTTTTTTTAGATCGATGAAGACCGTTCTGCCGCTGGACATCGCTCTTCCCGGAATAATCTTTTCAGCCTTGGCGGACAATTTATACCAATCTTTACTGATGAAGAATGTCGCCAATGCTGAGAAAATAAGAACAGAAGCTGCGTTCGGTATCCATGAAATAAGCTGTGGAAGCTTTTCGAAAAAATTCTGCAGGAAGTCACCGGCTGATTGTGCGATCTTGCTTCCAGCTGTTTGGATATTAGTCAAAATGGTGTTCTGTTGACCTGAATCAAGATTATTGAATAAACCTGCAAGTTGATGATAAAAAGGAATCACTTGCCCGACGATGAAGTTTTCTGCGTATGTCACCAGCGTTTGAACATGATCGGGTAACACTTCGGATAGATAGCCTGCACCAGACACGATTTCTGCAATCAATAAAGTGATGAGGCCGGCGAATACGCCTACAATCAAGAAAAGGGATAAAACGACAGCCCATACCCTCGGTAGCCTGGCCTTGGATTCGAGCCAGTTCACCAATGGATTGATCATTAAGGATATCCCTACTGCAATGACGAAGGGATAGGCAAGTTTCCAGATGTAATACAAGGAAACGATCGATACTATCATGATGCAGACGACAACGAAGAAGCGGATGGTCCTATACACATAATCTACATTCAACGGAAGATCCCCCTACTGTTTCTCTATTACTTTCTATTTTATAAGAGACAGGAAATGAAAGGAAGTTCTAATTTTCTAAAGTAGGTGAGCGAATGCTATTTTAGTAGTGCTGAATGTACCTTGGAAGTGCGGATCCGATGATGTTTTAGTTCACTGAAGTTCAAAAGGTTTATTTTTCTAGTAAAATAATTTCATATAAATTCGAGCGTTTCCGTTCACAAATGTCAGATAATTGTTTATAATAGAAAATGTAAGCGCATCCCATTCGTTGTTTTCCCTGCCAGCGTTGATTATGGCACAGGGAATCATTTTTTGTGCCGGGATTGAGCAATCGCTCAGCGTGCGAATTGAAATGATCAAGGACCCACTACAGGTAATTCATTTACTTTTATTAAACAAGCCCGAACCAAATTTTCTTTCGGGGTTTCATACTCATATGAAAATGGGTAGAAGGGAAATATATTCAAAGGAGAGATTATTATGACAGCGACTCGCGGATTAGAAGGAGTTGTAGCGACTACATCGTCCATCAGTTCCATCATCGATGACACCCTTACATATGTCGGTTACAACATTGATGATCTAGCAAATAATGCTACATTCGAAGAGGTAATTTATTTACTTTGGCATCTGAAACTCCCAACGAAATCAGAGCTTCAGGAGCTCACGGATCAGCTTGCGGAAAATATGGCGCTTCCTCAAGAAGTACTGGAACACTTCAAGATGTACAATATCAAAGAAGTGCATCCAATGGCCGCATTGCGTTCTGCAGTGTCATTGCTCGGATTATATGATGATCAGGCAGACGTGATGGAGGAAGAAGCGAATTACATGAAAGCAGTCCGCCTTCAGGCTAAGATCCCTACAATCGTGACAAGCTTTGCACGCATCCGTAATGGACAGGAACCGATTGCACCACGCAAAGACTTAGGATTTGCTGCTAACTTCCTGTACATGCTGAAAGGGAAAGAGCCGGAACCAATCGAAATCGAGGCGTTCAATAAAGCGCTTGTCCTTCATGCGGACCACGAGTTAAACGCTTCCACATTCACTGCACGTGTCTGTGTGGCTACACTTTCTGATGTTTATTCAGGTGTAACCGCTGCAATCGGTGCATTGAAAGGACCTCTTCACGGTGGAGCCAATGAACAGGTCATGAAGATGCTCACGGAAGTCGGATCAGTCGAAAATGCTGAATCCTACATTTTGGATAAGCTTGATAAGAAAGAAAAGATCATGGGCTTCGGACACCGTGTTTACCGTCAGGGAGATCCGCGTGCCAAGCATCTTAAAGAAATGTCCAAGAAGCTTACCGAGCTTAGAGGGGAAAGCAAGTATTACGAAATGTCCGCGAAGATCGAAGAGGTATTCACGGCGAATAAAGGCCTTCCACCAAATGTTGATTTCTATTCGGCATCTGTTTATCACAGCCTTGGCATCGATCATGACTTATTCACGCCGATCTTTGCTGTGAGCCGTGTATCCGGATGGCTTGCCCATATCCTTGAACAATATTCAAACAACCGTCTAATCCGTCCTCGTGCCGATTATATCGGGCCTGGTAAGCAACAATATGTTCCTGTAGATCAAAGAAGCTGATCATCGATATTTACAAATAGTAAAAATATTGGTGTAATAAATAGAAAGGGGAATGACTCTGATTGCCAAGTAGCACTTATGGGTTATCCCCCTTTGACCATGAAGAAAAATGGAGGTTACATAATGACACAAGGTGAAAAGATTACAAACCAAAACGGCCAGCTTAACGTGCCAAACAACCCAATCGTTCCTTTTATCGAAGGTGACGGTACTGGTCCAGATATCTGGGCATCTGCTCAGCGAGTATTAGATGCATCTGTTGAAAAAGCTTACAAAGGTGAGCGTAAGATTGAGTGGAAGGAAGTTTATGCAGGGGAGAAAGCATTCAACAAAACGGGTGAATGGCTTCCTAATGAAACACTTGAAGCAATCAATGAGTACTTCATTGCGATCAAGGGACCACTTACAACGCCTGTTGGTGGCGGAATCCGTTCATTGAACGTTGCCCTTCGCCAAGAATTGGACCTGTTCACATGCTTGCGCCCTGTACGCTACTTCGAAGGTGTTCCTTCACCGGTCAAGCGTCCAGAAGACACTGACATGGTCATCTTCCGTGAAAACACTGAAGATATTTATGCTGGTATCGAATATGCTAGCGGTTCTGATGAAGTCAAGAAACTGATCTCATTCTTGCAAGATGAAATGGGAGTAAACAAAATCCGCTTCCCTGAAACATCAGGAATCGGTATCAAGCCTGTATCTGAAGAAGGTACTTCACGTCTTGTACGTGCGGCGATCAATTATGCCATCACAGAAGGACGTAAATCAGTGACGCTTGTACACAAAGGGAACATCATGAAGTTCACTGAAGGTGCATTCAAGAACTGGGGTTACGAGCTTGCAGAGAAAGAGTTCGGGGATAAAGTATTCACTTGGGCTCAATACGATAAGATCAAGGATGCTGAAGGGATCGAAGCAGCAAACAAAGCGCAATCAGAAGCTGAAGCTGCTGGCAAGATCATCGTGAAGGACTCAATCGCTGATATCTTCTTACAACAAATCCTTACTCGTCCTGCAGAGTTCGATGTAGTCGCTACGATGAACCTGAACGGTGACTACATTTCTGATGCACTTGCAGCACAAGTGGGTGGAATCGGAATCGCGCCTGGTGCGAACATCAACTATGAGACTGGACATGCCATCTTCGAAGCGACTCACGGAACGGCTCCTAAATATGCCGGCATGGATAAAGTGAATCCATCTTCAGTCATCCTTTCAGGAGTGTTGATGCTTGAACACCTTGGTTGGACTGAAGCGGCTAACCTAATCATGAAATCAATGGAAAAGACCATTGCTTCTAAAGTCGTGACATATGACTTTGCCCGTCTGATGGAAGGTGGAACGGAAGTAAAATGTTCTGAATTCGGAACTGCATTAATCGAAAATATGGAATAAACCTAACATCAGAAGCATTCCTTTTTTAGGAGTGCTTCTGTCTTACATAATTTAAAATGAACAGGGGGAACCATGATGACAATTAAACGCAGAAAAGTTTCAGTGATTGGCGGAGGTTTTACCGGTGCAACGACTGCTCTCATGCTAGCGCAAAAAGAACTTGGTGATGTTGTGCTCGTTGATATTCCTCAAAATGAAGATCCCACAAAAGGGAAGGCTTTGGACATGCTTGAAGCAAGTCCGGTTCAAGGGTTTGATGCAAATATCATTGGTACTTCAAGCTACGAAGACACAAAGGATTCTGATATTGTCGTCATCACGGCCGGAATCGCGCGTAAACCTGGAATGAGTCGTGACGACCTGGTTCAGACAAACCAGAAGGTCATGAAATCTGTAACAGAGCAAATTGTCAAATATTCTCCGAACTGCTATATCATCGTACTGACCAATCCGGTGGATGCCATGACATACACGGTCTTCAAAGAATCAGGTTTCCCTAAGGAACGCGTAATCGGTCAATCAGGTGTCCTTGATACCGCGCGTTTCCGTACGTTCGTTGCACAAGAATTGAATCTGTCCGTCAAGGATGTGACAGGATTTGTTTTAGGTGGACATGGAGACGACATGGTCCCGTTAATCCGTTACTCGTATGCTGGTGGAATTCCATTAGAAACATTGATCCCGAAAGACCGTCTGGATGCCATCGTTGAGCGCACCCGTAAAGGCGGGGGTGAGATCGTCGGCCTGCTGGGCAATGGGTCAGCCTACTATGCCCCGGCTGCTTCCCTGGTTCAGATGGTGGAGGCCATCCTGAAAGATCAGCGCAGGGTCATCCCGGCAATCGCATACCTTGAAGGAGAATACGGCTTCGAAGGGATCTATCTAGGAGTCCCGACCATCCTAGGTGGTAACGGACTCGAAAAAATCATCGAATTGGAGCTTACTGAAGAAGAGCAGGCTGCCCTGGCCAAATCTGCAGACTCCGTCAAAAACGTCATGTCGTCATTGGCGTGAAAAATCATAAATTAGCCAATTCCACTCACTTGAAATGGAATTGGCTTTTTTTGTATGTTTTAATGAGAAGCTATTCAATAGAGCAACGAACTGAAAATTGTTATAAATAGATTCCAGCTGTTGATTGTAGTGCAAGACGAAGACTCCTGCGGGAGAAGTGGCAAATGTGAGACCCAGGAGGCTCACGGGTCACCCGCGGAAAGCGAAATCTTGCACGGAAATCAACAGCGGTGTTCGAAGGGGATATTTATGTGTAAAATCCCTTTGTATGGAAACGCTAAAAGTGATATTATAGTAATATACAGATAATAATGATAATTTTCATTATTATAAAATGTATGCGTTTACATATGGAGGTGCTTCTTATGTTATTGGGCAAGAAAAGAAAACTGGGAAGAAAAATCGAGGAAATGTCGATCGGGGAGAAATTGACCCTTACGGAAAAAATAGAGGACAATGAACTGCTTCTCTATCTTGGATTAACCAATGATGCAAACCCATTATACATCCAACATGACTATGCTTCCCAGACACCATTCAAGAAACCAATCGTTCCATCCATCATGCTTACAGGAATCATCACATCTGCAGTATCCAAATACTTACCGGGACCAGGCTCCCATATCATCGAACAGAATATTGACTTCCCGAAGCCCGTTTACCATTATGCGACGATCCAATTCCTGTTCGAAGTGACAGAAATTGAGCCCTCTTCCCATACTGTCACGATAACAGTGACTGCAGTGAATGAAGACGACGAGAAAGTGATAAATGGGACTATCAAGGTGTGTCCTCCGCATAAACTTGAGAAGATGAACAGTCATACGCTGGAGAATTTTTAATCACATCAGTGCATCAACGTCCATTGATAATGGAGGCCCATCGTATTAAAAGAGCTATGAATTCATAGCTCTTTTTTATTATGCACATACTAATCATAACTTTATGGTATGGTCAGCTTGCAGGTTTGTATTATAATGAAGATACAATTACATAAATACGTTGGATGATGGGGTTAATTCTTTGGTATGTGGAGGCACTTTAAATGAGCAAAAAAATCCTTGTAGTAGAAGATGAACAATCGATCGCGACACTGTTGAAGTATAATTTGGAGCAATCAGGCTATTCGGTCATTACCGCGAATGACGGTGAAGCAGGGAGGGATATGGCGGTCGATGAGCTGCCTGATTTGATGATCCTCGACCTTATGCTTCCTAAAATGGATGGGATTGAAGTGTGCAAGGAACTGAGACAGAAAAAAATCAATATCCCGATTCTCATGCTGACAGCAAAGGATGATGAGTTCGATAAGGTCCTAGGCCTGGAACTTGGCGCTGATGATTATATGACAAAGCCATTCAGTCCGAGAGAGGTTGTCGCCCGGGTAAAAGCGATTTTGAGGAGGAGTCAGACGCCAGTGGAACCGGCTGAGGCAGTCGAGGAGACGGATGACTATAAAGAAGTAGGAGAATTGAAGGTATACCCAGAGCAGTATGAAGCATATTTCCAAGGTGAACTACTGGAGCTTACACCGAAGGAATTTGAACTGCTGCTGTATTTGACGAACAATAAAGGAAGGGTCCTTACGAGGGACCAGCTTCTAAGTGCCGTTTGGAATTATGACTTTGCAGGCGATACAAGGATTGTCGATGTGCACATCAGCCACCTTCGGGAAAAAATAGAATCTAATACGAAGAAGCCAGTCTACATCAAAACAATCCGTGGTCTCGGTTATAAGCTGGAGGAGCCAAAAGCTCGATGAATAAATTCAGGACCAAGCTGCTTTTTGCACTCATTACGTTAATCATCATCGTGTTGATCGGTCTCGGAATCGTTTTGGGACAAATCTTCAAGAACTTCTACATGGACACCTTTAATTCAAGGATCCAAAAGGAATCGAGGTTACTGGCCAGCTCAATTCAGGAGAATGGCAGTCTGAACGACATTGATCCGTCCATGATCAAGGAACTAAGTGATATATTGGATGTCCGGATCACCATCCTTGATAAATCAGGCAGCGTCATCGAGGATACCGAGTCTGTTAATCCGGTCCTTGACAGTCACCAAAAGCAGATGATCAATCAGATCGGTGACAAATGGGATGTGAAGGATAAGAATAAAAAACTAGTCATTTCCGGAAAAGAATATAGGTATTATTGGTACCCGCTTAAAAAGCAAGATCAATCGATAAACGGCCTTTTGATCATGAGTACGGAAGTAGATGCCCTTGAAAAGGGTACCGGTCAAATTTGGCTGGTCCTGACGATCTCCCTCGGTCTCGCATTGATTCTCATCATTATTCTCGGTTCCAGGATCACGGCGAGATATACTAGACCAATCGAGTCCGCGACGAATGTCGCAATCGAACTTGCAAAGGGGAACTTCAGGGCAAGAACATATGAGGACCGATTGGATGAAACCAGTATGCTGAGTACGTCGATCAATATATTGGCGCGGAACCTCCAGGAAATGGTCACTTCGCAAGAGATGCAGCATGACCGATTGACAACATTGGTTGAAAATATGGGAAGTGCGCTGCTGTTGATTGATCAACGCGGTTTTGTCGTTTTGACGAACCGTACATTCAGGGAATTCTTTAACTTGAAGGAAAGTCAATTGAAGAAGGTACGCTACCATGAAGTGATTCATTATCAGCAGGTCAACAAGCTGGTAGAAGAAATATTCATGACTGAAGATCGCGTGAGAAAACAGATCCTCCTGCCTCACCGACTTGAGAGAAAGCATTATGAAGTCTATGGTGCTCCGATCATTGGGCAAAATGATGAGTGGAAAGGGATCGTCGTCGTTTTTCATGATATTACCGAGCTCAAGAACCTTGAGCAAATGCGGAAAGATTTCGTAGCAAATGTATCTCATGAGTTGAAGACACCGATCACCTCGATCAAAGGGTTCTCTGAAACGTTACTGGACGGAGCCATGAATGATAAGGAAACATTGAAGTCCTTCCTTGAAATCATTTTGACCGAGAGCGATCGTTTGCAATCATTGATTCAGGACCTTCTTGAATTAAGTAAAATCGAAAAACATGGATTTGAGCTTTCCATCGAGAAGCAGAATGTATCCGATCTTGTTGGTGAAGTGCTTCCTATTTTGAAGGATAAGGCAGATAAAAAGGGGATTTCCATCCATACCAGATTCAGGGCTGAAGGAGTCGCGGAAATTGATCCTTACCGATTGAAGCAAGTATTCATCAATTTGATTTCAAACGCCATCGTGTATACACCGATGGGTGGGGATGTCACCATTTCTACAGACGAAGATGCTGATCAGGTACATGTTTCCATCATCGACAACGGAATCGGAATCAGTGAAGAGGAACTGCCTCGGATCTTTGAGCGTTTCTATAGGGTAGATAAAGCAAGAAGCCGTAACTCTGGTGGTACAGGACTGGGACTTGCGATTGTCAAACATATCATAGAAGCACATGAAGGCAGAATTGAAGTGACAAGTGAAGTGAATAAAGGCACGTCATTCACGGTTTCTCTATACAAAATATTCCCTGAACAAACCTTCGGAGAATAAGGTAGTATTTCTGTTTTTTTACATTCTATTTACAAAGGGTTAAAAAAGGATTAATAAACAGGTGATACTATAATAGATGAAACCCCTTCATCCAAGGAGTGAAGAAAAGGCGAGAACCAACCCCGTTCTCGCCTTTTCGCATTGCCTTTTTTCCTCTCTCTCCCCTTTTTGTCATATTCCTGAAACCATTTTGTATTGGTATCCGTATATAGTACAGAACAGCTAAAGAGATAAGAAAGGGAGGGAGCTTATGAGCCTTAAACGCATTTATACGATTACTGGAATGATTGTCGCCGCTCTTCTTTTGATTTTGGTGTTGATCACTTCGTGGTATACGGTTGATGAATCGGAGCAAGCGCTTGTATTGACGTTCGGTGAAGCGGGAGAGCCCATTGTTGAGCCGGGACTGCACTTTAAGATGCCGTGGCCGATGCAATCAGTTGAAGTTCTTTCAAAGGAAACGTTCAGTCTTCAGTTTGGTTATGAAGAAAAGGATGGAAATATTAAAGAAGTTCCGAAAGAAACGAAGATGATTACCGGTGATGAATATATCGTCCTGGCCGACCTTGTCGTTCAATGGAAGATCACAGACCCGGAAAGTTACTTATACAATGCGGACGACCCAAAAGAAATTTTATACGATGCCACCTCGGCATCATTAAGGAGCATCATCGGAAGTTCTCTCATTGATGATGCACTGACATCCGGTAAAGCAGAAATTGAAGCGAATGTCAGGGATTTACTGACCGACCTGATTGATGAGTATGATATCGGAATCAGTATCCTCGCAGTGAAATTACAGGATGTAGAGCTGCCGAACGAAGAAGTGCGCAGTGCTTTCACTGCGGTTACGGATGCCCGAGAGACGATGAATACAAAAATAAATGAAGCGAAAAAGTATCGTAATCAGCGCACCAATGAGGCGCAGGGTGAGAAGGATGCCATCATGTCAAGGGCGAAGGGTGATAAGATTGCCAGGGTGGAACAGGCCCGTGGAGATGTGGCCGTTTTTGACAAATTGTACGCGGAATATAAGAACAACCCTGACATCACCAGAAAACGCCTGGTCCTTGAAACGCTTGAGAATGTATTGCCTGATGCAGAAGTCTATATCATGAAGGACAATGGGGACACATTGAAGTATTTCCCGATCAGGCAGCTCGAAAACCAGACGCCCGTTAAGCAGGAAGGGAGTGAGGAATAATGTCTGATGGGAATGTATTTGATATGAACCAACGGAAAAAAGAACCCGTCGAATGGAAAAGATACAGGAAATTCGGTGTCTTCCTCATCCTTCTTGTCGCCGCCATTTTACTTCTCTTTACCTCTCTTTATATTGTGAAGGAAAGTGAGTATAAGGTTGTAAGGCAGTTTGGTGAGGTTGTCAGAATAGACAAGGATCCTGGATTGAAGATGAAAATCCCGTTCATCCAAACCGTGACGACCCTTCCTAGGCACCAGATGACGTATGATGTGACGGAAGCGGAAATCAATACGAAAGACAAAAAGCGGATGCTGATCGATAACTTTGCAGTGTGGAGGATTGAAGATCCGCTGAAGATGATCAAAAATGCGAGAACCGTCGTGAATGCGGAAACGAAGATGGAGGAGTTCATTTACTCTGTCGTTCGTGCAGAACTTGGCCGCTTGAATTATGATCAAATCATCAATGATGAGAAATCCTCGCGTGGAAGCCTGAACGATCAAATCACGAAGAAAGTCAATGAACTCCTCGCCAAGGATGGATACGGCATTGTCGTGAAGGACGTCAGGATGAAGAGGACGGACCTTCCGCAAGCCAATGAAAATTCGGTCTACACGCGCATGATATCAGAGCGTGAATCGAAAGCGCAGGAATACCTTTCCAAAGGGGATGCCGAAAAGCAACGGATCACGGCCGATACCGACAGGGAAGTAAAGGAACTGCTCGCCAAGGCAAGCGCAGATGCCAATGTGATCCGGGCGGAAGGAGAATCCGAGGCGGCCAAAATCTACAACCAGTCATTCTCGAAGGATCCTGATTTCTATGATTTATATAAAACGCTAGAAACCTATAAGAAAACGGTTGATGACAAAACCGTCATCATATTGCCTTCAGACTCTCCGTATGCACGGTTGCTCATGGGGTACACAGAGTAATTGGGAAACGCCCTTCCGAAATGGACATCGCTCCGCGGAGGGGCTTTTTTTATGTAATCTTGGTATCTACAAGCGTTCGTACTGACTCTATTTGCAAAGAAAGTCGATACATCCGTTTGTGCCCCTTTTTTTCCTTTCGATCACCATCATGATAGAATAAGGAGGATGACATAGAAACGATCAAGCACATAAAGAGAAACAATAGTTGTGTATTTTACCCTTTACGAGGAGGTTCGTTTATGACGAAGAAGTTAGTATTGATTGATGGGAATAGTATTGCATATCGTGCATTCTTTGCCCTTCCCTTATTGAATAATGATAAAGGCGTACATACAAACGCAGTATACGGATTCACAACGATGCTGCAGAAAGTGCTCGAGGATGAAAACCCTACACATATCCTGGTCGCGTTCGATGCCGGTAAAACGACGTTCAGGCATAAGACGTACAAGGAATATAAGGGAGGGAGACAGAAGACACCTTCTGAATTGTCCGAGCAGTTCCCATATATCAGGGAACTTCTGGATGCTTATGGCATCAAGCGTTACGAGAAGGAAAACTACGAAGCGGATGATATCATCGGCACGCTCTCCTTGCAGGCAGAACAAGATGGGTACAAAGTGAAGATTTTCTCTGGTGATAAAGACCTCACTCAGCTCAGCACGGATAAAACGACCGTCTGCATCACAAGAAAAGGAATTACGGATCTCGAAATCTACACACCACAGCATATTAAAGAAAAATGGGAGATCTCTCCGGATCAGATCATTGATATGAAAGGATTGATGGGGGATAGCTCTGATAATATCCCGGGCATCCCAGGGGTAGGGGAGAAAACAGCGATCAAACTTCTGAAGGAATTCGGAAATGTTGAAACCCTGCTCGAATCCATCGATAAGGTCAGCGGGAAGAAACTGAAAGAAAAGCTCGAGGAAAATAAAGAATCGGCTGTCATGAGTAAGGAGCTTGCAACCATCTTGAGGGAAGCCCCGGTCGACATCAAAGTGGAGGAGCTGGAGTATGACGGTGCGGATGTACCCAAATTGAAGGAAGTCTACAAGGATCTTGGCTTCCACTCCCTGCTTGAAAAAATGGGAGAAACATCTCAGGAAGAAACGCAGGACCTGGATGAAATATCTTTTGAAACCCTTCAGAGCATCGAAGAGAAGCACCTTGCAAATGTAAGTGCATTATATATCGAAATGCTCGAGGACAATTATCATCTTGGGTCCATCATTGGGTTGAGCATGCACAATGATCAAGGGACATTCTACTTCACCTTGGAAACGGCCCTCGCTTCGGATCCTTTCAAGAAGTGGGCGGAGAACGAAGATAAGGTTAAATATGTGTACGATTCGAAACAGGCGGTCGTTTCATTAAAGAGGCAAGGGATCGATCTGAAAGGCATTGAATTTGATTTATTGCTTACTTCATACATTTTGAATCCTTCTTCTGCAGGGGATGATTTTGCTGCCATTGCGAAAGCACATAACCAACCGGCGGTCGATACAGACGAAGCAGTCTATGGTAAAGGGGCAAAACAAAAAATACCTACAGAAGATGTACTTTCAGAGCATCTGGCAAGAAAAGCGGCTGCGCTGTATGAATTGAAGGACATCTGCACGAAAGAACTGGAAGAGAACGAACAACTTGAATTGATCACCGAACTCGAGCTTCCGCTTGCCCTGATCCTTGCTGAAATGGAATATACGGGAGTGATGGTGGACAAACAGAGACTCGAGGATATGAAAGAAGAACTCGGCAAACGAATCGATGAGCTTGAGAAGCACATACATGAACTGGCGGGAGAGAGTTTCAACATCAACTCTCCAAAGCAGCTCGGAGTGATTCTGTTCGAAAAGCTTGGTCTTCCTGTTGTAAAGAAAACGAAAACGGGCTATTCAACATCAGCGGATGTGCTTGAAAAGCTTCAGTCGAAGCATGAAATCATCGATTACATCCTTCATTATCGTCAACTGGGGAAACTGCAATCCACTTATCTGGAAGGTCTGCTTAAAGTGATCCATGAGAACTCAGGTAAAATCCATACAAGGTTCAATCAGGCCCTGACACAAACGGGAAGGCTAAGTTCCATTGACCCGAATTTGCAGAACATCCCGATCAGATTGGAAGAGGGGAGAAAAATCCGTCAGGCTTTCATTCCTTCTGAAAAAGGCTGGGTGATGTTCGCTGCGGATTACTCACAGATCGAACTACGCGTCCTCGCTCATATTGCTGGCGATGATAAACTGATCGAAGCGTTCAAGAATGACATGGACATCCATACAAAAACGGCCATGGATGTGTTTGGTGTAGCGAAGGATGATGTGACTTCTGAAATGAGGCGTCATGCAAAAGCCGTCAATTTCGGGATCGTCTATGGAATCAGCGACTACGGTCTGTCACAAAGCCTGGATATCACCCGAAAAGAAGCCGGTGAATTCATCAAGAAGTACCTTGAGAGTTTTCCTGGGGTAAAAGAGTATATGGATGATATCGTCCAAGAGGCAAAACAGAAAGGATACGTTGCGACACTTCTGAACCGCCGCCGCTACCTACCGGAAATCACAAGCAGAAACTTCAACTTGAGAAGTTTCGCCGAACGGACAGCGATGAATACACCAATTCAAGGAAGTGCCGCAGATATCATCAAGAAGGCGATGATCGATATGGCATACCGTCTGAAAGAAGAAAAACTGAAATCACGTTTACTACTGCAGGTGCATGATGAATTGATCTTTGAAGCTCCGGAAGAAGAAATTGAAACATTGAAGAAAATCGTACCGGAAGTGATGGAGAATGCAATGGAACTAGAGGTTCCTCTCAAGGTTGATTATTCTTATGGACCTACTTGGTACGATGCCAAGTAACACTTTCATGGGGAGGTGCCCGGAATGCCCGAACTACCAGAGGTGGAAACGGTCAGGAAGACATTGGAGGTCCTTGTCCTAGGAAAAAGGATAAAGGATGTATCGGTATTCTGGCCGAAAATGATCAAAAACCCCGAAGAAACCGAAGAATTCATCCATAGCCTCAAGGGGCAGGAAATTCTTGCGATGAGGCGTAGGGGGAAATTCTTGATATTCGATCTGAATGAGGTGTCGCTTGTGTCCCATTTGAGGATGGAAGGAAAATACGGGCTATATGATGAGAACGATCCCATCGAAAAACATACCCATGTGATCTTCCATTTTACAGATGGTACGGCACTCAGATATCGGGACGTACGTAAATTCGGAACGATGCATTTATTCAAGAAAGGGGACGAGCTGCTGAATCGTCCATTGAGCCAGTTGGGACCAGAACCCTTCCAACCTGATTTCACCGAACACTATCTTCAACAGAAATTGACAAAGACGGAACGGATCATCAAAGCGGTCCTGCTCGATCAATCCATCATGGTCGGATTAGGGAACATCTATGTAGATGAAGCATTGTTCCGAGCGGGAATCCACCCCGACCGCAAAGCAAAATCACTCAGTGAAAACGAAATTCACCAATTACACCTAGCTATCATCGAAACTTTGAATGAAGCGGTTGAGATGGGTGGAAGCACGATCAGGACCTATGTGAATTCACAAGGACAAATGGGAATGTTTCAACAGAACCTTTTTGTCTATAGCAGGCAAGGGGAGGACTGCAGAGTCTGCGGGACACCCATCGAGAAGAAGGTCTCAGCCGGAAGAGGGACGCATTATTGTCCCCGCTGCCAGAATGGATGACGCTTTAAAGGACATTTAACATCTGATAAGCCCTTACCATATAGTATTGTAATGATTTCTGGGAGGGCTTTAAGATGACTGAACTTTTCTCCTTGTTATTACTTGCATTTGCCGTAAGTCTTGATAGCTTCAGTACCGGGTTGACCTATGGGCTCCGCAAAGTGCAGATCCCTCTAAAATCGATCAGCATCATTTCGGTTTGCTCAGCGAGTTCCCTGCTGGTCGCCATGATGGTCGGCGGTACGATTCAAAAAATCATTTCGCCTGAATGGGCAGGCAGGATCGGAGGGCTCATCCTCGTTGCCATCGGGGCAGCGGTCCTGTATCAGTTCTTCAGGCCCGAAAAGCAAGACATTCAACCGTCACAGGAAAAAACACTGATTAATTTCGAAATCAAATCCATCGGCCTTGTCATTCAGATTCTCAGAAGACCGCTGACTGCCGACTTTGACCGTTCAGGGACGATCACTGGCATTGAAGCACTCATGTTGGGGATCGCCTTGTCACTGGATGCATTCGGGGCAGGGATCGGAGCAGCATTGCTGCATTTTTCACCACTGTTGTTATCGGTTGCCATTCTTTGCATGAGCTTTTTGTTTTTATCATCTGGTCTGAAGTTGGGGCAATTCTTTTCACATTTAAAATGGATACACCGGGTTTCTTTCCTGCCTGGGGTATTATTGATCCTGATTGGGATCCTCCGTTTCTAGTCATAAACGGCCGATGTTCTAGATTGATAAGATGGAATAGTGTATGAAAACAGAAGCGAAAATACGTACTACTGGATTATATGCAATCCGGCTCTGTCTTAGATGAACATGCTTGTAGTGTGGCATAAACAGAGCCGTGCATGAAGAAAGGAATTGAAACATGAGCATCATCTTAGGATTAACAGGCGGGATTGCGAGCGGCAAGAGCACGGTATCAAGTATGCTCAAGCAAAAGGGGTATACCGTCATTGATGCGGACCTTGCGGCAAGAAAAGTTGTCGAGGTCGGCCAGCCTGCTTATCTCGCCATTGTAGAAGAATTCGGCAGGGAGATCCTTTGTAAGGAAGATGATACAATCGACCGGGCGAAGCTCGGTACCATCATATTTCATAATGAAGAGATGAGGAAGAAATTGAATGGGATCGTTCACCCTGCAGTCCGGGGCATGATGCTTTCAGAGAAGGACGATGCCATAAATACCGGGAAACAAACCATCATCATGGATATCCCGCTCCTTTATGAAAGTGACTTGACTTGGATGGTGGATAAGACGATCGTCGTCTATGTGGACGAAGACACTCAATTATCACGATTGATGAAACGGAATCAATTCACAAAAGATGAAGCGGCTTCCCGCATTTCTTCCCAGTTCCCTCTAAAAGACAAAATCGGCCTTGCCGATGCCGTCATCAACAACAACGGAACAATAGAAGAATCAGAACAGCAGCTTGAAAAGATAATAAATGATTGGGACTTAAGACCATGATACTTAACCTAAGCCGACAGGAATTGTGTCCTGTCGGCTTTTTAATTTGATTTCTAAGAATATAATAAATTCAATTAGTGAAACAGAGAAAAAAAGTGTTCCTCTGAGTTGAAAGTTCCAGCGATTTATTGAAGGAAAATAAATGATTAAATGAAAAATTTTAACAAGTAAGTGGATCTAGCTTTTGATTGGAGTGCAAGACGAAGACTCCTGCGGGAAGAGTAGCTAATGTGAGACCCCGGAGGGAGGTACGACCGAGGAGGCTCACGGGCTACCGCGGAAAGCGAAGTCTTGCACGGAAATCAAAAGCGGTAATCAAGGGAATTATTCATTTTTTAAAGGTCAAAAGAATATAATTTGTCAGAATAATAAAACTTTAAAAATCCGCAATTTACTTATTAACTATTTCTCTGAATATGTTATACTATTTTTAGTTAAACAACATATAAGTATAACATTAATATAGAGGGGAGCCTGATTTATGAAGGCGAAAGTTGCGATTAATGGTTTTGGACGCATCGGGAGAATGGTATTCAGAAAGGCAATTTTAGAGGAGAACATAGAAATTGTTGCAATCAACGCGAGTTATCCTGCTGAAACACTTGCACACTTAATTAAGTATGACACAAATCACGGCATATTTGATGCTGAAGTGCTGACTGAAGACAATGCCATCATCGTCAATGGTAAGAAAGTTCAATTATTAAGTAATCGTGATCCCAAAGCATTACCTTGGAACGAGCTTGAAATAGACATCGTCATAGAAGCGACAGGGAAGTTCAATTCAAAGGATAAAGCAAGTCTTCACATCGAAGCCGGAGCTAAAAAAGTGATCCTTACTGCTCCAGGTAAAAATGAAGACATCACCATTGTTATGGGTGTAAATGAAAGCGCATTAAAAATCGATGAACACTCCATCATTTCAAATGCATCATGTACAACAAACTGCCTTGCCCCTGTGGCGAAGGTGCTCGACGAACAATTCGGAATCGAGAATGGCTTGATGACAACGGTCCATGCCTACACAAATGATCAAAAGAATATCGATAACCCTCACAAGGATCTGAGAAGGGCCAGAGCGTGTGGTCAATCGATCATCCCTACAACGACGGGTGCTGCGAAAGCGTTATCACTTGTTCTGCCTCAATTGAAAGGCAAGCTTCACGGTATGGCTCTTCGCGTGCCAACACCGAATGTCTCACTCGTTGACTTGGTTGTCGATGTAAAAAGGGACGTAACAGCAGAAGAAATCAATGAAGCGTTCATCACTGCTTCCATAGGCTCCCTGCACGGCATTGTTCAATATACGACTGAACCGCTCGTATCGATCGACTTCAATACAAATCCTCACTCTGCCATCATTGATGGATTATCGACAATGGTCATGGGGAACCGCAAAGTGAAGGTGCTCGCATGGTATGATAACGAATGGGGTTATTCATGCAGAGTGGTCGATCTTGCCAAATTCGTTGCCTCTGAAATGGATGCAAAAGCAAAGGTGAACGTTTGAAAGAATCGACAAAAACGATGAGAATGATCATTGGAACGCCCTAACACAGGGCGTTCTTTTCTTTTGTGGTGAAAAGGGAAGTCTTGAGTGGAAAGGGGTGGAGGGGGAACGACAGCTACTTTTAAAAAAGTTTTAATAAATTTATTGCAAAAGAATATTAAACAAAGTATACTATTTTTCGTGAACTTCTTGATAGCAAATGATATTGATTTGGCTACTTAAAGGGTTAGGACCTCTTCGGACTAACTTTCCCCCGTGGTAGTTAAGATTTTGCCAAAGGGACTTGTTCATTTTGACGAAAAAAATTATGTCAAAGGGGGAAACGATCAATGGAAACAATGGGTCGTCATGTAATCTCAGAACTATGGGGTTGCGATTTTGAAAAGCTAAATGATGTAGTGGGAATTGAAAAAACATTTGTAGATGCTGCACTGAAATCAGGTGCTGAAGTCCGTGAGGTAGCCTTTCACAAATTCGCTCCTCAAGGTGTAAGTGGAGTCGTGATCATTTCTGAATCACACTTAACAATCCACAGCTTTCCTGAACATGGTTATGCTAGTATTGATGTATACACGTGCGGTGATTTAGACCCTAATATCGCAGCGGAATATATTGCTGACGCTCTTGGTGCAGATACTCGTGAAACAATCGAGTTGCCTAGGGGTATGGGTCCGGTCCAAGTGAAAAAATCACAGGCTCAGGCACTTTAATAGAGATACCGATAAGGGATGCATGATATGTGCATCCCTTTTTTGATGGTTTTTTAGAAGAGAGTCCGGTGTTGTGGGCCTTGTTAGGCTGGGGGATGCGGGTTATCTTCGGATTTTTTGTTTTATCTTCCAAAATCGAGATTTATCTGCCGTTTTTTCGTTTTATCTTCCAAAATCGAGATTTATCTTCCGTTTTTACGTTTTATCTGCCAAAAATCCAAATTTATTAAAGTTAGTCTAAAAAGTGGACACACCAAAATGATAATTCGTACACTATAACTATCATTAAAAAGGACGTGTTCACTATGGGAAAGCACCATTCAAATGAGTATCGGGAAT
>NZ_JAIVAR010000008.1 GCF_020171925.1 Rossellomorea aquimaris
AAGATCCCTAGAAGATGACTAGGTAGATAGGTCAGAGGTGGAAGCATGGTGACATGTGGAGCTGACTGATACTAATCGATCGAGGACTTAACCACAAAGAGTCATTTTTAAATGAACAAACGGCAATACCGGTAATCTTGACATCAATCCTTTATCTAGTTTTGAAGGAACAAACCTTCAATTGAATATTCGTCTGGTGATAATGGCGAAGAGGTCACACCCGTTCCCATGCCGAACACGGAAGTTAAGCTCTTCAGCGCCGATGGTAGTTGGGGGCTCTCCCCCTGTGAGAGTAGGACGTCGCCAGGCGAGTATTAAATTTTTTTCACACAATCTAACACAGGTAGCATATAGTATGATATAATCTATATATTACCAATCTTATCGTCGCGGGGTGGAGCAGTTCGGTAGCTCGTCGGGCTCATAACCCGAAGGTCGCAGGTTCAAATCCTGTCCCCGCAATACCATTTTTGCAAAACATTATATTGAAAGATATTTTGCTGGCGCAAATGGACAGTTCTTTTGCTAGCGCAAAAAACATTGGTCTGGTAGTTCAGTTGGTTAGAATGCCTGCCTGTCACGCAGGAGGTCGCGGGTTCGAGTCCCGTCCAGACCGCCATTACTTTACACGTAAACGAAACTTTTGGTTTCGTTTTTTTTTATTTTGTAGAAAGTTTTTTGGTGTGATGAGTAGTTTTGGTTTTCGTTTTTATGAGAAGAAATTTGGTTGAAGATCTGTTTTGTGCAGCTTGAAGGTTTTATTTAGAATGATTGTTAATAGAGCATAAAAATCTAGATAAGAGCATAAAATCTCAATTAGGAGCATAAATCTCCAAAATGGAGCATAAACCCGGATACGACATCAAATTTAAACTTAAAATTAAATCAGAACCACCAGTTTGCTCTCCCAACAAACCTAAAAACCTAAAATCAACCTCAAAACCAGCTCACAAATACGCTTAAACGCCAAAAACACCTCACAACTAACTAAAAAATTCAAAAATCCATTAATACGCCCACATCCTATACTAATTTTCCAACTCCGCTCATCAAAAACAATCCCACCACTATCTACAAGGAACCATTTTCCTTCAACGAGCTACATCCACGATCCACAAACAATCCACAAAAAACATTTCGCTCCAACTAGCGAAATCCATAATCCACAATCCACAAACATTCCACAAAAACCATTTCCCTTCAACCAACTACATCCACAATCCCCACACAATCCACAAAAACCACCCAATCACCTACCAATAACACGCGCACAAAAAACCAATCCTCCAACATCCCTCTCAAAAATCACCCCAACCCATCAACATCACTTTACTCAAATACCCCAAAAAGGGTAAACTACATATATACATTGTCCCTTAGGTGCTGTCCTAAGGGTTTTTTATACTCTACTTGAAGTTGAGGAGATAGTTATGGATCAGGTTGAAATAATGACAAATACTCCTGAGGAGACGGGGGCGTTTGCCGAGAGATTGGCACAGTACCTTGTAGCGGGAGATGTGATAACATTAGAAGGTGATCTTGGGGCCGGGAAGACGACCTTCACGAAGGGACTTGCGAAGGGGCTTGGAGTGAAGAGGACGGTGAACAGTCCAACGTTTACAATTATAAAAGAGTACAAGGGACGACTGCCTTTTTATCATATGGATGTGTACCGGCTGGATGATTCCTTTGAAGACTTGGGATTCGATGAGTACTTTGAAGGGGAAGGCGTGACGGTTGTGGAGTGGGCCCATCTGATAGAGGATCAGCTTCCACGGGAGTTATTGAGCCTGTCGATTTACAGAGAGGGCGATACGGCACGTAGGATTGTATTAAAGCCTTACGGTGAAAGGTATAATGAGTTATGTAAGGAGATTGTTTCATGAAGATATTGTCGGTTGATACGTCGAACTTTCCTTTAGGGGTGGCGTTGATTGAAGAAGATCAGGTGATCGGTGAGTATATCACGAATAAGAAGAAGAATCATTCGGTGCGGGCAATGCCTGCGATTGAGCAGCTTTTGAAGGATTGTGATACGGAGGCGAAAGACCTGGACAGGATCGTGGTCGCGAATGGACCGGGTTCTTATACAGGTGTGCGGATTGGGGTGACATTGGCGAAGACGCTTGCGTGGTCACTGAATATCCCGCTGATTCCGGTATCGAGTCTTGCGGTTCTCGCGTCATCGGGCCGTTATTTTAACGGATATATCGCTCCGATCTTTGATGCTAGAAGAGGTCAGGTGTATACAGGACTATATCGGTTCGAGGGTGACAAAATAAGTCAGGTCGAAGATGACCGGAATATGCTGTTGGCTGACTGGGTGGAAAAGTTGAAAGATTATGATGGGGACATCTTATTCATCGGTAATGATGTCACTATCCATGAGGAAAAAATCAAGGAAGTGTTGGGGGATCAAGCGGTGATTGCTCCGTTTGTGAGCAACAACCCGCGTCCATCGGAGCTTGCTTTCATAGGGGCCCAGCTTGAGGAGAGAACGGCTCACGAGGTCGTACCGAATTATATTCGTCTCGCCGAAGCTGAGGTGAAGTGGCTGGAGTCGCAAAAAAACTCTTAAATGAGAAAAAAGGATCGTTCAGAAGATATGGATATACGGTTTATGACCATTGATGATTTGGATGCCGTCCTTGAGATCGAGCATCGTTCGTTCGCAATACCTTGGAGTCGTGAAGCTTTTTACAATGAAATAGAGCAGAATCACTTGTCCACCTATGTCGTCGCTGAAGAAGGTGGTTGCGTGGCTGGCTATTGTGGTGTATGGCTCGTTGTGGATGAGGCGCACATCACGAATGTCGCGGTGCTTCCCGATTACAGGGGAAAAGGCATCGGAGAAGCGCTCATGAAAAGGATCATGGAGATCGCAAGGGAAGTCGGCGCAAATGTGATGACGCTTGAAGTCCGGGTCAGCAATAAGGCTGCACAGGGATTATATAGGAAGCTTGGATTCCAGGGTGGAGGAATCCGGAAAAGGTATTATTCAGATAATCAAGAAGACGCTTTAGTGATGTGGGTGAATTTATGAAAAAAGATGTATTTGTATTAGGAATTGAAACGAGCTGTGATGAAACAGCGGTAGCCATCATTAAGAATGGTACGGAGATTGTGACGAATATTGTTTCTTCCCAAATCGAAAGTCATAAGAGGTTTGGTGGAGTGGTGCCGGAAATTGCTTCACGTCACCATGTCGAGCAAGTGACGCTTGTGCTGGAAGAAGCACTGGATCAGGCTGGCATGACAATGGAAGAGATCGATTGTGTGGCAGTCACGGAAGGACCTGGATTGGTCGGGGCGCTCCTGATCGGGGTGAATGCGGCCAAGGCCCTTGCATTTGCTCATAATAAGCCGCTCGTCGGGGTCCATCATATTGCGGGGCATATTTATGCGAACCGTCTGGTGAAGGAAATGAAGTTCCCTCTCTTATCCCTTGTCGTTTCGGGGGGACATACGGAGCTTGTTTTGATGAAGGAGCATGGTTCCTTTGAAGTTATCGGGGAAACCAGGGACGACGCAGCAGGGGAAGCGTATGATAAAGTTGCACGGACATTGAGTCTCCCATATCCAGGCGGTCCTCATATCGACCGTCTCGCACATGAAGGGGAGCCGAACCTGGATTTGCCGAGGGCATGGCTCGAAGAAGGCTCTTATGACTTCAGCTTCAGCGGTTTGAAGTCAGCGGTGATCAACACGCTGCATAACGCGAAGCAAAAAGGAAAAACAATTGAGCCGCAGGATCTTGCAGCAAGCTTTCAGGCTAGTGTGATTGATGTGCTTGTGACGAAAACGGTAAGAGCTGTGCAGGAATATAAAGTGGAACAATTGTTAGTGGCAGGTGGAGTGGCAGCCAATAAAGGGCTGAGGGCGGCTTTGGAAGAAGCGTTCAAGGATCTTGATACGGAACTGATCATTCCTCCTCTGTCCCTATGTACTGATAATGCAGCGATGATCGCAGCAGCAGGAACCGTTTTATTCGAACAAGGTAAAAGAGGCGACTTGGCCATGAATGCCAATCCCGGATTGGATATCGAGAATTTTTAACGATTGTAAAAGGCTTAGAAGAGGATCATTTCCTTTTCTAAGCTTTTTAGTTTGCATATTGAAGATCGTTAAACGCGTCCCTCTGTGTAAAAGAAGAAGTCCACCGGAACAGAGCCTTCAGCAAAGTGCATAACATGTGAATAAGTGTAAGGGTGAATACTGTCGAATCGCTGTTTGTGGAAAAGTGGACGCTTTTTTGTGGAAAAACGTGAAAAGTTGCAATATAAAGACAATGAGCAGAAACGAACATATGTTTTATCAACAGATTGTGGATAAGTTGTGAGTAACTTAGGATAAGATGTGAACACATTGTGAAAAAGATGGGGGCTATCCAAGCGTAAAATGTGCATAACTGTTAGTAACGTTGTGGATAATGTGGAAAACTCATGTGAATAACGGTTTGACAACATTCGACATGTGGATATCGATGTGGAATAAAAAAGGTTTGAGTAATGTGATATTACTCAAACCTGTGGATTACTGTTCTTCTTGGAGAAGTTCCTCCAGCTCTGTCCATTCTTCCAAAAGTTCGTCGAGCTCTTCTTGGGAGGTATTCAGTTTATCATTGATTTCCTGGACCTTTTCATGGTCCTGGAAGATATCCGGATCACAGAGCAGTTCTTCCTGTTCCGCGATGACCGTTTCGAGTTCTTCCATCCGGGTTTCAATTTCTTCGATCCTTCTTCGGCGCTGACGTTCCAGCTTTTTTGCTTCTTTATCGATTTTATGGTTTTGCTTTTGCTGGGTAGCCGTACCGGATGCGGGCTGTCCTTTTTCAGCGAGTTCAAGAGCAGCGAGCTCTTCTTGCTGGCGAAGCTTTTCCACATAGTAATTATAATCACCGAGGTATTCGGTTGAACCGTTCTTTGAGAGTTCAAGCACCTTGGTTGCGATCCTGTTGATGAAGTAACGGTCGTGAGACACAAATAGAATTGTACCAGGGTAATCGATCAGCGCGCTTTCGAGCACTTCCTTACTGTCGAGATCAAGATGGTTGGTCGGCTCATCGAGGATGAGGACATTGCCTTGCTCCATCATCAGCTTTGAAAGGGCGAGTCTCGCCTTTTCGCCTCCACTTAATGTAGATACCGGCTTCAGTACGTCTTCACCTGAAAACAGGAAATTTCCGAGGACGGTCCTGATTTCCTTCTCGTTCTTTATCGGGTATTCATCCCATAGTTCATTGAGGACGGTTTTATTTGATGAAAGATCTGCTTGTTCCTGATCGTAATAGCTAATTGATACATTCGAGCCGAATTTGAAATCGCCGGCTAATGGACGTAGTTTATCCACAAGCGTCTTCAAGAGGGTCGATTTCCCGATTCCGTTCGGTCCGACGAGCGCAATGCTGTCCCCTTTTTTGACGGAAAAGTCGATATGGCTTGATATGATTTCCTGAGAACCATATCCAATCGAGAGATCATTCACCTTCAAGACATCATTTCCGCTTTGACGATCGATCCCGAACGAAAACGTGGCGGATTTCTCATCACCGAGTGGCCGATCCATCAAGTCCATGCGCTCCAGCTTCTTACGGCGACTCTGAGCCATCTTCGTCGTGGAAGCACGGGCGATGTTCCGTTGGATGAAGTCTTCGAGCTTTGCGACTTCCTGCTGCTGACGCTCATACATTTTGATATCTTTTTCATAGTCTTCCGCTTTCTGTTGAAGATGTTTACTGTAGTTCCCGATGAACTTCTTGCTTCGTTTACGGGAGATTTCATAGACCTGATTGACGACGCTGTCCAGGAAGTAGCGGTCATGGGACACAATCAGTACGGCTCCTTCATAGCTTTGCAAGTAGGTCTCAAGCCAGGACAAGGTTTCGATATCAAGGTGGTTGGTCGGCTCATCGAGAATCAGGATATCGGGCTTCGTCAGGAGCAGTTTACCGAGTGCCAGGCGGGTCTTCTGCCCGCCGCTCAATGTGGATATTTTCGTTTCGTAGTCGAAATCCGCAAAGTTCAACCCGTGGAGGACGGAACGGATGTCTGCTTCGTATTGATAGCCACCCGATTCTTTGAAACTGACCTGAAGCTGATCATATTCTTTCAGAACGCGTTCATACACATCGGGCTTTTCATAGACAGAAGGATCTGCCATCTGTTTTTCAAGGACACGGAGCTGCTTTTCCTGAGCACGTAGCCCTTCGAAAACCGTCAGCATTTCATCCCAGATGGAAAGGTCGGATTCAAGTCCCGTGTTTTGTGCGAGGTAGCCGATCGACACCCCTTTGGGCTTTGTGATTTCACCGGCGTCATGGGATAGTTGACCGGCAATTATTTTTAAAAGGGTCGATTTGCCCGCGCCGTTACGGCCGACAAGCGCGACTCTGTCCCTTGTCTGTATTTCAAGTTTTATGTTTGAAAGAATTGTATCTGCACCAAAGTTTTTGCTAAGTTGATTCACTTGTAGTAGAATCATGACGTTTCACCTCTATTTCATAGTGCTAGTGTACCGTATTTGTGAGGAGAACGGCAATCCTGCATGTCCAGGAATGACTATTAATCTTCACACATATAGGATAGAATATAGTGTATGATGGGTATGAGACGAGAAAAAAAGGTTATCCGTTATTTTTGGAAGCGTTCACAGGTTTATGGGAGACGGAAGTAACGGGCTTTGAATAGATGTGGGGGAATACTAGATGAATCAGGATACAACAAAAATTCCACAGGCAACGGCTAAACGGCTGCCGCTGTATTATCGTTTTATCAAGAATTTATACTCATCCGGGAAGCAGAGGGTTTCATCAAAGGAATTAAGTGAAGCAGTGAAGGTCGATTCGGCCACAATCCGCAGGGACTTTTCCTACTTCGGTGCATTAGGGAAAAAAGGTTATGGCTATAATGTAAACTATCTTCTTTCTTTCTTCAGGAAGACGCTCGATCAGGATGCCCTGACCAAAGTGGTATTGATCGGTGTCGGAAATCTCGGAACCGCCTTCTTAAACTATAATTTCATAAAAAATAATAATACAAAGATTGAAATGGCGTTCGAGGTCGATGAGTCAAAAGTGGGTACGCAGGTCGGTGATGTTCCCGTCTACCATCTTGATGACCTGGAAGAGAAACTAGAGGATCAGAACATCGAAGTGGCGATCTTGACTGTGCCGGCTTCTTCTGCTCAGAACATCACAGACAGACTGGTTTCATCGAAGATCAAGGGAATCCTTAATTTCACGCCGGCCAGATTGACGGTGCCCGACCATATCCGCGTCCACCATATCGATTTAGCGGTGGAACTGCAATCACTGGTTTACTTTTTGAAGCATTATTCAGAAGATGACACGGAAATGTCACAAGATGGAATTGTCACGGAATAGCCAATTCATTGAAATTGAGTTATGATAGAGATGAAAAAGAGGAGGTGTCATTATGCCAGGTCCAGGTAGCCTCGTATTAATCGCAATTGTTGCTTTACTGATCTTCGGTCCCAAGAAATTGCCGGAACTCGGGAAAGCATTCGGAAATACGTTACGTGAATTCAAAAACGCAACAAAAGGCTTAGCAGATGATGACGATAAATCAAAAGATGCTAAGTAATAGAGTAGGATGAACGCCATGAGTCAAAGTCAGAGAGACATGACATTGTATGAGCATATAGGAGAATTGCAAAAACGACTCATGATTGTAGTCGTTTTCTTCTTGTTGGCGGTCATTGCGGGTTTCTTCCTTGCAGGTCCGTTGATTACGTATTTACAGCACGCCGATGAAGCGAAGGATATGACCATGAATGCCTTCAAGGTGACGGATCCGCTTAAAATATACATGGAGATGATCATCTTCGTCGCTGTGATCATCACATCGCCGGTCATCCTGTATCAATTATGGTCGTTCGTTTCCCCTGGTCTTTATGAGAGGGAAAGAAAGGTTACGCTCAGCTACATACCAGTATCAGTCCTTCTCTTTCTTGCCGGATTGTCCTTTTCATACTTCATCCTGTTTCCATATGTCGTGAAGTTCATGATGGGACTGTCTGAGAACCTTGAGATCCAGCAGGTCATCGGCATCAATGAGTACTTTCATTTCTTATTTCAAATCACGATTCCATTTGGATTTTTATTCCAGCTTCCCGTCGCGATGTTGTTCCTGACACGTTTGGGGATCGTCACCCCGATGGTTATGGCGCGCGGAAGGAAGGTAGCCTACTTTGTGCTCTTCATTATCGCCGCCTTCATCACACCGCCTGACATCATTTCGCATTTGATGGTGACCGTTCCTTTATTCATCCTCTACGAAATCAGTCTTTGGATTTCGAAGATCGGATATAAAAAAGTACTGGAAGCGGAACAAAAGCTAGAGATGGAACAATTTGAAGAGAATATAAATAAGGATTGATCCGAAGAGGATCAATCCTTATTTTTTATTATGAAGTTGTTTCCTGATCTTGAAATGGATCATGACCATCCTGAGCCCGGATCCGAAATCAAGGGTGGCCAGAAAGACCAGCATATAAGTGAAAAATCCCCAACCATCATCTCTTACATTCTGTATCGCAAAGTATGTGAAAAGTATTCCGAGCAGGAGATAGATCACTCCGGAGAAAAGCGGTGATCTTCTCATAAAAAGTGTCCTCCAATAAATCCTTGTATTTTTTCAGCTTCATTCATGATCTTCTGAATTTCATCCTTATAAATAGATTGGATCAGAACGACGGATGTATTCATCGCCACATGAGCAAAAATTGGCACGAGTATTCTCTTCGTTCTTACATATAGGAAAGCAAACGTGAAGCCCATCGCAGAGTACAGGATCACATGCTCCGGTTCGAAGTGGGCAAGTGCGAATATGACCGAACTGATCAAGGCCGCAAAGAAGAAATTCATCTTCTCATACAGCACGCCGAAGATAATCTTCCTGAACACGATCTCTTCAAGGATCGGACCGATGATGGCAGCCACAAGCATCGTCACGGGCACCTTCTCGATGATCCCGATGATCGCCTGTGTATTCTCAGATCCCATCTCGATTCCAATCGCATATTCAATCTGGATGGCAATGGACTGTGCGAAGAATGCGATGAACACCCCAGCAATCGCCCAGCCGACAGAGCTTCCCACATTAAGTGGAGAACTGCGTTCGAGCCTTGTGCTCGTTTCACTCTTCCGGAGGATGCCCCATACCACAAGCAGTGTCAGCGTAAAGCTAATGATGAGCCAGTACCCCGGCACAAGCTGTTTGACCTGCTCTTCAGGATTCCCGAGCACATCCGTCCCGATCTTCATCAGAAGCGGAATCCCGACGATACTCGAAAGCTGCATCACAATATACGCAATCAATATATATCCAAAATGTTTTTTCAACGTTTCGTCTCCTTTAATCGTCATCTTGTTCAATTCTACTAAGAAATCGTGGAGTGTTCAAATGGTAGGGGTTTAATGTTGTTTTCGAATTTGTTTTTGTAAAAATGAATGGTGGTTCCTTTGCGTTTCAATCGACTCTAGCCTTAATATGATAAGCCTACTTTAGAATCACTTTATACAATTTGACTGGTTCCAGCTGTTGGTTGGAGTGCAAGACGAAGAATCCGGAGGGAAAAGCAGGTGAGACACCACAGGAGCGAAGCGGCGAGGAGGCTCAGGGGCTACCCGCGGAAAGCGAAGTCTTGCACGGAAACCAACAGCGGTGTATGAAAGACAATTCCATATCTGAATATGAGGGTAGAAACCAAAGTAGGAATAGAAAGACAAACCCGGACATAGGATAGAGAGGTGTGAAAAAAGGAGATTAATGACGAAAAAAATTTTAAGCAGGACTCTTGCAAAAAGAAATCGAATTAATTATTATAATAATTGTGTTAGCACTCAAGACAAACGAGTGCTAATAAAAAACTATTTACATAATTTCAAGGAGGTTGTTTCACTTGTTAAAACCACTAGGTGATCGCGTCGTTATCGAGCTAGTCGAATCAGAAGAAAAAACAGCAAGCGGTATCGTTCTTCCGGACTCCGCAAAGGAAAAGCCGCAGGAAGGTAAAGTTGTTGCTGTAGGTACAGGTCGCGTTCTTGACAGCGGTGAGCGCGTTGCTCTTGAAGTGGCTGTCGGCGAACGAATCATCTTCAGTAAATATGCTGGTACAGAAGTGAAATACCAAGGCACAGAATATCTGATCCTTCGTGACAGTGACATTCTGGCTGTTGTTGGCGAATAATTAAATAATCGAATATAAAACAATTCTTTAAACAAATAAGAGGAGGACTTTGAATATGGCTAAGGATATTAAATTTAGCGAAGAAGCACGCCGTTCCATGCTTCGCGGGGTAGATCAATTAGCAAACGCAGTAAAAGTAACTCTTGGACCAAAAGGACGCAACGTGGTACTTGAGAAAAAGTACGGTTCACCACTTATCACAAATGACGGTGTAACCATTGCGAAAGAAATCGAGCTTGAAGATGCATTCGAAAACATGGGTGCGAAGCTTGTTGCTGAAGTAGCAAGCAAAACAAATGAAATCGCCGGTGACGGTACGACAACTGCAACGGTTCTTGCACAAGCGATGATCCGTGAAGGTCTTAAAAACGTAACGGCTGGAGCGAACCCAGTTGGCGTACGTAAAGGAATCGAAGCGGCTGTTCAAACAGCTGTTGAAGAGCTTAAAGCGATCTCTAAGCCAATCGAAGGCAAAGATTCAATCGCTCAAGTTGCTGCGATCTCAGCTGCTGACGAAGAAGTTGGTCAACTGATTGCTGAAGCAATGGAGCGCGTCGGTAACGATGGTGTCATCACAATCGAAGAATCCAAAGGATTCACAACAGAGCTTGACGTCGTGGAAGGTATGCAATTCGACCGCGGATATGCATCTCCATACATGGTAACAGACTCTGACAAGATGGAAGCGGTTCTTGAGAATCCATACATCTTGATCACGGATAAGAAAATCGGAAACATCCAGGAAGTACTTCCTGTCCTTGAGCAAGTGGTACAACAAGGCAAGCCATTGTTGATCGTTGCTGAAGATGTTGAAGGTGAAGCACTTGCAACATTAGTGGTGAATAAACTTCGCGGAACATTCAATGCAGTGGCTGTTAAAGCTCCTGGATTCGGTGACCGTCGTAAAGCAATGCTTGAAGACCTTGCCATCCTTACTGGCGGTGAAGTCATCACTGAAGATTTAGGCTTAGACCTTAAATCTGCAAACGTGACTCAACTAGGTCGCGCAGCGAAAGTTGTCGTAACAAAAGAAAACACAACAGTTGTAGAAGGTTCTGGAAATCCAGAAAAGATTGCAGCACGCGTGAACCAAATCCGTGCTCAATTCGAAGAGTCTACTTCTGAATTCGATAAAGAAAAATTACAAGAGCGCCTTGCTAAGCTTGCTGGCGGTGTAGCAGTCGTGAAAGTTGGAGCTGCAACTGAAACTGAGCTTAAAGAGCGCAAACTACGCATCGAAGATGCATTGAACTCTACTCGCGCAGCAGTAGAAGAAGGAATCGTTTCCGGTGGTGGTACTGCCCTTGTGAACGTCTACAACAAAGTCGCTTCAATCGAAGCGGACGCTGACGTTGCAACTGGTATCAACATCGTGCTTCGCGCACTTGAAGAGCCAATCCGTCAAATCGCTCACAACGCAGGACTTGAAGGTTCGATCATCGTTGAACGCCTGAAGAAAGAAGAAGTGGGTGTAGGATTCAACGCAGCAACTGGCGAATGGGTGAACATGGTTGAAAAAGGGATCGTTGACCCAACGAAGGTTACTCGTTCTGCACTTCAAAATGCAGCATCCGTTGCAGCAATGTTCTTGACTACAGAAGCAGTAGTAGCGGACATTCCTGAAGAAGGCGGCGGCATGCCGGATATGTCCGGTATGGGCGGCATGGGTGGAATGGGCGGCATGATGTAATAAGAGGCTTTAAACCTTTTATTACAGGTCTTTCCCTGAAAGGAAAAGCTGTCTGACCACATTTTGACCACAAAATTAAAAAAGGTCTCTCAGAACAAAATCTGAGAGATCTTTTTTTATGTAAAAAAATGATTATTAAATGTAGACTGACCTATTTTTAATAATTGACTTTATAAACAATACGTTAAGATAACAGTGAATAATAACAGTTAACGTTATATGGTGTACAGATAAAATGATAAAATATATGGGAGGAAAAAGACATGTATGAAGATTATTATGAAGTGGTTACAGTGGAGGAACTAGCCGATATATTGAGAATTGGTCTCTCAACGGCATATAGGCTGGTGCGAACGCGGGAGATAGCTTCTTTTCGTGTTGCGAATTCCTACCGAATTGAGAGAGAAGCAATAAAAGATTTTATTATACAAAATACACAAAGACAAAAAAATAAATCTCATTTGTATTAGAAAGAAGTGGAAAACTTTGCACAACTTAAAAATTGAAATTGATGAAATTCTTAAAAAGCAAGTATACAAGTATGCCGGCTTTAAGTTTTCAAACAGCACATTTTTGGATCAAGAATTGAATTATGAAAAAATATTCAATGCAATAGATCCAGGGGGAGAATTCAAACGACTCTGTAATGATCTTGAATTAGACACTGAGGTAGCAGCTCAATATATTAAGAAATATGTACTCCACCTTATCATCCAAGATGTGATAATCAATTTGAAATATCCCAGTAAGAAAACATTAATGAAACTAACGGGACAAGAGATTTTAGGGCAAAAAATAGAAGATATAATTGATGAGATTTTTTTTAATACACCACGAGACTTATTTAATCAGCTAAGTTATATTGAAGGATTTTTCACCTCTGGTCAAATTGAACATAAGTTAGAAAACGAGTATAATTGGACCTCCTTTGATGAAAATGCATTAATGCCTGAATCTAGGGAAAAGTGGAAGAAGAATTCTAAAAAAGTTGGGTCATTCTATCCTTTGTATGTAAAATATGCACCAAGAAAATCAAGGTTAGCTCAATCGCTAGTAAAGCCGTTTAATAAAATCACAGATTTTAATCAAGAGCTCATAAATAAGCAGCTACATTTCAATCGCTTTATAAAAGCCTTAGAACAAGTTGAATATAATACTTCTCAAGATGTTTGGTTATTTGAATATAATACTTTTTATTTAATGCTTCGCAAAATTGGCTTATACGAAAATTTAGAAGATGTGGATGAAAAATATTTTCCAGTATTAGCATCATTTTTGTTTGTTGGGGATATACGTTTTAAGCTCTTATTGATAGACGAGCTTTTTAAAAGTGAATCGTTGCCGCACTATAAAAATAAACTTTCAGATTTATTCCTATTGTCGTTGGTTATCGTTCCGTTTTTTAAGGAATACGTAAAGAATAAATTAGTGGAACTTATATCTGAGGATTTACCTGACTATTATAGGAGAGTTGAAGATGATCACGCTGAAATGAAAGTGGAGAATTTAAAGAAACAACTACATATCTATCAAATTTTGAAAACTCAAAATTATTATCGGGGAGAAGATTTACTCTCGGAATTTGGAATTGATATTAAATCTGAATTAAAAGTGACCAAAGGCCTCAAGATAGCTTGGAAGCATATTGAACAAGCAAGTGGAAGAATAAACAAGAATTATAATATTATATTTCAGGGATTTTTAAATCATATAAGAGAATTCGAGTCACTTTCAGATTCTAATGATCAAGAGGAGTTAACCAAAACATTTAAGATTTGGCTTGAATCCGGGATATTTAAAACCACCCAAGAGTATAAAAATAATATCATAGAAAAAAATAATAACAGTTCGGAAACTATAGATTTGTCCGATTTCAATTTCATTGGGAAAATTGATGATGAACGGCAAAAAATAAGATCTAAAGTAGAAGGTCATAGACATATGAAACAAAAGAAATTGAATAAAAATATTGGAGAAGAGATGGCTCAGTTGGGGATTGATGTCAATAAATTAAAAGAAATCTCGGCAAAATATAATTGTTCTATTACTGTTGAACCCCATAAAATTATTAATAAAACGATTTCTTAGGTGTCCGAGTAGACACATGAAGACAAGGCGTAGACCATTATGGTCTACGTTCTTTTTTATCTAAAACCCTCAATTTCAAGGGGTTTTAATTGGTGTAGACAATGTAGACGTTTTGGTTAACTCCTTTTTAACTTAATTAGTTTCTTGAGAACACATACAAATAAAATCCAATTAAAAAATTTATAAATTCATGATTTTTTTAACCTTTTATTTATCTAGTTCTAATTAGGTTTTGGACAAAAGACTACTCAATCCTAATTAGAAGCAGCCTTTTGAGATGTTATCTTAATGGAGCAGAAAGAAAACAATTAATGGAGGCTAAAGAAAATGAATAAGATACCTCAAAAAAAATTTGAAAAGTTCTTTAAAGAAGCACTGGATAACAATGAGAAGAAGATGTCGTTGTTCTGTCACCAAGAGAGAATTAACTCATTTGTTATTGAGGGAAAACGAGTAAAATTTCAAAGCATATTAGTTGTATACAGCAGAGGGGATCTTCAGATTTGTTTTGGACAAATTGGTGAGCAACAACTTTTCTATAGTAGTGATAAAAGTTGTAAAGATAATATATACCTTATTATTGATCAAAGTAAGAATAAAAAACGTTTACACATCAATTTTAATGATCAATTTATTACTCACTCAGAAAAAGACTTATATGATGAAAGAGAGATAATTCTCACATATGTGGAGAATCAGAACTTTGCACAGCTTCAGGTATACGACTCATTATTGAAATATAACAAATTCAGTGAATATTTCGCCGACACCTCATCTACTATAGCCAGTGCAAGGTGTTTAGCGTTTGGGCATTTAATGAATACAATTCCTGATATTGCTTACTCTATCTCAGGTCTTTATGAAAGTGGGGATGAGATTGATCATGAATAAAGAGAAAAAGATGTTTATTAACATATCCTTAGAAGAAGAAGGTCTTTCACAATCTCATTTATATAATGAAGCTCAAAGTATTATTGAAACAGAGCAAATTAAGAAGCCTGGGCAATCAAACGGTGACGTTTTAGCTAGAAAGAGTGCAGCCGTTTTAAATTCTGTAGATACCACTCCACATTATGATTACATTTTAAAAAACAATGTAGACAAAGAGTTAAAGGTTCTGTCCAAACAAGAAGTTGACTTACCAGTAACGTATTATAAAGAACGTGAATCCGCAGATAAGAGAAAATCCAAGGATCATTTAATAGGAGCTAACCTAGCTGAAATGCAAGAGGAGAAAAAGACTAAAAATGGAAGTAAGCAACCTATTGATTATTTAGCAACAACCAAGTTCTTAGCTGAAAATATCGTAAAGTCATTTGAAGGACAAGTAAGAATTTATGATCATCAATATGGTTACTTCAAAGACTTATCTGAAACAGAACTCCATATAGCCATTAGAAAAAGTCTTCCTAAAGAATTAGATATGAAACTTCCAAAAAATAAAATTATCGAAGTTGCCCACCGTATAAGAACGAGTCCTGAATTGCAGTTAAGATACGATAACTTTGATTGCAATACCCATCTAATTAATTTTCGTGATTTAGTATATGACACTACAACAGGGAAAACTTATCCTCATAGTTCTGATTTTTTATTTACTAGTTACATTGATGCAGACTATAGAAAAAAACAAATTAAAATATATAAGCCAAATACCCCGTACAAGTTCTATGGTTCTCATCTCGATCAACTTATTCAAGAATGTACAGGTGGGGATGTTAATAAAGCCAAATCGTTACAGCAAGTCACAGGATACATTATAAGTAATGAATGGAGAGCGAAAAAGTTTTTTCTACTCATTGGTTTACCTCACACGGGAAAAAGTGTTTGGCTTTCAATCTGGAGAGCATTAATTGGGAGCAGCCACACTACTTCAATGTCATTAAATCAGATAGGTAGTAACCGTTTTATGACTGCTGAATTTTTTAAATCCAAGCTAAATATAACAGCTGAATTAGATGAAAATGGAAAAATACAAGGAACATCTGTAATTAAAGCAGTAACTGGAGGAGACTTACTAACAGCCGAACGAAAAGGAGAAGATCCATTTCACTTTTATGGACGTACAAAACTTGTAGCAGCAGGTAATTATATGCCTCCTGTAAATAAATTAGATGGAACGTCGGCATTTACTGATCGCTTACATTTTTTAATGTTTAATCATCCTGTACCGGAAGAAAAGCGCGACAAAGAACTATTAAACAAACTACTTAGCGAGAAAGAGAGAACAAAAATTATTCATTGGGCTTTGGAAGGATTAGAAGAACTGAAGCAGCAGAACTTCATTTTTACAGAAAGTGATGATGCTAAGGAATTTAAAAAACATTACATTGGTGATTTAAACAATGTCCCTGACTTCATAGATGATATGTGTATTGTTGATACAAATAATTATGATTTAAAAGTTCAAAGGAAGCATTTGTACCCATCATATTTTGAATATTGCAAAGAAAATGGTGTAAAAGCCTTGAGTAAATCTGAGTTCTTTATCGAAATTAAAAATCTTGGTGTGAAGGAAGATAAATTACGAATGTATGGATCAAATGCTTTGAGAGGATTTCGTGGTATAAGTTTGAAAACGATTGAATCTGAAATGATAAATAATGTTGATAAGGATTATTAAAGTACGTCTACAATGTCTACAAATATAGTTGTTGAAAGGAAGGCCTCATTATGTCGGTAAATTAACAACTTGAAATATATATTATTAAAATGTGTGCTGAGGGAGTGATTTATTAATGACGCGTAATGACTATCCAATTATTCTACAAATGAAAGATGTTACAAAAATACTAGGTTTCTCTAAGTCTACGGTATACTCTTTATCCCAAGATCCTGATTTTCCCGTATTACAAGTTAATAATCGTAAAGTTGTATATCGTGATGATTTCTTTGCCTGGTTGGATAGCAAGCGGAAGGTAATTTCTTGATTTTTTAAAAGGCGAATGTAATATCCTGATATTCGCTTTATCAATGACTTTAAGGAGGTAAGACATGCAAGGTTACTTTCGAAAAAGAGGGTCCACTTGGTCTTTCACTATTGATATTGGGATTGATCCTCAGACGGGAAAGAGAAAACAAAAGACTCGATCTGGCTTTAGAACTAAAAAAGAGGCACAATTAGAGGCAGCTAAATTACAACAGGAAATTGGCCATGGTACGTATATCAATGAGAAAGAGACTATGTTTAAGGATTTTGTAAAAGATTGGTTAAAGCAATATTCAAGCACAGTAAAAGTTAGCACTGTTAGAGTCCGTGATCATGAATCTGGCAAGTTACTACACTATTTTGAAGGTTTGAAAGTAAAGCAGATAACCAGAAAAATGTATCAAGAAGTACTCTATGATTTGTTTGAAAAAGGATATGCTCTTAATACAATTTCTGGTATTCACTCAACTGGACGGATGATTTTTAAAAAAGCGATAGAGCTGGAGATCATAAAAAATGATCCAACCCAGTTTGCAAAGCTCCCGCGGCCAATAAAAACAGTTGAAGAACTGGAAAGTGAAGAAGAGATAGTTAAATATTTAGAGAAAGAGGAGTTGGCTCTTTTTCTAAGAACAGCTAAGGAAGAAGGATTAGATCGTGATTACGAGATATTTCTCACCTTAGCCTATTCAGGGCTAAGGGTTGGAGAATTATGTGCATTAATGTGGAAGGATCTTTCAAATAAGGAATCCACAATCAGTGTTACAAAGACATATTATAATCCCAGAAACATTATTAAAGAATATCAACTTTTACCACCAAAAACTAAAAACTCTAAAAGGACCATAGAGCTTGATTCTATTGTATTTAAAGAGTTGGATAGACTTAAAGCAAGACAGAATGAACTTAAAATGCTAAACCGTAATACCTATTATGATAAGGATTTTGTGTTTGCTAAAACAGGTAACTATCTTGGATACCCAGAACTCATTAAGACTATACAGAATCGGATGACCCGTCTATTAAAGTTGTCTGGCCTCAATACTACATTGACCCCTCACTCACTCCGTCATACACATACATCTCTACTTGCAGAAGCCGGAGTAGGCATACACGAAATAATGGAACGTTTAGGGCATGTTGAAGACGATATTACGAAACGAGTATATCTGCATGTTACAAAAACAATGAAAACAGAAGCCTCCCGGAAATTTGGAGAGTTAATGAGGAGCCTTTGACCAAAGGTTATACCGAGAAAAAAGATTTTATCTCTTATCTAAGAGGTATGAATTTTTGGAAAATGGTTATCATGCTAAAAGGAAATTAATCAATAATAATTATACATTTTGAAGATGACAACAACGGAAGCGATAAAATACCAATTATTATAAGTCTCGCGAGGCCTATTTTAATTGTCTTTTAGGTGCTTCGTTGGGGTCATCTTTTTGTGTTTTAAAGGGGGGATAATGACTTAACAAAAGGAAAAGGACGTACCTTTAATGCGACAAATCAAATTAATAAGAACTACAAACACAATATTTATTCTGGAGGTTAAAGCATGTTAAGAGAATTTGTAGATTTAGTAGTTTTTGCGGTAACTGAACCGATAAAGATCGCAATACAGATTATAGACGACTCTGAAGGCTCGTTAAACAAGCATAAGAGTACAATAGCTCCAATCGGTTTAACGGCTAACAAAAGTAAAGTTGAACCTAGTTTTGGTTCCCCAATTTATACTGATCTTGGATTTGGTACAGAGGGACACTCAGGGATATACGTTGGTAATAACAAAGTTGTTGCACTAAAGGGAAATGGAGAAATATCAGAATGCTCACTTGTAGATTTTACAAGTCATCCTACTACAGTACACCAACATATTTACGTGCCTTATTTTACGGATGCTCCTTATTGGTCAATCGGTTTTCCGTTAGCAGGAAGCAGAGCTATGGCAGCGGTAGGAAAAAGCAGAAAATATCACGTTTTTATGGATAACTGTCATCAATTCTGTTCTGGGTGTTTCACGGGTGATTTTGAGAATGCAGATAATGCATTATGGATGTTGAAAGACACAATAGCTAAATCCCATGGGGAGGCTATTCACTGGAAAAAATGGGATTGGAAATAAACATCTTATTTCTTCTCATGCCTATTAGGAAATTAAAAGAGCCTTTGGAAATTATGCTGATTAACAAACATTCAGCGGAATGTTACGTAAAGTCAGCAAAAATAACTATATATTATCCCTTTGAATAAAAACTTAGTGGCCATCTTAGGTTATAGATGTGCCAAATGGAGGGGAATATTATGTTATATTCAAAGTCAAAGAACCAAGTGAAAGTGTCAGAACAGAGCGTATTGAAAACAAAGTCAGCAAAAAGAGTTGATATAGTTAGCCTGAAAATGGTTAGGGAGAAGAGTTTTCTTTATCCTGAGAGAAGGGTTACTAGCCCGGCAGATGCGTATACTCTAACTAAAAGATTTTTTCTTGACTTGGATAGGGAACATTTTATTGTAATATGCTTAGATACCAAAAATCAGCCTACAGCAATTAACGTTTGTCATATTGGGAGTTTAAGTGCCAGCATAGTTCATCCCAGAGAGGTACTAAAACCTGCAGTTCTTTCTAATTCAGCATCTATCATTGTAGCGCACAACCACCCAAGTACAGATCCAACACCAAGTAAAGAAGATATAGAGGTAACAAAGCGCTTAGCTGAATCAGGTAAGATCCTAGGAATTGAGTTGTTGGACCATATCGTAGTTGGAGACGAGAAGTTTGTGTCCCTAAAGGAAAAAGGTTATATTTAATGAAATATTATGATTTACACAGGATCAATTATGTCTGATAATTGATCCTCTTTTTTTTCCAAAAAAAATTACCTGATTGCGCCTGGTAGGTTGGGTCGATTTATGGTAAATTTATAAATGAGGTGAAGCGTAGTGTTTTATGCAATAGACTTATTTTGTGGAGCCGGTGGTTTCAGCGAAGGAATCATGCAAGCGGGCTTTCATATAGTGTACTCTAGTGATAGAAGTGCACATGTCAAGGAAACTTATGAAAAAAGGCATAAACAATTGGGGTTAATCCAAGGGATTAATACACATTTTGAACTTTCAGACATTAGAGATCTTAATGGAAATAAAATCCTTTCGGATATCAATAATCTTGAGATGTTTAAGGATAATCGTTTAGAAGAAATAGATGTAATCTTTGGAGGCCCACCTTGCCAAGGTTTTAGCATTGCTGGCAAAAGGGATAAGGATGATCCTAGAAATACTCTATTCAGGGAGTATTTACGCATTATTAACGAAATAAAACCAAAATATGTTGTGATGGAGAACGTAGAGGGACTTTTAAGTATGGAGTTGAATACCGACTTCGAGAGTGTTAGTGGTAAAAAGTATCCAGACAACTCATTAGTAACTGAAGTATTGCACCAAGAGCTTGATGCCCTAAAATATAATGTAGACCCTATTAGAGTTTTGAATGCATCTGATTTCGGAGTACCACAAAGGAGAAACAGGGCTATCCTAATTGCCTCAAGAAAAGATGCAGTTAAAGCCCAGTACCCCGTACCGATCACGAAGGAACCCAGTGAGAAAGTAACAGTTATGGAAGCGATAGGGGACCTGTTCTCCGGTCAGGAACTATCTGGATATGCAGCGGATTTACAAAATGGAAGGACACCGCATTTTGATAACGGCATGCCCATCCCAAACTATTTCGGTGCTTATAATCAAGAGACTTCCTCACACACTGCTGCTGTACAGGAAAGGTTTTCTTTGTTCTCCCAAGGGGAGTCAACTAAGCATGTGATAAAAAAAATTACTTCTGAGGGATTAGACCTAAATGAATACCCTAACCTCTTCAGGGAGCTGATATTTAATTCGAATTCTTCACACAACCTTAGTGAATTAAAGCAGGCTATCCATGAGTTAAAGCCCGATCTTTATTCGGACTTAAGCGAAAAAGAGGGAAACAAAAAATACAAATCATTGTTAAAAAAGATTATTAAGTTCTGGGACACCGGGTTAGAGGACAAAAAGGTGAGAGTTGTACTAGCGAATACTGACATTTCTCCTGAAGAATTTGCCTTGCTTTATGATCAGTGCAAAAAAAGTTGGAATAAAAGTTACACCAAAGAGTATATCCATGACTTATTTATGAATAAACCAGAAAAAATAACAGAATTCTTTTTGGATGCATTGTTGACAAGGAAAGATTCAAGGATAAGAATTAACGGTGCAGGCACTGCGCCAACCATGCTAACGCTACCTGATGACTTTATACACCCTGTCTTAAATAGAATATTGACTGTGAGAGAAATGGCAAGAATTCAAGGTTTTGATGATAGTTTTGAATTTGTGGGGAAAAGGACTACAGGTGGAGACAAGAGGAAGGATGAAGTCCCGCAGTATACTCAAGTAGGAAATGCGGTACCACCTTTACTTGCTTATGCAATTGCAAGGGAAATCAAACAAGCATTAATTGAAACGACTGAAGAAGAAAACACACGCGAAGAACAGCTTGCAACCTAAACATACTGCTCACGATTTAAAAGAAGGATAACAATTGTTATCCTTCTTTTGTTTTTTGTGAGTACAGGATTACTATTCAAAAACTAGTTGTGTTTGTTCTCCTAAGCTAGAGCTGTATCCTCCAGATATCTCTAACTGACCAGAAATCCCTGCTTCACCTTCTAGATTGATTGTTTCAGTTTCTGCAAACAAGAGATGCCGGAACTTTGGTTTAATGCGGAAACAATGCCCCTTATCTTTATACCCGGTACCATCTTCTTTGACTCTGCCGCGCCAATCGTAAGTAATGATACCTTGGGATATCAACAGGAGGAATGAACTGAAAATCGGAGCCCGAGTATATACTGCCTTGTTATAGTGGAAATAGACCTTTCCATCTATTTTGGTTTCCTCTGCTACAACCCAAACAGTTTCAGGGTGTTTGTTTAGTAACCGCTCCTTTATCTCGCTTAAATTCCAGGAGCAAGTAATGATTTTTTTCCCCGAAGAATCTTCGTAAAGTTGGTACAACAGATTATTCTCTTCATCTACTTCTAAGGATAATCCCTGATTATTTGTTTTATTAGAAACCGTCACGAAGAGATCCATAAAACCGGGGTATTTCTTTGAGGGATAACCATACTGCCGTATCATCTCATTTGAAGAGGGGATATAGCTATTCTTCCAATCAGGTACCATGGAAAACAAGGTATCACTTGTTCTCACTCCTGCTCTTTTTGATTTTAGTTCAATCTTGGATTTAAAGTCGGCAACTTTATCCGAATTAGGAAGGATGCCCAGAAGTTTCTCGAAAGTTTCCCCAACATCTTTGGCGGCTGATTTTGTGCGGTCAGGTGCCACACTTATTTCGGGTTCTTTTGCGATACCAGATAATAATAAGATGAGTTCTGCCTTGATTGCATCTTCCTCTTCATGTCCAAAGAACTCACTTATAGAGTTTGGAGTGAATCCCTCATCAGTTAAGGGAATTACAACCATTCTACCTTCATGGACAGTAATATAAATCATATCACCGCTGCCAATGAATTTTTTTAGCCCATAAATCCACAAGCGTGGATCACCTTTTTTGGTTTTAGGTCGATAAAAGCTGGATTGGACAGGAATTACCTTATCCGTAATGACTATGGATTCTGCTAATACCTTTCCATCAGAACCTTGGATCATATTTCCGTAGTCCACAACTCCTGTTAGAACGGTACGAATGGGAGCGGAAGCATCGATGATAGCTTTATGAAGCATGGTATCCGTTAACCTAACAACTGCATACTCTTCTGGATGATACTTCACGATTTTTTCAAGCATGGCCATTTCTTTTTCAGTTGGAATAAACTGCATGAGTTTTCCTCCTTGTGGGTATTGGTTGGGTGTTTTTTGTGAAAGTCATGTGGGTAAAAAATATGTGATAATTAATTATTTTGATATATGATTATTATAATATCAGGGCTTATGTTTTATGTAAAGGAAAAAAGTTGAAAATAACAACTGATATTTGGTTGTGAAATTAAAAGTTTTGAACTTTTTATTAGTTGTCAGATATTTTTAGTGAGGCATTAGCAGATACATGGTCAAGCACCCATAAATAAACAAAAAGATGGGGCTTTTGAAATTCTGCCCCATCTTTTATCTTCTATTTGCTTTTGGCCGCTTTAATGAAATTTTCGATTTTATTAATAGTACCAATAAAATCTTCAGTGATCTCATGTTCCCAAACCCTCAATATATGCCACCCTTTTTCAGAAAAATATTCATTTACCTCCTGGTCTCTTTCTTTATTCCGGTCAAGCTTCTTCCTCCAGAATTCAGGGTTTGTTTTAGGATATCTGCCATGAAGATGGCAAAAGTGCCAGAAGCAAGAGTCAATAAAGATTACAACTTTATACTTCTTTATAGCTATGTCGGGTTTCCCTTTCAAGGTCTTTACATTTTTTCTGAATCTGTATCCCCTTTTCCACATTTCTTTGGATACTTTATCTTCAAGCTTTGATCTAGATTTAATGGATTTCATGATTCTCTTTCGTCCTTCAGGAGAAAAATTAGCCATTATATTCACCTCTGCATAACAAATACCCATAGTCAGAAAATATTACACTAAAATTAGGGTGTGCATGCTATGTAACCAAACTATCTTCCGCATGAAAAATGGATTTATAGTATATTTATGGTAGGTATTTATTTTATTGTAAGTATTGGGGTGTGTTGTAATGGCGCAAAAATTACACTTTAAGGCTTCTACCAATGTAAAGAGCTTGGTAGGAAAAGATCTTGTGACAGATGAAGTAGCGGCAGTTTTTGAGTTGGTTAAAAACTCATATGACGCTGATGCTACCGAAGTTGAAATTGACTTTTATAATATTCTTGAAGGCTCAGGGAAAATTATCATTTCAGATAATGGGACAGGAATGAGTCTCCAAGAAATTGAAGAAAAATGGATGGTTATAGGAACTGATAGTAAAAAAGATAAAGGCAGCTCGGACATCTTTAACCGGCCGCTAAATGGAGATAAAGGAATTGGACGTTTTTCTGTTGACAGATTGGGATCTTTCCTGAATTTATATTCTGTAAAAAGAGGAACTAAGAAAAAAGTGGAAATGGAATTTGATTGGAAACTTTTTGATGATGATTTTAAAAACTTAGAAGACATTCCGTTTTCATACAGTCAGTCCGCTACTCAAGAAAAAGATGGTGTAACTTTAGAGATTAGCGAACTTCGAGATAAATGGAGTTTCAAAAAGATTGAATCCTTAAAGAAGAACTTAAAACATTTCAAATCTCCTTTTCCCGTTAATGATAACTTTAAAATTATTTTGAATGCACCTGAATTCGGGATTAATAAAATAGAGATTGAACCTTATGATTTTTCTGATTTGTCCCCGCTATGGATAAAAACAGAGATTAGCAAGGATGATACCACTAAAATTAACTACACTGTAACAAGGGATGGAATCGAATACCATGAAGAGTATGAAAATACTTATGGATTTGGTCCAATCTATAGTGAAGTTTACTTTTTTGATAGAGGATCAAAAATTAGCTTTCAGAAAAAGATGGATATGAGGGTCAGAGAATTTGGCAATGTACGCCTATATAGGGATGATTTTAGAATTCATCCCTATGGAGAGCATAATAATGATTGGTTAGAGTTAGATAGAAGAAAAGCTCAAGGTAGTTCTCGGTTCTTTGGAACAAGGGATTTAATAGGCTTTGTTCAAATAAGTAAGGCGTTTAATCCGAAAATTGAAGTCTTAACAAATCGTCAGGGTTTAAAAGAAAATGATTATTTCTTTGAACTAAAGGATTTCTTAAAGGACTATGCTCTTAAGCCGCTTGAAAAGTATTTCTTCAAAAAAGGAAACAATGAAAGTTTCAAGAAGGCCAAAGAAAATGTTAATACCGCGGTTCTGGAGCTAAATAAAGTTGCCAAAAATGTGCAAAAAACAGACCCTGATACTGCTAAGATGCTAAGACAAATTTCAGGTCTGGTGAAAAAGAGTCAATCTGATCAATTAGAATTTGTCAAAAATCAAGAAGAGTTATTAAAGGTTTATCAACGAGCAGCAGGAAGAGAGATTCTACTCCATAAAATAATTCATGAAGGATTAATCAGAATTGAGAGAGTCAAAACGGTAGCCTCTTCGGTCCGTCGGAAAATCCGAAAAGAAAGAGAAAGCTCAACAGACTTGCTTAGTTCAATAAATGAGAATTTAAACAAGATTAATCTCCTTGCTGATGATGCCAAAGAATATTTAAAAACGGCACGAGATCACATAATCAGGAAGCGAGAAGCTGAGAAAATTAATGTACCGGATTTCACAGAAAATTATTTATTTAACTTTCAAGACCAATTTAACTCGCATGATATCTCAGTAACGATGGATATTGAAGGAAATATTTTTTACAAAATTGATAAGGAAGATTTGAAGACAATATTCAATAACTTCATAAGCAACTCAATTAAGTCCCTTAAACAAGTTGATAGAAAAAGAGAGCTACACATAAAAATCTTCCAAACCAAAAAGTTCTTGATTTTATTGTTTAAAGATAATGGAATTGGCATCCCGAAACACCTTCGAGATAGGATTTTCGATCCTTTCTTTTCAACCACTGAAGGGTTTGGTATAGGATTGTCCATTGTTGATGAGATTGTTGGTGAATACAGCGGAGAATTAAATTTAGGAATGAACACTGAAGTAGGCGTTGAATTTCAAGTGAAGCTAAGAAAGTAGGAATAAGCATGTTAGAAAGAAGACTTTTAATAGTTGATGATTACGTAAATACCGCAGAAGAAACGATTCCGGAATATGAAGGTATTTTTGAAGACTTACAGGAAAATCAAAACTTAAACTACAAAATCACATTTTTATGGGAGCCGACAATTCAATCTGCAATAGAAAGATTAAGCAGAAAAGATGAAGTAATTGATGTTGTCTTAATTGACTATGATTTTAATACCGGTGATCAGAATACAAAGGGAATTACGCTGGTAAAACAAATAAGGGAAACTATTAATAAGCGCTGTAAAATAATATTTTATACGATGCATGGTATAAATCAAATAAGTAGAGGTGAACTTATAGAGCTAATTAACAATGATGTATTTAGATTTTTATCAAAGAGTGGTGAGACACTTCCTTTAAAGTATGAAAAAGTAGGAAACGAGTCAGACCAGCTAATAATAGAAGCGGTTATAGATGCAATCAGCAACTCAGATCCGATCAGTAACACTCTTGAAAAATATTTAGTGAAATATTCTCACATACTTGATGATTTACAGATAGATATTGATGGAAGTAAATATCCGTTAAACGATTTAATTAAGGCTATTAGGCTCTATCAGGAACCAGGTAATCGGTTCGTAAATAACTTGCTGGAAATGTCAATATTAGAATATCTAGAATCATAAAAAGAGGTTTTAAAATGAACATAATTCACTATTCTCCCAAAAGTAAAGGTATAAGGTTTTTTAGATCGGCAACAAGCTACCTAAAAAGACAATTTTCCGATCAAACAGATATGATCATAGATCATTGGGATGACAAGGATTTTTTAAGTACTTTAGAAACTAGGCAAAGCAATTTAGATTTAGTTTTTATATTTGCACATGGCTGGGAAGACGCAATATTAAAAAGCAGAAGAGGAGAATTCAAAAGATCTATAGAGTTAAGGCATGCAAAATATTTTAACAGTAAATTTGTTTTAGCAAATTCCTGTTATACAGCTAAAGTATGGGGACCTGAACTTATCGCTAATGGTACTTTGGCTTATATAGGGTTTGATGATTCTATTGAACCCATTTTCCGCTTTGACCATTTTGAGGGTAGGAACCTTAATGAAGCATTATCCATAATTTTTAAGCATGTTTACAATAAGGTGCTAATTGACTGTATTGAAATATTTGTAAAGGATTGTAGGACTGCTCAAGAGTTTACGGAATTTTTAGATTTGAAATTCCGATTAGAAATAAAGGAAATCTCGAAACTAAACATGGTGGAATTAAGAAAAGTATTTGCTATTCCTGTAAAAGAAGAGAACTTTCCCCGGTTAATTAAAGCTATTAAACTCGCGTTTATAAGTAAATTAGATTTTCTAAATGAAAGAATTGTATTATTGGGAGAAGAAAATTATATTCCTTGGTTTTTCCTTAAAAACATGGACGAAGCCTCACTAAATAAAACGCTTAAAAAAATTGATGGTATAACGGAGAAAACCAATAATTATTATAAGTATTTTGTGAAATTATTGATTTATGCACAGTTAAATGATCACAAGAATTATTTAATTAACTACGGACTATTTAATTCTGAACTTGAAAAAAGAAATGCAGAATCTGATACAATTCATTTGCCGTTTGAAATTTCCGATAATTTGGAGCAGACCCGTATTGAACTTTCCAGTTGATCTTTATATACATAACACGATAAAAGATTTGGTATAAGGATCATTAGTGAACGGTTGATCAGGGATTTATCAATGTTTAAAAATTCGAGGTTTAACGAGAAGTGAAGAGTGTTTTAGGTAATTTTGTTAAATAGATACATTGGAAAGAGGGAATTAATATTGGACTTTAACAGTGTTTTTTTATTCTTAAAAGAAAACTGGGAAATTATCAGCGGTTCAGTAATTTTGGGCTATATTATAGGGGTAGTTTCTTTTTCTAGGAATGTACTTACAATAAAGAAAATTATTGAAGAATTAAAAGATAAAAAAGAACAAAAGGAAAATAAACTAAAAGCTAAATTCTCTGCCTATACGAAGAATGCTGGCCGGAAAATTGTCTTAAAGAATAAAGGTCATGAAGCTATACTTTTGAAGGTTAAGCTTAATGGTTTAGATGTATATGATTGTGATGAACTTGATATTACTACGAATGATAAAATTAATGCAGAAAGCCCAGCTATAATTTCAATATTGAAAATGAGAAATGAATTTCAAAAAGATTTTGTGCTAGATATTACATATCAAGATGCTCACACACAGAAACATAAAAAGAAAACTGGTAGTCCAGCTGCTAATAAAATAATTACTCCTGAATAAATGAAGATAAAGGCTTTTTCTTCTATAAGGATTAACCCTTTTAAATTTAGTCAAAAGGGATGTATCGTTCGCCTAGATAGAATAATGGGTTCTATAAAGGCGAAAGACGTTTTAATTATCACCAGTAACGGAATTGCAATCGCAGAAGATATATCATTCTAATTTATCACTGCATATGCACGAATGAATGGTAAAGTAGTTTTTCCTTTATTTAATAACAAAAAATTCTGTTTGATCAATAGGAATTTTGAATTTAGTTAAGATATGCAATGTATTTTTCAAAGTAAAACCGCCTGCTGTAGACAAAAAAACAAATGGAGAGTCCTATTACTTTTGTTAAAATTCAGAAAAGGGAGTGAATCTTTTGGTTAAATTTGATGATAAAGAATTCGACAAAGCGTACGAAGAAGAAATAAATAGTGTCAATGAACAACTTAAAAAAGAAATTTTGTTTGCTATGATCGGAGACGTCAATTCTGGCAAGTCTTCAACAATCAACAAACTAATTGGAGATGAAGTAGCATCGGTGGGTTCTAAGCCGGGAGAGACTACTAATGTTAAAAAGTATAAATATAAGGATAAAATTATCTTTGCTGATACTCCAGGGTTGAATGATATTAATAGAGAAAATTCGGAAGAAACTTTTAAGTTCTTTAAGGAAGCAGATGTAATTTTATTTTTCTTGAACGCGGCTGGAACTGTATTTTCAGAGGGTGAAAAAAAGTACTTTGAAAAAATAAGTAAGGTTAACAAGGAAATAATTTTTGTATTAAATAAAATAGATGCTGCCGAAGATATACCTAACCTTGTAAAATATATTCGAGATAATACAGGCAATAACTATAAAGTTACTCCTATTTCTTCTAAAACAGGCGAGAATATCGATTTATTAAGAAGTACTATCCTAGATATCCTTATGCTTAAAAAAAAGGATATTTTATTCGCTAAGCATGTTAGAGAAAAATCTTCTATAGCTAATAGGTGGATATTAGGAGCTTCAACTTCTGCTGCAGCAATAGGAGCATATCCGCTTTTGGAATCAGACACTAAACCTCTAACGGTGATACAGGTGGGGCTCATGGTAAAGTTAGCCGCATTGTATGAGAAACCTATAACAAAAGATAGAGCTAAAGAGCTAGTCATAGCAACTATGACTGGAAAAATAGGAAAAAGTATATTTAAGAAAGCTCTTAATAAAATCCCGGGGGCTAAGTCAGTTCTTGGAGCTGGAGTAGCAGGAAGTGTGACTCTTGGTTTGGGATATGGTATTAAATATGCTTATGAAAATAACATTGAGCTCGATGCTGAACTGTTAAAATCCCTTTCTAAAGTATTTGAAAAAGAGAATGTTAAAGGGTAAACAAAATAAGACCTTGGCTGAGGGGCAAGGTCTTATTTTTATATAGTGTAAAGGTTCAACTAAAAAAATTTAGTGGGCGAATCATATAACGAGTAATATGAGGGGAAAAGGAGGAAAATAACACAGTGGTACATTCTCACAATGAAAATAAGCGGAAAAAACGGACATTTACTAGAGCGGAAATGATCGATTTTACTCGCGGAAAATTAATAGAAGCTAATGAGGGAATTGAATTTGTTACCCAAAAACATAATGTACTTACATGTAGATACAGAGGAGAAACGATAAGTGTATATATTAGTTCTTCACGTGATTATTCTACCTTTGATGAAGGGATGGATTATAAGCCTAATCGGTTAAAAGCATGGAATAAAGGGTCACAAAATATCTTTAAGTCTTATGACTACTATGCTCTTTTAGTAAAGGCGGATGAAAAAACCCAATATGTAACAGAAAAGAAAGGTAATATAGAGGGGATTTTTGTATCAAGGGAAGAAATGAATTCATGGATGTCAAATAAGGTTAAAGTTCCTTCTGGTATGGTTAATTTTTATCTTCATTATTCTCAGTTACCTGATGAAAGTGGAAGTTTTGTGAATGTAATTGATGACAGAGAAGAACTGGCAATATCTTTAAACCCGCTGTATAAAAAAGGTTGGACGATCAGATGAAAAAGATTCAAAATCAGGTCGATTACTAAATTAATATACTTAGAGCGAGCATCCTCAATTTAAAGAGTCCAGTTGACCATATCATTCCCTAACCTTTCTATATTATGCTAACTGGTAAAGTACCTACTCACGTCTTTATCTGTGAGAAAGCAGGACGTCCAAAATGAATATAGAACAAATCTAGCCCTGGGTCAAAGGGAATAGAGTAAAGTGTTTTTTTCGTTGGGAGGGAGCAAAGCTGTGCTTATGACTAAAGGAACATTTGTAAGGTGGAACGCCAGAAACAAAAAAAGGTTTATAGAGCTGGGTTATACTTTCACAAAAATGAATGTTTGGTTTCCTGTCAGAGTTGAGCATTTAGCCCAATACTCTGATACACCAGTTGATGTAATATGTGATTACTGTTTAGAGGAGGGTATAACAGTAAGGAAGAAAAATAGTCTATGGAAACAATATTCGCATTATTTAAAAGAAAGGGAGTTTGTAAAAAAGGATTGTTGTGATAAATGTAAGTATAAAAAGTTTCGTGATGTTTTGATCTATAAACAACATAGAGGAATGTTAAAAAAAGAAGACAATGGTTATTGGACTTTTGATGAAAATCGTAGGAGGGAATTAGAAAAGTATATCCTTAAGTACGGAACCATTTATAGGATGAAAGATAATCCCGAAGGGAAGAAGTTACATAGTAATTTAGTAAATAAAAGAGGAAACCCTAGCCCAAAAAGTATTTCTACTATGGCAATTGGTATTGCAATTAAGCATAATCTTGATATTAATTTGGTGGCACCTCGTAAATCTTCAGATTTTTATCAGGATGAATTTGTGTTTTATGAAGCAATTAAGAAGCTGATGGCAAAGCATAATAATGTTTTCCCAACAAGTAGTATAATTATGAAAGAATTGAAAGTGGGATACAGAGTATTAGAATATCATGGAGGTATATATGAAATAAAAAGAAGGCTTGGTCTAGATAATAAAGAGGACTTGCGGGATAACAGTGGATTTTATAATTCAAGTAAGTATGAAGTGTATGTAGCAAACTACTTATTCGAGAATAAGATTCCTTATAAAAGAGAGCAATCCCCTTTTCCCAATATGGACTATCGGAGTGATTTTCTTATTCCTATCCCAGGAGAAAGAGAACTACATGTAGAGGTATGGGGATTTGAAAAAGATAACCTATCCACCCGGGGTGTTGAATATAACGTGACTAGGCTTGAAAAGGAAAGGCTTTATGAAGACTATTTTGAAGGTAAGTATATTAGCATAGAGGGGCCAGAAACTTTTGAAAAACAAAATTATAGAAGTATACAAGAATCACTATTCGATATCTTTTCTGAATATCATAACCTTCCTTACAAATATATAGAGAAAAGTAAATTTATCCCCTCTGGTCTACTTAGTGATGAAGAGTTGTTTTCTAAAGTTATGGAGATTAGCGAGGATCCGGAGTTTCTCCCAAATACGACTACCTTGGTCAATAACGGATATCGATCAATTTATTTTGAAATTATACGTCGACATAGTACATATGAAGAATTTGCAGAGATATTTAATATGAAAACACGATTCAAGCCACGTGGTTACTGGGATGAAGATAAGATACTGGAAAGCTTTTTATACATGCTTAGGGAGTTTGGGTATATTCTGAATAGAGCCGAAATCCAAGCCAAGGTATATGATGATAAGCTACAAGAACTAAATAAGCGTATTTCAAAAATAAAATTTATTGACGAGAAATTAAAACTGTTTGATTATTGTGTGCAAAACCAGATCCTTATTCCCGATAGGGAAATACTTTGGTTAATTAAAGTAAAACAAAACATTGGCCGAAATATAAAAAATAAGGTTAATGAAGAGCAACGGGCAAGAGTGGCAGATATTATAAGAGTTCTAAATATCAATGAGCAAACCCATTTAAATAAAGAAAATATCAAAAAGCAAAATGAAATTAGACAGCTAGCATTTTCAACGTTTGAGTATATGCTTGAATCTTATAGTCAAATTTTATCCATAAATGACTATAAAGTTGCCAGAGAGAGTGACTTGTTACTTAATGGTACAAATATTTATAAAAGGCTCAAAAGAAGGGGAATGTCAATAATTGAAACTAAGCTAGACTTCTTTAATCACTGCATTAAAAACAAAATTGATCTACCTTCGACTGAGGTTATATGGATAAACAGTATAGCTGATGGTAAAACGAATAATCAAGTTATCCCAACTATTGAAGAATCAAAATATGCTAGGAAAATACAGAAGCTACTTCAAAATTCTATAGGATAGACAGAACTATAACCATAAAAATGATTGGATAAAACAAACTCTTCAAGGGGGGGAGAAGATGAGTTTAATATCTGGCGGGCAAGCGGGCTTTAACTCTGTGATATTCTATAACCGAAGTCATAGAGTAAAGGCAAGTAGAAAGAAAGACGGATGTATCGAGGTGAATGTAGTTTCCACAAATGGAAGTAATGGAACAAAAGTGGGGAAGTTATTTGATAAGATTCCTTTCATAAGAGGTATGTGGTTAATGATAGAATTGGTGATATTAAACTGGAGACTCTACCTAATAACTTTAGTTCTGTTTTTCACCATGTTAATCTTACAGAATGTAACACATGAGACAACTGAGAGAGATACAAGCAGCCTTTTTTATCTTTTTTTTACCCCACCGTATCATTTTATTTTCCTTTTGGGAGTTTTAATGTGTGCTTCAATATTTATAAAAATCACTGAAGTGGGAAAATACCATAGTGCAGAACATATGGTGGATAATGCTTACGAAGACTCACAAGACATATCTTTACAGAATGTTCAAATGTACTCGAGAGTACATAAGCAATGTGGTACGAACCTTCTGGTGTTTATTTTAATCTTTTATTCTATCTTTTATTATCTGCTGGATAACAAGTTTCTTGGAGGTTTTCTTTCATTCAGTTTTGGTTATGAAGTTTACAAAATTAATCATATGTGGATTAAAAGAGCACTTACACCGGTATATGCTTTCAGCTATACTTTACAATGGTTCCTTTTTACCTCAAAACCTAATCCAAAGCACCTTGAGGTTTCCATTTCTGCTTATCAAGAAATGGTTAGTCTTAGTAAAGCAGGAAATGATGAATAAGGGAAATTACTAAAATTATAAGGGGGAACGCTCAAAGTCGGGGGTTCCTTTTGTTGTTTTCTTGAAATTTATTATTTTCTCCAAAATCTTTTAATTCTACCACCTAGGGTTAGTCTTCTTTTTTTTATTTCCCTATTATCATTTCTCTAATTCCCCTAACTTCTTTTTACTAATATTCCTAAAAAATCCTCCTGAATAATAGGTCTTTATTCATAAGTATTTTATAGTGTTTAGAAAGATATAGTTATGCTGCCACGGAAAGAAAGAGTAGGGAGGTTAATATCTCTATTTCTAATTTACTTATTTAAATTTCTAAATATTGTATAATAATCAAAAAGGGGGACAGTAAATGGAGCATATTATGTTGAGGTCGGTTAACGAATTAATCGATGTAGGTCATTTTTACATTCCTTCGTATCAACGTGGTTATCGTTGGACAGCTACTCAAGTAGAAAATTTACTAGACGATTTATACGAGTTTATGGGAAAAAGCTTTGGGGATCCAAAGGCTTTTTATTGCTTACAGCCGTTGGTTGTACGGAAACGTAAGGATAGTAGCTATGAAGTAATTGATGGACAACAGCGATTAACTACAATTTCAATTATATTATCTTTCCTAAAGGAAGATTCATATGAATTAGAGTATCAGACACGTAAAGGAAGTACGGATTTTTTACGGGGCTTAGGAAGTCAGGAAGAATTAGAAGAAGTCCATAACAATATTGATTTTCACTTTATGCGAGAAGCCTATTCTACAGTAGTAAGTTGGTTTGAAGGAATTCAAACTAATAGACAAACGGTCAAGAAAAAGTTTTCTATTATGCTTGGAGAACAAGTGAAAGTTATATGGTATGAGGTCCATTCTACAACAAAAGAGCGTGAGGTATTTAGTCGACTAAATGTAGGTAAAATCCCATTAACAAGTGCAGAACTCATGAAGGCCAGGTTAATGATCGATCTTGATTATAAAGAGCGGGTCGAATTATCGACGCAGTGGGATCATATTGAACGATCTTTACATAGAAATTCATTATGGTATTTTCTTGGTGTGAACAAACATTATGAAAATCGAATTGAGTTCTTATTTGACATTATTGCTAATAACACAACAATGACTCAGGCTGATCCCTACTATACATTTTATGAATTACAGGAGTATAAACCAACAGAAATCTGGAAAGACATCTTGGCTATAATGGCAATACTTGAAGAATGGTTCGAAGATAGAGAGTTATACCATTATATAGGTTATTTAACAATCAAAGCACCTATCACAAAGTATATTACACTATTTAATAGTGATAAAGTTGCCTCGAAGAAACATTTTAAGGAAATGCTTGGTCAAGAAATCATTAAAACCATCCGTGTAGATCGATTAGAAGAGCTTGATTATTATAATAATTATGAGGAAATTAAACAAGTCTTATTACTCTTCAATGTTCTTACTATGCTCAATCAGCAACAATCAAACAGTATGTTCCCGTTCGATAAGTATCATAGCAATAAAAGTTGGAGTCTAGAGCATATCCATGCTCGAAATACAGAGGGGCTGCGTACAAAAGCACAATGGTCTGTTTGGATTATTGATGCAATTAATTTCTTGGAAATTCAAAAAGATTATAAGGATTTAGTGATCCGACTAAAAAAAGTCGATATAGAAAAACTAACAGAAATTGAATTTGAACAACTATCCCAAACTGTGTTTGAACAACTACGAGGTGAGCTAGCCTACGAAAGTGATGGGATTGAAAATTTGGTATTACTAGATCAGGCTACTAACAGTCGCTTAAGCAATCACTTCTATCCTGTAAAATATAAACGTCTAATTAAATATGACCAAGAGGGTTGCTTCGTACCACTTGCTACACGTAACACATTTATGAAATATTACAGTGCGCAAGTTGATAGCTTTGAGGTCTGGACACAAAGCGACCGTCAAAATTACCTTGCTGCAATTAAGGGTACGCTTTCCAGATTTGTAAAGGAGGTGGAATCTTTATGAGATATACTTTTTTGAAGTTATTGGAAGAATACCGAATATGTGTCCCGATAATTCAGCGGGATTATGCTCAAGGAAGAAAAGATGAGAAAGCGAAAGATGTTCGCGACAAACTTGTGCCTTCACTTAAAAAAGCACTTCAAGGTGAGCCGCTAGATTTTGATTTTATATATGGAACTATTAAGGAGAAAAATGATGAAATGGTCCTTTTTCCTTTAGATGGACAACAAAGACTGACAACTTTATTTTTATTGCATTGGTATTTAAATATAAAGGAGGATGGGAAGTTAGGGGGGCTTTTAAAACGTTTTTCGTATGAAACGCGACTTACAACAAAGGAGTTTATTGATCATTTAATTGAGAGTAGCATTACGAAAGAAGAATTTTCACAGGGTTTCTTATCTGCGGTAATTCGTAATGAAAAGTGGTTTCGTCACCAATGGAATTTTGATCCGAATATTAAAGGAATGCTAGAGATGCTTGATAAGATTCATTTGGAGATGAAATTATTCACCCCAAAAGCATTACCAGTTCTTTTAAGTGATGATTGTCCAATCACATTTGCATTTATGGACCTTGATGAATACCAATTAGATGAAGAATTATATATTAAGATGAATGCAAGAGGGAGAGCTTTAACCTCGTTTGAGAATTTTAAAGCACAATTTGAACAATTGCTTGAATCTCTTGGATATGACGAAGAGATAAGTGAGTTTTCATCTAAGCTTGATCAGGATTGGACCAATTTATTATGGTCACATTTAGGGCCGGAGAAAACAATAGATCGTCCATTTTTAAACATTTTTACTTTTGTATCATCTGTTCTACAAATGAAGAAAGATATCCCTTCGGATATATTTCAAAATAAGCGATATATTGATATGGATGTGCTCAGCGGAATATATAATGAAGAAATCGCAGTGAAGTATCTTTTTGATGTATTAGAAATCTGGTGTCAAGTTACTGACATAAATGAGTTATTTCTAAATATTGAAAAGGAGACGCCATTATTTATTACAGAACCCAATATCTTCAAAAAGCTGGTCGAAAGCGGAAATGTTACCCTTCCAGAGCGAATTTATTTTTATACCGTTACACAAGCTCTGCTTCATGGGAAAAAAGAGGAACTACCAGATATCTTACGTATAATTCGAAATCTCGTTCAACGTGTTCGACAAGAAAGACAAGGCGAATATATCTCTAACTTACGTTATGATGATATTGGAGAAATTTTTAAGGCAGTTGATGTATTGATTGAAAGTCATAACAATCCATATACCACATTGCAAGCAAATAAAAAGTTACCTGGTTATACCCGAGACAGTTTTGAGCAGGAACGCTTTAAAGCTCAGTTAATTAATGAAAAACCAAGTTTAAGGGAAGTCTTATTTAAGCTAGAAGATTTACGGGAGATTTCAGGAAATCTCACCGTTCTACGCGAGCCGTTAAAAAAATATGGTGATGACTTATACCCTCTTGTAAAAGAAATGTTAGGGGTAGATCAAGGGCTAATTGCAAGAGCATTGCTAACTTTTGAGGACTATAAGCATCATCTTGGGTACTCATCGCTTGGGGATTTCTTTAATTGCGAAAGATATTTATATGGTGGGAATTTTCGAAAGTCATTCATATGGACATCCCCCAAACTTCAAAAAGTTTGGAATGAATTATTGGAACACTATTTTTCAACAAAAAAACAATCAGTACAAGAAACTCTTCAGAAGATAATTGAGACAAATAATACATGGGAAAAAACTCATTACGCATACTATTTTGTAAAATATCCCGTTATATTCAATGCCTCACACCTAACTTTTGTTTTTGAACATGAGGATGAGTTTCTGATTGAGAAGCTGAGCGGTAAAACTGTTCAAGCTATGCATATCAATCCTATTTATGAAGCGGTCATTAATGAAAAGCCACATCTTTGCAATAAAGACAGCAGCCTTGCAAAATCAACTGATCGTAGTAAGCTTGTCACTACCTCTGGAAAAATACTGTGGCTTGAAAAAGGTAAGTGGACGACAATTAGTGAACATAAATCTCTACTAGACGATACTCTAACCCAACTTCCATTTAATTTAGATCTAGTCGAACAAGGAGTGCGACTTGTAGAGATTCTAAAATAACTGGAATTTAAGAATAGAAACTAACGCAGAGTTAATGTTATTATTATCGAGTTCTTTCTTTAACTACTTCAGTGATTAATGGTTGACCACAAGGTGACCACGAACTTATTTGAGTGATAGAACTGAACTGGATTTATCGAACTGTATTTAATTGAAATATGGACATATGCTACAGAAAAAAATAATAAATACTTATAAAAACTGGATTGTATCATGGGCGGCATGATGTAATAACGCCCTCAAACCCTTGATGTGAATGGGTTTTTGAGTAAGGTGAGAGTGAAATGCAACCATCTTACTACTAATGAGGTGAAAAAGGAGTTTCTCATGAGTTGACACTTGTGGGAAGCTTCTTTTTTTATATCTGATATCATAAAACGCACCTCTTTTATTAGGATAGGATTGATCTATACCTATTCTTTGTAACCTAGAGACTTGTGCCATCTAGACTTTTCAAGGTCCTTAAGTTAATTATTTCTCCCTGCTAGCTCTACTAGCGTTATTTGTTTTCTGTATTTATGTCTATTTTCTATTCAATCCCCTTCTTATTACACCCACTATTTTCTTTTCAAGTCATTTCTTTTATAAAGAGACAAATAAATCCGTATTTATTTCTATCCTTTAACTTTTCTCTAATTACTTTGTAATAACTCCTTATCATTGACTTGAAATTCTGATAGTAAGATAAATGGTGAATTCACTTAAAGGAGGAATCACCTTGGATAAGAAAAAGGAGCTTCATCAAACAAGCAACAACTATGATCAATCACGCAGAACGTTTTTGAAGTACTTCTTAGCAGGATCTGCGGTAATGGCATTAGAGACATCCGGAATCTCTCGATTGACGTCAATGGTCTCCACGGCAGAAGCAGCAACAACGGTTGAGCCATATGCTGCAACACAAGGTGCTGGAAAAGGATTCCCGCAGTCGATTGCTTCAGGAGATCCTACGCCAACTGGTGCTATGCTTTGGACAAGGGTGGATCCTTCTATGGAAACTGGATTAACGGATAAAGAATTCTCTAGCGAAGTCATTTATTGGCTTGAAAATAAAGCAACTAATGATACATCTTTAGAAGAAGGAATTAATCAGGGTAAATTCATTATGTTTGAGATAAGTAAAAAAGCGGATTTTTCTGAAGTGGAGATGAGAGGCTTCTCGCCAATCTGGAAGGACCATGACCACGTAGTACGTGTCGATTTAGATGGTGTACTTGCTTCCCAACAGACATACTACTACCGCTTCATTACAAAAAGTGGGCTTGTAAGTAGGACAGGCCGATTTAAGACATTGCCAACAGAAGGAGCAGATGTTCAGTCTGCAACCATCGGGTATGTTTCCTGTCAGGATTATACCAATGGTTTTTTTAACGCTCTTGGTTATATGGCAGATGAGGAAATGGACTTCTTCCTGCATCTTGGAGACTACATTTATGAATCCGTAGGAGACGCTGCCTACCAAGGGAACCTGGAAGAACGTCAAATTACACTCCCGAGTGGACAAGGAAAGGCATTTACCATTCAGGACTATCGTAAGCTATACCAGACGTATCGTTCGGACAAAGACCTACAAAAGCTTCATGAAAACCATGCGATGATCGGAATTTGGGATGATCATGAGTTTGCAAACGACACGTATTATCCTGCGGTCGCACCTGATGATAATCCTGAGTCGGATCCTGCTCGACGCCTCATTGCTAATCAAGTCTGGTTTGAGTATATTCCGGCTCGTGTCCCATACAATCCAAATGGAACGTTTGAGGATTCCGTTAAAATTTATCGTTCGATAGTGTTAGGAAATCTTGCATCCATCATCATGACGGATGAAAGACTTTACAGAAGTGCGCACCCTTGCGGAGAAGAAACGCTAGACCGTTATCTGGCGCAGGGCTGTGAGGATATTAACCTTTCTAGTCGAACAATGCTTGGGAAAACGCAAAAGGAATGGTTTTTAAATGAGTTAAAAAATGCCAAGGGAACCTGGAAGATTTGGGGGAATGAAGTACAGGTAACACAATTGAAAGCACTAGGAAAATATTTAAACCTTGATGCATGGGATGGCTACGCATATGAAAGAAGTGAGATTGCCCAAACGGTGTTAAACAATGGGATAAAAAACTTTCTTGCGTTAACTGGCGATTTCCACACATTTGAAGCGTCTTATATGCAAAACGACTATGTGCCTAACGGTGAAAAATTCGGGGTGGAGTTAATGGTTGGCTCCATCACGTCAAGTAACTTACGAGAAACCCTTCGCAACTCCCTAAATTCAGCACCTGATGTTTCTAGTCCAATACCATTGGACGCCGCTGATGAACTGGTCAAGGCTTTGAAGGGGAAATTTAGTGAAGGAACAACAATTACGGCAGAGTTGCTGTTTAAAGAGCTTCAAAATATCATCAAAATCGAGAATCCTTGGATTGACTTATTTGACAGTACGACGCACGGATATGCAATGTTGCAGCTTACCAAGGCAAAAGCAAAATGGACAGCATATTCGGTAGATAATATTGAAAAACCGCAAGCGACCAGAAAGCTTTTATGGCAATGTGAAGTGCCAAATGGTGAAGTGAAAATTAATGTTTTAAAAGGGAGCTTACTATAAAAAAAGGAGGAGAGGGTATTTATGTTGCAAAGTATTGGCATTCCAGGATTAATTTTAATTTTGATCATTGCATTAATTGTATTCGGGCCATCAAAACTTCCGGAAATAGGGCGATCTTTCGGGGTGACCCTGAGTGAATTCAAGAAGGGTACCAAAGAAATAATGTCAGATGAGGAACCAAAAAAAGCCAAGACAGAGGACTCAGCTCCTATACAAAAGGAATCCTAAGAGTAGAAATAGGAGGAACTTGGCTGGTTGAGCAGCCGGTTCCTCTTTTTTCTAAGAGGGAGGAGTAGATATGAATAAGCAGGAGTTCATCCAGATTCATTTGAAAGAATTGAGACAACGGATTATAACAGTGGCTGTGGCTTATGCTGTTCTATTGATTGCTGGCTTCTTAAGTGTAAAGCATATCTATCGATGGATCTTGAATGATGCAGGGCTTGAGCTTACGGTGCTGGGACCTTCTGATATCCTATGGGTATATTTCACGATTTCCAGTATTTGTGCGTTCACTCTATTGATCCCTTTGTTAACCTATCAGGTATGGGCTTTTGTAAAGCCTGCATTGAAACCAGAAGAACGTAGGGCAACCTTGTTTTTTATTCCATTGTTATTCTTATTATTTTTGAGTGGTCTTGCATTTGGTTACTTTATCGTATTCCCGATGGTATTTGATTTTATCGTTTCGCTGTCCGAAGAGATGTTTGAAACGATGTTCACAGCGGAAAAATATTTCAAGTTTTTATTTCAGATCGTCTTTCCTTTAGGGTTACTCTTTGAATTGCCAGCGATCGTATTATTTTTAACCGAAATAGGAATATTGACTCCCGGTTTTATGAAAAAATATAGGAAATATGTTTATTTAGGACTCGTAGTGTTATCGGCCGTCATCACGCCGCCAGACTTCGTATCCCAACTATTTGTACTCATCCCCATGTTTTTGCTCTACGAAATCAGTATCTGGCTTTGTACATGGCGCTCACGGAAGAAAGCCGCAAATTCTGTATATCATTCTAAAGGCAATGCAAATGAAAAAAGCTTCTCAAACTTATGAGAAGCTTTTTTCATTTCCTGAATCACTTGTAGATACACATAATATGAAACTTGTTTTTGTCGCTGTGACGAGTCATGTTCATGAATGGATAAGACAGATTCAGATAGGAAAATAACATCAAATAGATATGCCGTAGTGAATGGGTATCAGATAGCCTCCGCCTAATTTTCACGCGTCACTTTCCAATTATGGTTACAGGTTGCTTCTACGGTTTTTCTTTTTAGAAAATAATCAGCGAGTAGTTCTGTCATATCTGTCTGAATTTCTTTTATCACCGGTTTATCTTTAAACATTTCGTAATCACCACCGCCACCGGCCCTGTAATTATTCATTACTACATCATAATGTTCAGTAAGATCGAGTGGCTTTCCGTTTCGCGTAAGTCTTTCCACCCGTGAACCGACCTCTTTCGAAATATTTAGGACGTATTCAAGTCCTTCCCACATATCATAGTTATAATGCTGGGGCTTTGGTTCAACGAATTCGGGATTGACTGTAATTTCATTTTTCTCATTCAAGGTGAAATATGTTGCGCATTTCTCCAAGGCATCTTTAATGTCCTGTCCTGAGATTCTGATGACTTTTAAGGTATTTGGATATATATAGTTGGAAACAATTTCACGCATTGTCACACGTTCTGAAAAACCAGGAGATTCATTATTAAAAAGTGCGGTATTGGATATGTCTACGCCTGCTGCATCCATTTGCACCTTATTGATGAATTCAATCATTGGATGATCTCCTAGTCTAGCGTCGAAGGAATTTACAATAGACATGTCTCCGATAATCGTACCGATTGGTTGATCCAGCCAATCTTGCGTTTGTTTCTCTAAGTCTTTTGCTAATGCTAGAACCTCTTCATCCGCTTCAATTGTATGATCTACCTCTATTAATTCGGAAGAACGGCTTACAACTTGCCACCTTCCATTTTGATGCTCTAGTTTAAGCGTTACCTTTCCTAAAGCCTGGCCATTGAACCCTGGTTGCACAATCGTTACCCCATTAAGAGTCGTGGAGACCATTCGGTGTTGATGACCAGTCAGTAGCACATCAATTCCTTCTATTTCATGACAGATGCGGAAACCTTGGTTCTCACCTGTTAATGATTCAGTAGGCTTCCCGGAAGTCAAATCTCTTTCAAACCCTCCATGGTAGGAAACGATTAGTACATCATATTGTTCGTTTTCTTGTATGTATTTCACCCATCTTTTGGCTGTTTCAAAGGCATCATTAAACGTTAATCCTTCTATATGACTGGGGTTTTCCCAGTTTGGGATATAATGGGTCGTGATTCCAAGGGTCGCTATTCGTAAACCGTTCGGAAACTCTTTAATGAAATATGGAGGACCAACCGCTGGTTGATTGTTATCTTCATTGAGAATGTTTGCAGAAATCCAAGGGAAATTAGATTCGTCCACTGATTTTTTTAGCAGTTCCATTCCATAATTAAATTCATGATTCCCAAGGACAGCAGAATCATATTGTAAATGATTTAAAATGCTGATCATCGGATTTTGTTTATCAGAAAGGAATTTGGCATAGAAATAGGTTAGTGGTGTTCCCTGAATGACATCCCCATTATCAATAAGGATTGTATAATCAGATTTCTTTTTCTCTTTGTGAATAAGACTTGAAATCTTTGCAATTCCTGAGTTTGATTGTTGATTATTCCCGTAATTTATTGGGAAAACATTTCCGTGAATATCACTGGTTTCGAGAATGACCAACTCACATGTATCTGTTATGTCTTTCATGGCTATAACCGTCCTCTACTTAATTTGGTTTCATTATATCGTTTAATCGATCAAATGTACTATTAAATTTACAATTTACGAAATATTTACAATATAAACTAGGAATAATATGCTATACTTTATTCTGGAAATTCCATTTTAGAAATCAAATATTAAATACGGGGGAAAAAGTTGTGAAGAACAAATTTAATTTCATTATTGCACTTCTTTTCATTATTGGAATCATTTCAGGTTGCGGTACAGATGAAGCGAACAAAGAAACTAGTGAAAATGGAAATACAAAGATTGACACACTAAATGTCAGTTTCGTCCCATCACGTGATCCAGAAGAAATTGTAACAGCAACTGAGCCACTTAAAGGTCTTTTAAAAGACGAACTTGGCAATCTTGGATTTGATGTTGAAAATGTAGAAATCAATGTGGGTACTACATATGAAGCTGTAGGGGAAGCTCTTTCGGCTGGAACTGCAGATGTAGGATTAATTCCAGGTGGAACATATGTATTATATGAAGATGGTGCTGAAGTTATTTTAACTGCAACACGTGCAGCATTATCAAATGACTCTGATAATCCTAAAGAATGGAATGACAATAAGCCAACAGAAGGATTGGAAGATAAGCAAGCTACTTACTACCGTGGATTATTCATCGCAGGCCCTTCAAAGAAAGGGAAAGAACTTGCTGACAAAATCAACAATGGTGAAGAGTTAACATGGGAAGACCTAAACAGTGCTAACTGGGCGGTCCAATCAACATCTTCTTCATCAGGTTATATCTATCCGACACTATGGTTACAAGATAAATTCGGAAAGAGTATTACTGACCTAGACAACGTTGTACAAGCTAATGGATATGGTGATTCATTTGCAAAACTAGCTGCCGAGCAAGTAGACATCATGGTTGCATATGCTGATGCACGTCGTGACAATGTGGATAAATGGACTGGTGATTTCAGCCGCACAGCATCTATTTGGGATGAAACAAATGTAATTGGTGTGACTCAGCCAATTTTTAACGATACAGTTTCTGTTAGTAAAAATTCAGAAAACATGTCTGATGACCTGAAAAAAGCACTTCAAGACGCATTCATTAATATTGCTCAAAAAGAAGAAGGTAAAGAAGTAATCAGTATCTATAGTCATGAAGGTTACCAAAAGGCAAAAGCTTCTGACTATGATGGTGAGAGAGATGCACAGGAATTCTTAAAAGGTCTTAAAAACTAACCAGGAACATTAGTTACATTTACAATTTATATAAAAGAGAGAACACCAAAATAAGGTGTTCTCCTTTTTTCGCATTCATACTGAAAAGCATATTTTCATGAAACCTTAAAAGAATGGAGTAATACCCATGATCGAGTTTATTAATGTAGAAAAAACGTATCCCAATGGTACAAAAGCTTTACAAGATATTAATTTGAAGATTGATCAAGGTGAATTCGTTGCGGTCATCGGTTTATCAGGTGCGGGTAAATCAACGTTAATTCGTTGTATCAACCGTATGCATGATATTACTGACGGAAAATTACTAGTGGATGAAACGAATGTCACTGATCTTAAAGGAAACCAAATTCGTCGTTTCCGTCGAAGAATCGGTATGATTTTTCAGTCTTTCAATCTCGTAACAAGAACGACAGTAATTAAGAATGTCCTGGTTTCTTTTGTCCCTGATAATCCGCTGTGGAGAAAAATTACCGGTCTATACACAAAGAAACAAAAACAGAAAGCATTAGAGGCTTTAGATAAAGTAGGGATTCTTGATAAAGCATATATTCGGGTTGACCAATTGTCAGGTGGACAACAGCAGCGTGTAGCACTAGCTCGTACATTGGCACAAAATCCGGATATCATATTAGCGGATGAGCCGATTGCGTCATTGGACCCTGTAACATCAAAGTTAGTAATGGACGATTTTAAACGAATCAATAAAGAAATGAATATTTCTGTCATCATGAATATCCATCACGTTGAAGTAGCCTTGGAATACGCAGACCGAATCATTGGAATTCGTAAAGGAGAAGTCGTCTTCGATGGTGAATCTTCGAAGGTGACGGATGCGATTCTTAATGATATTTATGCTGGCAATCCAGAAGAATTACAAGCTGCCTTAGAGGAGAGTCATGCACATGTATGATAAAATCTTTCCTCCCAAAAGAATCGAGTTAGAGAACGGTAAGGTTGTTCTGGAAAAAAGATCGCGAGTACCTTTCATTCTCCTGATTGTCTTCATTGCAGTTTATTATTCTGCACAGGCAACAGGATTTAGTTTTGAAGTGATCATCAAGCGTATCAATCAATTTTTTATCATCATCGGTGAAATGCTTAAACCTAACTGGGGCTATATAGACGGGATTTTACCTGAATTGATGACTACATTAAAGATGTCCTTGTTCGGTTCGGTTGCTGGGGCACTCATCGCTTTGCCTGTAGCTCTTCTTGCGTCTTCTAACATAATAAAAAATAAACTCATTGTTTCATTTTGTAAAACCGTTCTTAGCCTTCTAAGAACGATGCCCACACTTGTAACGGCCTTGATTGCCACTTATGTATTCGATCTGCCAGCTATGGCGGGAACCGTAGCCATTTTCCTCTTTACCATTTCCTATGTTGGTAAATTAACGTACGAAGCGATTGAAAATGTAGACATGGGTCCTTTCGAAGCAATGGAATCAATCGGGATGACAAGGGTTCAAGCTTTTCGCTATGCCATAATTCCTCAAATACTACCTGGTTATTTATCTACTTCCTTATTCAGTTTTGAAGGAAATGTCCGTTATGCTGCGATTCTTGGATATGTAGGGGCAGGGGGGATTGGTAAGCTTATCAATGAAACAATCGGATGGCGTGATTATTCAAGCTTAGGGATGATTTTCGTCATGCTGGTTATCACTGTATATTTGATTGAAACAGTTAGTGAACACTTTAGAAAAAAGTTAATTTAAAGGAGTATTCGTGGTATGACGACAGTAGAAAAGCAGCTCCTGGCTGCCCCGCGTAATTATGGTTACATCCTTACGGTAACAGCAATCATTCTTTTTCTTCTAGGGTGGTCAATTACTGGGATAAGCTTTCAATTGGACAGTAACGGAATGAAAATTGCTTCTAATATTATCGGTGGACTTCTACATCCAGATACTGAGTTCCTATTTAATATGACTGACAGAGGCGTTTTATATTTGTTATGGGAAACTCTTGCCATCGCTTTGTTAGGAACGATTGTAGGTGCGGTTTTGGCTGTACCATTGGCGTTTTTAGCAGCATCTAATATTGTTCCAAAACCAATCGCATGGTTAACACGTTTATTATTGATTTTTATCAGAACCATTCCCGCGTTAGTATATGGATTGATGTTCATTCGTGTAACCGGCCCTGGACCATTTGCGGGAGTATTGACGATAGGAATCACATCTATCGGCATGCTTGCCAAATTATATGTTGATGCGATTGAAGAGTTGGATGTAAAGGTCCTTGAATCAATGACATCGATTGGTTGTAATACATTTGAGAAAATTCGCTATGGCATTATCCCTCAATTATTATCGATTTTTCTATCGGTCATGATTTACCGTTTTGACATGAATATGCGTGAAGCTGCCATCCTAGGGTTGGTTGGTGCTGGTGGTATCGGTGCACCACTTATTTTCGCCATGCAGGGTTATAAATGGGAACTGGTTGGGTCGATTCTGATTGGACTAGTCGTTCTGATTTTAATTATTGAGTTTATCTCAAATAAACTTAGATCTAAATTAGTAAATGGATAATAATGAACATCTACTCCCATCAGTTTTATAACGATGGGAGTTTTTCATTGAGTAATCATTCAATTGAATACCCGATTCTTTTGAACTGTTTTCGTAAAGATTGTTGCTTTTGAAAAAGTGAGAAGTACGTGATTTCCGCTGCAGGTGCTTATTTTCAGTAGGGCGTGGGTTGAGCCTCCTAGGGCATCGCCCTGTTGGGTTTCAGCTTCCGCACGAGTAGAGAACCTTTAGCGAGAATTAACGATCAATAAAGGTAAAGTCATATTCATTCCTAGATAGTTTAGTATTAACCATAGCCATAAAGTACCTGACGAATTTTCTTAGCAAACACAACAGGTTCCTCAATTTGTTGAACATAAACATAAGGTAGCATAGGCATACTGCAAGGAAATCCTACGACAAAATTACAATATATTCCGAGTTGTGTTAATTTCGACATGACAACATTTGTATCTTTAAGCTGCACAGGGATGCGGCCAATATTAAGGGCGTATCCTTGTGAATCCATACTGACAAAACTAAAGATTCCATCTGTCACGGTTGGAGACTGAGAGGCACATCGACCTAATATCTTTAATTGATGATGTTGAGGTATTGCGATACTACAGAAGGACTGCTGAGTTGGGTAAGGTATTAAAAAGCCTCCCATAATGTCACTTACTTGCTTACATGTACTTTTGAAATTTAAAGCGGTAGGCGTATTTGACCGATGAGTTGATCCAATTGGCAATGCTTTTAAAACAGGTAACAATCGATAGGCAAAAGAGATAGGCGATTCAATACTGGCTACATAAACAATTGGAAGGTTTGGTTCACTAAATAAATAACCATGGACAACATTGTGTCTGATTCCTTGTCTTGTCAAAAGGTCCGTAACTGTCGAGATGTTCCGTTCCTCAACAGGGATACGTCCAATAATAAGCGCTTTTCCTTGTTCATCGAAATTCCCAAAGTCAAAATAAGCATCTGTTACCATGGTAGAATCAGCTGCAGATCTTCCCAACATATTTACCTCAATACGTTGGGATAAGCCAACTGTGCAGAAGGGGGATTGTGGCGTAATGGGGAGGATTGTGTAGCCGCCAATGCTCGCTGCAAATGTATGACAAAGGGATTGCGTTCCTGTAAAATGATTCATTTTTCACACCTCTTCACTTCAATCTGTAAGCGCAAAATTCCACTTAAAGAAAAGCAAGTTCCGGGAGTTCATAATGGTTCATTATATGTTTATTGCATTTAATGAATTCTCTTTACCTAAATGTATTTCAATGCAAGTAAAAGTGGCCAAGGGACATTGTTGAAGAGATCTGGTAATCCGGTTAACAATAGATCGCCTTTTTGCTAACCCACTCCAGTAAAACCGCGTAGAAGATAATATACACTCTCATCATAGTGTCGGTATGATGCAATAACAAAAAAAGGGAGCTGCTTCAGCTCCCCCAAAAAACTCACACGATCAACGACTCATTAAACTTCTTCAACAACTTTCCAAAAGCTTCGCGCTCTTCCTCTGGCCAGTCCTCAATTTTCTCTGCTATCCGTTCCAGACGAGCCTGTTTATGCTCCTTGAAGACAGTGGTCCCAAGTTCCGTAACGTCCAGCTTATAGGATCTGCCGTCCAAAGGGTCTGGTATCCGGTACAGGTAGCCTTTCTGTTCAAGCGCCCCTGCTTGTCGGCTGATGGTGGAAATGTCGAGCATGAATTCTTCTGCCAGGACCTTTACGCCGGCTGCGCCTTTATTGGCGATCCGCCGCAGTAACAGGTAGGCCGAGCGGTCAAGGCCGCCCAGTTTTTTATGGGAAGAGAGATTGGTGGCCCGGCGGATAAGGATGGCGAGCTCCAATTCGATCTTTTCTAAATGGTTTTGATTCATTATGATAACCCCGCAATAACAAGTTATATGTTTTATGATACCACATTAAAAAGAAGAAGGTTATTGACGTGATGACATTTAGTTGTATAATACAAATATAAACTTTCATCATACAACTAAATTGTGGAGTTTAAATCATATAATAGAAGAAATGAGGAATGGGTATGTCATCTACTCAACCAATTGTACCGTCATCAGCGCCGATGCTGGATCCGGTCGATGTGAATAAAAAAGGGATTTTAGATCAGCCAAAAGCGGTTTGGGCTGTTTTTTTTGCTTGTATCATTGCGTTTATGGGACTTGGTCTCGTGGATCCAATCCTGCCTGCGATCGCTACTCAGCTTGATGCTACGCAAAGTCAGGTCACGCTGCTATTCACTAGTTATAATGCCGTGATGGCAGTGGCGATGCTTATCACCGGGATGCTGTCCTCAAGGATTGGCATCAAAGGGACGCTTCTTTCAGGCATTGTCATTATCGCGATCTTCTCAGCACTTGGTGGATTGTCCAACGATATTTGGACGCTTGTCGGACTCCGAGGGGGCTGGGGACTTGGGAATGCGCTATTCGTGGCGACGGCCTTAGCGGCAATCGTCTCGCTTTCAAATAGCGGAGCGGCCAAAGCAATCATCCTTTATGAAGCTGCCATCGGACTTGGTATTTCAGTCGGACCTTTACTGGGGGGCTGGCTTGGTGCGATTTCATGGAGAGGTCCGTTCCTTGGGGTGGCAACGCTCATGGTTATCGCCTTTATCGGCCTGAGCGTGCTGATGCCAAAAGCGGATCCTTCAATGAAACCCAAAACGAAGACGACACTGGCGGATCCGTTCCGTGCATTGAAACACCGTTCGTTATTCGTATTCGGGATTGCCGCGGCACTCTATAACTTTGGCTTCTTCACGCTGCTCGCTTATGCGCCATTTGTGATGGGGCTGGATGAGCACGGTCTCGGCTATGTGTTCCTCGGATGGGGGATGCTTCTAGCCGTCACTTCCGTGTTCATGGCACCGAAGCTGCAACAGCGGTTCGGAACGATCAAGTCGATGTGTGCGATGCTTACACTATTCGCCTTGCTGCTTCTTGCCATGGGACTCTGGACAACGACACAATGGGTCGTCATCGTCTCCGTGATCCTCGCGGGTGCATTCCTTGGTAACAACAACACATTGATCACGACCGCCGTCATGAACGCGGCACCAGTCGAACGGTCAACGGCATCGGCAGCCTACAGCTTCCTCCGCTTCATCGGAGGAGCCATCGCACCATTCACGGCAGGTAAACTAGCCGAACACTACAACCCAAGCCTCCCATTCATCGTAGGAGCGGGATTTGTATTACTATCGGTCGTCTTTATCCTCCTAAACAAAAACCACATAAACCATGTGGATTCTGTTGGTGGTCATTAAGGTGTAAGATTAAAACAACCAGTTCCAGCAATTGATTGGAGTGGAAGACGAAGACTCCTAACAGAAAAGCGGAAGGGCTTTGCTCAGAGGCGTGTGGCATGTGCCTCTAAGCCCTGGAGCTGGACAATTTTCTCGCATGACGAGGAGGCTCACGGGTCACCCGCTGAAAGCGAAGTCTTCCACGGAAATCAATTGCGGTATTATTAGTGCACAAAGCCTTCCATCAAATTAAGATGGCGGGCTTTTCTTTTTTAAATAAATCCAAAAAATTCCACTTGAACAGGTTTACAAACACCTTCAGAATGGTAAAAAAGCATCAGAAACCAATTATTGTCTGACACGTACATAAATTAAACGATGCAAATGGAGAGTAATGGAGGAGAACCAGATGAAAACAAAAAATCCTATTCATATCATGCTGCTTTGCTTCATGGCCAGCTTGATGTTCCTTTCGGCCTGCAGCAGTTCGGCTGACTCGGAAGCAAAAAAAGAGGAAAAGAAGGAAGAAGATAAATACGAAAAGCTCGTCAAGGAGAAGAACAGCGAGCTTGAACTCGAACCGATCGAGTTGACTTCCTACAGTGAGGAGATCGGTGTGACATTGGATGAACCCTCCCATAAGGAATTCGCAGCGAATGGGGAAGTGGTCATTAAAGGGGAAATCGAGAAGGCTTCCGTATTGAAATCGGACTATGCCTGGATCAAGGTCCGTTCAAAGGAAGAAGGAGCTGCAGGGGATCAGCTTGAGTATTACACCCCGATTAAGGATGGGGCGTTCAAAGAATCGATCCATTTCTTCAATGGCGAAGGCGAATACAGTGTAAGGATCCAGCTGCCGAGTAAGGACCGGGACAATTATTTTTACGACACGGCTTCTTTCACCGTACATAATGTGAATCCCGAGAAGAAGCGGGATGTGACGGTTACGCCGTTCGGCCGCAACGCAGGCGTGGAAGTGGACGTGGATTCGAGCTTCAAAAAGGGAAATGAAGTGTTCTCCCTTAAGGGAAAAGCGGATGAATTGACGGATAAAGATACGATCATGCTGAAGCTGAGGAAGGACAGTGATACCTGGACGCACGTGATTCCGGTGGAGGATGGCGCATTCTCTTATGATGTTCCGCTTTTTTATGGAAAAGGGGTCCATGAACTTGAAGTGCTCGTCCCTGATGAAGAACGGGAGAACTATTACCAGACGGCAACGAGTCTTCTGATTGATAATGAATCCGACCGGACGATGAGTCCGATCGATTACTCAAGCACGTACCGGGAACGCGGCGTCACGTTGGAATCGCCTCAATACGGCGGGGACGAAGCGGACGGGATGTACACGGTAAAAGGGACGATCGATCCGGAAGCGGAGTTCGGACCGGAAACCGACCATATTTATGTGACGACGAAGAAAGGCGAGGATGAGGCGCTCGATGTCATTCCCGTTGAGGACTTTACATTTGATGACTCCTTCTATCTGCGATTCGGTCCGGGAACGTATGAGGTGACGCTGAGCGTTCCCGAAATCAAGGAAGAATTCAGTAATTCGTTCAGGTTCTATGGCTTTGCACAATTCGAGGTCGAGTCGACCGGCGAGGATAAACGAGACCTCCTGCCATCGAGGGGAGTGGAGTCCGAGGCACCGGAGATCAAGGAGCTGGCACAGAAGCTGACGGAAGGTAAAAAGAATGACCGTGAAAAAGCGAAGGCAATCTATGACTATACAGCCAAAAACGTAAGTTATGATGTGCAAAAGCTTGATAACTCAGAATTTGAGTGGGATGACAGCGCGCTCAAGACGCTTGATGAAAAAACGGGTGTGTGCCAGGATTATGCGTATCTGGCCGTTGCTCTCTTACGGGCCAGCGATATTGAAGCGAGATTCATTGAAGGGATGGCACGTGGCGGCTGGTGGCCACAGCGCCATGCATGGGTCGAAGCGAAAGTGGACGGAAAGTGGCTGACGATGGATCCAACATGGGGATCGGGCTACATCAAGGATGATCAATTTGTGGCGGATTTCAATGAGGAATATTTCGATCCGGATCCGGCTGAATTTGAAAAGACCCATACGCGCTATGGGGTGGAGTACTAAATCAACCAGACTTGTAGAAAAGGTGGTATCTTCTATGAAGACACATACTAAACGAAAAATGATTCTTGACTGCGATCCCGGGCACGATGATGCGATCGCAATCCTGCTGGCGGCAGGCCATGAGGGGATTGACCTCATCGGCATAACGACCGTGGCGGGGAATGCAGAGTTGGAGAAGACGACGTTGAATGCGCTGAAAGTATGTGAGATTGCAGGGATAGATGTCCCCGTTCTGAAGGGGAACAGTCAGCCCCTTATCCGAAAACGTGAAACAGCGGCGGATATTCATGGCGACTCCGGCATGGACGGTCCAGTCCTCCCTGCCCCTGTTAAACAGGCAGGAGAAGAGCATGCGGTTGATTTCATCATCCGTACATTGATGGAATCAGACGGAGATATCACGCTAGTGCCTGTCGGGCCACTGACGAATATTGCGATGGCGATGAGGCGTGAGCCGTCGATCCTTTCGAAGATACAGGAAATTGTCCTCATGGGCGGTGGGACGTTCGGCAACTGGACTCCGGCTGCTGAATTCAACATCTATGTCGATGCAGATGCTGCCAAGGTGGTTTTCGAGAGCGGCGTTCCGATTACGATGATGGGGCTGGATCTCACTCATCAGGCGCTCGCGGATCATGACGTCTCCCGCCGTATAGGGGGGATCGGCAACCAACCCGCTAATTTTGTCAGTGAACTCCTGACGTATTTCAGGAAAACATACCTGGAGTTCTTCGGCTTTGAGCATCCGCCTGTCCATGATGTGTGCAGTGTCGCTTACTGCATCGATCCGACCGTTGTGGAAACGAAAAAGCTACGGGTCGACATCGAAACGAAAGGTGAACTCACCTACGGGATGACACTGGTGGACGTAAATGGAGTGACGGGCAAAGAGCCCAACGTCAATTTTGCCATGAAGCTCGACCATGCAAAGTTTTGGAATATGCTCATCGATACATTGGAACGCTATTAACAAAAAAATGCAGCCGCACCTAAATGGGCGGCTGCATTTTTCATGGGGAATCAGGGTTTCCAAAGGACTTCTAGTAAATCTCCGTCAAATAAGTTGGTATCGATATTACATGCCTCGGCGTCGATGCCGTATTGCCAGCCAAGGGCAAGTGAATTGTCCGGGGCTTCCGGTGCGAAATCAGGGGCTTCTGCCTGCGTGGTGATACCCACATTCGGGGAAGCCGTCCAGATATAATTTTCTTTCAATAGATTGCCGTTTCGCTCCGCTGCCTGGTTGTACGCTTTATATAAGGCTCTGTCGGGATCGAATATGCCATAGATGCCAGATTCATATTTCGAGGAGGCCATCGTTTCAAACCAGCCTCTGATAAACTCTGAATCTACCGGGTACGTCGGCTCGATATCCGCGAATAGGGCAACGCCTTCAGGGACTCCAAGATCATTTGCCCCCTTGATGGCGGCATTTGCCTGATTCACGCCATTTTCAAATCCTGTCGCATCGCTGAAATTATTATAGATTGGAAGGATATAGTCCCCTTTTGATTGGATCAGGTCCACCTGTTCAGCGGTTAAGCCGCGCGAGACCCCGTCTCGGGTTATGAGATAGCGTCCGAATACTTCAGGGTCACCGAAGTTCTCCCTTACGCACGCATAAAGATCTTCCGTTGTTTCACTGGCGGAATCGATGCCCCAGACGAGCTCCGGTGTCGGCTTTTGCCCGCCTTCATTTCCTTCTCCATTGTTTCCTCCTCCGCCATCATTCTTACGGCCATTCGTTTCGTTTCCTACATCATTCGTGACTTTCACATCGACATTGACCCCGAGATTGTTCAGGACGTTGTTGTCCAACCCGTAGCCACCGCTTCCGTTCAGGTAGTTTTTAAGGGAGTTGGAAAGAGTCCCTTCTGCTTTCCCTTCAAATTGATTGTCGATGGTGTTCGAGAAATTTGACTCTCCGTTTCCTTCTGCCAAGTTATCAATATCATTTCGGATATCATAATCGGTGTTACTGGTCATGTTATTGGTGATAGTGGTTTCTACATCAGAATTGCCGTAAATATTATTTTGGACATTGGTATGAATCGTGATCGTTGCATTGGATTGACCCGAGGATGAAGTCATGTTGGAATCGCCCCCCACCCGATGACTTCCATCCCTAAGGAAGAAGATCAGAGTCGCTAAATAAAGGAGAATAAACAGGGAGGTGATTGCTGTAATCGTGTTTTTGCTAAAGTTCATTTTCTCACCTTCTCATGCTGGTTCCTGAAGGGTTGACCCATCCTGAAACCATGGAATTTTCCTGTTATTTTATGAGGACTGGGATGTTTTGGTGAGAAGTACAGCAGCCTAATATGATAAAGTAAGAAAAAAGGAAGGAAAGGGATTTTACGATGACAAAGAAGCTTTATTATGATGATGCATACATAACAAGATTCGAGACGAGCATCACGAGACAGGGGCAGGAAGAAGACGGGCGTCCGTTCATTGTCCTGGAAGAAACGGCTTTCTATCCGACAGGAGGTGGCCAGCCATTTGATGAAGGGACACTCAATGGAACTCCGGTGACGGATGTTGAAGAGGTGGACGGGGAGATCCGTCATTATCTTGAAACGCGGATTGCGGGACGAGCTGAAACGGTTACCGGAAAAATCGATTGGACGAGACGTTTCGACCATATGCAGCAGCATGCCGGGCAGCATATCCTATCCGCTGCCTTCGCGGAAGCGCTCGATTATGAAACGGTCAGTTTTCATTTGGGGAAAGACATCCTGACCATCGACCTCGCTGTTGAAAGGATGAAGTGGGAGGATGCCCAGAAAGCTGAAGAATTAGCCAATGAAGTGATCAGGAAGGCAAGACCGATCGAGACGAAATGGATGACGGCAGAAGAAGCGGCTGCGTACCCGCTTCGTAAAGATCTTGCCGTATCCGATCAAGTCCGTTTGGTCATCATCCCTGATTTTGACTACAACGGCTGCGGCGGCACGCACCCACGCTCCACATCAGAAGTCGGTGCCATCAAGATCCTCGACTGGGAGAAGCATAAAGGGCACATCCGGCTCCAATTTGTGTGCGGGGACCGGGTATTGAGGCAACTTCACGAGAAGAACGAAGTCTTAAAGGAACTGACATCCGTTCTTCAATCTCCACAGGACAAAATGAAAGACGCTGCCTCCCAGCTGATTGCTAAAGCCAAGGACCAGGAAAAGCAGATAGCCGAGTTGAAGCAGGAACTTTTAAAAGATGAAGCGAAAGAACTCCAAGGTATGGCCATGCCGCTTGCAAATGGGGCGACCTTTATCAAAGGAGCCTATCAAAACCGTCCCGTCCAGGAGCTTCAACAATTAGCACGTGAGATTGTGGCGGATACAGAAGAAGCGGTTGTATTCTTTGCCGTCCATAACGCTGACAAACTCCAGGTCGTAGGAGCAAAAGGGAAGAAGGCTGACCAAAACTTAAAAACACTCGCTCCCGCCATTTTCGCCCTCGTCAATGGAAAAGGTGGAGGAAGAGAAGACTTCATCCAAGGAGGTGGGGAACCGGTTATCTCACCACAAGCTTTGTTGGATAAGGTAGAAAACATGTTAATTGAACAAATTACGAACTAAAATATCCCAAATTATAGATAGTGAATCCTAGAAAGCTCCCCGTTCCGTATCGGGGAGCTTTCTGTATGGGGTGGGGTATTTCAAAAATCAAAACCACACAAATAATTACAATTACCTACTAAATTTAACATTTGTAATAAACCACCTAAAAATTACCACGTATTGAACTTCTTCAACGGTTGAAAATTTAACATTATAACTTTAGGTTTAGAACTTAATACCTATGTAAGCGCATCTCCTAACATGTGCTTCTAGTCCCAAACTAACAGACGGGATTCGACACTCTCCGGCACTCATTGACGTTCGTTCCACCTGATGATAATTAATATATAGGAAAAATTCATGAACAAAAGGTGACAGTCAGGTTTTTAAACGTGAAATTAGTGGTAAATAAGAGTTGATTTAATTCCAGAATATTGAAACGTGATTCATTTGTATCATTTTGGGATGGGAATGACATCCTGTTCATTTCCCATTCGTATATGGGTCTAATGAAAAGGAATTGAGAGATACATAAATATCATCAGGACAAAAGGAGAGAAGCATATGAGGAAATTGGCAGCACTCTTGATCAGCTGTTCCTTGATCGGCCTGGCCGGTTGTTCAGGAGAAGAAACCGCAAATAAAGACAAAAAAGAACCAGCTCCCAATGAAACTAAAAAGACAGAAGAAAAAGCAGCTGCGAATTTCCCTGAGGCCCCGGCAGAAGCAGAAGAAATCGTAGAGCAGCCTTACGGGGGAAAAATGCAGGAAGTTGTCAAAAAGGTTGAAAACGGGACAGAAACAGATATCGATAAGATGGAAGATATCATGAAGGATTTCCCGGTCGAAGGGCTGAGTGAAGAAGAGATCTTCAACGGAATTGTTAGTTGGTTCGCACTCGATTATACAGAACCATACGATGCTTTGAAAAATTATGATCCCGACTTTGGGGAATACGAAATCGCAGCAAAAGAAGAAAAGAAAAAGAATGTGGTCATCCTGATCGATTCAAGCGGGAGCATGGCTGCAGAAGTGAGCGGCGGCCAGAAGATGGAATTAGCCAAAGAAGCAGTCGGCAAATTTGCTGCAGGCTTTCCTGATGACGCGACCATCTCCCTGAGAGTCTATGGACATAAGGGAACGGGTTCTGACGAAGATAAAAACCTATCCTGCTCAAGCGATGAGCTTATATACGAACCAGATACATATGATCAGTCATCTTTTGATAAAGCACTGACACAGTTTAAACCAAGCGGATGGACCCCACTTGGATCATCACTGAAGTCAGCTTACGAAGACCTTAAACAAAAAGCGGGTGATGACACCGAGAACATCGTGTATGTCGTCAGCGACGGCGTCGAAACCTGCGACGGCAATCCTGTCGAAGAAGCTGGTAAACTTGCAGACTCAGATTTGAAGGCAACAGTAAACATCATAGGATTCGATGTCTACGATGAAGGCCAACAGCAGCTAAAATCAGCGGCCGAAGCCGGCAACGGAAAGTACGCTACCGTTAACAGCAAAGATGAACTCGAGAATTCACTCCAGGAGCTACTTGATAACGCAGTGGAGAAAATCGAAAGAAACTTTGATAAAGCATCCAGCGGAATCGAGATCAATAACAGATCCGTAGCCCTTCAACAGCAGGTGGATGACCTTGGCAGGACGTTTGATGAACTTTCGTTAGCTGAAAGGGGTATTTTTGAGGAGGCCATCTCATACCTGCAAGATAAGGAAAAAATCGACCGAGATACATCAATGGCAGTGGATGACCTGGCAAATGAAAGACTTGAAACGTTAGAGGATTTTTCAGAAGATCTTGTAATCGAAGCAAGGGAGAAAGTGAAGAGTGAGAGGGAGAGTTTGTTTGAGGCGATGGAATGATGAGGGGAGAGGTGAAGGATGTATATTGTAGTCGATGAATCGTTAGGCTTACCTAAAAACCTATTAACGGAAGTTCAAATTCGCCCCACATCTTTAAAGAAAGATATTTCATTGTCAGATGCCATAGCAAAAGCTAAGAAAGGTTGGGGGATGAGAAAACTTCCATTAGCTATTGGCTCGACTGAAGAGCTTCTTGAGGAAGTGCACGGGTGGGCAATGAAGGACCATGAAGTTCTTTATATTTATGATGAACACACGATAAACGCCGAATGGGTAAAGAGATTTCAGAATTGGTTCTATCCCAACCAACATCTCTATCTTGTAAATGGGACAGTCCATAGAGGCTTGGCCCTGCATTTACTCTCTAACAGAAACCAAATTCCTGCTCTGTTAGAGAGTGGTCAAACGGGATATGTCATAACTTCCAATTCAAAGTATTTAGAGGAAAGGTTTTATTTGAAAATGGGAACAAAGAAGCCCAAAAAATATTACTTGATCAAAAATAGAGTAATGGAAAACAGTGCTTCTTCCATCGGTGAACTGGTGGAGGAAATTATGCGGAAGCACCCTGGGGAAAGATGGCTGGTAACCTCTAATCATGACTTCCAAGCTAATGAGATCAATGGAGAGTATTTCAAACTTGAAGAAAGTGCGTTTCCGATTAACAGCCAGAATATTTATTTATATCCTCTTCAACAAGAAAATTTTGAATAATGGAGTGAACAGTCGATGATCGACTCGAAAAGGAAAGCCATCATATTTTTATCACTATCCTTTATATTGGCGGTTGTGGCGGCCGGAGTCATTCTTGTCCAAATCAGCCAGGCACAGGAACGTCTTGGAGAAACAGTGAAAGTAGCTGCAGCTGCTGAGGATATTAAATCCTATCATGAAATTGATTTGGAAGAAGATATCAAGTGGATAGAACTTCCGAAAAGCAGTGCATATGAATCTTTCATAACGGATGAAAAAGAATTACAAAATGTTATTTCACTAGTTGATATAAATGAGAATGATATCCTGACAGGGACCCTGGTGAGGGAGAAGGTCAACATCCCTGCTGATGAGCGAGTTGTCTGGTTGAATGCTACAGAAATTGTCCTGATTGATCAGGACGTAGTAGAAGGAGATCAGGTAGATATCATTGTTTCAAGAGAGATCGATAAGAAACTTGAAACAAAGAGGTTGTTAAGTAATATACCGGTTGTTCAAATCGAAAGCCCTGGTGAAGAACAGGAAGATGGACCAGGACAAAGAATCAAAATTTCATTATCGGTAGAAGAAGCTGAACAGCTGATACACTACCAAAACTTCGCTAAACAAATCAGGGTCTTGCGTGTCAACCAAGTAGCGGATGAATCGAAGGAAGCTCAACCAGAGCAAAAAAAGGAAGCAGAGGTAAAGAAGGAAGAGCGGCCGAAACAGCAGCCTAAAGAAACACAAACACAAGATGAGAAAAAGGATGAATCTAAAAAGCCGGCCCAGCCAGCTGATCAAAAAAAGCAAGAAGGGCAATAATGCACCTGAAATCTAATTGGCTCTGTTGCTAAAGTGCAGCATGAGGAAAATATGTGGATCTGGAAGGATGCGACATTGTGAGTAAATTTAATGCCATACTAATAACAAAAGATCAAGAATGGAGTGAACGGTTTAAGGATTTTGAGGGAAAGCATCAGTTAGATCTGACTGTCACTCCTGAGTGGAAGAAAACCATAGGAAATCAGCAACATTACCATTATTATTTCGTAGATGTGGACACGGTTGAGTACCCAAATCAACTCCAATTTACAAGCTCGAGTTATGTAATTGGTCTTTCGCGAACTGCAGACTTTGACCAAACAAGGGAGTGGCTGACCGCTGGAGCGAAGGATCTTGTTGTTTTTCCTAAAGAACAAAATAGATTGGAAGATTTAATCCGAGAGAGTAAGCAGCAAATTCAATTTCATAGAGAAACGGAAATTGGATATGGGAGTGGAGAAGTACATGCCTTTTACAGTGCCAAAGGGGGGAGCGGAAAAACCCTTCTGGCTGCCATGATGGGCCAGTCACTTAGTGTCCACCATGGACAAAAAGTGCTGATAGTGGACTTAAACGCTCAGTTTGGTGCCATAGACAGTTTGTTCGGTCTGCAGCCTCCACGTTCATATTATGACCTTATACCGGTTATGGATGAAATGGAAATGAGGCATTTGCAAAACATCGCCATAGATGATGAGGAAAATGGCGTCACAATTATTACAGGGCCATCCAACCCGGCAAAGGCAGAAGAAATATCGGACGAATTAATCTCAAAGTTGATCAGAGTGGCAAGGTCACACTATGACTATATCATTCTCGATTTGCCATCCACCATTAATTCGATTACGTTTACTGGCTTGAGTGAAGCCACCAGAATTCATTATGTCCTAACCCCAGACAGCCTGGGGATGAGATGCTTTAAATATGCAAATGAATTATTTGAACGTTTTCAGCTGGGGGTGAACGGAACCCTTTCCATCGTTTTAAATCGCACGCATCCCAAGTCGGAGCTGCATAAGAAAGATATCGAGAAAATCATCGCAAAGAACATAGATGGCACGATTTCCTCCGATTTCTTTGGAATTCAGCCTTACATGAATATGGGGGTAAGCTTCTTCAAAAAGAAGAAGGATAAAGGAAGCTCGAAAACCTCAAAAGATATGAAAAAATATGTGGAAGAGACCATAAATCAGGAAATGAGGTGATAGCATGTCCTGGGTTGAAAAAGCTGCGTCACAACGACCGACAAAAACTCAATGGAATGTGGGCCAAAGCCAAGTCGACGTCTGGGTAAGGCATTATAAAAACAGGTTGATCAAAGAGGCGAACTTAGAAAACATCACGACCATGAATCCTGTTGAACGTAAAAAGACCATCGAACGGCTTGTAAAACAGATGATAAATGAAGAAAAAGTCATCATTCCGAATGATCAAACAGAAGAAATCGTTCAGCAAATCATCAACGAATCAGTGGGTTACGGCCCGCTTGAGGAATTGCTGCGTGACGAATCCATCACCGAGATCATGGTGAATGGTCCACACGAAGTGTTTATTGAAAGAAGCGGTAAGCTTGAGGAAACGAATGTAAAGTTCAAGGATGATGAACATGTCCGTCACATCATTGACCGGATCATTGCACCCCTGGGGAGAAGGATTGATGAAAGTTCCCCTATGGTGGATGCTCGTCTGCAGGACGGAAGCCGTGTAAATGCCGTCATCCCGCCTGTCAGTATAGACGGAGCGTCCATTTCTATCAGGAAATTCAAGAAAGACCCATTCAAGCTGCAGGATCTCCAATCATTCGGAAGTTTCTCCAGCGATATGGGTGAATTCCTCCAGGCTGCCGTGAAAGCCAAGACCAATATCCTTGTATCAGGGGGGACGGGAAGTGGTAAGACAACTCTATTGAATGTGCTGTCAGACTCCATCCCTTACGGGGAAAGAATCGTGACTATTGAGGATATGGCAGAACTTCGTTTCTCCTATGATAACTTGGTCCGGCTTGAAGCAAGACCGCCGAACATGGAGGGGAAAGGAGAAATCACCATCAGGCATCTGGTTAAAAACGCCTTACGGATGAGACCGGACAGAATCATCGTCGGGGAGGTCCGCGGTTCGGAAGCCATCGATATGCTGCAAGCGATGAATACCGGCCATGAAGGATCTTTGACCACGGTTCACGCCAATAGCCCTAAAGATGCCCTGGGGCGTTTGGAAGCGATGGTCATCATGTCCGGACTTCCATTAACGGTAGACGTCATCCGCGGCTATTTTGTAGGAGCGCTGGACTTGATTGTCCAGACGTCTAGATTCTCAGATGGGAAAAGAAGGATCGTCAATATCGCAGAGCTAGTGGAGGAAGACGGAGAAATATTTGCAAAGGACATTTTCAGATTCAATCGCACCGCCACTAAAGCAGACGGGACGATTGAAGGAGAGTTTGTCCCAACGGGATATATTCCCAATGTCTATAAACGATTTGTTTCTTATGGAATCAATTTTGATAAATCAATCTTAACTGAAGGTGTTCTCACATGAACCCGGCATGGATCATTTTGGCCGCAAGCATGTTTACCTTTGCCGTTTCCGTCTTTTATTTCATTTCTTATCGAAGTATGAAAGATACCAAGAAAAGAGTAGATTCATGGTTTGAGAGTGAAGAGCTCAATGAGAGGCGGAGTTTCGTCTTCCTGATTGGGGATAAATTCGATGGTTCTGAGTTATCTGAAGAACTGGAGAAGAAGCTTATCCAAGGGAGTATTCCCTTAAAACCTTCTGAATATATGAGCCTTTATCTGTTAGCGATTGGTGCATTGACTCTGTTGAATCGCTTTCTGTTTGGTCTATATTGGTTGATGTCCCTGTTATTCGCTTACCTTATTATTTTGCTTGGTTCCAAGCTTCTCCTTAACTCCAGAAAAAACAAGAGAACAGAGACATTCAATAATCAGCTGCCGGAAATTTGCCGGATGATGAGTAACGGGATAAAGGCAGGTCAGACCATTCCTCAGGCGATTGAAATGGTGAGCAGGGACATTAAAGAACCAAGTGCTGAAGAGTTCCGCAAAATGGATCATCAATTGAAGCTGGGGGACAGCCTCGAGCTGGTCATGAATGAATTCCGTGAGCGGATAGCAAGTAATGACATCAATATTTTTGTCAGCACGATCTTGATTCAACAAAAGGTCGGAGGGAATTTGGCAGAGGTGCTTTCAACGATGGCAGAGACACTTGAAGAAAGAAGCAGGGTGCATAAAGAAATCGCAACTGTTACAGCGGAGAGTAAATCGGTCGCCTATATACTCGTCGTCATGCCGTTTCTGATGGCGCTGATGATGAACCTGTTCATTAAAGGGTTCCTGAATGTTCTCTTCACTCCATTTGGCTTACTGCTCTTTGCTGTCTTTACCATGATTGTCATGTTCGCCTTCATATTAATCAAGCGTCTGACGCATATAAGGGTGTAGAGAATGAAACTAGTAGGATTTTTTTCAATCGTTATGATTGCATTGATATTAATTATGCTTTTCACGGGATTTGTCTACCTGTTCCTTTATATCGCCAAAAGGGAGAACCTCCTGCTGGCACAAGGGTATAATCCTAAAAAGAAAAGAAAGAAAGTCTCATTTAGACAGCGGATCATGGTACCGATCATTAAATGGGGAATCAAAGCGGGTCCTGTCGGGATAAAATATCCATTCTTCGCCAATGTGGAGAAGCATGACAAGATGCTGAAAGAAGCAGGAAATCCCCTGGGGATGGATCTTCAATCATTTTATGGGGTGCGATTTGTATTGGCGCTTATCGGGTTGGGGTTTGGGAGTGTTTACAGCTTCCTAGGAATGCCTTTTGCTCTCCAGGTATTGCTCTTCTCCATTCTTGGTGGATTCGCGGGTCCTAGTGCCTGGCTCTATTTCAAAGCAAAAAACAGGCAGGAGACCATCAGTGTGATGATGCCGGATTTTCTCGATACCGTGAGCGTGACACTTCACGCCGGAGTCAGTCTGGACGGAGCACTAAAGCAGGTTACGAAACAGTTTGAGGGTCCTTTGAGCGAAGAGATCGATCGATTCAATAAAGAAGTCGAACTGGGTGTTCCCCGTCTCTCCGCTTATGAACATATTACAGAGCGAAATTCATCAAAAGAACTGCATACATTGGTGAATGCTCTGATCCAGGGTTCCGCATTGGGAGTCCCTGTTTCAAGGACATTCAAGCTGCAGGCGGATGATTTAAGGGCGAACAGAGGGTTCATTGCCAAGGAAAAAGCGGCAAAGGCAAGTCCTCAGATTACCCTCGTCACTACATTCTTTGTCGCCCCGGCAGTATTCGGGTTGATCATTGGGCTGCTGGTATTGAACATCATCTACAATCCGGAAGCTTTTGGTTTGGAATCTTTCCTTCGATAGAAGGATTACTTTTACAAAAAATTAGGAGGAAATAACATGTTAACGAAAATGTGGTTAAAAGCAAACGCAACTTATTCTCGCTATGTAAACAATGAAAGAGGGGCCCAGGCACTGGAATGGGTTGCACTTGGCCTAGTTGTTTTGGCCGTCATGGGAGCCATTGCTTCAGGTGTAGGAGATAACACCTCCATTGGTCGAACAATTGTGAGTAAACTTGAGGAAATGATCAATAAAATTGGCGGCGGTGGCGGCGGAAGCTAATTGAAATTGGAGTGAACAATCGTGAAAAAGCTTTTTAAGAAACATGTTCAAAATGAAAAGGGATCACAAGCCATCGAGTTCCTAGCCATGTTTCCGCTGGTGATTCTCGGTATGTTGATCATTTGGCAGGTGGCATTAATAGCATATTCCATTGTAGTAGCTGAAAGTGCTGCAAGGGATGGTGCAAGAGCCGCAGCGATTCACGATGAGAATTGGAAACAGGTCGCCCGTAACTCTGCATTTGGAATTCATGTAGCGGAAATTTCCGGTGGTCCAGGGGATGAGGAAGCCAGAGTAGAAGTGAAAGTAAAAGCTCCAGTGATTTCCTTACCGCTAATTCATGAAATGAAGTTTGATTTCACGGCTGATGCTGTCATGCCAATGGAAGAAAAGGCTGATACTGATGATTAAAGTTAAAAAGTATATATCCAATGAAAGAGGCAGCGGCATGCTGGTATTAATGATCGGCATGCTGATTGCCGCTATTTTCATCGCTTTTATTTTCTTTGATTTTTCAAGTGTATTCATCAATAAGCGTGTCACCCAAACCGGAGCGGATGCAGCGGCACTTGCAGCCGTTAAGGAGTCTGGGAAATCTTTGGGAGAGGATCTTCGAGACGAAACTCAAGAAAAGCTAGATGACTTAAGGAAAGATTTTGAGGATTTTCTTGAAGACGAAGGAGAAAGTAAAGAAGGTTCCGGTGATGATGGGGAACCGGAAGATCTGCCGACTCCTGATGAATTACTGGAAGACTTTATCGATCAGGTTGAAGCCGACCTCGGTCGAAGGATGCCTTCTGATATAAAAGAATGGTTAAAGGACTCGGATGTAGAAGTGGATGCCAACTCTGCCTTGAAGTTTTTCTTTGAAGAGGATGAAGTAAGTGAGATTGCTTGTAAATCTGTAAGAGACAACCTGAGCGGGGCAAGGGAAGCAGCAGAAAGATATGCAAAAGAGAACCAGAATGACCGTCTTGTCGATATTCGGTTCATACCGGAAGACTTTCGTATATATGTAGAAACGGATCGAAAAGGACAATATGTGACAGTGTCAGATAAACTGCTTAGCCCGATTAAGTCTGAAGCTTCAGCACGCATCGGCAGTCCGAAAGGCTTCACGGTTACATGTGACTAAAAAGTAGGAATGAGATTATGAGAGTACTAAGCATCGTTATGTTCATGTTATTACTTGTCATCTTTGGTTTAAGCTTTTTTGCCGGCCATGAATCACTTCAGCCCTACTTGGTAGTACTGATATGGATCAGAAGAGTGCTGCTAGGGTTTGTGATGGTGATAGCAGGGATTAGTATGTATAAACTATTTAACACCCCGAGAAAGCAGAAAAAGGGGTACTAGTGTAAAAGCGATGGTGATCTTTCCATCGCTTTTACACTAGTACAGGAAAATATAGGAGAATATACACAAAATAGAAAATCTGTCTAAAGCATTAGAATCCCTTTCTCTGTAAGGAACGTAACTAAGATATACATTTTTTGAAAGGAAGCGAAAGGTATGAAATTTAAAACGCTCCCTCTGGCGGGTCTCTTACTGCTCACATTAGGGTTTGGTGGAGAGGAAGCCGTGGCCAGTCTATCAGAGGTGGAGATGAGCCCGGAATCAATAAGCGGCACGGAAGAAAGTGATTCCCGCACCTCAACGGATGACGAATCAGGTAAGGATTCGAGTGGCTTGCCGAATGTTGGTATTGACCCTGGTAAGAATGATGTAGGAAGCACCGATCCTGGAACGATTTCTGGTGAAAATGGAAACGGAAATTTTTTTGATTGGTTTTTGTCACAATTCAATCTTAATGAAGACGAGAACAAACTGAATAATGACCACAACAATCCCGAAGATCAACCAAGTGCAAGTGAAAAAGCATCACTGCTCGAATTGCTTAAAAAAGGTGAAATCTCACCTGCTTTGTTGGTGTTGCTTCTTGGTTCAAGCGCCGCAGGTGCATTGCTTGCCGTCCTTCTGCTCGGCGGGGCCGGCGTTGGAGGGGTAATCGGCTTAAGTCTCGTAGCAGGTTTTCTATTGTCGGATTCAATGGGAATGTCCGATGGAGCATCATTTCAGCTTTTGCAGCTACTATTGGCCTCAAGTATATTTGGAGGGACAGGTGGTTTTCTCATTAAACGCTTTAACCTACTTGGACGTTTTTCTTCAATTTTCAATCAACCAGGAAGCTTTCAAAGGTTATTATCATTGTTGTCTGCCAACAAGGTTGTAACGAGGTTGTTTCATACACTTAAAAAAGGAAAAATCCCTTTCCTTCGCAACCTGGCATACGCATTCACCTACGCCCTGCGAAAGACAGGAAAAACAATTCTGCCACTCTGGAATGCCCTCAAAACACCATTTGTTTATTTGGCAGATTACTATAATAAGTTTAAGAAAGTGTTTGGATCGAATCACAGAAAGTCAGACACGTCTTCGACAGTGGATACCATTGAGAGTGTATATGAGTTTACAACGGATAAGGAATTGGCGGCTTTGGCTAATATTTCTTATACGGATGGGCAAGGAAATATTACTCTAAACCTGGAAGCCTATGGGTTGGATGACAAATGGCAGTATTTAAAAGAATATCATACAGAATCCGGATTAGATGCTGTTGTATATCAAAGGGTAGATGAAGATTTAAGAGGAAAAAAAGAAATCATTTTTGCAATTAGAGGGACAGAAGGCAATGCAGTAGCCAACATTAATTTTATGGACGCTTTAAGACAGAAAGAGCATATTCCCTTTAACGTGTTCTCAAAAGATTTCATTCACAATATTAATGAAAAATTGATCAACCCTATTCATGAAGAAGTTATTAATAATGATGGTGTGAAGGATATTTGGACAGATATTACAGATGTAGTCGGTGGGAAAGACTCCAGACAGGTCCAGGACGCAAAAGACATATACCTGGAATTCAAAAATGAATTTAAAAATGAAAATTATGAAACTACATTTGTAGGTCATTCGTTAGGTGGATTTATTGCAACTCATTTATCAGATGCTTACCAACGTCCTGCATTTACATTCAATTCCCCTGGATTAATGAAACACACCCTTGATGGGCTAGAAAATGGATATGAGGAAATGGTTCATTTTTATGTAGAAGGAGACGAGGTAGCTACTTATGATTTAAATACTTCAATCGAGATTGATTTTATTACAAACAATCCTTTTGTAGATGCTTACAATACTGATTATGTAAGGAATAACTTGCCTGGTGAAAATATTGTCTTACCGTATCTATCTGATGGTTTTAGGCCCCCGATAGCCGGGCACTCAATTTCACAGATGTATTTTAATGAAGATGGGACTGCTTTTACTATCGAAGATTTAAAAAGAGAGCAGAGTAACTATGTAAATCATAAAAAAACAAATGCCCCCATTACACCAAGCACTTATTACAAAGAATTAGAACAAAGAAATCTAAGGGCAAGAGAAGTAAGAGGAGAAAAATTCCTAAATAAACTTATAGATAATCATAACTTGACTACTGTAAGAAACACCCAAGAATAGTGAGGTGAATGAGTGATGAAAAGGCTTTGTCTCATGGTTACAATGGGGATTTTGTTCCTTTTAACAGGTTGTACATCTTCTCTTTCTGAAAACGAAGTGAAGGAAATTGTTATAAAAGAATTAGAAGCTCATTTTAATTATGAATTTGGAGTAGAAAATGTAGGTTATAATGCCATGAATGATTCTTATGAATTTGATGCTTACTTATTAAAAGATAAAGAGGCTAGATTTAATTTGATGTTGAGCGGAGATACATTGAAAAATGGAGAATCTGGAATTGATAGTAAGGCTCATTTATACCGTGGGGTTGTAAGTGGGTTATACCGTAGAGATTTAAAAAATATTATGAATAATGCTTTAGAAAATAATGTTTCAAATTATAAAATTGCTCATTTAGATTATAGAAAACCAAAGATGATTGATTTTAAAGATGATAAATTTGTTGATATGGATTTTGATGAATTTTCAAAAGTGTATCAAGATGAATTGTTATATAAAGCAATAGTGTTAGTTCCCGAGAATTTTCATAAAAAATATCTGCAAGAAAATGAGATGAGGATTAAAGACTTCATGAGAGATTTAGAGAACAATCATGTAAAAAATATAAATTTGGTTTTTGTGTTCGCGAACGATACAGCAGCTTACTCAGATACCCAAGATATAGAGAAATTATTATCCGCACCATTGAAAGAAGAATTTAGGGTTGAGGATGATAAAAAGCCAGTTATACCAGGAATGAATTATGAAAAGTGGAAAAACTCTTTGATAGATGAGTAAAACGCTAAATAAAATAGGGGTTCCTGATCCTGCTATACCTTAGCAATCTATAACAATTTTCAATGGAAAAGTCTTTTACAAAGGATTGAGTGCTTATATTCTGTTATGTTTCTCAACTAAGGAGTTATTAACATTCGTTTATCAAAAAGATAACAGATGTATAAAGAGTGCTGGAGTTGAAGTATGTTTAAAAACTTTATTGATTATTATTATAGTTATCTCATTGTCATTATCACAGCTTGCAATAAGAACGAAATATCCAATGATGTGATAAAACAGAAGGCCATTATGGAACTTGAGAATCGATATGAAGATGAGTTTGAAATAACAAATATACAATATGAACCTATGACCGAAGAATATGAAATAGATGCAGTTGTGGTGGATAAACCTGAACTGGATTGTATCGCTGTTCACAAGAGTTCTTTTAGCGAGGATTCTAAAAGAGATGATGATATTAAAAATATCCATAGGGGTGTCATTGCTGAATATTACCGTACAGCTTTACAGAATCTTGTCAATGAAGCAAAAAAAGATAGCATGCCCCAGCTTGAACTGAATTGGAATAATATTTTCAAACCAGCAGATGAGGATTATAAGGATCCGAAGTTCGCAAAGATGAACTTTAATGAGTTTGCAGCTGAATATAAAGAGACAATGTTTATCATCTGTACTTTCTAACAAAAGATGAATACACAAATAGTTATTTAATTGAAAACGAAGAAGCAATAAAATCATTTTTAAGTGAAATCAGCAAACAAAATTTAAAGACTATTAAAATAGTCGTTGTCTTTCCAAATGATGTTTATGTTGAGTCGGATGTTGTTGATATTCAATCGTTATTGTCTCAGCCTTTGAAAGATGAATTTATGGAGAGAAAGGAACCAGACCCACAAATTCCAAAAAATCTTTGGAGTGATTGAAGGAATAAATATGAATTGGAGGGGGAAATGTGCAGTTAAAGGGCAAAAAAATAAGTAACTATCTCCTTTTGTTTCTACTAATCTCTGTCATATCGTTCTTTTTTGTTCAACCGGCTTTTGCAGATGTTGGAGAAGTAGATATGGATCAGAACAGTGTAAGCAAAACAGAAGAAGGTGACAGTGAAAGCGGAGAAACGATTGATGGAGAGACAGATTTGCCATGGTGGAAAAGTGCATTGGAATTTGGGAAGGACGTCATTGATGATGTGGGTGACGGAATCAGTGATTTCGGTGACTGGGCAACAAATGAATGGAATCAATTTAAGGAAGATTGGCCGGAACGGTGGGATTCGATAAAGGGAGGGTTCCATGACGCATGGGATGCGACCTCTGACTGGTTCAGTAACCGGGCTGATGATGTTGGCGACTTCTTTGGTGCTGTTGGAGACTGGTTTGCAGAAAATGAATGGGCACAGACTGTAATCGCCGCAGTCGTAGCGACAGGCGCCATAATAGGAGCAATTGCTCTTGTGGCAACTCCGCCCGGCTGGATTATGATGGCTGTAATAGGTGCAGGTGCACTTGCTGGCGGATTCCTTTATCAATCCGCTGCCTCGAACGCGGGTGCTGAATATAGCTTCTGGGGTGCTTTAAGCTGGGCATTTGCCGGCGGGATCGCTGGTGGAATTGCGCAGGGGACAGGAACTCTGCCATTCTTACTAAGGCTTGCAGGCAGTAGTGCGAGGGCGTTTCCTGGGGCCGCGGTTAGGTATTTTAGTGGATCGCGTTTCTTGGTTAATTCAGGAGTAGGTGCTTTAGTGTCAGGTGGGTTCTCTGGGGTAAAAATGATGTTAACAGGTGAATTTAGTTTCTATGATTTAACTGTAGATACTGTATTTGGTGGGTTAGCTGGTGGAATTTTGGGTCCACTCGGAGGACCAATTGCTAATGCCTGGAAAACGAAGAATTTGTATAATATTGTAAAATATGGTTTCGTTACTAGTTCTTATGCAGGCATTGATAATTTTGTAACAGAAGGGTTAAAAGGGAGTTGGGATACTACTAATATTCTTATAGGGTATGCTGCGGGAGCTGGTATGTATACAATATTTGGTAATATTAGTAAATATTTAATTAAGTATGGCTCAGAACCTGCGGTATCAGAAACAGATGAAATAATAAACCAAATTAATGAGGAAGTTCTAAATAAAGGATTCGAGGAACCTTACAAAGGATTCTTAGAGGACAATATTAATGAACAATCTCCAAAAGAACCAACTAACCCTAATAAAACAGAATTAAAACCATTAAACAACAACTAAGGAGGACTAACATTGAAAAGTAAATTAGGAAAGCTTGCGAAATTGGGTTTTATATTAGGATTTACTGCATTTGCATCAATGTATGTGTATGGTTTTTTTGAAATGGAAGGACGAACAAAATTAAATCAACAAGATACTCTGTTTTTAGGCAGTATGTTAGGGGTAATTGGAGTGTCTGTTATTCTAATTCTTATTGACAGAGCTAAGACACAAGGCGGACATTTTTCGTGGAAGAAGTTTGGAATCATCTTATTGATTGTTATTCTCTTCGGATTATGGAGAATTGCAGTATAAAATAAAAAAGCTTGAAAGCTTATTTCAAGCTTTTTTTACACACAACGAATTCCATTTTAAGGAATTTTAAGAGGGGGAGAATTAACTTATGAATTTAATAGAAGCAAGAAAAAGAGTAAAGAGGATGGGGATTTTAGCGGCGGTGATAGTAGGTATTCAGCTGCTCATTTTGTTAGCGTTGGTTACGCTAAGGCAGTCGAACTTTATTGGCTTGGATCTTTGGAGTTTGGTGGACATTGTTATCGGGGGGGGCTGGTTATTTGGCTGCTGTTTAAGAAAAGCCGGACAGCCGCAGTGGGTCTGCTCGTTTTGTATATAATTTCGCAAGTTATGATGTTATTTGCAGTACAGAATCCAACATTGGGTTTTTGGATCGGACGTTTGACCATGGTGGCAATTATTTTAACGATTTACATTCGAGGCGTACAGGGAGCTTTTGCCTATCACAGGATGAAAAAGCAAGAGATTGAACAAAAGAACTCAGAACACATTGCTTACTAGTTTATTTAAAGCAGGAAATGGAGGAATGGACATATCAAAAAAGAGAATCGGTGGAGAAGGTTTTATTTGTCCTATTGATTTTTTTCTATGTTATTTATGTACCAGTATCAATAATTCAATGGTTTGCAGGAGATGGGGGAATAACAGCGCTTGTGGTGGGAATTGCGTTGCCTTATATGAGGAAGAATCATATTGAACAAATTAGGGTGAAGCAGAGTGGTGGAGCTTGAATAGTTTATTCGAGCTCTTTTTTGCAACTTTAAATTTTTGATTTAGTGGGTACTTTACCCATTTTACTGATGAAAAATACAATACTATTAAAGAATAAAATATTTGCCGTTAAGGAAGAAGCTAACACAACTGCCTAGCAAGCGAGTTTAGCTGCTACATCAGTACTTTACTCTCAAGTTGATGAGGTAATCAATGAGTATGAGAAAACTCTTGAAGGAACAATTGATAAAATTCCTGAATCAATTGAAATGAAGATTCAGAAGAAAGAAATTGAGCTCCGATCATCTTCTAGTTATGATGATTATTCTGACAATGAAATCAAACTGGAAGCGATGGATATTGTACTTACAGAGGAGTTGCAGCATGGAGTTGGTAAAGACAAGCTGCACGATATGTTGAATGAAGAACTTTATCAATCCACGTTAAAAGACATGCAAGCACAAGCCCAAGCAACGATTGTACAGAACCATGGAAATCTAATAGGAGCCGAGCTGGTTATAGATGAAGGACAGGTCTTTGTCCGTGCGTCAAACACTATAGAAGGAACATCCTATAAAGGGTTCTTTACGGAATTAAAAGAAGATATCTTTCAAACTGCAGGAGGACCTAAGATTGATTTCCTGACTGAATTAAGCAACTTTGATGTGAAAATAGAAAGGTCGCTCGATTATTAATGATGAGAGGAGGGAATTCAATGTCCAAGAAAGAAAAACGATGGAGAAGATTTTATTTGTTCTTGATGATCTTTTTCTACGCAATATACGTACCTGTGTCAGCAATTGAATGGCTCGCAGGAGATGGTGGACTCCCAATAACAGCCGTTGTAGTGGGAATTGCGTTGCCGTACATGAGAAAGAATCATATACACCAGATTCAAATGAAAGAGAATACGGGAGCTTGAATATAAATATGTTCAAGCTCTTTTTCTTTATAGATAAAAAACAACAAACAAAATCCAAAGCCTTAAAGGACTAAATCAAGCGTATTTGGAGACTAGCTTACAGTGATTATCAGAATCCTGTTCTAGACGAAATGAACTTATTAGAAAAAATGGTGAGTGTATAAATTCAATCGAATGACTTCTAGCATTTGAAAAAATTTTGCTTTCTTAATGTTATTTTGTGTAAGAATTGTATTTTAATTGGTTATTGATTCTGGTTATTGGGTATTTAAATTTGTAGTTAAAAAGCCACCCCCCCATGTAGTTCTTATTACCTTTTTTGATAGTGGATTGAAACAAAGAAATGGATGAAGTCGTAAGCATATATAACGGTTAATATTGATGAGTGGTAGAACAGAGAGGGTCTGATGGATGTTTTCTAAGTTAAGAATTAAAAAAGTTGCAAAACCATTCAAGAAAAATTGGTATGAAAGAGTGGAAGTTTCAAGGCATTTAGCAGATGTGGAGGGTGAGCATTACCATTATGTTCTGTTCTTGAACGTAATTGGGATACCTAAAGGTGCGCTTGCCGTAAGAGTAGATGGTTCGATTCCTGATCTAGATACAGCGAAGCAAGTCGTTTTCAGGGTGAGTTCTTATAACAATATTATGCGATTTGCTGGTAAATCTAAAGATGGGATGAAAGATATCTTGAAACGGCCAATCAAGACAATGAGAACGGTAGAGAATCAGGTCAAAGAATATTTTGGTGAAGTGATTCCTGTGGGAAATCCACTTCACAAAGAATTAACCTTGTTAATCGACTTGTGTAAAACGATGCAGGATAACCAACCGAAGTTTGACCATATGTTTAAAGAGATTTGTGAGATTGGTGGTTCTCAAGATAGAAACAAAGTATTAAAAGCGGAGACATTTGAAAGGTTACATGACATTTTTATTGAATGGCATGTGCTTCTATATAAAGAGCAACGTATGCAACTATTGAATTTCTATGATCTACCTTTAATCCAGCAACATGTGGACAAGGGTGGAAAAGGTAAGAAACTATATAAAACATTGGGAAATATGCATACGGAAAAAAGAAAAAAATCGTTTGTTAATTTTTTAGACGGCGTTATTCACAATGAGGTGGGGGATATTAGTCGTTTATCCTACGCTCCAGAAGACGTTAATATTTTTCGGCAATTGAAGATTAAAGAAGGGTATCAAAGGTTTGAAACCTACCTGGTGCCACTTATAAGGAATAAAGGAGATAAGTAAATTTGTTGCTGTAAATGTTCAACAACACCTGAAAAATCACAAAGATCTCCTTAAAATATTGCCGATTTAAGTGGTCATCCAAAAGGGAAAAAAATTGAGCAAATCCCATAAATACTTTCACCAAGAAAAAATAAGGCAGCAGCTGATCAAATTTGATTCGGAAGTTGTTCGAAAAGAAATAGGAGATGTCTCCGTATTGTCTTACACCGATGAAGATATAGGGTATTTCAAGGAGCTGAAGAGAAGAGAGGGATACCTTAGGTTTGAGAGCAATTTAGTCCCTGATATTCGAAATTGATTGAGGATACATAAACTGACGTGATTCGTATGAAAGAGGTGATTTCATGACAAACAAACCGGTCCCCTTTAAAGAAAGTAGAATCATCTCAACGACGCTTCTGCTGGTTTTAATGGGCTTTTTAGTTAGCTTTGTACCGGACGAAAACTGGTCCCTTCTAGCAGTGAATATGGGGTTGGCTGGCTTATGCGGCATCCTGTTTTGGTGTTTTGGTTAAAGACCAAACATGAGAGTAAACGATACTTTTCTTTATTGTCTTATGTAATGATTATCGCTTTAGCCATCTACTTTGTTATTCCATTTTTCAGGGTGTTTGCTGGCCAATTGGTATCTTGGGTGGGAATGATATTGATCATCATCATGATCCTATTGCCTTTCCTTCATCGGGAATCTATAGCAACCGGGGTCGTGAACCCTTCTAAAAACCCCATTGGCAAATACTTTTTTACCGTTACCGCTTTGATTATCGGGTTTGGGGTCATCTTCTTTGCTACCATAAACTACTCCGAGAATCCTGATGCGATCACTCTTTCGTCTTTCTTATTCATCCTTTCCCTGATATTCTTGTTCATTGCACCAGTATTGTTGATTAAGCCAAGTCGGGTTAAGGAGCTGGAGAAATGATACAGAATGACGAATCGCGATTGTTAGAAAAGAACGACCTGTCCTTTAAAGATAGCCGGATCTTTCATGTGGCTGTGTCGATTGTGATTGTTACTTTTTTATTCAGTGCGTTACCAGAATGGTCGGCACCCCAGTTTAAAGTGAATGCGGTGATCTCTTTCATATTATTAATGGTGATTGTTGTGTCTTGGAAGACGGTGGAGCTTAAAGTGAGGTATTTTTCCATTCAGAGTTACTGTCTGATCTTCTGTTTGTCCCACTTATTTGCTCAGCCAATCATTAAATATTTCTGGCAGGAGGGTAATAGTGCCTGGATTTATTTTGCGTCTTGTTGGATCGTCGGCTTTATCATCTTGCATTTTTTCAGGGAGGGTCTATTTCAGGCTTTTTCAAAAATCTATGAAAGCAAGGTTAGCATTGGCTACCACCTAGTTGTATTCAGCTTTTTGCTGTTGGTTCCAATATCCATTGGCGTTATTAAAGCCAAAGATCTGAATAGTAGTATAGGCTATGGAATCATTCTCTATATCGGATCTATTTTACTCCTTATGACACTGCCAGCTTTCCTTAAAAAACCAGAAGACATCAACATAAATGAATCTTGAATATAAGGAGTGATCCCCCATGTTCAACAAACACAAAAAAGCCATGCGAAACGCAAAGTTTAAAAAGCTGATCACGAGGACCATTGGACACGTCAAGGTGGACACTGTACTGACTGAAGAGCGGGTCACCCCGGGAGATACGCTTATCGGTGAAGTGCGGCTGTCGCGTAAGAAAGGGTTTAAAGAGATCGAGAAGGTAAGTATTTCTCTTATGCAGCAGTTCCCCTTTTCGGATGATACGGTGGCCAATCTTTCGTTGATTACGACCGAAATGAGATTGTCAGAAGAACAGAAAGAACTTCATGAGTTGGTGATGCCATTTGAGATGAGTATTCCTTATTTTACGCCGAAGAGTGCAGTGAAGAGGAAATGCTGGATACAGACGGAGATTGACCTTCCTTACAAATTGGATCCGAGGGATATGGATTTCATCGAGGTCGATGAACATCCGCTCCTTCCATATGTCAATAAAATTGTGACGGAAGAGCTCGGCTTTGTTAAAACAAATAGGGAAGAGGTGATCCACTATCCAGGGTTCCAACCAAAGTGGGTCATTGATAAAAGGATCCTGAATCATCCCCTTTATCCGATGCTTTCCAGGAGGAAGGTGCCGGTGGCTCATGAAATCGAATATTTCCCTCCCGAAGAGTTCAGGGATAAATACCGCGAAATTGAGTTTGTTTATGATATTAGTGAAGAGGGCATGGATTTGTATGTGGAGCTTCAATTTATCATCCCGAAACAGATTGGTGGTTACTTCAAGCGAGCTGCCATAAGTGAAAGCGACCGGGATGAGCGCATCCATAAGCTGTCTTTTACGAACGAAGAAATTGAGAACCCAGAAACCATCAAAGTGAAGCTGATGGAACTCCTGGAAAAAACAGAAGAATTAAGAATTTAATCAAACGTTTGTTTAAATCTTGAAGCCTGTTATCAGGCTTTTTTCATTAGTAGGAGCCTTATAAATCCTGGAGCTGGACAGTTAACCCCTAAATGTGGAGGGATACAGAAAGTGAAGTTTTACATGGGAATCGAAAGCGGTATTCTGAGAGACTCGCGGTGTATAAGGAAGATTCGCACTTTCCAGCACTTCTGCAACCAAAACATTCGGAAAAACCGCTATAATTGGGTAGAATAGTAACAATGGCTTTTTATTGATTATTGGTTGGAAAGCAGAAGGAGAGAAATCATGACACATTTTACAGATGACAGCGTAGCTTTGCATACAGATTTGTATCAAATAAATATGACGAAGGCCTATTGGGATGATGACTTCCATAATCGAAAGGCTGTTTTTGAGGTGTTCTTTCGAAAGCTGCCTTTTGGCAATGGATATGCGGTGTTTGCCGGTTTGGAACGTGTGATGGAGTATGTGAAACATTTTCATTTCAGTGAGAGTGATATTGAATACCTACGGGAGCTTGGATATGAAGAGAAGTTCCTAGAGTATTTAGGGGATCTTCGCTTTACCGGGACGATCCGCTCTATGCGGGAAGGGGAGCTTGCTTTTGCCAATGAGCCGCTCTTGCGGATTGAAGCACCACTGGCTCAGGCGCAACTCCTGGAGACGGCGATCTTGAATATTGTTAACTATCAAACATTGATTGCGACGAAGGCGAACCGGATCAAGCAGGTGGTCCATGATGAAGTGGTGATGGAGTTCGGTACCCGCCGTGCGCATGAGCTGGATGCGGCGATTTGGGGGACTCGTGCTGCGTTCATCGGTGGTTTCGATGCGACCAGTAACGTGCGTGCAGGAAAAATTTTCGGGATGCCTGTATCGGGTACACATGCCCATTCCATGGTACAGGCGTATCAGGATGATTACACGGCCTTCCATAAATACGCAGAGAGCCATAAGGATTGCGTGTTCCTTGTGGATACGTACGATACGTTGAAGTCCGGTGTCCCGGCTGCCATCAAGGTGGCAAAGGAGCTTGGGGATAAGATCAACTTCAAAGGGATCCGCCTGGACAGCGGGGATATGGCGTATTTGTCCAAGAAAGCCCGCAAGATGCTGGATGAAGCCGGTTTTACCGAGACGAAGATCATTGCATCCAATGACTTGGACGAGTATACGATCTTAAACTTGAAGCAGCAAGGTGCCGAAATTGATGTGTGGGGTGTCGGGACAAAACTGATCACTGCTTATGATCAGCCTGCCCTCGGTGCAGTTTATAAGCTGGCATCAATCGAGAATGAGAACGGTGAGATGGAGGATTCGATCAAGATTTCAAGCAACGCTGAGAAAGTTTCCACTCCGGGCTTGAAAAAGGTTTATCGCATCATCAACAAGGTCAATCATAAATCAGAAGGGGATTATATCACCCTTGAACATGAAGATCCCCAACACGAAGACCGCTTGAAGATGTTCCACCCTGTGCATACGTACATCAGTAAGTTCGTGACGAACTTTGAGGCGAGGGAGCTGCATGTGGATGTCTTCAAGGATGGCGAACTGGTGTATGAGACCCCATCCCTTCAAGTCATGAGGGATTTTGTCAATGAAAATCTCGATCTTCTTTGGGATGAATATAAGCGTTCCATGAATCCAGAGGAATATCCGGTGGATCTGAGCGATGAGTGCTGGACGAACAAGATGAACCTCATCCAGAAAGTGAAAGCAGAAGTGAAGGAAAGATTTCATTCCGATAGGTAATTAGATTTGAGATTGGGCAAGATAAACAGGTATACTATGATGTGATAAATCCTAACATGGAGTGTGAAAGTATGGATTCTCTTCAAAAACAGATTGTAGAAGAAATGATGGTATCACCCGAAATCGATCCCAAGGAAGAAATTCGCCGCAGTGTGGACTTCATGAAGAGCTACTTGAAGAAGCATTCGTTCCTGAAGAGCCTGGTGCTCGGTATCTCCGGTGGTCAGGACTCTACATTGCTTGGGAAGCTCGCCCAAACAGCGGTGGAAGAACTGAATGAAGAAACCGGTTCTGATGAGTATGCATTTTATGCGGTTCGTCTTCCGTACGGAGAGCAGGGGGATGCGCAGGATGCGATCGATGCAGTGGAGTTCATCAACCCGACGAACCCGCTGACAGTCAACATCCAAGCTGCAGTGGATGCGAGTTATGCTACCTTGAAGAAAGTGGGCATTGAGATGTCCGACTTCGTAAAAGGGAACGAAAAAGCCCGTGAACGCATGAAGGTTCAGTTTGCCATTGCCGCCATGAAGAATGGGGTCGTACTGGGTACCGATCATTCAGCGGAAGCGGTCACTGGATTTTATACGAAATTCGGCGATGGAGCGGCTGATCTCGTCCCTCTTTTCCGCCTCAACAAGCGTCAGGGGAAAGCGATGCTGAAAGAACTCGACTGTCCGGAGCATCTTTACAATAAAAAGCCGACTGCGGATCTTGAAGACAACAAGCCACAGCTTCCGGATGAAGAAGCGCTCGGTGTGACTTACGAACAGATCGATGACTTCCTCGAAGGTAAGGAAGTACCGGAGGAAGCAAGTAAAATCATCGAAAACCATTACTTGAAATCACAGCATAAGCGTCATCTGCCGATTACGGTGTTTGATGATTTTTGGAAATGATTCTAATAAAAGAGCTTGGGATAAAAATGTCTTAGCCAAATTAAAACCCGAACTAATCTGTCTGTTGAGAGGCAGATTAGTTCGGGTTTTTAATATGTATAACGAACTGTAGATTGAATTTCACCTCTATGTAGCGGTTGATTGGAGTGCAAGACGAAGACTTCTGCGGGGAGAGTAGCTTATAAGAAAAGCGGAAGGGCTTTGAAGAGAGGCGTGTGGCAAAAGACGAATGGGCCACGAAGGCGTTCTTTGCCTTCTTGGTCGGTTTGGCTTATGACATTTGCCTCTAAGTCCTGCAGCTAGACATGTGAGACCCCGCAGGCGAAGCCGAGGACGCTCATGGGCTACCCGCGGAAAGCGAAGTCTTGCACGGAAATCATAAGCGGTATTAAAAACTGGAACTGATATTACTTGTCTTTAAATTTAGAATTCCTAGTTATGTCCCAGCCTCTTCTTGCTTTTGTAATTTCTCTTATAACCTACACACTGTAAAGCATGAACCACACTCGCCTTCCGCCTGCTCACCTTCCGTATGACAAATTCCCTAAAAATTCTATTTATTTTACGGTGAAATGGAGGATTTTTGGAATTGGAAACGAAATTATTAATAGTTATAGAGAGAAAATCTATCAACTTAAAAGGGATTCAGGAGGGGTCAAATGACACAGGAATTAGTAAATCCAAAGCTGAAAGATGTTGTTGAAAATATAGAGAAAGTTATGATCGGGAAGCGTCAGGTAGCGGAGTTGAGCGTTGTCGCACTGCTTGCCGGCGGCCATGTACTGCTTGAGGATGTCCCGGGTGTCGGGAAGACGATGATGGTCAGGGCGCTTGCGAAATCGGTGGGGGCGAGTTTCAAACGGATTCAGTTCACGCCGGATCTTCTGCCGTCCGATGTCATCGGTGTGTCGATTTACAACCCGAAGGAGATGGAATTCAACTTCAGACCAGGTCCGATCATGGGGAATATCATACTGGCGGACGAAATTAACCGTACATCTCCGAAGACGCAGTCGGCATTGCTTGAAGGGATGGAAGAGGGAAGTGTGACCATCGATGGGAACACACGCCGTCTCGATAAGCCGTTTTTCGTCATGGCGACACAGAATCCGATTGAATATGAAGGGACTTATCCGCTTCCGGAAGCGCAGCTGGATCGTTTCCTCTTGAAGATGAAGATGGGGTATCCGGAACCGGCTGAAGAGATGGAGGTACTGCACAGGGCCCAGAAAAATCCGCCAATCGATGAATTGGAGGCAGTCATGACCCTTGAAGAACTTCGTTATCTTCAGGAAGAGGTGAAGGAAGTATTGGTGGACGATACCATTAAGAAATATATCGTGGATATCGCGGGACGTACGAGGATCCACGCGAATGTTTACTTGGGCGCAAGTCCCCGTGGTTCAATCGCATTGATGAAGGCGTGCCAGGCCTATGCATTTTTAAGGGGAAGGGATTATGTAGTGCCGGATGATGTGCAATTCCTTGCCCCGTTTGTATTTTCTCACAGGATCATCATGAAATCGGAAGCGCGCTATGAAGGGATCACACCTGAAGAAGTGGTGGAGCGAGTGATGGCCCGCATACCGGTCCCTGTACAAAGGCTCGTGAGATAGTATGAAGAACAGATTTCAATTCCTTAAACAACTTGGGAAGTTCCTCTTGCTTCTTCTACTGATTGCCTTCACGTTTACGTTTGCAATGTTTCAGGGAGGGTTTGTCAGCTGGTTCTTATTTTATAGCTTTCTGCCCTTTGCCCTGTATTCGCTGATGGTGTTCATCTATCCGCTTACGGATTTCTATGTTGAAAGGCAGTTTGAATCTGCCGAGTACAAAGCAGGGGATGAACTGAAGGTCACCTTGACGTTGAGAAGGAAATTCCCTTTTCCTCTTTTCTACATGGTGCTTGAAGACGTCGTGACCGAGTCCCTTTTTCAGCAGTCTTCTTTCCAAAAGGCAAAATCCATGATTTATCCAGGATTCAGGAGGGAAGTGAAGCTTTCGTATTACATCGATGAACTTCCCCGTGGCGAGCACATCTATTCAGCGGTACGCCTGAAAACCGGTGATTTCTTCGGAGTTTTCGAGAAGGAAGCTGTTCTTGAGTGCAACAACCAGCTACTCGTATATCCTTCCTTCGTCGAGGTTCAGTACAGACCTCTTGAAAACCGCTACGACCAAGGGATGACATCCTCGAATGTGAAGATACAGAAGGATACGACGATGGCGACGGGCGTCCGCTCGTATCAGCCGGGGGACCGATTCTCCTGGATTCACTGGAAGTCATTTGCTCGTACGAATGAGCTGATGACGAAAGAATTTGAAGAACGGCAGTCACATGATGTTCTGATTGTGATTGATCGCGAGTACTCAACTGCCTTTGAACCGATGGTTACCTTCACCGCCTCTGTCATCCGTTCCATCATCAAAAAAGGAGCGCAGGTCGGGTTGGTTTCAATCGGAAGGGAACATCATTCTTTCCCGATAAGGGGTGGGGAGGAGCACCAGGGACAGCTCTTTTATCATTTGGCCAAAGTGCAGCCTGACAGTCCGTTCGAATTGGGGAAGGTCCTTCAAGGGGAAGGGCTCAACTATTCTCAATCCGCAGCGGTGTTTTTCATCACGGCGTCGGTTTCGAAAAAGATGATCATGAGCGTGAATAACTACTCGAAACGCAATAGTTCTGTCGTGATATTCCTTGTTAAATCACAGGGTGAAACGTATACAGCTGATGAAAAAGCATTGAAGGCCTATGCAGCTTCGCGCGGTATCTGGCTGAAGGTTTGTTATGAAGGTGACTTCTCATCAGCCTTTTCGGAGGTGAAGCGGGCATGAGGGGAAAAGCATCCACCAATCGCTTTTATTCCATACTGATTTATGTATTCGGTTTTCTTCTGCTGTGGGAATGGCTGAAACCGCTGAAGGTCGTTACCGATACGGGTAATTTGTCCTTCTTTGTGATATTCATGGCATTGTCACTCGCCATGTCCCATTTCAGGGTGCATATGGCAGTGTCGGGTGCGGTGAAAGTACTCTTCATTGCGGTATCCATGCACACCCTCTACTTCGATGGTTCCTTATTCGATCCATCGTGGCTTGGGTTGTTCTTGGAGGATCTCTGGCTTAACCTGGGGCTGACGCTTGGCAGGGATTGGTCCGATCTTTCTTTTCCTTACCGCAGTCTGTTGTTCTTCATCTTGCTGTGGTTGATGACGTACCTTCTTTATTACTGGCTCTCCGTCAGAAAGGCAATTCTCTTGTTTTATGTGATGACGGTGACATATATCAGCGTCATGGATACGTTCACGGCCTATGAGGGGGACCGGGCAATCATCCGTGTCGTGGTGTTCGGGTTCCTGCTCATGGGGCTATTGACACTGGAGCGTCTGATTGAAGGAGAAAAGCTTCTCGGTACAAAGATGAGCAGGCACAGGTGGATCGTCCCGCTTACCGTGTTGCTTGGAGTCAGCTCCATCGTGGCATTTGCCGCTCCAAAAGCCGACCCGATCTGGCCGGACCCCGTACCGTATCTTAAGTCTTTCTCTGAAGGGGCAGGCGGTCTTGAAGGGGTAAGTAAGCTCGGGTATGATTCTGATGATTCGAAGCTTGGCGGTCCCTTCATCGGGGATCCGACCGTGGTATTCACGGCTGAAGTGACGAAGGAGCATTACTGGAGGATTGAAACGAAAGACCTTTATACCGGAAAAGGCTGGGAGCAGTCCCAGGAAGATGAATCCGGCATATCGTTCCTCTCCGGTGAAGAACTCCCGTATAAGTTGGCTCCGGGAGATCAGGACAGAAAGCTTGAAACGGAAAAGGTCACGGTAGAGGAAGGGTATACGCATGTCGTCTACCCATACGGAATCGAGAAGGTGGCAGGGAATGAGAAAGGCTCCTTCGAATTGATGCCGGTCAACGAGAAAATCCGAAGCCTCAATGAAGCGGGTGAACCGGTCAAGCTCGAAGACTATGCCGTCACTTATCGTACCCCATCTTATTCCCAAAAAGGGATGAGGGCGGCGAACACTGATCAGGAAGCGATGCAGGTTCCTGAATTTGTGGAGAGATACACCCAATTGCCGGCTTCCGTCCCAGAGAGGGTAAAGGAGTTGGCGGTTAGCATTACGGCGGATAAGAAGGACTGGTATGATAAGGTCCGTGCCATTGAAGGTTACTTCGAGAAAGAAGCCTATGTGTACGATCAATTCGATGTCCCGATCCCTGAAGAGGGACAGGATTATGTCGATCAGTTCCTATTTGAATCACAAAGGGGTTATTGTGATAACTTCTCGACCTCGATGGTCGTCATGGTCCGATCCCTCGGTATCCCCGCTCGCTGGGTAAAGGGTTATACAGAAGGGGACTACAAGCGCCAGCTCGATTCTGTTAGTAAACTTTATGAAGTGTCGAACAATAATGCCCACTCCTGGGTTGAGGTATTCTTCCCTGAAGTCGGCTGGGTCCCATTTGAGCCGACGGTAGGCTTCAATAATAACGTAGCATATGAATACGATTTGGATCTCGAGGATTCAGATAAAGAAGAAGATCAGGCACCGGTCCCTGAGAAGGAAACGCCTAAAAAACCGTTGCAACCGGATTCTGATGAAGGATCCAGCGGTGGTGGCTTCTCTATCAAAGATCTGTGGGAAGATTTTACATCCTTCTTGGCGGATAATTGGGGTAAACTTCTGATCGGATTCATATTACTTGTGTTCGCAGCGGTCATGGCCTATATCTTCAGAAGGCGCTGGCTTCCCTATTTCCTCATCTTCTATTACAGAAGAAAGAGGTCGGGTGATGTCTATTCCGAAGCCTATCTCTCATTGGTGAAACAATTAGGAAGATATGGATTAAAAATGCAGGACGGGCAAACCCTCAGGGGCTACTCCAGATACGTTGATTCCTTCTTCGGAACGTATGAAATGACGAGTCTGACCAACCGATACGAACGAACCCTCTATGGTCATAAGCCTGATCGGGAAGATTGGGTGAAGATGAGAGAATTATGGGAAAATTTAATTAAAAGGACAACCGGTTGACCACTTCATCAACAAGGTTTAAAATGATGTCAAATTAATAATAGAGTTCGTTAGCATCCTTCGTATATCCTCGATAATATGGTTCGAAAGTTTCTACCCGGTCACCGTAAATGACTGGACTATGAAGGCAGTGTTCTATTTAGACATCCTCGCATGCCCAAAAACTAGAATCCTGCCTTTACTATAGGCGGAGTCTAGTTTTTTTGCTATTATTGCTGGCCAAATGGGTTGGGTGTACAGTAAAACAAAGGATTTCGGTATATCATTTATGATGATTTATTGGTTTTGCTGGATCCAGCTTTTGATTGGAGTGCAAGACGAAGACTCCTGCGGGAGAAATGGCAAATTAGAAAAGCGGAAGGGCTTTGCTCAGAGGCGGTTTGGCTTATGCCATGTGCCTCTAAGCCCTGCAGCTCGACAAGTGAGACCCCGCAGGAGCGAAAGCGACGAGGAGGCTCACGGGCCACCCGCGGAAAGCGAAGTCTTGCACGGAAATCGAAAGCGGTGTTAAGAGGACTACTGCTTTAAAAAGTATTGCTAACAAAAAGGATGTATTTGTGGATGGTAAGGGAATCATACACAAAAGAGAGATAAATAAATGGATGAGGTGAACTGAATGCTAGGTAAAGAAGAATTGCATAATCAGGAAATGATCGTCGTTTTAGACTTTGGAAGTCAATATAACCAATTAATCACACGAAGAATCCGTGAGTTCGGTGTGTACAGTGAGCTTCACCCGCATACCATCACACTTGAAGAAATCCAAGAAATGAACCCATCCGGGATCATCTTCTCCGGTGGACCGAACAGCGTATATGGTGAAAACTCATTCCGCTGTGATGAACGCATCTTCGACCTTGATATCCCGATCCTTGGTATCTGCTACGGCATGCAGCTAATGACTATGCATTTCGGCGGTAAAGTGGAACGTGCCAAGCACCGCGAATACGGGAAAGCTTCCATCAACATCGAGAAAACGTCGAAGCTCTTCTCGAATCTAGAAGATGAACAAGTTGTATGGATGAGTCATGGAGATCTTGTAGTCGAAGCTCCTGAAGGATTTGATGTGAACGCGACGAACCCATCATGCCCGATTGCATCAATGAGTAATGAGGAAAAAGGTCTTTATGCCGTTCAATTCCATCCTGAGGTACGCCACTCAGTTCACGGTAATGAAATGCTAAAGAACTTCGTATTCGAAGTATGTGGTTGTGAAGGCGACTGGACGATGGAAAGCTTCATCGATATGGAAATGGATAAAATCCGTAAGGTAGTCGGAGATAAAAAAGTGCTATGTGCATTAAGTGGCGGAGTGGACTCTTCTGTCGTTGCAGTCCTTATTCACAAAGCGATCGGTGATCAATTGACTTGTATCTTCGTCGATCACGGTCTCCTTCGTAAAGGGGAAGCGGACAGCGTCATGAAGACTTTCTCTGAAGGATTCAACATGAACGTCATCAAAGTGGATGCGCAAGATCGCTTCCTTGGAAAGCTTAAAGGCGTTTCCGACCCTGAACAAAAACGTAAAATCATCGGTAACGAGTTCATCTACGTATTCGATGACGAAGCCGCAAAACTTGAAGGAATTGATTACCTTGCACAAGGGACGCTTTATACAGACATCATCGAGAGTGGGACAGCGACTGCCCAAACGATCAAGTCTCACCATAACGTAGGAGGACTGCCGGAAGACATGCAGTTCACGCTGATCGAACCTTTGAATACTTTATTTAAAGACGAAGTCCGTGCGCTGGGCTCTGAATTGGGTATTCCTGATGACATCGTATGGAGACAGCCGTTCCCAGGTCCGGGTCTTGGTATCCGTGTACTTGGTGAAATCTCTGAAGAGAAGCTTGAAATCGTGCGCGAATCCGACTATATCCTTCGTGAAGAAATCAAGAAAGCCGGTCTTGACCGCGATATCTGGCAGTACTTCACCGTCCTTCCTGATATCCGCAGTGTAGGTGTCATGGGGGATGCAAGAACGTACGATTATACAATCGGTATCCGTGCGGTCACTTCAATCGACGGGATGACTTCCGACTGGGCGCGTATCCCTTGGGATGTTCTTGAAAAGATTTCTACCCGCATCGTAAACGAAGTCGATCACATTAACCGCGTCGTGTATGACGTGACAAGTAAGCCACCTGCTACGATCGAGTGGGAATAAGGTAAATAAATAGAGCCGCAACTCAAACCGAACATTTTATAATTAATTTTATAAAATGTTCGGTTTTTCTATTGACCATCCCAAATTTCGTTGATACAATAGTCATGTCTTAATAAATCATATAGTTTGTTACGTCGTATAATTTCGGGAATAAGGCCCGAGCGTTTCTACCAAGCTACCGTAAATGGCTTGACTACGAGGTAATCGAATGGGTGGACTTCTTCTTTTTTTCTTTATCGTCCTATCTGTTTGTTATCTTACAGTCAAGCTCTGGACCCTGGTGGTTCAGAGCTTTTTATTTTGAAATCTGCGACGGCACGAGGGAGGACTACACTTATGAAAAATTTCTTTCAGTTTGACCAACTGGGAACCAATTACAGAAGAGAAATCATCGGGGGGCTGACTACATTCCTTTCGATGGCCTATATATTGGTTGTAAATCCGTTGACGCTAACGCTTCAATCAGTACCCGATCTTCCGGACAGCATGAGGATGGATTCCGGCGCCGTATTCGTGGCTACTGCCCTAGCAGCGGCGATTGGTTCCTTGATCATGGGTCTCTTGGCCAAATATCCGATTGCACTTGCACCTGGAATGGGACTTAACGCATTCTTTGCTTATACAGTTGTATTGACAATGGGTGTTCCTTGGCAATCTGCTCTGACAGGCGTGTTAATTTCAGGATTGATTTTCATCGGATTGACCTTGACGGGGATCCGTGAAAAGATCATCAACTCGATACCGCCAGAATTGAAATTTGCCGTTGGAGCGGGTATCGGACTTTTCATTACGTTCATCGGTTTTCAAAATGCAGGAATCATTGTAAATAATGATGCGGTCCTAGTCGGACTTGGAGATTTGACTCACGGTAACACGTTACTTGCGATCTTTGGTATCGTCCTGACGGTCATCTTGATGACAAGGGGCGTCAAAGGTGGAATTTTCATTGGTATGGTGGCAACAGCCATCGTGGGTATGATGACAGGATTGATCGATACCCCTCATAAAGTGGTGGATGCAGCACCAAGCCTTGAGCCAACTTTCGGAGCGGCACTTGATCCACTTTTCAATGACGCAGGTAGTATCTTTACAATTCAAATGCTCGTCGTCGTTTTGACATTCTTGTTTGTTGACTTCTTTGATACAGCGGGTACGCTTGTAGCGGTTGCCAATCAGGCAGGATTGATGAAGGATAATAAGCTTCCTCGCGCAGGTAAAGCATTATTCGCTGACTCTTGTGCGACTGTTGTAGGTGCCATTCTTGGTACGTCTACAACAACTTCTTATATCGAGTCTTCTGCTGGGGTTGCGGCAGGAGCGAGAACGGGATTCGCATCAGTCGTAACGGCGGTTCTCTTCGTCCTTTCAATCTTCTTCTTCCCATTGCTCGATGTTATCACGGCACCCGTTACGGCACCGGCATTGATCATTGTAGGGGTATTGATGGTATCATCCCTTGGGGAAATTGATTGGAAGAAATTCGAAGTGGCGGTTCCAGCATTCCTTACAATCGTTGCAATGCCATTGACTTACAGTATTGCGACAGGTATCGCGATCGGCTTCATCTTCTATCCAATTACCATGGCAATGAAGGGCCGTGCTAAAGAGATCCATCCAATCATGTACATGCTGTTCGTCATTTTCGTCCTTTACTTCATTTTCATTGCTTAAAGTAGACAAAAAACTGATCCCTCTTTAGGGGTCGGTTTTTTATTTGTAGGGAAGAATGATTCATTAGATACAGTTGTTGGGGGGAGATTCATTGAGAAGAGATTCTCGGAAGGTTACAATGAAAGAAAGAGGATGTTTGAACATTGTAGAGAATTTAGTAATAGAAGGAAAGTGAATTTGATTGAAATCGTTGCTCATTTTCGTTAAAATCAGGAAATCAGACGCTGTGTCGAAAATGGTCGAATAAATGGGGAGAAATTCTTATGTCTACGTTGGATGTGAAAAAAGTATTAAATAACAATGTCCTGATTGCCGAGCATGAAAGCTACGGTGAAGTAGTGTTGATCGGGAAGGGTATCGGATTTAATCGTAAAAAAGGGGATCCGATCCAAAATGATATTGCAGAAAAAATGTTCGTTTTAAAAGGCGAGAAGGAACAGGAACAGTACAAAAACCTGCTCCCATTCCTTAATGAGGACATTTCCAATGTGATTATCTCTGCAATCGAGTTGATTCGTGAACGTACGAACTCCTTTTTGAATGAACATATCCATATAGCGTTGACCGACCACATCCTTTTCGCCATTAATCGACTGATGAGGGGGATGGAAATCCGGAACCCATTCCTGGTAGAAACCCGAACGCTTTACCCGTTCGAGTATGAGATCGCACGGGAAGTGGTCGAAATGATCAACGAGATGACAGATGTGACCCTTCCGGAAGGGGAAGTGGGGTTCATTGCGCTCCATATCCACAGCGCGATGATGAACAAGGACCTGTCGGAAGTGAATCAGCACTCCCAGCTCATTTCAAAGCTGACTTCTACCATTGAAGAGCAGCTCGATGTGAAAATCAACAAAGAAAGTGTAGACTACATGAGGCTTGTACGGCATATTCGATATACAATCGAACGCGTACTCCGGGGAGAGCGCGTCGAAGAGCCAGAAAAGATTGCAAAACTATTGAAAGAGGAATACCCTGTCTGCTATAATCTATCTTGGAAGCTGATTAAGATGATGCAGCAAACATTGCAGAAACCCGTGTATGATGCCGAGGCAGTATACCTCACGATGCATCTTCAACGGATTCAAAATAAAGTGAATTAATGTACTTATCTTTCTTACGTGTTACTGATTCGATCAGGCATGAGTGAAGAAGATAATTGAAACGTATGATTTGGGGTAGTCTATCCTTATACGTTCATTATCCTCTTTTCTCATGCCTTTTTTGTTTGGCGCAATCATCTAATTAGTCGAAAAAAGAAAAATTAAAGGGAGGAAACTCACATGTTTAAAAAGGCTTTTGGTGTACTACAAAAAGTCGGTAAAGCATTAATGCTTCCAGTTGCGATCTTACCAGCAGCCGGACTTTTACTAGCGTTTGGTAATGCTCTTCAAAATCCAACGCTTCTAGACATTGCCCCATTCCTTAATAACGGCGGCGTTGAAACCGTTGCTGGTGTAATGGAACAAGCGGGTGGAATTATCTTCGGAAACCTGGCACTGCTCTTCGCGGTCGGTGTTGCCATCGGACTTGCCGGTGGGGAAGGGGTAGCTGGTTTAGCGGCTATCGTTGGTTTCTTGATCATGAACGTAACAATGGGTACGGTTGAAGGATTAGGTATCCCTGATGTTACTGGTGACGGTGTCGATCCGGCATACGCACTGGTTCTCGGTATCCCAACCTTACAGACAGGTGTATTCGGCGGTATCATCGTTGGTATCCTGGCGGCGTCAATGTACAATCGTTTCTTCCAAATCGAACTTCCTTCATACTTAGGATTCTTCGCAGGTAAACGATTTGTTCCGATTGCAACAGCAGCATCTTCTGTCGTACTAGGATTATTGATGTTACTGATCTGGCCACCGATTCAAGATGGTCTGAACACATTCTCAAACTTTATGCTTGGTGAAAACAGAGCATTTGCAGCATTCGTATTCGGTGTAATTGAACGTTCACTTATTCCATTCGGATTACACCACATTTTCTATGCTCCATTCTGGTTCGAATTCGGTTCTTACACATCAGCAGCTGGTGAAGTTGTGCGTGGGGACCAGGCAATCTTTATGAAACAAATTCAAGATGGTGTACAAGACCTGACGGCAGGTACGTTCATGACTGGTAAATTCCCGTTCATGATGTTCGGACTTCCGGCAGCGGCATTAGCGATCTACCATGAAGCGAAGCCAGAACGTAAAGCAGTTGTTGGTGGAATCATGGCATCTGCTGCTTTGACTTCATTCTTGACAGGTATCACAGAGCCAATCGAATTCTCATTCTTATTCGTAGCTCCTGTACTATTCGGTATCCACACAATCTTTGCAGGTTTATCATTCCTTACAATGCACCTGCTGGATGTAAAGATCGGTATGACATTCTCCGGTGGTCTGATCGACTATGTCCTATTCGGACTGATCAACCCACAAACGAACGCTTGGATCGTCATTCCTGTTGGTCTTGTATTCGCGGTTATTTACTACTTCGGTTTCCGTTTCGCTATCCGCAAATGGAACCTCATGACTCCTGGTCGTGAAGATGTGGAAGAAGATGACGACGCGCCTGCAAGCTCAGCAAGTGATCTTCCGTACAACATCCTTGAAGCAATGGGTGGACAAGAAAACATCGCGCACTTAGACGCATGTATCACTCGTCTGCGTGTATCTGTCAACGATGTGAAACAAGTAGATAAAAACCGTCTGAAAAAATTGGGTGCTTCAGGTGTTCTTGAAGTGGGAGATAACATTCAAGCAATCTTTGGACCTAAATCAGACACGATCAAATCACAAATGCAAGATATTATCCGTGGAAAAGCTCCGCGTAAAGTAGAAACAAATGCAAACGAAGAAGTAGAACAGCAAATCGAAGAAGTGAATCCGGATGCTCTTCAAACTGAACACCACAATGAAAAGTTTGTCGCACCGATCACTGGTGAGATCAAAGACATCACAGAAGTACCGGACCAAGTATTCTCAGGTAAAATGATGGGTGACGGGTTCGCGATCGTACCTTCGGAAGGAACAATCGTTTCCCCTGTAGATGGTAAAGTAGTGAACGTATTCCCAACAAAGCACGCATTAGGACTTGAGTCCAAGGGCGGCCGTGAGGTACTGATCCACGTCGGTATCGATACAGTTAAATTAGAAGGTAAAGGCTTCGAAGCTCTTGTAAAAGAAGGAGATCAAGTAGAAGCGGGTCAACCATTACTTGAAGTGGACTTAGACTACATCAAAGAAAATGCGCCTTCTATCATGACGCCGATCGTCTTCACAAACCTTAAAGAAGGTCAACAAGTAACAATCGAGAAGTCAGGTAAAGTAAATCGTAACGACGAAAACATCATCAAGATCGACTAATATAGTTGAGAAGACCCTGCACCGGGATACAATCGGTGCAGGGTCTTTTTTATTATGTTGTTAGCCAACGGCGAAATGAAGACTCAAAAGGGAGGTCTTGCGCGAAGTTTGGTGGTCGTGATTCTTTAATGAATAATAGTGATGTAAGGAAGGGTGGCCGTTCCTGTGCTTGGTTAGTTCCGTATAACCTCTGGTAAAGGGTTTATGTTATGTTTTATGTTGAGTAAGAAAGACTCTATTAAAAACATTAAATAAATTTGACGAAAAGTGTTGACGGATGTTTAAATGGTTGATATACTTTAAAAACCGTCGCAAGAGAGACGCGGTAACGAATTAGATTGAAAACAACTATTAAAAAACTTTTAAAAAAGTTGTTGACAACATACTGCATTTCTTGTTATGATGGTTAGGTCGCTTCAAACGAAGCACTTAACAAATTGAACCTTGAAAACTGAACAAAACAAGACAATACGTCAACGTTAATTCTAGATTTACCGTAACGAATATCGTTACAAAAAAGAGCTATTCAAACTTTTATCGGAGAGTTTGATCCTGG
>NZ_JAIVAR010000009.1 GCF_020171925.1 Rossellomorea aquimaris
AGATCCCTAGAAGATGACTAGGTAGATAGGTCAGAGGTGGAAGCATGGTGACATGTGGAGCTGACTGATACTAATCGATCGAGGACTTAACCACAAAGAGTCATTTTTAAATGAACAACACGGCAATACCGGTAATCTTGACATCAATCCTTTATCTAGTTTTCAGGGAATAAATTTTTTAAATTTACCCTTGAAATTCATTGAAAATATTATATAATAATATTTGTCATTGTAAGCAATATTGTCTGGTGATAATGGCGAAGAGGTCACACCCGTTCCCATGCCGAACACGGAAGTTAAGCTCTTCAGCGCCGATGGTAGTTGGGGGATCTCCCCCTGTGAGAGTAGGACGTCGCCAGGCTATAATCATTCCGCAGTAGCTCAGTGGTAGAGCTATCGGCTGTTAACCGATCGGTCGCAAGTTCGAATCTTGCCTGCGGAGCCATTGCTTCCATAGCTCAGCAGGTAGAGTGCTTCCATGGTAAGGAAGAGGTCACCGGTTCGAGCCCGGTTGGAAGCTTTTATTTTTTAAAAAGATAGACTGGCCCATTGGTCAAGCGGTTAAGACACCGCCCTTTCACGGCGGTAACACGGGTTCGAATCCCGTATGGGTCACCATTTTTAAAATATATACATAACGGAGGATTAGCTCAGCTGGGAGAGCATCTGCCTTACAAGCAGAGGGTCGGCGGTTCGATCCCGTCATCCTCCACCATGGATTTTTCACGGAGCGACAGCGTAGTGAAAAGATCCTTCCTTAACTTTGCGAAGCGTAGCGGAGCAAAATATTCTTCCTTAATCCCTACAATGTATTCAATCCTGAGTATATTGTACAAGCATCAGCAAACAACTTAACATGCCGGTGTAGCTCAACTGGTAGAGCAACTGACTTGTAATCAGTAGGTTGGGGGTTCAAGTCCTCTTGCCGGCACCATTTTCTCTCAATTTGGAGGGGTAGCGAAGTGGCTAAACGCGGCGGACTGTAAATCCGCTCCTTCGGGTTCGGCAGTTCGAATCTGCCCCCCTCCACCATTGTATATTCCAAAATGAAATGGACATAATAGTAATGTCCCTTTTTTATGTCAATATTGGGCTATAGCCAAGCGGTAAGGCATCGCACTTTGACTGCGACATGCGTTGGTTCGAATCCAGCTAGCCCAGCCATTAGAGCCATTAGCTCAGTTGGTAGAGCATCTGACTTTTAATCAGAGGGTCGAAGGTTCGAGTCCTTCATGGCTCATCAAAGTTTCTCACATCCCACCACGGATGTGAGAAATTTCTATATCTATTCATGGGGCCTTAGCTCAGCTGGGAGAGCGCCTGCTTTGCACGCAGGAGGTCAGCGGTTCGATCCCGCTAGGCTCCACCATACATACGACATTGAAAACCCTGATTCTTACTTGAATCGGGGTTTTTTGTTTTGTCATTGAATGTGTGTAGGGCTTGTGCCTGGAATGAAGGTGGTTGATGCTGCAAAATTGGTATTTTCACCAAAATTAAGACTGTAATTGATAAAAATGCCTCGTTGATAACAGAAATGACGCTTGAGATATAGAAAATTGAAGCGAACGAGTAGGATTTCAACCTATCTTTTCAATAATTGCACCAGGATCTTAAAAATTGCACCTCTTGTCGAAAAATCTTCACCACCCAACCAACTCAAACCAATCCGCCACCAATCCACCACCAATCCACCTAGGACTTCCAGCCTCCCAAACACACACCCACATCCGAATGCCCCTTCGCATATATATACACAATCCTGTCCAGTTGAGTCATCCCTTGAAATCAGGATACAATATAGATAGTTCAACACAATTGGGATAGGAGGATGCAACATGAACAAAAATATTTCAATCATCGGTGTACCAATGGATTTAGGACAAATGAGACGCGGAGTGGATATGGGGCCAAGTGCCATCCGTTATGCAGGGGTCGTTGAGCGCCTTGAGAATCTGGGATATGAAATCAACGATCTTGGTGATATAGAAATCGGCCAGGCAGAGCGAGTACATAATAACCCTGATACTAATTTGAGAAATTTGAAAGCGGTTGCTGAAGCGAGTGGAAAGCTTGCGTCGACAGTGGATGGTGTCATTTCAAGAGGTGACTTCCCGCTGATTTTCGGAGGTGACCATAGTATTGCCATCGGTACATTGGCTGGTGTATCCAAACATTATGAGAATCTTGGAGTCATTTGGTATGATGCCCATGGCGACTTGAATACAGGTGAGACATCACCGTCCGGGAATATTCACGGGATGCCACTTGCAGTCAGCCTGGGGATCGGCCACGAGGACTTGACGAGTATCGAAGGGAACCACCCTAAGATCAAACCAGAGAATATCGTGATTATCGGGGCACGTTCACTGGATGAAGGGGAAAGGGAATTGATTAAGGAAAAAGGGATTAAAGTGTATACGATGCATGAAATCGACCGTATGGGTATGACGAAGGTGATGGAAGATGCGATCGGCTATCTGAAGGAGAAAACGGATGGTGTGCACTTGTCACTTGACTTGGATGGCCTGGATCCTAGCGATGCCCCTGGAGTGGGAACACCGGTACTTGGTGGGATCAGTTACCGCGAAAGTCATTTAGCAATGGAAATGCTTGAGGAATCGAAGATCATTACGTCTGCGGAATTCGTTGAAGTGAATCCGATTCTTGATGAAAAGAATAAAACCGCAACGGTGGCTGTTGCCTTGATGGGGTCCCTGTTCGGAGAGAAGCTTCTATAATATAGCTGCTTATATTTTTTGACCACAACAAAGAAGGCTGAAGACCCTACTGGGTTTTCAGCCTTTTTCTATATCCTTTCAATTGTGTTTTGCCAATTGATATTGGTTTAAAAGATCATCAAGCCTTGTGCTGATATGTACCACTTTCTCATCTGCGTATGAAGATTCTTTTGCAAGTTCCACCATTTGTCTACGGCAGTCCTCGATTTGGTACAACAGCTCATTTGGAACCCTTCCACTCATGAAACTTCCCCCTGTACATTAAATGTTAGTCCCTTTATACCCCTTTTCTATAAATTGTAAACATTTTTTATCAAAAATTTGTTAGGATAATATTATGAAAAAAATTAATGTAAAAAAGAGGTATAGGAATGCACCTTCAGTGGGGTTAAAACAGCGGAAGTCGTCATGAAAGTGGATGTAATCCTAATAAGTAAATATACCGGCAAATATTAAAAAAGTTGAAACCTTTCTAATGAGTGAAACGTATATAAATATAGCCGCATAGAGCGGGGGTATAGCAGATATGGAAGCATTAGTGAAAAAGCGGATAAAACAAGTGTTAAAAGGCGATCAAAATGCTTTTGCCGAACTCGTCGAGCTTTATAAAGATAAAGTATTTCAAATTTGTTATCGGATGCTTGGCAACCGGCATGAAGCTGAAGACATTGCCCAAGAAGCGTTTATCAGGGCCTATGTTAATATAGAAACCTTTAATCAAAAAAGAAAATTCTCGACGTGGCTTTTCCGAATCGCCACAAATCTATGCATAGACCGGATACGTAAGAAGAAGCCGGACTATTTCTTGGATGCAGAAGTGGCCGGGACCGACGGGTTGACGATGTATTCCCAGGTGGCAGCCGATGTCCAGATGCCAGAGGATGAAGTCGAGAACATGGAGCTTCAGGAAACGATACAGAATGAAATTTCCAAGCTTCCGGAGAAATATCGATCGGTCATCGTGTTAAAATATATCGAGGAATTGCCTCTCCAAGAAATCAGTGAAATACTCGATATGCCTTTGGGTACAGTCAAGACAAGGGTACATAGGGGGCGGGAGGCGCTCCGTAAACAATTAAAATCTTTATAGAGAGGGTGAGTGATGATGAAAACTTGTCCTGAAGAAATGATCGACTATATGCACGACTATTTAGATGGAGATATCAAGAGTGATCACGAACGAGAATTGAAGCAGCACTTGCAGAAATGCGAGGATTGTCAGCATCACTTTCATGAATTGAAAAAAGCGATCGCCTTTGTCCAAAGCACATCCCATATCAGTGCTCCGGACAATTTTACCGATAGCGTCATGGATCGACTGCCGAAGGAAAAGAAAAAAGTGGGTGTGCAAAGATGGCTGCGCCATCATCCGCTGCTGACAGCGGCCGCTTTATTCATCTTTTTCATGACGGGAAGCGTATTTGCCTCTTGGAATGACAACCAGGACTTTTCATTCACGAAAAATGAGGCGTTGGTTGTAGAGGATCATACCGTCGTGGTACCTGAAGGCAAAGTGGTCAAAGGGGATTTGACCGTCCGGAACGGCGATGTGAAAATAGAAGGAAAAGTCACCGGTGACGTAACGGTCATCAATGGAAAGCAGTATCTTGCCTCTGCAGGGACGGTGACAGGTGAAATCAAGGAAATCGATGCTGCGTTCGAATGGCTTTGGTACCAGATCAAAAGCGGTGCGAAAGATTTAGTTGAATGGGGAAATTCGCAACTTGATGAAAAATAGGATATGATTAAAGGGATGAAATCAGTCATCTTCATCCCATGCAGACTGACATGCAGGGGAATCCGGTTTTCATGTCAGTTTTTTTGCGTCATGCTTTAGGATATGCCGGGAACGTTTGCCGTCTCCTAAGCAGGGTGAAGTGAAATTCAGAGATAGGATACAAAGCCATGGGGTTCTTTCCAATGATAGAGAGAGAATGTGCTATAATAGGTAGGTTACGAAAAAAGAAGCCACATGGCGGCTTACGCTTTCGATTAAGCTATTGGAGGATGTAATATGCCGTTTATCGATTTATTTTCAGATTATTCTGCGCTGGATTATGTCTCGGGTATCGTAGACATACTTCTGGTATGGTTTGTCATTTATAAATTAATCATGCTCATAAAGGGTACCAAAGCGGTACAGCTATTAAAAGGGATCTTCGTCATCATCATCGTCAGGGGTCTTAGTAGCATCTTTGGACTTGATACCCTTGGATGGATGATGGAGCAGGCACTCACGTGGGGGTTCCTCGCCATCATCATCATCTTCCAGCCTGAGTTGCGCCGGGCACTGGAGCAGCTGGGGAGGGGACATCTTTTCTCCCGGACCGGCATGCAGGAGGAGGAAGAACAGGAACAGATGATCGAGTCCATGACCAAAGCGGTCAGCTACATGGCTAAACGCCGTATAGGGGCCCTTCTTTCCATTGAAAGGGAGACGGGGATGAGTGATTACATAGAAACCGGTATCGCGATTGATGCCAAGATCTCTTCTCAACTTCTCATCAATATTTTTATCCCGAACACCCCGCTTCACGATGGAGCGGTCATCATTCAGAAACGTCAAATTGCGGCTGCTGCCTGTTATCTCCCGCTTTCCGAGAGTCCATTCATTTCGAAGGAGCTTGGAACGAGGCATAGGGCGGCACTTGGGGTGAGTGAAGTGACGGATAGTATCACGATCGTCGTTTCAGAAGAAACCGGTGCGATCTCCATAACGAAGAACGGAGAACTGCATCGCGATCTGTCGTTGGAGCGCTTCAAGGAAATCCTTACGGTGGAGCTGATCGGTGATAAGACGAATGCTTCCTCATCAAAATGGAGCTGGAGGGGGAAGAAAGAAAATGGATAAATTCATGGAATCCAAATGGTTCATGCGTGTGGTTGGATTGCTACTGGCTTTCATCCTTTACTTATCGGTGAATTTCGATGATTTCCAGAAGACGGCGAATAACAGCGCTAATCCACAGACGTCTGTCGATACGATCCAGAACGTACCTCTCGAAGTGTTTTATGATTCAGAGAATCTTGTTGTCTCGGGTCTTCCTGAAACCGTGAACCTGACGGTGGATGGACCGAAGGCGATCGTACAGCCTACCAAGACATTGAAGGATTTTCAGGTCTTCGTTGACCTGAATGATGTAGGCATCGGAGAACATCAGATTCCTGTTGAAATTGATAATATATCGGATAAATTGACTGTGAAGATCAACCCAGAGTTCGTGACCGTCACCGTGCAGGAGAAAGTGACCAAGGAATTCAAGGTGGAGCCGGAGTTCAATTCAGGCCTGCTTTCGAATGGGTATGAAGCAGAAGGATTGTCCGTAGATCCGAAAACCGTTAAAGTGACGGGGGCGAAAGATCAGATCGATAAGATCAGGTATGTGAAAGCAACCCTTGATACAGACAGGGAAATAAACGAAAATGTCACAAGGGAAGCGAAAGTACAGGTACTCGACCGTGAATATAATAAACTCAATGTCCAGATCGAACCTGAATATGTGGATGTCACCGTTTCGGTTGTGAACCCAAACAAGGAAGTCCCTGTGACCATCAAGGAAAAAGGCTCTTTGCCTGAAGGGACGACGCTTGTATCCATGTCGGCTGATCCAAAGACGGTCAACGTGTTCGGTAGGCAAGACGTACTTGATACGATCGAGGAGATGACAGCTGAGGTCGATTTGAGTAAAATCACGAAGGATACGACCATTTCGGTGCCATTGTCCTTGAAAGATGGCTTGAATAAAGTAGCCCCTGAAGAAGTGAAGATCAAGATTGATGTTGATACAAAAGCCGAGAAGAAACTATCAGGCCTGAAAGTGAACCCCGAAGGACTGGGCGATGAGTATGAAGTCACCATCATCGCCCCTGAAGGCGGTGCGGTCGATGCGACGCTGAAAGGTGAAAACGGGACTGTCGATAAGATTACGAAAGATGACTTCAACCTGGCGCTTGACCTGAGCGGTCTGGAACCTGGCGAGCACGAAGTCGAGATCGATGCCAAGGGTCCCGATGATGTTGATTGGACGCTTTCTCAAAATACAGTGAAAATACAGATTAAAGAAAAGAACACTTCAGCATAAGAGTGTGAAAAGGAGAGAATGACAATGGGTAAGTATTTTGGAACAGATGGTGTAAGAGGTGTAGCGAATACGGAATTGACACCGGAATTGGCATTTAAACTTGGCCGATTCGGCGGATATGTGCTGACAAAGGATGCGACGCGTCCAAAGATCCTGATTGGAAGGGACACACGTATCTCCGGGCACATGCTTGAAGGGGCACTGGTTGCCGGCTTACTCTCGATCGGAGCGGAAGTGATGCGCCTTGGGGTCATCTCGACTCCTGGGGTATCCTATTTGACGAAAGCGCTTGGTGCACAAGCGGGTGTCATGATCTCAGCATCCCATAATCCTGTTGGCGACAACGGAATTAAATTCTTTGGTCCGGACGGCTTTAAATTATCCGATGCCCAGGAGCTTGAGATCGAAGAACTGTTGGATCAAACAGAAGACAGCCTTCCACGTCCGATCGGAGCGGACCTTGGTCAGGTGAGCGATTACTTTGAAGGCGGTCAGAAGTACCTTCAATACTTAAAGCAGACGGTCGACGAAGATTTCGATGGTTTACATATCGCATTGGATTGCGCTCATGGTGCCACGTCCTCCTTGGCAACTCACCTCTTTGCTGACCTCGACGCGGATATCTCTACAATGGGGGCATCCCCGGACGGCCTGAATATCAATGAAGGTGTCGGATCCACCCATCCTGAGGCACTTGCTGAAATGGTGAAGGAAAAGGGAGCCGATGTCGGCCTTGCATTTGACGGAGACGGAGACCGGATCATCGCCGTGGATGAACACGGCAACATCATAGATGGAGATCAGATCATGTACATCTGTGGTAAATATCTGAAGTCTGAAGGCAGACTGAAGCAATCGACCGTTGTATCGACCGTGATGAGTAATCTTGGCTTCCACAAAGGACTTGAAGAACATGGGATCCAAAGCATCCAGACAGCAGTAGGCGATCGCTATGTAGTGGAAGAAATGAAGAATAATGGGTACAATCTTGGCGGTGAGCAATCGGGCCATATCATCTTCCTTGATTACAATACGACCGGTGACGGACTATTGACCGGGATCCAGCTTGTGAACATCATGAAGGTCACGGGCAAAACATTGTCGGAGCTCGCTGGGGAAATGCAGAAATTCCCTCAGAAGCTTGTGAATGTGCGTGTAACGGATAAGCATCATGTGACGGATAATGAAAAGGTCAAAAGTGTCATTGAAAAAGTGGAAGCTGAAATGGACGGGAACGGACGCATCCTTGTGCGCCCATCCGGTACGGAACCCCTCGTCCGCGTAATGGCGGAAGCACCGACTGAAGAACTTTGTGCACAATATGTGGATGAGATTGTCCAAGTGGTTAAAGCTGAAATGGGATTAAACGAATAGCCGCTTTTGATGCATAAGGGGTACATTATGTACCCCTTATGCATATTTAATAATGTGAGATTGTTATTCAAAACCGGATGTTTATTCCTCAAATATTGCGGTAAGATAACAATGTGGTGACAACTACGCCATGCATCCATATTTTTATTGACGCAAGGTTTACTGCTGGTGTATGATGATTTTGTTTTTGATTTTCAAATAATTTGGAAACAGGACATGTGATTCAGATATGGAAAGGTGGATTGTACGAAGTACTTTTTTTGAAAGCGCCAGGACTGGATGGGAACGAGCCGTCCAGTTGACGAGGTGGAGGTTTTATCGAGCGTTCGGCGGATGCCTCCCGGTTCCCCTTGTCACGGAACCGAAAGATCCTTTCCAAAAACATCGAGGCAACTTGATGCACAAAGGAAAGATCATCAGTGACAGACGAATTCAAATGACAATTGAGATAAGGGGGCAGGCTGTCCCCGGGATATCCTGTCCCCTTTTTCACTCAGGGAGGATATTAAATTATGTGTGGTATCGTAGGTTATATTGGAAATTCAGATACAAAGGAAATTTTATTAAAAGGTCTTGAGAAGCTTGAGTACCGCGGATATGATTCAGCAGGAATCGCTGTTCAAAATGACGAAGGCATCCACGTATTCAAAGAAAAGGGACGCATTGCCGATCTTCGTGCCATCGTTGACGAAAACGTGGCAAGCAACACAGGAATCGGGCATACGCGCTGGGCGACACACGGTGTACCAAGCCAAGTGAATGCTCACCCTCATCAAAGTACATCTGGTCGTTTCACGATCGTTCACAACGGTGTAATCGAGAACTACTCACAGCTAAAACGTCAATACTTGACGGATGTCGAGTTCAAAAGTGAAACAGACACAGAAGTCATCGTTCAATTGATCGAAAAGCTTGTTGAAGAAGGAAACGCGGTGGAGGAAGCGTTCCGTCAAACATTGATGCTCCTGAAAGGTTCGTATGCAATTGCACTACTCGATGCTGAAAACGATGAAACGATCTTCGTCGGTAAAAACAAAAGCCCGCTGCTGGTTGGTCTTGGTGAAGGCTTCAACGTTGTGGCAAGTGATGCGATGGCGATGATCCAAGTAACGGATCAATTCGTTGAACTGATGGACAAAGAAATGGTTATCGTTTCAAAAGAGAAGGTTGAAATCCAGAACCTGATCGGTGAAGTAATGGAGCGTGCTCCTTACACGGCTGAAATCGATGCAAGCGATATCGAAAAAGGAACGTATCCACACTACATGCTGAAAGAAATCGATGAGCAGCCATTGGTGATGCGCAAGATCATTCAAGCATACCAAAACGATAACAACGAGCTTCACATCGATGAGCCGATCGTCGGTGCAATGAAAGAAGCGGACCGCATCTATATCATCGCTGCCGGAACAAGCTACCACGCTGGACTTGTCGGAAAGCAATTCATCGAGAAGAGCGCAGGTATCCCTGTAGAAGTGCATGTTGCAAGTGAGTTCAACTATAATATGCCTCTTCTATCAGAGAAGCCATTATTCATCTTCATTTCTCAAAGTGGTGAAACAGCTGACAGCCGTGCAGTACTTGTTCAAGTCAAAGAGATGGGCCACAAAGCCCTTACGATTACAAACGTAGCAGGATCAACTCTATCCCGTGAAGCGGATTACACACTTCTCCTTCACGCTGGACCTGAAATCGCAGTAGCTTCCACTAAAGCGTACACAGCTCAATTGGCGGTACTGGCGATCCTTGCTCACGTAACCGGCCAATCTTGTGGAACGGTTCAGGACTTTGACTTGATCCAAGAGCTTGGAATCGTGGCAACGGCTATGGAAGCGCTATGTGATACGAAGGAAGAATTCGAAGAGATCGCACGCGAATATCTTTCAACAACACGCAACTGCTTCTTCATCGGACGTTCCCTGGATTTCTATGTAGGTCTTGAAGGTGCCCTTAAGCTGAAAGAAATCTCTTACATCCAGGCAGAAGGATTTGCCGGAGGAGAGCTTAAGCACGGAACGATCGCCTTGATCGAAGAAGGAACACCGGTCATCGCTCTTGCAACTCAAGAAGCAGTAAATTTAAGCATCCGTGGAAACGTGAAAGAGGTTGTGGCTCGTGGAGCGAACCCTTGCATCATTTCCATGAAAGGCTTGGAAGACGAAGAAGACCGCTTCGTCATCCAAGAGGTTAACCCAATGTTAACACCTCTTATCTCAGTCATCCCATTACAATTGATCTCTTACTATGCTGCCCTGCACCGCGACTGCGATGTAGATAAGCCGCGTAACCTGGCTAAGTCGGTTACGGTTGAGTAAGGATTGGATAGAAAGACCTCTGCCTTTGAAATGGCAGAGGTTTTTTTGTATTGCTTGATAAACCGTAAAATTAATGGAGCAAGCACATTCCTTTACCCCAACCCCCAAAACCCGTATAATCAAACAAATAAACACAATGGAAATCGTTCCTGATGTGGCACCAACAAAAAAAGTAACCTTCTGTTCCGGCAGTCAAGGTTACTTTTTTCATGAGAAGGGTACGATATAAGCAATCAACTTCGAGTAACGGTAAAGGTATGATGATGAAATGAAGCATTTACATAGACAATATATCTGGTTGGGGAGGTTCCTGGCATCCGATCCCGGACGGAAGAGGTTCCAGCAGGCGGGGAAGGCGACGATCAGCTTGATTTCGGCTGTTTTTACGATGATTTTCCTGTTGAAGCTATGGAATTATCCAACGATTACACCGGCGATCGTCGGGGGCTTGGTCGGCATGCTTGGTGTCATGGTCGTGATGGATGATACCGAGAAGAAGAAGAAAGTGACAACGGTCCTGATCGGCGTGTCGGTCGCGTGTGGAATCACGGTCGGAGCGTTATTGGCCCATCACAGTCTACTTGTAAACGGATTGATGGTCCTTGTCATCTTTTCGGCGTTCTATTTTTCGCGTTTTGCGATCCGCTATTTTTCACTTGGGATGGCAGGGTTCATGGCCATTTACATGTCATTCATCCTGCAATTGAATGCGGCGCATCTGATGTGGTTTTATATTGGGATCATCATCGGGGTTGTGTACGTTTATTTTTATAGTTTTGTGTTGTTCAAGGGTTCCGTCCATGTCCTTAGGAGGAGTATGCGGTCGTTTCATATTCAGTCGAATGTGACGTTCACCATCTTGATCAAGATGATAGAAGATCCGGAAACGAGCGAAAAGCGGAGAAAGCTGCTTTACCGGAATGTGAATCGACTGAATGATTATGCGAGGATCGTGTCTTCCGAGATCAATGATGAGGATTTGAAGAAGCTGTGGCCGGGACTCGATTCATCGCAACTTCGCCTTTATGTCTTTGATACGGAGATGCTAGTCCAGACCCTGACGGATTCATTGAGGCGCATGAAGGAGCTCGATGCCCTCGACTCGGCGGAAGTGAGGAGGTTTCTGGTTTGGGTCATCCGTTCATTGAGGGATGCGGAGGTCCTCGCCCATCATTATGACCCCCATGATCTTGAGGAAGCGGAAAAAGCCATTCAAGGGCTGCGGTTATTGCTGATGGATTTACTGAATCGAGAGGAGAAGCCTAAAGGCGTGTACCTGTTGAGGAGGATCGAATCGATTGCCAATCACGTACTGGAAGCGGCCATCACCATCCAGGAGTCACTTAAGATGCCTGGTGAAGAGGAGAACGTGACCAAGGAAGTAAAAGAGGAAGTGCCGGAAGAGAAGGATGCGGAACCTTCCAAGGATCGATCACTCAAGCCGCAGACGCGGAAAGGGATCCAGGCACTTGTCGCGGGTACGCTTGCGATCATCGTCGGGGAACTGATCTCTCCGACCCAGCCTTATTGGGTGCTCTTGACCACGTTCATCGTCCAGATAGGAACAGAATCGGTGGGCAGGACATATGTGAAGGCATTCCAGCGGTCGATCGGGACCGTCATCGGTGCGATTATCGGGTTCGGTGCGGCAAAGCTTGTTTCGGGACAATCGGAGCTTGAGGTATTCCTGCTTTTCCTTGTCTTATTCATGGCGCTATATGTATTCTCTGTCTCATACACGTTGATGAGCTTGTTCATCACGATGCTGATCGCATTCATGTATGACTTGCTATTAGGCGGGATCAGCGTTGGGTTGATGGGTGCAAGGGTAGTGGATACCATTGCGGGGGCAATGATTGCCTTGAGCGTTTCAGCCTTTGTGTTTCCGAAGAGGACAAAGGATAAGGTGGGTGACGCATTTGATGCATTCTTTGAAGAGCTGCAAAGCTACCTTTCCCTTTATTTAAAGAGCTTTATGAAAACGGAAAGCGTACCGCTGACTGATCAAGCATTCGATCTTGATCAGAAACTGCAGGCTGTGAGGGATGAAGCGGCCTCCATCCTTCAACGGCCCGGTGCTCTCACACGCTCCGGTTTCGGCAGATGGATTACGGTGACAACCGCGATCAACTATTATGCGAAACACCTTCTCGCTTCATCCAATCGTAAAGCGGATCCGAAGGTGACAGACCCATTGCATCGTGTAATGGAAGAAACAGAAAAGAAGCTTACGGAAAACATTGAAACGCTGCGGGGACTCCTGAAAGGAACCATTGTGAAAGGCCGATTAAGGAGTCTGGATGAGGAGCGCGCTCAAATCGAGAAGCTCGCGCCAAGCAGGCTGCATTCACAATTGGATATCATCCACCACCTCTATTACGTTTGGCGCATCAATCAGTCGATCCTTGCCATCGGCCGGGAAGCGGGAGCGGAAATCATCGAATCAAAGGAAGGATAAAAAAGGTGTCAGGCCGATTTTACAGGTCTGACACCTTTTTTAAATCAATGGATTTCTACACTTCCGCTGGAAACCGATGCATCGATGCGATATTCACCGGTACCTGCTTTTCCGCTCAGATCCCCATCTTCTTTTTTCCTATCCTTCAACGGGAAGCTTGTTGAAACGTTTCCCGAGCTTGCATGGCCGTTCAGCGTGAAGCTGGCGTCATCGGGAAGGTCCAGGTCCACATCACCGGAACTGACGTCAAACGACACATCCCCTGTCAATGACTTCATCATAACGGTCAGCCTGCCCGAAGAAACGTCACCGCTGAGAGGACCCTCATAGTTCATGATATCAACGTCACCGGAACTGAGGTCCACCTTACCATCAAGGGTCTTTAATTCGTCGATGGTCACATCGCCGGAAGATCCTTTATGCTTAAACACCGCCGTATCCAAATTGGATAGATCCAAGTCCCCCGATCCCATCTCCACCGTTAATTCATCCAATGTCATCTTCGAGGATTCTGAACCTCCATCAAATACGGCTTCACCCGAACCAAGTTCAATGTTCAAATCCCGGTCGTAGCTTTTCGGGATGTAGACCGTAATATCCGATTTTTTATTGAAGGCAATCCATTGATACCATTTATGTTTGACCTTCACCTGGATCGTGTCTCCTCTTTCGGTCAGTGTCAGTTTCCCTGTTCCATCGATTTCGACCTTTACTTCGTCTTGATCGGTCGGAATGATGTCTGTTTCACCGCTTTCGAGCCTTAAGTCGATCACCTTCACTCCTTTTGTCACCGCTATTGAATCCCCTGACTTATTTTCCTTCCCAAAAAGTGATGTTTGATCGTTCAGAATGGTATACACAGCCGCTAGTGCCAATACCGCAATGATGATTGCAAACAAATTTTTCATCCATACCCCTCGCTTTGGTTTGTTTTTCCAGATTATAATAGTATTGTAATGGATGTTTTCTTATTCAACAATGACGCCGGGGATTGAATTTAAACTGCGACTTGGGATGTATATGGACATGAGCAGATGATTCAATCAGTGATAAATCATGAAGTGAGGAGAGATCTAGCGTGTCCATGACAGTTGGAAGGGCAACAGAAGCGGAAGTGGATGAAATATATGATCTTGCAGGAGTGAATCGGGAGGAAGCGGTGGGGATTCCTTATGAGCACCATAAGGAAGAAATGATCAGGGCGTATGAACATTCTCGGAATTTTGGTGCCTATTTCCTTGCAGCGAGAACGGATGGGAAGCTTGCGGGCTGGGTGCAGGTTGATAAAAGCGGCGATTGGGTGACCGGTAAAGAGATCGGTTGGATCAATGATGTTTATGTAAAGAAAGGGTTTCGAGGAAATGGTTATGCCACAGTGCTGTTGAAGCAGGCAATTGATGAGCTGAAAGAGGCGGGTTATGACGAAGTACGCTTGAATGTTTACAGCAGTAATGAACAAGCAATTAAGTTATATGAGAAGCTTGGCTTCAGTGATCTGAATAAATTTATGAAGTTGGACTTGTAAGAAAAGAAGGACGCGATAGGGATCGCGTCCTTTTTCTTATTTAGCAATGAACATCTGTGTCCAGTATATCCCGCGGCTTTCGTCCTTCGCGATTCCGACACCGATATGGGTCAGTTTTCCGTTCAGGATGTTCTTACGATGCCCAGGGCTGTTCATCCAGGCGTTCACGACGGATTGAGGCGTTTCCTGGCCGACAGCGATATTTTCTGCCGCGGAGGAATAGTCCACTCCGAAGTTCTGCATCATTTCAAACGGGGAACCATAGGTCGGGGAGGTATGAGAGAAATAATTTTTATCTTTCATGTCCTCTGATTTCATTTCGGCTACATTCTCCAGTTCTCCATCAGCTTTAAGCGCAGAAAGTCCATTCTTCGTCCGTTCCTTGTTGGTCAGGTCGATGACTTGTTTGACAAAACCGCTAGCGTCAGAAGGCTGTGCATTTTGTTCAGGTTGATTCTGTGCAGGTGGCTCCGGTTGTCCCGCATTTGGTTCCTGTGAAGGCTGTTTTGGTGGTTGTGCCTTTTCATTTCCTTCAGGTCCGAAATTGTATTCTTCACCCGGGTCAAGGTGAGTGAATTCACGTAACTGGCCGTTGGGATCAAGAGGGGCGATGAAGCGGTGGAGTGCCGCTTGATTTCCGCCATTCAAATCCACCCCGTTCATGTTGGTCACTCTGTTGCGATCCAGGTCTGTCCTTGGCTTATCCTCGTTACCATAGTTAACCGGGCGATAAGTGACATCGCGGGTGTTAGTATTCAAGTTATTGCCGTCATTCGTGTTACATGCCGTTAAAAGCATGATGGGTATCAACGTACATATGCTTAAAAGAGTTATAGGCTTTTTCAATCGTCCATCCTCCAAAATTGTTTGTGGTGCTTTCATCCTGATCACACGGTCAGGGTTGAAGACAAGTATTATCATCTCCCTTCCACATGATGATATCCTCTGAAATATGTGGCAGTCAGCACTGTGAAGAAAAGATGAAGGCTGCGGCTGCCTTAAGCGCATGGAGGTATTCATTGGGCAGATATAGAACATAGTTGATACGTGAGGATTTGAAGGGGGAAAGAAAGTCGATGGAAAGAAAGAGACTTCAGGAACTTGGGGTGCAGATCGGTTCATTTTCTAGAGGGAGGACGAACAGCATCATCGATATAGAAGGGGTGAAGGTCGGTCACCGCACGCTTCATTGGGGCGAAGGTGTTCGTACCGGGGTTACAGCCGTATTACCGCACGGAGGAAATCTATTCCGCGAAAAAGTGTTGGCGGCAGTGCATGTCATCAATGGGTTCGGTAAGACGGCGGGAACCATCCAAATTGAGGAGTTAGGGGTACTCGAAAGCCCGGTCATGCTTTCCAACACGTTATCCGTCGGGGATGTCATGAGAGGGACCACCGAGCATTTGATGGAGGGATGCCCTGAGATCGGGGATACGGCAGGGACGGTCAATGTGTTCGTCGGGGAATGCAATGACGGGTATCTCAATGACATAAGGGGACTCCACGTCACACCCGATGATGCGAAGGCGGCCATAATGGATGCTCACAATCATGGGGTGGAAGAAGGGTGTGTAGGAGCCGGTACCGGTATGCTATGCCTAGGATACAAAGGTGGAATCGGGACGAGTTCCCGAAAACACCGTTTCTCAGAAGATGTGTTCACGGTCGGTACGCTAGTGGTGACGAATTTCGGCCGTAGAGAAGACCTTCCTTTCGAAGTGGAAAATAAGGAAGAAAAGGAAGACGTCCCGGATGGGTCGATCATGATCATCCTGGCAACCGATGCCCCCATGAGTGAGAGGCAGCTCAAAAGGCTCGCCAAGCGGGCTGCATTCGGTTTATCCAGAACGGGCTCATACGCAGCACATGGCAGTGGGGATATCGTACTCGCATTCTCCACCGCACACCGAATCCCACATGAACCGCCGGAGGGGAATACATACTCCTACACGTTTATAAAGGAAGATGGGGAGATCATTTCAACTCTTTTTAAAATGGCCGTGGACTGTGTGGAAGAAGCGGTTTGGAATTCGCTGGCGATGGCAGAAACGACTACGGGCAGAAAGGGAAGGAAGGTGGAGGCCATCCAGCTCGAACGATTAAAATCCTTGAAAGGGGATATGTAAGTTGAAACGAATCCGATCCCTTATTGCCCTGTCATTCGGCATCTTGGTTTCCTGTTCAGCTTCGAGCGAACAGGTCGTAAGCTACCATGAATTTTCAAAACAAGAAAACGAAGTGATGACAGCAACGAATATGACGAATGGATATGCCTTTGACTTTGACTTCGTTCTAAATGATTCCCTTCCTGTATTGAAGTACTACATCGAACGATATGAAGACGGAGAAAAAATAGAGTCTGTTGAGAAGGAATTTTCCTTAGGAGGCGAGAAAGGGAAAGCCACGCTTTATTTCTTTGAAAAAGTGGATCACCATCTTATCCGTTACCATGTCTCGCTTGCAAGGAACGGTGAGCAGGCGACCATGGTCGAGCAATTGTCTTTCCCGGGACCGGATCTGGGAAGGAGTATGAAAACGATCGATAAGATGAACCTTAAGAAAAACGAATCCCAGATACTTGCGATCTCTACATTCCATGATAGGGGTTCCTCGGTCCCTTTAACGGAAGAGATGTTCAGTGATGAGGAGGAGTTATCCAAAGTACTGAAGAAAGATCAAGCCATTATCATAAAAGTAATGCTTACGGATCAAAAGAATTAGCATACAAGGAAAGAGCAGCCCACAATTGGTTGGAAGGATGCGAAACGACAGTCGAGAGAAAGGAAGTGAAATGAAAATGGATTACACACCGTTGCCCCTATCCTTTTACGAACAGCCGACCTTGCAACTAGCACAAGCACTTTTAGGCTGTGTCCTAATAAAGGAAACAGCGGAAGGAATAGCTGCGGGATCTATCGTAGAGACAGAAGCCTATCTCGGTCCTGAGGACAGGGCTGCCCACAGCTTTGGAAATCGCCGGACTAAACGGACGGAAGTCATGTTCCATGAACCGGGACGTGTTTATACATATGTGATGCATACCCATTGCCTCGTCAATGTGGTATCATCATCCCCTGGTACCCCCCATGCGATATTGATCAGGGCGGTCGAGCCGTTGGAAGGACTTGATCTCATGAGCGAAAGAAGGAAGGGACATCCAATGAAGAACTGGACGAACGGACCAGGTAAATTGACGAAGGCGTTAGGGATCACAATGGAGGACTATGGAAGATTTTATACAGAGCCGCCGCTCGTCATCGCCGAGGGATTTTCACCGGAAGAGATTGTGGCTGGCAAGAGAATCGGGATCGATAATACCGGGGAGGCCAGGGATTATCCTTGGCGTTATTGGATAAAAGACAATCCGTTCGTGTCAAAATAAATGACTTATTTCTAAATTTTCGAAAAAGTAGTGAAAAAATGAACCAAATGAACTATATATGTGGTATATTTTACTTATTATAAACTATTTCTACATAATAAGAGAATTTTCGCATTGGGAGCTATGAACCTGGATGATAGATGGGCGCTTGCGTTCAGGGGAGCTAGTAGCGCAACCGACCACATACGAACGTGACAAGGCGTTTTTGGTGTGGTTTTTTTTGTGCTCTGAAACGAACGATGCGTACATCAAAACTAAAGAGAGAACAGGGGTCTTATGAATATATTTACAATCTTTCAGAACGACTTTATCTATCATGAATATCAGCCTTTATTTACAATAGACGGTTCTCAGCATCTATATGGGTACGAAGCGTTAATGAGGAATATTCATCAAGTGAATCCGGAGGCACTCTTCCATACGGCAATGAAGGCGAACATATTATATAAGCTCGACACCTTATCGATTTCCAAAGCAATCGAAGGGTTTTGCCGTCATCAAGAGAGGGGGATGCTGTTCGTCAATGTGTATGTGACGACACTCCTTCACCCGAGCTTCCTTAAATACTTCGATTATCTCATGGAGACGAACCCTGGCCTCGAGGGGAGGCTTGTGTTTGAATTGAACGAATCGACTACGGAAGAACTTTGGCAGAATCCGTTATTATCTAACGTCCTCACAAGTCTTAAGCAATATGGGGTCTTATTTGCCATTGATGACTTCGGACAAGGGACGGCTTCAATCAAGAAGTCGATCGAGTTCGAACCGGACATCATCAAGCTTGACCGGTATTTCGCAAAGGATTTGGCTATAAACGAAAGGAAACAGCGATTCATCTCATTTTTCAATCAGTTCTATGGAAATGAGACGCTCATCATCCTGGAAGGGATCGAGCGGGAAGCTGATATGATGGTCGCTAAGGAGCTTGGCATTTCAGTTGGGCAAGGATATTTTCTTGGACGCCCGAGTCAGCTGCTGGCATAACAGAATCATAACGATGAGGATCAGGGTCTTTCCTGGTCTTTTTTTGTGGGAGCGGCTGAAACAAAATTGTTTAAATTGAAATAAAATTGAAAAAATTTACAATATCCATTAGACTGAAGGAAAAAGAAGAAAAAGGGGATTAACATGAGGATATTGAGGTTTCCGCTAAAATTCTTGTTCTATTATTTTCTCGGTTTCATCGGCATCATTGCGATCAGCGTCGCTCCTCAAGCCATGCGGGAAAGAGGCTTATACAACTTTATCGGTTACGCAGAGGAGGCCGTCACATTTTTCTTTGCGTTTTGGGATAAAGAGAATTGGAGCTACTCCTATAAAGGGTATACGGAACATTTCATGGACATGCTTTGGGAGCCGTACGTGTATTCATTGCAGGTTTTAGGTGGCGCCCTTGCGATCGGGCTCGTACTAGGGTTACTATTGACGGTCATCACGATTTATCTGCCCCGTTGGTTGTCAGCCCCTATAAAGAAACTGCTGAATCTACTGGAAACGGTCCCGGATCTTATGTTTGCTTTCATGCTTCAGCTTTTCATTGTATTCATCTATAAAAAATTCGGCTTTGAGCTCATGCAGTTCACGGAATTGGGAGACGAAAAAATTTATCTCGCACCTATGATCACTCTCTCGGTCATACCGATGATTTCGTTCTTCAGGATTCTACTCTTGATCACGGAAGAGGAGCTGTTAAAACCGCATATTGAATTTGCACAAAGTAAAGGGCTGTCCAAAGGGCGGATCCTGTTTTCCCATGTCATGAAAAACATTTCTCCAAGCCTTTTTTACCATGGGAAAATCATCATATGGGGGATGCTATCAAGTTTATTTGTGATTGAAACCATCTTTAATATGAGGGGGATCACGTACTACATCGTTCAAGATTTCAGGCCGATGGTGATCGCCATCTCCCTCATCCTCATCTTCACTCCATTCTTCGTCGTTTATCAGGGTGTTTACCTGTGGGTGAATACAGCCGGACAACAGGATGATAGCAACTATAAAAAAGATAAAGTCAAATGGACGGATTGGAAGGTTTGGGGATGGCTTGGTGCACTAAGAAGGTTATGGTGGAAGCATATGCACAACCCTAAGTTCGCATTGGGGTGCAGTGCGCTGTTTGTCATGGTCATTTACAGCTTCCTTTATCCACTGTTTAAAGAGAAGCCCATCCATTACATTAAATATTTAAAAAATGCGGAAGGCCGGATCGTTTCCGGGCCCCCGCATGAACCGTCGAGAGAGATGATCCTCGGATCGGATATTTACGGATACAGCATCATGGACCAATTGATCGTCGGGGCTAAATATACGTTGCTATTTGCTTTGATCGTGGCGTTGATGCGTGTCATCGGCGGGTTTTACCTAGGGGTCTTCTATCATTTTCATTTAAAGGAACGGAGGAAGAATTGGCTTGACCGACTGGTTGATTCGATTCACTTTCTTCCGCTTAGTTTGATTGCGTATCTACTCTTAAGGCCCGTGCTATGGGGGCTGCCTGTACTTGGTTGGGATCACTCGATGTTTGAGCGCCTTGTGTTTGAAGCGATGGTCCTTACGATACTGGTGTTACCGTTGACAACGGTGTTGATCGGGAATGAGCTGAAGTTGATAGGGAGGAATGATTTTGTACTATCTGCAAGACTATTGGGAGGGAGTAATAAGCATCTGTTGTGGACACACCTTTTCCCGCATCTTGCCCCTAGGCTGTTCATCATTTTCGGCCAGCAGTTTATCCAGACATTATTGATTCTGGTGCATTTGGGACTGTTCCACCTATTTCTCGGCGGGACGATCATCTCGGGAGGGGACTTACCAGATCCGCCTAAATCAGGTACGTTTGAATGGTCAGGGCTCATCAGTTCCGCCAGATACTCCTTGATGACCGGTAAGTACTGGATTGTTCTCGCCCCGCTCGTCGCATTCATGATCAGTATCATCGCGATGCAGCTCATCGTTCAGGGAGTAAAAGAAATCCAACAGCAAAAAGTCGGGGTGCTGATCAATAAAACCCCGATTAAAAAGAAACACAAAACAGAGAAAAAGAAATCGTATCGCCCAGCAGTGGCCGACTTCCGACTAACAAACCAGCATACCCATAAAGGATAGAAGGAGTGAAGGAACATGACCCGTAAAAGCCCGAAACTTCCTTTGACAGATGAAGAGAGAAAATCTCTTCGAAAAGCAAAAATCAAACTGGGTGACGTCAATCAACTATCACCTGAAGAACTGAGTGAGAGGGTGGGAATCCCGTTTGAAAGGTCCAGGTACCTGGTGGGAATGTCGGTCTTTCAACAAATTCCCTCCATCGGTCCAAACATGGCCCATAACGTAGTCGAAGATTTGCAGTTTTATTCGTTCGATGCGATCAAGGAAGAAAAAGGGGAAGACCTGATCATCAAGCTGGAGAAAGTCTATGGAGTGTGGATGGACCCTTGTGTAGAAGATTCATTAAGGTGCGTTGTCCATCATGCCAAGCATCCTGACAGTGAAAAGAATTGGTGGGACTTCACACCAGAACGAAAGGCCTACCGGAACAAACACGGCTATCCCTCCGACCGTCCGACAACGGCGTGGGATTCGCTGGATAGGTGAATATACGACAAAAGCATGCTCAAAATGTGGGCATGTTTTTTTCATGGGTAAATAAGTAGACACCCCTACCTGACTTACGAACTAAATAATCTAAATAGTACGAAAATAAGTAGTGCTTTCAATCTGTTTTTACCTGAATCTACTGACAAGCCATGTTTTATGTGATAAAACAGTTAAAACCATAAATTGAAATTAATGGTAATAAAGTCAGGGAGGCTGTTTAAGTGAAAAGAAAATTATTTCTAAAATCAGTTTTAACCGGAGCATTAGCTTTTGCCATGATGACACCAAGTGCAATCGCCCATGACGTTCTAGATGATATTTCCATAGAAAAAGGAGAGGGTGCAGGGGCGGAAGCCGTCATCCCTCAGCTTGAAGGCAGCAAAAATCTGAATGGATGGCATGAGGTGGCATCGGTACAGGTGGAGGAGAAAGACGGGGTACAAAACAATACGGCTGATGTTTATGCACACAATGGCTTTGCATACGTCGGTACCCATACGAAGAACGGAGGTAATGGGGGCGTACGCGTTTTTGACCTCAAGGATCCAGAAAGCCCTGAAGAAGTGGCTGTCTTTGCAGATGATATCCCAGGAACATGGACTGAAAAAGTCATTGTGCAGAAAGTAAATACGAAGGATTTCAATGGCGACTTGGCCGCCGTCAGCGTCCAACAGCTTGATCGAAAAAACCCCGACTCTGTAGGAGGCGTCCTCCTTTATGATGTCACCAATCCTTACCACCCTGAAAAGCTCGGGTTCTGGGCAGTGGATAAGCGGGCACCGGGAACACATGAGTTATACTTGGCCAAACAAGGGGACCGTGCATTTGTGCTGGCGGCAAGCAACTATGCGGATTACTATACACACGGAGAGAAGAAGGATTTCTCCCTGATTGATGTAAGTGACCCGACAAATCCTGAGACAATCTATGAATTTGATCCCCGACAGCTTGAAGAAGTACCGGCGGACTTTAATGGTTACCACTGGAATGCCCCGGATGGGAAGACTCGCCCGGTCTTCAATCATAGCGTCATGACGGATGAAAATGCCAAGACAGCGTTCCTGTCTTATTGGGATCTCGGTACCATCATGCTGGACATCAGCGACCCGGATCACCCTACTTATTTAGGAAGAACGGAATATGCATCCGATCAGCAAGGGTCCGCACATTCAGCCCAAGTGGCCAAGGGAGGGACGGTCCTGATCGAGACGAGGGAAGTATATGCTCCGCAGCGGGCGGGATTTGAAGAATCCTATGGATACACGAGGATCTTCGATATCAAGGATAAAACCAATCCGAAGCTTTTGAGTAATTTCAAGACGGACCTCGTTGATGACGTGGAAGACGGGGTGACGTTCGCGAATACCGTTCATGATCCTAAAGTGGTCGGGAATAGCCTTTATTTATCACACTATGCAGGTGGTGTAAGAGCGGTGGACATCACAGACCCGGCAAACCCGGCAGAAATCGGGCGTTACGTCCCTGAAAACTCTTTTGTATGGGGTGTATTTGCGGATCGCAACTACATTCTGGCTTCTGATATGGGATCAGGCTTGAAGGTTCTTCAAAAAAACAATGATCATGAATGAACGATAAGTTGGAAAGCTCCACGATTTCAAATCGTGGAGCTTTTTATAGTCAAAATTTTTTGTGATTCACCATATTCCTTATATAATCAAACATATAAGAAAGGAGAGTGTCACATGGATTATGCCATTGTTACTGGAGCAACACGAGGATTAGGTGAGTCGATCGCCAAACTTTTTATCGGGAAAGGTGTTTCCCTCATTAACATTTCCCGTTCAGATAATGAACGATTGGAGGCATTATGTAAGGAAGCAGGACTCTCATATGAGTATGTCGGATGCGATCTATCCAACCCTTCAGAAACCGGGGAAGTCATGAAGAAAGTAGGAAGCAGCGTGTTCAATAGCGGTGCCGATCGCATTTTCCTTGTTCAAAATGCCGGTGTGGTCACACCGATCAACCCTTCCGGTGGAGTTGAAAACAGTGACCTTGAAAAGAGTGTGAATGTCAACCTCCTATCCCCCATGATAACAACGAATGAAATGCTGAAAGCGTCAGAGGGGTCTGATAGCGAGCTTATCATGGTCAATGTAAGTTCCGGGGCAGGAAGCAGGCCAGTTTACGGCTGGAGTGCGTATTGTTCAACCAAGGCCGGTCTCAATATGCTGACGGAAACGGTTCATCTCGAGCTATCGAAAAACGGAAGCCGGCATAAAGTCATCGCATTCAGTCCAGGGATCATGGATACGGATATGCAAGGGACAATCCGTTCCTCTTCTGAAAAGGCATTTGCCGATGTCGAAAACTTTAAGCGTTACAAGGAGCAAGGCATGTTAAGGGATACGGACACCGTAGCAGGCGTACTCGTGGACCTAGTGACCGACACGGATATTGAATCGGGTAAACTGTATCATGTGAATGACTTGTTATAATTCATAAGAGAAAGGCAGACCTCTTTTTGGTAAGTTGTTCGGTTTTGGAGTACAAAAAGCGAAAATGTACTATAAAATGAGCATAGTACGTTATTTAATGTTTGTACTCTTCATCCAAACCCGTTACTATTTCATAGGCTTCTTTTTGTATTGGTTTAAATTGTCTTGTGTAAAGGTATTGGATAACGTTTTGGCTGTTTGAGACGGGGACATTTTACTTATTATAATCCCTGTTTCAAATAGCCTGTTAGTAGTCGAAGGAAGTTCTGGAAGCAGCCAATGCCGTTAAAGCCTTCTCAATATAACGATATACTTCTTCTGCAATCCCCAGAAATTCTTCAACATCTACATTACTATCCAAGTAACACGCATGCAGATAGTCAACTAAAGCTGAATCAATCGTGCAATAATCTGATATGGCACTCTTCATCTTAGTAATGTCATCTTGCCAAACCCCTGTATCTTCTAAAACCAAAGAGTATAATGCACGAATTAATCTCTTTGAGTAACCTTTTATATATCTAGATTTCAGAGTGTCATCATTGGCATTAGATAGAAAACCGCGAACGCGATCCACTGCATCTTGAGTGTCTGAATTCAAGTCTAATATGAACTCTGGTGAAATAAGAATAGGCGGTACTTCTTCGCCAATATCAGTACCATGTATACAAACACAGATTATCTTGATCGAAAATCCCCATTCATTGGGCTTACTTCTTACATCATCCAGAGAACAAATAACCGTATCAATCTTAGTTACGAATCGATATTTTTGTAAAATCTGGTCCTTCAGACATGATACTCTATCATAATCGATATCTTCTGGTCTTTCGCATACGATTGTAAAATCTGCATCAGACTTAAATGGCTTAGCAGTACCTTTCGGAATTGAGCCACACATATAAATACTGTGAATCTTCCCATTGAACTCTGAAAGCAAGCTAGCTGTATACTCCTCTACAAAAGCCTTGTACTCACCCTGAATATTGATCTTCTTTATAACCTTCTCCAAAACCACATCTGGTCTTCTTTTATCTTCTAAAATCATTTTATCTCCCCCTGTTCAAAAGTATATCATTTTATAAAATTTTCTCTTATTGCTGTTTTCACTATCCGTTACATTTTAGAGGCTGCCTTTTTTAATGGTTGAACTGGATTTTATCTTACCCACCAATAGAAACCAATTAACAAGAGCAACGATTGATAAGATTGATTATTCAGTGAATTTAGGGTTGGCATGAAAATTGCTAGTAAAAGGATGAATCCAGAATGGGGAGGAGAAAAAAGATGAGAGTCCTTTTAGTACTATTTAGTTTCATGCTGGCTGTTGGGAGTATGGGGGGGATCCATACATATGCTGGAGAAGGAAATCACCAAATCAAGGGGAACCTTGTCATTGTCGGAGGGGCACTGGGAAGCAGTAATAGGGATGTTTATAAAGAATTCATCAAACTGGCGGGAGGTAAGAAGCAAGCGAAAATCGGCATCATCCCGGCTGCATCGGGTTCTTTGAAGTCATCAAACCAGTTCAAGCAGGATTTGATCCGTTATGGGGTCAGCGAATCCGCGATTGAAATCCTACCAATTTCATCACATGATTTCAGTGGGACTGAACTCAATGAGAATCAATGGAAAGGGAATGTGAACAAAAAATCCGTCGCAGAGAACATCAAGGGTCTCACAGGCATCTGGTTTGTCGGCGGTGACCAGCTCAGGATCACAGATGCTTTGTTGAAGGGAAATGGCGAGAGGACTCGGGCTCTTGAAGCGATTTGGGAGATTTACAAGAATGGCGCAGTACTCGGAGGGACAAGTGCCGGCGCAGCCATCATGAGTGAAGTCATGATTACCGTTGGGGATAGTCTGGGTGGCCTGCGTCAGGAATTCACGGACCGTGACGATGCTGATCCTTCAATGGAATATGCACCGGTCTATATCGAACAGGGTCTTGGTTTCTTTCAAGGAGGAATCGTGGATCAGCACTTCAATGAGCGTTCGCGATTGGGACGATTATCAGCTGCTGCTTTCAACTATGGCGTCGAAGGAGAGCTAGCATACGGGATAGATGAAGATACGGCCATGGTCGTGAATAATATGGAACAGGAAGTCAGGATCCTTGGCAGGAGCGGAGTTGCAGTCGTGGATGTTCAAGGTGCAACTCTTTCAGGGGGGGAAATGAAAAATGTAGATGTCAGCTATTTAACGCCTGGTGATACGCTGAATTTCCTGACAAAGGATATCAAGGTCTCAACAGACAAGCTTGAAACGAAAGGATATGAGTACTATGATTTCAATCCTTTACCGGCAACCGGTGTCCTGACATCTTATGGAACACTGCAACATTATCTATCCTATTCATTGGTTGATAACAGCAGGGCCGACCGGGTTCAAAGTTATCTGTATGATGATGAGGGAAGCGGGTTCAGGCTATCATTCTACAAAGCACAAGATACGAACGGATATTGGGGCTATCAGGATGGACAAAAGGATTCCTATTCATTTGTTCATGTAAAGATGGATGCAACACCCGTCAATCTCTCCTTTGAAGAAGACCGTTCTTTATCCGGTGAATACAAGGATTCGGCATTCACTTATCATAAGCAATCGTTCAATAAAGAGACAAAAGGTAGTCTTGTCATCGTCGGGGGAGCTTTGGGAAGCAGCAATGAAGAGGTATATCATGCCTTCATTGAAAGGGCAGGGGAAGAAGGAAAGATCGGAATCATCCCTGCTGCCAGTTCAAGTCTGAAGTCTTCCCATGCGTTTAAATCGGATTTGATGTCCTATGGTGTCAACGAGGGGAATATTTCGATTCTCCCACTGGCCAATCGTGACTATAAGGATTCCGATGAAGACGAATCTCAATGGTTGCAGAATAAGAATGATGATGGGTTCGCGGATGAACTATTGGAGTACGATGCGATTTGGTTTGTGGGTGGTGACCAAACGAGGATTACGGACACCCTCCTCAATGAAGATGGAACGAGGTCCAAGGCACTTGAAAGTATATGGAAGATTTACGAAAGAGGGGCTGTACTGGGCGGTACGAGTGCCGGGGCGGCCATCATGAGTGACGTCATGCTGGCAGGTGGCGGCAGCCATGATGCACTCCTTAAAGGATTTACAGAAGAATATGACAGCATGACCCAGCAAGAGGGCGGAGCCCTATACTTGCAACAAGGGCTGGGGTTCTTCCCTTATGGCATCATCGACCAGCATTTCGATAAGAAGGCAAGGGTCGGAAGGCTCATCACTACGGCAGCGGCCCATGGTAAAGCAGGGGAATATTCATATGGGATCGATGAAGATACCGCGTTGATTTTCGATAATGCGACGGACTCCCTCACCATCAAGGGGAAAGGTGGGGTATCGATTGTGGATCTTTCAGATTCTGAGCAGGTTGAAGATGCACCAAGTGAGTATAGGGATATAAAACTATCATGGCTCACGTCGGGTGATTCTCTCAACCTGGAAACAAATGAATTCAATATAAGCGACCATAAAGTTCCGACCACCGGAGCTGAATACTACGAGTATGAAGCCCTTCCTCATTCTGGAGTCCTCACGCCGCATGGTTCTTTTGGTCACTTTATCTCTTACAGTCTGGTCGACAATGCACTTGAAGACAGTGTAAAGAGCTACAGCTTCAATGAAGGGAAGGGCTTTGAGCTGACCTTCAGGAAAGGAAATGAAACGAACGGATACTGGGGATATAAGGATGGGAATAAAGATGACTATTCATTTACGGATGTTGAAATGGATATCATTCCGGTCAGTGTTCAAGAACAGTGATGATAGGGGAAACGAACGAGTCCCTTTAACCGGATAATGAGCGACTCGCTCATTTAAAGACAAAAAGAAAGAGCCAGACCTTGGTCTGGCTCTTTCAAATTTATGAACGGATAGTTCCAGGCTCGGCTGCGTTTGACCGAGTGAATTTCGGCAATGCGAAGCGGATGGCAAGTAATCCACAAATGGCTGTCAAAATCGGGTAGAACGCATATGGAATGATGCTCAGTGGCGAAATCCCTGCCGTTTCTGCCACTAACAATGCCTGTGCTCCATAAGGGATGATCCCTTGTACGGAGCAAGAAAAGATATCCAGGATGCTGGCAGATTTACGGGCATCCACTCCGTAGTTTTCTCCGATTTCCTTCGCAAGTGGACCTGCTATGATAATCGAAATGGTGTTATTGGCCGTGCATAGGTTCGTCGACCCTACAAGACCGGCAGTCGCAAGCTGTGCTCCTTTAGGGGAGCGGATCTTGCGGGTAGCGAGATGGAGCAGTGCCTGTATCCCGCCGTTGTAACGGATCAGTTCGACGACTCCCCCAATCAGGACGGTCAGGATCACGATTTCGGCCATGCCGGTCATTCCGTCTGCAATGCTGCCGAAATAACTGGAAGGTGTGAAGCTTCCATCGGCAAACCCGATGATGCCTGAGAGCACGATGCCCCCGAATAACACAACGAACACATTCAATCCGGCAAGTGCCCCGATGATGACGCCGAGATAAGGGAGGATTTTCACCCAATTGAATGCCTCCGCATCAACGGTTGATTGGTTACCCGCCGTGATGAAGTATAAGATCACCATCGTCACAATGGCCGCCGGTAGAACAATGAAGAAATTCACTTTAAACTTATCTTTCATTTCGGTTTTCTGTGTTCGGACAGCTGCAATCGTCGTATCGGAAATGAATGAGAGATTGTCACCGAACATTGCGCCGCCGATGACGGTGGCCATGGCAATCGGCATCCCGATGTCCGTTCCGGAACTGATGCCGACCCCGATTGGAGCAAGTGCAGCGATTGTCCCCATTGACGTCCCCATTGATAATGAAACGAATGCTGCAATGATGAACAAACCGACAATAATAAGGTTTTCCGGCAGTACGGAAAGGGCGAGATTCACAGTCGAATCAACGGCACCCATTTTTTCAGCGACGCCTGAGAACGCCCCTGCCATCAGGAAGATGAACACCATGATCATAATGTCGGGATGTCCTGCCCCTTTGGCGAAACGCTCCACTTTGGCATTCAGCGATTCCTTACGGTTCATGAGCAGTGCAACGACTGCTGCGATGATGATGGAAACGAGTACAGGGAATGAGTAAAAGTCACCTGAGATGATTCCCGCACCGAGAAAGAGAGAAACGAATATGAGTAATGGCAATAAAGCCAGTAGGTTTCCTTTTTCGTTAAGCATTTGAACAACTCCTTTGAACATTGAGTATTGATGATGAAGTAGAATGGGATCACAAGACCGACAAGGCAGAACAATCCGTCCATGGAGCTGTTCGAACCCTCAGAAAAGAGTCCTGCCTCGTTGGATAAAAATAAAAACCTCTTCCGGATAAGAAGAGGTTTCCATAAAAGAAACACTCTTCTTATCTTTCAAGCTTTACGCTTGCTGGATGTGGCACAGCACTCGGGAAGAGTCCGCTGCCGAGACATCATAGGGCCAGTCCCTCCGTCTCTCTGGATAAGAAGAATCTTTATTCATTTGTGAAATTATACTTACATACTTTAAGGCGTTTATGTAAAAAAGTCAATCCGTGAAGGGTTCATTTTCTCAAATTCAGTAAACAGTGAGAAATGATGAATGTTAAATGAATGCGTGTACATATCTGATGTGATGCGTTTTTTCATCGGTTATTGCAGTTGGAGGCTATCCATAAAAAGGAATATTCATTTACATTCCATTTAAATCGAGCTAGTATTATAGGGATAAAAAAACATCTGGGGGATACGGCAGTGGAGAAAACAATACGCAATCAAATTTTTACTTTACAAGGATTTTATCTTCTTACCTTCTTCGGGGTGGGGAGCCTATATCCACTATTGAGCGTCTATTTGAGTGAGAGCGTCGGTTTGAATGGCTATCAGATCGGGACCATCATGTCGGTCGGTCCGATCATGATGATCTTCTTTCAACCGATCTGGGGGATGGTGAGTGATGCGACCAATCGTCCAACCCAGGTTCTGGCCTTTACGTCATTCGTGGCAGGATTGTTCGCGCTCGGTTATCTGGTGACCGATTTTTATTATGGAATCCTGCTGATCGCCATCATGGTGGCAGTCTTCCAAAGTGCCATCATACCGGTGTCTGATAGTATCAGCCTGAAATATACAAGCAAGGTCCGCTACAATTACGGTAATATCCGTTTGTTTGGTTCACTGGGCTTCGGGGTGGCCGTCTATGTCATGGGTAAGCTGTCTGAAGGCTTCATCGGACCGAAGATCATCTTCTATGCATTCTTCATCTGTCTGTTAATGTCGGCATTGCTTGCATTCCGTTTTCCAAAGGAACGTGCAGTGGCGAAGCTTGATATAAAAGCGGGAATGAAGGAACTTTTCACACATAAGAAATTCTTGATCTTCTTAGCCGTCACGTTCATGGTATTCGGACCGAACCTCGCCAATAATACGTACTTTGGATTATTTGTGGAGGGCTCTGGAGGGACATACGCGGGAATCGGACTTGCTTTCCTGATTGCGGTTTTATCAGAGGTTCCTTTCATGAGGGTTGCGGGAAGCTGGATCGACCGATTTGGATTGTTGACTGTGGCTGCTTTGGCAGGAGCCGCTTCCATGCTACGCTGGCTGTTCTATTTTACCGAACCGAGCCTGTGGCTTGTGTATAGCTCCGCTGTCATGCAAGGACTTGCAATCGGCCTCTTCGTCCCGGCCGGACTACGTTATATAAGGGAGATCACTCCGTCCCATATCACGGCAACGGCTGTGACCATCTACTCAGCCATCGGAAATGGCCTCGGGAATTGGTTCAGCACCTTCGTCGGCGGCTTCATCCTCGAGACATTTTCAATATACGCAGTCTATCTATTCTTCTCCGTTCTATCATTCATTGGGATCCTCCTCTGTCTGGTATTGATGAAAGAAGAGAAGAAGCAGGCTTTAGCCTATTAGACTTAGAGACGCTTTCGGAAAATCCGAGGGCGTCTTTTTTTTGCAGTAAAGATGGTTTCGTTTTATAAAAAGAATTTTGGTAGGTTTCAAAATTTTCAAAAGGTGGTACAAGGAGAAATAACGATAGATTAAACGTATTTATAAATTGAATCAGGTGTTTCTTCTGTAAATCTCACGGGGTGTAGACCGAAATAATACACACCCTACATAAAACACTATTTGACAAAGGGGACCTAACTCATGAATAACAACTTCTTGTACTCAAAGGACTATGCCAATCTCGGTGATACGATTGAATTCAAACGGAAGAAGCAAATCATAAACGGAGTGGTCACTTCATTAAGGGAAAACACCGTCATTGTTAAGATGGATAAGGATGTTGCCAAATTGCTCGATCTTCCAGATGATCAAACAGTCGTGGCCCATAAGAATTATGTCATCATCGAACGTGCAGAAAACGAAGGGCAGCCGGTATTCGTCTATGACGGCTGGAACAGTGCGCTGAAAGCATAATGAAACAGAAAAGGCTGACCTCCACAAAAGAGGTCAGCCTTCTTTATGATTATTGTTGATTCAGTTTCCCTACATACTCTTCGACCATTTCCCTGGTCACGATCTTCCTTTGCGGTACAACTCCTTGACGTGCAAGCGAGTTGATTCTTTCTGTGGCTTCATTGATCCGGTCGGTCGTAAACGGCTTGCCTTCCTGACACAGCTTCACGGCTTCCTCGATTGCACGTTCGCGTTCATGATCCAATCTCATGAAATCCTGCACAAGCTGATTTTGTTTAGCAGAATGCTTTGTGATGTCTTTATGTACACTCATGTCTTCATTCCTCTCAGTCCGTAATGTTCTGTCCTTATTATGCTTTTTTATCGTTGAAATGGCAATGCTCCTTTTCGCAGACTCCTTGAGTCGATGAAGAAAGTATATCTCCTTCCCCCTCGGGAATAATACTAAAATATGCCAATATTGATATTGACTTACATCAACGATTTTAGTAGTTTCAAAGTAAGTGAGGGAAAGGACGGATCATGGTGAATGAAGCATTCATACGAACACTCTTCTTAAGTATCCTTTGGGGTACATATATTTACATAGCTTCGATTGATGCACATGCAGTCATCATCCTCTTCATCCTGTGTGCCATTTCGTTTGCCCTCTTCTTTATCGCTCCCGTCACCGGAAAGCCGGTTTTCATCTATATGTGTCAGCCTTTGCTCCTCTTCATGACGACGTACTTCGTATCGGCTCCGTCCCTTTCATGGATGATTATAGGGTATTTTCTTTTCGATGCAAGTATCCATCTACATCCCTCTGGATTTAGGCTTTTTCTGTACAGTGTCATGACGGTCCTCGTGGCAGAAGCACTGCTTTACTGGGGCTATGATGTCATGGCGGCCCTGCCCTTCATGCTCATGCTGATGGTTTTGACGTTAAAGTTCAATGAGCTGATTGCAGACAGGGAAGGACAAAGACATCTCTATGATCAGCTGCTAGGGGAATATCGGAAGTTGAAGAGAGTCCTTTACGTGACAGAGCGGCATTCGAAAGCGGAGGAACGGACAAGGATTGCGCGGGACATCCACGATTCGGTGGGACATAAACTGACGGCCCTTATGATGAAAATCGAAATCCTATCCATCCAGCACGGCCGTCATCTTTTCGAAGAGCTGAAGGAACTGGCTGCGGATAGTCTGGAGGATACACGGGAAGCGGTGAAGGCGCTGAAGGAAGGGGAGGTTGAAGGGATCCAATCTGTCATCCAGCTCATCAGGAAATTGGAGTCCGAAAGCGGCATCATGGTGGAACTGACGACCCAGCATGGCGTACTGTCCACCCGTCTGTCGAATAAGCAGGCGATCGCTGTTTATAGAAGTATCCAGGAAGGCATCACAAATGCCATGAAGCATAGTTCCATAAGGGAAGTGAAGGTCATGCTGGGTAAAACGGCGCTCGGTCATTTTCAATTTGTCATTACGAATAAAATCGATCAAGATCGGCAATTTCAGCTCGGATTCGGATTGACAAATATGAAGGAACGGATAGAAGAGCTTGGTGGGAGACTCGAGGTCCACCAGACCGATAAAGAATTTATCCTGAGAGGCGCATTTCCAGTGAAGGAGGGGATCACCGCATGAAGAAAATCTTGTTGGTGGAGGATCAGGGGATCGTCCGTCAGGGACTGAAGATGATGATTGAACAAGATCAGACATTGAAGGTGGTGGCAGAAGCCGAAAATGGCCATGATGCCATCAAACAGATGGAGAGATTTCTAGTCGACCTTATCATCATGGACATCCGGATGCCGGAGATGAACGGTCTGGAGGCGACCAGGATCATTAAAGGTCAATGGCCCGATGTAAAGATCCTCATCCTGACGACATTCAATGATGACGAATATGCTTTGCAGGCGTTAAAGGAAGGTGCGAACGGTTTTTTACTGAAAACATCACAAGCGGAGAAGCTGATTCATTCTGTACATAGCTGTTTAAATGGTGGAATGACCATTCAGGATGAAGTAGCGGCGAAAGTCGTTCCCAAGCTGCTGTCCCATCAAATGGACCGTCAGCAAATCCCTCCCCTGACCCCCAGGGAATTATCGATCACTCAATTGGTCGGGAAGGGAAGGACGAATAAGGAGATTGCAGGGGAACTGCATTTATCGGTGGGCACGGTCAAAAACCATCTGACGCAAATCCTGCAGAAACTGGAGCTTCGCGACCGGACGCAGTTGGCCATCTACGCAGTGAAGAATAGCATCGCCTGACTGACCTTCACCGTAAGGTCAGCTTTTTTATGTGATAGGTTTAATTAGTGACGGAGGTCATACAGGAATCTACTAAAGTCGTGACAGAGGTAAGTGTGAAGGAGAAGGGTTCAGACAGTAGAATGGAATTATAGAAAATAAAGGAGTTGGGGCCGATGTTGGAAGTGGTCAGCTTGTCGAAGGATTTTAAGAAACATAAAGCAGTGGAAGGGGTGAACATCTTCCTGGAGAAAGGGGAAACCGTCGGACTGCTTGGACCGAATGGCGCAGGGAAGTCGACGATCATATCGATGATTTCCTCCTTGATTTCACCTTCTGAAGGGGATGTCAGGCTTCACAATGACAGCATTCTGAAGCACCCTCAGATGCTCAGGAAAGTGCTTGGGGTCGTCCCCCAGGAAATCGCTTTATACAATGACTTGACGGCGAGGGAGAATCTGGAGTTCTTCGGGAAGATCCACCGTTTGAGAGGGAAAGCATTGAAGGATAAAATAGCGGATATCCTCGATCAAATCGGCCTCAAGGAGCGGCAGAATGATGTCGTGAAGACGTTCTCCGGCGGTATGAAACGACGCCTGAACATTGGCGTGGCACTGCTACATGATCCCGAGATCCTCATCATGGATGAACCTACCGTGGGAATCGACCCCCAATCCCGGAATTATATACTCGAGCAGGTGAAACGGTTGAATCGTGAGAAGAACATGACAATCCTCTATACAAGTCACTACATGGAAGAGGTCGAATTTCTTTGCGACCGTATTTACATCATGGATAAAGGCCATATCATCGCGTCCGGGACCAAAGATGAAATCAAGAGTATCCTTTCAGCGGAATCCACCATCCTGATCAAGCTTGAAAGAAGTTCGGACGCCTTTGTTGATCGTTTAAAAGAGATTGCCTATCTGAAGACGGTCACGTCGCAGGATAAAGAGGTCACGGTCGTCGTACCGAAAGAAGTACACCCATTCAATCAAATCTTCCAGATTGCAGATGAAACGGGAGCCACCATCGTGACGATCGATCGCAAAACAGCAACCCTTGAAGATGTGTTCCTTCATCTGACAGGAAGAGCGCTGAGAGATTAGGAGGGAGTCACAATGATTATACAATTCATAAAGAAACAGCTCCTCTTGATGATCAGGAACCCTCAGATTCTCTTGATTTTACTCGGGATGCCGCTCATATTGATCACCATTCTGGGCTTTGCCCTTGGTGGGGTGATGAACGGGGAGGAAGTTCGTTTAAAGGCGAAAATCGCCATCGTGGAAAAGGGGGACAGCGGGGAGGAACTGAGCCTTTTTTTAAAGGAGCTTGAGGCCTCCGGACTTCCCAAAGAGTCGAAGGCCGCCATCGCAGAAGCAGCTGAAAGACTACTTCCGAGCGAATTGTTAAGGGATCAGGTACTGGAGAATCAGGAACTGAAGAAGTACCTTTCCGTCCAAGAAATCGAGCCAGGTTCCCTTGAAAAAGTGAAGAAAGACGACTCGTATTCGGCCATCATTGAAATTCCGGAAGGTTTCACCGAACAGGTACTATCTTCCATTTTTTTAGATGAAGGGAAAAGGACGGAGCTGAGGCTTTATCGCAATGAAGGGGAAGAGCTTGCCTCCAATCTTGTACGGGACCTTCTCACAGGCTTTCAAGAGCAATATTCGCTTGGTTCGGTCATGGGCCGTTCCAATGGGGCGAATTTCCCCATCAGTGCCATCAGCCAGGAGGTGAAGGGTGGTATTTCTCATGTAGAAGAACGGACACCCCTTACGTCGACTACCTATTATGCAGTGGGGATGAGTGTCATGTTCGTTTTATACATCGCCTCCAATATGGGATCTTTTGCGTATCGGGAAAAAGAGGATCATGTATTTGACCGCATGGTTCTGGCGGATGTGTCCATCTGGAAATATTTCATCGCGATCCTATTGACGACGATCATACTTGCCTTGCTTCAGCTTGGCATTCTGTTCGGGATCTGTGCGCTCTTCTACGGTGTCACCTGGCCGGATCTGACGTCCTTCCTCATTGTGACGCTTGCCCTTTGCTTGGCGGTCGGAAGCATCGGTGCCCTGCTCACGTCCTTGAACTACCGGGCACACTCGGAAGCATTCTCGAACATTTTTTCGACTGTCATCATCACGGTCTTTGCCTTTATCGGAGGCAGCTTCGGGGGGATGTTCTCCTCCGATTTTATTCAGGAAATCGGGAGTCTGACGCCGAACGGGGCGGGGATGCAGGCGTACTTTAAAATCTTCCAGGGCTATCCCTTATCCAGTATCACCACTGAACTATGGAGTCTGGCCATATTCAGCGTAATCGCCCTTGTCATCGCGGCCGTGTTATTTCCTAAGAAAGGTGGGGGTGCGATATGAAAGGGATCCTCTTTGCGAAATTGAAACTATTTCTGCGTAAGCCATGGCTCTTTGTCATCATGACAGGTGTTTGTGTGATGTTTGCTTTTTTTACAAGCCAGGGAGAAGTGAATAAAATCCCGATTCCATATAGCGTAGTGGGCGACTCTGAGGAGATGGATCGAATTGTGGATGAGCTGAAGGGAGCCGAGGCTTTCCAATTCCAAGAAATGACTGAGGAGCAATTGAAGGAATACGTAAGTGAAGGGGAGAGACAAAGCGGACTGATCCTGATGCCTGATGATTTTCGCATCATGATCTCCTCGAATACCGGAACAACATCGTTATTGCAGCAAGTAGTGGGCAAAGCTTACAGTGATATGAAGTATAAAAAGGCAGTTGAGGAAGCAGCCCTTAGTGAAGGGATTCCGTCAGCGGAAGTTTCAGGATGGTTCCATGAAGCGGAAACTGCGCCGGTCTTCTCCATCAAGGAGGCATCATTCAAAGGAGATGATACATTCGTATATGACCCTAAGCTGCAATCGCTTTTCGGATTCTCTCTCTTCTTTGTAATCTATACGATTGCATTTAATGTATCGACGATCCTTAACGAAAAGAATGAAGGAGTCTGGGACCGCATCATCCTCTCGCCGACCAGGAAATGGGAGATGTATGCAGGAAACCTTGTTCATAGTTTCATCCTTGGATACGTCCAGCTTGCCCTGATTTTCTTTGTCTTCCGGTACATTACCGATGTCAATTTCTACGGAAACTTCACGACCGTGTTGTTGCTGCTAGTACCATATGTATTCACCATTGTGTCGCTTTCGATGCTAATCACCGGAATTGTTAAAAAGGTCCAGCATTTCAGCGCTGTCATCCCGATTGTCGCCGTAAGCATGGCAATGATCGGGGGTGCTTTCTGGCCGCTTGAAATCGTTAAATCGCCAATATTATTAGGCATATCAAAGGTCGTGCCAATCACCTATGGGATGGAAGCATTGAAAGGAGCCACCATCAACGGTTGGGGAACGGAGCAATTGATGCTCCCGGTATCCGTCTTGATCCTGATGGGCGTCCTCATGATGGGAATCGGCATCAATTTCATGGAAAGGCGTCATGTGTAATATCCAGATGTACATGAAAACAATACTAAAAAAACCCGAACTAATTTTCCGTGGGGAAATTAGTTCGGGTTTTACTTTGGTAAAGCTTATTACCTAAGTTTAGTTCCAGTATCTAATTATTCATTAACAGCCTTCTTCCGCACGGTTTCACGCTTCGGCCAGCTTTCGACTCCCTTCAAACCTGGGATGTCATCTGCATAGAATACCGGATCTAAGCCTTGACGGCGCTGATCCATATAGTTGTTCAACGCCTTGAATGCAATCGGTGCAAGAATACCGATCGCGACCAGATTCGTGATGGCCATCAGTGCCATTGATAAATCTGCCAGCGCCCACACGATGTCAAGACTTGCCATGGAACCGAAAATGACCATACCTAACGCGATGAAGCGATAGATGAGAAGGCCCGTTTTACTCTTATTGATGAATGGTAGGTTGGCTTCTCCGTAATAATAGCTTCCGATGATTGAACTGAAAGCGAATGTGAAGATTGCAATCGCGAGGAAAATCCCCGCCCATGAATGGAAATGCTCTGACATGGCAGCCTGGGAAAGCTCGATGCCTGTCAATCCAGTCCCATATGCATCCGATGTCAGGATGATGAAGGCAGTTGCCGAACAAACAAGCAATGTGTCAAAGAATACGCCAAGCGCTTGGATGAACCCCTGCTTTACAGGGTGGGAAACGGATGCGGTCGCAGCAGCGTTGGGTGCACTACCCATACCTGCTTCATTTGAGAACAGTCCGCGTTTTACACCGTTCATGATCGCAGCACCGATTCCTCCGCCGAGCACCTGCTCAAATCCAAACGCACTCTTGAAAATCAAGGCGATGACAGAAGGCATCTCAGTGATGTTGGTAATGACAACGAATAGTGCCAAAATGATATAAAAGCCAGCCATGACAGGGACGATGGCAGAAGAGAAGCTCGCAATCCGCTTGACGCCACCAAAGATGATGAGAGCTGTCAGACCTGCCAAGACAAGTCCGATTACAAGCGGGCTGATCCCGAATGAATTATTGAATGCAGTGGAAATGGTGTTACTTTGTACCGCATTGAATGTAGTACCGAAGGAAAGAATGATTGTGACCGCAAAGATCGAACTCATCCAGCGTTTCCCGAGCTGCTTCTCCATGTAGTAGCCCGGTCCGCCTTTGAAGCCTACTTTGTCTTTTACTTTATAAATTTGGGCAAGTGTACTTTCCACGAATGCACTCGCTCCGCCGAGAATGGCGACAAGCCACATCCAGAATACCGCTCCAGGACCTCCAAGTGCTAAGGCAATTGCAACACCGGCTAAATTACCTGTACCAATTCGAGTTCCTGCTCCTATGAAGAATGCCTGCAATGAGGAGATTTGCTTCTCTCCCTCTGCCTGCTGAACATCCTTATCGCCCAGTAGTCGGACCATTTCGCCAAAGTGACGGAGTTGAACAAACTTTGATCCGATTGTGAAATAAATACCTAAAATAATGAGTAGTCCGATTAAAATATAACCCCACAAATATGAATTTGCTTCGTTGACTAAATTGTTTAGAATCTCCATGATAACCCCCTCGAAAATTTGTATCGGTCACGTGTATTATTATCTGAAAATTTAAACCGATTGTCAAGTTGTTATCTGAATATTTGAATTTAACAAATAATTCCGGAGAGCTAGAAATATTCTGTCATAGTAAATACTTGAATCTATTGAGGTTCAACACCAATGGAGACACAAAGCGAGTCAAAGGAAATTATTTTGAAATAATAAGTGAAAGTGGAAGGAATAATATTATTCGTGTAGGTGGGAGGAACTTTCCAAGCAGATAACCAAATAAAAAGCCATAGGAATTCTCCATGGCAGCGTTAAACATTATGTGAATGGATCAGGTTCAGTAATAGTTCCAGTAGGTCAATACAAACAATAATACACCTGTGATCATGGAAATACCGAAAAGCATAAACAAGAAATCAAGAATCCCGTCGACAAATAGTTTCTTACGGCTTTGACGTTTGAAGTGTCTGACCTCTTTGCGATAATAAGCAGAACGACTCATTCTAAAACCTCCCATTAGATTCAGTTGAGATTTCCGTTATAAAGTTATTCTCGGGCAGAACAAGAAATCCCTTCCTGAAAGTGAAAAAAATGTCGGAATAGAAAGAGTAAAGGAGAAAGGGGCTGAATGTCAGCCCCTTTCTCCTCTGCATAGCGTTATCGCAAATGGTTTTCTGAAATCTGACTCAGTGCGCCTCCTGCACTTTGATCAGCTTTCTGTTGTACTGCTAAATCCCCGAGTGCCAGCATTCCGACAAGATTACCGTTTTCGACGACCGGGAGCCTGCGGATTTGATGCTGTGACATTAATGCAGCAGCTTCTTCAGCTGATGCGTCTGGTGAAATGGTCACAACGTTCTGTGACATAACGGAAGATACTTGATCTTGCGTACCATTCGTCAATCCACGGGTAGCGATGTCGCGGTCGGTAATCATACCGACAACCTGTCCGTTCTCCACTACTGGAACAGAACCGACATTCCTTGATTGCATCTTGGAAGCTACATTTTGTAGAGAGTCCTGGTTGGAAGCTGCTTCTACATTCGTGGACATAATATCGCGTACGTTCATTTCAATTCCCCCTCGGTTGTTATGGCAGTACAATCTTTAGTATGGGGAGAATCAATTTTGATATTCATTTTCCGGCAGGAAGTTACTTGTAAGGGAGGGATGTAACCGCTCATGGATGCTCAGGGAGGGAAAAGGGACACGGCATAAAAAAATCCCCCGGAATCTGCCGGGGGACATTATTATTTCGAAATGAACATCTGAGTCCAATAAGTACCGTACGAACCTCCTTTGGCATAACCGACTCCGATCCGGGTGTACGTGCCGTTAAGAATATTTTTGCGGTGTCCTGGGCTGTTCATCCATTCCCGCACCACTTGCTCCGGACTTGTTTGACCGACAGCGATGTTCTCACCCGCCGATGAGTATTGGATATTGAAGCTTTTCATCATGTCGAAAGGAGAACCATACTGAGGGCTCCTGTGAGCAAAGTATCCTGTATCCCTCATATCCCTGGATTTATATCGTGCAACCCTGGAAAGCTGCCAATCCAACTGAAGCGGGGAGAGTCCTGCTTTTTGCCTCTCCTGATTGGTCAGGTCGATCACTTGTCTCTCAACCGATTTTATGGATTGGATGGTTGGGATGTGGATGCTCTGACCTGGATAAATCAAGTCGGGATTCGGGATCTGTGGGTTCGCATCAATGATTTCAGACAAACCGACCCTGAATCTCTTTGATATTTTCCAAAGAGTATCTCCTTTCTTTACCATATAAGATCGTTCAGCTTGTGCGTGAGCATTTCCTGTAAGGCCAAAGGCTAGGGACATAGTGACTAAGATAATCGCTAATAGTGTTTTCATACCTTTAAATTGTGTAGTTCAGTCGGAAATATTCTAATAAAAAATCAAAAAATAGGATTAATGTTTCATTTATCGGGAATAGGTAAACCAACTAGAATAAAGTGAAACCTTTTTTTATTCCATACGTACAAATAGGTGTAGAAATAATTTGAAGAGGTGACGAACGTGGTAAAGGAGAACGATCGCTTTAAAAGAGTGATAACCAAATTATCGAAAGTCGGCGTCAATGTCTCTAAAACGAAATCAAGACGGGAGATCCTCCATTCCCTGCGGCAGTATCAACCATTGCCAAAGACGTTAACACAGGATTCATAAAAGGCTGGACAGACATAATCCCCTATATTTCACGATATACTACTAGTAATGAAAAGGAGGGGATGGTATGGAAAGAGTGATGTTTGATGTCCAGACCTTAATGGAAATAAGAAAGTGGGCCAATGATATTTCATACCGCTGTATGAGCGGGAACCAGCCTCCTGACCCGCGTAGCGTCAATATGGCGCTGGACCAGGTTTCAAGGGCATTGGCCATGTTTGCGGAAATGGAGATACATCGGATGCAGAATACGCATATCGCTTGTGACGGCCAAAGCTATATCAAAGGGCGATTGAAGATTGCCCATCGATCGACACTGCCTCAAGAAGACTCCAATACAGCATAATAAAGAGGTTGACCCAAGAATGCGAAAGTCTGTACTCATGTAATCGAATGCAGTGGCTCATAAAGGACTGATCCTTTAAGGGTGATCATTTCATCTTTTTGGGTCAGCCTCTTTTTTTTGAAAGAATGCGATCGGGAAGAAAGCCGTTTTACTGGCGGAAATGGTGTGGATTAGCACCTATTATTAATAAGAGTTGGTGACGTGATGACGATGCTTTATTCAAGGATCTTGTTGGTTTGCAATGGGAAAGCAGGTAAAGGGGAGCTTGAAGTCCAGTTGAAGGACGTCATCCCTCCTCTATTGGACAAGTGTGACACCATGACCGTGCACAAAACAAAGGACAAAGGAGATGCGGAAAGGATCTGCCGGGATACGGGCCATGAATATGACCTCGTCATCATCATGGGAGGGGACGGAACGGTCCATGAAGCAGTGAATGGACTAGCCTCCCTGAACTCCAGACCTAAAGTCGCAATCCTCCCAGGGGGGACCTGCAATGATTTTGCGCGCTCGTTGAATGTCCCGATGAATATGAGACAGGCAGTCGAAATCATCACTTCATCCGAACGGGAGAAGGACATTGATATCGTCAAGGCAGGGGACCGCTATTTCAGCAATTTCTGGGGAGCGGGCCTCGTATCCAAGACAAGTGACAACATCGATGTGGGATCAAAGAGTGTGCTTGGGAAATTAAGTTACTATATCAGTGCGTTTCAATCAATACAGGATCCCCAGCTCCTGAACGTGACGGTCACTGCAAATGGGGACACCATTCACGAAGAAGTCGTGATGGTACTTGCGGCGAACGGCCGTTCAATCGGTGCAAATCCGCTTCCTGTAGATATTGACCTTGAGGACGGACTACTTGATGTGTATCTCGTGAAGAAGACGGGATTTCCTCTCATGAAGGAATTCATCATGCTTAGGAGTACGGGCGAAGTCAGTGATCCCACCAATGATATCATTCACATCAAGGCACCGGAAGTCAGTATCCGATTCGAAGATAATGAGCGGGTCGATATGGACGGGGAGCTATATGATCAAGGAGATCAAACGTTAGTGGTATTGAAGCATCACATGCGCTTGATTGTCGGGGAAAAGAAATAAAGGAGTATCGGACACTGTCCGATACTCCTTTATTGTGCAAATGGGCGAAACCCTTATGCAGGTTGCTTTTTCTTTTTGATGACCAGATAAATGATGTAGGCAAGTATCAATACCCCGCCGGCAGCAAGTGTCAACAAGGTGAAGTTTTCTTCGATGAAAGGTTTGGCCTTTGCACCGAGGGTCAGGATGATGATTCCTTCAAGGAAGAATCGGATACCCCGCCCGATGATGGACCAAATGACAAGGACTCTTATTCTGACTCCTGAAACCCCGGCAAAGATCGTAAAGATTTTATAAGGAACGGGTGTCAGACCCGCAATGAGCAGAGCCATAGGACCGTATTTCTTGAAGTACCCCTCTACCTTCTGAATCCTTTCTTCAGAGAAAAGGTAAACCAATATCGGCCGACCCAGTTTTTTTCCGATCCACCAGCCGAATAAAGCACCGACCACGGAAGCGGCTGTCGTGTAAAAGGCATAAAGCAGGGCGCTTTCCGGTTTGGCGATAGCCAAGGGAATCAGCAAGACGTCCGGCGGGATTGGGAAGAAGGATGAATCGGCGAACGATACGAGGATCAGTCCCCACACCCCATAGTCCATCAGCCAAGCTTCAAACGTGTGAAGAAGTTCAGACATAAGATATCTCCTTTATGGTTGAAAAAATATAGTAAAACGTGCTTTCATTTTTGAATACTAAAAAAGTATATCATCTTTTGTCGAGAGCGTCATGACATATCCATTTCAGTAAGGAGTCTTCAAGTAGTACCTGTAGAGCAAATCAACCACTACTCGTTCCTTAAAAAACAACATAGCTCCTAACCACCCTTTTGTAAAGGCGCAGTGAAAGTCATTTCTCGGGAAATAATGACAAGATACTCAAGGTTTCTACATTTCATCAGGTGATTCGATGCCAAGAATGGACAATCCCTTTGATAAAACCATTGCTACAGCGTATACAAGGGTCAAGCGGGTTTCCTGCTGCTGATCACCGTTGATGATTTTCGTGTTCCCGTAATAGCTATTGAATGACTTTGCGAGCTCCAAAAGGTATTTAGCCACAATGGAGGGCGCATAGTTTTTCCACGCGCGTTCCACGGTTTCAGGAAATAATCTCAGCTTCTTGATCACTTCCCAGCTCGCCGGATCATCTAGTCCATCATAGTTGGAAAGGGAAGAGGAAAGCCCGGCTTTTCTCAGGATGGACCGTGCTCTCGCATGGGTATATTGCAGATACGGTCCTGTTTCGCCTTCAAAGGTGAGCATATGCTCCAAGGAGAATTCGATATCGTTCATGCGGTCATTTTTAACATCGTGGAAAATGACTGCGCCAACCCCGACATCACGCGCAACCTTTGCCCCATCTTTGAGATCCGGATTTTTTTGTTTGATATTCTTCTCGGCCATCGCGATGGCTTCCTGAAGCACCTCTTCTAGCAGGATGACGCGGCCCTTACGCGTCGACATTTTCTTCCCGTCCTTCAGATAGAGGCCGAATGGGATATGCTTCATGTTATGGGCCCATTCATATCCGAGTTGCTCAAGCACTTCTTTTACTTGTTTGAAGTGGACCGTTTGCTCCTGTCCTACAACATATAATGCTTCATCAAAAGAATATTCTCGCTGACGATAAAGGGCCGCTGCCAAGTCCCTTGTGGCATATAGGGTCGCACCGTCCGTTTTCTTGATCAAACAAGGAGGGAGTGTTTCATCCTTCAGGCGAACCACTTTTGCGCCCTGTGAAATTTCAAGAAGCTTATGCTCTTCCAAGAGGTCCACTACTGCTTCCATTTTGTCGTTAAAGAAGGCTTCCCCGTTATACGAATCAAACTCCACTCCCAGTAGGGAATAGATCGTCTTGAATGCTTCGAGGGATTCGCTTTTGAACCATTTCCACAGTGTGGTGATTTCTTCATCACCTTCTTCGAGAAGCTTGAACGCTTTCCGTCCTTCATCTTCCAAGGAAGGATCGGTCGCTGCTTCCTCATGGAACTTCTTGTATAAGGTGAAGAGTTCGGCGATCGGATTCTCTCTTACTTTTTCTTCGTCTCCCCACTTCTTGAAGGCAACGATCAACTTCCCGAACTGTGTTCCCCAGTCCCCGATATAATTGATCTTAACCGTCTCATAGCCACAGTTCCCTGCAAGATTGGCAATGGCGTTCCCGATGACGGTTGAACGGAGGTGACCCATTGAGAAGGGCTTTGCGATATTGGGAGAAGACATATCCAGTACAATGGTCTTTCCTTCACCGAAGGTATGATCGCCGTAACGGGAACCCTCTGTAATGATATTTTTAATGATTTCTCTTCCAGCGACGACGGGATTGAACCGTACATTCACATAGGGACCGGCAGCTTCTACATGGGTCAATAATGACGAATGGAGAGATTCCGCTATTTCTTCGGCAATCGCGGCGGGTGCCTTTCTCCATTCCTTGGCTAATCGAAAGCATGGAAACGCGAGGTCCCCCATATGGGTATGTTTCGGTGTTTCAATCAACATGCTTACTTCCTCTTCCGTCCAGGATGTAAGGACCTGAGACTTCAATTCCTTGGCTAAAGCTGATACTAAATCCATCCAATCCACCTCCGATTGATATAAAAAGCTGTTTCTTGCTCATCGAATGAAACCGTGAGTGACGCTGCAGTGAGAAAGGGGAGTCAAACCGGGAAGGTATGGCCCATTTCTCACGTTCTCCCTGTTATAAAGAGAACCCGACCAATAAAAAAACTCGCCTCTATATTTATATAGAGACGAGTCATTGCTCGCGGTACCACTCTTTTTCCCGAAGGGCGCTCAACTTGTTAACGGTTTGATCCGGTCTTTCCCTACTATATTTCGGGTAAGACTTCTCAGAAGTGCGTTTCACCCCGGGCTTCACACCAGGCTTGCACCGTCCCTGGCTCGCTTCATAAGATCCACATCGGAATTACTCTCTTCATCAAAGAATATCCTATATTTGGTTAGTTCTTATTTTACACATTTTGGAGATGAATGCAACGTTAAGATTCTTCGGACGAGAACATATACGTTTTATGATGATACCTCATGCTGAATACGATCCCAAGCGCCAGCATATTCCCCATCAGTGAGCTTCCTCCATAACTGATGAAAGGAAGCGGTATCCCTGTGATTGGCAATAATTGAATCGTCATGCCAATGTTCTGGAAGACGTGGAAGGTAATCATCGAGATGATCCCTGCGCACACATAGGCATTGAATGGTTCTTTCGTATCCAGGGCCGTCTTGGTCAAGTGGTAGATCAATAGGAAGTACAGACTGATCACGACGCTTGCGCCGATGAATCCGTATTCCTCACCGATGACACTGAAGATGAAATCGGTATGGTTTTCGGGGATATATACTTCACCATCGCTATAGCCTTTTCCGAATATCTGTCCGGATCCGATGGCGTTCAAGGAGTTGATCAAGTGAAACCCTTCCAGTTTGGCATAGTTATAAGGATCGAGCCATGCGTAGATCCGCCCGAATTGGTAAGGTTCGAACCCTGTGTATTTTTCCAAGAATTCCGGGGCCCAGATGACGAGTGATAACAAGGCGCCCCCGACAACACCAAGAAAGGCATAGATTGGAACAATCAGCTTCCACGTAATCCCTGACACGAGGATGATCCCCGTCATGATTGCGAGGATAACAAGGCTTGTCCCTAAATCTGGCTGTTTCATAATGAAGGCCAATGGAAGCAGGGTGGTCAGTCCGATTTTTACCAATAGTTTAAAGTCGGACTGCAGTGTCTTCCTGTGGGTGATTTCGTTATGATTCGTAATGACCCTGGCCAGTGCAAGAATCAGAAAGGTCTTCATGAACTCGGAAGGTTGGATCGACCCGAGTGGACCGAGCATGAACCAACTCTTTGCCCCATTTCGATAAGGGGCGATGCTTTCAGGGGATGCAAGCAGTATAAGAAGCAGGAAGATCCCTGCTCCATATATGTACCAGGCAAGCCGTTTATACTGTTCTGAATCAAAGAATAGGGCTCCCCCTATGATGATTCCCCCGACCACATACCAAAATGCCTGCCGGATCACAAAGTTTGTCTCATATTGTCCTGACGTTTGGGCGCTGCTTATGCCAAGCGCACTGACGATGAAAAACATCATCAATAAAAACACAAGGCCCCAGTCAATTTTATCAGCAAAACGCTGGCGAGTTTCCATAATTGATTCACCTGAATTTCGTAAGATTTCACATTCCTAGTCTAATAGAAACGAAGGAAAATTTCTACTGGCTGTCCTGCGGGAGACAGGCATTTTATCCACCATGTGGAGATGCCTTAAGGAAATAAGTCGTAAAAAGAGGCTTTATGAACGAGTGGTGTTTAAGCTTTTCCATATATTACATAACCTTCTTTGAAGAAAAAAATCAAATGTTACGTACCGCAATCAAATGTAACATTTCAAAAGCGAATAAGCCAGAACCACCATATTTATGAAAAACAAGTCATTTGACACTTAAAAGATAAGCGTTGATTTCGAGCAGCCCTCCGTCCTAGGAGGTTTTGAGCGTTCCATCGGGTTCCTCTACCCGCTTTATGACTTTTTTCGACAATTACCTACGACTTTTGTCATCATTTTGAAATGAAATAGAAAAGAACGATTTCCACCTTTCTTTGCTAAAATAATAAGTAATAGATATGCATCGTGTAAATCAGATGGAGGGAATGTTTTGAAAACAAATAAGCAAGCAAAAGACATCATCTATGTACATAAGAATATGGACCGGCAATATGTCGTTTCGTATGGCATCAATTTTCAAGAATTTGCTTTGAATACGCCCAAGCCCCTGAAGAACCTGCTGTTGATCAAGCATCAGTACGAACACGGGGCGTTTAACATTCACACCCATCTTGAGTATGTTGAACAAGAAGAGATGAACAAAATCATAAATGATCATGTCGAAAACTACGGGGATTTCTGCTGGATTGATTTTGATGAGGAAGCAGGTGTCAACGAGCTGAACGGGCAGGAAATCGCAGAGCTACTCTATATGGGGCACCTGAAGCAGCCTCTGAATGCACCGTTCTATTCCAAGCTGAATAACCGCTTTGCATACCTTTCCCACGATGATGGGTGGTTCAATAAGACATATTTCCGTGACTTCTCGGATTTCTATCATATTTTGGGGGCGACCGTGGCCTCTAGGTTGGGAACAACGAAGGGCAGTAAAGGACTGTTCGGGAAGAAGAAAGAAAAACAGTATCCGGATATTGGTTCCCATATCATCACTGCCTTCAAGGAAAAGATAAAAGAGGGCATAATCATCTCCATCGAGAAGGCCATCGTGAGCAGAGGGAAGATCGAAATCCCGATCTGGGTCATCGGTGACTATTTCAATATGGATGAAATGATGGAAGATTATCAGCAATTCAGTAAATCCCCCGCTAATGGCCTGCTCATCTATGATCGGAAGACAAAGAGTTGGAGTTCGTCGATCCGATAAAAGTGCCGAAGTGATGAAAAGCCAACGATGAAGTCCGGGGCATCCTGTCGGTCACTACAATTTTAAAAGAAAAGAAGGATCAATCCGTGTAGGGGACTTCATCGACTGCTCACGCTTAGTTGATGAACACCTTTCCAGGGACTGATCCTTTTTTATCGGGACTGTTTGTTTCAATCAGGAAGGGCCTGTCCCGGGTCTCGGGTATTACTTGATGGTAATGTCTTTCTTTACCTTATAGTTGCTTTCCCCTTTGGCTGTCAGCCAGACACTCAACGTGTAGGAGCCGCTGTCGAGCTTTGGCAAGGCGACTTTCTGCGTGAATTCCTCGCCTTGCTTCAGTGTGAGTTCCTCGATGGCTTGCGTATACATCTTGTTTTCCGAGTCGCGATAGACAACTTCGCCTTTATTGTTTGTGACCTCAAAATCGATTTTCTGGCCCGATGGAAAGACGAATGGTTTTTCCCGTTCTGTTTGGTTTTTTATTTTGTAGAGATACATCATCTGACCTTCTTGCATGTCCATTTCTACTAAGGTCGGCTCCATGCTTCCTGCAACAATTCCTTTCTCTGCTGGACTTGATTCAGATGTGGAGACGGTCACTTCTTCCGTTTCTTCTTCATCCGCTGTTCCACACCCGGATAAACCAATGAGTACGGCCCCGGTCAATGCGATGACCCGTTTCTTCATGTTCAATCACCTCTATTCGATTAGACTTAATAAGCACGAAAAAGTTTCACCACTTTATTCTTTATTATAAAAGTAAGACAAAACACCCAGAAAGGGAAGGGTGATGCAAACAGTAAAGTTGGTTTTGTGACCTTGTGGCAGTACAATGAAAACAACAGAGGGCAGATTGCATATAATGCCTTAAATGAGGATGGGGGGGAAGGAATTGAAGAGAAAAGAGATCATGAAGATGCTCGGCTTCTTTGTCCTTCTCCTGTTCGTGTTTTGGGGGAGCTACAGTTTTTGGGAAGTGAGGCCGCATGATATTAGGGATTGGATCATATCGTTCGGATGGTGGGCACCGCTCGTATTCATCATCATCCTTACTCTTCGTCCGCTGGTCTTGTTTCCGACCTCCATTTTTTCAATTGCAGCGGGCTTGGCATTCGGTCCTTTTTATGGGATTGCAGTCATTCTGATCGGTGCTCTTGGAGGTGCGACGGTCGCTTACGCTGCCGCCAGGTTTTTGGGGATGAAGTGGTGGAAGAACCCATCTTCTAGAATGATCGGCATCCGTAAAAAGATGAGTGACAACGGATTCTTATATATTTTATTGCTCCGTTTGGTTCCGTTTTTGAATTTTGATCTGGTCAGTTATTTAGCCGGTGCGGGGAATGTACGGTATTTGCCTTATATGGCTGCAACGGCCATCGGGATCATCCCTGGTACAATCGGTTTTGTTTTCTTCGGTTCGGGGCTGAGTGGTGAAGACAGGATGTACCTTTACGTCGCCATCGTCATGTTCCTGCTCTTGCTTGTGCTGTTATTTTTGACGAGGAAGAAGCTGAGGCACTGGATCGGTGACTCGAGGGAGGAATAAGTTGCTGGTGGGGTCAGTGAATAAATGAATGGAAGCCGATACTTATCAAGTATCGGCTTCCGATTATGTCGTGATTTTTATTATAACGGTTCATCCGTTGGCCTTGAGTTGCTCCCATTCCTCCCGGATCATGCCCATCCGTATCGAATCATAATAAACGCCATTGTAATATCTGCACTTCCTCATCCTGCCTTCAAGCGTCATGCCGACCTTTTCGGCAGCCCTCATCATGCGTTCGTTTCCGGACCAGGTCGTGATGCCTACACGGCCGATGTCCTTCGTTTCAAAAAGGTGATCGACCCACTTCGTCAATGCTTCCGTTCCATATCCCCCGTTCCAGTAGGCGGGATCATAGATCACGATGCCGGCTTCCAGCCATTTGGTTGGTTCGTATTCCCAATAATAGCTTGTCGTCCCGATGATTTTGTTATCTACCTCGATGATCCGTTGGTGTTCGTCGTTTCTTTCGACATTGTTCAAGAAAGACTGTCTATACTCATCGTAGGATTTTCTGACATGTTGGAAGTAGGGCGCGTCCCACTGTTTCCATTGCGGGGATTCGTCTTTATATATGTAACCCCAAAGGACTTCAAGGTCGTCTTCTGTTATTTTTCTTACTATGACCCGATTACGTGTTGTATTCAAACCATGCACTCCTTTATAGTCATCTGATTCTAGTTTTCAGGTTAAACTTTCCTGTTCCTTCCATTATACAGAATGTTCAGCAAAAAAGAAGGTACGTCCCTCATCGCTTTAAAGCGATGAGGGACGTACCTTCATAGTCAGCTTGCTTTTACGTTTGAAAGGGAAGCTTTTTTCTTGTTTGTCAGTTTGTCGACGATGGAGGTGATGGCCCCGTCGCCTGTAACATTGCAGGCTGTTCCGAAGCTATCCTGTGCCAGGTAAAGGGCAATCATGAGCGCTGTCATCGTTGGACCAAATCCGAGCATTGATTCAAGTAACCCAAGAGCGGCCATGACGGCACCGCCAGGGACCCCGGGTGCTGCGATCATCGTCACGCCAAGCATGAGGATGAACGGGAATAATTGAGAGAATTGCAATGCCTCCCCTTGGATGAACATGACCGCCATCGCACAGCTTACGAGGGTGATGGTACTACCCGATAAGTGGATGGTAGCAAGGAGTGGAACAGAGAAATCAGAGATTCGCTCCCTGACACCAAGCTTCTTTGTGCGTTCAAGCGTAACCGGGATTGTCGAAGCCGATGACTGTGTCCCGAGCGCCGTGAAATAGGCAGGCATCATTTCCTTCATCATTGCAAAAGGATTTTGTTTCCGTAACGTACCGGCCGTTGTGTATTGCACGACCAAAAAGAAAACATGTAATAAAATGATCATGACAAATACCTTTGCAAATACAGACATGATCGCACTTACTTGTCCACCTTGTGTCATATTGGCGAAAATCCCGAGAATATGAAGAGGCAGAAGAGGGATGATGATCTTTTCAATCACCAATTCCACAATATTCTTGAACTCATTCATTCCTTTTAAGAGGGCATCGCCTTTAATGGCAGCCATTCCGAGTCCGATTGTAAAAGCAATCAAAAGAGCTGTCATCACGCCCATGATCGGAGGCATGTCCACCGAGAAGAACCCTTTCAATAAAGCTTCTTCCGGATTTTCGAATGATTGAGAAGTTTGATTTGCAAGAAGAGATGGGTAAATACTCTTAGCGACCACAAAGGCAAGCAGTCCTGCAAGGACGGTTGAGCCGTATGCGAGCCCTGTCGTCAACCCCAGCATCTTACCGGCACCTTTACCCATCGAACCGATACCGGGAGCGATGAAGCCGATGATGATCAATGGAATCGCGAACCCTAGGAAATTACCGAAAAGGCCATTAAACGTAGCAAATAATTTCACGATCCATTCTGGTGCAACTGAACCAATGACAATACCTAGCGCAATCCCCGCAAGGATCCTAGGCAACAATCCAAACTTTCTCATCTTGTTGTCCTCCTTAAAAATACAAATGTGTTTGATAGGAGGATTATACACCCGATCGGACTATATTTTAATAGGTGAATGAATAGGCGGAATCTTAAGTTTATTCAGATAAAATAAAGACCTTATCACTGTATCGGGACTAGGCTGGGTAAACATACATATATAGAGATGAATTTCAGCGGGGGGAACCCTGTCTGAACAAGGACCAAGGTGGTAATTTTTATTTTCGTTCCAATCAATCTTTCCCTTTAGGATGAAAGTGATAAAATAGAAACATCTATTGTTAATATTGGAGGTAACTCATACATGAAAACCAAGCTTTGTTTATTGTACGGCGGTAAATCGGCCGAACATAATGTCTCTCTACAAACAGCCAAGGCGGTCATCGGCGCCCTGGACTTAAATAAATATGAAATTCACCCTGTCTTCATCTCGACGGAAGGACAGTGGATCAAAGGCCCTCAATTGGATGCGCCTGTAGACGATGTCAAGGCTTTGCAATTCAACGAGGGAGAAGTGATCTCCCCGAATGCATTGAGCACAGCCATCACTCCGGCAGGTTCTGAAGGCAGCGAAGGATACGATATGATCTTCCCGCTGCTTCATGGTCCCAACGGTGAAGATGGTACTGTTCAGGGAATGCTCGAATTACTGAACCTTCCTTATGTGGGGAACGGCGTCCTTGCATCCTCTGCGGGCATGGATAAGGTGATCATGAAAAACCTTTTTGCCCAAGCGGGGATTCCTCAAGTGGGCTACACATGGTTCATCCGCAGCACATGGAAGGCCAATCCTGACAATGCGTATCAACTAGTGGAAAGCGAAATCGGTTATCCTTGTTTCGTAAAACCTGCCAACCTCGGTTCTTCCGTCGGTATCAGCAAATGTACGAATAGGGAAGAGCTGGCGGTTGCATTCGAGGAAGCGTTCCAATTCGACCGCAAGATCATCATCGAAGAAGGCGTGAAGGCACGTGAGATCGAGCTTGGGGTACTTGGCAATGATCAGCCTGAATGCTCTGTTGCGGGTGAAATCGTACCGAAGAAGGATTTCTATGATTACAAAGCTAAATATGAAGATGGGGATACGGCACTGATCATCCCTGCAGAAATCGACCAGGAAACATACGCAAAGATGGAAGAGATCGCGATCCAATCCTTCAAGGCCCTCGATTGCTCAGGCTTGGTCCGCGCAGACTTCTTCCTGACAGAAGACGGACAGATCTATATGAACGAAGTCAATACGATGCCTGGTTTCACGCCATTCAGCATGTTCCCGCTTCTTTGGAAGCACACAGGCGTCGAATACCCTGCATTGATCGGAAAATTAGTCGAGCTCGGTATGGAGCGCCATCAAGATAAACAGACAATCAAACATACAATGTAACACGTGAACAAGGAGGGACTGACTGGAGGATGAGGATCTAAAAGCAGTCCCGCCTCTATTTTAGCTAGCTGACAATCGACTATCAGGTGTAAAAAGAACGTGCCCAAAAACGCTTATCGGCCTTATTCGTGTCGCCAGCTGGCACCTTTTTTCTTATCAGTAACTTGTAAAGGAGAACGAACATGTTTGAAAAAACAATAAAAGAAACGGTTGAAATGCTTCATGTGCATAACGATCTGACCCCATTCCATGACAAAGTCATAAGTGGGGTGTGCATCGATACGAGGAAGATCGAACAAGGTAACTTATTTGTCCCGTTCAAGGGTGAAAATGTGGACGGCCACCGATTTGTCAGACAGGCGATTGAAAATGGTGCGACGGCTGCCCTTTGGGATAAGAATGTACCGGATCCGCCAACGGATATCCCTGTCCTCGTCGTGGACGATCCGCTGCTTGCGCTCCAGTCACTGGCGAACCAATACCGCCATCAGCTCGACCTTAAAGTCGTCGGCATCACGGGCAGTAACGGAAAGACAACGACGAAGGACATGGTGGCAAGCCTGCTCTCTACCAAATACAAGGTGCATAAAACGCAGGGCAACTATAATAATCACATCGGATTGCCGTTGACCATCCTTGCGCTGCCTGAGGACGCCGAAGTGGCTGTGCTTGAAATGGGAATGAGCGGCTTCGGGGAAATCGAACTGTTATCGGAAATCTCTCAGCCTGACGCAGCGATCATCACCAATATCGGTGAATCACATCTTCAGGACCTCGGTTCACGTGAAGGAATCGCAAAAGCAAAGCTGGAAATCGTCAAAGGCCTGAAGAAAGACGGTCTCTTTGCTTACTTCGGAGACGAGCCTCTTCTCAAGGAAGGGGTAAAGAATATATCCCTGAATCGGATCGAAACGTTCGGTAGAAGTGAAGGCAATACCATCTATCCATTGAATATCAGCATGAGCAACGACGGTAGCCATTTCGAGACGTCCCTATATAGTGGAGAGACATTCTTCCTACCTGTCCTCGGTCAGCACAATATCCATAATGCACTGGCAGCGATCTTGATCGCCAAGGAATTCGGTGTCGGAATCGAAGGGATGAAGAAGGGTCTGGAGTCGCTAGAGCTCACAAAGATGAGGATGGAGATGTCAGAGGGGAAAAAAGGCGAGAAGATCATCAATGATGCGTACAACGCAAGCCCGACATCCATGAAAGCAGCGGTCGAGCTTGTATCCGAGCTTGACGGCTTCGAACATAAAGTCCTCGTGCTTGGAGACATGCTCGAACTCGGAGACCAGGAAGAAGAGTTCCATTTGGAAATCGGCAGGACGATCGACCCTGATAAGATCCAGCACGTGTATACGTATGGAAAGCTTGCGGGATTCATTGCCAAAGGGGCCCTCGAACGATTCCCGGAAAGCCGTGTCCATTCCTATCAGGACAAACAGGAGCTTTCTGAAGAGCTCAAAAAACAAATCAAAGGCAGCGAATTGATCCTCTTCAAAGCGTCAAGGGGAATGAAGCTAGAAGACATCATCGACTCTTTGACATAAACCTTAGGATTAGAATGCGGAGAATTTGAACAAAATGGGAGGGAGTGCATACTCCCTCTATCTTTTTAGCAGTAAGCGGGGATAAAGATGATTGGATGTTTACTTATTCATGGATTTACGGGGGGACCGTATGAAGTCGAACCCCTGGCTGACTATTTGAAAGAAAGAACTGATTGGAAGATAGTGGTTCCCACTCTGCCTGGCCATGGTGAAACATTGGCTTTAAGAGGTGTCAAGCATGTCGAATGGATCGAGCATGCAGAAGACCAATTGAAGAACCTATTGGAGCAGTGCGAGAAAGTGTATGTGATCGGCTTTTCAATGGGGGGCTTGATCGCCTCCTACCTGACAGTCAACTATAACGTCGACAAACTCGTCCTTTTGAGCGCAGCTGCCTATTATGTGAACATCAAGCAGCTCATGAAGGACATCGGCGGGATGATCAAGGAAGGCCTTCAAGGGAAAATACTTGAAAATGAACTGTACAACCGCTATAAATTTAAAGTGACCAATACTCCGATCCTTTCTACTTACGAGTTTAAAAAGGTTGTGCAAAGAGCACGGCCACTCCTTCATAAAGTCGACGTCCCGACCTTTATCGCGCAGGGAGAAAATGATGGGATAGTCCCGCCAAAAAGTGCGAAATATATCTATGAAACCATCTCATCTGAAGAAAAAAACCTATATTATTCCACAAAATCAAAGCACCTGATTTGCCACAGTGAAGATAAGCACGAATTATTTGGAGAGATCTACCATTTCTTGGAGAGTGAATAGAGCGACTATTTTACAATAGATTGAAATTCATCTCTATAAGTGGTAACATTACTACAACATTGTACTATTTGTTGACGTGCCAGCTCTTCGATTTAGAAGAGTGTATTTTTTTGCAATGAACCTTGCGAAAATCCGCAGCGACGAAGTGTCCTAAGCGGCAAGCATTCCAATGGATATTGCAATCAATATTTATGGATAAACATCTCATATAGACGATTTTAGATTAGATACCGAAGTCTTTCGGTGTGTAAGATTTCGTTCCGATTTAAAAATATAATCAGCACATTTGATTAGTTATAAAAGATGTAAATCAAAAGGAGAATGAATAGCATTGACAAAGTTTGCAGATTTAAACTTAAGCGCATCTACGTTAAAGTCAATTAAACGTATGGGCTTTGAAGAAGCAACCCCAATTCAAGCAAGTACAATTCCAGCAGGTCTGGAAGGTAAGGATATCATCGGTCAGGCACAGACAGGAACTGGTAAAACAACGGCATTCGGAATTCCAATGATCGAGAAGATCGACATGAAGAACCCGAACGTCCAAGCACTGGTTATCGCGCCTACACGTGAACTTGCCATCCAGGTTTCTGAAGAACTATACCGCATCGGAGCAGATAAGCGTGCACGCGTCTTATCCGTATATGGCGGACAGGACATCCAACGCCAAATCCGTGCAATGAAAAAGAATCCGCATATCATCGTCGGAACACCAGGACGTCTACTAGACCACATCAAGCGTCGTACGCTTAAGCTTGATAACGTTGAGACATTGGTACTGGACGAAGCGGATGAAATGCTTAACATGGGCTTCATCGAAGACATCGAGAGCATCCTTGAAACCGTACCAAGCACAAGACAAACACTTCTATTCTCTGCTACAATGCCGGATCCGATCCGCCGTATCGCAGAGCGCTTCATGACAGAGCCTGAGCTCATCAAAGTGAAGTCCAAAGAAGTGACGGTATCAAATATCGAACAATACTTCACAAAAGTAACTGAAAAAGAAAAATTCGATGTACTATCACGTCTGATCGACGTACAATCACCTGAACTTGCGATTGTATTCGGTCGTACGAAGCGTCGCGTAGATGAACTATCCCGTGCGCTAAGCATCCGCGGTTACCTTGCAGAAGGAATCCACGGCGACCTTTCTCAAGCGCGCCGTATGACGGTTCTTAAAAAGTTCAAGGAAGGCCGCATCGATATCCTGATCGCAACGGACGTTGCAGCCCGTGGTCTTGACATCTCAGGCGTAACGCACGTTTACAACTTCGATATCCCTCAAGATCCTGAAAGCTACGTTCACCGTATCGGACGTACAGGACGTGCAGGTAAAAAAGGTATGTCCATCACATTCGTAACACCAAGGGAGATGGGTTACCTTCGCGTTGTTGAACAAACAACGAAGAAGAAAATGATGGGCCTTAAGCCACCAAGCCTGAACGAAGCGCTTGAAGGACAACAGCGCCTGGCTTTGGATAAGCTGATCGAAGCGGCAAAAGAAAACGATCTGAAGGATTACTCTCAATTCGCAGAAGAATTCCTGAATGACCACGATCCAATCCAAGCCGTGGCAGCAGCGATCAAAGTCCTGACAAAAGAGCCGGACACAACTCCTGTTGAAATCACAGAAGAACGTCCATTGCCATCAAGAGGCGGCAATCGCGGCGGCGGCGGCTATAAAAAAGGCGGATCCCGCAGCGGTAAAGGCGGCGGACGCGGAGGCAACGGCCCTCGTGGCGGCGGTTCACGCGGTGGATCAAACCGTGGCGGTGGAGACCGACGCGGCGGTGGCAGACCACAATCTTCCGGCGGACGACGCAAGTCTTATAATAATAACTAATATGTTTGATGAGAACACGATGACCTTTTTGGGTTGTCGTGTTTTTTGTTTGTTTTTTTGTGGGGGGGTGCATTATTAGATGGTTTTGTGGTAAAAAATGCTAAAATACGCACAAAATGAAATAATTGCGCGCAAAACCAAAAAATCGCGCGCGAATTGAAATTTTCACGCGCAAATCTCAAAAATGGCGCATAAAACGAAAAAATCACGCGCAAATGGAAAATCCAAGAAAAAATAAAGGACTTCACATCAATGAAGAGAATATATATTAGGAATCAAAACAAAAGGAGTGGTAGTTTGGTCGTAAAAGAACGAGAATTTCCAATCAGGATTCACCAAAACAAAGCATTGTTAAAAAGGATTAGAAAAAATCATACAGCGATCCCCCGAATCGAGTCCGATTTGAAGAAAATAACGGCTGGTTACAAGGGAGAAAAGGCAGTTGATTATCAGTTGGGGTTTCTGGAAGAGAAAAACTATTCGATTTTTCACAACGTCAGGCTCAAGATCGGTACTCAATATTTTCAAATTGATACTCTCATCATCAATACACGTTACATTGTCATTATTGAAGTCAAGAATTTGGCTGGTATCATCCGCATCGATCCCAGTATAAGGCAGTGCACTCGGATTCTAGGGGATACACAGGAAGGATTCATCGACCCCATCTCGCAAGTTGAGAAACTTACCCTTTTATTCAAGAAATGGCTTTTAAAACAAGGGATGATGGTTCCGCAGCACATAGAGTTTCTGGTCGTAATCAGTAATCCTCAAACCACAATTGAATTCACCGCCCGCCCACCTTTACACTCTCCATATACAAGAGTCATCCACGCTCAGAATATCCTACATTTCATAAACACCCTAAACGGAAAATACAAGAAAGAAGTACGGACGATCAAAGAAATAAATAAAATGAAAAGACTGATCATCAAACACCATTCTGTCCCCGAAACCGATGTTCTGGATTATTATCGTATTGAAAAAGATGAAATCATGACGGGGGTGCAATGTGAGAAATGCTTTGCAGCGCCTTTGCCAAGAGTCAGTAATTACTGGATTTGCTCGAAGTGTGGAATTCGATCAAAAAACGCCCATCTCCCTGCTGTCGAAGATTACTTTTTGCTATTGGATGATGTAATCACCAATCAAAAGTTGAGAGAATACCTCCATCTACCATCACGCAATGTCGCAAGGAACATACTCTCCTCCCTAAACCTAAACTCCGCCGGCACCGGTAGAGGCTTCTACTATTTCAAGTAATCCGAATGTCTCTCCCCCCACCGCACATACTAACCCATAACAACACCAACCAATCACAAGAATCATAAAATTCCAACCCGAAAAAGGAGCCTAACCCACCATGACTCTCATCCGACTTGGCTACGTGGCCATGAGTATGAATCTTCAAAATGCCTCGCCTTCACAGACGATGACATACAAGCAGTTTTCATCGATAAAAGATCGGGAAGCGGCCATCAGGAAGCTTGAGCGCATTGCCCGCTCCAATCTTCAGAATTGCCTCCGTCTCTTGAAGCATAATGTTCTTCATGACATTCATTTTTTTCGTTTCAGCTCAAAGCTGATCCCGCTTGCCAACCATCCGGATTTGAAGGGGTGGGATTTCATTGCGCCTTTAGAGGGGGAACTCAGCGATTTAAGGGAGTACATCAATGCTCATCCGATGCGTGTCGACTTTCATCCCGATCACTTTGTGCTTCTGAATACGAGTGATGTTGATGTCCTCAAGAATACTTTTCATACGTTGAAGATGCACAGGGATCTCCTCCTTGGCATGGGGGTGGAGCCTCTACATCGCTGTGTCCTGCATGTGGGAGGAGCGTACGATGATAAGGAGAAGGCGCTTGAACAGTTCATTCATAATTGGGGGTTAACGCCTGCCTCGCTTCAGGACATGATCATCCTGGAGAATGACGACACCGTCTTTACTGCCGCCGATGCGCTTTACCTTTGTGAAAAATTGGGAATCCCTCAAGTGTTTGACTATCACCATCATCTTGCCAACCATGAAAGGGATTGGCTGTATGATTGGGAGCGGGTCGTCTCCACGTGGACTCAGTCTCCGCTTCCCGTGAAAATGCATATATCCAGTCCTCGGTCTGAGAAGGATTTCAAGGCACACGCGGATTACATAGACAAGGGGATGTTCCTTGATTTTCTGAGCGGAATCAAAGGATCCGTGGAGCAGGTGGACTGCATGATCGAGGCAAAGAAAAAGGATGATGCCCTGTTCAAGCTTGCCAAGGATTTGAAGGATGTCGAAGGGATTGAGTGGGTGGATCAGTCTTCCTTCATTTTGAAGTAGGCCTCTTTAGGCCTTTTTCTGTTGGGTCCCGCTTCTTTTTTTCCTAAAATCAGAGGTTGCTAAGAAGCAGAACTTATCTAAAAAAGGACCCCCGATCAAAGTTCCATTAGAGCCCTTTGAAACCAAACCTATCCTCAAACGTAAACATACTGTAAGATTTATACATAAGGGTTTAGACAAAAAGGAGGATGGCTATGAGAGGGGAGCCTCAGAAACGGATTTCACCGAAGGCGTTGAAGGTATGGCGCTTGCATGGTGCGATTCAGTCATTGGTGTTGGGACTTTTCGTGATTGGGACGGTCATATTGACGACCATCTTTGAATGGTCGGTCTGGGTCATGGTAGTGGCAATCGGTGTGCTGCTGTTATTTACATATACGATGATATTCTTTTTGCCTTCGATTCGCTGGAAAAGGTGGAGGTATGAAGTGCGGGAACAGGAGATTGAGCTTCAGAGAGGCTTTATTTTCATTAAGCGCACCCTCGTCCCGATGGTGAGGGTGCAGCATGTGGATACGGTGCAGGGTCCGCTATTGAAACGGTATCGTTTATCGACGATTACAATCTCGACGGCCGCCACCGTTCATGAAATCCCCGCATTGGATACGGAGGAAGCGGATGAGCTGAGGAATAGGATTTCCTTACTGGCAAGGGTGGCGGAAGATGATGTCTGAATCGAAACGCCTGCATCCGATTTCTGCCGTGGCAAGCTTTTTGAAGCAATTGAAGGAGTTGATCATTCCCTTCGTACTGCTTTTCGTCCTTAATGGCGGTGGCGATAAGGGGGGCTTCTGGGACTATATGCCGCTCATTTCAATGGCGGTGGTGCTGGTGGTCGTCCTTGTGGCAGGATTCATCAAGTGGCTGCGTTTCACGTATCGATTGGCAGAAGGGGAGCTTCGGATCGAATATGGATTATTTGTGAAAAAGAAGCGGTATATCCCGTTTGACCGGATCCAGAGCTTGAACTTTTCGGAGGGCATCATCCATCGTCCGTTTGGCTTGGTAAAGGTGAAAGTGGAGACAGCCGGTTCATCGAATTCGAGGGAATCTGAGGCGGAACTGACGGCAATTTTGAAAGAGGAAGCGTTGGAGCTCGAGAGGATCATTTATCGAGAGAAGAGGAAAGCGTCTTCCGCCGAAATGTCTGAAGAGGTTGAAAGTGAGAAAACCGGGAACGAAGAGAAAGCGGTCTTCAGGATGAATGCCAAGGATATCTGGGTGCTCGCGGCGACATCCGGGGGAATCGGCGTGATCCTGTCCGGTGTCGGTGTGTTTCTTTCTCAATTCTCGGAGTTCATCCCGTATGAATCGGTCTATGATGAAATGATGATGTTTGTGAAGAGCGGGCTCGCCATCATAGCGGTCCTGTCGTTTATCGTGCTAGTAGTGGCATGGGTGGTTTCGGTAGGGTGGACGTTCGTTGTTTACGGTGATTTCACGATTCGGTTGAACGATGACAATCTGGTGATAACTAGAGGACTACTTGAGAAAAAGCAAGTCACCGTGCCGTTGAATCGTGTCCAGGGAATCCGGATTGTAGAGAATCCGCTGCGCCAGCTGTTGGGATTTTGTACGGTTGTGATTGAGAATGCGGGAGGATCCGTGCTTGAGAAGGACAGCTCGACCATCAAGCTGATGCCTGTTGTCAGGAAGAAAAGAGTCGAAGGGTTGCTAAAGGAAATTTTTCCGGATTATGAGCTGAGTGAGAGCTTCGATAAGCTCCCTCGGCGTGCACTCAGGAGATACATCATACGGGCAGCGGTCTGGGTACTCATCCCGGCCGTCATCGCAGCCATCCTGTTTTGGCCATTTGGTCTCCTAGCCATCTTGCTGGTGCTTCCTTTCGGCATGATTGGCTACTTACAGCACCGTACAGGGGGATGGAATCTTTCGGGCAACCAATTGGCCCTGCGTTACCGGGGGATCTTGAAGCATACTGCATATATGAAGAAGAATCGGATTCAATCGCTTGATGCCAAGCAAAGCAGGTTCCAAGCTAGGAAGGATCTGACGACCATCACCACGACCCTGAAGTCTGGTCAGGCCGGCTATTCAAGTGAAGTGGCCGATCTGGAGGAAAGGGATGCATCCCGTATTTATGACTGGTTTTCCCATGGGACGCATAACGACAATCGATGAAAAAAGGTGATCCGCTTCATGACGCGCGGGTCACCTTCGTTTTTTCCCTACGATCCATCCGATTAAAAACCCCCCAAGCAATCCGAATATATGGGCAGTGATGTTGATGCCGGATTGCATGAACGTCATTGCAACCCCGATGACGACAATCGGAAGGATGACCTGGCGGCTCTCACTCGTGATGAATGAATTCTTTAAAAGAATCATAGCGATATAGAAACCGAATAGACCGAATATAGCACCGGATGCCCCGATATGACTGTAGGTCAGTGGCTTGATTAAATAAGTCATCACATTGGCGAAAACGCCACTTGCCATATAAAGAAGGAGGAACCGGATCTTTCCGAGATACTTCTCTAATGGTGGCCCAAATAAAACCAATGAAAAAGAGTTAAACAACAAATGGGCAAACCCGAGGTGGACGAAGATCGGTGTGATGAGCCTCCACCAATCACCATCCCTGATATACAGATTCACCCCTGCCAGCTTTTCATATACCCACATTTGAGGGAAGAACGGCAGGCTGCTCACTAAATAGAGCATAATATGGATGAGAACGATCAATGATATGATCGGATAGCGTCGTAAAAATTGTGAAAAGCTTTCTGTTCGGACAAACATAGTGTATCCTCCTAATGGGATCGTTAATTATATCGTATAACTCATGATAAAGCTCCCGGCTTCTTTAAACAAGAACTTACACCTGGTTGCGTGCGCCTCCACCAGTGCAGGTTGAGGCCGTTACATAAGTATATGAGAAAAAAGACAAGAGTAGAAGGAGGACAACGGATGATTAAAGGAATAGGACTTGATATCGTTGAGCTTCACCGGATCCGCACGATCGTCGGGCGGCAGCCAAAATTGATCAAACGGGTTCTGACTCCGAGGGAACAGGATCATCTGGCTTCGTTGACAGAAGCGCGGGCGATCGAGTTTCTTGCAGGTCGATTTGCGGCCAAAGAAGCATTTGCAAAAGCGAATGGGACGGGAATCGGGCGTTCCCTTTCATTTCAGGATATCGAAATAAGCAAAGATGAGTACGGCAAGCCATTCTTTTCAAAACCAGCAGGGATCCATGCGCATCTGTCAATCACTCACAGCAAGGAGTTTGCCGCGGCACAGGTCATCATTGAAGAGTAAAAAAATCCGGGCTTGTCATCTTCGCTAGCATATTCCCTTAGGTTGTCTCATATATTCAGTAGTGCAATAGGAGAGACAAGGCTAGGTATGTACAATCGGGATCCCGATTGTAAAAGAGACAAAGACCTTCTAGCTTTCCCCTCTCTCAATTACGTTTATCTTGAGACAAAAGGGGTTGAAATGATGAAGAAAAGGCTAGTTGTACTAGTGATGGCCATGCTTGCGGTGTTGATGTTGGCTGCTTGCGGGGAGAAATCGAAAGAAGATGTGACAAAGGATCTGAAGGCAAAGGTAGAGGACATGAAGGGGTATAAAGCGGATGCCAAAATGACGCTTCAGGTTGGCGATGAGCCACAGACGTATGATGTGGAAGTGTGGCATAATAATCCTAATTATTACCGTGTTGCCCTCAAGAATGCCGCGAAGGACCAAAGTCAGATGATTCTCCGTAACGATGAAGGAGTATTTGTCCTGACCCCTGCGCTGAACAAGAGCTTCCGCTTCCAGAGTGAATGGCCGAATAACAGCAGCCAGGCATATCTGTACGAGTCATTGGTGCAGGATGTACTAGAAGACAAGGAAGCGACATTCAAGGAAACGAAGAGTCACTATGTATTCACGACGAAGACCCGTTATCAGAACAAGCAGATGCTTCCAACCCAGGAAATTGCCTTTAACAAGAAAGATCTATCGCCTGCAACAGTGAAAGTGATGGATGCGGATCATAATTCCCTTGTAAAAGTCGAATTTTCCAAGATGGATATGAAAGCTGCCTTTGATAAGAAAGACTTCGACATGAAGAAAAACATGACGGGTGCACAACTTGAAGTTCCGGTTACGGCTAGTGTGGAAGACAAGGAATTCACGGTCCTCTACCCTATGTCAGAAGTTACAGGAACAGAGTTGATAGAAGAGAAAGAAGTTGCGACTGCGAATGGAAAACGTGTCGTCTTGACCTACGGTGGGGAAAAATCCTTCACGATCATCCAGGAGAAGACAACCGTGGTACCAACCATGACAGTGTCGACCTCACTAAAGGGTGAACTGGTGGACTTAGGATTCACCGTTGCCGCCATGACGGATAATTCCATCCGATGGACCAATAACGGCGTCGATTACATGCTCGCTTCAAACGACCTGACTCCTTCTGAAATGGTCATGCTTGCACAGTCCGTTCAAGGATCGATGGTGAAATAGGAAAGAGATAAAATGGGGCGGCCCTTGAGGGTTTGCTCCTTTTCTTTTTGAATGATGTCGGGGTGTCGATTACGTCGCGTTGGAAGGTACGTTAGATCGTTTGCTGGGGGATAACCTGGAGACGGGGGTGGGGGATAGCTTATTTTGGTGGTGGGGTGATTTTCACCGGGATTTGCATAATTGCACGGGTATCTTCACGATTGCACCGGAACCTACATAATTGCACCGAAAACTCCGTAATTGCACTGGAATCCACATAATTGCACCAAAATTTCGCGAATTGAACCTAAATCTCAATAACATCAAAGCATCCCCATTCAAAATCAACAGACTCCAACCACACCATCCGTAATCCCCCCTCCGATATCCCGACCGCGCAGATGCCCCTTACAAACAAACACTCCACAATCACCATCCAAACCCTTCGTGAAAGATTCTTGCCTCACAAAAATTAATTTGACACAATAAGAGAATAGATGAATAATCAGAGATAATCTTGAATAGACTGACAATGTTTTGTTGATATGAGGAAGTGACCAGAGTGGAAGCACAGACGCAATTCTATCGTGATACTTGGGTGGAAATCGATCTCGATTGTTTAACGGAAAATATTCAGAATATTAAGCGGCATATCGCTTCCGATGAAGTGAAGATGTTTGCTGTCGTGAAAGCGAACGCATATGGACATGGGGATGTGCCTGTCGCGCGCGCTGCGTTGGAAGCGGGAGTGCACGGGCTGGCCGTGGCTTTCCTGGATGAGGCCATTTCGTTACGAAAAGGGGGGATCGAAGCACCGATCCTTGTACTCGGGGCATCACGTGCCGAGGATGTGAAGCTTGCTTCTGATTTTGATATCGCTTTGACCAACTTCAGTTTGGAATGGCTTGAAGAAGCGGCTGAAGAGCTGGACGAAGAGGCTGGCTTGAAGGTGCATATCAAATGCGATACCGGAATGGGAAGGTTAGGCGTCCGGTCGGTCGAAGAGTTGAAGGAGATGGAAACATTCATCCGCTCCGGCCGCAAGTTCCAATTGGACGGTATATACACTCATTTTGCCACGGCTGATGAATTGGACGACACGTATCTTGAAGCGCAGCTGGGGAGATTCGAAGAGATGGTGAGTGTGTTGAATGAGCGCCCTCCCTATATACACTCGTCCAACAGCGCGGCAACATTGAGGAAGTCGAAAACCCATTTCACGGCGGTCCGGGTAGGCATTGCGATGTATGGTCTTACACCATCTGAAGAGATGAAGTCGGTATTGCCGTTCCAGTTAAAAGAAGTATTTTCCCTTTATTCTCGACTGGTCCATACGAAAGAACAGCAGGCGGGTGACAAAATCAGTTACGGCTCGACCTACGAAACCAAGGAAAAAGAGTGGATCGGGACCGTACCGATCGGATATGCAGATGGCTGGCTCCGGAAGCTTCAGGGCCAAGAAGTCATTGTCGCTGGAGAAAGGGTACCGATCGTCGGCAGGATCTGTATGGATCAATGCATGATTTCGTTGCCTGGACCCATGAAATCCGGCGAAAGGGTGACCTTGATCGGAAAGGATGGACATGAAAAAGTTTCAATAGATGAAATAGCAGAGAAGCTTGAAACAATCAATTATGAGATTCCGTGCATCATCTCTCCGAGGGTGCCTAGAATCTATATCAAAAATGGCAAGACTATCGGGGTTTCCAATAGACTATTGTCTTGATGATGACTCTTCCGGTACAGGTGCGGGGACTGACCCATACCCGTTGACCGCAGATGGACAGTGTCGAATAGCTAGGCAGGAAAAAATGAAATCATTTTCATTTTCATGAATAATTCATATTTTATATGGCGGATAATAGAAGAGATTGATAAATTGTCTTTTCATTCGCGTTATTTGATGGTATGATTGATATGTTAATGAACAGAAACGGTATGTAGTGATTGGTGGAGGTGTAGTTTGTGTCTGAATCCAGCGCAACAACAGAAATCTTAATTCGTCTGCCGCAACAGCTCGTTACAGAACTAGACGGCTTTGCAGATCAAGAGAATGTGAATCGCAATGAGTTTATTTATCGTGCAACCAAAATGTATTTAAGGGAACGAAAAAAGCGACAACTACGTGAATCTATGAGACGCGGCTATATGGAGATGGCTAAGATTAATCTTGCAATCGCTTCAGAAGCGATCCAAGCTGAATATGAGGCGGAACATACAGTCGAGCGCTTAGTAAGCGGAGGTTAATCCTTTGATTGTAAAGCGTGGTGACGTATATTTTGCAGATCTTTCTCCTGTGGTAGGGTCAGAACAAGGCGGGGTCCGGCCGGTGCTTGTCATACAAAACGATATAGGGAACCGATTCAGTCCCACAGTGATCGTTGCTGCCATTACCGCACAAATCCAAAAAGCTAAACTGCCTACACATGTAGAAATTGATGCAAAGCGTTATGGCTTTGAACGTGATTCTGTTATCTTGCTTGAACAAATCCGAACGATCGATAAACAACGTCTGACAGATAAAATAACTCACCTGGATGATGAAATGATGGAAAAAGTGGATGACGCCCTTCAAATCAGTGTCGGCTTAATCCAATTTTGACGTTCATCCCCGTGATGGTTCATTCAGGTACAACTGATAAATATTGAATAGAAGGCTTGCCTAACCTTGAAAGAGGACCGGCAAGCCTTCTATTTTTATTAGGAAACAGCCTGTCGCAATCGACGCGTGGTAAATACAGACAATAGTATGACAAATGGCTTGTGACAAATTATAATAAAATTAAACATGGGGAAGCATACCCTGAAAGGCATTGATTTGTTCAAAATTGTATTTTTTTGTTACTATATTAGTAAATGCGTCAAACTGTAAAATAAGTGCGGATCAGATTAAATATACGTTACATCCTTACGTATATGACAGGTAATGTAAATTTCTTATGGTAGAATGGGGAGAGTTTAATGTTCACTGAAATCACAGATTATATCCAGAATAATAAGTCTGAATTAACACAGATTTGGATGGAGCGCATGAAGGAAGAGGCCGATGAGAAATTCATTCAGGTCGTTTCTGATCAAATCTTCACGAAGACAAGCCATGAGTTCGTAGAAATGATCGCATCGAACTTAAGGGATTCGAAAGAGTTCACATCAAGGCTGGAGGGCTTTGCTGAAAAAGTGGTGCGCTTCGGCTGGCCATTGACATTCGTGACTTCCGCACTCAGCAAGTTTGCAAAAGTCGTCTATGAAGCCATGAAGGAAGATGGTTTGATCACCGAACAGAATCATGCCAAACAGGTTGAGTTATTCGATAAATGGGTGACCCCGATGTATAACAAAGTGATCAGTGCATATACAGAATCGTGGGAAAGAACGGTATCCCTTCAGAAGATTGCGTTGCAGGAACTCTCTGCCCCGCTTATTCCAGTGTTCGAAAAGATCTCAGTCATGCCTCTCGTCGGTACAATCGATACAGAAAGAGCACGACTGATCATGGAGAATCTCCTGAACGGTGTGGTGAAGCACCGTGCGGAAGTCGTTTTGATAGACATTACGGGTGTGCCGGTCGTCGATACAATGGTGGCCCATCATATCATCCAGGCTGCGGATGCGGTCAGGCTTGTGGGGGCGAAGTGCATGCTGGTCGGAATCAGGCCTGAAATCGCACAGACGATCGTGAACCTTGGAATCAACTTGAATCAATTCAGCACGAACAGCACACTGAAAAAAGGAATTGAAAAGGCTCTTGAAATGACTGATAGAAAAATTGTTTCAGCGGAGGGATCAGAGTGAGAATACCAATCTTAAAATTACATGATTGCTTATTAATATCAATTCAATGGGAACTCGATGATCAGACAGCCCTTCAATTTCAAGAGGACCTTTTGAATAGAATACATGAAACGAGTGCAAGGGGCGTGGTCATCGATATCACCTCCATAGACTTTATCGATTCATTCATCGCCAAGGTACTAGGTGATGTAATCAATATGTCGAGATTGATGGGGGCGAAAGTGGTCATTACGGGCATACAGCCCGCTGTTGCCATTACGCTGATCGAGCTCGGCATAAGGTTGGACGATGTTCTGACCGCTCTGGACCTCGAAAAAGGTCTGGAGAAATTACAAATGGAACTGGGGGACTAGTGAATGGATAGCCAATCCTGCGTGAAGATCACGAATGAATGGGACATCGTCGCTGCCCGCCAGTTAGGAAGAAACGTGGCAAAAGAACTGGGGTTCGGTACGGTGGATCAAGCACGTATCACAACCGCCATCAGTGAATTAGCACGGAATATATATCTTTATGCTGGTCATGGTCAGGTTTGTATAGAGAAACTGTTCGATGGCGGAAAGAAAGGCCTCCGCATCATCGCACTGGATGATGGACCTGGAATCAATGATATTAGAAAAGTAATGGAAGATGGATATTCCACATCAGGTGGATTGGGAGCCGGCTTGCCTGGAGTCAAGCGTTTGATGGATGAGTTCAACGTAGAATCTGCCCCTGGTGAAGGGACGGATATCCGGGCGACTAAATGGCTCCGCTAGGGGGAGTTAGATGAATTTTAGAGAACTGATGGATTCAAAATATAAAGAGATTATCGAGCACTATTTGAACGAACAAGATGAGAAGGCTTTGTATCTTGGTCAGAAATTCAGCCGTAAATCGATCGAGCATCATGTATCGCCGGAAGAAATCATCAGCCTCCATAAGAGTATCATGCTCGAAATGGAACCTGATATCCCGCATCAAGTCCTCCATGCATTCGATATTTTATTGGAGGTCATGATCGGATATGGATTCGCTTACCGCGAACATCAAAGCCTCAGAAGCAAACAGCAGGAACTGAACAATGAAATCGATATTGCCTCCAATATGCAGCAGACACTGCTTGGAACGAAGATACCTGTGATTGAAGGCCTCGATATTGCGGCTGTGAGTGTCCCCGCCAAGAAGATGAACGGGGACTATTACCACTTTGTACAAGATGAAAACGACAGCGTCAGTGTCGCGATCGCCGATGTCATCGGCAAAGGGATACCGGCAGCGTTGTGCATGTCCATGATTAAATATGCGATGGACAGCCTGCCTGAGTATCGCAATGAACCCAACGCCGTATTGGAAAGCTTGAACCGGGTGGTTGAGCAGAATGTGGATGAAAGTATGTTCATTACGATGTTTTACGGTGTCTATGATTCTCACAAACATATCTTTTCTTATTCGTCCGCAGGCCATGAACCGGGATTCTTCTATAAAGCGGAAGAAGACCACTTCGAGGACCTGGATGCAAAAGGGCTCTTATTAGGGGTCGATAAGAAAGCGAAATACAGACAATACGAAAGGCGAGTAGAGCTTGGCGACATGATCATCCTGCTGTCTGATGGAGTGACGGAATGTCGGACTGAGGAAGGTTTCATCGAGCGGGAAGACCTTGTGGACATGATCGGCAAGTATAAGCATATGACTTCTGATGAAATTGTCACCAATGTTTACAAAGAACTGGAGAAGCTCCAGCATTTCGAACTTAGAGATGACTTCACCCTTATTATTATAAAAAGAATTTCTTGAAATTCGTTTATCCTGCGAGGCAATAGGGTAAAAGAATAGAGACTTTATTATAATGCTTTATAAAAAAGGTGGTCGTTTATGATGAACTTATCAATAGATATTCAAGAAAAAGAGAGCGAATTTTTTGTCAAAGTAGCCGGTGAAATTGATGCATATACAGCACCTAAACTAAAAGAGACCCTTCAACCTTCTGCCGAAACCGAAAGTGATAAAGATATCGTAGTGGACCTATCGGATGTTTCCTATATGGATAGTACCGGATTAGGCGTATTTGTAGGCCTATTCAAAGCTATAAATGCACGCGGTGGTCAACTCAAGTTGGTTGGTCTATCCAATAGGCTGCAGAGATTGTTTGATATCACAGGGTTAGGGGACATTATGAACATAAATTCCAAGGTAGAGGGTGGAGTTGAATGATGCAAGCTTTTGATTACATCGAGATGAAGATTCCTGCAAAGCCCGAGTACGTTGGGGTTATTCGTCTGACTTTGTCAGGGATAGCCAGTCGTATGGGCTTTGATTATGATGCGATAGAAGACCTGAAGATTGCCACAAGCGAGGCGATCACGAATGCCGTACAGCATGCGTACAAGGGGGAGGACGGAGAAGTAGTGGTCGGTTTCGCCCTTTACGAAGATCGATTGGAGGTTATGGTAGCGGATCGTGGGGAGAGCTTTGACTTCAAAGCAATCCGCAGTGCGGTCGGACCTTACCATGCCGATCATTCTGTTGAATTCCTAAGAGAAGGTGGGTTAGGACTTTACCTAATAGAAAGCCTCATGGATGATGTGAAGGTTCATCATAAAGAGGGAGTAACAGTCTTTATGACCAAATTCCTATCAGGGGAGCAGGTGGAGAGGGATGAAAAAACTATCTCAACCTAACCAGCAGGAACAAAAAGAGAAAGTCCTTCGATGGATCAAGGATTATCAGGAACATCAGGACGATGAAGCACAAAATCAACTGATCCTTCATTACCAGAACCTTGTTGAGTCCATCGCGAGGAAGTATTCCAAGGGCCGATCATTTCATGAGGACATCATTCAAGTGGGGATGATTGGATTGCTTGGGGCGATCCGACGCTACGATGAATCGTTCGGACGATCATTCGAGGCGTTTGCAATCCCGACCATCATAGGTGAGATCAAGCGTTTCCTCCGTGATAAAACTTGGAGTGTACATGTCCCTAGAAGGATCAAGGAGCTAGGTCCTAAGATCAAATCTACCGTTGAAGAGTTAACGAATAAATTAGAACGTTCTCCACAAGTCCATGAAATCGCTGAATACCTTGAAGTTAGTGAAGAAGAAGTATTGGAAGCGATGGAAATGGGCCGGAGTTACCAGGCGTTATCGGTTGATCATTCCATTGAAGCGGACTCCGAAGGGAGCACTGTGACGATACTGGATATCGTAGGGAACCAGGATGAAGGCTATGAGAAAGTGAATCAGAAAATGGTGCTCGATAAAGTACTGCATGTCTTGTCTGACCGTGAGAAAGCAATCATACAGTTTACGTATCTAGAGAACCTGAGCCAGAAAGAAGCCGGTGAAAAGCTGGGCATTTCGCAAATGCACGTATCCCGTTTGCAGCGCAGGGCAATAAAGAAACTGCGGGAAGCCATCCAGGAAGAAGCAGTTGATACGGGGAATCATTATTAATGGGTTATTTCCAACAAAATGAAATCGAGCTTTACGCAGAGCAGGTATCCAAAAACGGAAATCCCTATTGTGGGGACAGTTATTATTACGTCTCAACAGATGACTATTTTGTCTGTGTGTTGGCTGATGGCTTGGGAAGCGGGAAGTTTGCATATGAATCATCACACGAAGTAGTAGAAATCGTGGAACGGAATCATCATGAAGATGTAGAGACGCTGATGGATTTGTGCAACAGTGCACTCCAGAAGAAACGAGGGGCAGCAGTTGCCATCATAAAGGCGTATTACCATTCCAAGGAGTTTGTGTATAGCTGTGTGGGGAATATTCGCTTTTACTTGTATTCTCCAGAAGGGAAAATCACCTATCCCCTTCCAGTAACGGGCTATCTATCCGGTAGACCCCAAAAGTATCAAACAAAGCGATACTCATATGAATCAAATTCGAGATTCCTATTACATTCAGATGGTTTAATCATATCGGGTGTGAAGACAGTCCTTCAGAAATATCCTACCTTACACAGTACGATGCATGATATTCAATCGAGAGTCGATGAGACCGCCGACGATACCACATATATAGTGGGAAGCTTACTCTAATGGAGAGTAAGCTTTTTTATTTCTCCTTATGAATAGAACCTGGCTGTATATAGTGTTGCTCACAGCATGACCGGGCCAACAAAGATTTTTTAGATGAGCATATGGTAAACTGAGAAGGAAACCTTTTGGATGGAGGTCCTATCATTGACAGTAACCATAACCAATCAAGAATATTTACTGCAAATTGTTTCTAAGAATGTAAATGTATCATTGAAAAATGTGAAAAACGTCATCGATTTATTGGAAGATGGAAATACGGTGCCGTTCATTGCCCGCTATCGTAAAGAGCAAACAGGGGCATTGGATGAAGTTCAGATTAAAGAAATCATGGAGCAGTGGAATTACCTGCAAAATCTAGAACAAAGAAAAGAAGAAGTTCTTCGTCTGATTGATGAACAAGGCAAGCTGACGGAAGAATTAGCGCAAGCAATCAAGAAAGCAGATAAATTACAAAAAGTAGAGGACCTATATCGTCCTTATAAGCAGAAAAGGCGAACTAAAGCGACTGTAGCCAAAGAAAAAGGTCTTGAACCGCTTGCACAATGGATGCTCACTTTCCCGGTGAACGGGAACTTGGAAAAGGAAGCCGTCCTATATATCGATAATGAGAAAGAAGTGTCAACGGCAGAAGAAGCGATTGCCGGAGCGAAGGACATTATCGCAGAGTACGTGTCGGATGAAGCGGCTTTCCGTGAATACATAAGAACTCAAACGTTCAGGAAGGGAATCATCGAGACCAAGGTCAAAAATGAAGAAAAAGATGAGAAGAATGTATTCGAAATGTACTATGAGTACAGCGAACCGGTAAGCAAAGTAGTACCGCATCGCGTTCTCGCCATGAATAGGGGAGAAAAAGAGGACATCATCAAAGTCAATATCCAACCGGATGCAGACGGGATCCTTCACTACCTGCAGAAACAAGTGATCAAGAATGTCCACTCGCCCGTACTCCCTGCAGTGAAGGAAGCGATTGAAGATAGCTATAAACGATTGATTCAGCCATCCGTTGAACGTGAAATCCGGAATGATCTCACTGAAAAGGCGGAAAACCAGGCGATTCACATCTTTTCGGAAAACTTAAGGAAGCTCCTATTGCAGCCACCGATGAAAGGGAAAATGGTCCTTGGTGTCGATCCTGCATACAGAACAGGCTGTAAGCTTGCTGTCATAGATGAAACCGGGAAAATGCTTGATGTGAGCGTCATCTATCCCCATCCGCCTCAATCAAAAAAGGCAGCTGCCGAGGAAACCGTGAAGAAGGTGATCGATCGCTATTCAATCGAGGTTGTCGCGATCGGTAACGGGACGGCTTCGAGGGAAACGGAACAATTTGTAGCGGATATCCTGAAAATAATTGAAAAAGAAATCTTCTATTTAATCGTAAATGAAGCCGGAGCCAGTGTATATTCCGCTTCTGACGTGGCCAGGGAGGAATTCCCCAATCTTCAGGTAGAAGAAAGAAGTGCTGTATCAATTGCCAGGAGACTGCAGGACCCTCTGGCGGAACTGGTGAAAATCGACCCGAAATCCGTAGGGGTGGGTCAATACCAACATGATGTATCGCAGAAGAAATTAAACGATTCCCTTACTTTCGTGGTAGAGACCGCCGTTAACCAGGTGGGAGTGAACGTCAATACAGCATCCTCTTCATTACTTCAGTATGTAGCAGGTTTATCGAAAACGGTTGCCAACAACATTGTGAAGAAAAGGGAAGAGGAAGGGAAATTCAAGTCCAGGTCTCAATTGAAGAAGATCCCAAGACTCGGTGCCAAAACATATGAACAAAGTATTGGTTTCCTTCGGATCATGGACGGAAAAGAACTACTGGACCGCACGCCGATCCATCCGGACAACTATGGGGATGTAAAAAAGCTCCTCGCAAAAACGGGCCTTTCTGAAGAAGCGATCGGTACCGATGATTTAAAGCAAGCCTTTGCTACATTTAATATGGATGAATTGGCTCAAGACCTTGGCATCGGTAAGTTGACGCTCAAAGATATCATCGATGCACTCGTTCGGCCAGGAAGAGACCCTCGAGATGAATTCCCTAAACCGCTCCTGAAAAAAGATGTTCTGAAGTTGGAAGATCTTAAAGAGGGGATGGAGCTTCAGGGAACCGTCCGAAATGTGGTTGATTTCGGTGCATTCATCGATGTGGGAGTGAAACAGGACGGGCTTGTCCACATCTCCAAGCTTAAACAGGGGTTCGTCAAGCACCCGCTCGATGTCGTATCGGTCGGTGACGTCGTGACTGTATGGGTAGATAGCGTTGATGTGAAAAAAGGCAGGGTCGCCCTGACCATGATTCAATAATAGAAGACGAAAAGCTGACTTGATGCAAGTCAGCTTTTCATTTCGGTCTACTATTGAGGGAAGTTTTTCTTTCTGTAGAAATTCCAGCATTGATTAAGAAGTTTTATCTGATAGCGATTCTTCTCAAGATATGCCTTCCTCAACTGATTTACGAGCCAGTTTGGCATAAAGGTACCCCCCTTATTCCAATCTATTAGAAAACATTCTTGAAACGATGGCCGATGTCTGTTCCTTTAGGAAGTTGTATAATGTATATGTATGTCAACAAAGATTGTCCCGTGCTGTAGCACGTGTGTGAAGGAGTGATAGCATGACAGACGAAGAACTTCAACGGATGGTCGAAGGGATTTCCCTGCGTTATTTTCACAAGCCTTTCCGTCATAAAGCCTACTTCAATCCAAGACTCAGGACGACCGGAGGGAGATACTTGCTTCGGAGCCATAATATCGATGTAAACGCGAAATATTATGAAGAGCATGGGGAATCCGAACTCATCGGAATCATTAAACACGAACTTTGCCACTACCATCTACATATAGAAGGAAAAGGGTACAAACACGGAGATGCCGATTTTAAAAAGCTGTTACAAGAAGTCGGGGCACCAAGACACTGCCAAGCGTTATCGAGCAATCGTAAAAGTGTTCGGATCGTAGTTTATTCCTGCTCGGAATGCGGGCTCGTATTCAAGAGAAGAAGGAGAATCGACACCAATAAATATGTGTGTGGCCGCTGCAAGGGGAAATTGGTCTTTCGGGAAGAAGTAAAGCAAGAACGATAGGAACTGGACGGCTTAGCCGGGTGGAGGCCAAGATTTAAAAAACTATATGAAAAAGTGTTGACAAGTAGTATCACAGTCATTATAATCGAAAGAGTCGATAAGACATTCAATAAGCGTTGGAATACTTCACGTTCCGCAGTAGCTCAGTGGTAGAGCTATCGGCTGTTAACCGATCGGTCGCAGGTTCGAATCCTGCCTGCGGAGCCATTTTTATGGAGAAGTACTCAAGTGGCTGAAGAGGCGCCCCTGCTAAGGGTGTAGGTCGGGCAACTGGCGCGAGGGTTCAAATCCCTCCTTCTCCGCCATCAACATTTTCATCCTGGCCCGTTGGTCAAGCGGTTAAGACACCGCCCTTTCACGGCGGTAACACGGGTTCGAATCCCGTACGGGTCATTATTCATAATGCGGAGCAACATTGTCTTTGCAAAAGAATATTGTTTAACACATTCTGGTCCGGTAGTTCAGTTGGTTAGAATGCCTGCCTGTCACGCAGGAGGTCGCGGGTTCGAGTCCCGTCCGGACCGCCAGAAAAAAACTTAAGAAAAGTGGTTGACATCCAAGAGGTGGACATGTTATTATAAAAACCTCGTCACTTTTCGAGGCGTTGGGCTATAGCCAAGCGGTAAGGCATCGCACTTTGACTGCGACATGCGTTGGTTCGAATCCAGCTAGCCCAGCCATTTTGAGCCATTAGCTCAGTTGGTAGAGCATCTGACTTTTAATCAGAGGGTCGAAGGTTCGAGTCCTTCATGGCTCACCATTGATTTTTGCAAAAGGCAAATATCATATTTCTTTTCATGCGGGTGTGGCGGAATTGGCAGACGCACCAGACTTAGGATCTGGCGCCGCAAGGCGTGGGGGTTCAAGTCCCTTCACCCGCACTTTACTTTTTGAAAAAAGTATTGACACAATGGTTTATCCTAGTTATAATAGTGTTTGTCGCTTAAAAAGACGCGGTCGTGGCGGAATGGCAGACGCGCTAGGTTGAGGGCCTAGTGGGGGCAACCCCGTGGAGGTTCAAGTCCTCTCGGCCGCACCAAACTTTCATTATATTGCGCCCGTAGCTCAATTGGATAGAGCGTTTGACTACGGATCAAAAGGTTAGGGGTTCGACTCCTCTCGGGCGCGCCACTAATTCTTCTACAAGCGAGTATGAAAGAATGAATAAGTAATTTATGCTTCTGGAACGGGAAGTAGCTCAGCTTGGTAGAGCACTTGGTTTGGGACCAAGGGGTCGCAGGTTCGAATCCTGTCTTCCCGACCACTACAATACATAACAATCGATATGCGGGTGTAGTTTAATGGTAAAACCTCAGCCTTCCAAGCTGATGTCGTGGGTTCGATTCCCATCACCCGCTCCAATTTAACCATTTGAACCTTGAAAACTGAACAAAACAAGACAATACGTCAACGTTAATTCTAGATTTACCGTAACGATTATCGTTACAAAAAGAGCTATTCAAACTTTTATCGGAGAGTTTGATCCTGGCTCAGGACGAACGCTGGCGGCGTGCCTAATACATGCAAGTCGAGCGGATCGATGGGAGCTTGCTCCCTGAGATCAGC
>NZ_JAIVAR010000010.1 GCF_020171925.1 Rossellomorea aquimaris
TCAAACTCTCCGATAAAAGTTTGAATAGCTCTTTTTTGTAACGATATTCGTTACGGTAAATCTAGAATTAACGTTGACGTATTGTCTTGTTTTGTTCAGTTTTCAAGGTTCAATTTGTTGAGCGCTCCGTCCGAAGCGACTTTATTAATTTATCACATCTCATTGTGTGAAGTCAACTGTTTTTTTGAAATTATTTTTCAGTGCGTTTTCGAGAAACTCGATAGCGCAACAGCGACGTTTAATAATATATCAAGATTCTTTTACGGGGTCAATACATTTTTGAAAAAATTATTACAAAATAATAAGTCCACTACATTTGAAAGCGGCTTTAGAGGGAACCGGCTTCTACAATGACAAGCCTGTCCGTCTAAAGACCGCTAAGGATCATTCATACTTTTCTTTTTTATCATTGCTGTTCTTCATATACTTGAGGCATTCTTTATGACTCGCAAATCTTCGGAATAAAGAAAAAAGGATTTTATAACGCTCATTCATGGCCCGCTTTACAATCTGATCGATCCGGGCATCCTTCAGGTCGAAAAGGATTTCATCCATTTCCCTTTTCAACAGATATTCTAATTCTTCTCTTTCTCTGTCATCAATCAATAACCCCAGCAAGTAAGTCACCCCTTTATGTTGTTACTTGTAGTTTTTTCCATACGAGGGTTTTTATAATCACTTTTTTTCTAAAGTTAGATATTTTTTCTGGGGACATGCATATCTTTAACAGAGATAACTCTTTACGGAGGGATTGTGTAATGAATGGTTTTTATACCGTAAATGCGAAAAGTTTGAAGCAGATCAGCCTGGTTATCGTCATCTCGTTCTTCACTGCTCTATTCGTCTACAGCAGTACACTCTCTTCCGTTCCGGCATTCGGGACGAAGGACGGCCCCAAAGCGATTTATAAAGGTGAAAAAGGAATCGCCTTGACCTTCAATATCGGATGGGGGGATGAAAAAGCAGAGCCGATCATAGATGAGTTGGAGAAGCTCAACGTTCAAGCCGCTACCTTCTTCATTTCAGGTTCCTGGGCAGAGCGCCATCCTGATCTGGTTGATAAAATCGTGAAGGCAGGCTTTGAGATCGGGAATCTTGGCTATGCCTATTCAGACTACACAGATATGGAGCCAGAAAAAATCAGACAGGATATCCTGAAAGCCGATACGGTTTTCAAAAAGCTTAACGTTAAGGACGTCAAGTTACTCCGCGTCCCGACAGGCCACTTTAACAAAGAAACGATCAAGGTGGCAGATAAACTTGGATTGACTGTTGTGCACTGGAGCGTTGATTCAAAGGATTGGACAAATCCCGGTACCGATCAGATCCTCATGAATGTGAAAGATGCGAAAAAAGGGGATATCATCCTCCTTCATGCATCCGATTCTGCCAAGCAGACAAAGAAAGCCTTGCCTGGAATCATCAAAAGCCTGCAGGGCAAAGGCAATTTCGTCTCGGTGTCGGATATGATATCAAATGGAGATGCCAAGTCAACGTTAATACAATGATCCCCGAAACGACAAAGCAATCGGATTCCCAACCAGGAAATTCAGTCAACAACAAGAGCGACATATAAGAAAAGAGCCCTGCAGGCATCAGCTTCTGCAGGGCTCTTTCTATTACTGCTGTTTAGTTTGTCTTTCTGCTTGAGATTGCTCGATGTATTTTGGAAGCCTCAATAGCTGGTACGCATTACATACTAATAAAGCAATCAGCATCAGATAAAGCCATTTAATCGAGTTGACCAACAGGACCGGCAGCCACTCCAATGTAGTGACAACGACCATGAAGAACAACGCCGAAATGAATGTGTTGACCCTCGAGTCCGATTGCTTGTTCTTAACGTACGCAACGAGCATCCCTACCAAAAGGATGCCGATTCCGAGAAGAATGTAAGGTGTGTACGAAGCATCTTCTTCAGCGAAAGCACGGAAACGGAAATAAATAAGGTCGAATAGTACAAATCCGATCAACACGATCTGTACTGAGTTCCAAAAAGTCTTGAACATCCCGAGACCGAATTGATGGATCGTCAAATAGGCAAAGTACCCCATTTGACTGATGACACTGAATGTAAAACCGACGAATAGAAACCATAAAAGGCTTGATAAGATGCCAATGACATTTCCATCTTGAATATATGGGCTGTATTGATCCCATCTTATGAAAAGTGAGGCGATCGCCGTAATAACCCCACCAATAGTTAACGTATGTACAAAAAAACGAATCCAATTCCGGATGGTCACTTCAATTTTCCTCCATATAGAAAAAATATGCACTCTTTTGATTGTACCAACGCTACTTTAAAAAATCTAGGTACCAGTTCCCGATGTGCATAATTTTTTCACAATTTCTCATATTAAAGGTAAGGGAATTTGTATGGAAGGAGCCTACCCATGAAAAAATATTCCTTTGTTCTTTTACTGTCCATTCTCCTGTTAACCGCTTGTGGCGGAGGCGGGGACACTGGCAGCAGTAAAATGGATTATGAAGAAACCAAGAAAATGGTTGTCGATATATTAAAAACCGATGATGGAAAAAAAGCCATTCAAGAAGTGATGTCTGATGAAAAAATGAAGGCAGAACTTATTATGGATCAAAAGGTAGTAACGGATACCATCTCCAAAACACTTACGTCCGATAAAGGGACCGAGTTCTGGAAAAAGTCATTCGAAGATCCGAAATTTGCCGAATCCATGGCCAAAAGCATGAAGGAAGGCAATGAAAAATTACTGAAGGATTTAATGAAAGACCCAGAATATCAAGGAATGATGATGGATATCATGAAAGATCCGGAATTCAAAAAGGAACTTACCGAGGCACTTAAGAGCAAAGAGTACCGTGAACACCTTCAGAAAGTCATCCTCGAGACAGTCGATAGCCCATTATTCAAAACCAAGATCCAGGACATCCTCCTTAAAGCAGCCGAAGAAGCTGGCAGCGGAAAAGGCGGAGAGGGCGGAGAACAAGGTGGGGAAAGCGGACAAACCGGCGGGGGCCCTAATCAATCCTCTGGTGATGGCGGGGGCGGAAGCTGATCCATTGAAGTCGAAGCAAGTAAAAAAGGACAAAAGGCGGGAATATCTCCCAGACCTTTTGTCCTTTATCTTTATGACAATTTCTCAATCACCTTATGTGCGATTTCCCCGTAAATGCCACCGAGTCTGTGGTCCTCCGCATAGATGGAAGGAGCGAAATCCTCTTCATTCCAATCCGGCTGCTGAAGTGGAAGTTTGCCAAGAAGATCTGTACGCAGCTCTTCAGTCAACTTCTCCCCGCCTCCTTGTCCGAATACGAATTCCTTCTCACCCGTCAATTTACTTTCAAAGTAAGACATATTCTCTACGACACCGAGGATATCATGATCAGTCTGAAGTGCCATCGCTCCAGCGCGCGCCGCAACAAACGCCGCTGTCGGATGAGGCGTCGTCACGATGATTTCCTTACAGTGCGGAAGCATCGTGTGCACGTCAAGGGCAACATCCCCTGTACCCGGAGGCAGATCAAGAAGAAGATAATCCAAGTCTCCCCATTCCACTTCCGAGAAGAAGTTATTCAGCATTTTGCCGAGCATCGGCCCTCTCCAAATGACTGGTGCATTATCTTCCACAAAGAAGCCCATTGAAATGACCTTCACGCCAAAACGTTCTACTGGGATAATTCTTTCGCCTCTGACAACCGGACGTTTGACGATGCCCATCATGTCAGGGACACTGAATCCATAAATATCCGCATCAATCAGCCCGACCTTCTTCCCTTGACGGGCAAGCGCGACGGCCAGGTTGACGGATACCGTCGATTTGCCGACACCGCCTTTTCCGCTGGCAATGGCGATGAAAGTCGTTTTACTTGCAGGTGATAAAAGGTCCGTCCCTTCGCCACCGGATCCCCTATGCTTTTCAAGCTCTTCCTGGGGAAGTTCCGTGAACCGGATCCCAACAGATTCCGCTCCATTGTCCTTCAATAATTGGACAACCTGCTGCTGGAATTGCAATTGTTCGCCAGATCCTGTTTTAGCGAGTGCGATTTTCACACTGACATGCTGCTTTTCTTCTTTCACACTAACTTCGACAACACCATTGGTTTCTTTTAATGTCTTATGTAAAAAAGGATCCTTTAAATCAGATAAAAGATCGCGAGTCTGTTGTTCTGTTAACATGAATCATCACCCTTTTTTATGTATTCGTTTACAACTATCTTCAGTATAACATATCGTTGTCTGAAATAACTGTAAAAAGGGCTGGATTACTTTTCTTGAATATTATTCCTTTTGAACTGGGATGGAATAAAGGTGGATCGCCATAGGAAAGTAGTCGCCGATGGCATCCCCCTAATGAGGGCTGACTTCCATATAGAGGGGATTTCTGGTCGGCTAGGATTCATGCGTAAATCTACTGCAAGTCACATTCCCTCTTCTACAAAGAAAAAAGCCGCCCCCTTAAAGTCGGGAGTAGCTTTTTGATCAATCTTTTTCGGTAAGATAGTTCAGCACACCTTGATAAACGGAGGCAGCGACTTTCTCCTGATAATCCTTCTTCAACAGATTGGCACGCTCTCCTGGGTTTGAGAGGAAGCCAATCTCTACCAGGGCACCCGTCTTTTTCGCATGCTTCAGGATATACACACTTTGAAGCCCCTTGGCTTCCCTGCTTGTATTCTCGAGATTTCGCGTAATTTCCTTTTGGATGGCTTTTGAAAGAGCCTTGTTTTCCTCAAACTTCGGATTATAGAAGGTTTGTGCCCCGCTCCACTTTTGTGAAGGGATGGAATTCAAGTGGATACTCAAGTAAAGATCGGCCTCTGAGTCATTGATCAGCTTCAGCCTCTTGTGCAGATCCTCCACTTTTCGCCGGCTGTATCCTTTCGTACTCTCATCCGCAAGATCCTTATCCTCTTCACGGGTCATTAAAACAAGCGCACCCTGCTCCTGGAGATAGTCCCTGATCATCAAGGAAACATTCAGGGCAATATCCTTTTCCAATGCTTCTTCATCACCAGCTCCCCCATCCGGTCCTCCGTGGCCGGGATCGAGATAGATGATTTTACCCGACAAAGGAAGATTCCATGAATCCCACGTGTCCTTATCGATGATTTTATATTGGATGATAAAAAATAAGATCCCGAGGGCAGCGATAATCCCTGCAAGTTTCAACTTCTGCTTCATGTCTCTCCCCCTATTTTCAGCAGGCTCACTCCGCACGTTGTAGAGAATGGACCCTCGACACCTGCGAATTAACGAACCTTATAGAAAACAGCTTCTCAGTCAACCTGAACCGTTGCTGCTCTTTACTAAAAAATATGGGACAAGAAACATTTTTAGAACAGAAAAAATTAATGTAAACGGAGCTTCAACCGCTTGATCCCTTTCTCATATCCCTCCGACCACCATGTTTCCACGAAGTGTTCGCAGCTGAAATAGATGGATTCATCTATTTGGTTGGAAACCCCCATCTTGGACCAATACAGCCAAAAGTTATAAAGTGTATCAATGAAATGCTTCATTTCTTCCTTACATCGCTTCTTCACCGATTCAATGTCTTCCCCTGAGTGTCCAAATTTACTTACTTTCCCCCCAAGAAGATAGGCTTCAATGGCAACGTCGAAACAGGCTTCGTCGAATCCTTGCTGCATGAATACCCCACCCTGGATTTTTATATATCCGAAATGCTTCCTTACGCTTTCCTGGAGCATTTTGATCGAAATTTCTTTAAGCAGTCTTCGTTCGGTTTTAATTTGCTTTTCTCTTCTCTTTGTATTGAAGGTTGTAATAACGTTCAATGTAGATCCACCCCTTTGAACGTATTTTCCTTCTTAAGAGATGTCTTCATTCGAGTAACTGTTACCAATTTTCATGGCTGGGGAGGATCCGGATTTTTTTCTCGTACGTTTATGTTGGTGCTGTTATGAATGTCTGGTGTAATCGTTGACGGTAATCATCCGTAGGTTTCGTTAAATGGAATGATGAACGACGAATGGATCTATTCTAAGTCACTGGGAGGTGCGAATTGTACCGAAATGAAGGAATCTTTCGGTTTTGGTGAATAATCTTCGAGTTTGATTCAATAATCTTTTACTTTTACCCAATAATCTTTTAATTTGCCGCTTTTATCTTTCGTTTTCGCAGATCATTCCACCACTTGGAAAAATAAGGGTGGAAGTCGGACTGTTTCTCCTTTTTGATTGGCTGAAGCCAGTTCGATGAGGGGATCTCCCGGTCTCAAGCCCGGACCTGTCTGGTCATGGATCTTGAGTCCACCATCTGAACTTTCTTCTCAACATCATTTCGTAAAATACCACTTTCACAGCGAAATTCCGATGATGGTGAGGAATGTTATGAAACCGTAGAGCCAGATGGAGAGCATTTCGTTTACGAACATCTACTGTCATCCTTTCCCTTGATTTAGGTTGTATACTTTTTGAAGATGTGGTTGCTTTTCTTTTAAGATCGGCGCAAACACTGTAATCACTGCTATGCCGATGAAGGTTGAAACGGCACCCGCTGCCATGGTGCTCGGCACGATTCCTCCAAAATAAAGGATGAGATAGGAAAGGAGCCCAACCACCATGGAAAGTTCCGCTGCCCGGGCGGATGCTTTTCTCCGGCCATACACTGCGTGTAAAATCGGCCCCATCGTTCCAGCCGCGATTCCGGAAATGCCGATCCACATGATATCCCCCATATACGCCGGTGGCTTCAAGACAATCAAGTACGCAAAGAGCCCGATGACCGGCACGGATAGACGGCTGATCTGCAACGCTATCTTCTCTGCCTTCGAGTCGTTCACCTTCACGATCCCTCTTTTCACGAATACTTTCAGAAAGATATCATTGGCAAACACGGTCGAGATCGAAACGAACAAACCATCCGTAGTCGACATCGCTGCAGCAAGGACCACAACCCCCAGAAGTGCAACGATGACCGCGGGAAATGCATAGACGGCATATTCCATCAGTGCCAGATCAGGAGCAGCGATGTTATCTCCCAGCGCTGCCCTGCTATAGATCCCTCCGAATAACACCAGTACTGACAACGCAGCAGTAATCACATAGGTCAAAATCATTTTCCCCAAATCTTTTTCACTCTTGAGTCCCAGCACTTTGTTGAACAAATGAGGTGCAGAGGCAAATGCCCACTGAATCACAATCGCCCCTGTCACTAAGCTCAAAGAAGAAAAATGAGCGGAATCCGGATTGAATGCAGAAATCAGATTTCCATCCTGGGCCGCCAATTTTCCACTAATATCGTTGAAGGTCGATGAGATGCTCCCCTTCCAGAAGACGACGATTCCTGAAATAAAAATAAATACACCGGCCGCAGCCATCATCACTGCCTGGACAGCATCGGTATAAATATCCGCGAACGCCCCACCGCCAAAGACGTAAAGCACAACGATCACCGCGATAAAAATCAACCCGCCTTGATAAGACATGCCAAGGAGATATTCAAAGATACGGGCACCCGCCACAAACTGGGCGGCAATATAGAAGATGTTGAACAAAAGAATCAACCCTGTACCGACCCGGAGAAGATCGCTGTTATAAAAATCCCCAAGCCAGTCGGGAAGGGACAGCGACTTTTGTCCATTATTGAGGCTCCGGACTTTCTTGGCTACCATCAATACGCCGATCGGTCCTCCACCAATCATCGCCAGGAACAGCCAAAGATTCGAAAGTCCCCAATCGTGCGACCAGCCTGGATAACCGAGGAATGTGGCTGCACTTAAATATGTCGCGGCGAAGGAAAGCCCCAGGACGTACGGCCCAAGATTCCCCCCGCCTATCGCAAAATCACTGACACTTTTGGTCTTTTTCATACTGATGAAACCCAAGGCAAACATCGCTGCAAGAAATACGGCAAATCCGATCCAAGTGTATACCGCTATTTGGTTCATTTTCTTCTCCCTTCTTTACCAAACGTTTTATGAATGAACGGGTGTAAGCTTTTTGGCAGGATGAGTATCATCCAAGTGTTTCCGACCTCTGCCAAACATGTTTTCACGGAGGGTCGACCCTTCATATTCCGTCCGGTAAATCCCCCGCTTCTGCAGTTCAGGGACAACATGGTCGACAAACTCGGTGAATGTACCCGGTGAATACGTCTGGGCGATATTGAATCCGTCGGCGTCCCCTTCCTCAGCCCACCTCTCGATTTCATCCGCAATCTGCTCCGGAGTACCGATGAATTTGACCGTCCCATTTCCAAGGCCATGGTTCTTGATCGCTTCGCGGAGCGTCCACTGTTTATTCGGATCTTTGCCGTACATATCGAGATTCCCCTGCATGGCATCCGTTTCGATGTCCTCGATATACTGATCGGGGTCGAATTGTGAAAAGTCTATCCCTGTGTGACCAGATAAAAGGGAAGCGGTGCCTTCGTAGCTGACGTGGTTCGTAAGTTCATCATACTTTGCGTAGGCTTCTTCCTCCGTTGAACCGATGATTGGCAGGATCATTGGGAAGATCAGCAGCTCCGCCGGATTTCTTCCCTGATCTTCAGCACGTTTTCGGATATCCGATGTATACAGCTTCAATCCGTCGAGCGAGTGATTTTTTGTAAAGACTGCTTCTGCATGTTTAGCCGCGAAATCCCTTCCTTTCGGGGAAGATCCCGCCTGGAACAAAACAGGTGTACGCTGCGGGCTCGGCTCGACCAGATGGGGACCCGGCACACTGAAGAATTCACCTTCATGGTTGATGGAATGCACTTTGTTAGGTTCCGCGAAGGTATCCTTCTCTTTGTCATAAACAACCGCATCACTTTCCCAGCTGTGTTCCCATAATTTATACACCACTTGGAGAAACTCATCCGCACGGTCATATCGCAGTTCCTTCGGTAGCCTGCCCGCCAGTCCCAGATTGACAGCCTCGCTTTCGAGGTATGAAGTCACGACATTCCATGCAATCCTGCCATCGGTTAAATGGTCCAGGGTCGACAGCTGACGCGCCAGCGAATAAGGTTGTGCGTATGTCGTAGAAATGGTAGGCGCAAAACCGAGATGCTTCGTGACAGCCGCCATCGCAGAGATCGGGATGAGCGGATCGTGAGCAGGAAGCTGGACCGCTCCCCTGACCGCCGCATCATGACTGTTTTCATAAACACTGTACGTTCCAAGCACATCCGCAATGAACATCGCATCAAATAGCCCTCGCTCCAGCGTCTGTGCCGTTTCAATCCAGTATGATAAGCGATTGTGCGAAGTACCTTGGTCTTTTTCATGCTTCCACAAACCAGTTGAATGAGGGGAAGGCGAGTGTTGAATGAAACCGTTGAGATGAATTTGTTTTTTCATGGGACAGGACTCCTTTTTTAAACAGTTTGGTTGGCCGTGACTTGGAGTGATTGAGCGATTGTGTGATGGGAGTAGGTTTGGGTTGCTGTCAGTACGTATGATGTGATGGGAGTATTCTTATCGTTATACTCGGTTTAGTAGCAACAACTACCCAATCTTCATTAAAAAAACCTCTCCCGATGAGGAAGAGGTTCATTTTCTATACCATCCTCTCATCTTTCAAGCATCTGCTTGCTGGAATTAGCACCTTGTTACAAGTAACGGTTGCTGCGGGATCACGGGACCAGGTTCCTCCCCCGACTCTTGATAAGGAATTATTCGATTTTGTTTGTGTGAATTTTCACTATCATAACGGAGTCGGAATAGTCTGTCAAATCATTATGTGAGTTGGAAGTGTGAGGATGGTCACGGAATTGGTTTAGAAGCGTTTTCCTTTATTCCGAGAGTTTTATTGTCAAATACCGGGGCTTCAATCTTAACTAAGAGATTCTCCTTTACTTATAAGGAATAATGACCTATATTGGCTGGGAAAATCTAGTCATATATGATCTTTTTACTTTTTTACGGGGGATGAGCATTAGTGGAGTGTATCCACACTTAATCGAGCTGCAGAAAACAAATGATTGTAAAGAACGACGGCTGCATTCGAGATTTCGGGTCAGAATCACGATCTGACCAACTGCAGATGGTGGAATGGGCCGCCGAATGCTCATTTTTACGTGTAATGCCATAGTAAATTAAGAAGGAGTTGAGGGAATCTTTTAGTTTTGCTGTAAAATCTTCGAGTTTTAAACGATAATCTTTTACTTTTGACCAATAATCTTTTAGTTTCACACTTTTATCTTTCGATTTTCAGGATTATTCCGTCACTTGGGAAAATAAGGATATAACCCACGCTATCAGCCACTCAAAATGCCATCCCTTGCAGTAACAAGGCCCCATTCTTAAAGAAACGAAAGTGCGGACCACACGACCTAAGTGGGGAACTCTGAATTTAAGTGCGAAACCCCAAATATAAGTGCGCACTACCGCATCCTCATCAAATGCCCAATCCCCTATACACTCACCCAAATAAAAAAGACCCCCAACCAAAATGGTTGAGAGTCTTTGTAAGCAGTAATTAACGCTTAGAGAATTGTGGTGCACGACGAGCGCCTTTAAGACCGTATTTTTTACGTTCTTTCATACGAGCGTCACGAGTTAACAATCCAGCGCGTTTTAGAGTACCGCGGTACTCAGGATCAGCTTGAAGTAAAGCACGAGCGATACCGTGACGGATCGCACCAGCTTGACCAGCGTAACCTCCACCGTGTACGTTTACTAAAACGTCATAGTTACCAAGAGTTTCAGTTGCAACTAGTGGTTGCTTGATTACTTCTCTTAGTGCTGCGAATGGGATATATACTTCTACTTCACGATCATTGATAACAATGTTACCGTTACCTGGTACTAAACGTACGCGAGCTACTGAGCTCTTACGACGACCAGTTCCGTAATATTGAACTTGAGCCAAGATAATAACCTCCTCTTTTTAATTATCCACGAAGTTCGTAAACTTCTGGTTGTTGTGCTTGGTGTGGATGCTCAGATCCAGAGTATACATGTAGTTTCTTGATCATTTGACGACCTAGAGAACCTTTTGGAAGCATACCTTTAATAGTAAGCTCTAACATTTTCTCTGAATAGTTTGTACGCATTTCTAATGCAGTACGTTGCTTCAAACCACCAGGGTGGTTACTGTGACGGTAGTAGATCTTATCAGTAAGCTTTTTACCAGTCAATTCGATTTTTGAAGCATTAAGAATGATTACGTGATCACCAGTGTCAACATGTGGTGTGAAAGTTGGTTTGTGTTTACCGCGTAGAACTGAAGCTACTTCACTAGCCAGACGACCAAGAGTCTTGCCTTCAGCATCTACAACGTACCATTTACGATCGATTTCGTTGGCTTTTGCCATATACGTAGTACGCATGAGTTTACCTCCTATTAAATGAATCCGTAGTATTTATTTTCTAATCACAATAAGTTTCCGGGGCTTATCGTGGGGTTAATAACATACCATATGCTATATTATCTTGTTCCCAGATGATTGTCAAGGGGATGTTACACCTGGATTAGTTGTTTTAGCAGAAAAATAATTTTCCATCTTAAAATCTCTCGTTAACACTTGTGCCGGATTCCGTGCAAAACATCATGTTCCGGAGGCGAGGGCAGCGTGCATTTCTCGCAGATACCTTCGTCGTACACTTCAATCCATCAAGCCACGGCAACTTCCTATCGATCCCCATACTCCACCTTCCAAAGATACAACCCATGCGGCGGAGCGGTCTTCCCTGCCCGGTTTCGATCCTTTGCCTGAAGGATCTCCTTCATGTCCTCACTTCGTAGATTCCCCGAACCTACCTCGAGAAGGGTGCCGACAAGGATCCTCACCATGTTGTAGAGAAATCCATTCCCGATAAAGGAGAAGATGATCTCGCCTTCTTGTTCGGTAATGGTGATACGGTCTAAATTCCTTACTTTGTCTTCCACTTCCGTTTTGGCAGAGCAAAAGCTGGTAAAATCATGCTCCCCCATTAAATCCTGCGCCGCCTTTTTCATCTCGTCTACCGAGATCGCAAATGGATAGTGGAGGGCAAAGTCACGTTGGAAGGGGCTGCGGGAAGGAGCCGTATAGACCCTGTACCGGTATTCCTTCCTCTCCACTGAAAATCTGGCATGAAAGTCATCTGATACATATTCAGCATTCTTGATGACCACTTCGTCTGGGAGACGCGTGTTCAGGACGACTGGCCACTTTTCCTCAGGAATGGAAAGCGGGGTGTCAAAGTGGAACACTTGCCCTTCTGCATGGACGCCTGCATCGGTCCGGCCCGAAGCGGTGACACGTATGCGCTCTCCCTTGTGGATGCTACCGAGCGTCTCCTCAAGGAGTCCCTGGACCGTCCGTTGCCCCGGCTGTACCTGATACCCGCTGAAATGGGTGCCATCATAGGAAATCGTACATTTTACACGTTTCATCGGTTCACTCCCCTTATCCTCTGAAGAATAGCAATAAAGCGGTCAGGATGCACAGTACAGCCAGTGCGCCTGTATCTCTCTTATGCCAGGAAAGAAGCCTGTACTTCGTTCTTCCTTCGCCGCCTCTGTAGCCCCGTGCTTCCATGGCGGTGGCCAGGTCCTCCGCACGCTTGAATGCTGATACAAACAATGGGATAAGCAAAGGAATGATCGCTTTGATCCGGTCTTTGATCGGACCCGAGGAGAACTCGGCTCCCCTTGCGACCTGTGCTTTCATGATCTTATCCGTTTCCTCCATCAATGTCGGGATGAACCTGAGGGAGATCGACATCATCAAGGCAAGCTCATGGACGGGGAATTTTACCTTCCGCAACGGATTCAATAATGTTTCCAGCCCATCAGTGATCGTGATCGGAGACGTCGTGAGCGTCAATAATGAAGTGATCAAGATCAGGTAAAAGAAGCGAAGGGAGATGAAGATCCCTTGACGCAATCCTTCTTCATGGACTTTCAGGAATCCAAGATCAAGGATGACCCCGCCTTCCTTCGTAAAGAACACATGAAGGAAAAATGTAAACAGGATCAGCCATAGAATCGGCTTTAGTCCTCCGATGATAAAACGGATGGACAGATTCGAGAATATGAGTGCAGTAAGCGTGAATGCCCCTAATATGGCATAAGTGATCGCATTATTGGCTAAGAATACGACGCAAATGAAACCGAAAATAAAAAGAAGCTTCGACCTTGGATCCATGCTGTGAAGGATGGAATTTGACGGTACGTACCGGCCGAATATCATTTTTTCCATCATCGGGAAGCACCTCCCTCTTCAAAGGAGTGGATGGCTTCTACGAGTTCTTCAATCGTCAAACAGGTGACACCAAGCTTCCTTCCGATTCTCTCTTCAAGCATGAATTGGAAGCGGACCACATCCGGTACGTCGAGACCCATTTCGAATAATTCCTCGGGGTTTGAGAAAATGGCTTGTGGTGACCCTTTTCTCTTCAGGCGCCCCTTCTGCATGATGACGATCTCATCAGCATAATGGGCGGCATCCTCCATGCTGTGTGTAACAAGGATCGTCGTGAGCCCTTTCTCTTTATGAAGATCGTAAAACATATCCATGATTTCACGCTGTCCGCGTGGATCAAGACCTGCTGTCGGCTCGTCCAATACGATGACTTCAGGATCCATGGCAAGGACACCCGCGATGGCGACCCTTCTCATTTGACCACCAGAGAGATCGAATGGGGATTTGTCGAGGATTTCCTCCGATAACCCAACCTTCACAATCAGTTCCTTCGCTCGTTCCTTCGCTACTTCTTCCGGTACCCCGAAATTCATCGGTCCATAGCAAATATCCTTCAGGACGGTTTCCTCGAACAGCTGATGTTCAGGGAATTGAAAGACAATGCCGACTTTTTGCCTGATCGGCTTTAGGCTCTTCAGCTTTTTATCGGGCGTGATTTCAACGTCCCCTACATTCACCTGACCGGAAGTCGGCTTGAGTAAGGCATTAAGATGCTGAAGCAGCGTCGACTTTCCGGATCCTGTATGTCCGATCACGGCCAGGAATTGACCGGACGGGATGCGGAGATTGATATCATCAAGGGCCAATTTTTCAAATGGGGTTTTATAAGAATAACGATATTCTACTTGTTGAAATGAGATTTGCATAACTCGTCCACCAACTCTTCTTCTGTAAAATATGTTCCGGGTAACGATATACCCGCATTCTTCAATGCACCTGAAACCTTGACGGTAAAAGGTGAATCGAGCCCCAATCGCTTCAATTCGTCCTCGAGGAGAAAGATCTCTTCCGGTGTTCCCTCTTTATAGACCTGTCCTCTGTTCAGCACAATGATTCGGTCAGCCTTAGCTGCTTCTTCAAGATCATGGGTAATCGATATTACCGTCAGATTCTCTTTCTCTTTAAGATCCCTGACCGTTTCCAGAACCTCTTTCTTTCCTTTCGGATCAAGCATCGATGTGGACTCATCCAGGATGATGATATCCGGCTGCAATGCCACCACCCCTGCAATGGCCACGCGCTGCTTCTGTCCACCTGACAAATGGTGTGGCTCTTGATCAAGAAAATCTTCCATATGGACTCGCTTTAGAGCGTCAGTCACTCGTTGTACCATTGCATCATGAGGGACTCCATGGTTTTCTAACCCAAAAGCCACATCATCTTCGACTGTAGCGCCGACGAACTGATTATCGGGATTCTGAAAAACCATCCCTATTTTCGACCTGATCTCCCAGATTGTTTCTTCCTTCAGTGGAACCCCGTCCACTGTGACGTCTCCCTTTTCCGGAAAATGAAGCCCATTCAGCATCTTCGCAAGCGTCGATTTACCGGAACCATTATGTCCGACAATCGCAAGCCACTCACCCTGCTCAACATGAAGACTGATCCCTTCAAGGGCGTATCGACCCTGATCCGGATAACGGAAATATACATCTTTGACACGAATCATCTCTCGCACAACACAAACCTCCTCTATGCTCATCAATACTCAGCTGAACATCTCTCAACTCTTATGCTAGACCTTCAAATGATAAAATTCTGTGTATGTTGATCGTTCCTTTTCACTGTAGACATTTGGTTTCCGCTTCAATCCACTCTTGAACTATTATAATTCCAATGCTCTTATTGAAACAGAAAGTGTGATTAATTTTTCAGTGTAGTAAAGCGAAAAGTAAGTCATTTAACATGTTGGTCAATAACAACTTGTTTATCGAATGATGAATTTACTTCTTCATTCGATTCGTTACAGCTATTGATTGGAGTGGAAGGCGAAGACTCCTGCGGGAAAAGTAGCGTATTCGAAAAGCGGAAGGGCTTTGAAGAGAAGCGTGTGGCATTAGACGAATCGGCCTGGAAGATGTTCTTTGCCTTCTTCTTGGTCGGTTTGGCTTATGACATGTGCTTCTAAGCCCTGCAGCTAGACAGCTCCACTCCACGTCAAGGGGGGTCATCGGCCGCATGCGGAAAGCGAAGCCTTCCACGGAAATCAATAGCGGTATTCAAAATGTATAATAGCCCTATATCATAAATAAATAATAGCAAAAATCCATATAAATAAAAAAAAGCCTGCACCCCGACCAAAGAAAAGAGAGTCTTTTCTTGTTCATCCATTGAACAGCTTCTATTGAAATAGAAGTTGGAAGGGGCGCACGAGCTAGACGAGACAGCTGCGCTGCTCATCGTAACGCTCTGCTTTTCATCACATGCACTTATACAAAAAGGGCAAAGAAGCAGTTAAGGAATAACTGTCCCGCCCTTAATGTTAGTAGTCACGAATTATTAAACTAATTCGATGATTGCCATTGGAGCACCGTCACCACGGCGAGGACCAACCTTCATAATGCGAGTATATCCGCCTTGACGCTCGTTGTAACGAGGAGCGATGTCAGAGAATAACTTTTGAAGAGCATCTTGGTTGTTTTCAGCGTTTGCAACTTCTTTACGAATGAATGCAGCAGCTTGACGACGTGCGTGAACATCACCACGTTTACCTAATGTGATCATCTTTTCCACAACTGAACGAAGTTCTTTCGCACGAGTTTCAGTTGTTTCAATACGCTCATTAATGATTAGGTCAGTAGCTAAATCACGTAGCATTGCTTTACGTTGAGCACTAGTACGTCCTAACTTTCTGTAAGCCATTAAGGGTTCCCTCCTTTGTTGAAACTATCTATCTAAAATGATTATCAATCGTCTTTACGCAATCCTAGTCCAAGGTCTTCAAGTTTAACTTTAACCTCTTCAAGTGATTTACGTCCTAGGTTACGCACTTTCATCATATCTTCTTCAGTCTTGTTGGCAAGTTCCTGAACAGTGTTGATTCCAGCACGCTTCAGGCAGTTGTAAGAACGAACAGAAAGATCCAATTCTTCGATGGTCATCTCAAGAACTTTTTCTTTTTGATCTTCTTCTTTTTCTACCATGATTTCAGCATTCTGCGCTTCATCTGTAAGGCCGACGAAAATATTCAAGTGTTCTGTCAGAATCTTGGCACCTAGAGAAATCGCTTCTTTCGGTCCAATACTTCCATCAGTCCAAACATCAAGTGAAAGTTTATCATAGTTAGTCATTTGACCAACACGAGTGTTTTCAACTTGATAATTAACGCGTGAAACTGGAGTGTAAATAGAATCGATTGGGATCACACCGATTGGAAGATCCTCACGTTTGTTTTGGTCAGCAGGTCTGTATCCACGTCCGCGGGATGCGCTTAAACGCACACGGAAGTGACCACTTTTAGATAATGTGGCGATGTGCAAATCAGGATTTAACACTTCCACATCACTATCATGAGTAATATCAGCAGCTGTTACGACTCCTTCACCCTGTACATCAATTTCAAGCGTCTTCTCTTCATCAGAGTAAATCTTCAACGCTAGTTTTTTGATATTCAAAATGATGGATGTGACATCCTCTACGACGCCTTCAATTGTTGAAAACTCATGCAGTACTCCATCTATTTGAATAGATGTGACAGCGGCACCTGGGAGTGACGATAGTAGGATACGACGTAAGGAGTTACCCAAAGTTGTACCATATCCACGCTCAAGTGGTTCTACGACGAACTTTCCATATGTGGCATCATCGCTGATCTCAACCGTTTCAATTTTTGGTTTTTCAATTTCGATCATTAATATTTACCCTCCTTCAAAACGTCGAAACTCCGGGCTAAATATGAAGTCCGAAATTCCCCATGTTTACGTTCCCTATTGTGCACCAACAACTGGTTACCTTTTCTGAACGTATTCCGTATCATATCCCATTATAGACAACGATACGAAATTTATACAGAAAAATTAAACGCGGCGACGTTTTGGCGGACGGCATCCATTATGAGGAACTGGAGTAACGTCTCTGATTGCAGTAACTTCAAGGCCAGCAGCTTGAAGAGCACGGATGGCAGCTTCACGTCCTGCACCTGGTCCTTTAACTGTTACTTCAAGAGTTTTTAAACCGTGTTCCTGAGAAGCTTTTGCTGCAGTTTCAGCAGCCATTTGAGCTGCGAATGGAGTTGATTTACGAGAACCTTTGAACCCAAGAGAACCCGCACTTGACCATGCAACAGCGTTTCCGTGAACATCAGTGATAGTTACGATTGTGTTATTGAATGTAGAACGAATGTGTGCAATACCGGATTCGATATTCTTTTTCACACGACGTTTACGAGTGTTTGTTTTACGTGCCATGTTAAGAAGTAACCTCCTTTACCTATTATTTTTTCTTGTTTGCTACAGTCTTACGAGGACCTTTACGTGTACGAGCGTTGTTCTTCGTATGTTGTCCACGAACTGGAAGTCCACGACGGTGACGAAGACCGCGGTAAGATCCGATTTCCATAAGACGTTTGATGTTTAGTGAGATCTCACGACGTAGATCACCTTCAACCTTTAATTTATCAACGATATCACGAATCTTTCCTAGTTCGTCTTCAGTTAAATCACGAACGCGAGTATCTTCTGAGACACCAGCTTCTGAAAGAATTTGTTGAGCTGTATTTTTACCAATACCGTAGATGTATGTTAATGAAATGACAACACGTTTGTCACGTGGAATGTCTACACCAGCAATACGTGCCATAGTGATAGCGCACCTCCTTTAAGTTTAGCCTTGTTTTTGTTTGTGTTTAGGGTTTTCACAGATAACCATGACTTTACCTTTTCTGCGGATTACTTTACATTTTTCGCAGATTGGTTTAACAGATGGTCTAACTTTCATCTTATTCTAACCTCCTTAATAGTACGGAGTGCAATGAATTATTTATAACGATACGTGATTCTACCACGAGTCAAGTCATACGGTGATAGTTCAACTGTCACCTTGTCACCAGGCAGGATACGGATGAAGTGCATGCGGATCTTCCCTGAAACATGTGCAAGAACTGTATGACCATTTTCTAATTCTACCTTAAACATCGCGTTAGGCAAAGTCTCTGCGACTGTACCTTCCACTTCAATTACATCATCTTTAGCCATCGAACATGTCTCCCTTCTTCTCATCGATTAATACTTCGTTTACAAACTTTGAAACAGCATAACGCAGTTTACCGTTCGTCACTTTACCTGTTTCGATAATACTGTTCTGAACTTCTGGTGAAACATAGTCAAACAGTTGAAGATGTGAGATATTCTTTCGCTTGGCGCGATCGAACTTCCGTTTATCTCCGTCTGCTATGAGTACAAAACGTTCATCCAATTGCTGAACAACGACCGAATATGTTCCAGCTTCCCTTCCCTTTAGAGGAAGGACGATCTGGCCGATACTCGGGATCGTCGAATCTGACTCGATCAATCCAATCACCTTCACTTAGGCTTTCGTCAATATCTCATAGCCTTCTTCAGTAATTGCAATGGTGTGTTCAAAGTGCGCACACATTTTATCATCAACTGTCACGACTGTCCAGTTATCTGATAACGTTCTAACATATCGACTTCCTGCATTAACCATTGGTTCAATAGCCAGTACCATGCCAGGCTTTAAGCGAGGACCTTTGTTGGGAGGTCCATAATGAGGAATCTGAGGGTCCTCATGTAAGTCTTGACCAACTCCGTGTCCTACATACTCTCGAACGATAGAAAAGCCATTTGCCTCAACAAAAGTTTGAATACTATGAGAGATATTCGACAGACGTTCGCCTGGTTTAGCTTCTTTGAGCCCCAGATATAGAGATTCCTCTGTTACATCCAGAAGCTTCTGGGTTTCATCATCAATCGTGCCGACCGGATACGTCCAGGCCGAGTCTCCGTGATAGCCGTTATACTTCGCACCGATGTCGATGCTGATAATGTCGCCATCCTTCAATACCCGATCTCCCGGAATACCATGGACCAGCTCGTTGTTGACGGAAGCACAGATGCTGCCACGAAACCCATTATACCCTTTAAAAGATGGAATTGCATCATGTTTACGAATGAATTTCTCAGCAATTGCATCCAATTCCTTCGTCGATATTCCCGGAGAAATATGCTTCTGCAATTCCGCATGAGTCAGTGCCACGATTTTTCCAGCGTGACGCATGATCTCAATCTCTCGCGGAGTTTTACAAATGATCATACTGAAAGGCCTCCAAGTAGTACATCAATGTCAGCAAACACTTTATCGATGTCTTGTTGACCGTCAATGTTTTTGAGATAGCCTTTATCTTCGTAGTAAGCCAAAAGTGGTTGAGTTTGCTTGATGTTGACGTCAAGACGGTTTTGAACAGTCTCTTCGTTATCATCTGCACGCTGATAAAGTTCTCCTCCGCAGCGATCACAAACGCCTTCTTCTTTTGGTGGATTAAAGACAAGATGATAAGTAGCGCCGCACTCTTTACAGATCCTGCGACCTGTCAAGCGCTCCATCAGAATGTCTTTATCTACATCTATATTAATGACATAATTCATCTTTTTACCAAGATCAGCGAGAATGTTTTCAAGTGCTTCTGCCTGAGCTACCGTTCTTGGAAACCCATCTAGTAAGAAGCCTTTGCCACAGTCCTCTTTGCTTAATCGTTCACGAACAATGCCGATTGTCACTTCATCAGGGACAAGATCACCGTTATCCATGAATGATTTAGCTTTCAAGCCAAGCTCAGTGCCATCTTTGATTGCAGCACGGAACATGTCACCAGTCGAAATATGAGGGATACCATATTTTTCAACGATTTTCTCAGCTTGAGTGCCTTTTCCTGCGCCTGGTAAGCCCATAAGAACGATATTCACTCGAACTCCCCCTCAAATGTCTATAGGATGGCTTCAGGAACTGAACGTTCCCGAAAACCCTCTTATTTAATGAACCCTTTGTAGTGACGTTTCACTAACTGTGCTTCCAATTGTTTCATTGTCTCAAGGGCTACCCCGACGACGATCAAGAGAGATGTTCCCCCGATTTGAGCCGCAGGCGGAAGGCCAGCGAAGTTAATGAAAAGCATTGGAAGAATGGAGATCACAGATAAGAATATAGCCCCTACAAATGTTAGGCGATACAGAACGCGAGTGAGGTACTCCTGAGTAGTCTTACCTGGACGGATACCAGGGATATAACCACCTTGCTTCTTCAAGTTTTCCGCCATTTGTTCCGGATTCACTTGAATGAAGGCATAGAAGTACGTAAAGGCGATGATCAATGCAACATAAATGATCATACCGATTGGCTTCGTGTAATCAAAAATGTACTGAATCGTACTTGTCACATCATTATCACCAAAGAAAGTGGAAATGGTTTGTGGAGTGATGATAAAAGAAATCGCGAAGATTACTGGAATAACACCCGCAGCATTTACTTTCAATGGAAGATGCGTTGATTGTCCACCAACAGGACTGCGCCCCACTAAGCGTTTTGCATATTGAATCGGAATTTTACGAAGTGCTTGTTGAATAAACACTGTTCCAACCACGATTGCAATAACAGCCAATACGATAAGTGCAAGAACCACAATGCGAAGGAAAAGTTGTTCACCTGCTCCTTCGATTTGCTGAGCATAAATTTGGTTTACAGTGTTAGGGATTGCAGCCACGATACCTGCAAAGATCAGGATCGAAATCCCGTTCCCGACACCTTTAGCCGTGATTTGTTCACCCAACCACATAAGAAAAGCCGTACCGGCTGTCAATACCAAGGCGATTAACAGGTACGTGCTTATTCCAGGGTTTTGGATAAGCATTCCACCATAGATTCGGTTAAATCCATATGACATACCTAATGCCTGGATGAACCCGAGTACGATTGTGAAATAACGAGTGAACTGAGCTAGTTTACGGCGGCCGACCTCACCTTGTTTCGACCATTCAGTGAACTTAGGAACAACGTCCATCTGAAGCAACTGAACAATGATCGAAGCCGTGATGTATGGCATGATCCCCATCGCAAAGATAGAGAAATTCTGCAGCGCGCCACCACCAAATGTATTCAGGAATCCAAGGATCCCCGCCTGGTCTTGCATCTTTAGTACATTTGCGTCCACGTTTGGCACCGGGATGAAGGTACCAAGACGGAAGACGACTAACATTAAAAGGGTGAAGATAATTTTATTTCTTATATCACCCACGCGCATAAAATTGGAGATAGTTTGGAACATTAGATCACCTCAGATGTACCGCCAGCAGCTTCAATAGCTTCTTTAGCAGTCGTTGAGAATTTGTGTGCTTTTACTGTAAGCTTTTTCTCGATTGAACCTTTTCCAAGGATCTTGATTCCTGCTTTTTCGTTACTTACTAATCCAGTTTCAACTAGAAGAGCTGGAGTAACTTCTGTACCATCTTCGAAGCGATTCAATGCGTCAAGATTGACGATTGCATATTCTTTACGGTTGATGTTAGTGAAACCACGTTTCGGTAAACGTTGGAATAAAGGAGTTTGACCACCCTCGAAACCTGGGCGAGTTCCTCCGCCTGAACGAGCGTTTTGTCCTTTATGACCTTTACCAGCAGTTTTACCATTACCAGAACCAATTCCACGTCCTACACGATTGCGGACTTTACGAGAACCTTCTGCAGGTTGTAACTCATGTAATTTCATGTCGGCACCTCCTTGTTATCGAAACGAATCGATTATTTTTCTGTTACCGTCACAAGGTGAGAAACCTTGTTGATCATTCCACGGATAGCAGCGTTATCTTGTTGCTCAACTGTTTGATGCATTTTGCGAAGTCCAAGAGCTTCAACGGTTTTACGTTGATCTTGAGGACGACCGATCACACTACGAGTGAGGGTAATTTCTAGTTTGTTAGCCATCGTTATCCCTCCCTTATCCTAGTAGTTCTTCTACTGACTTACCACGTAACTTAGCTACGTCTTCAGCACGCTTTAATTGTTTTAAACCTTCGATTGTTGCACGAACCATGTTAATTGGAGTGTTGGATCCTAGTGATTTAGAAAGGATATCTTGTACCCCTGCTAATTCTAGTACCGCACGAACAGGTCCACCAGCAATAATTCCCGTACCCGCAGAAGCAGGCTTGATAAGAATTTGACCAGCACCAAATCGTCCAGTTACTACGTGAGGAGTTGTACCTCCTACCATAGGAACTTCAACAAGATTCTTTTTCGCATCTTCAATCGCTTTACGGATTGCATCAGGTACCTCTTGGGCTTTACCCGTTCCGAAACCGACGTGACCGTTTTTATCGCCTACTACTACAAGAGCAGCGAAACGGAAACGACGTCCACCTTTAACAACTTTCGCAACACGATTGACTGTAACTACGCGTTCTTCAAATTCTAGTTTGCTTGGATCAATACGACGCATCTGGATTGTCCCTCCTTTTTAATTAAAATTCTAAGCCGTTTTCACGAGCTGATTCAGCTAGAGCTTTGATACGGCCATGATATAAATATCCACCACGGTCAAATACTACGGATTTAACACCTTTTTCTGCCGCACGTTTCGCAACTAGTTCTCCAACTTTAGCAGCTGCTTCAACAGTTGCAGTGGATTCTAATCCGAAATCTTTATCTTTTGAAGATGCACTTGCAAGAGTAACACCGTTCATATCATCGATAATTTGAGCATAGATGTTCTTGTTAGAACGGAAAACGTTCAGACGAGGACGAGTTTCAGTTCCAGTAATTTTTGAACGTACACGAGCGTGTCTTTTCTTACGTGTTTTGTTCTTATCTGGCTTAGTAATCACCTACGGTCACTCCTTTCTTTTGCCTACGCGGCATTATTTACCTGTTTTACCTTCTTTACGACGAACATATTCACCTTCGTAGCGAATACCTTTTCCTTTGTAAGGCTCAGGAGAGCGTACTGCACGAATGTTAGCTGCTAATGCACCAACACGTTCTTTGTCGATCCCTTTGATGGAGATCTTAGTGTTTGATGGTACTTCGATCTCGATTCCTGTTTCAGGCTCGATTTCCACTGGGTGAGAGTACCCAACGTTAAGCACAAGCTTAGTACCTTGTTTTTGAGCACGGTAACCTACACCGACAAGCTCAAGATTTCTTTCGAATCCTTTAGATACACCTTCAACCATGTTCGCGATTAGGGCACGAGTTGTACCGTGTAACGCGCGGTGTTCTTTTGCATCAGAAGGACGCGTAACTGTTACTGTGTTACCTTCTAATTCAACTTTAATATCAGAACTGAATGTACGAGAAAGTTCACCTTTAGGTCCTTTTACAGTTACTAGGTTGTCTTCACCTACTGTAAGAGTAACGTCAGATGGCATTTCGATAGGCTGTTTTCCTACACGTGACATCCTGTTGCACCTCCATTCATTTAAAAAATATTACCAAACGTAAGCTAATACTTCTCCGCCCACTTGTTGTGCACGAGCTTCTTTATCAGTTAAAACACCTTGAGAAGTGGAAACAAGTGCGATACCTAATCCGTTAAGGACTTTAGGTACTTCTGTAGATTTTGCATATACACGTAAACCTGGTTTAGAGATACGCTTTAATCCAGTGATTACGCGCTCGTTGTTTGCTCCATATTTCAAGAAAATGCGGATAACACCTTGTTTGTTATCTTCAACATATTCTACGTCACGTACGAAACCTTCACGTTTGAGGATTTCAGCGATCTCTTTCTTGATGTTAGAAGCAGGAACTTCTAGTCTTTCGTGACGAACCATGTTCGCATTACGGATGCGAGTAAGCAAATCTGCAATTGGATCTGTCATTGTCATAATAATTTACCTCCTTCCCAATATAGGGTATTACCAACTAGCTTTCTTAACGCCAGGAATCTGACCCTTGTATGCAAGTTCACGGAAACAAATACGGCAAAGCTTGAATTTACGGATTACTGAATGAGGACGTCCGCAACGTTCACAACGTGTGTACGCTTGAACATTATGCTTTGGCGTGCGTTTTTGCTTCGCAATCATTGATTTTTTAGCCACATTTTCGCCTCCCTTATATAGCGATTACTTTTGGAATGGCATTCCGATTTGAGTCAATAACTCACGAGCTTCTTCGTCTGTCTTAGCAGTAGTTACGATAACGATATCCATACCACGTACTTTTGACACTTTATCATAATCAATCTCAGGGAAAATCAATTGCTCTTTAACACCAAGAGTGTAGTTACCGCGACCGTCGAATGCTTTTTTAGAAACACCACGGAAGTCACGTACACGTGGAAGTGATACAGAGATTAATTTATCTAAGAATTGGTACATACGCTCTCCGCGAAGAGTAACTTTTGCACCGATCGGCATACCTTCACGAAGACGGAAGCCTGCGATAGATTTTTTAGCTTTCGTTACAACTGGTTTTTGACCAGTGATTTGAGTCAATTCGTCAACTGCTACATCAAGAGCCTTTGAGTTTTGAACTGCATCACCGATACCCATGTTGACAACGATCTTTTCAACTTTAGGTACTTCCATTACTGATTTGTAGTTGAATTTGCTCACTAGAGCTGGGCTGATTTCACTTTGGAATTTTTCTTTTAGGCGGTTCATTCAGAATACCTCCCTTCTTAATCGTACTATTTATCTAGAACTTCACCTGATTTTTTTGCTACACGTACTTTTTTACCGTTATCCGTTTTGTAACCTACACGAGTTGCCTCGTTAGATTTCGGATCTAGAAGCATAACGTTTGATACGTGGATAGATGCTTCCTGGCTGATGATTCCGCCTTGCGGGTTCATCTGTGAAGGCTTAGCGTGTTTTTTCACAACGTTGATTCCTTCAACAAGCACTCGGTCTTTCTTAGGGAACGCAGCAAGAACAGTTCCTGTCTTACCTTTGTCTTTCCCAGTGATGACCACTACTTTGTCGCCTTTTTTCACATGCATTTCATCGCACCTCCTTGATTGGCCAATGCTAATCTATTAAAGAACTTCTGGAGCTAAAGATACAATTTTCATAAAGTTGCTGTCACGTAATTCACGAGCAACAGGTCCGAAGATACGAGTACCACGTGGGCCTTTATCGTCACGGATGATTACACATGCATTCTCGTCGAATTTGATGTAAGTACCGTCTTGACGGCGTACACCTGATTTCGTACGAACGACTACAGCTTTGACTACGTCACCTTTTTTAACAACGCCACCTGGTGTTGCTTGTTTTACTGTACATACGATTACATCACCGATATTGGCAGTCTTGCGTCCAGAACCACCAAGGACTTTAATCGTTAATACTTCACGAGCACCAGAGTTGTCAGCAACTTTTAAACGTGATTCTTGTTGAATCATGTAGGTTACCTCCCTTCGGAATAAAACATTATCCGAGCAAATATATTAGATAATAACTGCTTTTTCAACAACTTCTACTAAACGGAAACGTTTCGTAGCAGATAGTGGACGAGTCTCCATGATACGTACGATATCGCCTACTTTTGCTTCGTTGTTCTCATCATGAGTTTTAAACTTCTTAGAGTACTTTACGCGCTTGCCGTATAGAGAATGCTTTTTATAAGTTTCTACCATAACCGTTACTGTTTTATCCATTTTGTCGGAAACAACACGGCCAGTGTAAACCTTACGTTGGTTGCGGTCACTCATTTAAGCAAACCTCCTCTCATTTATCGATTGTTAACCCCGATCTCTCTTTCACGGATTACAGTTTTCATACGAGCGATCCCTTTGCGGACTTCACGGATGCGAGCTGTGTTTTCAAGTTGTCCAGTCGCAAGTTGGAAGCGAAGGTTAAATAACTCTTCTTTCAGAGTTTTGACTTTTTGTTCTATTTCGGCAGTGGTTAGGTCACGAATTTCATTAGTTTTCATTTGATTCACCACCAATTTCTTCTCGTTTTACAAACTTGCATTTAACAGGAAGTTTGTGTGCTGCAAGACGAAGAGCTTCACGAGCAACCTCTTCAGAAACACCAGCTACTTCAAACATGATTTTACCAGGCTTAACTACTGCTACCCAACCTTCTGGAGCCCCTTTACCAGAACCCATTCGCACTTCTAGAGGTTTAGCAGTGTAAGGTTTATGAGGGAAGATTTTAATCCATACTTTACCGCCACGTTTCATGTAACGAGTCATAGCGATACGAGCGGATTCGATTTGACGGTTAGTGATCCAAGAAGCTTCAGTAGCTTGTAAACCGTATTCACCGAACGCAACTTCTTGACCGCCTTTAGCACGCCCACGCATTTTACCACGGTGTTCGCGACGATGTTTAACGCGTTTAGGTAATAACATAATTATTTGCCTCCTTCCTCAGATTTCTTTCTTGTAGGAAGAACTTCTCCACGGTAGATCCATACTTTGACACCAAGCTTACCATAAGTTGTGTCAGCTTCTGCATGAGCATAGTCAATGTCAGCGCGTAGTGTATGAAGTGGAACAGTACCTTCACTGTAGTGTTCAGCACGAGCGATGTCAGCTCCGCCTAGACGACCTGAAACTTGAGTTTTGATTCCTTTTGCACCAGCACGCATCGCACGTTGGATTGCTTGCTTTTGAGCACGACGGAATGAAACACGATTTTCAAGTTGACGAGCGATGTTTTCTGCTACTAGTTTAGCATCAACGTCAGCTCTTTTGATTTCAACGATATTGATGTGTACACGTTTTGAAGTAAGTTCGTTAAGAGCTTTACGAAGAGCTTCAACTTCAGTACCACCTTTACCGATAACCATACCAGGTTTAGCCGTATGAACAGTAATGTTGATACGGTTTGCAGCGCGTTCAATTTCAACTTTAGAAACGGAAGCGTCTACTAAACGTTTTGCAATATATTCACGTACTTTTAAGTCCTCGTGTAGAAGTGTTGCGTAATCTTTATCTGCGTACCATTTAGATTCCCAATCACGAATTACTCCGACACGAAGTCCGACCGGATGTACTTTTTGACCCACGAATTATCCCTCCTTCTTTTCTGATACTACAAGTGTAATGTGACTTGTACGTTTGTTGATTTGACTTGCACGACCCATCGCACGTGGACGGAAACGTTTAAGTGTTGGTCCTTCATTTACATAAGCCTCAGTAACGATCAGGCTGTTAATATCCATGTCATAGTTATGCTCTGCGTTTGCGATAGCAGATTTAAGTACTTTTTCAACGACTGGTGAAGCTGCCTTAGGCGTGTGCTTAAGAATCGCAACTGCTTCTCCAACTTGCTTACCTCGGATTAGATCGATGACTAAACGTACTTTACGAGGAGCAATACGTACTGTTCTAGCAACAGCTTTTGCTTGCATTAGGATACCCTCCTCTCAATTAGCGTCTTGTTTTCTTATCATCACTTGCATGACCTTTGTAAGTACGAGATGGTGCGAATTCACCAAGCTTGTGACCTACCATGTCTTCAGTGACGTATACAGGTACATGTTTACGACCATCGTAAACTGCGATAGTGTGACCGATGAATGCTGGGAAGATCGTTGAACGACGAGACCAAGTCTTAACAACTTGTTTGCCTTCAGTTTCGTTCAATTTCTCGATCTTATTCATTAAATGATCATCAACAAAAGGTCCTTTTTTTAAGCTACGACCCATGTTTGAACCTCCCTTCGTGATTGTGCTACGGCTCTGGAAGCGAACCGTAGTTCAACCCCGTTATTTTTTGCGACGACGCACAATAAATTTATCTGATTTGTTGTTCTTCTTACGTGTCTTGAATCCAAGAGTAGGTTTGCCCCATGGAGACATTGGTGATTTACGTCCGATTGGCGCACGTCCTTCACCACCACCGTGTGGGTGATCGTTAGGGTTCATTACAGAACCACGAACAGTTGGGCGCTTACCTAACCAGCGAGAACGTCCAGCTTTACCAATGTTGATAAGTTCGTGCTGTTCATTTCCAACTTGACCTACAGTAGCGCGGCAAGCAGAAAGGATCATACGAGTCTCACCAGAGTTAAGACGAACTAGAACGTATTTACCTTCTTTACCAAGTACTTGAGCAGATGTACCAGCAGAACGTACTAGCTGACCACCTTTACCTGGTTTAAGTTCGATATTGTGTACTACTGTACCAACAGGGATGTTGATAAGTGGTAACGCATTACCTACTTTGATATCTGCTTCTGGACCAGACATTACTTCCATACCTACTTCGATTGACTTAGGTGCAAGGATGTAACGCTTTTCTCCATCAGCGTAGTTGATTAGTGCAATGTTTGCAGAGCGGTTTGGATCGTATTCGACCGTAGCAACGCGTCCAGGTATACCATCTTTATCACGTTTGAAATCGATGATACGGTATTGACGCTTATGACCGCCGCCTTGATGACGAACTGTTAACTTACCTTGGTTGTTACGGCCACCCTTTTTGTGCAGGGGTGCTAAAAGTGACTTTTCCGGAGAATCCGTCGTGATTTCAGCGAAATCAGATGAAGTCATACCGCGACGACCATTAGAGGTAGGTTTGTACTTTTTAATCGCCATGTTTTTCCCTCCTCTTCTTAATTAAGTGAATTATACTTCAAAGAATTCGATTTCTTTACTGTCAGCAGTAAGCTTTACGATCGCTTTACGACGCTTGTTAGTGTAACCAGCGTGGCGACCCATGCGCTTGAATTTGCCTTTGTAGTTCATGATGTTAACTTTTTCGACTTTTACGTCAAAGATTTCTTCAACAGCGTCTTTAACTTGAGTTTTGTTCGCTCTAGTATCAACTTCGAACGTATACTTTTTCTCAGACATAAGATCTGTAGAAGCTTCTGTAATTACGGGGCGCTTAATGATTTCACGTACATCCATTATGCAAGCACCTCCTCTACTTTTTCAACAGCTGATTTAGTCATCACTAGTTTGTCGTGTCCTAATACATCAAGAACGCTGATTCCATCTGCAGGAACAACAGTCACACCAGGGATGTTACGAGCTGAAAGTGCTACGTTTTCGTCCACTCCATCAGTAACGACTAATGTTTTAGCGTTAAGTGAAAGACCTTTAAGAACGTTAGCAAATTCTTTTGTTTTAGGAGCATCGAATGATAATGCTTCCAGTACTAAGATGTTCTCTTCTACTACTTTAGAAGAAAGAGCAGATTTGATCGCTAAGCGACGAACTTTCTTAGGTAATTTGTAGCTGTAGCTGCGTGGAACTGGTCCAAATACAGTACCACCACCGCGCCATTGTGGAGAACGGATTGACCCTTGACGAGCACGACCTGTTCCCTTTTGACGCCAAGGCTTACGCCCACCGCCACGTACTTCAGAACGATTTTTTACTTTATGAGTTCCTTGACGTAAAGAAGCTCTTTGCATTAATACTGCTTCAAACAGTACATGTTTGTTTGGTTCAATACCAAATACAGAATCATTAAGTTCGATATCACCGACTTTAGAACCTGTTTGGTTAAATAATGCTACTTTCGGCATTCTTATTTCCTCCTTTCTTGAAAAGTTCTATTATTTAGCTGCTTTGACAGCCGTTTTTACTTTGATAAGTTGTTTCTTAGGTCCAGGTACATTACCTTTAACTAAGATCAGGTTGCGTTCTGCATCCACTTTTACGATTTCAAGGTTTTGAATCGTAATTTGTTCTCCACCCATGCGTCCAGGTAGTAATTTACCTTTGAATACGCGGTTCGGATCGACAGGACCCATTGAACCAGGACGACGGTGATAACGAGAACCGTGAGACATAGGTCCGCGAGATTGGTTATGACGCTTGATCGCACCTTGGAAACCTTTCCCTTTTGAAACTCCTGTTACATCTACTACATCGCCTGCAGCGAAAATATCAACTTTGACTTCTTGACCAACTTCGTACTCTTCTACGTTTACACCGCGGATTTCACGGATGAAGCGCTTAGGAGCAGTTTCAGCTTTAGCAACGTGGCCTTTCTCTGGCTTGTTAGAAAGCTTGTCGCGTTTGTCTTCAAAACCTACTTGGATTGCATCATAGCCATCAACATCAGTAGTTTTCTTTTGAAGGACAACGTTTTGAGCAGCTTCGATAACTGTTACAGGGATAAGATCACCGTTTTCAGCGAAAACTTGAGTCATACCGATCTTTCTTCCTAAGATTCCTTTGGTCATAAGTCACACCTCCTGTTAATTGTGGTTTTATAAATTAAAGTTTAATTTCGATATCTACACCAGATGGTAAGTCTAAACGCATAAGCGCATCAACTGTTTGTGGTGTCGGGTTCACAATGTCGATTAAGCGTTTGTGTGTACGCATTTCGAATTGTTCACGAGAATCTTTGTACTTGTGCACAGCACGCAAGATTGTGTAAACAGACTTCTCAGTTGGAAGTGGGATCGGTCCAGAAACCGCCGCACCAGAACGTTTTGCTGTTTCTACAATTTTCTCAGCTGATTGATCAAGAATCCTGTGATCATAAGCCTTCAAACGGATACGAATCTTTTGTTTTGCCATTATTTTCCCTCCTTTATCGCCTATTTTCAATAGACATTCTCCATGGAAATTTCCCACACACTCGCCATGGCAAAGCGGCCGGGTGTGTCAGCAACCTTCCATTTCATCGCAGTCAAAGACCAACATTGTCTATTATAACTAAAACACCTAGAAGATGCAAGGGTTTCTTACAAAATCTATATGTTTCGCACACTTTCTCTATTATACAAAGTGCACGTGTGTTTATCAAGTGGGTGAGGAGTTTTCACAATATTTAATAATGGGTTGGTTAGTCGTTGATTGTGTGGTTTATATATATGGTTTATATATATAGAAGAAAGTCGGTTTGTGGTTGAGATTTTGGGTTGGTTTTCTTGGATCGAGTGGCGTTTTATTTGGTTGGATTGAAGTTTGGTTAGTGAATTAGTGTTTAGGTTAGATGGGTATGGAGTTTTGGTTACGAGTGTGAGTTTGTGGATCGGAGCTGATGTTAGAGATTTGGATAAGGTATTCTGGGTTTGGAGCATATATTCTGAGTTTGGAGCACAAAACCGGGATTAGGAGCTTATATCCTGAGTTTGGAGCATAAATCCGATATTTGGAGCATATTTTCTGAGTTTGGAGCATAAAACCGGTAATGGGAGCATATATCCTGAGTTTGGAGCATAAATCCGATATTTCGAGCATATATCTCCATTTTGGAGCTTATCCCCCCCGGATTAGCAGCAAACAATCCGAGTTTTTAACTTATATCCGTTATTAATACCCAATACTTGGTTAAGGAGCATAAATTCGATATTAGGAGCATATATTCCAGATTAGGAGCATATATCCGATATTAAGAGCATATATCCCGGAATAGGAGCATAAATCTAATATTAAGAGCATATATTCCGGATCAGCAGCCTAAGCCTCGAGTTTAGAGCATATATACGACATCAAGAGCATATATCCCAACTTTTGATCATATAAACAACTAAAAACACATTCTCCAACCCAAACTACAGGCCATGCAATCCCCCATCACCGCCAAACCTTCCGAAAAAACTCAATCGAACATACAGCGTCTCGCTCATTAGCTAAAAACAGACAAGCCTACACTACACCAGCATAATGCTTAACCGAAAAACTCAGAGGCACCAATACATAAAAAAACAGGCGGACAAGATGTCCACCTGTTTTTTGAATAATCGAGATTATTCTTGGATAGTTGCAACTACTCCAGCACCTACAGTACGTCCACCCTCACGGATAGAGAACTTAGTACCTTCTTCGATTGCGATTGGAGCGATAAGCTCAACAGTCATTTCGATGTTATCGCCAGGCATAACCATTTCTACACCTTCAGGAAGGTTACAGATACCAGTTACGTCAGTTGTACGGAAGTAGAACTGAGGGCGGTAGTTAGTGAAGAATGGAGTGTGACGTCCACCTTCTTCTTTAGAAAGAACATAAACTTCTGCTTTGAACTTTGTGTGTGGAGTGATTGTACCTGGTTTAGCAAGTACTTGACCACGTTGGATATCGTCACGGGATACACCACGAAGTAGCGCACCGATGTTGTCTCCAGCTTCAGCATAGTCAAGAAGCTTACGGAACATTTCTACACCTGTAACAGTAGTCTTTTTAGACTCTTCGTTGATACCGATGATTTCGATTTCGTCACCGACTTTAACTTGTCCACGCTCAACACGTCCAGTAGCAACTGTACCACGACCAGTGATTGAGAATACGTCCTCAACTGGCATCATGAATGGCTTTTCAGTGTCACGCTCTGGAGTTGGGATGTAGCTATCTACAGCTTCCATAAGTTCGAAGATTTTCGCTTCCCACTCAGGATCTCCTTCTAGAGCTTTAAGAGCAGAACCTTTGATTACTGGTACGTCATCACCAGGGAAATCGTACTCAGAAAGAAGGTCACGTACTTCCATTTCTACTAGTTCAAGTAGCTCTTCGTCGTCTACCATGTCACATTTGTTCATGAATACAACTAGGTAAGGTACACCTACTTGACGAGAAAGAAGGATGTGCTCACGAGTTTGTGGCATTGGACCATCAGCAGCAGATACTACTAGGATTCCACCGTCCATTTGCGCAGCACCAGTGATCATGTTTTTAACATAGTCAGCGTGTCCTGGGCAGTCAACGTGTGCATAGTGACGAGTGTCAGTTTCGTACTCAACGTGTGCAGTAGAGATTGTGATTCCACGCTCTCTTTCTTCTGGAGCACCATCGATTTGGTCATAAGCCATTGCAGTTCCACGACCATACTTCTTGTGAAGTGTAGTTGTGATTGCAGCTGTTAGAGTTGTTTTACCGTGGTCAACGTGACCGATTGTACCGATATTCGCATGTTGCTTGGAACGATCAAATTTTTCCTTACCCATTTGAAAATCCTCCTTTGAATTTAAAAGAAATAAGTATATTGTTAGGTTATTTTCAGAAGCGGATTGCTCCACTCCTGAAAATGTTCAAGCTTACAATAGTAGTTATACTTTATAAGGATGAATAAATCAATTATTCACCTTTATTTTTTTTGATGATTTCTTCAGAAATCGACTTAGGTACTTCTTCGTAGTGGTCGAAGTGCATGGAGTACGTTCCACGTCCTTGTGTGTTAGAACGAAGAGACGTTGCATATCCAAACATTTCTGATAGAGGTACGAACGCTTTAACGACTTGAGCGTTACCGCGTGCTTCCATACCTTCTACGCGTCCACGACGGGAAGTTACGTCACCCATGATATCTCCAAGGTATTCCTCAGGGATAACAACCTCTACCTTCATCATTGGCTCAAGGATTACCGGCTTACATTTAGAAGCAGCATTCTTAAGTGCCATTGAAGCAGCGATCTTAAACGCCATTTCAGAGGAGTCAACATCATGGTATGAACCATCGAATAATTTTGCTTTAACATCAACAAGTGGGAATCCTGCTAATACACCATTATCTAGTGCATCTTCAAGACCAGCTTGTACTGCAGGGATGTATTCACGAGGAACAACCCCACCGACGATTGCGTTTTCGAATTCGAAACCTTTACCTTCTTCGTTTGGAGCGAACTCGATCCAAACGTGTCCGAATTGTCCACGTCCACCAGATTGACGAGCAAATTTACCTTCAACTCTTGCCGTGTCACGGAATGTTTCACGGTAAGATACTTGAGGAGCACCAACGTTAGCTTCTACTTTGAATTCACGTTTCATACGGTCAACGATGATATCTAAGTGAAGCTCACCCATACCCGCGATGATAACCTGTCCAGTTTCCTGGTCAGTGTGAGCGCGGAATGTAGGATCTTCCTCTTGAAGTTTTTGAAGCGCTGTAGTCATCTTATCTTGGTCGGCCTTAGACTTAGGCTCAACAGATAGTGAGATAACTGGCTCTGGGAACACCATTGATTCAAGAATAACAAGATTCTTTTCATCACATAGAGTATCACCAGTACCTGTGTCTTTAAGACCAACTGCCGCTGCGATATCTCCAGCATAAACGCTAGAGATCTCTTCACGGGAGTTCGCGTGCATTTGTAGGATACGTCCTACACGCTCACGCTTGCCTTTTGAAGAGTTTCTTACGTATGAACCTGACTCTAAGATACCAGAGTACACACGGAAGAATGTCAACTTACCAACATAAGGGTCAGTTGCAACTTTGAACGCTAATGCAGAGAATGGCGCGTCGTCTGAAGATGGACGAGTTACTTCTTCTTCTGTATCAGGAACAAAACCTTTGATATCTTCAACATCTGTTGGTGCTGGAAGATAATCAATAACAGAGTCAATTAGTAATTGAACACCTTTGTTTTTGAAAGCAGATCCACAAACTACTGGGTAGAACTCAACAGTTAGTGTAGCCGCACGGATTGCAGCTTTGATCTCTTCATTAGAAAGCTCTTCACCTTCTAGGTATTTCATCATTAACTCTTCATCAAGTTCAGAAACCGCTTCGATTAGTTTTCCACGGTATTCCTCAGCTTGATCTTTGTACTCATCAGGGATGTCACGAGCTTCAGCACGAGTTCCAAGATCATCTTCATAGTAGTAAGCTTTCATTTCTACTAGGTCGATGATACCTTCGAACTCATCTTCAGCACCGATAGGAAGCTGAATTGGGTGTGCATTTGCTTGTAAACGCTCATGAAGAGTTTTTACAGAGTAAAGGAAGTCAGCACCGATTTTGTCCATTTTGTTAACGAACACTACACGAGGAACCCCGTATGTTGTAGCTTGGCGCCAAACTGTTTCTGTTTGAGGCTCAACACCAGATTGAGCATCAAGCACTGCTACCGCACCATCAAGTACACGAAGTGAACGTTCAACTTCAACAGTGAAGTCTACGTGTCCTGGTGTATCGATGATGTTGATACGATGGCCTTTCCATTGAGCTGTTGTCGCAGCAGATGTGATCGTGATTCCACGCTCTTGCTCCTGCTCCATCCAGTCCATTTGAGAAGCACCTTCGTGAGTTTCTCCAATCTTATGGATACGACCAGTATAGAATAGGATACGCTCAGTTGCAGTTGTTTTACCGGCATCGATGTGAGCCATGATACCGATATTACGAGTGTTTTCTAAGGAGAACTCTCTTGGCATGTGGTCTTTCTCCTTCCTTATATGAGTATGATTTGTTTGTTGAACAAAAGATTACCAACGATAGTGAGCAAACGCTTTGTTCGCTTCAGCCATCTTGTGTGTATCTTCACGCTTCTTAACAGAAGCACCAGTGTTGTTAGCTGCATCTAGGATTTCGTTAGCTAAACGCTCTTCCATAGTCTTCTCACCGCGAAGACGAGAGTAGTTTACTAACCAACGAAGACCTAAAGTCGTACGACGCTCAGGGCGAACCTCAACAGGTACTTGGTAGTTTGAACCACCAACACGACGAGCTTTAACTTCTAATACCGGCATGATATTTTTCAAAGCTGCATCGAATACTTCCATTGCATCTTTCCCAGAACGCTCGCTGATGATATCAAACGCAGCGTATAATTTCTTTTGAGCTTTACCTCTTTTACCGTCAATCATGATTTTGTTGATTAAACGAGTAACTAATTTAGAATTGTACATTGGATCAGGTAAAACGTCTCTTTTTGCTACAGGACCTTTACGTGGCATGTGATTTCCTCCTTTCAACGAGAAATGAATTTATTGTTGTTTTATTATTTTTTAGCTGCTTTAGGGCGCTTCGTTCCGTATTTAGAACGTCCTTGCATACGGCCTTCAACTCCAGCTGTATCAAGCGCACCACGTACGATATGATAACGTACCCCTGGTAAATCTTTTACACGTCCTCCACGGATAAGCACGACACTGTGCTCTTGAAGGTTGTGCCCGATACCAGGAATGTAAGCAGTAACCTCGATTCCATTAGTCAAACGAACACGAGCATATTTACGTAGCGCCGAGTTCGGTTTCTTTGGAGTCATTGTACCTACACGAGTACATACACCACGTTTTTGTGGAGAAGACAAGTTCGTGTGCACTTTCTTAAAGCTGTTGTAACCTTTGTTAAGTGCTGGTGACTTAGACTTAGTAGATTTTGACTGACGAGGCTTGCGAACTAATTGGTTAATAGTTGGCATTTTGTTTTCCTCCCTTCTTACTTGGTAAGCCCACACATCCAGGTGGATCATTTTTGGGTAAAAGTAAAGTTTTTGCAGATATAGTCTACAAAAACTATTTTACTGTATAATCGCAACAGCTGCCGCACCTACATCGATCCCGCACGATTTACCAAGCTTCTTCATCGAATCCACTTTGTTAACCGGTATATCGGAATCTTTAGCGGTCTGCACCACTCTGGCTATTACCTTGGGATCAGCATCTTCCGCGATAACAACTTCCAGTACATGACCATTCTTCAATGCTTTCACTGCTTGCTTTGTCCCTACAATAATTTCTTTCGCCTGTGATACTTTTTCATAAGACATTTCATATCCTCCAAAGTAGCAGGTTATTAATAGGAGCAACCTTGAATATATTATCATCTTAAAATTTCTATGTCAACATCGAAATAAAAGATTTATAAAAGCTAACTCTTAGATGGCATTCACCAAACTAAGAGTTAGCCATATTTGATTACTCCACTGTCACTGTTTCTTCGCTTGATTCTTCAGCTAGAACAGGTTCAGCCTTGCGGTAACGCTGCATTCCTGTACCAGCAGGAACAAGTTTACCAATGATGACATTTTCTTTCAAGCCTAGTAATTCGTCACGTTTTCCTTTGATCGCAGCATCCGTCAACACGCGAGTTGTTTCTTGGAATGAAGCTGCTGATAGGAAGGAATCCGTTTCAAGGGAAGCTTTAGTGATTCCAAGCAGTACAGGTCTACCTGTAGCTGGAATGCTTCCGTTGAGCAATGCGTTCTCGTTCGCATCTCTGAACTGGTGGATATCCATAAGTGTTCCTGGGAGCACTTCTGTTTCACCGGCATCGATGACACGGACTTTACGAAGCATTTGACGTACCATGACCTCTACGTGTTTATCACCGATTTCAACCCCTTGCATACGGTATACTTTTTGTACTTCTCGCAGCAAGTATTCTTGAACGGCGGACACGTCACGGACTTTAAGAAGTTCTTTCGGATCGATCGAACCTTCTGTAAGCTCTTGTCCTCGGGCAACTTTGTCGTTGACTGCGAACTTCAGACGAGCCGTGTAAGGAGCTGTGTAACTTCTAGTTTCCACATCACCTTGGACCGTGATTTCATATTGACGGTCTTTTCCTTCACCGATGGAAGTGATGACACCGTCAATTTCCGAGATGACAGCCTGACCTTTAGGATTACGCGCTTCGAAGATCTCTTGGATACGCGGTAAACCTTGGGTGATATCGTCTCCGGCAACCCCACCGGTATGGAATGTACGCATCGTTAACTGTGTACCTGGCTCCCCGATTGATTGCGCAGCGATGATACCGACTGCTTCCCCAACTTCTACCTTTTGACCAGTAGCAAGGTTGGTTCCATAACATTTCTCACAGACACCATGACGCGTGTTACATGTGAACGCAGAACGGATTGAAACGTGTTCAACACCCGCATCTACGATGACTTTCGCTAAGTCTTCATTGATCAACTGATTTTCATCGACAAGGATTTCATCTGTCTCTGGGTGGCGTAATGTCTTACGTGAGTATCGACCAAGCAGACGCTCTTCAAGAGGCTCGATGATTTCGGTTCCCTCTTTGATGGATCCGACCAATAGGCCGCGATCTGTTCCACAGTCTTCTTCACGTACGATGACATCCTGCGCTACATCGACAAGACGACGAGTCAAGTAACCTGAGTCAGCTGTCTTAAGTGCCGTATCGGCAAGACCTTTACGGGCACCGTGTGTAGAGATGAAGTACTCAAGTACCGTCAGACCTTCACGGAAACTTGATTTGATCGGTAACTCAATGATACGACCAGCCGGGTTGGCCATCAGACCACGCATACCAGCAAGCTGAGTGAAGTTAGATGCGTTACCACGGGCACCGGAATCACTCATCATGAAGATCGGGTTGCGCTTGTCAAGGGTCGCCATCAGCTTACCTTGGATTGTATCTTTGGCTGCACTCCAGATGGAGATGACACGATCGTATCTCTCATCTTCAGTAATCAGACCACGTTTGAATTGCTTCATTACGTTGTCCACTTTACTTTGTGCTTCCACTAGGATTTCTTCTTTTTCTGCTAGTACCACGATATCGGCGATACCGACTGTGATACCGGCTTTAGAAGAATATTTGAAACCTAGGTCTTTCATTTTATCGAGCATTCGGGAAGTTTCCGTAATGGCGAACTTCTTGAATACTTCAGCAATGATGTTTCCTAAGAAACCTTTTTTGAACGGATTGATCAACTCACGGTTTTTGATCTCTTCTTTAATGTCCACGCCTGCATCGACAAAGTATTTCTCAGGAGTTGCTTCTTCCAGGTTCGACTTAGTCGGTTCGTTAATGAACGGGAAGGAGTCTGGTAAGATTTCATTGAAGATCACTTTACCAACCGTCGTTAATAGAATTTGACTGTTCTGTTTTTCAGTGAACGTTTTATTTTGAAGTGTTCCTGCATGAATTCCGATACGGGTATGCAAGTGCGCATATCCATTTTGGTATGCAAGCAATACTTCATCAGCATCAGCGAAGACCATGCCTTCCCCTACTGCGTTTTCACGTTCAAGAGTCAGGTAATAGTTACCTAATACCATATCCTGTGATGGTGTAACGACTGGTTTACCATCTTTAGGGTTCAGGATGTTTTGAGCCGCAAGCATCAGCATACGCGCTTCAGCTTGTGCTTCGGATGATAGAGGTACGTGAACCGCCATTTGGTCACCGTCAAAGTCCGCATTGTATGCTGTACATACAAGTGGGTGAAGACGGATCGCACGGCCTTCTACAAGCGTTGGTTCAAATGCTTGAATACCAAGTCTGTGAAGGGTAGGTGCACGGTTCAATAGAACAGGATGCTCTTTGATTACCTCTTCAAGTACATCCCATACTTCCGGCTGTACGCGTTCAATCTTGCGTTTTGCACTCTTGATGTTGTGTGCCAATCCTTTTTCAACGAGTTCCTTCATGACGAATGGCTTGAATAGTTCAAGTGCCATTTCTTTTGGAAGTCCACATTGATACATCTTCAGATTAGGTCCAACAACGATTACAGAACGTCCAGAATAGTCAACACGCTTACCAAGAAGGTTCTGACGGAAACGACCTTGTTTCCCTTTAAGCATGTGAGAAAGAGATTTCAACGGGCGGTTACCAGGTCCTGTTACAGGACGGCCACGACGACCATTGTCAATCAAAGCGTCTACAGCTTCTTGAAGCATACGCTTCTCATTCTGCACGATGATGCTTGGAGCACCAAGATCCAATAAACGTTTTAAACGGTTGTTACGGTTGATTACACGACGATATAGATCGTTCAAGTCGGATGTCGCGAAACGTCCTCCATCCAGCTGAACCATCGGACGAAGTTCAGGTGGGATGACAGGAAGAACATCAAGGATCATCCAATCAGGATCATTTCCTGAGTTTCTGAATGACTCGACAACTTCCAAGCGCTTGATTGCACGGGTACGGCGTTGTCCTTGAGCAGTTTTTAGCTCTTCTTTCAAGAAGTCAGCTTCCTTGTCAAGATCGATATCCTGCAGAAGTTTTTTGATCGCTTCTGCACCCATTGCAGCTTGGAACTTGACTCCATATTTTTCACGGTAAGCACGGTATTCCTTCTCTGAAAGCAGTTGCTTTCTTTCAAGAGCCGTATCACCAGGTTCTGTTACAACATAGGAAGCGAAGTAGATGACTTCTTCCAACGCACGAGGGGACATGTCCAAGACAAGTCCCATACGGCTTGGGATTCCTTTGAAGTACCAGATGTGAGAGACAGGAGCGGCAAGCTCGATGTGACCCATACGTTCACGGCGAACCTTTGCTTTCGTCACTTCAACTCCACAGCGGTCACAAACGACACCTTTATAGCGTACACGCTTGTATTTACCACAGTGACATTCCCAGTCCTTCGTAGGACCGAAGATACGTTCACAGAACAAACCATCTTTTTCTGGTTTTAATGTACGATAGTTAATCGTTTCGGGCTTTTTAACTTCCCCGAAAGACCATGAACGGATCTTATCGGGGGAAGCTAAACCAATTTTCATATACTCAAAATTATTTACATCTAGCAAGGGGCCTACCTCCCTTTTAATCTACAGGCTCTAACCCTATTTGCTCTAAATTTATTCTTTTGACCCTACTGTCTCGGATTCTTGTGCATTAGATTCAGAGATATTTAGCGTGTCTGCTTGTTGTACTTCTTCTTCATCTTCCAAGTCACGCATTTCGATTTCTTCTTCCGTGCTTGAAAGGATTTTCACATCCATACCTAAACTTTGAAGCTCTTTGATCAGAACCTTGAAGGATTCCGGAACTCCCGGCTCAGGTACGTTTTCACCTTTGACGATGGCTTCGTATGTTTTCACACGGCCGACAACGTCATCGGATTTAACCGTAAGGATTTCTTGCAGTGTATATGCGGCACCATATGCTTCAAGTGCCCATACCTCCATCTCACCGAAACGCTGACCACCGAATTGGGCTTTACCTCCAAGCGGCTGTTGCGTAACAAGTGAGTAAGGACCAGTGGAACGTGCGTGAAGCTTGTCATCAACCATGTGGGCAAGTTTGATCATGTACATGATCCCCACCGATACACGGTTATCAAACGGTTCACCTGTTCTACCATCGTAAAGAACGGTCTTGGCATCGCGTGCCATGCCAGCTTCTTCGATTGTAGACCAAACATCTTCCTCGCGCGCACCATCGAATACCGGTGAAGCAACGTGGATACCGAGATATCTAGCTGCCATACCCAAGTGAAGCTCAAGCACCTGACCGATGTTCATACGTGATGGTACCCCTAGTGGGTTAAGCATGATATCGATCGGTGTACCGTCTGGTAGATACGGCATGTCTTCTTCAGGTAAGATCTTCGAGATAACACCCTTGTTACCATGTCGACCGGCCATCTTATCCCCTTCAGAAATCTTACGTTTCTGAACGATGTAGACGCGTACCAACTGGTTGACACCTGGTGGTAACTCGTCGCCATCTTCACGGTTGAAGACTTTCACATCTAGGATGATTCCGCCGCCGCCATGCGGTACGCGAAGGGACGTATCCCTTACTTCGCGGGCTTTCTCACCGAAGATTGCATGTAATAAGCGTTCTTCAGCAGTTAGCTCCGTTACACCTTTAGGCGTTACTTTACCGACGAGCAAGTCGCCGTCTTTCACTTCTGCACCGATGCGGATGATTCCACGTTCGTCAAGATTGCGCAGTGCATCTTCACCGACGTTTGGAATATCACGAGTGATTTCTTCAGGTCCAAGCTTTGTATCGCGGGACTCTGACTCGTATTCTTCAATATGGATTGAAGTGTATACATCGTCTTTCACAAGACGTTCACTCATGATGATCGCATCTTCATAGTTGTAACCGTCCCAAGTCATGAAACCGACCATTACGTTACGACCTAAGGCAAGTTCACCTTTTTCCATGGAAGGACCATCAGCAAGGATTTCACCTTTTACCACACGGTCGCCTTCACTTACGATCGGACGCTGGTTGTAACATGTACCTTGGTTAGAACGGATGAATTTTTGCATACGATATTTATCGAGGTCACCTTTTACTTCCTGACCATCGATTTCTTTCACACGACGTACCCAAACTTGTTTCGCTTCAACCTTTTCCACAATACCTTCATGCTTACAGATGACCGCAGCTCCTGAGTCTTTCGCTGATACGTGTTCCATACCAGTTCCGACAATCGGGGACTCTGGGTTCATAAGAGGGACTGCTTGACGTTGCATGTTCGCTCCCATCAGGGCACGGTTGGAGTCATCGTTTTCCAAGAAAGGAATACATGCTGTCGCAGCTGATACTACTTGTTTAGGTGATACGTCCATGTAGTCAAGGCGCTCACGTTTGATGGCTGTGTTCTCACCACGGAAACGTGCGATGACTTCTTCATCAAGGAATGAACCATCGTCTCCTAGGCGCGCATTCGCCTGAGCCACTACATAGTTGTCTTCTTCGTCCGCCGTCAAGTAATCGATACGATCGGTTACTTTACCTGTATCAGGATCAACGCGACGATAAGGTGTTTCAATGAATCCAAATTTATTCACTTTCGCAAAGGAAGAAAGTGAGTTGATCAGTCCGATGTTCGGACCCTCTGGTGTTTCGATCGGACACATACGACCATAGTGGGAATAGTGAACGTCACGTACTTCGAAGCCGGCACGTTCACGAGTCAGACCACCAGGCCCAAGTGCGGATAGACGACGTTTGTGCGTCAATTCCGCTAATGGATTCGTTTGGTCCATGAATTGAGAAAGCTGTGAGCTTCCGAAGAATTCTTTGATTGATGCGATAACCGGACGGATATTGATCAGCTGTTGAGGCGTGATTGTGTTGGTATCCTGGATGGACATCCTTTCACGTACAACACGCTCCATACGGGATAGACCGATACGGAACTGATTCTGAAGCAATTCGCCAACCGAACGTAAACGACGGTTACCCAAGTGGTCGATATCGTCAGTGAATCCTACTCCATGTAATAAATTGAAGAAATAAGAGATAGAAGAAATGATATCAGCAGGCGTGATGTATTTAACTTCTTCTTCTACATACGCATTGCTGATCACATTGATCTCGTGCTCCCCTTCTTCATTAGGAGAGTAAATCTTGATAGATTGGAGAGTGACATCTTCCTCCAATACACCGCCGGATTGTTGGTATGACTTGAAACCGATACCCTCTTCTAAATATGGGATGATCTTATCAAGTGCACGGCGGTCAAGAACCGTACCTTTCTCTGCTAGAATCTCTCCCGTTTCCGGATCTGCTAGAGTTTCTGCTAGAGTCTGGCCGAATAATCGGTTCTTAATGTGAAGCTTTTTATTCATCTTATAACGTCCAACGTTTGCCAAGTCATAACGCTTTGGATCAAAGAAACGTGAAACGAGTAAACTTTTAGCATTTTCTACTGTAGGAGGTTCTCCCGGACGCAGACGCTCGTAAATCTCGAGCAATGCCTTGTCGATACCTTCCGTGTTGTCTTTCTCGAGCGTGTTACGAATGTACTCATTGTCACCGATCAGATCGATGATTTCTTGATCAGAGCCAAACCCAAGGGCACGTAAAAGAACCGTTACCGGCAGTTTGCGAGTTCGATCAATTCGCACATAAACAACATCTTTAGCATCTGTTTCATACTCAAGCCAAGCTCCGCGGTTTGGTATAACGGTAGCAGTAAACCCTTTCTTTCCGTTCTTATCTACTTTTCCGCTGAAGTACACACTAGGTGAACGTACAAGCTGAGAAACGATTACACGTTCAGCTCCGTTAATGACAAATGTACCTGTATCTGTCATAAGCGGGAAGTCACCCATAAATACGTCTTGATCTTTCACTTCTCCAGTTTCCTTATTCACAAGACGGACTTTCACCCTAAGCGGCGCAGAGTAAGTTACATCTCTTTCCTTTGATTCTTCCACCGAGTACTTTGGCTCTCCCAGACTATAATCAATAAATTCTAAAGAGAGATTACCAGTGAAGTCCTCAATCGGAGAAATGTCACGGAACATTTCTCTTAACCCCTCATCAAGAAACCATTGATACGAGGAAGTTTGAATTTCGATTAAATTCGGCAATTCTAAAACTTCACTGATACGCGCAAAACTTCTGCGTTGGCGGTGTCGTCCATACTGAACTAGTTGACCTGTCAACTGATTCACCCCTCAAATCAAGCGTTTTGGTTGTGTCTATATGTCTATAGTAGAGTTTACCACTCTACACAAGACAAAAAGAAAAAGGGTTTTAATGATAAAACCTCATTTTCATATGACGAACTATTATTTTATAATCTTTTCCAATTTATCCAATATGTATACATATGGACACAATACCGGAAAATAATATTTTTGCATTTTATAATGTTATCATAGCCCCATAGCTACGTCAACGGATTTATTTTATCGATTTCAGGATGTAGTAGCCTTTTTTCTTCGCAACGACTTCCACATTTGAAAACAATTCTTCCATTTTATCCATGGCGGATGGAGCGCCTTGTTTCTTTTGGATAACGACCCATAGTTCACCATTTTCAGCCAAGTGGTCATAGCTCCCAGATAGGATGGAGTGGACAATTTCCTTACCCGCCCTGATCGGAGGGTTCGTCAAGATTGCCGCAAAACTCTTTTCGCTTACATTTGCGTAGCGATCGCTTTGATAAATACGAACATTATCAATCCGATTCACCTTTGCGTTTTCACCCGCAAGGTCAAGCGCCCTTTCGTTCACATCGATCATATGGATCGTCCGATCTTTAAAATCTTTCGCCAAAGACAGGCCGATCGGGCCATAACCACATCCGACATCCAATATGCTACCTTCTGTTTGTGGCAACTCGAACGTTTCAATCAATGTCCTCGAACCGAAATCCACTTCCCTTTTCGAAAAGACACCCTGGTCCGTTTTGAACTGAAGGGAATGCCCGCGCAATTCAAATCGGATCGTCTGAGGATTACTCTCCACTTCCGGCTTGCTGGAATAATAGTGATTAGTCATTATTACACCTCCATCTTTTACATGGCTTAAAAGCTATAACCAAAAGAAGAAAAAAGCCCGCTTATAAAGCGAGCTTTTCTTCTATGCAATTATTACTTAACTTCTACGCCAGCTCCAACTTCTTCAAGTTTAGCTTTAAGTTCTTCAGCTTCCTCTTTAGAAACGCCTTCTTTAAGTGGTTTTGGAGTGTTGTCAACAAGTTCTTTCGCTTCTTTAAGGCCAAGACCTGTGATTTCGCGAACAACTTTGATAACTTTGATCTTTTGAGAACCAGCGCTCTCAAGAACAACGTCAAATTCAGTTTTTTCAGCAGCAGCTTCTGCTCCGCCACCAGCTACAGCTACAGGTGCAGCAGCAGTTACTCCGAATTCTTCTTCGATAGCTTTTACTAGATCGTTCAATTCAAGAACGGACATTTCTTTAATCGCATCAATGATTTGCTCTTTACTCATTTTATATTTCCTCCTTAGTATGTTGGTTCATTAAAATTTAAATTAAGCGACTCTGTTTAACTTACGCGCCTTGTTCTTCTTTTTGGTCTGCAACGGCTTTTGTAGCCAATGCGAAGTTGCGCATTGGAGCTTGAAGCACGCTGAGTAGCATAGAAAGAAGTCCTTCGCGGCTTGGAAGTTCAGCGATAGCTTTAACATCTTCAACAGATGTGATTGTTCCTTCGATAACACCAGCTTTGATTTCAAGTGCTTCGTGTTCTTTAGCGAAGTTATTAAGGATCTTGGCAGGAGCTACAACTTCTTCTGAACTGAACGCGATTGCGTTTGGACCAGTTAAGAATTCGTTCAACCCTTCAAGACCAGCTTCCTCAGCAGCACGACGAGTCATAGTGTTTTTGTACACTTTGAAGTCGATGCCAGCTTCACGAAGTTGTTTACGAAGCTCAGTTACTTCAGAAACATCTAGGCCACGGTAATCTACAATGATTGTAGATACACTGTTCTTTAGCTTGTCAGAGATTTCTCCAACGATGTGTTGCTTTTGTTCTAGAATGCTGCTCATCATTACACCTCCTGTAGATTTACTGATGAACATTTATACCGTCATCCAATAAAAAATGCCCTTATATCAAGGTAGACATAAGGGCATCGCTAATACGCTCTTCACGTATTTTTATCGCAATTACCTCGGCAGGGAATTAAGCTCCGGGGAGCACCTGCTGTCTACGGTACAAATGTATTCGTTTATTAACAACAGAACTAATTATAATGATTAGTCCCTAGTAAGTCAATACCAAATTATGCCTTAACAGCGAAAGTTGAAGGATCAACTTTGACACCAGGACCCATAGTAGAAGTAACAGCGATGTTCTTCATGTAAGTTCCTTTAGCTGCAGAAGGTTTAGCTTTAAGCATTGTATCGTACATAGTTGTTAAGTTATCAACTAATTTTTCGTTGTCGAAAGAGATCTTTCCAACAGGTACGTGTACGTTACCAGCTTTGTCAGCACGGTATTCTACTTTACCAGCTTTGATTTCGTTAACAGCTTTTTCAACGTCGAACGTTACTGTTCCAGTTTTAGGGTTTGGCATTAAGCCTTTAGGTCCCAATACGCGACCAAGCTTACCAACTTCACCCATCATGTCCGGAGTCGCAACGATTACGTCGAACTCGAACCAACCTTGGTTGATTTTGTTGATAAGGTCTGCATCACCAACGAAGTCAGCGCCAGCAGCTTCTGCTTCTTTCGCCTTTTCGCCTTTAGCGAATACAAGAACTTTTTGAGTTTTACCAGTACCGTGTGGTAATACAACCGCACCACGGATTTGCTGGTCGTTCTTACGAGTATCTACACCTAAGCGGAACGCTACTTCTACAGTTGCGTCGAACTTAGCGATGTTTGTTTTCTTTACTAATTCGATTGCTTCTTCCACTGAATAAGCTGTAGTACGATCTACAAGCTTTTGAGCTTCAAGAAACTTTTTACCTTTTTTAGCCATTATTAATATTTCCTCCTCGATGTGGTTTTAGCGGAATAACCTCCCACGAAATAAGGTTGCGAGAGTGAAACAGTACATTTCATCATCGCAACCTCGTTCAACAGGAACATTCAAATGAGCGAAGCTGGATTAGTCTTCGATGACGATACCCATGCTGCGCGCAGTTCCTTCTACCATGCGCATAGCTGATTCAACGCTAGCTGCATTTAAGTCAGGCATTTTTGTTTCAGCAATTTCACGTACTTTATCGCGTTTAAGTGTTGCCACTTTTTTGCTGTTAGGTTCGCCTGAACCAGACTCGATACCAGCAGCTTTCTTAAGAAGAACAGCAGCAGGTGGAGTTTTTGTGATGAATGTAAATGAACGGTCTTCAAATACCGTAATTTCAACAGGAATGATTAAGCCAGCTTGATCTGCTGTACGAGCATTGAATTCCTTACAGAATCCCATGATGTTAACACCTGCTTGACCTAGTGCAGGACCAACTGGTGGAGCTGGGTTAGCTTTACCTGCAGGAATCTGCAATTTAACCATTTTGATAACTTTTTTAGCCACGAGACACACCTCCTTAAGTCCGTGATGTGGTTATTGGGCTTTTCACCCTCCCACTCAAATGTAAAAAATGTCTTTATCAACATAAAGAACGTTTATTAGTTTCAGTATCTCTTGTCGAGACGGACTGACTTATGAAATAGTATCACTTTTTTTAAGTGATTTCAAGTTCTTTTCCATTATAATTTATCAATTTGAGAGAAATCAAGCTCTACCGGGGTATCTCTTCCGAACATATTTACATGGACTTTGACTTTCGCTTTGGCAGAATCGATCTCTTCGATCGTGCCTGTGAAGTTAGCAAACGGACCTTCGTTCACTTTCACGGTCTCGCCCAATTCGAAGTCCACTTCGATCTTCTTGTCCGACATACCCATTTGCTTAAGAAGATACGTCACTTCCTCAGGAAGAAGCGGCGTTGGCTTAGAACCCGAACCTGTCGAACCGACGAAGCCCGTCACTCCCGGTGTATTTCGCACTACATACCATGAGTCATCCGTCATGACGATCTCAACGATTACGTAACCTGGGAATACTTTCTTCTTTACCACTTTCTTCTTACCGTTCTTTATATCTGTCTCTTCTTCTTCAGGAACGAGCACGCGGAAAATCTTGTCTTGCATCCCCATCGATTCAACACGCTTTTCAAGGTTTGCCTTTACCTTATTCTCATATCCTGAATAAGTATGGACCACATACCAATTCTTCTCCATTTGATAGGACTTAGCGTCCTTCCCTCCTCGCTATTTAAGAATTCCACTTCCTCTTTTTTCCCAAATGAAAAAACCCGTAAAAGTGAACGGGCTTAAAGGTCATGTACTCTATTAATGTTCATTATACCATGCTTTGGCATGTTATATACAACTAATTCTATCTTTCTCTTACTTAGTGCCGATGATGAATCGCATCAATTCGGAAATACCCAGATCGATGACTGCAAAGAAAACTGCAACAAATATAACTGTCGTGATAACAGTGATCGTGTAGCGCGTTAACTCTTTACGTTTTGGCCAGCTGACCTTTCTCATCTCTGATGCAACATTGCGAAAGAAATTAACCATCCTCTTGTAACCTCCAACTTAAATCAATACACAAGACTTATTACTCAATTACTTCGTTTCTTTGTGTAGGGTGTGAGCATTGCATGTATTACAGAATTTCTTCAATTCCAGCCTCTCCGATTGATTGCGATTACCAGGGATACTGTAATTTCTCGAACCGCACACCGAACAAGCCAGTACTATTTTAGCCATATTATTCACCTGTACTGTATATAGTAAGTCCTATCAAAAATAACACGGTCACCAATTTGTGTCAATAAACACTTACATCGTGATTTCCCGGACTTCAAGATACCTTTCAAGCTTCCGCTTCACCCTTTGTAAAGCGTTATCAATGGATTTGACATGGCGGTTCAATTCTTCCGATATCTCCTGATAGGATTGTCCATCCAGATAAAGTGCCAGGACTTTCCTCTCCAGGTCACTCAGCAGCTGGGCCATCTTATCTTCCATATTATCAAATTCTTCCCGGTTGATGATCAGTTCTTCCGGGTCCATCACCTTCGCTCCCGAAATCACATCGAGGAGCGTCCTGTCAGATTCGTCATCATAAATGGGCTTATCCAATGAAACATATGAATTGAGCGGTATATGCTTCTGTCTGGTCGCTGTCTTGATCGCCGTGATGATCTGCCTTGTGATGCAGAGCTCGGCAAATGCCTTAAAGGAGGTAAGCTTGTCCTCCTTGTAATCACGTATCGCTTTATAAAGACCAATCATGCCTTCTTGCACAATATCCTCTTTATCCGCCCCGATCAAGAAATAAGAGCGCGCTTTCGCTCTCACAAAATTCCGATATTTCTTAATCAGGAAGTCCAGCGCTTCGCTGTTGCCAAGATGGACGGCTTCTATGATTCCTTCATCATCCATGCCTTCGAATCGACTGATAAATGCATCCTTCTTGATGAAATTGCTCACACACATCCCCCCGCGCAAAACAATAGATAGAAATATTATACATTACAGAAAATTCAATCGTCAACCGTTCATCGTTCCCCACGGCGCCATTTTTCGAAAATTTCAGCAACTTCATCGGATAATTGAATCTTGGAAGAAGGCTTATTATCAGTGGATCTCCGCACTTTCTTCTCGATTTTTCTTTCGATCACATTTATTTCGGTAAGAAGCTCCCGCGCAGACTTACGGAGAGCCCCCTGACCGAAAATCGCCCACTGTTCGGTGAAATCGGATGTCGCGACATGGACCTGGGTTTTGATGTTGCTTAACTCGATGGCCAGCCTTTCGATCCGTTCATCCGCTGTTTCGTTTTCCCGAGTGAATAATACTTCCACTTTATAATTATTGTACTTCCGCGCGATCCCCTGGACGTAGTAAGCATCAAAGACCACGATTACCCGGTAGCCGGTATAGCCCTGATATTCGGCCATCTGCTCGACAAGCCGGTCGCGGGCCGCCGCCAAATCTTTCTTCTTTAACTCATTCAGTTCCGGCCAGGCACCTATGATGTTGTAGCCATCCACAAGGAGAATATCCATTGCTCCCTATTCCCCCAGCGGGTGGCGATTCCGGTAAACCTCATACATTAAGATACTGGCCGCCACCGAAGCATTCAACGATGTGACATGACCCGTCATCGGAAGCTGAACGAGAAAATCACACTTATCCCGAAGGATCCTGCTCATTCCCTTTCCTTCACTGCCGATGATAAGACCGATCGGAAGTGTCCCATCTAGCTGACGGTAATCCTGCTTGCCTTTCGCATCAGTCCCGGCAACCCACACACCGCGGTCTTTGAGCTCGTCCACCGCTCGTGAAAGGTTCGTGACACGCGCGACCGGGATGTGCTCGATTGCCCCCGTCGAAGCCTTCGCTACGGTGGAAGTCAACCCTACTGCCCTTCTTTTCGGAATGATGATTCCATGAGCACCGGTCGCATCCGCTGTCCTCATGATCGATCCGAGGTTATGAGGATCCTCAAGCTCGTCCAGGATCAGGACGAACGGATCCTCGCCTTTCTGTGCCGCTTTGTCGAATATGTCATCGATTTCAGCATATTGATAAGCAGCGACCGAAGCGACGACACCTTGGTGATTTTCGGCAACCATCTGTTCAATTTTCTTCTTAGGTACATACTGGACCATGACATTCGAATCTTTCGCAAGACCGAGTATTTGCTGGATCGAGCCCTTCTGGGAACCTTCCGCGATCCAGATCTTATTGATTTCCCTGCCTGACTTCAACGCTTCAATGACAGGGTTCCTTCCTCCTATGAAATCTTTGCTCATGCTCTATTCCTCCTTCCCGTGACTGTCAAATATGATCGTTAATAATTCTTCCAGCCGCTCTGTCCTGTTCTGTAAAAATAAGTAGCCGATCAACGCTTCAAACGCCGTACTGTGGTTATATGTCTGGACATCCGTATTCTTCGGGACACTTCCTGACTTGGCATTACGGCCACGCTTGACGATCGCGATTTCTTCTTCGGTCAATCGGTTGTCATCGAACAATTTCTTCAGCACAGCCGCCTGTGCCTTTGCCGATACATAATTCGTTGCCGCGCGGTGAAGTTGATTGGGCTTGATTTTCCCCTTGGTCAGAAGGAGCTGCCGTACATATGTTTCATAGACGGCATCCCCCATATACGCAAGGGCCAGTGCATTTATTTGCTTCGCATCGATTTTTTCATTGGTTTCGTAGATCATCAGGAACCTCTTTTCCAACGGGTGCCCTGAGGTGTATCTTCCAAAATGATATTCATGTCCTTCAACGTGTCGCGAATCTCATCCGCCAGCTGGAAATTCCGGTCCTTTCTAGCCTGGATCCGCTTTTCAATCAACTCTTCGACTTCTTCATCAAGGAGCTCTTCTTCCTTTTTCAAGCTAAGGCCGAGCACTTCGAAGAAATCTTCAAACTGATGGAGGAATGCATCGATGACTTCGACGGACGTATTCTTTTCCATCAAATAATAATTCGCTTGCTTCGATAGCTCAAACAGGACCGAAATCCCGTTGGCTGTATTGAAATCATCATCCATTTCCGAGATGAACTGATCTTTCAGGCCACTTACCTTATCAAGCCATTCCTGATTATCCTCACTTAGGTTTGTGCTTGATTCTTTTCGGTGGTTCAGGTTCTCATAAGCGGTTTTGATCCGGTCTAGGGCGGTTCCGGCATTTTGCAGAAGCTCAAGGTTGTAGTTGATCGGATGACGGTAGTGAACCGACAACATGAAGAACCGGAGGACCTGGGGATCCTGTTCCTTGATGATGTCATGGACCAATACGAAATTCCCAAGTGATTTAGACATCTTCTCGTTATCGATATTGATGTACCCGTTATGCATCCAGTACTTGGCGAACGGCTTGCCGGTCAATGCCTCCGACTGGGCGATTTCATTTTCATGGTGAGGGAAGGCAAGATCCTGTCCTCCAGCATGGATATCGATGCTGTCACCCAGATAGCGCTTCGCCATGGCAGAGCACTCGATGTGCCAGCCCGGGCGTCCTTCTCCCCATGGGCTATCCCAGGAAATTTCGCCTTCCTTAGCCGCTTTCCAAAGAACGAAATCAAGGGCATCCTCTTTCTTATCACCCACATCGATGCGGGCACCCGCTTTCAGTTCATCAATCGGCTGATGGGAGAGCTTGCCGTATCCATCGAATTTCCTTGTACGGTAATATACATCACCTTGGGATTCATACGCAAATCCCTTCTTAACAAGTGCCGATATGAACTCGATGATGGTATCGATGTTCTCCGTGACCGTCGGGTGGATATCAGCCCTTTTGCACCCAAGTGCCCCTGTATCCTCAAAATACGCCTCAATGAAACGCTTGGCGATGGTCGGGACTTCTTCTCCCAATTCATTCGCCGCTTTGATCAGCTTATCGTCCACATCTGTAAAATTGGATACATATTGCACATCATATCCCCTGTATTCCAAATAACGTCTTACCGTATCAAACACAATCGGTGGACGAGCGTTTCCGATATGAATGTAATTGTATACGGTCGGACCGCACACATACATTTTCACCTTACCCTCTTCCAGGGGATGAAATTCCTCTTTCTTTCTCGTTAATGTATTGTATAAACGAATCGTCACAATGATCGACTCCTTCCCTCATAATCTTTCAGCAATGATTTCAATTCATCAATCTCTTCCTGCATCTGTTTCATGCGATCATAAACCGGATCAGGCAAGTTACTGTGATTCAGGTCTTTCTGGACTTTCACACCGTCCCGTATGACAATCCTGCCCGGGATGCCGACAACGGTTGAATCCGGCGGGACATCCTTCAAGACGACGGATCCTGCGCCGACCTTTGAATTCTCTCCAACTTCGATGGATCCCAACACTTTCGCCCCGGTGGCAATCAGTGCATTATCGCGGATCGTCGGATGGCGCTTCCCCTTCTCCTTACCGGTCCCTCCCAGGGTGACCCCCTGAAAGATCGTCACATTATCACCGATTTCGCACGTCTCCCCGATCACGACACCCATTCCATGATCAATGAAGAAGCGGCGTCCGATCTTGGCACCTGGATGGATTTCAATCCCGGTGAAGAAGCGGCTGATCTGTGAGATGACGCGCGCCAGGAAAAAGAATTTCCGTTTGAATAACGCGTGGGCGATCCGGTGGGACCAGATGGCGTGAAGCCCCGAATAGGTGAGGATCACTTCGATATAACTCCTGGCAGCGGGATCCTGATCAAACACAATATCGATGTCCTCTTTGAACGTTTTAAACATCGTCTCCCCCTCCTTCCTGAAATCTTTCCGAGAAAATAAAAAGCGCCCCTGTCATATATGACAGAGACGCATAGGCAGCGCGGTTCCACTCTGATTGAGAAGGTTCTTCCTTCTCCACCTCGACCTGTTAACGGCAGGGAAACCGCCATTACCTACTATGTTTCAGTAACGGGCTCTGAGGTGCATTTCAGAAAAGGAGAGGCCTGAACCACTTTCAGCCGGTGATGGTTCTCTCTTTTAAGCATCCTTTTCCTACTTCTCCTCATCAACGCGATGATTATGAATTAAATTGGTACTCTTACTATATTACATTTAATCGAAAATGTTAACCTAAAAGGCTTTGAAGGCGATGCTTTACTTTATCTTTCCCTAAAAGCTCAATCGCATTCGGCAATTCAGGCCCGTGCGTCTGACCAGTGACGGCCGCACGAATCGGCATGAACAATTTCTTCCCTTTATGGCCGGTCGATTTCTGGACGGCTTTGATTGATTTTTTGATCTCCGCCGCTTCGTAGTTTTCAAGCGCATCGATCTCTTCAAGAAACGCCTGAAGGACTTCCGGAACCTCTTCTTCATCAAGCACGGCTTTTGCATCCGCGTCGTATTCAAGGTCCGTCTTGAAGAACATTTCAGAAAGCTCGACAATCTCGGCACCATAGCTCATTTGCTCTTGATACAGTGCAATGACACCCTTCGCCCATTCACGCTTTTCATCCGTCATTGGCTCTTCAAGCTTTCCTGCCTTGATCAGATGAGGAAGGGAAAGTTCCACTACTTGATCAAGCTCCAGGTTCTTCATGTATTGATTGTTCATCCATGTCAGCTTCTGGTTGTCGAACAGCGCAGAAGAAGTGGATAAACGCTCAGGATCAAAGATTTCAATGAACTCTTCCCGAGAGAACAACTCTTCCTCTCCTTTAGGGGACCAGCCCAGTAGCGCAATGAAATTAAATAACGCTTCCGGCAGGTAACCAAGGGCTTCGTATTGCTCAATGAATTGGATGATGCTCTCATCGCGCTTGCTCAGCTTTTTACGGCTTTCGTTCACGATCAACGTCATATGACCGTAAACAGGTGCTTCCCATCCAAGCGCTTCAAAAATCATCAGCTGCTTCGGTGTATTCGAAATATGGTCCTCCCCGCGCAGGACGTGAGTGATCTTCATCAAGTAATCATCCACCGCTACCGCGAAGTTATACGTAGGTGTTCCATCTTTCTTAGCGATGACAAAGTCACCGATTCCATCAGATTCGAACGAGACATCTTCTTTTACAATGTCATTGAACGAATACACTTTGCCTGCAGGTACCCTGAATCGAATGCTCGGCTGGCGGCCTTCAGCAGCAAGGCGCTCTTCGTCTTCTTTTGTCAGATTGCGGCATTTGCCGGAATAACGAGGCATCTGACCCGCTTCCGTCTGCGCTTCACGCTCGGCTTCAAGCTCTTCTTCGGTGCAGTAGCACTTGTAAGCTTGTCCGCTTTCAAGCAGTTCGTTCAAATACTGCTCATAAATATGGTTACGCTCGGATTGACGGTATGGTCCGTATTCACCCGGTTTGTCCACACTTTCATCCCAATCGATGCCAAGCCATTGAAGATACTTAAGCTGGCTTTCTTCGCCGCCTTCGATGTTTCTCTTCTTGTCAGTGTCTTCGATTCGAATGATGAACTTACCGTTTACACTGCGGGCAAATAAATAGTTGAATAGGGCTGTTCTTGCATTACCGATATGTAAATGTCCCGTTGGACTCGGGGCATAACGTACACGAACTTCATTTGTCATGTTGGTTTCCTCCTTTAAGTACGAGCTATAAATCCTCTGCTTATTTTAACACCGTTGTGATAGGGAATAAAGCGGATTTTAAGTGGTTATTTCTTTTTGATTAATACGGTCGTCTGTGCGGCGATCCCTTCTCCGCGTCCGGTGAAGCCGAGTTTCTCCGAGGTTGTCGCCTTGACGTTCACCTGGGTGATATCCGCTTCCAGAAGTTCTGCGATACGCGCTCTCATGTCATCGATATACGGTGCCATCTTCGGCTTTTGGGCGATGATCGTACAGTCGATGTTTCCTAGCTCATATCCTTCCTCTTTTACAAGCATCCATACATGATGAAGAAGCTTTGCGGAATCCGCACCCTTGAACTCAGGGTCTGTATCCGGGAAGTGCTTCCCGATATCCCCGGCAGCTATGGCACCTAAGCAGCCATCGGCCACAGCGTGCAGCAGTACGTCCGCATCTGAATGACCCAATAACCCTTTCTCATAGGGAATCGTGATTCCACCCATGATAAGGGGTCTACCTTCTGTTAATTGATGTACATCAAAACCTTGTCCGATTCTAAACATGTCTATTTCCTCCACTCATGTGCTCTTGCTTCTTTATGATCGCTTCAGCAAAATATAAGTCCTCGGGCGTTGTTAGTTTTATATTGTCGTAGTCACTTTCCACGACTGAAACATCGATGTCAAGCCTCTCTACGAGGGAAGCATCGTCCGTCCCAAGGAAACCGCTCGATGCGGCATCACCGTGGGCCTTTTTTAATAATGGAACCTGAAAAGCCTGTGGCGTCTGCACCATCCACAAGCTTGAGCGTTCGATCGTTTCCTCGACCGTTCCGTCCATGACTTTCTTGATGGTATCTTTCACAGGTACTGCGGCAATTGATGCTCCTCTTGACTTTGCCTCTTCCACGAGCTGATGGATTGTCTCCTGTTTGATGAATGGCCTTGCCCCATCATGGACCAGGACGATCTCGTGGTCGACCTCAAGCAGTGCGTTATAGACCGAATGCTGCCTTTCCTCTCCACCGTCGACCAATTTTACAACCTTTTGGATGTTGAAGCCCCGGATCAACTCCAGGAGCGTCTCACGGTCGCCGGGACTGATGGCCAAATAGATGCCCTTGCAATGTGGGTCGCGGTCAAACACCCTCAATGTGTGGATGATGACGGGGCAGTCATTCAGCTCAAGCAGCAATTTATTTTTACCTGCCTTCATTCGCTTTCCTTGTCCGGCAGCAGGGATGACGACTTGATACTCCATACCTTTACTCCTTTAGCTGTTTCGTTTGTCAATCTTTATTATAGCTTACCGTATTGGTGGAGTCAGGGCAAAGTTGATGGATTTCTACTTATGCATACCTAATAAAGAGATTACCCGTCGAATGCCGCTATTGATTTCCGTGTAAGACTTCGCTTTCCGCGGGTAGCCCGTGAGCCTCCTCGGCTTCGCCTGCGGGGTCTCACATTGGCAACTTTTCCCGCAGGAGTCTTCGTCTTACACTCCAATCAACCGCTGGATAATCCCTTTACTAAAACAACATTCTTTATTTAGAAATGGTACATGCACCTGCTTCAATAACAAAATAACCAAACCTTGAATTACCACCAGTGTATAAAATAAGCCAGCCTAAAAGATTCAGGCTGACTTGGTTTTGTGGCTTTTTATAGTGCTTTTTCTAGTTGTTTAGGTTTGGCGAAGATCATACGGCCTGCGGATGTTTGCAGGACACTTGTGACGAGGACATCGATGTATTTGCCGATGTAGTTGCGGCCTTCTTCGACGACGATCATCGTTCCGTCATCTAAGTACGCGATGCCTTGATTATGTTCTTTACCATCTTTGATCACTTGCACCTTTAATTCTTCTCCAGGCAGAACGACTGGCTTGACTGCGTTCGCCAGGTCATTGATGTTTAACACTTGTACACTTTGAAGATCACAGACCTTATTCAGGTTGAAGTCATTGGTCACGACAATTCCATTCGTAAGCTTTGCAAGCTTCACAAGCTTTGAATCTACTTCCTGGATCTCTTCGAAGTCGCCTTCGTAAATCTGCACTTCGACCGGAAGTTCTTTCTGGATCCGGTTCAGGATATCCAGACCCCTTCGGCCTCGATTACGCTTCAATACATCCGAAGAATCGGCGATATGCTGAAGCTCCTCCAATACGAATTGTGGAATGACGACAATGCCTTCGAGGAATCCCGTCTGGCAAATATCAGCGATACGTCCATCAATGATGACGCTTGTGTCCAAGATCTTTAACGTTTTGACCCCATTCTCTTCGGAGTCTTCTTCAGTACCCTTCTTCTTTCCTTTACCAGCCGCAGGGAAGAGGTTCATAAGTTCATCCCTCTTCTTGAAACCGACCTGAAAACCTAAGTAACCAAGAAGCAATGTTAATAGAATCGGTACAACGGTATTGACGATCGGAATTTCCATCTGGTTGAATGGGATACCAAATAAATAGGCAACAAACAGACCGATGATCAGGCCTAAGCTACCAAATAATAAATCTGTTACAGGCGCCTTTACGAGACTATCTTCAAACCACTTAACGAAATTGACCACGTAATCGACTGCCCAAAACGTAAGAATATAAAAGATAATGGCACCAAATATGGCAGTCATATAAGGATTGTTAATCAAAAGAATGTCGGATAAGTTTATGACGGTCAACAATTCCGGGAGCAAGAAGATCCCGAGCGTCCCGCCTACTATAAGGAAGCATGCTCTAACGATATTCTTTAACATTCCCTCACCTCCTTCTACTCATTATAAACAATTTACTATTTTTAAAACGTCTTAATTCGGAAAACTTCATGAACTTATGAGACTGCATATATCAGTCCCCATATTTTAAAAGGCTCTTAAGAAAAAGGCTAACACGTCCGAATCGAACTGTCAATTTTTTGAAAAAGATTCCATTGTATCATAACAAGGTCTTTTTGACTAGTGTCCTATCTTTCATAATTGCCGGTCCGCGAACGTCTGTTCTTTGATGAGTTTTAAGCCTTCTTTTATTTTTCTCGCCCGCACTTCCCCGATTCCTTCGACTTCATCCAAATCATCGACAGAGGCACTGCATACTTTCGGCAACGTCTCGAATTCCGTGACCAGGTTTTCAATGATCACAATCGGAAGGCGCGGGATCTTATTCAGCACACGGTAGCCTCGCGGGAAGATCGCGTCATCATGATGAACATAGCCCTGGAAGCCGAGAAGCTTCAATAGGACATTGTCATCAAGGACCTCGGAGTGAACAAGCTCCTGGAATTTATATAATACTTCAAATGGTTTGATATCCCTGTCATGTGCATAGTCGCGGATGATGAGCATCGCTTCTTCCTCAATATCAGCGAGTAATTCATTCATCTGCAAACGAATAAGTCTGCCTTCGGTCCCGAGTTCGCTTAGGTAGGTTAGCAGTTCGTTTTTTATACGAAGCACCATTTCGAATCGGTGCAGCACTTGCAGCAGATCGCTATGGGTGACAAGCTCCTCGAATTCAAGGACGGAAAGGTTGGATATACTCTGGTCCAGGACGACCTTGTATTTCTCGAGGGTTTGGATCGCTTGATTGGCTTTCGTCAAGATCACCGAAATATCCTTCAATGCATAACGGAAATTCCCCTGATAGAGCGTAATGACATTTCGCCTTTGTGAAATGGCAATGACAAGGGCATTCGTTTGACGCGCCACTCGTTCCGCCGTCCTATGCCTCATCCCGGTTTCCGTGGAAGGGACATATACATCGGGTGCCAATTGCGCATTCGCATAAAGGATCTTCGTACCGGCTTCATTGAGGATGATGGCCCCGTCCATTTTCGCAAGCTCATACAGGTAACTTGAAGAAAAGGCACAATTGATATGGAATCCTCCATCGACCACGGACCTTACCCTCTCATTATAGCCAACTACGATCAAACCACCCGTTTTCGCCCTTAGTACGTTATCGATCCCCTCCCTGATCGGCGCACCGGGAGCGACAAATTGTAAAATATCCGATATGGATTTCTCGGTTTTTCTCTCTTCCATTCCTTATCCTCCTAAAATAAGAGCCAGCGCTTCGTTGATCGTGGATACGCCTACTACGTTAATATCAGATGGGGGATGCCAGCCGCTCAAGTTATTCTGAGGGACGATCACTCGCTTGAACCCAAGCTTAGCTGCCTCCTGGACACGTTGCTCAATTCTTGAAACCCTTCTGATTTCCCCTGTAAGCCCGACTTCCCCGATGATGCAATCGTGGGGATTGGACGCTTTATCACGGAAGCTGGATGCGATACTGGCTGCAACTGCAAGATCGATTGCCGGCTCATCAAGCTTGACCCCACCAGCCACTTTCAAGTAAGCATCCTGCTGTTGAAGAAGCATCCCGACCCGCTTCTCCAGTACAGCCATGATCAGTGAAACACGGCTATGTTCGATTCCAGTGGCCATCCGGCGTGGATTATTGAAGCTTGTCGGCGTCACCAAAGCCTGGATCTCAACGAGTACAGGGCGTGTCCCCTCCATCGAGGCCACAACCGTAGATCCCGTTGCACCTTCCGACCTCTCCTCGAGGAAGATCTCAGACGGATTCGCCACTTCTTCTAGACCAAGCTCCTTCATTTCAAAGATGCCCATTTCATTTGTCGAACCGAATCGGTTCTTTACGGCTCTTAATATACGATACGAATGGTGCCGCTCCCCTTCAAAATACAATACCGTATCGACCATATGCTCGAGTAACCTCGGACCTGCAATCGAGCCTTCCTTCGTAACATGCCCTACTATGAAGATGGCAATGCCCTTCGTTTTACCGATCCTCATCAACTCAGCCGTACATTCCCGCACCTGTGATACACTTCCTGGTGCTGACGTCACTTCAGGATGGAAGATTGTCTGGATTGAGTCAATGATGACAAAATCGGGTGAAAGATGTTCAATCGTTTGATGAATGGACTCCAAATTGGTTTCAGCATAGATATATAACTCATCGCCTCTTATATTCAAACGGTCTGCCCGTAACTTTGTCTGTTTGATCGATTCTTCCCCTGATATATATAAGACCTTCTGATTTTGACGTGCAAGCTGTGATGAAACCTGCAGGAGCAAGGTGGACTTTCCTATACCCGGATCTCCCCCGATTAAAACGAGTGAACCAGGAACGACCCCGCCTCCAAGCACACGATTCAATTCCTTTGACTCTGTCAAAACCCTTGGTTCTTGCCTGGTTTCAATGGATGAAAGCTTTTCTGCTTTGGATGGACCCGTCTTCTCACTATGCATAAAAGCTGCCCGAGGCTGTTTACCTGTAATCGCAACCTCTTCGACCATTGTGTTCCACTCACCGCATCCTGGACACTTCCCCATCCATTTAGCCGATTCATATCCACAAGATGAACATACAAATTTCGTTTTTTTCTTAGCCAAATCAGTCTTCTCCTCTTCTAATCTATTGTTACCATCGTCGATTCATACCAATCCTTGTTGGATTGATTGTATCGATTTTACGTAAGCCTTTCAATGAAAAGCCCTTCGTGAGTATGTATGAAAAATTTCAAGTGATCCTTTTATCCTTCAATCGATTTTCGGATGAAAGCCCGGACACATAATAGTTAAAAAAAGAGGTACACGCCTTTCATACACGTGTACCTCTTTTCTACGATGATCAAGTAGTGGAATTCGCCTCTTCTTTTACCTTCACGACAAATTCATTCTCTTCGACATCAATCACGATGCTCTGTCCTGTCAGGACTTTCCCTCTTAGAAGTTCTTCTGACAGCTTATCTTCAACGTGCTTCTGGATTGCACGGCGCAGCGGACGTGCCCCGTATTCAGGGTCGAACCCTTCATCTGCAATCTTTTCCTTGGCAGAGGCTGAAAGTTCGATATGAATATCCTGTTCCTTCAGACGTTTTGTAAGCTGATCGGACATAAGTGTGACGATCTCTTTAAGGTGTTCTTTCTCAAGAGAGTGGAAGACGATGATTTCATCGATACGGTTCAGGAATTCAGGACGGAATGCCCTTTTTAACTCTTCCATCACTTTCCCTTTCATATCTTTGTAATCCTCTTTCCCATCCTGGATGTTGAACCCTACATACTTATTGCTCTTGAGCGATTGTGCCCCGACGTTTGAAGTCATGATCAGCACGGTATTCCTGAAGTCCACCGTTCTGCCTTTGGAGTCTGTCAGACGACCATCCTCCAACACCTGCAGAAGGATGTTGAATACGTCCGGGTGAGCTTTTTCAATCTCATCTAGAAGGATGACGGAGTATGGCTTGCGACGGACTTTCTCTGTCAATTGACCGCCTTCATCATAGCCTACATATCCCGGTGGTGAACCGACAAGTCGTGATGTGGAGTGCTTTTCCATGTACTCAGACATATCGATCCGGATCATCGCTTCCTCATCACCGAACATCGATTCTGCGAGTGCACGGGCAAGCTCCGTCTTACCTACACCAGTCGGCCCTAGGAAAATGAAGGAACCAATCGGACGCTTGGGATCCTTCAACCCTGCACGCGCACGACGTACTGCCTTGGAAACGGCGACAACCGCTTCGGACTGGCCGATGACACGTGAATGCAGAATTTCCTCAAGCTTCAACAGGCGGTCCGTTTCTGTTTGTGCAAGCTTGGATACAGGTACACCGGTCCAGTTCGAAACGACGGTTGCAATGTCTTCGACGGTTACTTCGGTATTCTCCTGACCCTGCTTTTCTTTCCATGTATTCTTCGTTTCTTCCAACTCTTCGCGCAGCTTCTGTTCCGTATCTCGCAAGGAAGCGGCTTTCTCGAATTCCTGACTTTGAACCGCTGCATCCTTCTCTTTACGGATTTCCTCAAGCTTCGACTCCAGCTCCTTCAGGTTTGGAGGAGTCGTATACGAACGGAGGCGTACTTTCGAACCTGCCTCATCAATTAAATCAATCGCTTTATCAGGTAGGAACCGGTCCGAGATATAGCGGTCAGACAATTTGACTGCGGCGTCGATTGCTTCATCCGTAATCGACACGCGGTGATGGGCTTCATAACGGTCACGCAGCCCTTTCAGGATCTGAATGGACTCATCGGTCGTCGGCTCATTCACCTGGATTGGCTGGAAGCGGCGTTCCAATGCGGCATCCTTCTCGATGTATTTACGATACTCATCAAGCGTCGTCGCACCGATACATTGAAGCTCACCGCGGGCAAGGGACGGTTTGAGAATATTTGATGCATCGATTGCCCCCTCTGCGCCACCTGCACCGATTAACGTGTGAAGCTCATCAATGAAGAGAATGATATTTCCAGCCTGACGGATCTCATCCATCACTTTTTTAAGACGGTCCTCAAATTCACCGCGGTATTTCGTACCCGCGACAACGGTCCCCATATCAAGCGTCATGACACGCTTATCGCGGAGGATCTCCGGTACTTCATTCGCGATGATCTGCTGCGCCAAACCTTCGGCAATCGCTGTCTTACCTACACCAGGCTCACCGATCAATACCGGATTATTCTTCGTCCGGCGGCTCAGGACCTCGATGACGCGTTCAATCTCTTTGCTTCTTCCGATTACAGGGTCTAGGCTTCCTTCCCGAGCAATCGCCGTCAAGTCGCGTGCCAGGCTGTCTAGCGTCGGAGTATTCGCATTTGCGTTCCCTCCGCCTTGGTGATTATTGGAGTCGTTGCTACCAAGCAACTGAAGCACCTGTTGCCTTGCCTTGTTCAAGCTGACACCAAGATTGCCAAGTACCCTCGCTGCCACACCTTCTCCTTCACGGATCAGTCCGAGTAAAATATGTTCCGTTCCGACATATGAGTGACCAAGCTTGCGGGCTTCGTCCATTGATAGTTCGATGACCTTCTTCGCCCTTGGTGTATAATGAATGGTTTGTGATTTCTCCGTGCCTTTTCCAATCAGGCTTTCTACTTCCTTCTGGATCTTCTCCGGACTAAGCCCCAGAGCAGTCAATGCTTTGGCCGCAATACCTTCACCCTCACGGACAAGTCCCAATAAAATATGTTCAGTTCCAATATTACTGTGTGCCAAACGAATTGCTTCTTCCTGAGCAAGTGCCAATACCTTTTGTGCTCTTTCTGTAAATCGACCAAACATCATATTATTTTTCCTCCTCACATGCGTCTTTATCTAATTTAATTCGCTCTCGTATCAAAGAAGACCTTCTTATATCTCTTTCATTCGGTCTGAGCGGTCCCCCGGAGTATTGCTGAAGGAACCCCGGTTGAGTCAAAATCATCAATTCATTCAATATATTCTTGGAAATGTTCTTGATGTATCCGATATCGATTCCAAGCCTTACATCCGATAAACACTTGGCTGCTTCCTTGGATTCGATGATCCGGCTGTGCTCAAGGACTCCCAGTGAACGGAATACCCTGTCTTCTAATTGTATGTTGGATGTTTTGAGTAATGCTTCCCTGGCAGACTCTTCTTTGTCGATGATCTGCTTGACGACACTTAATAAGTCTTCCACGATGTCGTCCTCCGACTTACCCAACGTAATCTGGTTCGATATTTGAAAGATATTCCCGAGTGCTTCACTGCCTTCACCGTAGATCCCTCTCACCACAAGGCCCAACTGGTTGATGGCAGGGATGATGCGGTTCAGCTGCTGAGTCAGCACAAGTCCCGGTAGGTGCATCATGACAGATGCCCTCATCCCCGTCCCTACATTGGTGGGACAGGTCGTTAAGTATCCGTGTTTCTCATCAAACGCATAATCGAATTCACTCTCAAACCAATCATCGATTTCATTCGCCCGGCTCAATGCTTCTTTCAACTGAAGACCGGGGTATAAACACTGTATTCGTATATGATCTTCTTCGTTTATCATGATGCTGATATCTTCTTCATCAGACAGAAGCACAGCACCTGCATTCTCGCTTTCTGCCAAATTGGGACTGATCAGATGCTTCTCCATCAATACCCTTTTTTGGAGGGGCTGAATCTCCTTCGTTGCCAAAAACTCCAATTTCCCTAGCCTATCGGGATACAGCGGGATCTTTTCTTTTACATTCCGTACAATCTCATCCGCTTCTTCGGCAGAATAAAGGGTAGAAAAGCGAAACTCTGTAAAGTTGCGGGCAAGACGGACTCTCGAACTCAATACAATATCCGAATCAGGACCTTCCTGATTCATCCATGAGCTGACCGCATTGCTTAGAAACTTCTCCAGGCTCATTCGGCATCTCCCCTTTCATCCCTGACCTCTTTCTCCAAGGAGCGGATCTTATCCCTTATCTCGACAGCCTGCTCGAATTCTTCCTGCTCAATCGCATCCTGCAAATCCGATCTCAATTGGAGGATCTTTTTCTTTATATGAATCGTTCCGCCCATTCGCTCCGGGATCTTTCCATGATGCTCGACATTGCCACTGTGAACCCTTTTAAGGATGGGGTCCAACTGTGATTTGAACGTCCCGTAACATTGTGAGCATCCGAATCTCCCTACATTGATGAACTGCTGAAACGTCATGTTGCATTTCTCACATTTCAGTACCTCTTGCCGAGGGACCTCTGAAGCTTTCGCCTGCTTGAATGCAGGGGAAGATATATTCAGTAGACCTGCCAATAGGTTGTTCACAGAAAATCCAGGGGAAGAATCAAACATGAACTGATCTCCCTTATCCTGTGCGCAATGTTCACACAAATGGACTTCGTTCTTCTCTCCATTCACCACCTTAGTGAAATGGAGAGTAGCAGGTCTCTCATTACACTCTTGACAAATCATCCGACTCACCCCTCAACCCTTACTCGTACTTCAAGCTGTCAAGCATCGCTTTTAACATGCGTCCACGGAGGATATCCCGTTCAGGCAGGTCGACCATGATCACTGAACGATCCATCACACTCAGCATGATCTTGGCTTCACGCTCCGAAATGATATCTTCATCCACCAACCTGAAAATGATATCGGCAGCCGTACCCTGGCTGATTGCTTTCGTCACAAGCGATACCAACTGATCGATAAGATGAACCTGGTCATGGGCCTTCACCTTCATGATTCGGATATATCCCCCACCGCCACGCTTACTCTCAACCACGTACCCTCTCTCAATCGTGAACCGTGTATTGATCACATAGTTGATTTGAGAAGGAACACACTGAAATTTATCTGCAATTTCACTTCTTTTTATTTCTACTATTTCACTTTCACTTAGGTCCAAAACATTCTTTAAATAACTTTCGATGATGTCGGAAATGTTCCTCATCAAACCTCCTCCTCATTTGACTTTGACTATATTTGACTATAATTATACAATCGGGTCCAAAACTTTGCAATCCTGAACCACTCGTTAGAAGTTTTCCTGTTTTGGAAAACATTTAAACGTATAAGAACGAGTTTTTTCAAGTTATTAAAGATTCATCTATACGCCTAGGCTATTGTATGTAAGTTAGAGTGGGAAAGTTAACGTTTTGTTGAAGGGAGGGTGCTTATGTATGCAATAGTCAGATGAAGCTAGAGGTCGCAGTAGAGACATGGTTTGTATGCAGTCACCCCGGGGTCTGCTGTGGATGTAACTTGAAGACTGATTTATATGTTACTTTTTCTTGGCCACTGAAAGCAAGATGGAACAGATGCCTGATATAAATTGTGTGGCAAAAGTGAACCAGATCAGTTGGTCATTGGGACCATTTCCTATTGCGCCGGCCCTGGGTTTATAACCCAGGTACAAACCGAGGAACGATAACCCGACCAGTAAGATTCCTAGATAAAAGAGTATATGTTTTTTCATGGACTCACCTCGGTCTGAGTAGTTTGGTTTTATCTTAACATAGGTGGATAGAAGGGGGAGTTATTATATGTAGACAAATTTACGGGCTTAAAAGAATGTTTTTAGTCGGATTGGATGAGGATGAATCCTTCATCAGTTAACACTCAGGATCGGGATGGTGGGCGGTTGATGAGGCGGCGGATATCGGGGTGATAAAGAGCGAGGTAGAGGACGGTTTTGATAATATATCTGGATTTTTGATAATAAGAGATCCAGTTTTGATAATAAATTCGTTGTTTTCGATAATAAGTCTTTCAGTTTTGATCATAAATCAATCAAAATACGGCAAAGGGTATGAGTTTTAACGTAGTTTTAAGATGAATGAAAGACTTTTGGAATAAAAAACGGAGGGTTTTTATAAAAAAAGACAAATTAATGGGTTAAAAATGAAGAAAAGCGAGTGTTTTTAGTGAGGTTGGATGTGTATGAACCTCTTCAACAGTTAACACTCAGGATCGGGATGGTAGTTGATCGAGGCGGCGGGTATCGGGGTGGGGAAAACCGGGACAGAGGCTGGTTTTGATAATAAATTTTGATTTTTGATAATAAAGTTTCCGGTTTCGATAATAAATTGGCTATTTTCGATAATAAGTCCTTCAATTATGATATTAAATTACCCATAATACGGCAAAGGGTATAGGTTTAAACGCTCTTTTAAGGTGGATGAATGGCGCTTCAAGTAAAAAACGGAGGGTTTTATTAAAAAAAGACAAATTAATGGGCTGAAAATGAAAAAAAGTAGATGTTTTTATGTGACTTGGATGAAGATGACCCCACATCAACCTCCACACCACTACAACACCACATCATCTCCCCCACCAACCACATCCTCAAACAACAAAAAAACAGCCCCCAAAAGAGCTGCTTTTTCTATTTGCCTGGCGACGTCCTACTCTCACAGGGGGAGAGCCCCCAACTACCATCGGCGCTGAAGAGCTTAACTTCCGTGTTCGGCATGGGAACGGGTGTGACCTCTTCGCCATTATCACCAGACG
>NZ_JAIVAR010000011.1 GCF_020171925.1 Rossellomorea aquimaris
TGTATTAGGCACGCCGCCAGCGTTCGTCCTGAGCCAGGATCAAACTCTCCGATAAAAGTTTGAATAGCTCTTTTTTGTAACGATATTCGTTACGGTAAATCTAGAATTAACGTTGACGTGTTGTCTTGTTTTGTTCAGTTTTCAAGGTTCAATTTGTTGCGCGCTCCGTCCGAAGCGACTTTATTAATGTAACACATTTTCAATCGTTGAGTCAACAACTTTTTTAAATTCTTTTTTCAGAATGTCGGTTGTTGTATCAGCGACGTTTATTAATATATCACGCCCTTAATATTATTGCAATATATTTTTTACAAAAAGTTATTTGGATTTCATTTTTTAGACATTCCAGCGGGACAACCATCATATCTATAAGAATAGACTGCATATGAAAGGAGTTAGCGTCTCATGACACTTATACAACTTGCACAATATCTATCTTACTTTATGGCCATTTATCTATTTGCCTACTCATATGTATTGGGTCTGAAGATCAGCGACAGCACTCGACCGGTACGTGGATTCACATTCATCCTTTCGGTAGTGATGGCATTTGTGTTTTCAGGATTTACATACACATTCTCTTAACCACTCCCGTATCCCCAAGTAAGTCAAAATTCAACATTCGCAAACAAAGGGAGAGCCGCAGTTCAATCAGAACTGCGGCTCTTGTCTTTGATTATTATACAGCATACTTCAAGAAATAACTTGCAGCTGTCTTAGGAGTGCCTGCTTGTTTATAAAAGTTAAAGAGTGAAAAGAAGTCCTTCTTCATCATACTCCCTGTCGCCGATCATGATTTTTTGTTCCTTACAGCTTTTAGGTTTGAATGAGTAATAGAAATGCTTTGAGGGATTATCCCTTAACACCCAAACAAGCATATTGGAATAGCCCTGCGACTTTAAGGTATCCATAGCAAACGTAAACAAGCTGCTCCCCAGCCCTTTTCTTTGGTAGTCCTTCAATAGGTAGATGGCATATAACTCACCATCTTGGTGTTCATCCCGTTCCCTCCCAATAGAAACAAAACCGGATATCTCTCCATTATTCATTTCACACACATACGTTTCATGTGGACCAGAGAGGATACCATCCCACCTTACTTTTCTATCCCCCACATTCAATGAATCGAGGTATTCATCCGAGACAATATTTTTATACGTCGTTTTCCAGCTTCCTATATGGACGTTCGCGATTCCTTCTGCATCATCTGGTACAGCTTTTCTAATTTGAAAATCCTTCATTCTTATTCACCTCATTGACTTGTTGAATCATTCTTTTCACTTTTCTTTCTTCTATTAAGAAGAGAGTCACTCCAAAGATGATGATGACCCCTCCCGCGATTTGTGTAAAAAGAATTTTTTCCCCCAATAGCCAAAACGCCAACATAGAGGCACCTATCGGTTCAAAGAGGATCGCCATTGAAATGGTGGATGTGCTCAACCACTTTAGTGACCAGTTAAATAACGTGTGGCCGAGCAGGGTCGGAATGATGGCAAGCATCAGAAAGTAGATCCAGTCTTCTTTCGGATACGGACCGAGACTCTCTCCCCGCATTAGTACATACGCCAGTAAAACTACCGCGCTTATCGCATAAACCAAATATGTGTAGGTAATCAAGGATACTCTTTTGCGTACAGTCTGACCGAATAAGAGATAGCCTGTCACCAATCCACACGCGATGAGCGCGAGGATATCACCCCAAAGGGCGCTGCCACTGATCCGGAAATCACCCCAGCTGATGATGAAACTTCCTGCGATTGCCAAAATGGCGGATAAAACGGCTTTTCCAGTCATCTTTTCCCCAAAGAATAAATAAGCGCCAAGGAACGCAAATAAGGGCTGAAGGGTCACAAGTACCGTGGAACTTGCGACAGAAGTGTAGTTGAGCGATTCAAACCACAAGATGAAATGAAACGCCAAGAACACGCCTGCAATGATTGAATATGCCCAGTCCTTCAAGGTAATAACTTTCAATTCTTTCACATAGGTTAAGAAAAATACAGGCGACATCAGAAGTACCGTAAACAGCAATCTGTAAAATGCCAGTACGCCTGAAGGGGCACTTGATACTTTCACTAATATGGCAGACGTGGAAACGGAAATAACCCCGATAGCCAAGAGAAGATATGGATTTACTTTTGTGTCAGTCATGATTTCATCTCCTGTACCATAAAAATTCAATGCGGTTCCCCGCCTTTTAAACAATGATTGTTTTCATTTTAATCAATTGATTGAGAGATTACTATATCCATTCGTTACTTTTCGGAATTTATTTACTCAGGAGTTGGAGGAGGTCAAAGTGGAGTTCATAGACACAGCACTATATATGAAACTTGGGATTTCTGCTGTCCTTGGATTGATCATTGGGTTGGAAAGAGAATTAAAACGGAAGCCTGTTGGCCTCAAGACTTCTTTGGTCATTTGTATTGTGAGCTGTCTTCTAACCGTTGTGTCGATTGAGTCAGCGTATATAGCCGAAGGTTCAGATCAGGTGAATATTACGATGGATCCGCTTCGTCTGGCTGCACAAATCGTATCAGGGATCGGCTTCCTTGGAGCCGGCGTCATCCTAAGACGTGGAAACGACAGTATTTCGGGATTGACTACAGCAGCCATGATTTGGGGCGCTGCCGGAATCGGGATTGCTGTCGGGGCTGGTTTCTATCTGGAGGCAACCGCAGGGGTCATCCTTCTTATCGTTTCGGTGGAAGTCGTTCCTTCAATCATCACACTCATCGGACCAAAACGATTGCGGGAAAAGGAATTGCATCTTCGGGCAACCATCAAGGAAAAACAGGATATCAGGACGATCATTGAGCGAATAAAAGATGAAGACATCGCAATCGAAAATATCAGAATTAAAGACTTAAAGAACAACCAACATCTTCTCGAATTGAAAATCATCGTTGACTTCAGGAAAAAGACAACGGATATCTATTATACGATTTCTGAAATAAAAGGCATCAAGGATGTTGAAATTGAAAGTTTATAACTAGAAAAGACCCCTGGCAAAAGACAGGGGTCTTTTCAATTAAAAGATTATCTAATCGATTTAAAGCTTGGAATGACTCCCGCTAATTTAACTTCTTTAAAGTCATAAGGAGAAAAGCTTCCCTAAATCGGTTCTTCCCCCACTAGAACACGCCTTTGAAGTCTTGCATGGAATCAGGCAGAGGTGTCTAACAGTGCCAAAAATTAAAACAGAAGGGTTCTACACTCCATAATCTGTATATAAATTCCAAGTAAATAATGAAGGGTACCCTCCGATAAAAAGATATAAGGGTTTATCTAACCATTCACTTAATTATTTTTTTATTCATATTAATTCAGAAGTATATGAAGTAGATCAAACTTCCATTACTACAGCTGTGATGTAAAACAGGAGGGAGAAACAACAAATGAACGAATGGCTTGGCATGATGAACGAGTGGATCAAGAATAATCAACTACTGAGCGTGCATTACTTAAGAATCAAGAAGGGGCCAAGCTCTTTTTCGGGAAGACTGCTACAAATGAATGATGACTATCTGCTTTTCTATGGTGATGACATGAAAGAAGTGATCAACCTGCATATACATCAAATCGATCACATCGAACCTTTTGAGTGATGCCTTTTATCATGATCGCTGATCATGAAAGGAACCATGCCATTCAATACATAGCAAAAAAGCCAGCTCCCAACCGGGAACTGGCTTTTTTCTATAATGGCTTATTCATGATTTTCTTCATGACCGGCTTCAGGATTTTCCGTACTCTTCGGGTTAGGATTCACATATTGGTAATCGTTGCGATCGATTGGTGTGTATCCTTCCGGTTTATAGAAACGGAGTAAATCCTCATATACCACTTTATCGGAAAGCTCAAGTCGTTTTTGAGCATCCTTACTCATATCTTCACAAGCCTGTTTTGCTTCTTCGTTTCCTTCATCCACAGGCTTACCAGTTTCATTGTCGTAGCATGCACCTTTGATGTTTGAATACTTCTCAGTAATAACATCTCCATTACGGAAAGGTACGATTTGCTTTCGTTCTTCAGACAATAAGTCCTGACCAAAGCTTAGATAGTCTTTCGTATCCACTCCAAGAAGGTGCATGACCGTAGGGCGAAGGTCGATCTGACCGCCGTACGTATGGTTGACTCCACCTTCGGCACCAGAGTTCAGGATGAATACTGGTACACGTTGAAGCTGGGCACTTTCATAAGCATTGACTTCTTTGCCAAGGATATCAGACATCGCTTTATTATGGTTGTCGGAAATTCCGTAGTGATCTCCGTACAGGACAATCATCGTGTTGTCATATAGACCTTTTTCTTTTAAATCGTTCACGAAGTTCTCCAGCTGTTCATCCATGTAATGTGCCGTTTGGAAGTAACGATTCACTACACCATCACTTGTTTCAGCCGTTGGGAAGTCCGTATCTTCCTCGTGACGGTCGAATGGGAAGTGGTTGGATAACGTGATGAACTTTGTGTAGAACGGTTGTTTTAAACTTTGGAGCATCGGCATCGATTCTTTAAAGAACGGTTCGTCCTTCAGACCATATGGAAGCTGTTCTTCAGGATTGCTCATATCAAAGTAGGTTGCATCAAAGAACTGATCATAACCGATGGATCGGTACATTTCAGAACGGTTCCAGAATGTCTTGTAGTTACCATGGAACACGGCAGAAGTATACCCTTTATCCTTTAATAAGGCAGGTGCTGACTGATACGTATTATTTGCATGCGTCATGAAGACTGCACCTTGCGGAAGAGGGTATAAAGAGTTTTCAATGATGAACTCGGCATCGGATGTTTTACCCTGCCCTGTTTGATGGAAGAAGTTATCAAAGTACATTGCTTCTTTGCTTCCCACCAGTGAGTTCAGGAATGGTGTAACTTCCTCTCCATTCAACTCTCTTCCAATCATGAATGATTGCAGGGATTCCATCGAGATATAAATGACGTTTTTCCCTTCTGCTTTTCCAAATGCTTCAGGGTTAGGAGCAACTTTGTTGGCTTTGACGAAGTTCTCCACCTCTGAGACCTCGTTGCTATCGGCCATTGCCCGCTTAGCATGGGTCTTAGAATTCTGGACAACATCATAAATCGTAAAGTTCGTCGTCCCCAGATACTTTACCAGATAGTTACGGTCGAAGCTTCGCGTTAGAAGCTCGGGACGATCGATGTTCGCAAGGCCAAGATTCAACAGGAATACGAGAACCGCTGAAGTCATAACAGCGAATACCGCTCGGAAACGCAATTTCTCCTGTGGTTTCACTTTCTTAAGGACCATCAATCCAATGATGATGAATAGATCCGTGAAATAAAGGATATCCACTGGATTCAAGAGTTCCATCGCACTTCCTCCAAGACCGTTGTTGGTCTTAGCCTGTAGGATGACCGGCACCGTGATGAAATCATTAAAGAAACGATAGTACACCACGTTTGCATATAAGATGAAAGACATTAGAAGGTTGATGACGATGAACGCAACGTATCTCCCCCTGCCTTTCCAAAACAGTGCTAATGCAAAGAAAAATAAAGCAGAACTTAATGGGTTGATGAATAATAAAAATTGCTGCATAACATTTTGAATACCAAGATTGAACTCTGCTAAATAGACAACGTAGGTCTTTAACCAGAATAAGATGACTACTGTAAAGAAGAAAGTCAACTTCCCAGCACGCATCTCATTACGCATATCGTTGAAACGGTTCTTTAAGAAGTTCATATTTCAAATCACCTTTTATATTAAGATTTAGTAAACGTAATTTGTAGTTTTTGTAAATTGGATGAGTCAACAAGGAGTATTATAGCAGAAATTAATTTCAGCTGTATAACATTTTGGTATAAATCGTAACAAAAATATTTCATGGAAAATCGACAAATTCAAACCAATCCTTAAGAAAAGCTTTCACACTAATGGATAAAGCGTTTTCATGTTTAAACCTATCCTCTGGGTGGTTGTATGATAATACCACTAATGGAGATACATACTAAGATGATGCCCCACCACAAGTATGTTTTATTACTACCCAAAGCCAACACCCTTTAAACTGAATCAGCGCGTACATTGTCTTTGAAATAAGTTCCAATTGTTTCAACCAGGACGTAAGAAAAGCAGAAAAAAATCCGGAATCATCCAGCTCCTGATTCAGGAATGGATGATGGTCCGGATCTATTCTTCATACAGGACATGTTCGTCCCGTTTTCTTCTATTACTTATTCAATGATTCTGCGGGCAGTAACATAGTTTTCTTGGTACCAGCTTCTATTCAGGCTTCGCTTCACTACGCCCAATGTCTGGCCAGCGGACATGACCACTTCATTATTACCGACGTAAATCGCTGTATTCACTACTTTCCCATCACTTGAAGAATTTGATAAGAAAACAAGGTCTCCTTCTTGCAAGTCGCCTTTGGAGACATAACGTCCTTTTGTCGATTGCCCAATCGATGTTTTGTCCTGTAAATCGATCCCGTTTTGTTTGTATAGATAGTAAGCTAACCCTGAACTATTAAAGCTCATCGTGCTTTCATCATACGAGCGGCCATATTGTGCATTTCCAATTAAGGATTCTGCAAGATTTGAGATGGCGGTGCCTTTATCCTGTTGGACAGGAGCAACATCTTCCTTGTCTTCCGGTTGCTCGACAGGCACCTCAGGCTGGGTTTCCGTTTCTTGTTCCGGCTTGTCTGCAGGTGTTTCTGGCTGAGGATCCGTTACAGTATCAATCGGTGCCTCTGGTTCAGGACTTGTCGTTGATTCTTGGTTCCCTTCCGTTCCTGTAGTAGGTTGATCAGTAGGCTTTTCCTCCACCACTGGCGTTTCACTACCTGTGGAATCCCCGGAGGAAGCAGCGTCAACATCAATCACGCGGCGTGCCGTTACATAGTGTTCGTCATAGTACCCATTCAGGATGACACTTTTCTTAACGCCTGAATCAGAGCCTGCAGCGTGGATGATCTGGTCATTTCCTGCATAGATGCCTACGTGAACGATCTTCCCATCACTTGAGTTGTTTGATAGGAAAACAAGATCACCCTTTTTGAGGTCTTCACGTTTTACCGGTTCGCCAAGCTTTGATTGTTCGATGGCTGTCTTCGATTCAAGGTCGATACCAACCTGTTTGAATGTATAATACGTCATCCCCGCTCCATTGAATGTAAGGGTTCCTTCATTATAAGGAGAACCGTAAGACGCTTTACCGATCAATCCTTCAGCGATTTGGACCACCTTTTCTGCCGTGGAAGACGGAGCCTCGTTGTACATGAATGAAGGCAGTACTCGTCGTGCTGTTTTGTAGTTATTTTGATAATAATCTTTTCCATCTAGGTCCGAGATGAGAATATCATTCTCTTCATCAGCCATATGTATGATCTTATTGTTCCCTATGTAAATTCCATTATGGGTAACAGGGTCATCATCATTGGGATTTGAATCAAAGAATACAAGGTCACCTTTTTGAAGTTCATCCTTTGGCACGTATTCACCCAGCTGCGCCTGGACATTAGTATCCCTTGTCGCTAGGTCGATGCCGTTCTCTTTGAATGCATAATAAATGAATCCGCTACATCCGAATTCATACGGCGGGTTATAGACATATCTTTCATATGTTGCGGTCCCGATCAGGCTCTTGGCCGTCGAGATGATATCGTCCGCCTTCATTTCCACCTCTGTTTGTTGAGGAGCGGTTGCCGCTATCGATTGGGAAATCGGTGGGATCGTAACAGAGCTGAACGTCAAAGCAACTGTACAGACCGTTGTCGTCACTAGTTTCTTCATATTAAACCTCCTGTGAATATCTGTTAATTAAGTGCAATATTCTAAAAATAGCCACAGCAAGTATAACATCCCATTCCTTCCGATGATTTATGTAATAATTGCCAGTACTAAAGCCTTACAAAAGAGTGTAAAGACCAAAGGCCTTTACACCCATTACCAGTGAACTATCCCTTTAGTGACTGTGCAAACTCAATCAGTTCGGTATCCATCATAGACCCCTTAATTAAAAGAATGGTCTCATCGTTCAACAAATTGTTCAGCACACCCTTAATGTGAGCCGGAGACCTTGATGTATGAATCTCCCCTTTAAACCCATATGTTTTCGCCTGTTGTGCCAAGTATTCCGTTTTCTCACCGACCGCAATCAAGATATCGATCCGCTTGGATGCAAGTTGCTTTCCTAAATCATCGTAAATTTCTGTTTCTCCATCACCCAAATAGGCAATATCACCTAATATTAATGCACTTCGCTTTTTAAGCCCGAGGTTTTCAAGGACATCGATTGCAGCAGAAATGGATGTAGGATTTGTGCTCCATGTATCATCTATGATGATCGAGCCATTTATGCCTTTTTCCACTTGTAAGTGTCTTTCTAAGTTCTCGAATGTCCTCAACCGTGCCGAAGCCTCGACTAAGCCTAGACCGATTCTATGGGCCGCTGCCACGGCAAAGAGTGCATTGTAGATTTGATGAGTTCCAAAGCCTGGGATATACATATTGAATTTCTGCTTCTGATGGTGCAAATAAAAGGACATACCGTTCCTTTTGTACTCAATATCGCTTGCACGGTAATCAGCCTTTTCACTCATTCCGCAATAAATGATGTCACCCTCGAACCCATGGAGTGATACCTTTTGAGAGTTTTCATCCTCACTGTTCAATATGAGCGTTCCACCTTTTCTGACCCCTGAGACGATTTCTGATTTGGCTTTGATATAGCCATCAATCGTTTTACATTTATCCAGATGGTCAATGCCGATCATGGTGATGATGCCGATCGTAGGCTGAAACACTTTACAGTGATAGCTCAGGTTCCCCGGTCCCCGCAAGCCTGTTTCAAATACCGCTGCATCTGTTTCTTCATCAATTCCCATTAAATATTGAAAGGACTTTCTGGTGGCGTTTCTGCTTCTGATTGTGGATTGTATGGAGTGCGTTGGAGATAGAAGATGGGAAAGGATCTCTTTCGTAGTGGATTTCCCACATGTTCCGGTTACTGCGACGATCGGTATGTCGATGAGGCTCCGGTAATAGCGGGTAAACTTCCAGAATGCATCATCACAATCCTGTACCTTGACAAGTCCGGCTGCCTCGATTTCTTCAATTTCATCATCATTTTTGTCGGTTACAATGATGTAAGGGGCATACCGTTTCAGCTTTTTCAACTGAAATGGCTTCCTTTTTTTCAAGAATATCAATGTGTTCTTCATTTTGATCCTGTGTAAATGCGCAACCATTGCATCCATCACAACGAAGTCTTCATCTCCGTACACGTACTGCCCATCCATCACATGAATCAAGTCTTTCAATTGCAGTGCTTTCATGTCTTCACTCCTGTCTTTGTTCTATATTGGTTCCGGTTTCTTCATCCGGAATTCTTCAATCACCCCTTTTGTAATAAGGGTGCACCGCCGATTATCAGAGTGATTGAAATTATCCTTCCATCAAGCGTTCTTTAAGTTTCATCAGCGGTTCATCACCACGACGACACTTTATCAGTAGATAAGACTGATCATCCAGGTATCTCATCACTGTCTCTTCAATTCCATCTATAGAGGTGAATGAATGAACAATGAGATCCGGATTTTCTATTTCTGCGGATTTGGCAATATATCTTGCTTTCACACCAAAGGTAATAAGCACATCGATGTTACTTTCTGCCACATACTTACCGATTTCCGAATGAAGTTCATTCGCCTCATCACGGAGCCTTCCAATGCCGCCAAGCAAAGCGATCCGTTTCTTCCCCTTCCCGATGGCATTCAATGTCTTGATGGCTTGCTTTAATGAAGTAGGGTTGATATTCCATGTATCATCCACGATGGTGGAGCCGTTCCTTCCTTCTACTAATTGGAAGTGTCGGTCCAAGTTCCTGAAAGTACTCAATCTTTGGATTCCCGTTTCGATGTCGACTCCGAGCTCCGCAGCTGCACGTAAAGCAGCAAGCCCATTGTATACTTGGTGTTCGCCGACCTCAGGGATGAATCCAGGATATTCTTTACCGTATGCAACCAAGGTAAAGCGTGTCCCTTCTTCGCTGATCCTAATACTGGTACCCCTGAAATCGGAAGGTTTTTGGATACTGAAATAATGAACTTTTCCTTTATATTCGCCGAGGCTGATTTTCGCAATATTCTCATCATCCGCGTTGAGGATCAGTGTGCCTTTGTTCCGGAGTCCCTCAAGCATTTCCGCTTTAGAAGCCAGGTATCGTTCAAAGGTTTTACAACGGTCCAGATGATAGACCCCGATGTTGGTGATGATCCCGATATCAGGTTGATAGACATTACAGTGATAACGCAGATCCCCAGGTCCTCCAAGACCTGTTTCAAACACTCCTACATCCGTCCGTTCATTTATTTTCATCAAGTATTCCAATGAACGATGAGGTGCGTTGTCATTCTGGTCTGTTGAAACGACTGAATGATTTTCTTCCATAATATGTGCAAGCATCTCCCGGGTTGTCGTCTTCCCGCAAGTCCCTGTGATCGCCACAACCGGTACGGGACAGATTCCACGGTAGTAGCTTGTAAACTTGAAGAACGCCTCTCTAACGTCATCAACCTGAATGATGGTCATACCGTTGGCACCCTTCAAGACACCGGGTTCATAATCGGTGATGACGGCACATGGAGCATTTCTTAACATCCTATCCCACTTTTTCTCACTAACGTCCTTCTTTTTGTCAATGAAAACCAGTGTGTTCTTCATCTTAAATTTATGTTGATGAAAGATGATCACATCATGGATATCCATCCTGTCAGAACCACTGACCACCGTTCCGTTCAATGCCTTTCTGACATCCTTTAAATTCAGCGTAATCATGTCATTCCTCCTGTCAATGATTGAGCGTATGGAGCTCTACATCTGTGTATTTCCTTGATCTGCTTGCCTTTTTCTCAAATCCGTAAGACAGAAAGCAGCTCAACGACATTTTCGTACACGATGCTTTTATCACGTGTACTTCCTCGAAATCCTTTATATACTCCAATCTCTTTTCGAACAACAGCCTATAAATGCCTTTGCGTCTGAATTCCTCCCGTACGTAATCACTTTTAAAAACGGCTTTTCCGTGTTTCGTTCTAATATAGCAAGAGACAAAACCTGCTATCTCTCCATCGACCCTTGCACAGAACCAAACGGATCCAGGTACATCTTTCACCCTCATCCCATCTCTTATAGCCATCGAAATGACTGGTTCAAGCTCCTTAAATGAGGATCGTTCTATCGATACAACCACAAGGAGTACACCTCTCTCTCATTCGATTATTTCAAACCTTCGTATTACTTTATGTACAAGTTTCCATTGTGGAAACGGCGAAAGACCATTTGTAGGGATTGCAATGCTTCAATTATGGCAAGAACGCTTGGATAAAGTGCAACCATTGCACCATTCTTGTCCAAAAAGGGCACTTGTCCATCGCATAATGGATGGGTCTCGAATCAACTATAGAAAGGAGGAATTGTATGGAATACAACAAACTTTCTTACGAAACGTTAGTACAACTTATAAAAAAAACGACAAGTAACTCTCCATTCCTTTCTATTTCTTCAATTGGAAAGTCCGTACGCGGAAGGGACATTTGGTGTGTGACAATCCAGAAGCCAGAGCGTACGAAGATGATGAATAAGTGGAAAATAAGCAACCCTTCCAAGAATAAGACCTCGATCGTCATCACCGCTTCAATTCATGGCCATGAGGCCGCGGGATCGTCAGCCATCTTGCGTTTACTGGATCACATCCGGGAGAAAGGTGATAGTCTTCCTTGGATGGATGATTTGGTCATTCATTGTGTAGTGAGCTGCAATCCGGATGGTTATGTGGATAACACTCGTTATAATGCAGCTGGATTCGACCTCAATAGGGACTTTATCACCCAATCACAGCCGGAAACCTTGAGCATCGTAAATCTGATTGTGAAAGAAGAGCCTGCAGTTGTATTGGACTTGCATGGGTATGTTTGGCGAAATGACTCTTATATCGGATTGATCGAACCATGTACCCCCCCACACAATCCCAGCTATGAATATGATTTATACCTGAAAGGAGCATTGCCACTTGCAAAGGCGATGGAAGCCTCTTTAGTGTCAGAAAAAGACACATTCTCATCTGCAAGGTTCAAGTCAATCAAAGGTACTTATATCCCTTATCGAGACGAAGAAAGTGGATGGGACGACTACAGTCCTTTCAGTTGTTCAATGTACTCAATCCTGCAAGGGGCAATCGGGATCACCATCGAATCCCCAAGCCGGTCCGAAGACGGAACCACCTGGTTACTCATCGCCCTCTTATCGGCTCTCACTCACATCTCGAAAAACAAGAAACAATTGAATGACACTCATTCTGCCTTCTTCCGCCGGGGGACTCAACAGAATCATCCCGGACAAGCGCCAGACTATTTCCCGGCTTATTATTATCTAAGTGATAAACCGTTGTTCCCCGATCAACTCGGGAAGCTTTCATCCCACCTGATACAGAATGGGATCCATTTATATTCCACAACGAAACCATTCAAGTCCGGTGGCCATACGTTCCCGACCGGAACGATCGTTGTGCCAATGAATCAACCACGTGCGAATCTTGCGCACTGTTTGCTTTCGCAGGGGGAAAATTTGTCCGATGGTCCAGAAAGAGTGTCCGAGCTTTGTGCCTGGAGCCTCCCATTATGCTGGGGTATTCAAAGTCTCTCCTCATCCGTACGGTTGCATAAAAGGATGATCCCTTACAAAGGAAACAAGGATGACACTCCCCTCCCGTTCTCATACACAGCAAGCTCAGCAAAGAGGGTACGAGTCGGAATCATCATCGATGGAGGCATGTTTCATAAGAAAGCACATGCGGGGCTTGCACTCGCACTTCAAGAAATGAACATCCCCTACACGGAACACGAATCAAAGGAGCTCGCTTCAAGTACAACATTATCCAAAATTGATGTTCTGATTTACAACGGCTACGAGCACCTATTCTATCCAGCGTCCAAAGTACGGAAACAGTACCGTGATTATGTGCTGGAGTCACAGGCACAGCAAGATGCATGCAAAAAAAATCTTCAACAATTCATGAGAAAAGGCGGGAAAATAATCGGAATCGGTGCGGGTGCTTCAAAGGCGTTGACCACCCTCTTTGAGTTATGTGATGCAGAAACACACTCGAGTGGATTCAATAAAAACGCACTCGTGCAAATGAATTATAAAAGGCATGCTCTCACAAAAGGGTTCGAAGCAGAGGATAGCGGATTTGTTTACCGGCCCGCCTGGTTCACGAACACCGGGAACATGGTGGTGGCCGCGACTTACGGGACTGATCCAGAATCCATCCTCGCCGGATATTGGCCGGAATACGGTGAGGCAAAGGGCCTGCCTGCCATCATTACCAGCAGGGACGGCCTCCTCACCCTTTTTGGACTGGAGGTCTGCTTCAGGGGACATACCCGCTATTTTTACAGACTATTGTGGAATAGCATTTATGGGTCCCACAGTTCATAGCGGATCCCCTTGTCACTTAAAGAGGAAACAGCGCTACGATGCTTTTATAAAAAAAGGCTCATGACCCAATACAAGTGTCGTTCCCTATATCGTGTTGTTGTCATTTACTAGTTAGGAAGAAAACATTAAGAGTTATGAAGGAGGTCAATCATTTGATCCGAATTGGAATGCTCCACCATAGAAAGCATCCCGACAGTGTCATTAAATCGTATGCATATGCAGCAGTGGCAAAGGCAGAAGGCACAAAGATGATCTATTTCTCACCTGGTGGAGTGGACTTTACTACCAGAACCATTTCCGGTTATGAATATGAGGACGGGAAATGGGTCCAAGGGACATTTCCGTTCCCTCATGTCATCTATAACACCGGGAGTCCTGAAAAACTTGCAAAATCTAGTGAAGTGATTGAAAAACTGAAACAGGACATTCCGTTTACCACTCATTCAATCGGCAATAAAATGTCCGTTTATAAACGACTGATGGAAGCAGGCGAGTTGACCCAATATTTGATCCCTTCTGAAGTGATCAAAGGGACGAGTCATTTCTTCTCGATGCTCGATGCTTATCGTAAGATTGTGTTTAAACCCGTGAATGGCCGAAAAGGGATGTCGATCATCCTGATTGAACGTGTGGGAAATGATTTCAGGCTATTGATTGACACGGACGAACACCTTTATTCTTATGATGAATTAAAGGAATTTGTTTCTGCTCAACTTGAAGTAGAGGAGTTTCTCGTACAGCCCTATATCAATTGCAGAACGAAAGAAGGCAGTGTGTTCGATTTCCGGCTTCATGTCCAGAAAAACGGTGAAGGCAAATGGGTCATCACAGCGATCTATCCTAGGATCGGTGCACCTGGAACAATTGTCTCGAATATCAATAGCGGTGGTTCGATGAATTATCTTGTCCCTTTCCTGAAACAGGAGTTCGGGGATGAGTATTATAACATCAAGCGCTATTTGGAGAGCTTCTCACTCGTTCTAGCGCGCCATATGGATGATTTGCAAATGGAACACTATTCAGAAACAATCGACGAACTTGGAATTGACGTTGCTTTGGATGACCGTGGAAAGATATGGATTTATGAAGTCAACTGGAGACCTGGATGTCCGCCGACCTTTTATCTTGAAATGGATGTGGTCAAGAATACAATCAGATATTGCATCCATTTAGCCCAAGGGCAACCATTGAAAGGAGGAGTACGATGAGTATAGATTTCTCCGTCGAAAGACCAATCGTTGCAGTGACAGGAAGTGCCGGAAAGACTACGACGAAATCTTTCATCGCATCGATTCTCAGAACACGCTGGATCATATTCGAATCGAGCGATTATTGGAATCGGACCGATCATACCGAAAAACACCAGAGTGAAATCAACTTCATCCATCGAGCAATCGTACTTGAATACGGAATGGCCTATAAGGGCGTCATTGAAAAGCATTGCAGAATCATCCAACCAAATATCGCAGCCATCACCAATATCGGCACTGCCCATATCGGTAATTTCGATGACGGCATCAAAGGCATAGCAGCCGCTAAATCCGAGCTGATCAAAGGGTTGGACCCAGATGGCCATTTGTTCATAAACGGGGACGACAAAAACTCAAAGCTCCTCCATACGAAGAACTTTACGGGCGAGCTTAAAAAGGTAAGCATACACACCCCTTCCGATTATCAGGCAAAGAATGTGAAGGTAAACTGGGAAGGGATTACCTTTGATCTTAAATTGCAAGGGAAATCGCATTCATTCTCCATCCCCTATCACGGTGAATTCCACGTATACAACGCCTTACTTGCGATTGCCGTCGCCGATCTCCTTGGCTTTACGGCAGATGAAATAAAGCAGGGATTGAATGAAGTGAGGAAGCCTAGGCACAGGCTTGATATTGTGAAACTTAAGAAAAACATCACGCTCATTGATGATACGGTACATGCTTTTCCCGATGCGATGAAAGGCGCCCTTGATGTCCTATCAAGCCTGGACGGAAAGAAGAAGGTCGCAGTCCTCGGCAGCATGGCTGGATTCGCTGACCAACATGAAATCGTCCATAAAGACATGGGGAATTATGTCGCTGATAAAAAAGTCGACTATCTCTTTACTTATGGTAATCTTTCAAAGAACATCGGTGTCGGGGCGATTGAAGCGGGAATGGACGCACAACGTGTCTTTCATTTCAACCGTTCCGATATGAAAGAGTTGAATAAAGCATTACTCAAGATGATTCAGCCGGATTGGACCATTCTCATAAAGGGAGCAAGCGGACTCGGGATGGTCGAGACCGTCGATTTCCTAAAAGAAAAGTTGGGGTAACCGCACTCATCTAAAAAAACGCTTGGTTCAGGCTTTCAAGCCTGAACCAAGCGTTTTTGCTTGTCGCTAATTCCGATTGTCACAAGTGTTGAATGCTATTGAATGATCGTCGTGATGTTTTCCCCTGGCGCTTCTTCAATCCAAAAGCGGATCTCGGAAGCGGCCTTCTTTGCATTCATTTCAGCCTCTTCAGGAGTGTCCCCCACAGCGGTCACGTATGCATAGCGATGCCCCATCGATAAAGGCGGAGTCAATGCCTGGCCCCTGCGAGGTTTAACATATACCTCCACTACGCCTTTCGATGCTTTGGCCCTTTTTTTCCCCGTGACCTTCTCAAGCGTCCCTTTTCGATCGACTGTCACATATTGCATATACACATACTTGTTGAATTTCGGCTCCAAATCAGGGGTCTTCCCCATCGCCATCTTTAACGTCTCTTCAACGAGATTGATTCCATAAGCCGCTTTGATCATATTATTCATCCCTGCCCCTGAAATGCGGGCATTGATTTCAATGAGCTTCCACTGCAGTCCTTTCCGGCGCAGCTCCAAGTGACAAGGTCCGTTCTCCAGTCCATGTTGGGAAACGATTTCTTCCACAGCCTTCTTCAGTCCGCTAAAGAAGTTCTTTCCTGGTTTTAACAATAGTTTATATCCCATGACAATGAAGCGTTGACCATACTGAATATCCTGTTTGATCACGGCCATGATCTGGACCTTTCCTTCTACGACCATCACTTCCACAAGATACTGAGGTTCAGGTAAGTATTCTTCTATTAAAACAGGCTGATTTTCATAGGTTTTCGTCAAGGCACGGAACTGCTTTCGATATTCTGTCAGATTCGCGACTTTGTAGACATCTTTCGACCCAGTGGATTGCGGGGATTTCATTATGAGTGGGAATTTTTTTTCGATTTCACCCTCTAGCGCTTTACTTTCATCCGGTGTTGAAACCGTCCAAAATGCCGGCGTGATGGGTGAACTTTTCATCAGTTTCCGAGACTCGATTTTATTTTGGATATTCTTCATCCCTTCTGTTGAAAAGTGATTAATGTTGAACCGGTCGGAAAGCGCGCATGCCATGTAGCTATGTGGATCTACAAAGCTTACAATTGCGGTGGCCTCGATCCCTTTCATGAGCAGCGCTTTCACTTCCTTAATAAGTACATTCATATCACTTAAATCACAGTATTTCATGAAATGGACATCCGGGAAGTCCTCACGTTTGTTGATGAAATTGATTCTTTCCGTGAATAGTACAGTATAATAACCCAATCTCTCAGCCGTCCTGATCGCTTCCCTGCTGGAACCCGATTTATTCGTTTCAATAAAAATGATAGACTTCATTCAAGGTACGCTCCTTCTTTAAACATATTCTCTTTCAAAGCTCAAAAATGGGTACGAGCAATGCTTTACTGTATAGTCTATTCTGCAAGGTTATAAGGGGTATAGGCTGATTCATTGATGTTTCCGCTATTTATTTCATGAAGGGACATGCGCCTCCGTTCTTCAATCCACGCCCCCGTCCAACTGCTCCACTCTATTAAAAAAACCAAAAAAATGCTAGTAACTGCCCATACACCTCTCCGATTGTGTTCATATACTAAACTAACGATACGTCGAACCAATTGAAGGAGCTGTTTTTTTCCATGAGCAATTACATCATCTATATAGGGGCGAACCGTTCCGGATCCACCCTGGACGGTATTGAAGCAGGAAAAAAACTTGGCTATTCCACCATCCTACTCACAAATATAAGAAAGTATTTGAGAGAAAGGGAGCTTTTTCCGGAGGTGGACGAGATGTTCGAAGTTGATATTGAACGGGAAGAGGAGATCAGGAAACAAATTCATTCCCTCCGGCAGAAAGGGAAGAAAATAGCTTGCATCATCAGCTTTCTTGATGACTACGTTTATCTGGCAGCCAAGCTGTCCAATGAATACTGTGGAACCGATCTATCATTGCAGCCCATCGCTGACTGCTTGGATAAAACGGAATTGAGGTCGAAATTAAAAGGAAAAGCGTACTCTCCCATTTTCTTTCCCTTGTCTCCCCCTTTTTCTTATGAGCACATGAGTGACATCCCATATCCCGTCGTGTTAAAATCCCCTGTATCCAACGGATCAAAAGATGTCCTCTTGATCCAAGATGAAGAAGAACTCCAAAGGGGGATTGCAAGATTAAGCAGAAGGAATCCGCCGAGCCTCCTCGTGGAGGAATATTTAGACGGTCCGCAGTATCTGATTGAAACGGTGATCAAAGACGGAACCCCTATCGTCGAGGTTGTCGTCAAACAGGAAATCGACTTCCAGAAACGATTCATCGTGACCGGTTATAGTGTTTCAACGACCCACCACCATCCAGGGTTGCTGAAAGAAGTCAGGGGGATCATTTCCGATCTGGGATTTGAGAATGGAAGTTGTCACTTGGAGATGCGGCTCGTTCAGAACAAGTGGAGACTGGTTGAAATCAATCCCCGGGTATCGGGTGGATCCATGAACAAAATGATCGCCGCAGCCTATGGACTGAGCATTGTTGAAGAAACGCTGAGGGTCTACTTAAAAAAGAATCATGAACCCCGATTCAAATGGGAAAAGCATGTTTATACCAGTTATATGACGGTTAACAAAATGGGAAGCTTGTTGAGGGTTACCGGGGTGGATGAAGCAGAAGTCCAGGAAGGAATCATTGACGTACACGTCAAACCGAATATCGGAAAGATCCTGCGACCACCTACCTCCATGGCACATCGCTACGGATATGTCATGGCGGTTGGAAAGTCCGTTCAGGAATCAGAGATCCGGGCAAAAAATGCCGCTAACTTGATTAAATTTTATATCGAATCAACCTAAACCGTTATATTTGCACTACACCACTTCTCCATCTGAAAATACACTGATAATAAGAGATCGGTGAAAGGAGGAGGAATCGCTTGAAGAGTTGTCACGACGAACATTGCATCTGCAAGGTCTTGACCGAACTATTTCTTGAACAGTCAAAGCTTGCGGCTCAAACCTTCAAATTTATTTGTGAGCATGATCGGATCGATACAATTCCATTCATTTTATATACAAAAGAAAAAAGCGAGCCCTTCAAGGCTCACTTAAAATCCGGTTGTACAATCTTCTTTATGGTGTCTGACATCAACGATGGATGTGTCACGCTGCGTTTATTGGCAGGTGTCGATATTGACGGGTACATCACCGACGATACAGAAGATGTCTTCGCCCTATATAAAACAGATCAATGCATCACGGTTGACTGCAATTGCTTCCTTGGGATCCAGCCCCTCCCTCCGAAATTGGTCAATCGGAAGCTCCCAACCATTCACGGAGGGGACGGGAAAGAATGCATTTCAAACCGATATAAGGCGGAATGACCCTGAATCAATGCCGCAGCCGAGCTTTGGCTTCGGCTTTTTCTATGGAAGGAGATATTTCACAGACTCCCCTAAACCCTGGACAATCTATTCAATACAAACTTTTCGACCACTTCCGCGACACCGTCATCCATATTGGAAGAGGTCACATGGTCCGCCTTTTCCTTGATGTCATCAGGGGCATTGCCCATCGCCACCCCAAGGCCGGCGAACTCGAGCATCGTCAGGTCGTTATAGCTGTCTCCGATGGCAATGACTTCCTCCCTCTTGATCCCTAGCGGCTCTATCAAATAATCAAGGGTCGCACCTTTGGTCACGCCAAGCTGGGTGAATTCAAGGAAATAAGGCTTTGAGCGCATGACGGATAATTCTCCGTCCAGTTCCTCTTGAAGCTTCACTTCCACTTCTTTCAGGCGATCTGCTTCTTTCAGCATGAGCGCCTTTACGACCGGTCCCTTTACCGCTTCCTTGAAATCCGGGACGACCTCCACGGGCAGTCCAGTGAGCCTGCTTTCGATATCGGCGAATTCGTCCGGCTCTTCCACAAGGATGGCATCCTCTGAGTACGTAAGGATCCCGACTCCTTCACGCTTGCTCAGATCGTATAATCGATGAGCGGTCTCCGCAGATAACGCCCTACTATACATTTCTTCATTGGACTTGTAGTTTATGATCTTTGAACCATTGAAAGGCAGGATGTAGCTTCCATAATGATCAAGCTGCAGCTCATCTGCCACCCAGCGCATTCCATACGTCGGTCTCCCTGAAGCGAGGACCACCTTCACGCCTTCTTCCTGTGCCTGAAGAATCGCCTTCTTGGTACGATCCGAAATGGTCTGGTCGTCACGCAGCAATGTATCATCTAAATCAAGAACAATCATTTTATATCCCATGATGGTAAATCCTCTCCCTGTCGGTAGAATAATATTTTCCTACTATAACATCAAAGTGATTTTTAATAAAAGGAAAGGTTTACTAGTCATATACGATTTGGAGCGACTATTTCTTCTCTTTAGAGTTCATACCCTGCAATTCATTCGGAGCATCACGAAATTCCAATGGAGGCATCAGAGGTTCATTAACTCCACTATATCCCCTCGACTCTCCACTTACGGCTCGTTGTGCTGTTCCTTCCTACAATTATCTTTATTCCCACGTACTTATACGGTTTTGTATTTCTTCTAAAGTGGGAAGTGCCGTCATCGCTCCTTTAGTCGATGCAGCAAGAGCCCCAGATATTGATGCAAAACGCGCCATTGCCGCCGCTTCTTCAATGGACATAGCTTCAATCGTCCCCTCATATTGATTAAGGGAATAAAGGATACCGGATACAAATGCATCACCGGCACCAGTAGTATCAACTGCTTGCACTCTCATTGCAGGAACATGCAAACGGACATCGCCTTTAAATAAAAGACTGCCCTCGGCCCCCATAGTAACGATGATGAGGGGGATACCGTATTCCCCAAGCTTTGCTACACCTATATCAATTTCCTTTTCACCGGTAATGAATTCAAGCTCTTCCTCGGAGACCTTCAACACATGCGCGTGCTCTAGCATACTTTTTATGGTTTCCCTTGCCTGTTCCTCTGAATCCCAAAGTCCAAGGCGCAGGTTCGGGTCATAGGAAACGATCATTCCACTTTGTTTGGCGAGCTTCACGGCATACTCAGTGGCTTCCTTTGAAGGACTGCTGATCATTGAAATCGAACCGAAGTGAAGGATCTTATGGGCGATGAAGTCGTCTTCATCGATTTCTTTACTCTCCAAATAACGGTCTGCGCTTGGATCGATGTAGAAATCGAAGCTACGTTCTCCATCTTCTGCATTCGTAACGAAAACAACACCAGTCCGAGTTTCTTTTGTCATTAGCATCTGGTTCGTCCTGACTCCAAAGTCGTTCAGCGTGTCGACTAAGAAGTTCCCCAGAACATCATCCCCTACCTTCCCCAAGAAAGTTGATGTTGCGCCTAAACGGGCCAGCCCTACCGCGACATTGGCCGGGGCCCCACCAGGACTTTTTTGAAACGTGATATTCTCCTTATCCAATGGGATGAAGTCGATCAAGGCTTCCCCGAGAGAGATGATTCCTTTTTTCATTAAGATATCCTCCTCATTACTTTTCTTCTATTGTGTATAGTTACAGTAAGTGGCATGGTCTACCGTATCCTAAAAAGGTACATGGTGCCTCTTCATTATACTGAGAATATCATACATCTTGACGAATTCAGCAAATGAACTATTTTTTCAAAAGTAACCATAATCTTATTGACAACAAAACAACCTATCAATTAAAATATTTTCATAGACGTTAAAGAGTCATACATAGAAACACGGGGCATTAGCTCAGCTGGGAGAGCGTTTGGCTGGCAGCCAAAAGGTCAGCGGTTCGATCCCGCTATGCTCCATACCGAAAAACAGGGAAGACTCATCAGAGTCTTCCCTGTTTTCTTATATATGATCACTTCTCTATGGATAATCAGCTCATCCTGCCCACTCAAAGCTTCTTTGCGTTGTTTGATTGATTTCCGGCTTTATATCGGGTACAGCCGAATCCATCTCCACCCTATCCTTATATCCGGTCATTAATAACGGATCATCAACGATTTTCACGACCGTTCCCAACGGGACGATGTCGAATACGTCCTGAATATCTTCATTACTTAGCCTGATACAGCCCAATGATTGTTCATTCCCAATGGACTCCGTATCATAGGTTCCATGGATTGCGTATTTTCCCATTCCCAAACCCGCGGTGCCATACATATCAGGACGGAATCCGATTGGTTCAGAGACACGCTGTCGGACCGTGAACGTCCCTTGGGGTGTCGAGCCATTCTTCCCGAGCCCTACTGGTTTCAGGGCCATCATGTAGGGAGCACTTTTCACCATAAGAGTGAACGAGTCTTTATCGATGATCACTTCAACCGGATTGAACGGAACCTGTGTGGCATCCGCCACATTGGGATATACCATTTCGGTAATGTTCGAAGCGTTCGGATCATATACCCAGCCGCCTTGACCGGTGAATGCAGGTGAACTGTCGTTGGAATTTCGATACCGTTCCTTCGGGATGTAGCTCAGATAATTTTGAGGATAATCGGCCACGAGGTCGTTCAGTGAATCAGGCGCCTTTCCATGATCTTTCATATAAACTTCGAGGGCGGTCCTCAAAAGGTTCGTTCCTACATACGTGACGGGATGGGAATCACTGAACGCATGTTGACCATTCAAGAAACGGATCTTCACAGAGTCATCAAGGGATGGATTATATTGAGCAATGACAAATGCCTGATCTTTGATTTTCTCACTTCTGACTGGGAATATTTCGTCTGAAAGTGTCCGATCAACAGTCCAGACACCATATAAGAAAAGGGTTTTATTGGAGAGACTTTTCCCTATTCCGATGGCCTTGTTGTATATGGACTCTTCCACTTCTCTCAGGGGAGTATTCTCGGGTATATAAAACACGTACGGTACGTCTTCCGTTTCGTACACAACTTCTTTCCCTGTCCCCCATTCCTTTAACGTAGAAGCGATGGTGTTGATGGAATCCGCCTTATAGAACAGAAAGAGAAGCAAGAAAATATTCAATAGAAGCAAGAAGCTTATGATTGCCTTCATGTAAAGTGGGATCTTTTTTCGAATGGACTTGGCTGGAAGAGTCGGAATCTTGTTCTGTTCCTGGAGCGTCTTGGATGCATTCAGGGCCTTATAATAATAATGGGAATCGGAATCGGCCGCTTTCTGATAATGGTCGTATGCTTTCGCAAGTTCCCCCTCTTCTTCGAATTTCCGTCCTATGTGATAATGTGCTTCTGCACTATCATGGTCCTTATACCGGAGGATTTTCTCATAGTATTGCGGATCATCACGTGACACGTACAAATTCCTGTGAAGCTTCTGTAGATTCTTCTTCACATGACTTTCAAACAATGTCATCACCCGTTCCCCCTTTCATTCTATATTTATTTAAGGATAGCTGCGATTAGACCATTAGGCCCATGCCCTTGATTACCTGAAAACAGCTGATGGGTTGAAAATCTCTTGCAAGCTAAATGCGCTGTTCTTATACTGTTTAATAAGGGAAGGGCAGTGATACACCATGCTATACATATGGAAAATCGAGAAAGTCATCCAGGAGACATTATCCGAGCACAGCTTAAAGATCAACTACGAAGCGAACAACGGGCTCACTGTTCCAATGAGTTATAACGTATCCCATAACATCATTCGATTCAATTATCTAAAGATTAATGGATATATCGCGAAGTTGAATATTAAAGAGTCGGAGGAGAACCTGGTGAGGATTGTTCTTTACAGGGTGCTCGGCTATTATCTGGATTTCAAGAAGAATAGGCACGACACAAGGATTTTGATGTACGGAGATGATAAAGAAAAATCAGATCTTAAGGCGTTAATCGAAAGAAATGCCTGGATTTATGGTCGGACACTCGTGCCAGAAGAGCTGTTACGTGCTTATGATCGTATGCACGAATTGGATAAGGTACTCTTGTAGAATCAGTAAATAAGCACCTGCCGCGAACGTGGCAGGTGCTTTTTCTTATGAATCTTAATTTTGGATATACTTGTTGAAGACTTCCCCAAAATCTTTCCTTGTGTTTGCATTGTAGTGGTCATTGAACCACTGGAAAGCAAAGTTGGTCGTTTGTTTGAATTCATCCGAGATGTCATGATCATGGAAGCGATTGCCAGCAATCAGATCCCTTGCCGTACTCAGGCTTCTTTCCGCAGAGTCGATGATCCGCTTCCCTTCATCCTGGATGTGGGAGATGGCAAGAAGTGACTTGTAAAGATCCGCGATTGCCTCTCCTTCTTTTTTATCGATATCGACTGAGAATGACTGGCTGCCCATCGAGAATTTGATTTCGAGATCAAGGTCGATGGTGCCCGCCGTTTCAATGGAAACGTTGCTGATCGGGTGTTTGTAATAATCATAGCGATAGAGATTGCGTTTGCTACTGGATGCTTTTTCACCGTCCAAGTGAATGAGTGCACGGTTGGTGAAGCAGTATTCGTCGGTCTTTGACTTGATGAGGAAATGGATTTTCTCTCCGTCTTCGCTTAGTACATAATCGTCTGATTGGGTTTTGTCGAAATCTTCCCGTTTGATGATTTTTCCGATGTCACTGATGCCAAGTGCATCACTTGCGAATTTTTTTAGCATAATTGATACCCTCTTTTCGTTTTGAAGATGTAGTAAATAAACAATTCGCTGTTGAAACCATAGCGTGTTAAAGCCGCCTTCTAATGCCGCTGTTGATTTCCGTGGAAGGCTACGCTTTCCGCGGGCGGTTGGTGAGCCTCCTCGGCTTCGCCTGCGGGGTCTCACCTAACTCGCTTCTGCCGCAGGAGTCTTCGCCTTCCACTCCAATCAACAGCTAGAACCGTTTATCATCCAAGAAACTAACCTTCAATCCATAATTAACAAACCTCTTACACTACCATGCTACCAAGAAAGAAAAAAATATGTAAGTAATATGGTAGGTGAAAACATTATGAATGATATGCAGAGATGGAATTTTTCAACAACAAAAAACCAAAGGCAGGTCGGCCTTTGGTTCTTTGTTTTGCTCTGTTAGTAGATTAGATAGTGTTCACGGACTTGTTTGAATTGGTCGAGTTCAGGTTTCCATTCGGCTACCATTTCTTCTACGCTCCTTCCTTGTTCGATTCCTTCACGGATCCAGCCGTTTCCGATGAGGTTGTCGAAGAAGGAGATGCCAGCGCTATTTTCTGTACGGAATTCGAAGTCTTCCGGATACATGTCATGGATGGTTTTCACGATGTGAAGTCCTGTCTCGACAGGCTTGAATGCTTTTCTGTCCGTGACATGGATCTGGATACCGTGTGACAGCTTGCCTGCGTGTTTGGATGACGCCGGTGTGAACGATGTCGCCCTGAACGTGACCCCGTCAAGTTCCAGGTCATTCAGTCCTGCTGCAAGATTGGCCGCATTGATGTACGGTGCCCCAATCAATTCGAATGGCTTCGTTGTTCCCCGGCCTTCTGAGACATTTGTTCCTTCAATCAATGCAGCCCCCGGATAGACCAAAGCCGTTTCGAGCGTTGGCATGTTTGGTGACGGCATGACGAATTCAAGCGGAGTCTCATCATAATACATGTTTCGTTTCCAGCCTTCCATTTCTACGACGGTCAAGTCGGCGCCGATGTCAAATTCTGTGTTGAACAACTTGGCAAGTTCGCCGACTGTCATGCCATGACGAAGCGGAATGCTGTATTTACCGACGAAAGAAGAGTATTCCATCTCAAGGACCGGTCCTTCCACTTCATTACCACTAAGTGGGTTAGGACGGTCGAGGACGATGATCGGAATATCATTTTCCTTTGCAGCTTCCATTGCATATGCCATCGTGTAGATGTATGTGTAAAAGCGCGTCCCTACGTCCTGGATATCAAACAACAGGACTTCGACATTTTCAAGCATTTCAGGAGTAGGCTTTTTTGTCGCACCATATAAGCTGTATACCGGCAGTCCCGTTCTTTCATCTGTATAAAATTCAACATATTGACCGGCTTGGGCATCCCCTCTCACTCCGTGTTCCGGTCCATATAGGGCAGTCAATTCAACATCGGGATCGTTATACAATGTGTCAACGATGCTATTCAACCCTTGATCCACTCCGGTTGGGTTCGTAATCAGACCGACTTTTTTTCCTTTGATAAGCTCCTTTTCTTCATGGAGCAACCGCTCTACACCAAGTGAAAATTCCTTATGCTTGCCTTTCCACTTTCCATGCTCATTGTCATGACCACGGTTTTCGTGAGCAGATCCCGCTGACATCGTTGATAGAAGCAGAACGATTGTTAGTAGTGTAATCATCCACTTTTTCATGTTCTTCCCCTCCCATATAGTTAGATGAAGCTGGTGATTTCAATCCATGCGCCCGTTGTGAGGGTGAAGGTGGGACTTGCCTTTCCCCCCGCCTGTAGTCCCCCACTTCGAGCGACAGCCAGTGTATTAATAGTTCAATTCATGACCGAATTTGTATAACGTACCTTCACTCACTCCCGGGATCGATACCGGCAGCTTGCCTCCAGGTGCATTCTCCCCGAAGATCGTCGCAGCTGATGCTTTGAAGCTTGCTGTACGGAAGCCGTATTGAGCAAGATATGCATCCACTTCGTTGTCATAAGCCATGATGTCATAAGGATTGCGAATACCAAGTGCGATCACAGGGGCATCCGATTCTTCTTTCAATGCTTTCACCAACTGCATTTGTGGACTCTCTGGTGATCTGCCAGAAACATTGTACGTATATGTTCCAACAATGATGGCAGATGCTTCCCTTATCTCACTTTTCTGTGCTTCGGTCAGCTGATAATTTGATGGTGCTTCAATGATGGATGTGTTTTCATGCTCTTCTCTCACGGCATTTCCAAGATCCTCTACAAACGATCTACCGATTACGACTACCTTTTCATCTGCTGATGGATTCAAAGGCAGGCCCCCTTCGTTCTTCACGAGTGTGATTGAGCGCTCTGCCGCCTCTTTTTCCACCTGTTTATGTGCTTCGGATCCGACAACTCTGCTTGCTTGAGCGATTTTTTCTTCGGGCGGTAGAGGGGTTTCCTCCTTGATGATTCCACGCTTGATTTTCAAGGAGAGGATGCGTTCAACTGATGCCTCGATCCGATCAACTGTCAGTTCTCCGCTCTCGACCGCATCCAGTAATCCTTGCCTGACTTCACTTAATCCGACGGGCATCAGGACGATGTCCGTACCCGCTTTGACGGCCCTAACAGCAGCCTCAACCGCTCCGAAATGATCGGCGATTGCATTCATATTCATCGCATCCGTCGTGATGAGCCCTTCATATCCCATCTCTTCACGCATCAATTCCGTCAATACTTTATGAGAAAGTGTGGCTGGTACGGCGATTTCTTCACCTGTTTTTTTCGAAATGGCCACCGAATCATCAATCTTCGGGAAAGTGACATGCGCGGTCATGATCGCGTCGATCCCTTCATCCATTGCCTGCTGGAACGGATACAACTCAACTTCTTTTAGACGTTCTTTGTCGTGCGGCACTTCAGGAAGTCCGATGTGGGAATCGACTGCAGTATCCCCATGACCCGGAAAATGCTTGGCGGTAGCAGCTACTCCCGCTGATTGAAGGCCCTTCGTATAAGCGACTCCCATTTCGGCAACCAATTCAGGATCCTCCCCGAATGAACGTACGCCGATGACCGGATTGTCAGGGTTGATGTTCACGTCCATGACTGGTGCAAAGTTAACGTTCAATCCAAGTGAGTGGAGCTCTTCCCCGATCGATTTTCCGACGTTAAACGCAATTTCCGGGGATCGTGTTGCACCAAGTGCCATGTTTCCTGGAAAGTCCGTACCCGACTGAAGGCGCGTCACAATCCCGCCCTCTTGGTCGATTGTCATGAACAGACCGTATTTCTCCGCTGCTTCTTGGTAATCAGCAACTAGTTTTGTCGTTTGTTCCGTTGTCACGACATTTTCCCTGAATAAAATGACGCCACCAAGATGATAGTCCTTCACCATTTGCTCGATTTCAGGTAACATTTCCGTTACGTTTTCTCCATTCCAGTTCCTGAAATCAGGCATCAGCATCTGACCGATCTTTTCCTCGATTGTCATGTTTGCAACGGCTTCATGGACAAGGTCATATCGTTTCCCTTCCTCCTTCAAAAACGTTGCCTCTGTCGAAGGAGTTCCTTTATCCCCTTTATCCGGGTCCGGTTTCACCTGTATCGCAATCCGGTCCGTATAAGTTCCGTTCGTTACCTCTATGAACGTTTTTCCGGGGTGGCCGCTGATGGACACGTTCCCCTCACCATCAACCGATGCTACATTCTTGTTTGAAGTACTCCATTCCACGTTTTCCGTAACGAACGTAAAGTGCCCATCCCTATAAACATTCATGGCTTTCAATTCAATGTTCTCTTCACCAGTAGACGCCTCCACTCCTGTGACGTTTTGATAGATGATGAGATCCTTCAGTCCACTCTCTGCTTTTGCGATATTCATGGGCAGCCCTGAAATGATCATTGTCAGCGCAAGGACTGTTAATGAAATAATCTTATATGCACGTTTCATCGTTTCTCCTCCTTTTTTCTATGTTCAATAGCTTCTCTTCTCCCAACCTTTGAAATGTGGATGAATCTTGTCACCACCGGCAAGGTTCAGTTCGGTATCTTTCACGTACCAGCCGCGAGAATTTGCATAGGAGTCTGTTACGTAGTTAAATCGGATATATTTTGTCCCAGCGGGGATCATGATTTCTTCACGCGACCATTCTTCATGGGTTCCAGTATAAGGAGTCGCTGCCCCAGTCCACGTTTCGCCATCCGGTGATGTTTCGACATACCCGAAATCGGAATCATGTTCGATCCGGTACCAAGTATCGAATGATAATGAAGCTTCTTCCTCTACATTCACTTCCGCCGTCAGGGTACGATGGAGACCATCTCCATATCCAGAGAACCAAGCATCTTCTTTTTTCGGCATTTCAACTGGAATCGAATCTGCTACCAGGCGTGCAAAAGGGCGCCTCGCCGTATTCGTGGATACCGTACTACGAGATGGATGAACCCTGTTGGTCAAAAGGATCGCGATGGTGTCGTTATCCCGATTGATGACAATGGAGGTTCCGGTGTAACCGGTGTGTCCAAGAGAATCTTCATCTGATAATCCATCCATGAACCATCCCTGGTTCAATTCCCAGCCTAGCCCATGATCATCTCCCGGAAACTCGGGGATTTGATTTTCCGAAAGCAATTTGACCGTTTCAGGTTTCAGGATTTGTTTATCCCCATAGCGTCCATCTTTCACGAACATGTGAGCGAATTTAGCCAGGTCTTCAGCCGTCGAGAATACACCTGCATGACCTGCAACCCCGTCCAGGGACCAGGCATTTTCATCATGCACTTCCCCCCATACAAGGCCACGTCCGATCGCCGGCTGATATTCAGTGGCAGCGATTCGCTCCTTCAGGGAAGGTGGTGGATTATACATCGTATCCTCCATCCCGATTGGTTCGGTGATGGTTTCTTTCACGAATTCATCAAGACGCTTACCTGATAATCGTTCAACGATGGCACCGAGGGTTATCATGTTCAAGTCACTGTATGTATACGTGGTGCCTGGTTCGTTCGCCAGCGGTTGATTGAACACGATCTGCAATCTGTCTTCCCTATCATTCCCTTGTCTGTATAGGGGAATCCATGCCGTGAATCCAGACGTATGGGTCATGAGCTGCCGGATGGTCACATCTTCTTTGCCATTCGCTGCAAATTCAGGGATATAATCGGCGACCGGGTCATCCAGATTGAATTTCCCCTCTTCATACAGGATCATCGCTGCTGTCGTAGTGAAGATTTTACTGATCGAAGCAAGGTCGAAAATCGTATCCTTTTCCATGTTGATCGGCCTTTCCGCTTCCGTGAAATCACCATCCGTGTAGCGATAGGCATCACCGTATGCATCATGCTTCACAACCACGCCGCTCCTCGCGACAAGGGCCACCGCTCCAGGCATGACTCCTTCCTCGATCTTCCCTTCAAGCAATGGATCAATCTCATCCAGGGTCGACTGGATCATCCCAGCACCCCTTGCAGAACCAGGATGCAGCACAGGTGACGACGGGGCCGGGTTCCCCCAAGTGAATACCGGATGGGCCAGTACATTCCTCGCGGCCAGTGCTTCCTTCCCGTCCTCTCCTCCTTGAGCGAGAACACCCGGGCTCAGTAACGACGTACACATCAAAGCAGATAAAGCGATTGTCATCGATTTCTTATTCATTCATCTTTCCCTCCTTTTGGACAACCATGAAAGGGCTTCCAATTACTCTTCTACTCTAGTTTATGGAAATATAAGTATAGATGTCTATACCACATAAGTCCCGTTCATTCTCGTAACATCGGAATTACGTATGACCATTTAACTATTTTGAATTTTTAGATAAATAATTCGATAAAAAAGGCTGACGAGATGATCGCCAGCCTTCTTACACCTATTTCGTTTTTGTCAGGAATCGTTCTACGATTCCATTATATACTTCGGGTTGATCGATATTTGCTGTGTGTCCTGCATCGGGGATCAGTGCTATTGAAATATTTGGGTTGTGTTTTTTCATGAACAGCGCGGATTCCACTTCATACAATTCTTCACTCCCATTTAAAACCAGGGCAGGGGAATGTAGACTTTCAATCTCTTTTCCACTTACTGAGGGATAATGGTACGTCATTTTTTCGAGAACATTCTTGATCGTCGTCTTCCATTTATCACCGTGTAGGTTCTTGAATTGCTCTGCTGCTTCTTGGTCATGCTCCTCAATTTGCAGAAAATACTGATATTGCTTTTCCATCAGCTCTTGAAACTCCTCCGGAATGAACGGGGAATATCCTGTCAGGATGATGCCCTTCACCAGGTCCCGCTCCCTCATTGCAATATGAATGGCAAGGGATGCCCCCAGTGACAGACCCATGATATATCCTTTTCCCTTCTGTTTCATCAAATTTAGGACAAATTGGATTGTCTCCTCTATGTAATTCTCGGCAGCAGTCACAGTTGAGGCACCATGGCCAGGCAGGTCGATGGCCACCACTTCATATGAATCTTTAAACCTTTCAATCTGATTCATGAAATGGGTCTCTGCGGTACCCATGAATCCGTGAAGCATATAAATTTTATCCACTTCAATTCCCCCTTTTATCTTCCACTTTACATTTTAACATATTATTCCATGTTATCTCTTTCCATTTAGGAACATGCTAACAAAAACACATTGGATTTTGAATGACGAACGGCTTCTATATATACTTTCACTAACAAACTTATTAGAAAGAGAGGCATGACCATAGCATGAAGAAGCCGATCATCGTACTGATCAGACAAGATTTAAGGTTGCATGATCACCCGGCTCTTTATCACGCTTCTGAAGGAGGGGCCGTTATCCCTCTTTATATCCATGATGAAAGCCGGGAAGGGACAGGTGAAGCAAAAAGATGGTGGCTCTACCGCAATCTACTCCAATTTCAGCAGTCACTCCAATCAATCGGAGGGACTCTATTCATTGATAAGGGAAAACTTGAGGACAAGCTTCCGGAATGGATCAAAAAATCGGGGGCACAGGCTGTGTATTGGAACCGGGTATACGAACCCGATACGTTCGGTAAAGATAAGAAATTAGCAGAAGATCTGCATGCCCAAGGGATCACCGTGAAGACTTTTGAGGGGGCATTGCTGCTTCCCCCCTGGACAATCAAAAAGGAGGACGGATCTCCTTATAAAGTGTACACCTCCTACTATAAGGCCTTAAGAAAGAAGGAAATCCCCAAACCAGTACCTAACGTGACGAGGTTCGATGGACCAAGTAACCTGGAATCCCCACTCTCGCTCAAAGATCTGAACCTAAAGCCCGACATCGAATGGTATAAGGTGATGGAGGCGATTTGGGAACCTGGTGAAGCTGCTGCCATCAGGCGATTAAAACGGTTCATCGGTGAGATCAATCAGTATGATGACGGTCGTGACCACCCTGCTAAAGGGTTCCATTCCACGCTTTCTCCCTATCTTGCAATCGGGGCCATTTCGGTAAGAAGTGTGTTTCACTATGTCTCGGACCGGGTGAACGAACATACCGAACCATTCATCAAGCAGCTTATATGGAGGGACTTCTCGTACTCTGTCCTTATGCATTTCCCTCGGTCGATGCATGAACCCATACACGCAAAGTTCAAAGAGTTTCAATGGGAAGAGGATTCTGAGGACTGGGACTCTTGGATTAAAGGGCAAACGGGATACCCGATCGTGGATGCTGGCATGAGGGAATTGTGGGCGACCGGCTTCATGCACAACCGCGTTAGGATGATTACCGCCTCGTTCCTGACGAAGCATTTATTGATTCCGTGGCAAAAAGGGGCAGATTGGTTTCTCGATACGTTGATCGATGCCGATCTTGCCAATAATACGATGGGCTGGCAATGGGTCGCGGGCAGCGGCCTCGACTCCTCCCCTTACTTCCGGATCTTCAATCCTACCTTGCAGAGTGAAAAATTTGATGGAGCGGGCGAGTACATCCGAAAGTGGGTGCCTGAACTAAAGCACCTGACAGATAAATACATCCACTCCCCATCCACTGCCCCGGAAGAGGTTATGAAAGATGCGGGCATTACCCTCGGCGAGGATTATCCCGCACCCATCGTTGACCATAAGGCAGCCAGAAAAAGGGCGCTGGAGAGATTCGAAGACATTAAATAATGAGAGCCATGCCATTCACCGAACGAATGGCATGGCTCTTTTCACAAGTCAAAATGATCATCAGAGAAATGCCGCTAGAAAAGCGGTTCCCCAACTTCCTGTTAAAAATAGTAGGCTTGCAATAAAATACACATTCATACCGGAGGATGATGCCGCCTCGTATTGATGCTTGTATGCATTGTTCGTGATGAATTTTGCAATTGTGCCTTCCGTATTCAGATTCGCCCTCTGTGTGATATTCGTGATCCAGCCAATACCGAAAAAGCACATACTGGTGACAAAAATGGTATCCATGAACGTCCAGCTCCCCAAGATGCTAATCATATAAGACCCACTCGTCATAAGCAGAAGGAGGATGAAAATGATGGTTCCTGTAAGGTATTTTTGACTGATCTTTTTATGCAGATATGAATTGATATGATTGATTGCAAAAGCCACTAATGTCAGCAAGATTAGCAGGACAATGGTAAAGATCACATTTACATAGTAGTTCATACAGCGCCTCCATTCACGTTTCTTTGTAACTACTCTTTTTTTTACGGAGTGAAAATGGAAAAAGTTTCAAAGTAATATGTTTTTTCCACAAATTTCAAAACTTTTCCCCATTGGCCCCCGTCAAATTGATAGAATGGAGAGGACGAAAGCAGGTGATTTTTTGCAGGAAAACCGTAACGCAGCCTCTCCTGATGCTTCAAGGGACCTTATTCTGGAGAAGGCGATGAGGGATTATGGGAATGACATCTATTACATCGTGTATTCGTATGTGAAAGACCACAGCCTGGCAGAGGATCTGACGCAGGAAGTATTTGTAAAGGTCTATAAGAAGATGGATTCCTTCCGGGAAGAATCTTCGTTGAAGACATGGATCGTCCGGATGGCGATCAACCATTGCAAGGATCATCTGCGGCGCTGGGACACAAGGATGATCTCTTTCACGAATACAATCAATGATATGGTCAAGGGTAAATTCGGCACACCGGAGCAAAGCATGATCGAGGAAGAAACCAAGAGTGAGCTCATCAAGCATTTATTATCATTGCCGGTCAAATATAGGGAAATCATCTTTCTGTTTTATTTTGAGGAAATGAAACTTTCAGAGATTGCAGATTGCATGGACCTCAACATTAACACCGTCAAGACACGCTTGGCCAAGGGCAGGAAGTTGTTGGGTGCCACATACCAGAAGAGTGAGGTGTATAACAATGGATGAACTTAACCGTCTGCGGAGTATGATGAAGGAAGAAACATTTAAGAACCATGGTTTCACTGAAAAGATGAGAAAAAATATACTTAAAGAAATTCATTCCGACAAAGGGAAATCCCCGATCATCAAGAAGCCTTTACTCGCCCCTGTCCTTTCATCGGTATTCATGCTTGCATGCCTTACTGTGTTTATCTATTTCGGTGGCACTCAGCTAGGGCTATTCCAAGGGATGAATAATGCGGGACAAATCGATTTCACTAAAATGGAATGGACAGACAATGATGGGGATGCAAAGTGGAGTGAGCAGATCGAGCTGCCGACACTCGTACCTTTTGAAGTGGTCGACCGCACTTATAAGAATACACACATGGATGAATACGACATGGTGTCCATTAAATTGATGGGGCCCGAGAAGCAAAGGTTGACGATCATTATGGATGTCGGCATTGAATCGGGTACGCCTGCCATGTACGAACAGGTCAAAATCGGTGATGTGACCGGTAGTTACCGGTTCAATGAAGAGTGGAAAAACAGTCATCTCGTCTGGTTTAAAGGTGGCATCATGTACTACCTCGACTACACTCCCGGCACTTCGGGCATCGTTCTCGATAAAGGTGATATGAAACGGATTGCGGAATCATTCCAAAAATGACTATGTCTGCTGACATAGTCATTTTTTGTTTAAAGAGATCCATATGTGGTTTTAATATAAGTACCTCGAAGGTCATAGTACACTTTTTTCCAATACTCGCGACTCGTATCATGATACGTATAGATCGTGTATGAAGACGTCCTGTTGATCGTTTCATACTCCCATGATAAACTGCCGTATCCCCCCGGCGGCCCTTCGATGCTTCTGCCGTAATCTCCCGAACCGATACCGGAGTTTCCACTCACTGATGCCGGGCCGGCGAAGATTAACAACACAGCCAGTATTTTAATACCAAACTTGAGAACTTTCACATATTCCACCCCTTTTCCCATCAAATCAACTAGTCTTTCTTCCTTAGTTTACTTCCATTATCTGTATCTATCAATCTGTATTTTTATCTAATACAGGTACAGATCATCTTCACGCTTCTTCGATCTTATATTTTTCTAAATCTTCTCTATTTTCAACCACACTCATGATATACTCGTCTTAAAGGGGAGATGACGATGAGGACAACAACCTATCCAATTTTTGAAACGGAGCGCTTGATCTTAAGACAGATAACCAGTGAAGATGTCAATTTTCTGTTTAAGCATTATTCTTCCAGGGAAGTGCTTCAATATTTCGGCATGAGCCCCCTCTCTTCTAAGGAACTGGCAGAGAAGATGGTGGAGAATTATGAAAAGCAGCTTGAAGTGGGCGGTCCGATGCGTTGGGCCATCGTGGACAAGAACATCGATACGATGATGGGGACGTGCGGATTCCATGGAATTGCAAAACCTTATAGGCGATGCGAAATCGGCTATGATCTTCACCCTGACTATTGGGGGAATGGAGTCATGAGTGAAGCATTGAAGCCCCTCCTTACATACCTGTTCATAGAAAGGGAGATGAACCGGATCGGGGCGGTGATCGTTCCGAATAATCAAGCTTCCTCAAGGGTTGTGGAGAAGCTTGGATTCCGTCGAGAGGGGCTGCTTCGTGATTATATCCTCCAGGAAGACACGATGTATGACGCCTATATGTACAGTTTATTGAAGAAAGAATGGCTTGATTAGTTATGAAGTGAGGCTGTTTGGGCAATAATGTTCGTGCAGAAAACAAATGCACAAGCACCTGTAACAGCCCTACAGTGAGAAAGCGAGCCTGCCGGAAAGGCATCATCCTTTCCGGCAGGCTCGCTTTTATCATATACAAGGACTCGTGTGCCGGCATTATTTTCACTCACCCCACATAAGGAGGCTGGTTGAATGGTACAGCAGCTATTTCATCAATTCTTGCGCTGGCCTTTATTAGTCCGGATCTTTCTCATCGCCCTAGGTCTTATGGCTTTCTTTGGCACGCTTATCCACTTCATCGAACCGGACACGTTCCCTACATACTATGATGGTATTTGGTGGGCCATCATCACCATGTCCACAGTCGGCTACGGAGACTTTGTACCGGCTACGAGCGAAGGGAGATTCTTCGGCATCCTTCTCATTTTGGTGGGCGCGGGTTTCCTGTCGACTTATTTCATTACATTGGCAACGAACACCGTCATGCACCAGAATGCTTATCTTGAAGGAAAAGCCACCTTCAGCGGGAAAGATCACGTAGTCATCATCGGATGGAATGAACGGGCCCGGGAGATCATCGATCAACTCAACTCTCTTCACTTCCGTCGCCAAATCATCCTGATTGATGAAACGCTTGAAAAAAACCCTTATCGCAATCATCACATCCACTTCATCAAAGGGACTCCTTTCAAGGACAAAGTATTAAAAAAAGCGAGCCTGCACGACGCATCGCTTGCCATCGTCACCGCGGATCAGAACCTCAATGAAATGGAGGCAGACATGCACACTGTCCTGACCCTGCTTGCCATTAAAGGGATTCACAACAACATCTATACAGTCGTTGAAATCCTTCAGAAGGACCAAGTCATCAATGCCGAACGTGCAGGAGCAGATGAAGTGATCCAAACCAATATGCAATCAAGCTATGTGATGATCAACAGCATCATTTCACAAGGAATGTCCAAAGCGATCCTGAAGCTATTGAATCATCTGAAAGGCAACCACCTGCAATTTATCCCTGTATCAGAAGAATGGATGAATGAAACGTTCCAATCCATCAGTGAAACATTACTGAAAAGAAACATCATCCTTCTCGGGATCAAGAAAGGCGACGATACTTCCGTGAACCCTCCACTGAAGACCGTAGTGGAAGAGAAGGATGAATTGCTCGTCATCATGGACTAGAATCAATTGCAAGAAAGCGGACTCGGGGTCGGGGGCCGCTTTCTTTTTCATAAGTGACTTTCGATTTCTGCTCCTTCGGTTAATTCCGTTAACCACGCACTATACTCGGATTGCAATTTTTGGTCAGAGAGCAAATCCTTGATTTCCTCCTTATGATCTTCAAAGAGCGGTGCCTTTGCCTCGGCCTTCTCCACAACCTTGATGATATGATAGCCGAATTCCGTTTCCACCGGGTCACTTATCTCTCCCGTTTCCATTGAAAACGCTGCTTCTTCAAATTCAGGAACCATCTCTCCTTCACCGAAGAATCCCAGATCCCCGCCTTGTTCTTTACTGCTGTCGGTCGAGTATTCCTTCGCAAGTGCAGCAAAGTCCTCTCCACTATCTAATTTTCCTTTGACTTCTTTCGCTGTTTCTTCATCATCCACCAGGATATGACTTGCCTTCACCTGCTTGCCTTGGGCAAACGATTCTTCATTTTCTTCGAAATAGGCTTTCATCTCTTCATCTGTCACTGAAATCCGGGGGTTCAACAACTTCTCTGTCTTCAAGTATGTGACGATATCTTCCTTGACTTCTGATTGAGTCACACCATTTGCTGAAATCGCTTCTTTGAAAGCGTCTTCCCCTCCATAGGAAGCCATCAGGGCATTGAACTCCGTATCGATGGCATCTTCCGGGATTGAGATATTCTGTTTGTTTAATTCCTGTTTGACGATCATATCTGAAATCAACCCGTCCAATGTTTGCTGGCCGTACTGAGCAACCATCGTTTCATAAAGATCTTCCTTGCTGATTTCTTTTCCATTCACCTTCGCCACGATGACTTTTTCAGGTGCGTTGATCCATACGATCACTACAGCGATTGCGACTACGAAGACCATTGCAATACTCCACTTATGTTTCTTTAAATTTTTTACCATATTCTTTTCCTTTCTGTATCGGTTTGTCACCATTCTAAAGGTAAGGTATGACGAAACGATGAACAAACAAGGAATAGAATATGATATTTATGACAAGCTGGATGGAAACCGGAACTGCACACTTTCTTTTACGTTCACATAAAAAAAGGAGCAACCACTCTTAGTGATTCTCCTCCGTGCCACTCATTCAATTTGTAAAAATGACATCTTCAAGCTCTTTGACCAGTTCCTGGCCCACTTCTACATATTCATCAGGAATGCTCGAATCCGGGTCTACCGGCTCCGAGAACTGATTGAGCGTCCCTGAAAAGTCACCGGTCGCGGCATAGTCATCCAGACCCCTTTGATATTTATGACCAAGCAGGAACGGCTTCCCGAATTCAACGGTAGCCCCCCGTGAGTCAAGCTGTCCATCAACGGCTCTGAATGGCACACGCAAAAACTGGTAACCGACTTCGTCATCAATTTTATAGTCAAAGTATCCGTGATCATAATCCCAGTTGCCGCCGATTGTATATCCCAGTGGTTTCAGAAGCTGTTCAAGCTTATAGAGTTGATAATGTGTCCCTTCAAGTTTTGATGAAAGTTCAATCACTCGAATCAATCCCCTTTCTTTAGGTGTAGTTTTTCCAAACGAGGGGGATTAATGTATTAAAAAGAGCAAGGGACATCATCGAGGCCCCTTGCTCTTTGTTCAAGTGATTATTTTAATCGTTTTTCAAGCTCCGCTTTCTTTTCTTCGAATCCAGGTTTGCCTAGAAGGGCGAACATGTTCACTTTGTATGCTTCAACTCCAGGCTGATCGAATGGATTGACACCAAGCAGGTAACCGCTCATTGCACATGCTTTTTCGAAGAAGTAAACTAAGTAACCAAATGTATATGCATCCATTGCCGGAATTTCAACGATCAGGTTCGGCACTCCGCCATCCGTATGTGCAAGGAGTGTTCCCTCGAAAGCTTTGTTGTTCACAAAGTCGACTGTTTCCCCTGCAAGATAGTTCAAGCCGTCAAGGTCACTTTCCGCTTTCTCGATGGTAAGCTCATGACGCGGCTCCTGAACTTTGATGACCGTTTCAAACAAATCACGGCGTCCTTCCTGCACGTATTGTCCAAGAGAATGAAGATCTGTCGAGAAGTTTGCGGATGAAGGGAAGATCCCTTTCTGATCTTTTCCTTCACTCTCGCCGAACAGCTGCTTCCACCACTCGGAGAAATATTGCAGGCCAGGCTCATAGTTGATGAGCATTTCAATCGTTTTGCCTTTGTTGTACAGGACATTGCGGACTGCCGCATATTGATAGGCAGGATTCTCCGTAAGTTCAGACTTACTGAAGTCTTCACGTGCCTCTGCAGCCCCCTTCATCATCTGATCGATTTCCACACCGCTCACTGCGATTGGCAGAAGTCCAACCGCTGTAAGAACAGAGTAACGGCCACCGACATCATCAGGTACGACGAATGTTTCATAGCCTTCATCGTTGGCAAGTGTCTTTAATGCACCTTTCGATTTGTCCGTTGTCGCATAGATGCGCTTGCGTGCTTCTTCCACACCATACTTCTCTTCCAACATCTTGCGGAAGATACGGAATGCGATTGCAGGCTCAGTCGTTGTTCCTGACTTAGAGATGACGTTGATCGAGAAATCCTTCCCATCTAGAAGATCCATCAAATCTTTCATGTAAGTAGAGCTGATGTTTTGTCCAAGGAACAGGACCTGTGGAGTCGAACGCTTTTCTTTCGGAAGCGCATTATAGAAACTGTGGTTCAGCATCTCGATTGCCGCACGCGCACCTAGGTAAGATCCACCGATCCCGATGACAAGTAGGATATCAGAATCGTTTTTAATCTTTTCCGCAGATTTCTTGATGCGGGAGAATTCTTCTTTATCATAGTCCACAGGGAGGTCGACCCAGCCTAGGAAGTCGCTTCCGGCACCTGTTTGTTCGTGTAGGGAATGATGCGCAACCTTTACTGCATCACTTAAGTATGTAAGTTCATGTTCTCCAAAAAACGATAACGCTTTTGAATAATCAAAACGAATGTGTGTCATAACCATCCTCCGATTAATTTATTTTCTTCTATCCCACTTTATCGAATGCTGGGATGATAATCAAGAATGCTCCCTTTTTGAAAGCGCAGTCATATTGAATTTTTTCTAGAAACAACCTTTCTAACTGATTTTGCCCTGTTTTTGGTGTTTTAAAACAAAGGATGCACTTTGAATGCCGCTGTTGATTTCCGTGGAAGACTTCGCTTTCCGCGGGTGACCCGTGAGCCTCCGGGTAGAAAAGCGGAAGCGGCTTGCTCAGAGGCGACAAGCATAAGACAGGGCAGCCATAAAGGCGCTTTTTGCCTTTTTGGCTGGCATGACTTATGTCTCGAGCCTCTAGCCGCTGAAGCTGGACACGTCTCACATTGGCCACTTCTCCCGCAGGAGTCTTCGTCTTCCACTCCAATCAACAGCTGGAATCAGACTGAAAACAAACAACTTAGGTTCAATCTAAACACAATCCATTAGAAGTCCAATTCATCAGTAAATGGCTTTCTTCATTACATAGAAATCTTTCAATTAAAAAAAGAGCAGCCATTACGGCTGCCCTTTTCAAGTGAGATCTTATAAAGAAGCTCTTAGAATGGAAAGAACGTCTTCTTTGTTGAGTGGGTTGAAGTTACCGAATTCTCCGTTTACCATCGCTTTGTCAGCCATTAGGTCAAGTTTGCTGTCATCGATGTCGTAGTCGGCAAGTCTTGATGGTGCTCCGATTGAACTCCAGAATTCACGGAGTTTTGCAATTCCTTCAAGCGCTGTTTCTTCTTCTGTTTTGCCTGTAGGATCGACATCGAATACGCGTTCTGCCATTTGTGCAAAACGGGATGGGTTCACTTTCAGGTTATGCTTCATCCAGTTAGGGAAGATGATCGCAAGTCCGCCTGCATGCGGGATGTCATAAACAGCTGAAACAGCGTGCTCGATGTTATGACTTGCCCAGTCACCGCGGTAACCCATTTGAAGCATACCATTCAATGCAATCGTTCCTGAGTAAAGGATCGTTTCACGCAGTTCATAATTTTCAAGGTCATTGATCAGCTTTGGAGCTGTTTCGATGACCGTTCTCAACGTGCTCTCACACATACGGTCCTGTAAAGGAGTGTTTGTCGCATCATTGAAGTATTGTTCGAATACGTGCGACATCATATCGACCATTCCGTAAATTGTATGGTTTTTCGGTACCGTGAATGTATTCACAGGATCAAGGATTGAGAATTGAGGGAATGTAACAGGACTTCCCCATCCGTATTTCTCCTGTGTTTCCCAGTTTGTGATAACCGATCCGGCATTCATTTCAGATCCCGTTGCAGCAAGCGTCAACACTGTTCCGAAAGGTAGCGCTTCATGTGCAATGGCTTTCTTCGTCACAAGATCCCATGCGTCGCCATCATACTTGGCACCGGCAGCAATTGCTTTCGTACAGTCGATAACACTTCCTCCGCCGACAGCAAGAAGGAAATCAATATCATTTTCCTTACAGATTTTCACACCTTCTCTTACAGAAGAGAGTCTAGGGTTCGGATCTACACCTGATAATTCGTGTACTTCTGCATCGATGCTATTTAAAATGGCTACCACTTCATCATATAGGCCATTACGTTTAATGCTTCCTCCACCATATACAAGAAGCACTTTCTTACCATATTGAGGTACCAATTCTTTCAGTTGTTCAACTTGTCCCTTACCGAAGATCAACTTGGTCGGGTTATAATACGTAAAAGTATTCATGCAATGTACCCTCCTTCAATAATTGGGCATATCATAGACAGCCCGGTTTCAACACCTTTCTATTATCGAATATATCTTTCCCAAAATGCAAAGAAAGTGCACAGGGAAAAAACATTCCCATCTGGAATAAGAAGAAAGGGATTGGACATCTTATAAATGAGCCATTGTTTAAGGAGGAAATTGACATGAGTGCAATTCAACGTATTGCTCTGGTTCTAACGATTATCGGTGCTATTAACTGGGGTCTGATCGGCTTCTTCCAATTCGACCTGGTTGCGGCGATCTTTGGCGGACAGGATGCTGCCCTATCCCGTATCATTTATGGATTAGTCGGAATCGCAGGTCTCATAAATCTTGGATTACTTTTCAAACCAACAGAAGAGATCGAAAGAGAACCACATACAGAGCCTACACACTAATAACAAGGCCCGTCCCTCGCTGCTTTAAAGCAATGGGGGACGGGCCTTTTTCATATATGCCTTGATGACTTATTTCATTAATCTTTTAAGGATCTTCAATCCGAATTTCGCATTTGGGTAGCGGAAGCTGAAATCAAATTTAGTTGTCTGTTTAAGGACACTTTTGTAATGCGAAAAAGTGGAGAAGCTTGATTCCCCGTGGTAGTTTCCGATGCCGCTTTCCCCTACGCCCCCGAACGGAAGATAGGGAGTGGCTAAATGCATGAGCGTATCGTTTACGCAACCACCGCCGTACGAGAGGGAACCGGTGACCTTTGTTTCCACTTCTTCATCATCGGTGAATAAATACAGGGCCAACGGCTTTGGACGCTCACGAATGAAATCGATCACTTCATCCAGGTCCTGATACTCCAAGATTGGAAAGATTGGACCGAAAATCTCATCCTGCATGACCGGTACTTTATCGTCTTTCGGGATCATGAGGGTCGGCTCGATTTTTAAAGTCGCATGGTCCACCCGTCCACCTGTCACGATCTCGCCATCCTGTAGGTACCCCGTAATCCGATTGAAATGACGCTCATTCACGATTTTGCCATAGGCATCATTCATGAGAGGATTATCCCCATAAAAAGAACGAACGGCTTTGCTGAACTCTTCGATGAACGCATCCTTTACCTTATGATGGACAAACAGATAATCAGGTGCGACACAGGTCTGACCAGCGTTCGTCACTTTGCCGAACGCAACACGCTTCGCAGATAACGGGATGTCAGCAGACTCATCAATAATGCACGGACTTTTTCCACCAAGCTCGAGCGTAACAGGGATCAATTGCTTCGCTGCTGCTTCCATGATCACCTTGCCGACAGGGACACTTCCCGTAAAGAAAATATAATCAAACGGCTGCTGGAGCAAGATTTGTGTCGTCTCCACTCCACCTTCGACAACCGTGATGTACTCTTCCTCAAAGTGATTTGCAATCAATTCTGCTATCAAATTGGATGTATGAGGTGTCAGTTCAGAAGGCTTGATGACGACCGTATTCCCGGCTGCAATTGCACCGATGACTGGTGAGAGTGCAAGCTGTATGGGATAATTCCAAGGTGCAATGATGAGCGCCGCTCCGTAGGGCTCTGGAACCTTATACCCTTTGGATCCGACATGCGTTTTCGCCGTTTTCACTTTGACCGGGGCAGCCCATTCGTCAAGATGCTTCAGCGTGAATTTAATTTCTTCCAGCAGCATGCCGATCTCCGTTGCATAAGTTTCCATCTCCGACTTATTCAGGTCCAGCTTCAGTGCTTGCCGGATTTCCTTTTCGTGTCTTTTAATGACGGATGACAATTTCCGGAGCACCTGCTTACGAACATCCAGCGACTTTGTCCCGCCTTCTTTGAAGAATTTCTTCTGACCGATTAAGGCTGTTTCAATGCATGCCCTGGACGATTCTTCTACGATTGCAGTCAATCTTATCCCTCCCCTTTTTTTCTTCCGCATTTATAGGTTCTTACTCTAAATATAGCACGATTCGTAATCACATTAGAAATGTATTGCGTTGTATTCTTATTCAAGCCATCCCGATTACAGGATAAACATCTTTAGGCTGTAAAAGACAAAAAGAACCTGTTTCCGATTGAATCGGTAACAGGTTCTTCCTTTGCGATGGGTTATACCCAACCTCTGAATCTTGACGCCTCTGCCATTTTGCGTGCGCCGACCATATATGCGGCTAGGCGCATATTGACACGGCGATTCTGGGATGTTTCGTATACATTGTTGAATGCATCGACTAGTTTAGCTTCAAGCTTCTCATTTACTTCTTCTTCAGACCAGTAGTACCCTTGATTGTTCTGTACCCATTCGAAGTAGGATACCGTTACCCCTCCTGCACTTGCAAGTACATCGGGAACAAGGAGGATGCCTCTTTCTGACAGGATCCTCGTCGCTTCAAGGGTCGTCGGTCCGTTCGCAGCTTCTACCACAATGGATGCTTTGATGTCATGAACATTCTTTTCCGTGATTTGATTCGAAATCGCTGCCGGTACCAGGATGTCACAGTCCAACTCCAACAGTTCTTTATTCGTGATCGTATTCTCAAATAAGGTCGTCACCGTTCCAAAGCTGTCGCGGCGGTCCAGCAGATAATCAATGTCGAGCCCTTCAGGATCGTGCAGTGCACCGTGAGCATCGGAAATGGCAATCACTTTGGCACCGGCATCATGCATGAACTTTGCAAGGAAGCTCCCTGCATTCCCAAACCCCTGAATGACAACACGGGCACCTTTGATCTCGATGCCGCGTTTCTTGGCGGCTTGCTCGATGCAGATGGTCACTCCTTGAGCCGTAGCTTTCTCGCGTCCCTGGGAACCACCAAGTACGATCGGCTTTCCGGTGATGAACCCAGGTGAATCATTTTCACGAAGACGGCTGTATTCATCCATCATCCAAGCCATGATCTGGGAATTCGTATAAACGTCAGGGGCAGGGATATCCTTTGTCGGACCCACAATCTGACTGATTGCACGAACATATCCCCTGCTCAGTTTCTCAAGCTCAGTGAACGACATCGTACGTGGGTCACAGACGATCCCGCCTTTCCCCCCGCCATATGGAAGGTCGACGATTCCGCATTTCAAACTCATCCACATGGATAAGGCTTTTACTTCCTCTTCATCCACTTCAGGGTGAAAGCGGACGCCTCCCTTGGTCGGTCCGACGGCATCATTATGCTGGGCACGATAACCGGTGAATACCTTGATGCTGCCGTCATCCATACGTACAGGAATCCGGACAGTCAGCATACGGATCGGTTCTTTCAAGAGTTCATACATTTCCTCTGAGTAACCTAATTTAGATAAAGCATCATTAATGACATGCTGTGTAGAAGTAAACAGATTAAGGTTTTCTCCCATGTAAACATTCGCCTCTTTATTATGTGATCTAAAAACGTAGTTATTGTAACACAATACCTTGTACGAAACCATTGGCTTCATTAAAATAATTACATTCTTTCGTACGCACTTAATAGGGACACTAATGGTCTATTCACCGTGCGTCAAAAACGTGAATGCCGCCATGCTTCCTACTTCCCCCCAGAGTGGGACATCATTTGGAAAGGACTTTTTGAATACGTTCGATCGCCCAGTCCAGTTCGTCTTGAGAAATGACGAGAGGAGGCGCAAAACGGATGACGGTATCATGTGTTTCCTTACATAGCAGTCCTTCCTCTTTCAATTCTTCACAATACTTACGTGCCGGTTCATGAAGCTCGACTCCGATGAACAACCCTCTTCCACGAACTTCCTTAATCATAGGATTGTCTATCTCACGGAGTTTACTCATAAAGTATTCTCCCAGTTCCAATGAACGGTCCGCTAGTTTCTCATCAAGAAGGACATCAAGGGAAGCGACCGATACCGCACACGCCATCGGATTCCCACCAAATGTCGACCCGTGGGAGCCTGGATTGAACACGCCAAGCACTTCGTTGCTTGCCACAACACATGAGATCGGGAATACCCCTCCTCCAAGTGCTTTTCCTAGGATGTACATATCTGGATCTACACCCTCCCACTCACAAGCAAACATCTTACCTGAGCGGGCAAGACCTGCCTGGATTTCATCAGCAATGAACAGTACGTTATTCTCCTTACATAGATCGTACGCAGCTTTCAGGAAACCTGCTGGCGGAATGACGATTCCTGCTTCCCCCTGGATCGGCTCGATCAAGAATGCAGCTGTATTAGGTGTGATTGCTTCTTTTAGCGCATCCAAGTCACCATAGTTGATGAGATTGATGCCAGGTAGCATCGGACCGAATCCGCGCTTGTATTCCTCTTCCGAAGAAAGGGAAACGGCTGTCATCGTTCTTCCGTGGAAGTTCCCGTTACATGCGATGATTTCCGCTCTGTTTTCCTCCACGCCCTTCACATCATACGCCCACCTGCGTGCCGTTTTGATCGCTGTTTCAACCGCTTCGGCACCCGTATTCATCGGAAGCGCCATGTCTTTACCTGTTAGCTCGCAGATTTTTGCATACCATGGAGCAAGCTGATCGTTATGGAATGCACGTGAAGTCAATGTCACACGATCCGCCTGGTCTTTCAGCGCCTGTATGATCTTTGGATGACGGTGCCCCTGATTGACCGCTGAATAGGCACTCAGCATATCCATATACTTATTACCTTCAGGGTCCTTTACCCATACACCCTCCGCTTCAGAGATGACGATTGGAAGTGGATGATAGTTCTTCGCTCCATACTTTTCAGTTTGTTCGATAATGGAATGTGTACTCACTGTCATGTTAAAGTTCCTCCCTAACTAAAATTGCAGATACTTTTTCAAAAAAAGTTGCAGCTTACGGAAATCCTCCTGCCACTGCAACATCTCAATTGCTTAAAAGGATGGAGCCGTTGTATACAAATGCCCCTTCTTACCGGTAACAGGCACGCAAAAAATATTTGCATTTAGAAAACCCTTACACTTATAATAATGCAAAAGATGATTGCATTTTTCAAGAGTTTTTTAAAAATTTTTTCATTAAGCGTTTACACCAAATAAAATTATATCAAGATAGCAATTCACGCCATTTATTAAGACTGATAGACTAGGGAATTGCACGTTCTATGATGAGGAGAGAGATTTCATGCACGAATCCGAAAAACGTTTATATATGTATGAAAAAGTAGCTGAACATCTCGCATCAGGTGTTCACGTAATCGACTCGAGGGGCAGGACCATCATCTACAATCGCAAAATGCGTGAGATCGAGGGGATGGAAATTGAGGACGTCCTTGATAAGAACCTACTGGATGTATTCCAATTTCACTCAGAGGAAGAAAGCACCCTTCTACAAGTCCTGAAGACGAAAGAACCGGCACTCAATGTCAAACAGACTTATTTCAATATAAACGGGTTCGAAATCACGACCATAAACGATACCTTTCCGGTCTTTCATGACGATGTTCTGATCGGGGCAATCGAAATTGCCAGGGACGTCACGATGCTTGAAAAGATGATGCGCGACAATCTGAACAAACGGACGAACAGCCTTTATACATTCGACAGTATCCTTGGAGAAGATGTCCGGCTATTGGAAGCGGTCGAAACAGGGAAGAGAGCCACAAGAATATCTTCCCCAGTGTTGATATGCGGTGAAGCAGGGACTGGAAAAGAGCTGTTCGCGCATAGTATCCACAATGGCAGCTCCCGCTCGGATCGCCCATTCATCGCCCAGAACTGCGCCTCATTACCCGAAGACATGCTGGAAAGCCTTCTTTTCGGAGTGAATGGCACAGAAGCCGGGATGGTTGATGCAGAGAATCACCAGACCCTCTTTCAGCAGGCACAGGGTGGGACATTACTGCTCGATGAGATCAACTCATTATCCCCTTCCCTTCAACAGAAGCTTGTAAACATCCTGCAGGGCGGGACAGAGCTTCCCTTTGATGTCCGGCTGATTGCAACGGTGAACGAAGACCCCATCGATGCAATCGCAGAAGGGCGTCTCCTGAAGGATTTATATTATCGTTTGAGCATTGTTTCCATCTTCATTCCATCGCTTCGTGACCGGAAACAAGATATGAATAACCTGATATGCTTCTTCATCAACCAATTCAACCACCACTTCGCCATGAACATCAAAGGGGTGACGGAAGAGGTTGCTACGATATTCAGGGAGTATGACTGGCCGGGGAATGTAAGGGAACTGGAGCATGTGATAGAAGGAGCATTCAACCTAGTCGGCTTAGAAGAGTGGATTGATTTCAATCACCTGCCGATTGGATTCAGGCAACGGCTGCAGCATGGAACTTCCAGCGGGGAAGTTCAGGAGGAAACCGAGTTCCTGTACCAAACGGGGAGCGACATCAAGCCACTGGAAATCTTTGTGGAAGAAGCAGAAACATATTATATTCAGAAAGCATTGAAGCATCATGAATACAATATTACCCAGACTGCAAAATCCCTTGGCATGAGTCGTCAAAATCTGCAGTACCGGATCAGAAAGTATGGAATCGAGCGTGGAACGGGATATTGAGTGATATTTGTTTGATGACGAAGAAAACGGCCATGCCCAGATTTGGGTGTGGCCGTTTTTGTTTAGAGCGAAATTGAAATAAAGTATGAACCAGGCCGCCCCGTAATGGCCGGGTACAGCCTGGCTCTCTGATCATGTTATTTTACGTATTGCAAATAAGGAGTCAAATCCACCCCTACCCCTTCTGCGACCTTCTTACCAAGCTCCTCATCCGCACGGTAGAAATTACAGATCGCGCGTAGGGCAATCCGGTCGCTGACAGTGCTCAACTCCGCAGTTAAATTCTTGATCAGCTGTTCTTTCACTTCAGGCGAGTAGCTCCGATACACACTGCCTGCCTGACCGAAATCGTCCGTTTTTTCGATTTTTTGACGACCTCGTTCACCTTTCATCGGCTGGTTCACTTCCGTGTAACCTTCCACTTCCTTCGGTTCATCGCCGTAGCTGTTCGGTTCGTAGTTGATCGGGCTCGCTTGTTGTTTGATCGGCATCGCACCGTCTCTTTGATTGTTATGGACGTCTGCAAACGGACAGTTGACCGGCAGCTGCTGATAGTTCGCCCCGATGCGGTAGCGCTGCGTATCGGAATAGGAGAACAGTCGTCCCTGCAACAACTTATCTTCTGACGGAAGCATGCCGTTCACCAATACACCTGGATTGAAGCCGATGGATTCCGTTTCTGCAAACACATTCTCAGGGTTTTTGTTCAAGACCATCGTGCCTACGAAATGAGATGCTATCTCGTCTTCCGGCCAGTCCTTTGTCGCATCCAGCGGATCGAAATCGAATGCGTCCATCTCCATGGGATCCAATACTTGGACATGTAAATCCCACTCGGGGTAATTCCCTTTCTCAATCGCCTCGAATAGATCGCGGCTTGCGTGATTGAAGTCTTGCGCCTGTATTTCCGCAGCTTCCTCAGAGGAAAGATTGACGACACCCTGTTTTGATTTCCATTTCAATTTCACATAGACAGTGTTGCCTGCCTCATTCACCCATTTGAAGGAATGGACACTGGAACCCCTCATCTGGCGGTAATTCGCAGGGATTCCTTCATCGGTGAAAAGATGGATGAGCATATTGGTGGACTCGGGTGTCAACGACATGAAATCCCAGTATCTCTCCCCGTCCTGGATATTCGTGCGTGGATCCGGCTTTAATGAATGGACCATATCAGGAAACTTCATGGCATCCCGGATAAAGAAGACAGGCAGGTTATTCCCTACAAAGTCCCAATTTCCTTCTTCCGTATAAAACTTAACGGCAAACCCGCGTGGATCCCTCAACGTCTCAGGTGAATGCTGTCCATGAATGACCGTAGAAAAACGGGCAAACACTGGTGTCTCAGTGCCTGGGTTTTGGAGGAATTTTGCTTTGGTGTATTTTTTCATGCTGTTTTTTGTGATGAATACTCCATGAGCCCCCGCTCCCCTCGCGTGAACAACCCGTTCTGGTACCCGCTCCCTGTCGAAATGTGCCAGCTTTTCAATCAGTTGATAATCCTCGAGCAGTGATGGACCCCTGCGGCCAGCCGTCATCGAATGTTGATTATCACCGATCGGCGCACCTTGATTTGTCGTTAATTTCTTTCTATCCATATTGAACACCCCTTCAGATTAGAATTATTAAGTAAGTATATTTTCATTCTGCTTAATTGAGAAAAAAAGATTATAATCAATTAAAATAAATAACCATTAAAAAAAGACAACCTATACAAATAAGTTGTCTTTTCAACATTATTATTCTCTTTTTAAAAATAGAACCGCTCTTAAAAACTAAGACCTCATCAATTCGGAGTCCGTGATGAACCTCATTCCTTCAGTGGACTCCAATGAGAAGACGCCACCTCTTCCAGGTTTTACGTCCAATATGATCTTGAAATGCTTCCAATATTCATACTGCTGTGAATTCATATAGAAAGGACAATCGGCTGCAGTACCCACTAACACGTCGCTATCACCTATGATCAAATCATCCTGGCTCAAACACATCGGGGAACTTCCATCACAACATCCTCCTGATTGATGGAAAAGCAGAGGTCCATGTTTGCTCTTAAGCTTTTCAATCAATTGAAGGGCCTGTTCTGTCGCCTCCAGTCTGTTTTCCATTTTAGAAGAATCCTAACTTCTTAGGGCTGTAGCTTACAAGAAGGTTCTTCGTTTGCTGATAGTGAGACAGCATCATCTTGTGCGTTTCACGGCCGATACCAGACATTTTGTATCCTCCGAATGCCGCATGTGCAGGATAGGCGTGGTAGCAGTTTGTCCACACGCGTCCAGCCTGGATTTCACGTCCGAAACGGTAAGCCGTGTTCATATCACGTGTCCATACACCCGCTCCTAGTCCATAAAGTGTATCATTGGCAATTTCAAGTGCTTCTTCCTTTGTTTTGAAGGTTGTAACGGAAACAACCGGTCCAAAGATTTCTTCCTGGAAGATACGCATGGAATTGTCGCCTTTGAAGACAGTCGGTTTTACATAGTAACCGGATTCGTGGTCACCCTCCAGTTTATTCTGTTCACCACCGATCAGGCACTCTGCTCCTTCTTGTTTACCGATTTCGATATAAGAAAGAATCTTATCAAGCTGTTCTTCGGAAGCCTGAGCCCCAAGCATTGTGTCTGTATCCAACGGGTTGCCCTGCTTGATTTGTTTCACGCGCTCGATCGCTCTTTCCATGAACTTGTCATAGATGGATTCCTGGATCAACGCCCTTGAAGGACATGTACATACTTCTCCTTGATTAAGAGCGAACATGACGAAACCTTCCACCGCTTTATCAAGGAAATCATCATCTTCATTCATTACATCTTCAAAGAAGATATTCGGTGACTTACCGCCAAGCTCAAGTGTCACCGGAATGATGTTCTGTGAAGCGTATTGCATGATCAAGCGACCAGTCGTCGTTTCACCAGTGAACGCAACCTTCCCTACACGCTTACTTTGGGCAAGCGGCTTCCCTGCTTCAACACCGAAACCTTGAACCACGTTCAATACACCCTTAGGAAGGAGGTCTTGAATCAGTTCGACAAGGACCATGATGGAAGCCGGGGTCTGCTCTGCAGGCTTCAATACGACACAGTTCCCTGCAGCGAGAGCCGGAGCGATTTTCCAAACAGCCATCAAGATAGGGAAGTTCCAAGGGATGATCTGGGCGACAACCCCGATTGGCTCATGGAAATGATAAGAAACCGTATCATTGTCGATCTCGCCTACCGTGCCTTCCTGGCCTCTGATGCAGCCTGCGAAATAACGGAAATGATCGATGGCAAGCGGCATGTCCGCCGCAAGCGTTTCACGTACCGGCTTACCATTATCCCATGTTTCTGCTACGGCAAGCATTTCCAGGTTTTCTTCCATACGGTCGGCAATCTTATTTAAAATAGAAGCTCTCTCTGCAACGGATGTTTTCCCCCATGCGTCCTTCGCTGCATGCGCAGCATCAAGTGCCTTTTCTACATCCGCTTCATTTGATCGGGCAATTTTCGTAAATATTTTCCCTGTCACAGGCGACACATTCTCGAAGTACTCTCCGCTTGTTGGCGGAACGAATTCCCCACCGATGAAGTTATCATATTTCTCTTTGAATTGAACCAGTGAACCTTTTGTATTCGGATTATTATAAAGCATTCCAGTCCCTCCCGATTGTTATGTATTTCTAACTAGTAAAGCGCTTTCATTTTTCATTATATTCGATGAGAGTTGTACGGACAAGTATATTTTTTAAAAATTCTTTATTTTCTATTTTTACGAGAGGCCGATTTTATAAAAAGATCTTTTCGTAAAGTCTGTTGTTTTTTCATGGCTCTGTTCATTACGGTCTAGATTTCCGCACAAGATTTCGCTTTCCACGGGTAGTCCGTAAGCCACGCGAAAAGCAGTCACCTGGAGCGCAAATCTATACGATTATCTTCTTTGAAAGCAACAATGTTTCCCAACGATAACATCTCTATAGAAAAAGCGATGAATCACATAGTCTTGGATTCATCGCCTTTATGTTTACGGTTTGATTTTCGCATAAAGCTTGGATTCAGTGAGATTCTCATCACTCATGATGTAGGGGTGGCTTCTCTCTAAGATCGACTGCATGTCTGCAGGCATTTTTTCTGATTCATATGCACATATAAGTTTAAGCCTTTGTTCGTTCACCATTTTATCCGTATCCTGTTCGAACCAATCTACGATGTGTGTAGGATCTTCCAGTCTTCCCCATTCTACGTTTGTCCAGGTTCGATATGGGGCACTGCCCTCGAAATAAGGTGTGTAGATTTTCATTAATTGTTCGTAGATCGCAGGAGGATGGTAGCTTCCGCTTGATAGGTAGAATTCGAAATTACTGATTGTATGGACTTGATTTAATTGCGATTCTGTCAGATTCTTTTTTAAACGATCGAGTATCATTTTCAGGTTTTTCTCACTTTCAATGAGTATGACGGTTTCACCTGACTGAATTCCATCGATAAGGTAAGCAATGACATTCTTCAAATACAGCTCTTTGTTTTGGTAACAGTATAGGATGTGTGTGCATGGATTGGTCTTCAAAAGGCGATTCACTTCTTCCATAATGTTACACCTCCCTTTATTCCCCAATATAGTATGTATTCGTGAAAAGTCTTTGAAATCCTTTATCTACATAAAAAGACCGCCCTCACAAATGGGGCGGTCTTAGGTTTATTACTTCTTGATTAGATCTTCGCGTTCTGATTGCTCGATCCACTCTTCAAGCTTATCTTTAAGTGTGTTGAATCCTGCTGGAGTTGTTTCTTCAGCAGCAGGCTTCACACTGCCTTGACGGCGTGGTTTCTTTGCAGCTGGCTTTTCCTGTTGTGCAGGAGCTTCCTCAGTTGCACGGATTGAAAGGCTGATCTTACCAGCAGCTTCGTCCACTGATAATACTTTAACCTTTACTTCATCTCCTACTGAAAGGTGCTCACTTACGTCTTTTACAAAGCCGTGTGTGATTTCAGAGATATGGACAAGTCCTTGAGTTTCTTCATCTAGTGCAACAAATGCACCGTATGGTTGGATACCTGTAACTTTACCTGTTACGACAGATCCTGTTTCGAATTTTGTAGTCATGGTAACACTCCTAGTATATATATTATTTTTCTCTTTTACACGCAATTTTAGATTATACCATAGTTTATGGTTTTCAGCAAAAGGAAATCATTCCTCTTCTTTATCTAAAATGGCGTTTCTCACTAGGTATGATTCCCTATTCTTCACATTCTTAAGCTTTTACTTCTGATGAAAGAATGACCGGGGGGTGCTGGATCCATCGCTCAGGCCTCATAAAATCCGTTTTCTTAAGTTCTTTCAATACCTCTTTTATGCTCTCCGCCGTTTTATATGAAGGATACTGGTTTACACTATATTCATAAGCATGACGAACTTCTTCCTTTAACTTTCCTTCGGCTGTAAAGATCGGCTGATTCACGCCTCCTGTCACAAAATAACCATACAGCGTCTCATACTCAAGCCTCACCTCATCCCTGAAGCGGGAATTCTCGGGCAGGTCCCGTAACAGCTTTTCAAGCAGCATCAGGCGGTCCCCCGCACCATTCCAATCAACGGTGAATTCGCCCGCTTCAAGGATCGGCGATTGTTTCATCTCCAAGTAAGAGACATAAACTTCTGGAAGGGCATGGTCTGATAACATATTTACATACTCCTGATCGATCGAGGCATAGAGCTCATCATCCACTTCGTCGTAGCTCAGTTTGACGGCATTATTTGTGATGCCATCAAGAAGAACGCGAAACTCCTTGGGATAGTGCTGGATGCCATTCAGGCTTTTCACATTCAACTTACCATCCTCGATATGGGGCTTCCACCACTCCTTATATTGCCGGAGCTTTTCTTGATAAATCGGGAGGAGGTCCCGTTGATCCTCGAGAAACTGTCCTGTCCATGCTTCCGATTCCATGATCGTCATGCCCCGCTTCAAACTTCCGATCATCATATCAGGGGTCCTTAATGAATCTTCTATCCAACTTTCCCCTTTTTCCACCCATTCAAGCTTTTGTTCCACCGGGTAATCCCTTTTAGGGATTGATTCAACGAACAGTAAATGTTTCTGTGCATCCTGATCCATCAGGGTGCCACTGAACGCGGACTCAGAAAGTCCAAGGCGGGCCATTGCCTGGGTTTTGCGGAGCTCGTAAAGCTGATGGGCACTTTCGATCCTCGCATTCAATTCTTCACTTGTGGCGCCTGTATAGGAGTCATGAGATCCAGTTCGGTCCGTTTGTTGGGGTTCACTCATCCCCCCGTTGCCGATGATCAACTGCAGTGCAAGTACCGTCCCTATTAGGAACACACCTATGAAACTGGCGGCGTAAGGCCAATGGATCCGCGGCCTTGAGCGCTTTTTCACTTCCGATTCCTCCGCCTTTATCTCTTTGATGATCTGGTCAGCATTCGTCTGGAGAGGCAGCTTTTTATAGGAACGGTCCAAGAATTCAAGCCTTTTTTCAAGCATTTTATCATCCATTTTCCTTACCCTCCCCTCGTTCCGCTTCCTCAAGCATTTTTTTCAATAAGCTTTTCCCTCTTAATAGCCTTGTCTTAAGGGTAGAAAGATTGATTGCAAGGATCGCGGCCATCTCCTCATATTTTTTCTCGTGAAAGTAGTACAAGATGATCGGGACCCGATATTTTTCATCCAGCATCTGAATGCACTCGTGAAGGACACGGTCCTCTTCCTCTCTAATGAAGTGTTTATGGTCATGGGAGGGTTCTTCCCTTGGTTCATTCATAACTTTCTGAATGCGTTTCGTATATTGACGATCCTTCCTCTTGAAGTCCTTCGAAACATTCAATGTAATCTTATATAACCATGTCGAAAACTTCGCATGGGTGAAACCATCCAGGAATCTGTACACCCTGATGAACACCTCTTGACTGATGTCCTGAATGTCATCTATGTTATTCCCCATTTGATAGGCGAAGCGTTCCACAATGGGGGAATAATCCCGGATGAGTTGACTGTAAGCCGTCAAGTCCCCGTGCTTCGCCTTTTCAATCAGTTGAGATTCGTCCAATGCTCATGACTCCTCCTTTCGTACCTTCTCCTATTAATGTAACGCAGTCTGATCTCATTTTGTTTCAATAAATGGGCAAAAAAAAATAAATCCCCCGATTTGAGGGATTTATTTTTCTGTGTGGACTTTTCGCGCTTCCATCATTTTCTTCCTTTGCTTCCGGATATAAGGTGCGGCATAAAGCCAGAACGCTGCAAAATGAGCAAATGCGAAGTTGAAGACAAACAAGCTCCAGAATGTCACGTGTCCCCATCCACCCATCTCAGGAACGGCCACATAGTAGATGAAGATTGCCCATAAAGCTAACAGGAATGGAATATGGACCAAGGCCCATTTCCTATGTTCGATCCATAAAAACAACGGGGTAGCCGTTGCAACAAATAAATACACCATAAACATATCCATACATGATCCCTCCAAGTTAAGCGCTTTCAATTTTGACTAATTATTGACGAAAAATTGTCTAATTTGTGAACGATTCTTACCATTAGTATACTATACTTTGCTAAGATTTCCAGCCCGTTTTACTTTTTTTCAGAAAAATAGGAAGAATTTCATGATTTGAAACGCTTTCAAGCATACTAAGTGAAGAAACTTCACATACTGTTCGTTTCAACTGATTTACAGCAACTTTTCATCTAGATTGAAAATTTGAAAATCCGGTGTACACAGCTACAAAAACATAGTAGTATGAAAAAATCATTTTTATTTGTAGAAAGGAGCATCGTCATGGCAAAAAAACAACAATGGTCTTCAAAACTCGGTTTCATTCTGGCTGCAGCCGGATCTGCCATCGGACTCGGTGCAATTTGGAAATTCCCTTATATGGCAGGAGCGAATGGTGGAGGGGTTTTCTTCGTGCTCTTCATCATTTTTACGATTCTGATCGGTACGCCCATCCTGCTTGCGGAATTCGTCATCGGTCGAAGGACCGGTGCTGATGCGATTACTTCATATAAGAAGCTCGCCCCCGGTTCCGCCTGGCACTTGATCGGCTATCTTGGGACCATCGTTTCGTTTATCATTCTGTCCTTTTACAGTGTAGTGGGAGGCTGGATATTATCTTATCTTACCCGCAGCTTCACGGGGGCATTATCGGGTAAAACCCAGGAACAATATGGGGCATTATTTGAAAGCATCATTGCAAGCCCATGGGAAGTCCTAGTTACACAATTCCTGTTCATCATCCTGACTGTGATGGTCGTACAAGGGGGGATCCAGAAAGGAATTGAGCGTGCGAGCCGCTACATGATGCCGTCTTTATTTATTTTATTTCTTATCCTGTTGGCACGTTCACTCACACTTGATGGAGCCATGGAAGGGGTCAGCTTCCTTCTCGTACCGGACTGGGGTTACTTGACTGGCGAGACGGCCTTACTTGCATTGGGCCAAGCCTTCTTCTCCCTGAGCGTCGGTCTTTCCGTCATGGTCACTTATGCATCGTATCTTTCCAAGGAAGATAGCATGCCACGTTCGGCGATGTCGGTTTCAGGACTGAATATCTTCATTTCCTTGTTGGCTGGCCTGGTGATCTTCCCTTCGGTGTACGCACTCGGGTTCAAGCCAGATGAAGGTCCGGGGATTGCATTCGTCGTGCTTCCAGCCGTATTCAATGAAATGGCTTTCGGAGGTATTTTCCTGACTGTATTCTTGATTCTTTTATTATTTGCGACGCTGACATCCGCATTTTCAATCCTTGAAATCGGAGTTGCCGCGCTGACAAAAGGAAATCAGAAAAAGAGAATGCCTTATACATGGCTGATGGGGATCCTCGTATTCATCGCAGGCATTCCAAGTGCACTCTCATTCGGCGTATTCAGCGATTTCACCATCCTGGGCCGCAACTTCTTTGATTTTGCAGACTATCTCACCAGCAGCTTCGGGTTACCGATTGGTGCGTTATTAATCAGCATCTTCGTATCATACAAGCTAAAGACCGAGGATGTACGCAACGAACTTCAGCAGGGCTCGTCCATTTCACCGGGAATATTCAACCTGTGGATCAACCTGCTCCGCTACATCGTCCCGATAGCCATCATACTCGTATTCTTATCCAAATAAGAAGGTACGTCCCGCATCGCTTTAAAGCGATGCGGGACGTACCTTTATTTTTAACATTTTGTTCACGAGTAGACCGTCTACTTTATTTGGTTTGGTGATAAACTAAAGGAAAGAAGATGATGAATATTTGGGAGGGGTTCTGATATGTCACATTTTGGAGAGAACTTGAGGAGAGTACGGGAAGATCGAAATATTTCTCAACGTGAATTAGCATTGAAAGCCCGCTTGGGGCTGGGGACGATTGAAAAGTATGAAAACGATGAACAAATCCCCGATACGCAAACCATTTTAAAACTCTCAACCGTGCTTGATATCCCTGCTTCAGAATTATTGGAACGGGAAGTGAACGACCACCACTCATCCGGAATCGATGCGGAAATCGAACAACTGATCAATGAAATCGGCCAGAAACGCACAAAGCTGATCCTCCGAAAAGCAAAGGAATTCTCAGAAGAAGATTTCCTGAGAGTCATGCAAATGCTGTATGAAGTGAAATATGAAAAATAAAATTTGATACCATGTATAATTTTCCATATCAGGGGCGATACTGAAACTAAGCTTTCTAAGTATTCCCCCTTTTGTTTTCATTTGCTGGACGATCTTGTATCGTCCTATTTTTTTTTGCCCTCAGTCTTCGAAAAGCGGAAGTGGGCGTTTTTCTCCCTTTGAAAAATGTTCTTCGGCTTTAGAGGCATTATTGCCACAAAAGTCGTAGGTTGATTTTCAAACGGGAGCAGACCACTGGAGCTAGAATAAAAACAGTTAAAAACCCGAACCAATTTGGCTTCCAACAGCCAAATTGGTTCGGGTTTTACTTTGTCTGAAACACTCTTGTCCAAGACTCGTCTACTGTGTCAATCAGCCGCCATTCTTATCTACAAAGCGCTTCATCCTCTTCACGGCTTCCTGCAGCTGCTCCATGGAAGACGCATACGAACATCGGATATGCCCTTCCCCGCCCCTACCGAACACATTTCCAGGTACGACAGCCACTCGTTCTTCGATCAATAGTTTCTCTGCAAACTGTTCAGAGGAAAGTCCCGTTTTGCTAATGGACGGGAAGGCATAGAATGCCCCGCCAGGCAAATGGCATGAAAGCCCCATCTCATTTAGTGAATCGACAAAATAATGGCGTCGATGGCGATAACTCCGCTTCATTTCAAGTACATCATCCATCCCTTTATCCAAGGCTTCGACCGCCGCGAACTGGGCAGGGGTCGAGGCACACATCATGGCGTACTGGTGGATTTTCAATAGCGGCACGGCGATGTCAGCCGGTGCACAAATGAATCCAAGCCTCCAGCCCGTCATGGCAAATCCTTTTGAGAACCCGTTGATGACGATCGTACGTGATCTCATGCCCTCGAGGGAAGCAATCGAAACGTGGCCGCTGTCATAGGCAAGCTCTGAATAGATCTCATCTGACAATACGACCAGATCATGCTGTTCGATGACTTCTGCGAGCTTTTCAAGGTTTTCTTTTTCAAGCACTGTTCCTGTCGGGTTATTCGGCGAGCAAAGCAGGACTGCTTTCGTACGGCTTGTGATCACTTCTTCCAGTTCCTCCGGAGTCAGTTTAAAACCATTCTCTGGCTTCGTTTCGACCGTTACCGGGACACCTCCTGCAAGCTGGACAAGTGGGACATACGAGACGAACCCCGGCTCCACGACCACAACTTCATCCCCTGGATCGATGATGGCCCGCATGCTGATATCAAGTGCCTGGCTCGCTCCCACGGTTACAATGATTTCACTTTTCGCATCATATTCAATGCCATAACCGTCCTTCATGTATGTGCTGATTTTCTCACGCAGTTCCAATAAACCCGCATTGGCGGTATAGGACGTGAAGCCTTGCTCGAGTGATAAAATCGCCGCTTCCCTCACCGTCCATGATGTGATGAAATCGGGTTCCCCCACACCAAGGGAGATGACCCCTTCCATATTCGCAGCCAGATCAAAGAATTTACGAATTCCCGAAGGCTTCAGATTTTCAACCGATTTTGCGATATAAGATGTTTTTGTCGTCATGGTGACACCACAATTCGTTTATCTTCATGGGAATCCCCAAAGATCGTCCCATCGTGTTTATATTTTTTCAGCTGGAAGTGTGTCGTCGTGGACAGCACTGAATCCAGTGTGGACAATTTCTCCGACACGAATGTTGCCACTTCATGCATGGACCGCCCGTCCACTGTCACCGATAAATCATATGCACCCGACATAAGGTATACACTCTTCACTTCTTTATATCGATAGATCCGCTGTGCGACCTCATCGAAACCGACTCCCCGTTTCGGGGCGACTTTCACATCGATCATGGCCGTGACACCTTCATGCCCCTCCACCTTCGACCAGTCGACAATCGAGCTGTATCGCACAAGGATATTCTCGTGTTCAAGCTTGGACAGCGCCTTCTCCACTTCCTCCGATGATACCTGAAGCATCTTCCCTAAATTCTCTGACGAAATCCTGGCATCCTTTTGTAAAATCCTGAGTAGATCAATTTCGAGTTCACTAAGCTGCATGTTCTTCCTCCTCCAAACCACTTAAATGGTTTCATTATAGCAGAAGCGGTAAAAATGGAAAGCCGTTTTTCATCCGTTTTCCTCCGATGTGCCTAAAACTTTCCCCAACTCATCCCGATACAGATTTAAAGGTGTTAAATGTCGGAAAGAGGGTAAAATACGATAAACGAAATCGTGTGAGGAGTGACGAATCATGCAGGCAACCGATTTTGCAAGAACCGCTAACATAAATGGCGCAGATATCTATTACGAGTATCACCAGCATCCATCAGCATCCGAAACGTTCGTACTTCTTCATGGCTTCCTGTCCTCGTCCTTCAGCTTCAGACGGCTGACACCTCTACTCAAAGAAAATTATAATGTCATCTCCATCGACCTGCCGCCTTTCGGAAGCAGCGGCAAATCGAACCGGTTTGTGTATTCCTATGATAATCTTGCAAGTACCGTCATCTCACTGCTCGACTCGCTGAACGTAAGGAATATCCACCTGACAGGGCACTCGATGGGAGGACAAATTGCCCTTTACGTCATGAAAAAGGAGCCTTCCCTTGTCGATAAAGGGGTCCTTCTGTGTAGCTCAGGGTACTTGAAGAGAATAAAATGGCCGGTGATGATGGCAAGCAGGATGCCCTTCTTCCACTTGTATGTGAAGCTGTGGCTTATGCGGTCCGGCGTCCGGAGCAATCTTGAGAACGTTGTCCATAATACATCATTGATCGATGACGAAATGATGTTCGGGTACATGAAGCCCTTCCTCGAAGATGATATCTTCAAAGCCCTTACCCGGATGATACGGGATCGTGAAGGAGATCTATCCATCGGGGAAATCAAGAAGATCGAAACACCCTGCCTCCTTGTATGGGGGGAGCATGACCGGGTCGTCCCCCTCGCGACGGGACAGAGGCTTGCCAAGGATCTTCCAAAGTCTTCCCTCGTTGTGTTGGAGGAAACCGGTCATCTTGTTCCTGAGGAAAGGCCCGAGGAGGTCCTGCACCACATCCGGCAGTTCGTATACGCTGACTCGAATGAACTTGCAAGAAACAATCACCCTCATTATCAAGACGGACTTTCCCCATCGCTTCTGACTGAATCGTAGGGGAAGGTCCCTTGCGTTTTATCTACAGCTGAAATTCATCCAATCGTTTGGATGGCTTCAAACAGATGATTATCATCTTTTTGAATTACATAATAAGATAGTATCAGCATAGGTTCGCCTGAAATCCGGGTCTCACGCTAAACGGTTGAGCCCGTTTTCAAGGCATACATTTTATAGACATAAAGAATGCAGTAGGAAAATAGGAAAGGAGTAATGGACAATGAATGATTTCGAAAAGGTGATCGATCGTACGGGGACTTCATCCGTCAAATGGGATATGACCAAAACGGTATTCGGGAAAGATGATGTACTGCCGATGTGGGTCGCGGACATGGATTTCCTCCCTCCGGCTGAGGTGACTGAAGCACTCAAAAATAGATTGGAGCATGGCATATTCGGCTATACCTTTGTCGGGGACGGTCCTCGTGAGGCGATTGTCGAATGGATCCAGAAACGACACGGATGGAGCATACATAAAGACTGGCTGCAATACAGTCCGGGCGTCGTCCCTGCGATCGGGACCATCATCCAGGCACTGACGGAGCCTGGTGATAAGGTATTGGTTCAGTCACCTGTTTACACACCGTTCTTTAACATGACCGAAGAGAACGGGCGCGTTGTCGAAAATGCCCCATTGGACTATATTGACGGGACATACCGCATTTCATTCGAAGACTTCGAAGAGTCATTGAAGAAAGGGGTTAAGCTATTCCTCCTTTGCAACCCCCACAATCCAAGTGGACGGGTGTGGACACGCGAGGAGCTGACGAAAATGGCAGAGCTCTGTAAAAAATATAGCGTCATCATCGTCTCGGATGAAATCCACTCAGACCTAGTGTATGAGGAGCACGCCCATACCCCGATAGCCTCCATCGACGAAAGCTATCTGGACTCGGTCATCACGTGCATTGCACCAAGCAAGACCTTCAATCTTGCCGGCCTCCAAGCGTCTGCAATGATTACGCCGAACAAACATTTCCGCGACAGCATTGCAGAGGTCCATAAACGACAGGGCTTCTTCACGTTGAATACGTTCGGGATCACCGGGATGGAAGCTGCCTATCGTCATGGTGAGAAATGGCTGGAAGACATCCTGGATTATTTAAAGGAAAATGTGAATCGCACGAAATCATTCCTTGAGGAGCGATTACCAGATCTTCACCTGGTCGACCCGGAAGGCACCTACCTGCTTTGGATCGATTGCAGGAAGCTTGGCCTTTCCGATGATGAGCTAAAGGAACGCTTGCTTGAAAAAGGGAAGCTCGGCTTAGAGCCTGGTCCGAAATACGGAAAAGGCGGAGAAGGATTTGTGCGGATGAATATCGCCTGTCCCCGTGAAATCCTGGAAGATGGATTGAGCAGGCTTTATAAGGCACTGGGAGAATAAGAAGGAAAAAAAGGCAGGAGACCCGCATGGGAATCCTGCCTTTTTTGGTTATCACGGCGCACCGTGACCTCTTTCTGTCCACGGCTTGCGCGATGTTATTTCTTTTGTTTTTCTTTTGCGATTTCAGCGCATGCAATCCTCAAACCCGAATCACCGGCCGGCTGCGTCATTCCGTCATCTTTATTTTCAGTGATGATGAGCGAGGTCCCGTCCTTCGTGAATAAGGACGCCTTTCCTTTTGTCATGGTGACAAGCGGTGCCATCAGCTTCGCCTTGAACGTCCCGTCATCTTCTACGATCAGATTAGGCAGGTCCCCGGCATGTGCCCCTTCCGGATGCAACAGGCCATGCATTTTGTCTTCTGGATTAAAATGATTGCCGGCGGATACGAAGTCGGGGCGTTTACAGGACCCTTTCTCATGAAAATGGATGCCGTGCTCCCCCGGTGGGAGACCTTCAAGATCAAGGTCCACTTCCACACCGTCCGCCCTCTCCTGAAGGATGACCATGCCCAATGAGTCCCCCGTCTCATTCTTCATGTTTATTTCTATCTTCTTTGGGTTTTCAATGGCACATGCCCCAAGCAGGAAGGCAGGCAGCACTATGTAAAGTAATAGATTCTTCTGCATATGATTCCTCCAAATGTGCATACTCTCCTTCCATTTTTGACGAGATGGGGCGAAAGTATTCCCTTTGAAGAGAAAAATATGGTCCCTGGTGGATCCAATTGGTTGCGTGCTAAGGGGATCCACCACCTCCCCGACAGTTAAGAAAAAGCGCGCCTCTTATTCTTGAGGCGCGCTTAAAGATCCATTATTTTGTTTCCCGGTTACGTTCCCTTATTTCATCCTCGATCGCTTTTGTCTTAAGTTCTTCCTTCTTCGAAGCTTTCTTGATCAAGCGAAACGTCAGGATCGTCAGGATAAAGAAGATGAGCATCCATATTGCGGCAGGGATGTACTCTGTCTTATCTTCCGGAAAGTATAGGAATAAATTCAATACAAATGATGAAAGCATATGTGGCTCCTTTCCCTACACCATTGACTCTTAATCCATTATACCAAGATACCCCCCAAGAAACCATTTTCTCCGACAATTATTTCCCCTTTTGAAGGAACGTCCCTCACCGCTTTAAAGCAGTGAGGGACGTTCCTTCATGCTCCGACAATTTCCGAGGAAATAAGCGTAACAAAACCCCTTATCCTAAAGCCGGATAAGGGGTCACAAGGTGCATTATTTGACGACTGTCATTTTTTCAATGATGACATCTTCTTTCGGCGCATCATTCGGTCCTGTTTCCACATTGGCGATTTTATCGACGATGTCCATTCCTTCGATCACTTGACCGAATACCGTATGTTTGAAATCAAGATGAGGGGTTCCGCCTCGTTCCATATATGCTTCGATGATTTCCTGCGGGAAGCCGGCTTCCTTCATCTTATCTTCAAACGCAGGGTTCAACTCACTGTTCTGAACGATGAAGAATTGACTTCCATTTGTATCAGGTCCTGCATTCGCCATGGAAAGCGCTCCACGGATGTTGAAAAGCTGCTTGGAGAATTCATCTTCGAACGATTCTCCCCAGATGCTTTCTCCGCCGGTTCCGTTACCGCTCGGATCACCGCCCTGAATCATGAAATCCTTGATCACCCGGTGAAATTTCAAACCATCATAGTAACCGTTTTCGCTGTGCGTGACAAAGTTTTCGACCGTCTTGGGTGCCTGTTCAGGGAATAACTTGATTTTAATGGTACCCATCGACGTCTTCATTTCGACCAATTTCTCGTTATCTGCGACTTCCGTTGTCAGCTGCGGATATGTCATGTCTCCATCTCCTCCTGATCCTTCATCACTTGTTTTCTTTTCTGTTTCAGCAGGTTTTCCTTCACTGCCGTCACCCTTCTCTGTTTGTCCACATCCGGCAAGGATTAAACCTATCAGACACATGGATATTAGTACCAGCCTCTTCATTTATGTACCTCCGCATGTTACTTTTATAGTAAGGTAGATCAAACCACTTTGAGTTCCATTATAATAGACTTGTACGATGAATAGGAGGGGTATTTTGCAAAATTTTCAAATAGGGGATAAAGTCACAGCCTTTTATAAAACGGGAAAATATATCGGGGAAATCACTGGTGAACGACCAGGGGCATATGTTGTAAAGGTCCTTGCCGTACTCAAGCATCCTCGACAAGGGGACTTACATAATCCTGCCGAAGTCGATGTCCCGCTATTCCACGAACGCAAGGCTCTCGCTTTCCGTGAACAATCAAACATGCCAGAAAAGATGGTGAAGCCTTACGATGGAGACATCCCGGCATACAACGAAACTCTCCTGACAGCATTCGATGATCTGAAAAAGCAGCTGGAAGCAGACGGATCACCGCATGCGGTAAAGAGCATGGAGGCCCTTCGAGGAGTTCAGCGTGAGTATGAGCTGATGTATGGATTGACGTTTAAGGATTGAACGAATTGCTGTAAAAATGAAAATGAAAAAACGTGCCTACTAGGAGGTACCGACCCCCGAAAGTTAGAGTGAAAAAACTAACTTTCGGGGGTGTTTTTTTGGCTAAATATAGTGATGAATTTAAAATGAAACTTGTCATCGAGTATTTATCTGGAAATCTAGGA
>NZ_JAIVAR010000012.1 GCF_020171925.1 Rossellomorea aquimaris
CGAACACGGAAGTTAAGCTCTTCAGCGCCGATGGTAGTTGGGGGCTCTCCCCCTGTGAGAGTAGGACGTCGCCAGGCAAATAGAAAAAGCAGCTCTTTTGGGGGCTGTTTTTTTGTTGTGTGAGGATGTGGTTGGTGGGGGAGATGATGTGGTGTTGGCATGATGGTGTCGTGAATCATGGTAGGGAATGTTTGTGGTGTGGTGACTGAAGGAGGGTCATATTCATCCAATCCCACTAAAAACACTCACTTTTATTCTTTTTTAGCCCATTAATTTGTCTTTTTTTAATAAAACCCTCCGTTTTTAACTTGAAGCGCATTTCATCCACCAAAAAAGTACGTTTAAACCTATACCCTTTGCCGTATTATGAGCAATTTATTATCAAAATTGAAGGACTTATTATCGAAAATAGCGGATTTATTATCGAAACCGGAACCTTTATTATCAAAAATCAAAATTTATTATCAAAACCAGCCTCTGTCCCGGTTTTCGCCACCCCGATACCCGCCGCCTCGATCAGCTACCATCCCGATCCTGAGTGTTAACTGATGAAGAGGGTCATACTCATCCAATCCCACTAAAAACACTCACTTTTATTCTTTTTTAGCCCATTAACTTGTCTTTTTTAAATAAAAACCCTCTGTTTATTACTTGAAGCGCCTTACATCCACCAAAAAAGTACGTTTAAACCTATACCCTTTGCCGTATTATGAGCAATTTATTATCAAAATTGAAAGACTTATTATCGAAAATAGCGGATTTATTATCGAAACCGGAACCTTTATTATCAAAAATCAAAATTTATTATCAAAACCAGCCTCTGTTTCAGTTTTCGCTACCCCGATACCCGCCGCCTCGATCAGCTACCATCCCAATCCTGAGTGTTAACTGATGAAGAGGGTCATACTCATCCAATCCCACTAAAAACACTCACTTTTATCCTTTTTTAGCCCATTAATTTGTCTTTTTTTATAAAACCCACCGTTTTTAACTTGAAGCGCCTTACATCCACCATTAAAGCATGTCGTAACCCATACCCCCATTTGTATTATGACCTATATAATCAAAACCCGCCTCTATCTCGGTTTTCGCCACCCCGATACCCGCCACCCCCCCAATCAACCACCATCCCACTCCCCCGACCAATCATCCAGCGATGTACTCCAACTCCCTGTCCCACGACCATTCTAAGTTCCCCCACTCAATTTCTCAAACTTTTTACAGCTAGACATACACGGACTGGGCGGATACTACATAAGATAGGAGTACACGTGAACATTCTGTTAGTTTAAAAGTTTATAATACTGTATACAATTGGAGCGCTTGGGGCACAATAGATTGTATGGAGGTGGAGATCCTTATGATGAATGCAGAGCGTAAGGCGGTTGAAGAGCAGTGTATTGTGTGTCAAAGTGAGAAGTCGGTTGGAATCCATCTGTACACGTCGTTTATTTGTACGGATTGTGAAAGGGAAATGGTACAGACGGATACGAATGACCCGGTATACAAATTATTCGTTCAACGACTGAAAAAAGTGAATACCCCACAAATTTATTCATAACCAGGTGATAGAAAGCTTGGTTATGATTTTTTTAGTTTAAGTGAGATAAGCCCCATGAAAGTGTGGTACGATGTAGATTGATATTTGTGTGGGGAGAGAGGGTAACCATGAAGTATGATCAATCCAGGATGCCTCTTATCGAAGCGATGGAGGCGCACCTTGGCAAGGATCCGATTTCGTTTCATGTTCCAGGTCATAAGAATGGCTTGCTCATGAATGCGGGGGACAAGCAGTCTTTTTATCAACGGGATTTGACCGAGCTCAGTGGATTGGATGATCTTCATGATCCCCATGAAGCGATTAGTGAAGCGGAAATGCTGCTAAGTGATTTGTATGGAAGTAGGAAGAGCTTTTTACTCGTGAATGGGAGTACGGTAGGGAATATAGCTAGCATACTGGCGACTTGTTCTCCGGGGGACACGGTACTTGTGCAACGGAATTGTCATAAGTCGGTATTGAACGGTATCAGGCTTGCACGGGCTGTTCCGGTTCTGGTTGAAACGGATTGGGACGAGGAAGGAAAGATGCCGGTAGGTGTGAGCTTGACTTCATTAAAGGCGACATTGAAGGCATTCCCGGATGCAAAGGCCTGTGTATTGACTTACCCTACCTATTACGGAATGACCTATGATGTAGAAGCGCTGATCGCTGAATTACATCAGCATGGCGTCGTCTCCATCATAGATGAAGCCCACGGTCCCCATTTCCAGTTGGGAAGACCTTTTCCTGATTCTGCGCTGAAGTCGGGTGGTGATATTGTCATCCACTCCGCCCATAAGATGCTCCCTGCCATGACGATGGGATCCTATTTGCACATCGGAACGGATCGTGTGAATGAGGGGAAGGTGCGTGAGTATCTATCGATTTTGCAATCAAGCAGTCCTTCATATCCAATCATGGCATCGCTTGATTATGCCCGGTCGTATCTGGGGAGGATGACACAATCCGACTTGAAACGGAATCTTGAGGAAATCGATGGGTTTGTGCAGGCCATACAGGACATGAAAAATGGTCTCGGAGTCAGACGGACCCCTGACCCTTTAAAGCTTCTTTTTTATTTCGATGGAAAGTCAGGTTATGAACTTCAGCAGTTACTGGAGGCCCAAGGAGTATTCTGTGAGCTTGCAGATCCGTTCTATGTTCTTCTTATTCTACCGTTAGTGAAAGGTGACCGTCTTTTTCCTTATAAGGAAGCCGTGGACAGGATCCGGACAGCGCTGAAGGAAGAAGAAGCATCGGTGGCAGATGGGGCTGCAGTTACAATAGAAAGAAATAAGCAACAGCATTACACGACACTTGCAATCAGTCTCGATGAAATGGACGCCAAGGAAGTCGAGTGGGTGTCGCTGTCTCAGGCCGAGGGAGAGATATCGGCGCGTATGATCATTCCGTATCCGCCAGGGATCCCATTATTGATTCCGGGCGAGAGGATCTCGGGGGATACGTTGGTGAGACTGAGGCAATATGTAAAGAATAAAGCCAGCATTCAAGGAGAACATCGCCTTGAGGAGGGCTATATATGTGTGTTTCGATAGATGGAGGGTTTAAAGAAATGAAAGAGGGACGTTTTATTACAGTTGAAGGACCGGATGGAGCCGGAAAATCGACGATTCTGAAAGAATTATATGAAAAGCTAGTCGAAGACGGCCATACCGTCATTAAAACGAGGGAGCCAGGAGGCGTATCCATTGCAGAACAAATCAGGGAAGTGATCCTGAATAAGCATAATACAGCGATGGACATCCGCACGGAGGCATTATTGTATGCCGCGGCTCGTCGTCAGCATTTGGTGGAGGTTGTTGTGCCTGCACTCGAGAAAGGTGCCATTGTCATTTGTGACCGTTTCATCGACAGTTCTCTTGCCTATCAAGGGAATGGAAGAGGGATCGGCATGGACGAAGTCATGAATATCAATCAGTTTGCAATTGAGGATCGAATGCCGGACCTGACTCTCTACTTCGATATATCGCCGGAAGAGGGATTGAAGAGGATTGCGCAACATGACGGCAGGGAAGTGAACCGACTGGATCTAGAATCGCTGGATTTCCACCAAAAGGTTTATGAGGGTTATCAATCTCTTATTAAGCAATATCCTGAACGGATCAAGGTCGTGGATGCAAGGGAAAGCAAGGAAGAGGTATTCGCTTCAGCGTACGAAATCGTAATGGGATTTTTACAAAATTGATGATGAAAGGCAGCTCTCTTCGTACGATGTGGCTGCCTTTTTTGATCGTAAATTGTGACCGGAAAACATAGCTGGAAAAGCGAATGATAACCTTAATTTAAAATAGAGCGAAAGCAGATAAATGGCCGGAATGATCGACTGAAATGTCATTCTCGGAAATGACCGTAATAGTTGAAGTGCGTAACGATATTTCGACAAATCTCGTCACGACCTCACAAACCTGACCCAAAATACAGAAGCGCTTCACAAAAGACCTTGTATGTGGGATGTCAGCCTGCCCCATTTATTGATATAATAGAAGGAAGTATATGTCTTTGAAACGGAGGAAGCCAATATGAAGGTCATTATGGCGATAGTTCAGGATAAAGATAGTAATCGGTTATCAACGGCACTGATGGAGCACAATTTCCGTTCCACGAAGCTTGCGAGTACGGGAGGTTTCCTGAAGTCGGGGAACACCACTTTCATCATCGGGACGGATGATATCCGTGTCGATAAAGCGCTGCAGGTCATCAAGGAAAATTGTCAGTCCCGCGATCAAATGGTTGCGCCTGTATCCCCGATGGGAGGAAATGCGGATTCGTATGTTCCGTATCCGGTAGAAGTGGAAGTCGGTGGCGCTACGGTGTTTGTCCTGCCTGTCGATCAGTTCCACCAGTTTTAAGTTAAAGTGAGGAGTCTTACGTGATGAAGATCAATCATGATCATCGTGTGTCCGTTGATCCGCTTCAGAAGGATACGAAGTCCGCTTCGAATCAGCAAGTGAAGTTCGGCCAGCTTGTCAGGAAGCATGATCAGAAACTTCAGATGGATCAGTTGAATAAGCTTTTGGCTACGATTGAGGATGCAGGGAGCCGCCTGGCAAAGTCGAGGACCTTTAAAGACCTGGCGAAATATAAGACACTAGTGAAGAAATTTGTGAAAGAAGCCGTTCATTTCGGTATGGACCTGAAGCAATCTCATACGTGGAATCAATTCGGCGAGGGAAGGAAGCTTAATATCGTTGAGACCATCGATGGGGAACTTGTTGAATTGACCGATATGGTTATGGACAAGGAGAAGAAATCGATCGACGTATTAGGAAAGATCGGTGAAATCAAGGGTTTGCTGATCAACCTCTATATGTAAGTGAGTGATAGACATGAATGTTGAAGAGATACAATCATCACAGCCTGTCGTGCTGCAGATGCTTCAAAATAGCATAGTGAAAAACCGTGTGGCGCATGCCTATTTATTTGAAGGGGAGAAAGGGACCCGGAAGAAAGAAGTGAGCATCTTCTTTGCGAAGGCATTGTTATGTGAGAAACGCCGGGATGGGAAAGCATGTGAAGAATGCAACAACTGCCGGCGTGTCAACAATGGGAATCATCCGGATCTTCATTTGATCGAACCGGACGGCCTCTCGATCAAGAAAGAGCAAATCAAGAAGCTTCAAGAGGAATTCTCGAAGACCGGGGTCGAATCAAAGAAGAAGATTTATATTATTGTGCACAGTGATAAAATGACGGCCAATGCAGCGAACAGTCTTCTGAAATTCCTTGAAGAACCGCTGGCTGATTCGACGGCGATCCTTCTTACGGAAAATATTCACCGAATGCTGCCTACCATTCTTTCAAGGTGCCAGACGATTTCATTTAAACCGCTTCCAAAGGAACAACTGGCGCAACAGCTGATCGATGAAGGGATTCAGCCCCACATGGCGTCACTTGCTTCCAATCTGACAAATCGCTACGAAGAAGCTGTAGAAATATGTCAAAATGAGTGGTTTGCACAAGCAAGAATAATAGTGTTAAAATTATATGAAGTCCTCCAAAAAAGTCCCTTCCAAGCAATGGTGAAAATTCAAGAGGATTTTGTACAGCACTTCAAAGAAAAAGATCAAGTTGATCGAGCATTAGATCTTTTACTTCTAATATATAAAGACTTACTTCATATCCAGTTAGGAAAAGAAGAACAGCTCGTCTACCCGGACCAAAAGGAAAAATGGAAATCAAACGCACTTCAAGTATCGACAAACCGTCTTTCTACTAATATGACGGCGATCCTTGAAGCAAAACGCAAGTTAAACGCCAATATGAATTCGCAGCTGCTGGTAGAACAGCTTATGCTAAAACTGCAGGGGTGATGGTCCTTTGTACGATGTTGTAGGAGTACGCTTTAAGAAAGCGGGAAAAATCTATTACTTCGATCCCGGAGAACTGGATGTCCATAAGAATAGTTATGTGATCGTCGAGACCGTACGCGGGGTCGAGTTCGGCAAAGTAGTCGTAGAAAGAAAGCAAGTCGATGAAAATGATGTAGTCCTTCCTCTGAAAAAGGTGATCCGGATCGCGGATCAAAAGGATCGCTTGACGGTAGAAGAAAATAAATCTTCTGCCGAGGAAGCCTACAATGTATGTTGTGATAAAATCAATCAGCATCAATTAGATATGAAATTAGTCGATGTCGAATATACGTTCGACCGCAATAAAGTCATATTCTATTTTACCGCTGATGGGCGCGTTGATTTCCGGGAGCTGGTGAAAGACCTGGCTTCTATCTTCCGTACGCGCATTGAACTTCGTCAGATTGGCGTTCGAGACGAAGCGAAGATGCTCGGTGGTATCGGTCCTTGTGGCCGTATGCTTTGTTGTTCGACCTTCTTGGGGGATTTTGAACCGGTATCGATCAAGATGGCCAAGGATCAAAATCTATCCCTTAACCCAACGAAAATATCAGGTTTATGCGGACGGTTGATGTGTTGTCTGAAGTATGAAAATGACGAATACGAAGCTGCCAAAGAGGAGTTGCCTGATATCGGTGAAGTCATCAAGACACCTCACGGAAAAGGTAAAGTCGTAGGTCTTAATATTCTTGAGCGGGTTCTTCAGGTTGAAATTAAAGCAGAAGACCGTGTATTGGAATTCACTTTAGATGAAATAATGAACGAAGGTGCCGTATCATTCCAAGCCACAGAGTAACGGGGTGTAGTGTCGTGGATAAAAAAGAGTTCTTTGATTCAGTCAGCAATATGGAACAACAGATTGGTGATTTATATAATCAGTTGGGCGAGCTCAAGCAATGCCTTGCTGAAATGCTTGAGGAAAATAATGCCCTCAAGCTTGAAAACGAACATTTGCGTCGAAGACTGGAACAGACGAAGAACTCGCCAATGAAGGAACAAACAACAAGCGATGCGGGTACGACGAGTGAGTCGGACTTAGAAGATAAGCAAATGGATATTGGGGAAGGGTATGATAACCTTGCCCGCCTCTATCAGGAAGGCTTCCATATCTGCAACATCCATTTTGGAAGTCCCCGTAAAGATGAAGATTGCTTGTTCTGCCTTTCTTTCTTAAACAAGAAATAAAGTAGGACAATCATGTTCAGAATAGAATAGAGAAGAAAAAGGGCTGATCCATTCGACAGGATTGGTCCTTTTTGTTGAAGGAAACCGATAGACAGACGGAGGAAACACATGGTTGTATTAAAAGATGACGAACGACTAGACTATCTGCTGGCTGAAAACATGAGGATCATTCAAAGCCCGTCGGTATTCTCTTTTTCACTGGATGCCGTCTTACTTGCACGTTTCAGCTATTTGCCGCTTAAAAGAGGGAAAGTGGTTGATTTATGCTCCGGGAATGGGATCATCCCGCTGCTATTGAGTGCAAGGACAAATGTGGAAATCACCGGCGTAGAGATTCAGGAGCGTCTTTTGGATATGGCGGAACGAAGCGTGGAGTATAACGGTGTAGAGGACCAGGTAACAATGAAGCTTGGCGATGTGAAAGAAATCAACAATCTGCTTCATCATTCCCACTATGATGTGGTGACCTGTAACCCGCCTTATTTCGAGAACGTCCCTACTTCGATGCAAAACTTGAATGAACATTATACGATCGCCCGTCACGAAGTCCTCTGTTCCTTGGAAGATACGATCAAGGCGGCGAGCTACCTCCTGAAACAAGGTGGAAAAGCGGCTTTCGTACACAGACCCGGAAGGCTGATGGATATCCTGTCCCTGATGAGGAAGCACCGCCTCGAACCAAAGCGGATGAGGCTCGTCTATCCAAGGCCGGGTAAAGAGGCGAATACGCTTTTGATCGAAGGAATCAAAGACGGAAGACCCGACTTGAAGGTTCTCCCGCCATTATACGTATACGACGAAAATAACGAATACTCTGAGGAAGTTCATGACATGCTTTATGGAAAAGAAACAGGAGGTGAAGCCCTTCATGAATCAGCAGAAAAGCTTTCAGGAAAGTAAGAAAGGCAGTCTATACCTTGTTCCCACACCGATCGGGAATCTTGAAGATATGACATTCAGGGCTATCCGGATCATGAAAGAAGCGGATGTCATTGCAGCAGAGGATACAAGGAACACAAAGAAGCTCTGCAATTATTTCGAAATTGATACACACATCATCAGTTATCATGAACACAATAAAGAAACAAGTGGCCAAAAATTAATAGAACGAATGGAACAAGGAGAAACCGTTGCGCTCGTCAGTGATGCCGGGATGCCATCCATTTCCGATCCTGGATATGAACTGGTCAAAGCTGCAATCGAACATGGTCTGACAGTCATCCCTCTTCCGGGTGCGAACGCAGCCTTGACCGCCTTGATTGCTTCAGGTTTGGCCCCTCAGCCCTTCTATTTCTATGGATTCCTGCAAAGAGGTAAGAAAGAGAAACGAGCGGAGTTGGAGAAGCTTCGTACGCTGGAGGATACGTTCATCCTATATGAATCTCCCCATCGACTGAAGGAGACCCTTAAAGAAATGTTGAACACACTCGGCAACCGGCAGATTGTCATTTGCCGTGAGCTGACCAAGAAGTTTGAAGAATTCGTTCGAGGAACCCTGGAAGAAGTCATTGAATGGGCTGAATCAGGTGAAGTGAGAGGGGAATTCTGCTTATTGATTGAAGGGAATCAAGACCCCATTGAAGCTGAACAGGAAAAGTGGTGGGAGTCTCACACCCTACAGGAGCATGTTCAGTATTATATAGAAGAAAAAAGCATGACATCCAAAATGGCAATCAAAGAAGTGGCGAAGGAAAGAGACCTGCCCAAACGAGACGTGTATCAGGCATTTCATGTAGAGGGAGAATAGAAAAAGGGCTGAGTGTCAATCGACACCACAGCCCTTTTATTTATGGTCAATAAAGATTACTTTGCTTGGAAAGAATCTTGGATTTCTTTAATAAGTTGTTCTGCACCTTCACGGCTCAAGATCAGTTTGCCATCAGCAAGCTTGATGTTATCATCAGATACTTCACCAGTGATTTGGCAAGTCATGCTTGGCTTGTATTTCTTTAAGATGATTCTTTCATCATCCACATAAATTTCCAATGCATCCTTCTCAGCGATACCAAGTGTACGGCGAAGTTCGATTGGAATAACGACACGGCCTAATTCGTCAACTTTTCTTACAATACCTGTAGATTTCATATCATTTCTCCTCCAAAGAATAATTTATTTTATCTCTCTAATAGTTTATTGGTTCGTCAATATTCGACATTTTTCTGTATCTGGTAATATCATACCAACGATTTCAGTTAACGTCAATAATTAAATTTGTAAATTCTTAAAAATAACTTCCAATAAAAAAGTTGATATGACAAGCTTTACAGTCTATTGTAAATAATTGTATTACCAATTTAATATTATTGTAACTAAGTGAATTTTGTCGAAAATTCTGTACAAGCGCAATCATTCGACAAAAAACGACAAATTCCAACTGGTTTTACGGAGAGTGGGGAATGGCGCGCAGTGCAGTTGCAGAAACGATATATTTTAGGTATATTTTGATGAGATAAGAGGTTAAGATAGTAGGTAAGACAATGAGTCAAATCCACTAAATACCATTCGTTCACAGCCGGTTATTTATGTGGGTATTATAGAAAGAAAGAGGAGGAAGCGAAGTGGAAGAGAAATTGAAGACCTTCTATATTACGACGCCGATTTATTATCCAAGTGGAAATTTACATATAGGCCATGCCTACACGACGGTGGCTGGGGATGCGATGGCCCGCTATAAAAGAATGCGCGGTTTTGATGTCAGATATTTGACCGGTACCGATGAACACGGACAAAAAATCCAGCGTAAAGCGGAAGAGCAAGGCATCAGTCCTCAAAGCTATGTCGATGGAATTGTAAGCGGCATTAAAGATCTGTGGGAGAAATTGGACATCTCCTATGACGATTTCATCCGTACGACAGAAGACCGTCACAAGGAAATTGTCGAAAAGATCTTCAAACAATTAGTGGACCAGGGAGATATCTATCTTGATCAGTATGAAGGCTGGTACTGTACGCCTTGCGAATCCTTCTTCACTGAACGTCAGCTTGAAGATGGTAAGTGTCCTGACTGCGGACGTCCTGTTGAAAAAGTGAAAGAAGAATCCTACTTCTTTAAGATGAGTAAGTATGTTGACCGTTTACTTGCTTATTATAATGAAAATCCGGAATTCATCCAGCCTGAATCACGTAAGAACGAGATGATCAACAACTTCATCAAACCGGGACTTGAAGACCTTGCTGTTTCAAGGACTACGTTTGACTGGGGAGTGAAGGTTCCAGGAGATCCGAAGCACGTCATCTACGTCTGGATTGATGCATTATCCAATTACATTACTTCATTAGGATACGGCACGGATAACGATAAGAATTACTTGAAATACTGGCCAGCGGATGTCCATCTGGTAGGGAAGGAAATCGTCCGTTTCCACACGATTTATTGGCCGATCATGTTGATGGCCTTGGACCTGCCTCTTCCAAAGAAGGTATTTGCACACGGTTGGCTGTTGATGAAAGACGGTAAGATGTCTAAATCAAAAGGAAATGTCGTCGATCCTGTCACACTGATCGATCGTTATGGCCTTGATTCACTTCGTTATTATCTATTAAGGGAAGTTCCATTCGGCTCCGACGGTGTCTTCACTCCGGAAGGATTCGTGGAACGAATCAATTTCGACCTTGCGAATGATCTTGGTAACCTGTTGAACAGGACCGTCGCCATGATCAACAAGTATTTCGACGGTGTCATCCCTGCTTATGCTGGGTCTGAAGGAGAGTTTGATTCCAACCTCCTCGAAATCAATCAAGAAACGGTGAAAAAATACGAAGAAGCGATGGAGAACATGGAGTTTTCCGTGGCTTTATCTAGCCTATGGCAGCTCGTGAGCCGTACAAATAAATACATTGATGAAACGCAGCCTTGGGCACTTGCAAAGGAAGAAGAGAAAAAGGCGGAACTCGGAAGCGTCATGAGCCACCTTGCAGAATCCCTGCGAAGAGTTGCTGTTTTGTTACAGCCATTCTTGACAAGAACACCTAAGAAGATCTTTGAACAGTTGAACCTCCATGACGAGAAACTTCAAACGTGGGAAAGCTTAGAAGAATTCGGTGCGATTCCTGAAGGCACTGAAGTCGTGAAAAAGGGAGAGCCGATTTTCCCTCGCCTTGATCTTAAGGAAGAAGTAGACTACATCAAAGAGAAGATGCAAGGTAGCAAGCCTGCGGATGAAGAGAAAAAGGTTGCACCTGCTCCTGAAGAAAGTGAAGAAATCACAATTGATGATTTCATGAAAGTCGAACTGAGAGTGGCTCAAGTCGTAAATGCCGAGCCGGTAAAGAAAGCAGATAAACTTCTTAAGATCCAGCTGGATCTTGGTTACGAGAAACGTCAAGTCGTTTCCGGCATCGCAAAACACTATAAGCCGGAAGAACTCGTTGGCCAGAAAGTCATCTGCGTAACCAACCTGAAACCGGTCAAACTGCGCGGTGAACTCTCCCAAGGAATGATCCTTGCAGGAGAAGAAGACGGTACCCTTTCTCTCGCAACCGTCGACCAAACATTAGCAAATGGAACAAAAGTAAAGTAAATAAACACAAAAGGATGTTCCACGTGGAACATCCTTTTGTTATATCGGAATAATATAATAAGGAAGAAAGTATAGTTTATATTAGTATTATCAATCGAATATATTATATGGAGATAACAATAAAAGAAAGCGAAATCAAATTATTTTAGAATTTTTCTTAAAGCCTATACAATGTACGGGGATAGACAATAATAAAGATGACAATTTACTTATAGCTGACTCCAGCTGTTGATTGGAGTGGAAGGCGAAGCCTCATGCGGGAAAAGTAGCTTATGTGGGACTCCGCAGGGAGGAACGACCGACAGGGCTCACGGGCTACCCGCAGAAAACGAAGTCTTCCACGGAATCAGGCAGCGGCATTAAAAACTTCAATGACTAAGGTATAAATGACGGAGACAATATATTCACGTCAATCCAAAATTTGTAACCTAATTGTTACGTTACTGAGATGCTTGTCACTCATTTTTATACTAAAATTATTTTTACAAGGAGTGTCACACATGTTATTTGATACACATGTCCATTTGAATGCTGAACAATTCAACGAAGACCTGGAAGAAGTGATTTCAAGGGCAAAGGAAGCGGGAGTCGGAAGGATGGTCGTCGTCGGATTTGACCGCCCTACGATCGAAAGAGCAATGGAACTGGTGGAACGGTACGAATTCCTGTATGCAAGCGTAGGATGGCATCCCGTGGATGCGATCGATATGACTGACGGGGATCTTGCTTGGATCGAAGAGCTTGCTTCTCATCCCAAAGTCGTCGCAATCGGCGAAATGGGCCTTGATTATCACTGGGATAAGTCCCCTAAAGAGATTCAGAAAGAAGTCTTCAGGAAACAAATTCACTTAGCAAAGAGAGTGAAGCTGCCAATTATCATACATAACAGGGAAGCGACACAGGATATAGTCGATATCCTTCGTGAAGAGGGCGCTGAGGAAGTAGGCGGGATCATGCACTGCTTCAGCGGAAGTGCCGAAATCGCTAAGGAATGTGTAGACATGAACTTCTATATTTCACTTGGAGGACCGGTCACTTTCAAGAATGCGAAGAAACCTAAAGAAGTGGCGCAGGAAATTCCTTTGGAGAAGCTTCTCATCGAGACGGACTGTCCGTACCTTGCCCCTCATCCAAACAGGGGGAAACGGAATGAGCCTGCTTATGTGAAGCTTGTGGCGGAACAGATCGCCGAATTGAAAGGCATTCCGCTCGAAGAAGTAGAAAACGTGACAACCCAGAACGCAAATAAATTATTCAACATAAACTGACATCGAGTATTGTCGAGAATTGAGAGAGCTTGTCCCAAATGTTTATGAAAACAAAAAGTTCTACATCGCTTTTGCCTTTCATAGGATAACCATGTCGATAACTCTCTCTTTTCTTTTTCTCTTTTTTTTTGCATAATATGTCCTATGTTCCCCGGTTTCAATATTTTGCTAGATTAAGAAAAAAGGAGTAAGGGTTGACACTCTCTGGAATACTCTATATAATCACTCCGAGAAAAGGAGGCGTTTTTCATGAAGTTTAAAAACATGAAAAGCCTGTTTTCCAAGTCTTTGAGTCGAAGGAAATGGATCGCTGCAGTCGCAACCATCGCAGCATCAGCAGCTGTATTCGGCATCCTTTTTTATGAGGGTTCGAAAAACACTGTGGCATTGACCCTAGACGGCGAGCAAAAAGAGATAAGAACGCATGCAAGTACGATTCAGGATATATTAAAAGATTTAGAGATTTCAACCCGCTCAGAAGACTATTTGTATCCCTCGGGATCCACAAAGGTAACCAACAACATGAAAGTTGTTTGGGAACCGGCAAAACAGGTAGAAGTATCAGTTGGTGACAAGAAGCAGAAGTTCTGGACCAATGCTGATACGGTAAAAGAGTTGCTATCGGAGAACAAGATAGAAGTAGGGGAACATGATAAGGTTCAGCCAGATTTGACCCAAAAGATTACAGGGGACATGAAGATTGCCATTGAGAAGGCCTTTGCACTCCAGTTGGTGGATGCAGGCAAGAAGCAAAAGGTATGGTCCACTTCGACTACGGTCGCTGACTTTTTAAAGCAACAGGGAATCAAACTTAATAAAACCGATCGCGTTGAACCAAGTTTAGACAAAGTAGTGAAAGCAGATGATGTCGTAAACGTCGTTCGAGTTGAAAAAGTCACCGATGTAGTGGAAGAGCCAACTGACTTTACAGTTGTTTCTCGAAAAGACTCAAATCTTTCCAAAGGAAAAGAAGAAGTGGTCCAGGAAGGGAAAAAGGGTCTGATTGAAAAGAAGTACGAAATCGTTAAAGAAAATGGAAAAGAGATTTCCAGGAAGCTAATCAGTGAAAAAACAGTGAAAGAAAGCCAGGATAAAATAGTCAATGTCGGTACGAAGGTCCTTGTGGCCCAAGTTTCCCGTGGAAGCTCGGCTTCAGCTTCAGCTTCTGCAGAGAGCGGCGGCAGGGAATTCTATGTGAGCTCGACAGCCTATACTGCATCTTGTAACGGATGTTCCGGCTATACTGCAACTGGGATCAATCTTAAATCGAATCCAGGGATCAAGGTCATAGCGGTCGATCCTTCCGTCATTCCATTGGGGACGAAAGTATATGTAGAAGGATATGGCTATGCCGTGGCAGCCGATACAGGAAGTGCCATCAAGGGGAACAAGATCGATGTATTCTTCTCTTCCAAATCCGATGCCTATCGTTGGGGTAGAAAAACAATCAAAGTGAAAGTCTTAGATTAAGAGCAGGGGACTCCTCCTGCTTTTTTGTATTGCGCCGGGTTTGAAAACCTTTAGTATAAGCCAGGGAAAATATCAGATATAATAATAACAAAGGGTTCTACTGATTAGACGAAGAGGAATACGAAATAGTTTCAACTTTTTTGGAGGTTTTATGAAAATAAAAGAAATCATAGTGGTCGAAGGGAAAGATGACACGGTTGCCATCCGGAGGGCCGTATCGGCCGATACAATCGAAACGAACGGGTCGGCGGTTTCCGCATCGACCATTGAGAAAATCAGGCACGCCCAGGAGAAGAGGGGTGTCATCATCTTCACGGATCCCGATTATCCAGGTGAACGGATCAGGAAAATTGTGAGTGAGGCGGTCCCGGGCTGTAAACATGCTTTTGTTCATAAGAAAGATGCCCTTCCTAAAGCAGGCAGGGGGATCGGTGTCGAGCATGCTTCACCGGAGGTCATCAGGGAAGCACTCCGTGAAGCCCATATGATCGAGGATGAGGGGGAAGAAATCATCACAAAGGATGATCTTCTCACGGCAGGCCTGATCGGGAGCCCCGCTTCCAAGGATCGACGGATAGCACTTGGTGAGAAGCTGAGAATCGGATACACTAATGGTAAACAGCTTCATAAGCGCTTGATGATGTTCAATATACAGAAAGACGAATTCAAGCGTGCGTTAATGGAAATCATTCAGGAGGAAACAGATGCATAAAGATATTGCCACCCCGCTCAGAACGAAAGAGATATTAGGAAAATATGGGTTTTCATTCAAGAAAAGCCTCGGTCAGAACTTCTTGATCGACCCCAATATATTACGTAACATAACCGAGCATGCAGGTCTTACGAAAGAAACTGCAGCCATCGAAATAGGGCCAGGGATCGGTGCCCTGACAGAGCATCTCGCACGTACGTCAGGTAAAGTGGTCGCCTTTGAAATCGATCAAAGGTTGATTCCCATTCTCGATGATACATTGTCACCGTATGATAATGTGAAAATCATCAATGAGGACGTCCTCGAAGCCGATGTACAATCGATCATTCAAAAGGAATTCGAAGGCTTTGACGATATTATGGTCGTTGCCAACCTGCCTTACTATGTGACCACGCCGATCATTTTGAAGCTCTTGATGGAGCGCCTGCCAATCAGGGGGATCTGTGTGATGCTTCAAAAGGAAGTGGGGGACCGGATTTCCGCCAAGCCGGGAACAAAGGAATATGGATCATTATCGATTGCGATCCAGTACTATACGGAAGCGGAAATGGTCATGACCGTGCCTAAGACGGTGTTCATGCCACAGCCGAATGTGGATTCCGCTGTCATCCGCCTGACCAAGCGTGAGAAGCCTCCTGTCGACGTAAAAGATGAGGACTTCTTCTTTACCGTGACCCGCTCTTCCTTCGCTCAGCGCAGGAAGACGATTTTGAACAACTTAACAAGCCAGCTGCCGCAAGGGAAAGAGAAGAAAGAGTCGATCCTGGAAGCTTTATCTGAAGCGGGGGTGGATCCGACAAGACGCGGTGAGACCCTTTCGATCCAGGAATTCGGTGCATTGAGTGATGCACTGTATCCGCATTTTAAAGAATCATAAGTTTTGCTGGGCCGCCTTCCGAAGTCAAAATTGACTTCGGAAGGCGGCTTTTTAGTTTGGTACAATGTGAGTTTTGGGAGAAGGGAGGATAGGGAAGGAGTTGTGGGTGAAATTGGAAAAATCCGCACATTTATCATTTTTAGCGCATAACTGAAAATAATCACGCATTAATACCAAAAATAGCGCACAAATCAAAATTATTGCGCATAAATCCGAAAAAGCACGCATAACGTGAAAGGTAGCGCATTTGCAGAGAGAGAGAGAAAGTATCTCGGGTCAGCCATCCGACAAGTCGCCCCAGTCCATTAAATCCACCAAGCCCATTTGTGTACATAATAAACCGCCAATGGCCTGCTCAAATTCTGCAACTATTCATTACCATGGAAAATCCGACATTTACATACACCCAATTCCCATCAAGTGCATAGGTTATCAGAGGGAATCATTACTTGTGAAAACAGGAAAACGTGAGTAGGGGAAGGGTGCGTTTGAACATCTGGGTAACGTCAGCCTTTCTTTGTTTTTCCTATCCCGTCTAACGAATGTAAGTCCATGGGAGTGACTGATGTGAAGATCGAAATCAATGATGTCGTGGGTCGTCTGTCGTATAAGTGTGATATTTTGTTTAGAGTCATTGATATCCGCATGATCGATGGGCAGCAAACGGCGGTACTGTACGGGGAAGATTATCGATTGATAGCGGATGCTCCTTTTCATGATTTGAAGAAGATGGACCCTAGAGAGCAGAACCGGATACTTCAAGAGTTCCGTTCAAAGGAAGAGCAGTCTTTTGATTTATTCCGGCAGGATATTGAGCTCCTTAAGCGAAAGCAAGAATATACATTGACGAATGCTTATAGAGATGAGTTTAACTATTTCCAGGTTCCCGGTAAAGTTCTTCATCTTGATGGAGATCCCAGCTATTTGAGAAAATGTCTTGATCTTTACGAGAAGATCGGGGTTCCGGTGAAGGGTGTCCACTGCAGTGAGACAGAAATGCCTCATGAAATCGGTCCCCTCATTGATAAATATAGACCGAATATCGTGGTCATAACAGGTCACGATGCTTATTCCAAAGCGAAGGGTGCGAAATCTGATATTAATGCTTACAGGCACTCTAAGTATTTTGTTCAAGCAGTGAAAGAAGTGAGGAGGAAATATCCTCACTTGGATCAGCTCGTCATCTTCGCGGGAGCCTGCCAGTCCCATTTCGAATCCTTGATCCATGCCGGGGCGAATTTTGCCAGTTCACCTTCAAGGGTGAATATCCACGCCCTTGACCCTGTTTATATTGTCTCTAAAATCAGTTATACGGCCTTCAAGGATTCAGTAAATGTGTGGGATGTCATCCGTAATACGTTGACAGGAGACAGAGGATTGGGTGGGGTCGAAACGAAGGGTGTATTAAGGGCCGGCATGCCTTACAAGATCAAAGAAGAGGAATAAATGTTTCGACATAAAACCGGAAACCTTGCAATCGCGTATCGAATTGCAGGGTTTTGCTTATTGAGGGGGTGCCGATTCAATGTTTCTGACAACGGGTTCCCTCCTTGATGGGAGTCTAAATAATTCCATGAAAAACGGCATGAAAACGGATTCGAAAAAGGTTTACATAATTTTTCAATTACCAGGGAAAGGTAATAGTGTAGAAAAAACGTATTTTTTGTTGAATAATATATATTGACAGGTATTTAAATTTCTTGTTAAAATAATAAATTTATTTGACTAAAATTACATAATGTGTTATAATTTTTTACAGTGAGGTGGAAGCGAAATGCCAAAAACATTAGCCGACATTAAAAGATCCCTTGATTCGAACCTCGGGAAACGTTTAATGCTTAAAGCAAACGGTGGACGTCGTAAAACAATTGAACGTTCGGGCGTTCTGGCCGAAACGTATCCTTCTGTATTTGTCGTACAACTCGACCAGGAAGAGAATGCGTTTGAACGAGTTTCTTACAGCTATGCAGATGTTCTCACTGAGACAGTACAATTAACATTTTATGATGAAGCAACAGGAAATATCATCTTCAGCCAGCAGTGAACAAATTGTTTACTGCTTTTTTATTTGCCTTCTTTTTGACCAATCAATAGGAAAGCGCGTCATTAGCATCCGAAAATTGGTTTATTCCCCCTAGTAAAGATTCGTCCATAAGAACACATATTAAACATATGGTACACCTGAAGGGGGAAAAAACAATGAGCAGAAGAAAAGGAATCATGTCTGATCAATTGAAAGAAGAGCTTGCACAGGAACTTGGGTTCTATGATGTTGTTCAGAAGGATGGCTGGGGTGGCATTACCTCAAGGGATGCCGGGAACATGGTGAAACTCGCCGTGGAACGTGCAGGTCGTCAGCTTGCATCACGGGACGGCCGATAGTCCTTTCCTTTACGAAGTGATTTGCTTTTTAATGTACCGAAAAGGGGTCGCCTCGAATCGAGGCGATCCTTTTCTATATCAGCGAAATTTGGGAACGGCTTTCCTATTGTCTGTTAACGTGGTAAAATATCTTATTTGTATGAGGTTGTAAGATGAACACACTTCTGTAAGGAGTGTATGATACAATATATGAAAAGAGTATGGTAAGAAGGTGATGAAATGAGGTTATTAGTGAAGGCGCCTGCAAAAATTAACCTATCACTTGATGTATTACATAAACGCCCCGATGGCTATCATGAGGTCGAAATGGTGATGACCACCATTGATCTGGCAGACAGGATCGAACTGACAAGTCTCCAGGAGGATACTATCAACATCCTCTCTCATAATCGATTCGTGCCCGATGATGGAAGGAACCTTGCCTATCAGGCAGCACAGCTCCTGAAAGATCGGCTGGATATCAAAAAGGGTGTTGCGATTTCAATCGATAAAGTGATCCCGGTCGCTGCCGGATTAGCGGGGGGAAGCAGCGACGCCGCTGCGACACTAAAAGGATTGAACCGTTTATGGGGATTGGGTCTCAGCCTTGATGAGCTGGCGGAGCTTGGTTCTGAGATAGGATCGGATGTTTCATTCTGTGTCTACGGTGGAACAGCGCTTGCGACAGGCAGGGGAGAAAAGATCGAACACCTACCGGCACCGCCGAATTGCTGGGTCATCTTGGCCAAGCCTACAATCGGAGTGTCCACTGCTGATGTTTATAAAAACTTAAATACTTCCAACATCAAGCATCCTGATACAGAGGCGATGATTTCAGCGCTCAACCGCCAGTCTTATCGTGACATCTGTGACAATCTTGGAAATGTACTGGAATCCGTGACCCTTGATATGTACCCTGAGGTAGCCCAGATCAAGGATCAAATGGAACGATTCGGTGCGGATGCCGTTTTGATGAGCGGGAGTGGTCCGACGGTCTATGGGTTGGTGCAGTATGAATCCAGACTCCACCGAATCTATAATGGGCTGAGGGGATTCTGTGATCAAGTATTTGCCGTGCGCATGCTTGGTGAATAATGAACTTGCCTAAATCCGTATATTGATGATATATTTACATTAAATATTCGGATTTAGGAGGTAATTTTGGTGAAATTCAAGCGCAGTGAACGATTAATCGACATGACGCACTATCTAGTGGAACGCCCTCACCAACTTGTACCTTTGACCTTTTTCTCTGAGCGTTATGGTTCAGCCAAATCTTCCATCAGTGAGGATTTGACGATTGTGAAAGAAACCTTTGAAGGACGCGGGGTAGGAATAGTTCAAACGGTGCCGGGAGCGGCTGGGGGAGTGAAATACATTCCGAAGGTGAACCAGGAGGAAGCGAAGGAAGTAATCGATGAGCTTTGCCTGCATCTGGAAAGTTCGGACCGTCTTCTTCCGGGAGGTTATCTATTCATGACTGATCTTCTCGGAAATCCTTTGCTGATGAAGAAAGTGGGGAAACTTCTCGCATCGGCATTCGCAGAGAAAGAAATCGATGTCATCATGACCGTGGCGACAAAGGGGATCCCGATTGCCAATGCCATCGCTGCCTACTTGAACGTACCGGTCGTCATCGTCAGAAGGGACAGCCGTGTGACAGAGGGATCGACCGTCAGCATCAATTATGTATCAGGCTCTTCCAAACGGATTCAGTCGATGGTCCTGTCAAAGAGAAGCCTGAAAGAAGGTTCAAGGGTACTGGTTGTCGATGATTTCATGAAAGCGGGAGGAACGGTAAACGGAATGAAGAGCCTGCTTGAGGAATTCTCGGCGACATTGACGGGGATCGGAGTCCTGGTCGAATCGGAAAATGCCGAAGAACGTTTAGTCGATGACTATGTTTCATTGTTGAAGCTGTCTGAAGTAAACGAAAAGGACAAACAGATTTCCTTAACAGAAGGAAATTACTTTCAATCAAACCTGACATTCTTATCTTAAGGGAGGCAGTTAGTATGCGTGTTGTTTCAACAAATCAAGCACCTGCAGCAATTGGACCTTATTCTCAAGGGATCATCGTGAACAATTTATTCTATAGTTCAGGCCAGATTCCGTTGACGGCAGAAGGAACGATGATCGATGGGGATGTAACAGCACAGACCCACCAAGTCTTTAGAAATCTTCAGGCTGTTCTGGAGGAGGCCGGTGCTTCCCTTGATACCGTTGTGAAAGCCACTGTCTTCATAAAGGATATGAACGATTTTGGTAGCATCAATGAAGTATACGGTGAGTACTTCCACACTCATAAACCGGCACGTTCCTGTGTCGAAGTGGCACGTCTCCCGAAAGACGCATTGGTTGAAATCGAAGTCATCGCACTCGTGAAGTAATCTTCACGGGTGTTTTTTTATTTGCAGGAAGTCTGCCCCTCCCAACGCCCTTTTTTCTTTATAGGTCAAAAGAAATACGGGTGATTGGAGTGAAAAATAAAATTTTTCAAAAAATTTTACAATTTAAGAAGGAATATCTATTAATTTCGTTGAATACATACAGTAGATTTCATCTAGTGAAAAAGGTGGTGAACAGAATGGAAGTAACTGACGTAAGATTACGCAGAGTGAACACCGACGGTCGCATGAGAGCGATTGCATCCATTACGCTGGATAACGAATTCGTCGTCCATGATATTCGTGTAATCGATGGGAATAATGGCTTATTCGTAGCTATGCCAAGTAAGCGTACTCCGGATGGGGAATTCCGTGATATCGCTCACCCGATCAACTCCGGGACACGCGGCAAGATACAAGATGCTGTATTGTCAGAGTATCACCGTTTAGGTGAGCTTGAAGAAGTGGAGTTAGAAGAAGCTGGCGCTTCCTAATAGAGTCTATTGCAACAAGAGCCTACTTCCATAGTAGCGCTCTTTTTTTCTTTTTCTTCCCAATACCCCAAAAACTTCCTTTCAAAACCTCATATTTAAAATTTCTCGAAAATTTTTATTGAATCAGTCTCAAGGCTCCGAATATTCACCGTATGTCCCAACCAATCCTTCCCTCTTTTCTACCCAAAGGGGTAAACGGCCGAGACGGCTCGCTTTCTATACACCAAAAGGGCAATTTTGGACGGATAACAGCAGCCCCGTTTCACCGCTTGTTTCTATATGATTGAACGGACCCCTCAGCACAATGTTTAGTCAGTGAAATAGAACCGGCACATGATACTTGACAAAAATATGTATATTTCTCTCCAACCTTGAAATGATAGAGCTTTTAGGATATATTCGTTATGGATAAAAAGGTTATTGGAGGACCCGAAATGACAAATCGATATGCCGTAATATTAGCTGCCGGCCAGGGAACAAGAATGAAGTCCAAATTGTATAAAGTACTTCATCCTGTATGCGGTAAGCCTATGGTGGAACATGTGGTCGACCAAATTTCTACATTGAATATAGAGAAGACCGTTACAATCATCGGACATGGCGCTGAACTCGTTAAATCCCATCTGGAAGGGAAAAGTGACTTCGCGCTACAGGAAGAACAGCTTGGAACGGCTCATGCCGTCATGCAAGCGGAAGATGTATTGGGCAAACTTGAAGGAACGACTTTGGTTGTATGCGGGGACACCCCACTCATCAAAGGTGAGACGATGGAAGCACTTGTTAAGCACCATGAATCACAAGGTGCAAAAGCAACCATCCTGACGGGTTACACTGAATCACCTGATGGGTACGGAAGGATCATCCGCAATGAATCTGGTCTGGTGGAACGCATCGTAGAGCACAAAGATGCGTCAGAAGATGAAAGAAAAGTAAAAGAAATCAATACTGGTACGTACTGCTTTGATAATAAGGCATTATTCAATACGCTTAAGAAGGTATCAAATGACAATGTGCAGGGTGAGTACTATCTGCCGGATGTCATTGAGATCCTTCAAACGGAGGGCGAGATCGTCAGCGCATATCAAACAAGCGACTTTGATGAAACACTCGGGGTGAACGACCGCGTCGCTTTATCTCAAGCAGAGACGACAATGAAAAAACGCATCAACGAACAGCATATGAGAAACGGTGTGACGATCCAAGATCCCGCCAACACTTATATTGATGCGGGAGTGACCATCGGAAGGGACACTGTCATTTTGCCTGGTACCGTGATCAAAGGGGATTCTTCCATCGGTGAGGATTCCATGATCGGACCGAATACGGAAGTGAAGGATTCAACAATCGGCGATCGTACGGTTATGAAGCAGTCTGTGGCACATGACAGCTCCATCGGATCTGATGTTCAGATTGGGCCGTTCGCACATATCCGCCCTGCTTCAAGCATTGCGGACGAAGTGAAGATCGGTAACTTTGTTGAGATCAAGAAAGCAGTCTTCGGAAAAGGTAGCAAGGCATCTCACTTAAGTTATATCGGTGATGCCGAGGTCGGAAGCGACGTCAATATCGGCTGCGGATCGATCACGGTCAACTATGACGGTAAGAATAAGCATCTTACAACGATCGAAGACGGTGTTTTCGTCGGCTGTAACTCTAACTTAGTCGCTCCTGTAAAAGTTGGAAAGGGTGCCTACATCGCTGCAGGCTCGACGATCACCGAAGATGTTCCGGGTGACTCGCTTTCCATCGCAAGGGCACGTCAGGTCAATAAAGAAAATTACGTACAAAATCTCAATCATAAGAAATAAACTGGAGGTCCACCATGCCAAACTCTTATATTAATTCTAAGTTGAAGATATTCTCTCTAAATTCGAACCATGAACTTGCCAAGGAGATTGCCGATGAAGTAGGCATCGAATTGGGGAAATCATCCGTAAAACGATTCAGTGATGGCGAAATTCAAATCAATATTGAAGAAAGCATCCGCGGTTGTGATGTATTTGTCATCCAATCAACATCCCAGCCAGTGAACGAAAACCTGATGGAGCTTCTCATCATGGTCGATGCATTGAAGCGTGCATCAGCCAAGACCATCACGATCGTTATGCCTTATTATGGATACGCACGCCAGGACCGTAAAGCAAGGGCACGTGAGCCGATCACTGCCAAGCTTGTTGCAAACCTGCTTGAGACAGCGGGAGCGACACGCGTCATTACGCTTGATCTGCACGCTCCTCAAATTCAAGGTTTCTTCGATATCTTGATTGACCACTTGATGGGAGTACCGATCTTAGCGGAATACTTCCAGGAAAAAGGATTCAATTCTGAAGACATCGTCATCGTATCTCCAGACCATGGCGGTGTGACACGAGCACGTAAGCTTGCTGAGCGCTTGAAGGCGCCGATTGCCATCATCGATAAACGTCGTCCTAAGCCGAATGTCGCTGAAGTGATGAATATAGTAGGGAATATCGATGGCAAAATCGCAATTTTGATCGATGATATCATCGATACGGCAGGAACCATTACACTTGCTGCCAATGCATTGGTGGAAAACGGGGCGAAGGAAGTCTTTGCTTGCTGTACGCACCCGGTTCTTTCAGGACCTGCGATCGATCGCATTGATAACTCAAACATCAAGGAATTGGTCGTATTGAACACGATCCAGCTTCCTGAAGAAAAGAAAATCGGCAAAATCAAGCAGCTATCCGTTGCCGAATTAATCAGCGAAGCCATCATCCGTGTATACGAACAAAAATCAGTAAGTACACTATTCGATTAAGAATTAATATCAGTGTTTGCGCTGTGAAAAAGCCTGCCATCTCATCTTGAGAGGCAGGCTTTTTGTTGTTGTAAACTAACATTTTTCAGGTCGTCGCTTCCATGGGGAACCGAGATTTATTTGAAGGTTGTGGTTTTTTCAGCACAGGTTGGACCGCACCTTCATCAAGAGTCAAATGCATACAGCACCCCATTCGGTGTAGTAAGTCTTATAAAGTGAATACTCTCTATAGAAAAACAGGATTTGTCACTGCCGAAAAAATAATTCCTCCCCGATTAAAGCCTGTCCCAGCTGTTGGTTGGAGTGAAAGACGAAGACTCCTGCGGGAAAAGCGGGTTATGTGAGACCCCAGGAGCGAAAGCGACGAGGAGGCTCACCAACCGCCCGCGGAAAGCGAAGTCTTTCACGGAAATCAACAGCGGATTTAAGCAGTCAAATGTTGATCGTTTTTTCGGTAGAGATTTAAACAAAAACCAAATTCACATGTTTATTCCCCACATGAATAGGGTATTTACTATATATAGAACTCTACAATTAAAAAGATTAGGGAAGGTGTTGGATTTAACATGGCAACAGAATTGAAAGCTAAAACAAGAGATGATTTCAAACGATCAACTTTAACGAAGCTTAGACACAGCGGAAATATCCCTGGTGTTGTCTATGGCTATAAAACAGAAAACACACCCATCGCAATAGATGCGATCACGTTCATCAAAACCATCCGCGAAGTCGGAAGGAACGGGATTATTTCATTAAATGTAGACGGTAATAAACAGAATGTAATCCTAAGCGATTACCAACAAGATCATATTAAAGATGAAATCACACACGTTGACTTCCTTGCTGTCAACATGTCAGAGGAAATCGATGCAGACGTCCGCATCGAGCTGACAGGAGAAGCAGCAGGCGTGAAGGACGGCGGTGTTCTTCAACAGCCGCTTCATGAAGTATCGGTTACCGCGAAGCCTTCTGATATCCCTGAATCAATCGAAGTGGATATCACTGACCTTCAAGTGGGTGACACCGTGACGATTGCGGATGTCCGCAGTAAATACAGCGTCACATTAAATGAAGAGGACGACCGCACGATCGCTTCCATCCTCGCTCCGCGTCAGGAAGAAGAAATCTCTTCTGGTGAAGAGCAGGAAGAAGGGGTTCCTGAAAATGAAGAAGGCAGGGAATCAGAAGCAAGTGATGAAAGTGAGTCATCTGAAGAATAAAAACATCTTTTTTGGCGTAACCTTTTGCAGGTTGCGCTTTTTACGTTTATCCTAGTAGTATTAGGTCAGAATGAGGTGGAAGTATGAAATTAATCGTTGGACTCGGGAACCCGGGCTCGCAATATGATAAGACTAGACATAATATCGGGTTTGAGATCGTCGATGCACTTGCAGATCACCTGGGAATATCCCTCAATCAATCTAAATTCAAAGGGGTATACGGTACCCATCACCATAAAGGGGAAAAGATCGTCCTCTTAAAGCCGCTTACATATATGAATTTGTCGGGAGAAAGCATTGTACCATTGATGGATTATTTCGATATCGATGAAGATAATCTCCTTGTCATTTATGATGACCTTGACCTGCCGGTAGGAAAGATCAGGTTGCGTCAAAAAGGGAGTGCGGGTGGACATAACGGTATCAAATCCACCATCGCCCATTTGGGGACCCAGAATTTCAACCGCATAAGGGTTGGGATCGACCGTCCGACTAATGGGATGACCGTACCTGATTATGTACTCGGTAAGTTCAGGAAAGAAGAGCAGCCAGAATTGGATAAAGTCATTTCCGACTCGGTCGCCGCTTGTGAAACGTGGTTTGAAAAGCCGTTTTTGGAAGTTATGAATAAATTTAATTAATTGTGGTCCGTTCTCCGTTTTCTGTGCAAGTAAAAGCGAACTCTTGCACGGAACCGGGGGACGGAGTTTAATAGGGCCGATTCTTAAATAATGAAGTCGCCTGAATAACGCCCTTCTATAACGTTAATACTAAACGTATAAATGTGAATGGAGGGATATCGATTGGCTATCCACTATTATTGCCGTCACTGTGGGACAGCGGTAGGGACGATTTCTACTATGTCTGTTGATTCCGAGCAGCTTGGCATTCATAAACTGACGGATGAGGAACGGACGGATATGGTCCAGTATCAGAATAATGGAGATATCCATATCCGGACAATATGTGAAGATTGTCAGGAGAGTCTCCAAAGGAATCCGGACTATCACCAGTTGGATCATATCATCCACTAATCACTATACTTGTTTTTGAACATCGCTTTGGTAGCAGAACCAAAGCATTTTTCTGTTTATATATAAGGCATTACGGTCAGTCCTTCGGCAGGAAGTTTGCGTGGATTGACGAAAACGTAAGATGATAGATAAAGAAAGATCGGGGAGGGGCGTACTCTTGAAAGGTATATTGAAACATATTCACCAAAGTGAAGAACTTCAGTCACTGATTAATGGGATTGAAGGGAAATTATCCGAACAGCTTGTTGCGGGGCTATCGGGATCTTCACGTACGGCTTATATTGCTGATGTATATATAGAAACCGGAAAGTCCAGCATGGTGGTCACCCATAATTTATTTCAAGCTCAAAAAATTTACGATGATTTGATTCAGTTTCTGCCTGAAGATGAAGTTTATCTTTACTCTGCCAACGAACTGATTGCGGCGGAATTGAGTGTGGCAAGTCCAGAACTAAGGTCCCAGCGGATCGAGGTATTGAACAAGCTTTCCAACAATCAAAAAGGAGTGTATATCGTTCCTGTTGCTGGATTAAGAAAGATCCTTCCGGAAAAACAATTGTGGAAGCATAATCAAATCTCCTTCACCAATGGGGAGGAGATCGATCTTGATGATGTTTTAAACCAGTTGGTCCAAATGGGTTATCAACGTTCAGGGATGGTGAGTACCCCTGGTGAGTTCAGTCTGCGCGGAGGAATCGTCGATATTTATCCTCTTACGCTTCCGCATCCTGTCCGCATCGAATTATTCGATACGGAGATCGAGTCCATCCGAACATTCTCGGTGGATGATCAGCGGTCCATTGATAAAGTGGAGTCCATCGAAATCGGTCCAGCATCAGAGGTGCTGATGACGTATGAAGATATGAGCAGATTGATTCAGGAAATCGAACGGGGGTTGTCCACTAGCCTGAAGAAAATCAAATCAGACAGTGTTAAAGAAAAGCTCACCGAATATATCGGACACGAAATCGCACAGCTGGAGAATGGCCAGGTTCCCGAACAGATCTTTAAATACCTATCGCTAGCTTATGAAAATCCTAGTAGTCTTCTAGACTATTTGCCCGATGACAGTGTCATCTATTTCGATGAGTACAGTAGGATCCTTGAAATGAGTGAATCCCTCGAGAGGGAAGAGGCAGAGTGGTATACGTCCCTCCTTCAGGATGGCCAGATCATCCATGAACTGACGGTTTCGCACCCATTTGCATCCTTGACAGCCAATACGGAGCTGCCGAAGGTGTTTTTCTCGTTGTTCCTGCGTCACATCCCGAATACGAGTCCGCAGAACATTTTCAACATTTCAGCGAAACCGATGCAGAATTTCCATGGGCAGATGAACGTGTTGAAGGCGGAACTCGACCGTTGGAAGAAGGGGAAGTATACCGTCGTCCTGCTAGGTCCGGATGAAGAACGAGTCAAGAAACTGCAGCGGGTACTGGATGATTACAAGATCGAAATCGCATTTGTAGAAGATGGCTCACGCCTTCTGAACGGCAAGATCCAGATGATCAATGGAAGTCTGACCAACGGATTCGAACTCCCGATGCAGAAGCTAGCCGTCATCACCGAAGAAGAGCTGTTCAACAAAAAGACCCAAAAGAAACCGAGAAGACAAAAGTTGTCGAATGCCGAAAGGATCAAAAGCTACTCTGAGCTTAAGGTCGGGGATTATGTCGTACACGTCAATCATGGTATCGGGAAATATTTAGGACTTGAAACATTGCAGATCAACGGCGTCCATAAAGATTATCTGCATGTGAAATACCAGGGCAGCGATAAGTTGTATGTACCCGTTGAGCAGATCGAGCTTGTCCAGAAGTATGTCGGTTCAGAAAGTAAAGAGCCAAAGCTGTATAAATTGGGCGGAAGCGAATGGAAAAAAGTCAAATCCAAGGTGCAGTCATCTGTCCAGGATATTGCCGATGACCTGATCAAGCTATATGCAGAGCGTGAAGCGGCAAGGGGATATGCTTTTTCCCCTGATGGAGATATGCAGCGTGATTTTGAAACGGCCTTCCCATACGAAGAGACGGACGACCAGCTAAGGTCCATCCATGAAATCAAACATGATATGGAAAAAGAGCGTCCGATGGATCGACTGCTATGTGGAGATGTGGGCTACGGAAAGACAGAAGTGGCCATCCGTGCTGCATTCAAGGCCATTGCGGATGGAAAGCAGGTTGCTTTCCTTGTGCCTACGACGATCCTTGCTCAGCAACACTATGAAACGATCAAAGAACGTTTTCAGGATTTTCCGATCGAGATCGGGCTACTGAGTCGTTTCCGGACGCGAAAGCAACAGCAGGAAACGATCAAGGGCTTGAAGGCGGGCACGGTCGATATCGTAATCGGTACACACCGTCTTCTGTCAAAGGACATCGTCTACCGTGATATCGGTCTGTTGATCATTGATGAAGAACAGCGATTCGGGGTTACACATAAAGAGAAAATCAAACAGTTGAAGACGAATATCGATGTCCTGACCTTGACGGCGACACCGATCCCGCGTACCTTGCACATGTCCATGCTTGGGGTACGGGACTTATCCGTCATTGAAACACCGCCTGAGAACCGCTTCCCTGTACAGACGTATGTAATGGAATACAACGGTCCGCTCATCAAAGAAGCGATTGAAAGGGAGATGGCCCGGAACGGCCAGGTATATTTCCTCTATAACCGGGTGGAAGATATCGAACGGAAAGCGGACGAAATTTCGATGCTTGTCCCTGATGCGAGAATTGCCTATGCGCACGGTCAGATGAGTGAAAGTGAACTCGAGTCCGTGATCCTTAGCTTCCTGGCGGGCGAGTATGATGTCCTTGTGACCACGACGATCATCGAAACGGGTGTCGATATCCCGAATGTCAATACACTTATCGTCTTCGATGCCGACCGTATGGGCCTATCGCAGCTTTACCAGCTGAGGGGGCGTGTTGGTCGTTCGAACAGGGTGGCCTATGCGTACTTTACGTATAGGAAGGATAAGGTGCTGACGGAAGTTGCCGAGAAGCGCCTTCAGGCAATCAAGGAATTCACGGAGCTCGGCTCAGGGTTCAAGATTGCGATGCGTGACCTGACGATACGTGGCGCGGGGAACCTGCTTGGCGCACAACAGCACGGGTTCATCGATTCAGTCGGATTTGATCTTTATTCCCAGATGCTGAAGGAAGCAATCGAGGAGCGGAAAGGGGATCTTCCTAAAGAACCTGCATCCACATTCGAAGTCGATATTGAAGTGGATGCCTACATCCCGGACGACTATATCAAGGACGGTCATCAGAAGATCGAGATGTATAAACGTTTCCGCTCGCTGTCTTCCCTCCCTGAAATAGAGGAACTGCAGGAAGAGATGCTCGACCGATTCGGGGAATACCCTGAAGAAGTGGAATACCTATTCCTCATTTCGGAAATGAAGGTCTTTGCCAAAAACACGGATCTTGAAAACATCAAGCAGGAGCAGAAAAACGTAAACATCTACATGTCTCCAGAAGGAACAAGCCGCATCGACGGCTCCAAAGTATTTGATATCTGTAATAAACACGGACGTGCAGTCGGACTCGGCATGGAAGGATCCAAACTGAAAATATCCATCAACACCGCACGCCTTGAAACATCCAAATGGTTCCACATCGCCTACGACATCATCAAAAACCTCGACACGGCGATTAAAGAAGAGAATACAGTGTCTTAATTGTGATGTTAAGTAGTAGATACCAAAAGCAGGATGGAGAAAGCATTCGTGAGATTTGACTACTATCCAGCTGTTGATTGGAGTGCAAGACGAAGACTCCTGTGGGAGAAGTGGCCAATGTGAGACGTGTCTAGCTGCAGGGCTTAGAGGCACCACCCGCCTCCTGAGCAAAGCCCCTCCGCTTTTCCACCCGCAGAAAGCGAAGTCTTGCACGGAAATCAATAGCGGCGTTCAGAACGGTAGTTTGAAATGGTAGCCTCACTTTCAATACAATCAGGTGATTTTTCGACATTTAACTCTAATATTCGTTATCACTTTGTAACTCAACTGTAAATGCGCTGACTGGTTTAATTTACTATGATAAGGGTATTAGTATTAATGCAGCTGCCAACTTTGGAAAAAGTAACCTGCACTAGCATTTTAGTGAAATGACAGAAAAAATAACTGAATGTGTATAGAACTTCTAAGATGTAAGATACTAAACTCAACAATGGCAAAGTATTCAAAGCAAATGAATGCCTTGCTAAATAAAAATCATCTGATGAAAGTGAGGCAACTATAGATGAAAGCAACTGGAATTGTTCGTCGTATTGATGATTTAGGGCGCGTTGTTATTCCCAAAGAAATTCGCAGAACGTTAAGGATCCGTGAGGGTGATCCGCTTGAGATCTTCGTCGATCGTGACGGGGAAGTCATCTTGAAGAAATACTCTCCTATCAGTGAACTGAGTGATTTTGCGAAGGAATATGCCGAAGCATTATACGACAGTCTGGGAAGTGCGGTCCTCATTTGTGACCGAGACGCAGTAATCGCCATTGCCGGCGCTTCAAAGAAAGAGTATCTAAACAAGAATGTCAGCGAATTGATTGAAAAGGTAATGGATGATCGTTCGTCCCTTCTGCACACTCAACAAGGACAAGCAGAGCTTGTCGATGGATTTGAAGAGGATCTGAATTCCTATACAATCGCTCCTATTGTAGCAAATGGAGATCCGATTGGTGCGGTCGCTATTTTCTCGAAGGATCGTACTGTTGGAGAAGTGGAACAAAAAGCAGTGGAAACGGCAGCTGGCTTTTTAGCACGACAAATGGAATCATAAGTAGCAGAGAGTGGCAGCCGCCACTCTTCTTTTTTTCTTTTTAGATCTGTTGAAGTAGTGATTAAAGAGGTTTCAGCTTGCAAAATAAAGACCTGTCCGCAATAACCCGGAGCCTTGTACGGAACCATGAAGCGGTGTTAAACAAAACCTTTCTGTTTCATTATGTACATCATTCTACGCAAGGTGGCGTCCGAAGCTTCCTAGAATCTTCAATCCATCCGTACATGGCGCCTAATCTGACAGCGGTGCTGAACAGCGTCTTATGATAAAATGCAAATGTAGATACATATGCTCCTTTATGCAGGCAAGTGGGCATAGAGAGTTTTAGATAGAAAGGCGGAAGCCTCGTGAGGAAGCAGTATTCCTCCAAGCAGTTTCTTAAAGGGGCCATGGTGCTGACACTCGCTGCACTCGTAACCAAAATATTGAGCGCTGTCTATCGGGTCCCTTTTCAGAATATCGTTGGAGATGTCGGTTTTTATATTTATCAGCAGGTCTACCCCTTTTATGGCATTGCCCTTGCCCTATCGACATACGGGTTTCCTGTTATTATTTCAAAGCTTGTTGCAGAGAAGCTTGAACATGATGATGAGGAAGGGGCCAAGGATGTGGCGCTGACTTCGTTCTTCTTTCTGTGCATCATCGGGCTGATCTGGTTCATGCTCATTTATTTTTCTGCAGGAATGATTGCACGGTGGATGGGCGATGCAAAGCTCACGCCGTTGATCAAGCTCATTTCCCTTTCTTTCTTGCTTCTGCCCCCTTTATCTGTCTTGAGGGGCTATTATCAAGGAAAGGAAAACATGATTCCGACAGCCGTCTCTCAGGTGGCGGAGCAGAGTGTCAGGGTGGTGACGATTTTGTTATTCGCCATCGTTCTTGTCGGGAAGGATCATTCCCTCTACACGGTCGGCCGCGGGGCATTATTCGGTTCGATTACCGGGGGGATCGCGGCATTGCTTGTCCTCCTCTTCTATATGGCGCTGAAGAAGGAAATGGCATTGTCCTCTGGCATCTTCACGTTCCCTGAAGAATATCTGTCCATTTGGAAACGGTTGTTGAAGGATGGTACAGCGATATGTGTGAGTGCAATGCTGTTGATCCTGTTTCAGTTCATTGATTCAATGAATCTATATGCCCTATTGACTTCCTCCGGGATGGAGGAGACCGTGGCGAAGAAGTGGAAGGGAATCTACGATCGAGGGCAGCCGTTTGTCCAACTGGGGAATGTCGTCGCCACATCGATCTCGCTTACCATCGTGCCGCTCGTGACGAGTGCATATATTGGAAAGAAAGAGTCTTTGGTGAGGGAATACAGTCAATTATCGTTGAAGATCAGCATCATAATCGGTTCTGCCGCTTCACTCGGTTTGATCAACCTGATCGTACCGACGAATACGATGTTATTTGAGAATGCAGACGGTTCAGGAGTGATTGCCGTATTTTGCGTATCGATCCTTTTCAGCTGTATGATCCTGACGTTTTCGGGAATCTTGCAGGGGATCGGTAGCATTTACTATCCGGCAATCTGCATTATGATTGGAGTGATCCTTAAATATGCAGGGAATGCCACTCTCGTCCCCCTGTTCGGGACAATGGGCGCGTCACTTGCCACCATTCTAGCGTTGTTGGTGATTTCGATCTTATTGATTGTGAAGATCAAGAAGGTATTCTTGATCCGGCTGATCGATGCCTCATTTTATAAAACATTGCTTATAAGCGGAGCGGCCATGACAGCAGTCCTTCAAGGGTTGATGTTCATCTATGGTACCGTGGTGGCAACCGGACTTCCTGAGCGGGAGATGGCCGCGGTCTTCTCGTTAGGCGGAGTCGTCATTGGTGGCAGTGTGTTCATCCTCCTTTTATTGAGGGGACGGATCCTGACGGAAGAAGAAATCGGCTTCTTGCCTTTTGGCAGTAAAATGGTGCGCTTAATGAAGAAAGTCCAATCATGAAAGAAAGATAGGAGAGTCATATGAATACGATCACAATTGTCGGTTTGGGCGCTGGGGATTTAGAACAGCTGCCTTTGGGAGTATACCGCCTCCTGAAAAGTAGTGAATCATTATTTTTACGGACGAAGGAACACCCTGTCGTGAAAGACCTGGAAACGGAAGGGATCGGCTATCAATCCTTTGATGAGGTTTATGAGAAACATGATCGGTTTGAAAACGTGTATGAAGAAATCGTTGAAATCCTGATGTCTCGGGTCAGGGAAAAATCGATCGTGTATGCCGTACCTGGACATCCACTCGTAGCTGAAAAAACGGTGCAGCTTCTTCTTGAGCTCCATGAAGAAGGGAAAGTCAGTGTAAAAGTGGGTGGCGGGCAAAGCTTCCTTGATGCTTTGTTTGCTTCAGTTGGCGCCGACCCGATCGACGGCTTTCAATTATTGGATGGGACGAGCCTCAGGCTTCAGGATATCCATATGAATCAACAGCTGATCATCGGGCAAGTATATGACGCCTTCATCGCATCCGAGGTGAAGCTTACTTTGATGGAGCTGTATCCTTATGATTATGAAGTGATGCTCGTAACCGCTGCCGGAAGCAAGGAAGAAAAGGTGGAGAAAGTCCAGCTTGTTGAGCTTGACCGGGTGGCGAACCTCAGTAATTTGACGAGCCTTTATGTACCGGCTGTCAAGGACATGGCGTCTACCTTCAAACAATATGGGACGTTGCGGGAGATCATCTCGACGCTGCGCGGTCCTGACGGGTGCCCGTGGGATAAGGAACAGACTCACCAATCCTTGAAGAAGTACTTAATCGAAGAAACCTATGAGTTATTGGAAGCCATTGATGAGGATGATATCGATCATATGGTCGAGGAACTGGGTGATGTCCTCCTTCAAGTCATGCTCCACGCCCAGATCGGGGAAGATGAAGGAATGTTCAACATGGAGGAAGTCATTGAAACGCTTGCTTCAAAAATGGTACGCAGACATCCCCATGTGTTCGGTTCGGTGGAAGTGGAAAACACCGATCAGGTCATGACCAACTGGGAACAAATCAAGAAGCGTGAAAAAGGCGGCAGCGATGCAAGAACCCCTATGCTCAAAAATACGGACAAGGGAATGCCTGCCCTCATAAAGGCATATGAATATCAAAAGAAGGCGGCCAAGGTCGGATTCGATTGGCCGGATGCCAAGGGTGCCTGGGATAAGGTATGGGAAGAATTGAAGGAATTTGAAAAAGAAGTGGAGAATAATAGTGAAAACGACATAAAAAAAGAGTTCGGGGATATTCTATTCGCTCTTGTCAATGTCGCTCGTTTTTATAAGATTTTCCCTGAAGAAGCGCTTGCCATGACCAATGCGAAATTCTATCAGCGTTTTTCCTACGTGGAAGAAAAAGTACATGAATCAAGGAAGGCCTTTGATGAATTCACACTGGAAGAATTGGATGCTTTCTGGGATGAAGCGAAAAAGAATAAATTGTAGTAGAGGAGTTTTAATAGATGGTTTCAATGAGATTGGATAAATACTTGAAAGTATCAAGATTGATCAAAAGAAGGACGCTCGCGAAAGAAATCGCCGATCAGGGAAGGATCCTCGTCAATGGATCACAGGCAAAGGCTAGCTCCAATGTGAAGGTCGGGGACGAGCTGAGTGTGAGGTTTGGACAAAAGGTGATGAGGGTAAAGATCGAGAGGCTTCTCGATACAACGAAAAAAGAAGAAGCAAACAGCCTCTACTCCGTCATTTCGGAGGAAAGGATCAAAGAGGAATCCGAGTAAGACAGGGTTATTTTATGTTCTAAAATCCCCCTTTCCACATACATATAATACAAAGCTTGTACTATGTGAATGTGAGGGATGAAGCATGAATCAATATTATGATGGAAACAAAGATAAGACTTCTTACCAGGAACATGATGTTATCATGAGAGGCCGGAAGCTTCTTGATATTACAGGTGTGAAACAGGTTGAGAGCTTTGATAACGAAGAATTCCTGCTTGAAACCGTCATGGGGATCCTGTCTGTACGCGGCCAGAATCTGCAAATGAAAAACCTCGATGTCGACAAAGGGATCGTCTCAATCAAAGGAAAGGTGTTTGATCTGGTTTATTTGGACGAACACAATTCGGAGAAAGCTAAAGGACTCTTTAGCAAGCTATTTCGATGACCCTGACGACCCAGTTTTACACCATGCTTTCCATGATCGGGATGGGGGCGCTGTTCGGTGCGTCACTGGACACGTATAATCGATTCCTCAACCGTTCCAATAGGAAGCGCTGGCTGGTCTTCATAAACGATGTGCTATTCTGGATCTTTCAGGCACTGGCCATATTTTATATCCTGTTTTCCGTCAATTTCGGGGAGCTGCGGTTCTACATCTTCATCGCACTTCTATGTGGATTTGCCGGCTACCAGGCGCTACTGAAGCAAAGTTTCCTGCACATACTCGAGAAACTGATCCACTTTTTTATCTCCCTTTACGTTTTTTTCGTGAAAATGATAAAAAAGCTCATTTACTCGCCGATAAAATGGTTAGTCATCTTGCTGATCACGCTTCTCGTTTCGATAGCAAAGGGGCTATATGCATGCATATCCTTTCTGTGGAAGGTCGTATACTCCATCCTCGGATGGGCGATTAAACTCGTTTGGCGTCCCCTTTGGTGGATTGTTAAGGGTATTTGGAACTTATTGCCGAATCATCTTACAAAAAGAGTCGAGAAGTTATATAATAAAATGGCAGGAATCGGAGCGGTCTATATCAAAAAAATATATAGAGTCATAGATAAGGTGAAAAAGCGCTTTAAGAAATAGCGCCTTTTCCCTTTTTCGATGTCTCTAATCAAAAAGGAGGTTTGGAAATGAGTAAAAACGTGACGTCAATGGAAAATGAATATGTTCGTCACCAAGAGCATGTTCATAAGTCTTCATCTAAGAGAAAAAAGCGTTTAGTTCGAAGATTGTCCCTATTTTTCGTGTTAGTTCTGGCAATAAGTGGATTCATGATCTCGACTCTCATTTCCAGAGCCCAAGTGTTAGAGGAAAAACGTGCAGAAAAAGCACAGTTGGAAACCAAATTGGAAAAGCTAAAGGATCATCAAAGTGCCTTGGAAGAGGAAATCGTCAAGCTGAACGATGATGAGTATATTGCGAAGCTTGCACGACGGGATTATTTCTTATCGGATGAGGGAGAGATCATCTTTAATATACCTGAACCGGAGAAAAAGAATGAAGAAGAAGAGGTGTCTTATTGACACTCTTTTTTTTAATTGGCTATAATATATAGTAAGGTATATCTTTTATCATTTTAAGGAGGAGCATTTCTTTTATGTCAATCGAAGTAGGCAGCAAGTTACAGGGTAAGGTAACAGGAATTACAAATTTTGGAGCGTTCGTGGAGCTAGCGGAAGGTTCAACTGGTTTAGTACACATTAGTGAGGTTGCGGACAACTATGTTAAGGATATTAACGAACACCTTAAAGTAGGCGATGAAGTAACGGTAAAAGTAATTAATGTTGAGAACGATGGGAAGATCGGTTTATCCATCCGTAAAGCCAAAGACCAACCACAACGCCCACAGCGCCCACAGCGTCCTCAACGCCCGCGCAACAACAAACCAACTGATGCACGTCCAAAGGAAAATTTCGAACAAAAGATGGCACGCTTCTTAAAAGACAGTGAAGATCGTCTTTCATCTTTAAAGAAGAACACGGAATCGCGACGTGGCGGAAGAGGAGCGAAACGAGGCTAACTTGCTGTCTATTAACTAATATAGCAGGTTATACGACAGGAACAGGCACACTCAGTGTGCCTGTTTTTTTGGGTTCGGGGCAACCATTGTGAATGATAATAAAGAGAGGGATTCGATAATAAATAAGTCTTTCCGATAGTAAGTCGGATGCTTCGATAAAATAAATTTGAACAAGCTTAATTTCGATCATAAGTCTTCCATTTTCGATAATAACCCTTGAAAATCCAATAATAAAACGTCGTTTTTTGATAATAAATCAAGCAGCTCGAGTTTTTCAATGAATATGAACGTTGAAAAACGCCACTACATAGCCGTAAATCCGGTAAATGTTCACCATTCTTAAATTTACTGCGTGAAATGACGGCATGTGCCTGCGGTTTTTCTTGGAATAGACGACGGCAAGGTGTCACACTCCGAGCTCCACTCTATTTTTCGGCATAAAAAAGGATTTTTGTTTTTCTCCATCGAATACTGATACTAAATCATAAGGTGGGGGACATATCATGAGAAAAGAAGAGCTGATCGATCATCACGATTATTTTATATCCTGGCTGAACGAATTAAGGGATTTAGAGGAAGATAAATGGTATTCACCGATGGAGGAAGGGAAATGGTCGATTGGTGCCAATGTGTCGCATATCACCAAATGGGATCAGTATTCCGTGGAACACATCTTGCTGACGGACCTCCAGGACGGAGCGGTTCTGCCTCCATTTCCGGAGTTTGAGGAATTTAATCGTAAAGCGGCGGCCTATGCCCTTAGTGCAGTGACTCAGGAACAACTATTGGCGGAAGGCATAGAGGCGAGGAAATCGATCCGGGCTTACATTGAAGCCTTGACGGAGGAAAGGCTCGATCTGTCATTCGAAGTAGGTGATCACCTTTATACATTAAGGGAATTCTTTGAGGACTTCATGGGACACGACAAACATCATCAGAATCAGATTGAAGAGGCCCTCCATAAGGAAAATGCGTAAAAAAAAGACTATCCAGTGATGGATAGTCTTTTTAAATATGACCCGTACGGGATTCGAACCCGTGTTACCGCCGTGAAAGGGCGGTGTCTTAACCGCTTGACCAACGGGCCAAAACAATATGGTAGCGGCGGAGGGGATCGAACCCCCGACCTCACGGGTATGAACCGTACGCTCTAGCCAGCTGAGCTACACCGCCATATGTGTTTTAAGCACAAAATCTATAATACATACAAACAAAAAACTTGTCAACAGGTATTATAAAAGAATTTGTCAAAATTCCTTTAAGCCAGTCTGTGACTCAGTTAAAGGTGGAAATTGGAAAAATAAAACGGTTCATAAAATAAAATATTCAGAATATTATAACGGAATGAAGGGAATGCCGTCGAAACATTCTTAGACGGCATTCCCTCATTTTGACAAACTTTTAAGCTTGTCCCCTTTATACTTAACAAAAAAGTAAACGGGGAGTGTTTGTTACATGGGTAAAGTCAATCAGACAATCATAGAACCTGTCCAGAATGTAGACATTGAACACACCAGAATGGAATTGTCCAAAGGGATCAAGTCGGTCTATTCCAAATTGGAATGGCTTTTTGTACAAAAAGGGGTCGCGCTATTTATCATCGGATTCTTGCTTGGCAGGGCACTCATCCTGTCCCACTTGACTCCATTCGCCCTTCCTTTCTTTGCATCGGTGTATCTTGTCAGAAGGGAAAAGTCTCCGATCGCATTGCTTGGGCTGCTCGCAGGGGCAGTCACATTATCGTTCTACAGTATCAGTTATACGTTTGCGAGTACGATAATATTCCTATTAGTTTTCCGGATGACACAGAAATACCATAAAAACGAACTGAAATATGTGGCGTTCTATGTGCTGTTCACTGTACTGGGCGTCAAGCTTACCTTCAATTACATCCAGCAGGATCAGATCCTGACCATTTACAACGGTGTGATGGCGATGATTGAAGCAAGCCTTGCCTTTCTATTAACCTATATTTTTATTCAAAGTGTCCCCCTTGTGACGGTGCAACGCAGAAGAAAGTCACTGAAAACGGAAGAAGTCGTCAGTGTGATCATCCTGCTCGCTTCGATCATGACAGGGACGATCGGCTGGGCGGTTTATGGGCTATCAATCGAGCATATTTTATCTCGATACTTGGTTTTATTATTTTCGTTCGTTGCGGGTGCGACCATCGGTTCGACCGTGGGGGTCGTGACCGGACTTATTTTCAGCTTGGCCAGTGTAGCAAGCTTCTTTCAAATGAGCTTGCTTGCTTTTTCAGGTCTTTTGGGCGGATTGATGAAGGAAGGGAAAAAGTTCGGGGCGGCGATCGGTCTCTTGATCGCCACTCTCCTCATGGGCATGTACGGGGATAATGATACGGTGTTGACACAGACTTTATATGAATCCGGGGTTGCCATTCTCCTATTATTCCTGACACCTCAGAGCCTCGCGCTGCAGATCGCCAAGCATATCCCTGGTACGCCTGAGTATCAACAGGAACAGCAGGGATATATGAGAAGGGTGAGGGATGTGACCGCAAGCCGCGTCACGCAGTTTTCGTCTGTGTTTCAGGCGCTATCCAACAGCTTTCAGCAAATCGAAGAGCAAATGGTCGAGGAAGAAGACAAGGAATTCGATTACTTCCTTAGCAATGTGACGGAGAAGACATGTCAAACCTGCTTTAAGAAGGATCAGTGCTGGTCGAGGAATTTTGATAAAACGTACAATTTGATGAAGGACGTGATGAATGAGTTCGATCAAGGAAAGATCCCACTCAACCCGCGTCTTCACAGGGAGCTTGATAAGCATTGTACGAAAGAAAAGAAGCTGCAGGACACGATTTACCAGGAGCTCACCTTTTATCAGGCGAATCTTAAATTGAAAAAGCAGGTAAAAGAGAGCAGGAAGCTTGTAGCGGATCAACTGCTCGGTGTATCAGAGGTGATGAGTAATTTTGCAAAGGAGATACAAAGAGAACGGGAGAACCATTACATCCAGGAAGAGCAAATCCATGCCAGTATCAATGAGTTCGGAATTGAAATTGAAAACATCGAGATCTACAACCTGGAACAGGGACATGTGGACATCGATATGACCATCCCATACTGCGGCGGTCATGGACAAGGGGAAAAACTGATTGCACCGATGCTATCGGATATCCTAGGTGAAAACATTGTGGTGTATAAAGAGGACTGTGCACAGTTCCCGAATGGTCATTGTCAGCTGACGTTCAAATCTGCGAAGAAATTTGTCGTGGACACTGGGGTTTCCCATGCAGCCAAGGGCGGCGGCTTGGTATCCGGTGACAGTTTCTCGATGATCGAGCTTGGTGCCGGGAAATTCGCAGTGGCGATCAGTGATGGCATGGGGAACGGTGAGCGGGCACATTATGAAAGCAATGAAACACTCAGGTTGTTGAAAAAGATCCTCGAATCGGGGATCGAAGAGGAAGTCGCCATCAAATCCGTCAATTCGATCCTGTCACTGAGGACGAATGATGAAATCTTCTCGACACTTGATTTAGCCATGATCGACCTGCAGAACGCATCCTCCAAATTTTTGAAGATCGGATCGACCCCAAGCTTCATCAAGCGGGGGGATAAAGTGATGAAGATCGAAGCCAGCAACCTGCCGATGGGCATGCTGCAACAAGATTTTGATGTGGATGTCGTATCCGAGCAGTTGAAGGCCGGGGATCTCCTGATCATGATGAGTGACGGGGCCTTTGAAGGGCCGAAGCATGTAGAGAATTACGACCTTTGGATGAAACGTAAGGTGAAGGACCTTGAAACCGATGATCCGCAGGAAGTCGCGGACATCCTGATGGAAGAAGTGATCCGAACAAGCTCTGGGCTGATTGATGATGACATGACGATCCTTGTGTCAAAAATCAAGCATAATATACCGAAATGGTCATCGATCCCTGTACAGAAATCACAAGAGAAAGATAAAAAGAGAATCTCGTAAGAAGCGGGAATCCCTCTATAAAAATATTGAAATGACGTATAAATCCCCCTCGATTCGGCGAAGATGATACCATCTTTTGAATTAGGAGGGGAGTATGATGAAGACAGGTACACTTCGTCAAATTCTATTGATAACGGATGGTTGCTCAAATCAAGGGGAAGACCCGATTGCCATGGCGGCACTCGCCAAGGAGCAGGGGATCTCAGTAAATGTCATCGGGGTCATGGACAATGATGTGATCGATGATAATGGCATGCAGGAGATCGAAGGGATCGCTCTATCGGGCGGCGGGGTAAGTCAGATCGTTTATGCCCAGCAGCTTTCGCAAACCGTCCAGATGGTGACGAGAAAAGCAATGACCCAAACCCTTCAGGGGGTAGTGAATAATGAACTGAAGCAAATCCTCGGTAAATCGGCATCAATGGAAGAACTGCCTCCCGAACAGCGCGGGGAAGTAATGGAAGTAGTCGATGAGCTGGGAGAATCGGTCGACATGGAAGTGTTGATTCTTGTCGACACATCCGCAAGTATGAAACATAAGCTTCCGACCGTAAAGGAAGCCTTGCTGGATCTGTCTTTAAGCTTGAATGCTAGAATGGGAGATAATAAATTCTCGGTGTTCGTATTTCCCGGGAAACGACAAGATGTCGAAAAATTGCTGGATTGGACACCGAAGCTCGAAACCCTTACGAGCATTTTTTCGAAGCTGTCTCCTGGCGGTATCACACCGACAGGCCCTGCAATTTCAGAAGCATTGACGTATTTCAAGAAAAAACGTTCACTAAGGGGTTTGCTCTCTCGTGGCGATGATGAACAATACTTCGAAGAAACCATTTAACTTTCCGGCAGGCACCGTCATCAGGGGAAAATGGTATAAGTCGATCTACACGATTGTGAAAGAGCTCGGTTATGGTGCCAACGGAATGGTATACCTGGTACAGGGATCCTCCGGTTACCTTGCACTGAAGATGAGTGAGAGCAATGTGTCAATCACCTCTGAGGTCAATGTGTTAAAATCGTTTTCAAAGGTCCAGGGAACACCCCTTGGACCTAAACTTCATCAGGTGGATGATTGGGAAACGAGGGGCCAGCGGATCCACTTTTATGCAATGGAATATATCCAGGGAGTGAACCTGCTCGATTTCGTGCAGTCGAAAGGCTTTGCCTGGACAGGCGTACTGATTGCGCAGCTCCTTTCCGATTTGGAACGGATCCACGGTGAAGGCTGGGTATTCGGTGATCTTAAACCAGAAAATTTGATTGTTACGGGGCCGCCTTACCGCATACGCTGTATCGATGTCGGGGGGACGACGATCCAGGGAAGGGCGATCAAGGAATTCACAGAGTTCTTTGACCGGGGTTACTGGCTCGGGGCTTCTAGAAGAGCAGAGCCATCCTATGACCTATTCTCCGTCGGCATGATTTTTATCAATCTGGCATATCCGCAGCGTTTCAATAAGACCGAGACCGGGAATATGCAACAATTAAGGAAGGCGATCGGGGCAAAAAGTCAATTGAGTAAGTTCCAATCGACCATCGAAAAAGCGCTGCAAGGAACCTTCCGTTCTGCGGGGGAGATGAGGAATCATCTTCTGAACAGCCTTTCACAAGGTGGTGGGACCGTCAAGCCTCAAGCGCGTCAGCAAACTGGGACGGGGCCGGCAATCCCTTCTTCAAAACCGAAGGCGCAGCGGAGCAGGGTGCAGAATCAAAAACGTAAGAAAAGCAGTCATTTCCTTGAAACCGTACTTGTCGTCATGATTGTATCGCTGCTTTATATCTTATATATCTACGGTGAACTCCTGTAGATGATTAGAACCACGAATAGGAAACTGATACAATAAGGAAAACAAGACGTGGTAGAGGAAGTGGACATGATTGAAAAGGTGATTAAGGATTTCATCGGGCGTCACGGGCTGATTGAAACAGGGGACCGGATCGTGGTGGCTGTTTCAGGCGGACCTGACTCTTTGGCGCTGCTTCATTTTCTTCATGTGAATAGAAAAGAATGGGGAGCGGAAGTGATGGCTGCTCATCTCGATCATATGTTTCGGGGAGAGGAGTCTTATCGTGAGCTCCTTTTTGTTAAGCAGTTTTGTGAGGAACAGAGCATTGGATTCCATGGGGAGAGAATCGATGTGCCCCGTATCATGGAAGCCGAAAGCGGCAGTCTTCAAGAGATTGCAAGAAAAGTCCGTTATGATTACTTAAGAGGGATCATGAAGGAAGTATCCGCCGATAAGCTGGCGCTTGGTCATCATGGCGATGATCAGATGGAAACGATCTTGATGAAGCTCACACGGGGGTCTGCTGGCATGGGCAGGGCAGGAATTCCATATACACGTGATTTTCCGCCGGGTGAGATCATTCGCCCATTTCTTCCGATTACGAAGAAGGAGATCGAGGAATATTGCGAGGAGCATGGGCTTTCTCCCCGGAGGGATCCGAGCAATGATAAGGATGATTATACGAGGAATCGATTCCGAAGAGTCGTCATTCCTTTTTTGAAACGGGAAAATCCGCTTGCCCATCTTCAATTCCAACAATTTAGTGAAGAAATCTCAGAAGATGAACAGTATTTAGAGGAATTAACGCGACAGAAATTGAATACAGTATGGAATAATACAGAGGTTTTCTCTGCATTGGATATTAAGGGCTTCCTGGCAATGGCTGAGCCTTTACAAAGAAGAGGGATTAATCTAATATTAAACTATCTTTACAAACTTAGACCATCTTCTTTAGCAACTATACATATTTACGATGTATTGGGTATATTAAGAGGAAAATCACCTAATGCCAGCTTGGATTTACCTGGAGGTCTCCGCGTAACAAGGGCGTATGATACCTGTTATTTTCACTTTGGGGAATTAGCGACTGGTCAAGCCCCGTATTGTTATCAATTAAAGGATGACCAACCTCTCACCCTTCCAAGCGGTTCTCAATTCGTTCTCCATGATTCTTTAAAGGATATAGATGGTAGCAGCAGTGACTGTGTGTATTTAAATCGCGAAGACATTGCGCTTCCCCTGTACATCCGGACAAGGAAGGCAGGAGATCGATTGAAGATCAAGGGTTTACAAGGAACGAAGAAACTCAAATCCCTTTTCATTGACGAGAAGATCCCGCGCCATTTGCGTGAAGAGTGGCCGATTGTCACGGACTCAAAGGATGAAATCCTCTGGGTGCCTGGGATCAAGAAGTCAATTTATGATTTAGGTGAAGCAGGGGTAAATGGTTTAGTAGTACAATTTAAAAGCAATCATCTTCTAGGAGGCAGTTGAACATTGTTAAATCAGGATATTGAAAAAGTATTGATTTCAGAGGAAGAACTTCAGGCAAAGATTAAAGACTTAGGGGCTCAGCTTACAGAGGAATATCAAGATAAGTTCCCTTTGGCGATCGGTGTATTGAAAGGCGCCATGCCTTTTATGGCTGACCTTTGCAAACGGATGGATACGCACATGGAAATGGATTTCATGGATGTATCAAGCTATGGGAATTCCACTGTTTCTTCCGGTGAAGTGAAGATTGTGAAGGACTTGGATACAAAGGTGGAAGGCCGCGACATCCTGATCATCGAGGATATCATCGATAGCGGATTGACACTGAGCTACCTGGTGGAATTGTTCCGTTACCGTAAAGCAAAATCCATCAGCATCGTCACCCTTCTTGATAAACCATCCGGACGTAAAGCGGATATCACTGCTGATTACGTTGGGTTCATCGTCCCAGATGAATTCGTTGTCGGATACGGCCTTGATTATGCGGAAAGATACCGCAACCTGCCATATATCGGCGTGTTGAAACCTGAAGTGTATACAACAGGTGAATAAGCGTAATCTAAAGAAGGTATTCTAATCGTTTTATTGGTAAACATCAAGTGCAATTTGTTGTACTGCCATGATTTACTATGATACTATTTTACTTAGTTTGTTTACCCGTGGGAGGAGGTAAGGGATGAACCGGATCTTTCGAAACACCATATTCTATTTACTGGTCTTTTTAGTCATTATAGGTGTGGTGAGTTATTTCAGTAACAACAACGAACCAACCAAAAATATTGAATACAGCACTTTCATCAACCAGCTGGAAAAAGGGGATGTCCAATCATTCTCCATTCAGCCAGGCAGAGGTGTATATGAGGTAAAAGGAGAGTTAAAGGGAGCTGAAGAAGGAGAATCCTTTTTAACGTATGTCCTGACTACCGATGGCAAGTTGATGGATCAAATCAACGCCGCCGCTTCCAAGCAAGATGTTGATGTGAAAGTCTTACAAGCTAAAGAAACAAGTGGATGGGTATCGTTCTTCACAACGATCATTCCATTTGTCATCATTTTCATCCTCTTCTTCTTCTTGCTGAACCAGGCCCAAGGTGGGGGAAGCCGCGTCATGAACTTCGGTAAAAGTAAGGCGAAGTTATATAGCGAAGAGAAGAAGAAAGTCCGTTTCAAAGATGTAGCCGGAGCGGATGAAGAGAAACAGGAATTAGTAGAGGTCGTGGAATTCCTTAAAGATCCACGTAAATTCTCTGAAATAGGTGCACGCATTCCGAAAGGGGTTCTCTTGGTGGGACCTCCAGGAACAGGTAAAACGTTGCTTGCGAGAGCCGTTGCAGGGGAAGCGGGAGTACCGTTCTTCTCCATCAGTGGTTCGGACTTCGTCGAAATGTTCGTCGGGGTCGGTGCATCACGTGTACGTGACTTGTTTGAAAATGCTAAGAAAAACGCACCTTGTATCATCTTCATCGATGAGATCGATGCAGTGGGTCGCCAGCGTGGAGCAGGTCTTGGCGGAGGTCACGACGAACGTGAACAGACGCTTAACCAATTGCTTGTCGAAATGGATGGTTTCGGGGCCAACGAAGGAATCATCATCGTTGCCGCTACCAACAGACCAGACATCCTTGACCCTGCGTTACTGCGTCCAGGTCGTTTTGACCGTCAAATCACGGTTGACCGTCCGGATGTCAATGGTCGTGAAGCCGTACTCAAAGTACATGCACGCAACAAGCCTCTCGATGATACAGTCGACTTGAAGGCGATCGCGATGAGGACACCAGGTTTCTCAGGTGCTGACCTTGAAAACCTACTGAACGAGGCAGCCCTTGTGGCAGCTCGTGAAGACAAGAAGAAAATCGATATGCGCGATATCGACGAAGCGACGGACCGCGTCATCGCGGGACCAGCGAAGAAGAGCCGTGTCATATCCGAGAAGGAACGCAAAATCGTTGCCTTCCACGAAGCCGGTCATACCGTCATCGGTGTCGTATTGGATGAAGCCGATATGGTCCACAAAGTAACCATCGTTCCTCGAGGGCAGGCAGGCGGATATGCCGTCATGCTTCCTAAAGAAGACCGTTACTTCATGACAAAGCCGGAGCTTCTTGATAAGATCACGGGATTACTCGGCGGTCGCGTTGCCGAAGAAATCATCTTCGGTGAAGTTTCTACGGGTGCCCACAATGACTTCCAGCGTGCAACAGGCATTGCGCGCAAGATGGTGACTGAATACGGGATGAGTGACAAGCTCGGACCGCTTCAATTCGGTCAGCAACAAGGAGGTCAAGTGTTCCTTGGACGTGACATCAATAGTGAACAAAACTATTCAGATGCCATCGCCCATGAAATCGACATGGAAATGCAGCGCCTGATCAAGGAAAGCTATGCACGTGCGAAAAAGATTCTTACAGAGAATCGCGATAAGCTTGAACTGATTGCCAAAACGCTGCTTGACGTCGAAACACTGGATGCGGCACAAATCAAGCATCTAGTCGATCACGGAACGCTGCCTGAACGCGTTTACGAATCCGACAAAGCTGGCAACAGCGACGTCAAAGTAAACATCCAAAAGAAAAACGAACAAAATGTGATCGAAGCAGAAACGCCTTCTACCAAAGAAGACGAATCCGACAAAAACGATCGCGTCTAATACAGAAAGACTGCACCTTTAAATGGGTGCAGTCTTTTTTGGTTTATGTAGATGTAACCTAACCGTAAACGTACAAAGATTTCTATAGAGGGTTTTTATGAGTACATTAGTCGAGGGATCTAAAATATTTAACGGCGCATTTGTTTTATAGAACAAACAAGTTAATTTTTAACGGATCCAGCTGGTGATTGGAGTGGAAGACGAAGACTCCTAATCGAAAAGCGGAAGGGCTTTGAAGAGAGGCGTGTGGCATAAGACGAATTGGCCACGAAGGCGTTCTTTGCCTTCTTGGTCGGTTTGGCTTATGACATGTGCCTCTAAGCCCTGAAGCTAGACAGCAATTACCTTGCCGAGGAGGCTCACCAACCGCCCGCGGAAAGCGAAGTCTTCCACGGAAATCAACAGCGGCCTACAAAGGAGAAACTAGGTCCCGACCAAAGTTTTAAATCCATTAATATCAAGCCCCAGCTTTTGTACTTACCTATTATTTATCAGATATGGTATGATGTTTGCAGTGTGTGAAAACAATTGGCTTAGTAGGTGAAAAAATGATCTTTGTAATGGATGTAGGTAATACAAATATCGTATATGGCGTATATGAAGGCGACCATTTAAAATATCATTGGAGATCGGAAACCAATCGACATAAGACCGAAGATGAATTCGGCATGCTGGTGAAAAACCTGTTTCAGCACGTCGACTTGAAATTTGAAGACATAGACGGAATCATCATTTCCTCTGTAGTACCACCCATCATGTTCAGCCTCGAGCGCATGTGCGAAAAATACTTCCACATCACCCCGCTCGTAGTCGGGCCTGGCATCAAGACAGGATTGAATATTAAATATGAAAATCCTCGTGAAGTGGGTGCGGACCGTATTGTCAACGCGGTGGCAGGCATTCATGAATACGGAGGTCCCCTTATCATCGTTGATTTTGGTACTGCTACAACGTACTGCTATATTAATGAAGATCGGCAGTATATGGGCGGGGCCATTGCACCTGGAATCGGAATCTCCACAGAGGCTCTTTATTCAAAGGCAGCCAAGCTTCCAAGGATTGAAATTGCCCGACCTGACGACATCATCGGGAAGAATACCGTAACGGCGATGCAAGCAGGCATCCTATATGGATATGTCGGACAAGTTGAGGGAATCGTACAAAGAATGAAAGCGCAAAGTAAAGAAGAACCAACCGTCATTGCTACCGGTGGTCTTGCCACTTTGATCTCGAAAGAATCGAATTCGATTGATGTGGTGGATCCATATCTGACCCTTAAAGGATTGAAATTGATATACAAACGGAATAAGAACTAAGAGAGAAAGAAAGGAGAAAGAAAATGAGCGATTATTTAGTTAAAGCATTGGCTTACGATGGACAAGTGCGTGCGTATGCGGTGAAAAGCACCGAAACCGTCGGTGAAGCCCAAAGAAGACATGATACATGGCCGACTGCATCGGCAGCCCTTGGTCGATCCATCAGTGCGGGAGTGATGATGGGTGCCATGCTTAAAGGGGAGAACAAGTTAACCATTAAAGTCGAAGGCGGAGGTCCGATCGGAGCGATCATCGTGGACAGCAACGCCAAGGGGAATGTACGGGGATATGTATCCAACCCTCATGTCCATTTCGATTTGAATGAACAAGGGAAGCTAGATGTCCGCCGGGCAGTCGGAACATCAGGAACGCTTTCCGTCGTAAAAGATATCGGTATGAGAGATCACTTCTCCGGTCAGGTGCCGATTGTATCAGGCGAACTCGGTGAAGATTTCACATATTACTTCGTGACATCAGAGCAAGTCCCTTCTTCCGTCGGAGTAGGTGTCCTTGTGAACCCGGATAATACAATCCTTGCTGCAGGAGGATTCATCCTTCAGTTGATGCCGGGTACGGATGATGAGACGATCACAAAGATTGAAGAGAGATTATCAAAAATCCCGCCAATCTCTAAATTGATCGAAAAAGGACTCACACCTGAAGAAATCCTTGAACAGGTCCTTGGAGAAGGTGAAGTGAAGGTATTGGAAACGATGCCGATCTCCTTTACATGTCAGTGTTCGAAAGAACGATTTGCAAATGCCATCATCAGCCTTGGTGAAACGGAGATCCAGGATATGATTGATGAGGACCGCCAAGCTGAAGCGAAGTGCCACTTCTGCAATGAAACATACGTATTTTCCGAGGATGAATTGAAAGAGCTGAAAGAAGAAGCAAAATAATCAGTGCCTAATGCGAAAGAAACATTCTCAGCAGTGCGTAAGCGAAGCCGAACGATAAACAAATCAATCAGGGAGATCGACCGTTCATGAAATTGAAACTCAAACCAACCCCTTTACTGATTGCAATAGCCTTGTTACTTGTGACCAATATCGTCACCCTGGTCCTATGGTTGAAGCCGGAGGCCTCCCCGAGCATGGGTGGAATGAAAGCCGGGAGCGAAGTCGTTGCCACCGTTGGGGACGATTCGATTTCCCGTGAGGAATGGCTTTATTCCCTTGAGCAAAAATACGGGGAGCAAGAGCTGAAACAGATGGTCAACCATAAGGTGATTGAAAAAATCGCAAAGAAGTACAACATCACTGTATCTGAAAAAGAAGTGAATAAAGAATATGAATTAATCCGTTCTGCTTATCACACTTTTGATGAAGAATACACCGAAGATGAAGAGACCGTCAAAGCCCAAATCAGGACAGACTTATTACTGGAAGAACTTTTGACAAAAGATGTAGAAGTACCGGAAGCGGATATGAAGAAATTCTATGAGCAAAATGAAGAAATGTATCAGATTCCTAAAATGTTCGGTTTAAAGCAAATCGTTGTCAGCGACCGGTCTGAGGCCGATCAGGTCATCAAAGAGCTAGAAGGCGGTTCAAGCTTTGACGTTCTTGCCATGGAGCGATCGATCGACGCTCAAAGTGCTCATCTTGGAGGCGATATCGGCTATATCCCGGAAGAAAGTGAACTATTGACCGGTGATGCCGTGAGTGAACTTGGAAGTTTGAGTAAAGGCGAATGGAGCCGACCGGTGAAATCCGGTTCGGGCTATACAGTTTATCTTCTGGAAGGCAGCATAGATGAGAAGCATTTCAGCTATGAAGATGTAAAATCCCAAATTCGCCGCCAGCTTGCCATTGAACAGGTGGAAACACCTCTTATTCCAGAGTCCTTCTGGGATGAAGCGGGTGTTGAATGGTTTTATGGTGTTGAACAGTAAGGAGAAGACCGGCCCGCCAGCCGGTCTTTTTTCATTAAACATGAGTGGTCCATCCAAGCTTGGCTTGGGTTTGTCATCCACTAATACATAATGGCGATGGGTTTTACGAAACATAGAAGGGATATCTATTGAATAGAGTAGAATGGGGATACAGTGATTCCGGCCGGGAGCGGTCTTCACTGGTGAAGTCGCCGGTAGACAACGAGCGTTTTGATTGACAAATATATTGAATATTGTTACATTTTAGAAAAGAAATCCAACGAAATTACTTGGGATTAGGAGTGAAGAGTGAATGGTGAGAGTTGCGAATTCAATTTCGGAATTGATCGGTCAAACACCCATTGTGAAGCTTAACCGCCTGGTAGATGAAAATAGTGCGGATGTTTACTTGAAGCTGGAGTATATGAATCCTGGTAGCAGTGTAAAGGATCGGATTGCACTTGCGATGATTGAGGACGCTGAAAACACCGGGAAGATCAAACCGGGAGATAGCATCGTGGAGCCGACGAGCGGCAATACGGGGATAGGTCTCGCGATGGTCGCGGCTGCGAAAGGGTTCAAAGCGGTCTTGGTGATGCCTGATACGATGAGTATGGAAAGGCGCAATCTTTTAAAGGCCTACGGTGCCGAACTTGTTTTGACACCGGGATCCGAAGGGATGGGCGGTGCGATCCGCAAGGCGGAAGAGCTTGCGGCCGAGAAGGGCTACTTCATGCCGCAGCAATTCAAGAATCAGGCAAACCCAAAAGTGCATAGGGAAACGACAGGCAAAGAAATCGTTGAGCAAATGGGCGGGCAGCTCGATGGCTTCGTGGCTGGGATCGGAACGGGTGGAACCATCACCGGAGCCGGTGAAGTACTGAAGGAACATTATCCATCCATTAAGTTATACGCGGTCGAACCGACCGACTCGCCGATCCTGTCCGGCGGAAAACCAGGGCCTCATAAAATCCAAGGCATCGGAGCGGGCTTCGTTCCCGACATCCTGAATACATCTGTGTATGATGAAGTGATCAAAGTGAGGAATGAAGAAGCGTTTGATTTTGCGCGCAGGGCGGCGAAGGAAGAAGGCATCCTCGGGGGGATTTCCTCAGGGGCGGCCATCTGTGCAGCCCTTAAGGTGGCGAAAGAACTCGGTAAAGGGAAGAAAGTGCTCGCCGTCATCCCGAGTAACGGGGAACGCTATTTGAGCACCCCGCTTTATCAATTTGATAATGAGTAACATCATGACAGGATCCTGAAGCGGCACTCGCTTCGGGATTTTTTTGTTATGAACCCTGTTAAAGGGTATTGTTCTGTTTAACCGGACCCGGCTAGTGGTTTGAGTGAAAGTGAGGTCTTTCATGGGGTCGGGCATCGGTGTTTGTGCTCTTTGAAGATATACTAGGATAAAACCCCCGTTTCCAAACTTTCAACAGTGAAACCTTCCTTCACATCATGTATCATGAAAGAAGATAATGAGTAGGAGTGTGAAGGAAGTGCAACACCTATATTTTCAGAAGAACCTTACAACAAAAGAACAATTCTTTTCAGCATACGAACAACTGAGTCAGGACCAATCTCACCATGTCTTGCTGGAAAGCGGTCGGGGTGGACGATATAGTGTTGCCGGACTTCAACCTAAAACGGTATTGGAAAGTGCGGATGGTGGACTCAAGATCCATGATCAGACAGGCTCCGGCTTCATGCCGGGAGACCCCCTCATCGAACTGGAGAAATGGCTACAGCCACTGGAAACGGAGAAACAGCCTGACCTTCCTGACTTTCAAGGAGGTGTCATCGGTTTCCTGAGCTATGACTACGCGAGGAGAATCGAGAAGCTGCCAACCTTGAGTGATGATGACCTCGAAATCCCTGAAGTGTATTTCTTGTACCTCGATCAGTGGGTGGTCTTCGATCATAAGGAGGACACGCTATGGACGATGATCCTGTCCGAGGAAGGGATAGGGGAAGCGAAAAACCGGTTAGAGGCGTGGACTTCATTGTGGCAGGACAACCTAAGGGAGCAGAAGCAGGAAGATATGGTGAAAACGGACAATGAACGCTCCGAGATCAACGTATCCATGGATGAAACACAGTTCGCGGAGGCAGTAGAGAGAATCCAGGATTACATTTCGCAAGGGGATGTGTTCCAAGTGAATCTGTCTGTGCGGCAATCCCAGGAACTGAAAGTCGAGCCGTTTGCGGTATACAAAAAATTGCGTGAACTGAACCCATCTCCGTACATGAGCTATATCCATACGCCGGACTTCCAGATTGTGTCCGGATCCCCTGAACTGCTGGTGAAGAAAAATGGGGAGGAACTGAGTACAAGGCCGATTGCCGGTACACGCTCTCGTGGAAAAGACGCAGCCGAGGATGAAGCGCTGGCGAACGAGCTCATTGATAACGAGAAGGAGCGTGCAGAGCATGTCATGCTTGTGGACCTTGAACGTAACGATCTGGGCAGGGTCTGCCGATATGGGTCCGTTGAGGTCGATGAATTCATGGTCATTGAGAAGTATTCACATGTCATGCATATCGTGTCCAATGTAAAAGGGGTGCTCGATCAGCATAAATCAAAATCGGATGTCATCCGTGCCGTCTTTCCGGGAGGTACGATCACCGGTGCGCCAAAGGTGAGGACGATGGAGATCATCGAAGAACTTGAACCGGTGAGAAGGGGCATCTATACAGGCTCGATCGGCTGGATCGGGGTGAATGGGGATATGGAATTGAATATCGTCATCCGGACGATGCTTGTAAAAGAGGGCGAAGCCTATATCCAGGCGGGTGCAGGCGTCGTCATCGATTCGAATCCGAAGCATGAATATAAAGAGTCACTGAAGAAAGCCAGGGCCCTTTGGGTGGCAAAAGCCATGGCGGAAGGAAAGGGGGATCATCAATGATCCTGATGATCGATAATTATGATTCATTCACATACAATCTGGTTCAATTTTTAGGGGAACTAGGAGAAGAGCTTGTGGTCCGTAGAAATGATGAGATTACCATACGAGAAATTGAAGAGATGGCACCGGACTACCTGATGATCTCCCCAGGGCCGTGCAGCCCGGATGAAGCTGGAGTCAGTCTGGAGGCAATCACCCATTTTGCTGGGAAGATACCGATCTTCGGCGTATGTCTCGGTCACCAATCCATTGCCCAGGTATTCGGTGGTGATGTCATCCGTGCCGAACGTCTCATGCACGGGAAGGTATCCCTCATGTATCATGACGGAAAATCGATATTCGAGGACATGCCGAATCCTTTCGAAGCGACAAGATATCATTCTCTCATCGTTAAACGGGAAACCCTTCCCGAGTGCTTCGATATTACCGCAGAAACGTCAAAGGGTGAGATCATGGCCATCCGTCATAAAGAGCTTGCCATTGAAGGTGTACAGTTCCATCCGGAGTCCATCATGACGCAAGAAGGGAAGAAACTGTTGAAGAACTTTCTTGAAGCTTATAAGAAAGTCGAGATACCGGTATAATGTATATCTATATGAACGGGAACATCGTCCATCAGTCACAAGCATCGATTTCACCGTTTGATCACGGCTACTTGTACGGATTGGGTGTCTTTGAAACATTCCGCACCTATGACGGACACCCCTTTCTATTGGGGGATCACGTATCCAGATTGAAACAGGGGCTTGGAGCACTTGCCATTGAAATGGATATCCATCTCGATGAAGTCACAGAAATCGTTCGTACATTATTGAAAAAGAACGGCTTGGAAGATGCGTACTGCCGATTGAATGTGTCGGGGGGACCAGGTGAGATCGGGTTGAGAACGACTCCTTATGAACAAGGGACGATCATCCTTTTTCAAAAAGCGTTGCCGGCACCTTCCCCGCTTCGTGAAAAAGAAGGTGTCGTCCTCAGGCTGAGGCGAAGCACCCCTGAAATCGATGTGCGCTTGAAATCTCATCATTACCTCAACAATCTTGCCGCCAAAAGGGAGATCGGACCGTCGGCGGATCAAGAAGGGATCTTTCTGACCGCAGATGGTTATGTATGCGAAGGGATCACCTCGAACATCTTCTGGGTCAAGGGTGGAGAGCTTTACACCCCTTCCGTCGAGACCGGGTTGTTGGACGGGATTACACGACGGTTCATTCTCGCTTCGGCACAGCGGTTGAATATACCTGTTCATGAAGGCTTGTTCAAGGTTAGTGACCTGAATTCGTCAGACGAGCTGTTCTTCACGAATTCCGTACAGGAAATCATCCCTGTCAATCGGGTGGGGGACCGTTGTTTCCCGGGAAAGTCAGGAACGTATACAAGACAACTGCATGAGCACTACCAGCGATATGTCACTCATTTGGACTTCATTGAAGAAATGGAAGGAGGGAATCAACATGCAGGAGACGATTATATGCGGTAACCATGAATTGGATTATTCAAGAAAGACCCTGATCATGGGGATCCTGAATGTCACCCCGGATTCATTCTCGGACGGGGGATCGTATGATTCTGTACAAAAGGCTGTGGAGCGCGCAAAGGAAATGGTTCGGCAAGGTGCGGACCTGATTGACGTAGGCGGAGAATCGACCCGTCCAGGTCACACGCCTGTTACGGCAGAGGAAGAAATCAAAAGGGTCATCCCGATCATAAAGGCACTTGTGGAAGAAGTGGATGTCCCGATTTCGATTGACACGTATAAGGCTGAAACGGCCAAGGCGGCACTCGAAGCCGGCGCCCATATCATCAATGATGTTTGGGGTGCGAAGAAAGATCCCCACATGGCGGGAGTGGCCGCCGAGACGGGGGCTCCGATCATCCTGATGCACAACCGCGTTGAACCTGAGTATAAGGAATTCATGAAAGACGCCGTTCAAGACTTGCAGGAGAGCATCAAGATCGTGAAGGAAGCGGGAGTGAAGGATGAGCAAATCATCCTTGACCCTGGGATCGGCTTTGCTAAAACGTTCGAACAGAATCTTGAAATGATGAGGCATGTAGATGTCCTTGTATCCCTTGGTTATCCGGTCCTTTATGCCACGTCCCGTAAGAGGGTGATCGGTCACGTACTTGATCTTCCGGTCGACGAGCGGATGGAAGGGACCGGCGCGACAGTGTGTTGGGGGATCCAGAAGGGGTGCCAGATTGTACGTGTACACGATGTCAAAGAAATGGCGCGGATGGCGAAAATGATGGATGCATTAATGGGAAAGGGGCAGTACCATGGATAAAATCTTAGTGAATGAAATGGAGTTTTACGGATATCACGGCGTATTCCCGGAGGAAAACAGACTGGGGCAGCGATTCCGTGTCAGCGCGGAGCTTCATCTTGATTTGAGCAAGTCTGGAAAGAGCGATGCCCTTGAAGACTCCGTCAACTATGCTGACGTGTATACCCTGACAAAGTCTGTAGTAGAAGGTGAACCTCTTAATCTGGTGGAAGCGGTGGCTGAAAGGATCTCCTCTAAGATTCTCGAGTCCTTCGACATCGTCCAAGCGTGCAAAATTACTCTCATTAAGCCTGATCCTCCGATTCCGGGCCATTATCGTTCGGTAGCGGTGGAAATCACGAGGAGTCGATCACATGAATAACATCGCATACATCTCCCTCGGATCAAATATGGGGGAAAGGGAGGTTTATCTGGAAAAAGCCATAAATATCCTCCATAGTCATGGTAAGATAGAGGTACTAAGAAAATCGTCCATGTATGAAACGGATCCAGTAGGATTCACTGAACAAGGTAAATTTCTGAATATGGTCATTGAAGTGCGTACGGCTTTACGTCCGGAAACTCTGCTGCAGCAATGCCTGCAGGTGGAATGCGACCTCGGGAGGATAAGGGAGTTCAAGTGGGGACCGAGAATCATAGACCTGGATGTCTTACTCTACAATAATGAGAAAGTTGAAACAGAAAATCTGCTCATTCCACATCCAAGGATGGAGAAGAGAGCCTTTGTCCTGATACCTCTCTTGGAACTAGAACCGTCAATCGGTCATCCAGTTCTAGGCACTCCATTCAGTCGCTTCCTGGACGAAATACCTGACAAAGAAGGAGTTCGGTTATGGAAACAGATATATGGGGAAGACGTGTTCGTGCATTCAGAAAATTAAAAGGCCTTACCCAGGAAGGGCTGGCCAAGGAACTTGGCATCTCTGTCTCCGTCCTTGGGGAAGTGGAAAGAGGGAGCCGGGTCCCGAAGGAGGACTTCCTGGTTAAGGTGGCGGAAGTGCTCCAGATATCCCTCGATGATCTTGATCCTAAAGGGGAATTGGAGAATAGGCAATAGTCCGATGAAAGAAGCGGATCGAGAAGGACAGCGGGTGCCCCTGTGTGTTTTCTCTCATAATATGTTATTCTAAAAAAGGCTTGATTCCATTCGTGATATCCATCATGGACGGAGCGGCCTTTTTTAGATGATTTCTATAACCATATCCATAAGCCTTCAATGGCACACGAGGGACGGTTTTCTTAAAGAACTGAAACTTTAGGGGTGTTACAAACCCGGATATTGTGTAAAATAGTATGGTATATATTCGTATTAGTCTAGTAAAGCAGGAAAGCAGATAGAATAGGAGTGAAAATAAATGAGTCACGAAGAAATAAATGACCAGTTTCGCGTAAGGCGCGAAAAGATGGAGTCCATCCGTGAAAAAGGGTTGGATCCGTTCGGTAAACGTTTCGACCGTACACACAGCTCATCGGAAATCAAAGCACAATATGATGAGTTTTCGAAAGAGGAGCTCGAAGAAAAAGAGATCTCTGTTACAATTGCAGGTCGTATCATGACCAAACGCGGAAAAGGGAAAGCCGGATTTGCCCACCTTCAAGATTTAGAAGGACAAGTCCAAATCTATGTGCGTAAAGATGCTGTCGGGGAAGAAGCTTATGAATACTTTAACACGGCAGATCTTGGCGATATCGTAGGGATCACGGGAACGGTATTCAAAACGAAGGTAGGGGAGCTTTCAGTCAAAGCAAAAGAATTCACATTGCTGACAAAGGCATTGCGTCCTCTTCCTGAAAAGTTCCACGGCTTGAAAGACGTAGAGCAACGTTATCGTCAGCGCTACCTTGACCTGATCACAAGCCAGGAAAGCAAGGAGACGTTCATCGCCCGCAGCCGCATCATCCGCGAGATGAGAAGATACCTGGATAACAACGGATACCTTGAAGTGGAAACACCAATGATGCATTCCATCGCCGGTGGGGCTTCTGCACGTCCGTTCACGACTCATCATAACGCCCTTGATATGCCACTTTACATGCGTATCGCAATCGAGCTTCATCTGAAGCGCCTGATTGTGGGCGGTCTTGAAAAAGTATACGAAATCGGCCGCGTATTCCGTAATGAAGGGGTATCAACGCGACACAATCCTGAATTCACGATGATCGAGCTGTATGAAGCATATGCTGATTACCGCGACATCATGGCTTTAACGGAAAACCTCGTTGCCCATATCGCAAAAGAGGTGCTCGGTTCTACAACGGTTCAATACGGGGATTACGAAGTGAACCTCGAACCTGAGTGGACTCGCCTCCATATGGTGGATGCTGTCAAGGAGCATACAGGAGTGGACTTCTGGAAGGAAATGTCCGATGAAGAAGCGCGTGCACTTGCCAAGGAGCACGGCATCGAAATCAAGGACAACATGCAATATGGACATGTAGTAAATGAATTCTTCGAGCAAGTAGTAGAGGACAAGCTTATCCAGCCTACATTCATTTATGGTCATCCGGTGGAGATTTCCCCACTTGCGAAGAAAAATGATGAAGATCCTCGTTTTACTGATCGTTTCGAGTTGTTCATTGTGGGCCGTGAGCACGCAAACGCGTTTACGGAGCTAAACGATCCGATCGATCAAAGAGAACGATTTGAAGCACAATTAAAAGAAAGAGAAGAAGGAAACGATGAAGCGCACATGATGGATGATGACTTCATTGAAGCATTGGAATACGGTTTGCCTCCAACTGGAGGACTTGGTATCGGGATCGACCGACTCGTTATGCTATTGACGAACTCACCATCGATCCGCGACGTCCTGCTGTTCCCATTGATGCGCCATCGTGACTAATCTACTTTATATGGAAAGCAGCGGCTGACGGCCGCTGCTTTTTCTATATGAAAGGATTGATTATCGGATCTATTTCAAATATGTTTAGATGTTTTTTAAAAAGAAATAAAAAAAGTTGAAAAAACCTCTTGCACCATTATTCAGATGGTGGTATATTATTATCTGTTGCCGCAAAACACGGTGAACAACACAAAAAACTTTTTAAAAAAAGTTGTTGACACATCGCTGTTGATGCTGTAATATTTAAAGGGTCGCTTCAAACGAAGCACTTAACAAATTGAACCTTGAAAACTGAACAAAACAAGACAATACGTCAACGTTAATTCTAGATTTACCGTAACGAATATCGTTACAAAAAAGAGCTATTC
>NZ_JAIVAR010000013.1 GCF_020171925.1 Rossellomorea aquimaris
TGGTGATAATGGCGAAGAGGTCACACCCGTTCCCATGCCGAACACGGAAGTTAAGCTCTTCAGCGCCGATGGTAGTTGGGGGCTCTCCCCCTGTGAGAGTAGGACGTCGCCAGGCAAATGGAAAAAGCAGCTCTTTTGGGGGCTGTTTTTTTGTTGTTTGAGGATGTGGTTGGTGGGGTGAGATGATGTGGTGTTGGCATGATGGTTTCGTGGTTCATGGTAGAGGATGATGGTGTGGAGGCTGATGTGGGATCATCTTCATCCAATCCCACTAAAAACATCCACTTTTCTTCATTATTAGCCCATTAATTTGTCTTTTTTAAATAAAACCCTCCGTTTTTTACTTGAAGCGCCTTTCATCCATCTTAAAATTACGTTTAAACCTATACCCCTTATTGTATTACGGATGATTTATTATCAAAACTGAAGGACTTATTATCGAAAATAGCGGATTAATTATCGAAACCGGAAACTTTATTATCAAAAATCAAAATATATTATCAAAACCCGCCTTTGTCCCGGTTTTCACTACCCCGATACCTGCCACCACCTCGATCAACGACCATTCCGATCCTGAGTGTTAACTGATTAAGGATTCATACTCATCCAAGCCCACTAAAACACTCGCTTTAAGCCCGTTAATTTGTCTTTTTTAAATAAAAACCCTCTGTTTTTTACTTAAAGCGCCTTTCATCCACTTTAAAAGTACATCCAAACCTATACCCTTTGCCGTATTATGGGCGATTTATTATCAAAACTGAAGGACTTATTATCGAAAATAGCGGATTAATTATCGAAACCGGAAACTTTATTATCAAAAATCAAAATATATTATCAAAACCAGCCTCTGTCCCGGTTCTCACCACCCCGATACCCGACACGACCCCGAACAACCGCAACTCAACCATCATCCCGATCTCAATCCGGTGAATGATGATTGTTATAGAAACATACTCCCCCAATCCCACTCTTCAAACCAAACCGTAAATTAGCCCAACTTTAATAAACCCACTGTATTGTACTTAAAAAGCCTCACATTCATTACACGCCCCACAGCTACCCTTCCCATCTACACCCCTCACAAAAGCTCCAAAATTGCCTTCTCACCCTCTCCTTAGTATCATTTAAAGTAAGAACCGTAAAACAGGGAGGAAACGTAATGACATCCATATATGAGATTCCAGTGACAAAATCGAATGGAGAAGAAACATCGCTGGCTGAATACAAAGGGAAAGTGATGATGATTGTGAATACGGCAAGCAAGTGCGGCTTCACGCCTCAATTCAAGGAGCTTCAGGGTCTGTATGAGGAATACGAGCAGGAAGGGTTAGTCGTTCTTGGGTTTCCATGTGATCAATTCATGAACCAGGAGTTTGATCAGCAGGAAGAGATCATTGAATTCTGTCAGTTGAACTATGGGGTGTCGTTCCCTATGTTCAAGAAAACGGATGTAAAAGGCAAGGAAGCCCATCCGTTGTTTAAGTTTTTGACTAGTGAGAAGAAGGGGTTATTGGTTTCGGATATAAAATGGAATTTCACGAAATTCCTCGTTGACCGGAATGGGGAAGTGTTTGACCGTTATTCACCGCAGACCAATCCGCGGAAGATCGAGGATGATATCAAGAAATTGTTGAATGGGTAACGAAAGAGGAGGGAGTAAGGCACGGTCCATCCTCTTTCCACTACATTTTTTTCTTTAGAATATCGAGTAATAAGTAAGGCGCTTTACGGGTCGTCACATCCAGGAAGGACCGGATGATGGGGTAGTCTTCGTTTGTCCGGTTCTTCAATAGTTCGACCCACCACTCCGTTTCATATCGGGCAATCATGCTTAGGTTGTATAGAACGGCATAGTGGATGAGGACTTCAGGGAATCCGTTCGCTTCATTCCGGCTGATGGGAAGGGCGAGGCGGTTCTGATTCCCATCCCATCTGATGGGGAGCTGCTCGCTCATGTCTGCTACGTGCAGGATGTTTTCTTTTGTCCATTGTGCAAGAGGAGGCAGTTTCTCATTCAGATAGTGTGTAAATAAGTCACGTGACATATGATAACGATCCAGTACCTCATCATTGATCTCGAGTTCATTCTTTTCGTTGAACCAAAGCATTGTGTCCCTTTTCAACAGAACTTGAAAAACCTCTTCCAACTCCGGCAATTGTACCAGTAAATCTTCCATCTTTAGTTTTTCACCGATGATGTGTTTCGCATCGAAAATAAGGGATGAAAAATGTGAAAATAAGCCGTTCTTTTGGACTTTCACTTCATCCTGAAGGAAATGATAATGCTGCTTCTTCCGTTTCCTTGACGTCACGCCATGTGCTAGCACCTGGGTGGTTTCAGGATATAAAGGGTCCTCGGTCAGCACCACCGCCTTAATAAAATGGATGTATCCGTAAAATAATAAGATAGGCTGCAGAGACAATGGGGATTGCAGTGCCTGCTTATAATACAACTCCCCTTGTTCGAGGTAATACATGAATGGATAGCAATTGTCATAGCTCTTTGTCTCGGCTTGTTGAAACCCTGTTTGTTCATAACATCTTCTTAGAAACTTCTGGGAATATTCAGCTGATTGAAAGTAGTGAATGAAGTCCCGATATGGTTGCGTGCTTTCCAATTAATCACCCTCTAACTATTCAGAAAAATTAAACTAATTCTGATGTTCTTGACAGTATTTTAACCAATTGATAACCTACTAATAATATTTTGGGACTAGGGAGGCCGAAAAATATGTGGGAATCTAAATTTGCTAAAGAAGGTTTAACGTTTGATGATGTTTTACTCGTACCTGCAAAGTCTGAGGTATTGCCGAAAGATGTAAGTATTTCAGTTGAGCTGACAGACACGATCAAGTTGAATGTTCCAGTCATCAGTGCCGGTATGGATACGGTGACAGAAGCAGAAATGGCCATTGCGATGGCACGTCAAGGCGGACTTGGTATCATCCATAAGAACATGAGTATCGAACAGCAAGCTGAGCAGGTTGATAAAGTAAAGCGCTCGGAAAGTGGAGTCATCTCTGATCCATTCTTCCTTACGCCTGAGCATCAAGTATTTGCTGCCGAACACTTGATGGGCAAATATAGAATTTCCGGTGTTCCGATTGTGAACAATGAAGAGGAGCAGAAATTGGTCGGGATCCTGACAAATCGCGATTTGCGTTTCATCCAGGATTTCTCGATTCAGATTTCAGATGTCATGACCCAGGATAACCTGGTGACGGCTCCAGTTGGCACAACCCTAGATGAAGCGGAAAAAATCCTTCAAAAACACAAGATTGAAAAGCTGCCATTGATCGACCAGGAAGGTGTACTGAAAGGTCTGATCACGATCAAGGATATCGAGAAAGTCATCGAGTTCCCGAACTCTGCTAAAGATAGGCAAGGCCGTTTATTGGTGGGAGCTGCTGTCGGTGTTTCTTCTGATACAGCTATGCGCGTTGAACAGCTTGTAAAAGCAAATGTCGACGCCATCGTCATTGATACGGCACACGGCCATTCAGCCGGTGTTCTTTCCACTGTGAGGGAGATACGTGATGCTTATCCTGAACTGAACATCATCGCAGGTAACGTGGCGACGGCCGAAGCGACAAGGGAACTGATTGAAGCAGGGGCAGATGTCGTGAAGGTGGGAATCGGACCTGGTTCCATCTGTACAACACGTGTTGTCGCAGGTGTCGGTGTACCTCAGATCACAGCGATTTACGATTGTGCAACAGAAGCCAGGAAGCATGGAAAATCAATCATCGCAGATGGTGGTATCAAGTTCTCGGGTGATATCGTCAAGGCCCTTGCATCAGGCGGACATGCAGTCATGCTTGGAAGCTTGCTTGCAGGAACTTCAGAAAGCCCTGGAGAAACAGAAATCTTCCAAGGCAGACGTTTTAAAGTATACCGCGGTATGGGGTCACTCAGCTCAATGGAAAAAGGTTCAAAAGACCGTTACTTCCAGGAAGATGCGAAGAAATTCGTTCCTGAAGGCATCGAAGGCCGCATCCCTTACAAAGGGCCACTTGCAGATACATTGTATCAGCTGATCGGCGGACTTCGTTCCGGTATGGGATATTGCGGTACAAAAGATCTTTATGAATTAAGAGAAAATGCCCAGTTCATCCGTATGACGGGAGCGGGTCTTCGTGAAAGCCATCCGCATGATGTACAAATCACGAAGGAAGCACCTAACTATTCATTATCATAAAAATGAGTGAAAAAGCCGGCGAAACACATCGCCGGCTTTTTTTATTTCGGTCGGGAGACTTATCTGGGAACCGGTTCAATCCGATGCCGCAAGTCCCTTGTCCCATGCCAAAACTAGGAATATTCTCTGTCTATTCTTACCTTTCGAACTATGATAAAATAACGAAGGTGTACATAAAAACTTGGAGGGCTAAAAGTGAAAAGAAGTTGGATTCAAAAATCTTTTGTTTGTTTCTTGGTATTTTTAATGGCAATGAGCATGGTGCAAAAACCTGCAAGTGCTCAAGGGGATTTAGACGTTAACGCAAATGCTGCGATTCTTGTAGAAGCAAGTACAGGTAAAATCTTGTATGAAAAAAATTCCGAGACGGCTCTTGGGATTGCAAGTATGACAAAGATGATGACAGAGTACCTCCTGCTTGAAGCGGTTGAAGAAGGCAAAGTGAAATGGGATCAGAAATACACGGTTCCTACCAATATCTCAAAAATGTCTCATAACACATCTTTAAGTAACGTTTCACTTCGTGAAGAAGGGACTTATACGATCAGAGACTTATATGAATCCATGGCGATCTATTCTGCCAATGCCTCTGCAATGGCCATTGCGGAAACGATTGCCGGCTCCGAAGCTAATTTTGTCAAACTGATGAATAAAAAAGCGGAAGAGCTCGGGTTGGAAAACTATAAATTTGTAAACTCGTCAGGTTTGAATAATAAAGACTTGGCTCCTTATGTTGATCAGGTTGTCGGCGGCGCTGAAGAAGAGAACGTCGTATCAGCGAAAGACATTGCTACACTGGCATATCGATTGATCAATGACTATCCGGAAGTCCTTGAGACGTCCAGTATCGCTAAGAAAATGTTCGCAGAAGGCACTGAAGACCAATTCTTGATGAAGAACTGGAACTGGATGCTTAAAGGATTGATCAGGGAATATGATGGCATGGACGGTTTGAAAACAGGAACGACCGACTTCGCCGGTGCTTGTTTCACAGGAACGGCTGAGCGAGATGGCATGAGATTCATCACAGTGGTCATGGATGTTCAGGTAGAGCCTGGTGAAAACTCTTATGACGCCCGTTTTGCCGAAACAAGAAAAATGATGGATTACGCATTCAATAACTTCACGGTAGAAGAAGTACTTCCTGCTGATTACAAAATCAAAGGTCAAAAAACACTCCCTGTCGTAAAAGGGAAAGAAAAAGAAGTTGGCATCAAATCAGAATCTGCACTGAACATGGTCGTGAAAAACGGTGAAGAAGATCAGTACAAGCCTAAGTTTGTTGTCGATAAGAAAAAGCTGAATGAAGATGGTAAACTGACTGCACCGATTAAAAAAGGTGAGAAAGTCGGTTATGTCACAATGGAATCTAAAGATAAAAACGATCTTGGCTACCTGACAGACAAAGGATCCAATGCATCCAAATCATCTGTCGTGACGGTCGAAGGCGTCGAGAAAGCGAACTGGTTCGTCCTATCGATGAGAGCGATCGGCGGATTCTTCGGAGACATTTGGGGCTCCGTGACATCCACTGTCAAAGGCTGGTTCTAATTTAATATCATGACTCCAGGCCGATCAATGGCCTGGGGTCATTTTTATAATGGAATGTCTATGGGAATGCGGGGGATACTTTCAAAGTATGACCAAAGCCCTTCCGCTTTTCGTCATGTCCAGCTCCGGCGGCTAGAGGCTCGAGGTCATAAGCTAAGAATACCAAAAAGGCAAAGAACGCCTTTCCGGTATTCTCATCTTATGCTTGTCGCCTCTGACCAAGCCGCCTCCGCTTTTCGTCATGTCCAGCTCCAGGGCTTAGAGGCACATGCCATAAGCCAAATCGGCCAGAAAGGCAAAGGACGCCTTCTTAGTCCGATTCGTCTTATGGCACCCGCCTCTGACCAAAGCCCTTCCGCTTTTCGTCTTGACATAACATAGTTTTTATTGTTTATTTAGCAGTAGGGCATTATCATCATTCCGATTGTTTTAGTCATAATATTCCTGAAAATCTTCTATGAAGCAGTTACAGCTGTTGATTGGAGTGGAAGACGAAGACTCCTGCGGGAAGTGTAGCTAATGTGAGACATGTCTAGCTCCGGCAACTTAGCCCCTCGAGGTCATAAGCTAAATGGTCCAAGAAGGCAAAGAACGCCTTCCCGGCCGATCCATCTTATGCTTGTCGGGGCTGATTGAGCTGCCTATGCAGTTCTATCCGCAGGAGCGAGAGCGACGAGGAGGCTCACGGGCTACCCGCGGAAAGCGACGTCTTCCACGGAAATTAACAGCGGTATTTATAGAGTATTTTACTAAGGAGTTAGGACAGGCATAGGATAAATATAAGGGGGATACATAAATGAACACTGGTACAGATCGTGTAAAAAGAGGTATGGCTGAAATGCAAAAGGGCGGCGTCATCATGGACGTTGTCAACGCAGAGCAGGCAAAGATTGCTGAAGCTGCAGGTGCAGTTGCGGTAATGGCTTTAGAACGAGTTCCAGCTGACATCCGTGCTGCTGGTGGAGTAGCAAGAATGGCAGACCCTCGCATCATTGAAGAAGTAATGGGAGCTGTTACGATCCCGGTCATGGCGAAAGCGCGTATCGGACATATCGTTGAAGCAAGAGTACTTGAATCAATGGGTGTCGACTACCTTGATGAAAGTGAAGTATTGACGCCTGCAGATGAAGAGTACCACTTAAATAAAAAAGATTTCACGGTTCCTTTCGTATGCGGATGCCGTGATTTAGGTGAAGCGGCACGCCGTATCGGTGAAGGTGCGTCCATGCTTCGTACAAAAGGTGAACCTGGAACGGGTAACATTGTAGAAGCGGTACGTCATATGCGTAAAGTAAACGCACAAGTCCGTAAGCTTGTCAGCATGAGCACAGATGAAATCATGACGGAAGCAAAGCTTTTGGGCGCTCCATATGAACTATTGTTAGAAATTAAAGAAAACGGTCGTTTACCAGTTGTAAACTTTGCTGCTGGTGGAATCGCGACTCCAGCGGATGCGGCTCTTATGATGGAACTTGGAGCTGATGGTGTATTCGTCGGTTCTGGTATCTTCAAATCGGAAAACCCTGAAAAATTTGCTAGAGCGATCGTGGAAGCAACGACTCACTACCAAGATTATAAATTGATTGCTGAGCTGTCCAAGGAACTTGGTGTAGCAATGAAAGGTGTAGAGATCTCTTCTATCCTTCCTGAACAGCGTATGCAAGATCGCGGCTGGTAAGAGGTTGACGATGATGAAAATAGGTGTATTAGGACTTCAGGGCGCAGTCAGGGAGCACGTACGATCGATTGAGGCATGCAATGCCGAAGCGGTGGTCGTCAAGCGTGTGGAGCAGCTGGATGAACTGGACGGATTGATCATGCCTGGCGGAGAGAGTACGACCATGCGCCGACTGATCGACCGTTATGGATTCTTGGAACCATTGAGGGAATTTGCAGACAGCGGGAAACCGGTATTTGGTACGTGTGCAGGACTTATTCTATTGGCAAATAAGATTGTCGGCTATGATGAGCCGCATCTCGGCGTCATGGACGTCACGGTCGAGCGTAATTCCTTTGGTCGTCAAAAGGAAAGCTTCGAAGCCGATCTGAATATTGCCCATGTGGGTGAACATTTCAACGCTGTGTTCATCCGTGCCCCACATATCGTGGAAGCTGGAGAGGACGTTGAGATCCTTGCCAAGCACAACGAACGCATCGTACTTGCACGCCACGGTCAATTCCTGGGTTGCTCATTCCACCCAGAACTAACAGACGACCACCGCCTGACTGCATTCTTCATCGAGATGGTGAAAGAGTCAAAGGAAAAAGTCATTTCTTAATCTTTTTGCAAAGTTTGTTCGTTCTCACTACTTTTAAAACTAAGAGTGGATTTGAGCGGAAGGCACTTGACTCCGGCGGGATATAGAGGAAAGGTCGAGTCCCCGCAGGAGCGCAGCGAAGAGGAGGCTCGACTTCCTCCCCCGGGAATCATGTGCCTGCAGCTGAAAGGAACGTTCTACATTTTTTTAGGAATCTCTTTTAGAAAAAACATTCGCATAAACCTATTGCAAAATGGAAAACATTGTAGTAGATTATGAAATAACCATGATGAATTAAATTTAAAACGTCGACAGGAACTAGTAGTGAAGAGTCCTTGCTGTAAGAGAGCCGGTGGTTGGTGAGAACCGGTGCAGGATCTTGATGAATCCATCCTTGAGTGAAATATTGAACCTATCAGTAGGTATTTCCGGTGATTCCGTTACCATCTCTAAGAGGAAGACAACATGGTTGTTTTCAATTAGGGTGGCAACGCGGAAACCTCCGTCCCTTTTACAGGGATGGGGGTTTTTTATTTTTCCCGTATTTCCTGTCATCGTTTACGACACACATTATATAAATCAAAGGAGGAAAAAAGCATGTTAGACATCAAATACTTACGTGCCAATTTAGAAGAAGTAAAAAGCCGCCTGCAGCACCGCGGCGAAGACCTTGAGGACTTTGATAAGTTCGAGGAACTTGATAAGAGAAGAAGGGAACTTCTTGTTAAAAGTGAAAACCTGAAGAGCAAGCGTAATGAAGTATCTCAGAAAATTGCGCAGATGAAAAAAGAGAAGCAGGATGCAGAGGACATGATCGTTGAAATGCGTGAAGTCGGTGGGATGGTCAAGAAGCTTGATGATGAGCTGAAAGGCATCGAAGAAGAACTTGAAAGAATCCTGATGTCTATCCCGAACATCCCTCATGAGTCTGTTCCAGTAGGTGAAACAGAGGATGACAACATCGAAGCGCGCAAATGGGGCGAGATCCGCGAGTTCGATTTCGAAGCAAAGCCTCACTGGGATATTGCTACGGGACTTGATATCCTTGATTTCGAACGTGCAGGGAAAGTAACAGGAAGCCGCTTCGTATTCTACAAAGGGCTTGGTGCAAGACTTGAACGTGCGTTACTCAACTTCATGATGGACCTTCACATGGATGAGCATGGGTATACAGAAATGATCCCGCCATTCCTTGTGAATCGTGCAAGCATGACTGGAACGGGGCAGCTTCCTAAGTTCGAGGAAGATGCTTTCCGTATTGAAAGTGAAGATTATTTCCTTGTTCCGACAGCGGAAGTACCTGTTACGAACTATCACCGTGATGAAATCATCAAGGGAGAAGAGCTGCCGATCAGCTATGTCGCTTACAGCGCTAACTTCCGTTCTGAAGCGGGATCTGCCGGACGCGATACAAGAGGGCTGATCCGTCAGCACCAATTCAATAAAGTCGAGCTTGTCCGCTTTGTTAAACCAGAGGATTCTTATGATGAACTGGAGAAACTGACGGGACATGCGGAGAAAGTTCTTCAACTGCTTGGACTTCCTTACCGAGTCTTATCAATGTGTACAGCTGACTTAGGTTTCACGGCAGCGAAGAAGTACGATATCGAAGTTTGGATCCCAAGCTACGGAACATACCGCGAGATCTCTTCTTGCAGTAACTTCGAGAGCTTCCAGGCGAGACGTGCGAACATCCGTTTCAGAAGGGAAGCAAATGCGAAACCGGAACATGTTCATACATTGAACGGATCTGGACTTGCGATCGGCCGTACCGTTGCTGCCATCTTGGAAAATTACCAGCAGGAAGACGGTTCTGTGATTGTACCTGAAGCCCTTCGTCCTTATATGGGTGGGGCAGAAGTAATTAAATAATAAGGCTAAAAGAGGTATCCGGTTCGCCTTCCGGATACCTTTCAATTTTTTTATGAAAAGTGCTTGACTCTCCATTCTCACCATGGTATTATAATTCTTGTCGATACGGAGGAATACCCAAGTCCGGCTGAAGGGATCGGTCTTGAAAACCGACAGGGGTGTTAAAGCCCGCGGGGGTTCGAATCCCTCTTCCTCCGCCATTGATTTATTTATAACCATTGCGCATAAATTGGAGATTGTTAAATTCGTTACTGGAGATGTAACGAATTTTTTTGGTTTCTGTAGATTTTTATATATTGAAAATAGTTTGATAATAGTAAGATTTAGGTTGAAGTATTTTGAACACTCTTTAACGCCGCTTTTGATTTCCTTGCAAGACTTCGCTTTCCGCGGGTGACCCGTGAGCCTCCTCGTCGCTTGCGCTCCTGCGGGGTCTCATACAAGCTACTTTTCCTGCAGGAGTCTTCGCCTTGCACTCCAATCAAAAGCTGGAATGACTTTGCATCTACCAGAAAATCCGAACAATATTGAATTCAAATATTCAATATCTCGTTCGGATTTTCTTTCATTTATTACTTCAAATTCTCAATATCCTTCCTCGAATTTGATTGATGAGTGGGGTTAAGGACGCCCATTTCTTCGATGTTCCTGCGGGTTTCCAGGGTTCCTAGTTGGTGGATCATGCTGTAGATTTTTTGCATGGAGTGGTCATATCGGGTGTTTTCTGGGTCGTTATGGTATTGGCGGAATGGAATTTGGGCCCTGTTGAACGTGGACATATCGTCTTCGTCGTTGGCCTGGAACAGTGCTTTTAGTTTGCTTACTTCTTCCGGAGTGGCTTTTATTTGAAAGCTTACACTTCTCGCTTCTTCGGCATGGGGTACAACGTCCCCACTGCTTATATCGACATAGTACGTATCTTTTGCCACCATGATTATTCAACTCCCTTATACGGTATCTTCTTCTATATATACCTTTCACCAGGTTAGTGTAAACAGGTACTTACATGTTCAAAAAAAAGAGGTGCAGCCATCACATAGGCTGCACCTCTTTTTCATTATTAGCTTTTCAGCATTCTTGTTTGTTCGATGAAGTATCCGATTCGTTCAACGATTGGCTCGATGGAGTCCTGATTGTTGATCAGGTCGTATTCACTGATATCCAAGCGGAGTACCGGGCAAGCATTGAAGGAATTGATCCAGTTTTCGTAGCGTTGATGCATTTCTTCCCAATATTCGATCGGCGTTTGCTGCTCCATCGGACGGCCGCGCTCGCGAATGCGGTCGATGACGTTATCAAGTGATCCTTCCAGGTAAATGAGAAGGTCTGGGTGAGGGAAGTATGGTGTCATGACCATGGCGTCGAACAGGCTTGTATATGTTTCGTAATCGATATCGGACATATTGCCTTTTTCGTGATGCATCTTGGCGAATATGCCTGTATCTTCATAAATTGACCGGTCCTGGATGAACCCTCCGCCGTATTCGAAGATTTTCTTTTGTTCCTTGAAGCGTTCTGCCAGGAAGTATACCTGCAGGTGGAAGCTCCAGCTTTTGAAGTCTTTATAGAATTTATCCAAATAAGGATTGGTGTCGACCTTTTCAAATGATGTACGGAATCCCAGGGCATTCGCCAATCCGTTTGTCATCGTGGATTTCCCGACACCTACCGTTCCGGCAATCGTAATGACAGCATTACTCGGGATGCCGTATTTATTGCGAAGATTCATGATAGTGAACTCCTTTTTTTAATGTAGTGTCTAATTGAGTCAGAATCGTGTCCAAATCGTCTTGATGTTGAACGAAGTCAATGTGGTCGCCATTGAAGCGAAGAACTGGGATGTCCGGGTGAGTTTCTTCAAAGGTGTTCATATATTCTTCATAATCCAATGATAATTGCTTCAAATAAAGAGGACTGATTTTCTTCTCGAAGTCCCTGCCCCTCTTTTCAATGCGTTTCAGCAGCGTATCCAAGCTGGCGTTCAAGTAAATCACCACATTGGGTCTTGGCATATCGGCTGTCAGGATATCATAGATGTTCAGGTATTTGTTGTATTGCTGCTCATTCTTCAATGTGCGTTTGGCGAAGATGATATTCTTCAAGATGTGATAATCCGCCACAACCGGCTTCTGCTGTGAGATATAGTGCTTCTCGATATCCTCAAGCTGCTTGTATCGATTGCATAAGAAAAACATCTCCGTTTGAAAACTCCATTCTTCAATATCATCATAAAACTTATCTAAAAACGGGTTTTCATCGACGATTTCTCTTAGTAAATGGAAGCGGTAGTGATCGGAAATCGCTTTAGCCAGAGAAGTCTTTCCTACTCCAATCGGGCCTTCTACCGTGATGAAAGGAATTCTCCCCATTTCATGTCCTCCTCGTATTACGACTATCTATGTGTATTATTAGCGTATGAATAAAATAACGACAGGACTAATTGTAACACAATATATGGATGGTTTGTTCAGGTTATTTGGATTATCAGACAAAATTCGACCTTTATCTTGATCCGGAAAGGACCATTCCTTTTCTAGTATAAAAAATCCGGCAGATAGGTGATTATAGATTTACCTATCTGCCGGATTCTATTTATCTTTATGTAGTTTAACTTTGATTACCTCGCATTCCGCTGGTGGGATCGAAGAGTGTATTTTCAGGGAAATAATCGTCATTTTTTGTCTTGTAATCCTGGTTCGATTTTTTGTGAAAATAAATGTCGGCAATTATGGGAAGAGATGGTATGTTTAATAGAGGGTATATCGCCAGGCGATACGTATGATCGATGGTATTCGGTTGATTCCATCATATCGCTGGGTGATATGGCTCTTGAAACTCAGTCCAATACCCGTTACTTTATAATAAAAACGGAGGTGTGATATGCGAAACGATATACAACCGTATGAACGATCTTTCACATCCAAGGAAGCGTCTGAAATAGCAGGGATTGCGACCCCTACCGTCAGGAAGTACGGTCAGATCCTTGAGAGGAATGGCTATGAGTTCTTAAAAGAGGGTGATCGGAGGATCTTTGTTCAATCCGATATCGATGCGCTTATAGCGCTTCGCGATACGGACAATCCACTTGACGATACAGCGAAAGTCCTTGCCGATGCACAAAAGGAAAGGCTAAAAGGAACGAACACTACTGACATATCGCCAGTCGATACATATCATCAGTTACCGAGTGATCCGGATCAGTTAAAAGAAATTCTATCATACCTTGCCAATGAGGTGGCTGCTTCACGCGAAATGAGTGCCGCCGTGATGAATGAAATGAATCAGCTGAAGACCCAGTTCACGAGGCTCAAGCAGGATCACCATGATCTAAGTTCAAACATCTCGAACTCAGCGCAGAAGACTCAACGTAAAATCGATCAATTATCGGAACAGCAAAAAAGCCAATATGAAACCATGATCGAAGAGGAACGAGAAAAGAACGAATATTTACAGAGTGAAATCCAGAAGTTGCGAGAAGAGCAGCAAAGGCAATGGCGCTCGCAAGAAGACTACAACAAGCGACTAGAGGAAGCGATCCAAAGACCGAAAGATAAATGGGATTGGCTACTCTCTTTATTCCGCAAGTGACACCTTTGTAGTTGCTCTTCTAGCACCCCGGTTTTCATGTGAACGGCTGAAGGCTTTATCTCTTCACAACGTTGAAATTGTCCGTGATCAACAGCCAGTTCTGAGGGAACGATAAGCCGAGTTTCCAATAACTCATACCCCTGAGCTTCAATTCTTTCATCAGGTCGAATTTCGCTTGGATGCTCCGTGCATCCTCGAACCAGACCTCATGATTCTTGCCGTCCTTTGTGTAATTGAAGAACGGGGCTTCGGCTTTTTTATCGTATTTTATGCTCACGTTGTTGTCTGCAGCGATTTTGATGGCCTGCTGCGGACTGATGGCCTTGGCGGTTGTGCCGGGCTTGAACGGGAGGGTCCAGTCGTAGCCATAAAGATTCTGGCCCATCATGATTTTTGAGGCAGGCATCTCGGTCAGGGCATATTCAATCACCTCACGCACCGGTCCGATCGGGGATACGGCCATCGCCGGCCCTCCACTATACCCCCATTCGTACGTCATGATGACTACAAAATCCACAATTTCCCCATGGGCTTTATAATCGTGGGCTTCGTACCACTTCCCTTTTTGGTCTGCGCTCGTTTTCGGGGCGAGGGCGGTCGACAAGAGCCAGCCTTCCTGGTTGAAACGGCGCTTCGCTTTACGGAGGAATGTGTTATATGCCTCCTTATCCTGAGGGCGTAAATATTCAAAGTCAAAATGGATGTCCCGGAATCCATACTTCTTGGCGGTCTTGACGATATTCTCGAGGAATTTATCCTGGATGGCCTGATTCGTTAAGAGAATGCGCCCGAGCTCATCACTGAACTTTCCTTCCTCTTGGTTCGTGATGGCCATCATCATGACATTCCCGTTATCCTTACCAGTCTGCAAAAGATTTCCGAGGGGAGGCTCTTTCAAGGTCCCATCCCGTTTTGCCTGGAAACTGAACGGGGCAAGATATGTCAGGTAAGGAGCGGCTTCCTTGGCCCCTTCTTCTAAATTAGGTGACACTTCTTTCCCGTATGGCTCAACGTACCCGTTGAATTCTGCACGTACTTTCGGTTTTTGCGTGATATACAATCGCTGGTTCACCTGAAGAGGATAATTGGGTGAAATATTGTTGATCTTTGCGAGTTCCTGATAAGGGACACCGACTTTCTGACTGATCCCCCACAGGCTATCTCCCGGTTGCACATAATAAAAACTGCCGACGATCGGAATGACGAGTGATTGTCCGATCACGAGATTATCCGGATTCGGAAGCTCGTTGGCTTCCACTATATCTTTAACGGTCGACCCATACGCCTGAGCAATGCCGAATAATGATTGATTTCTCTGTACAACATGAATTTGCATGTTTTGGCCCTCCCTTTATCATCACTATAATCAGCCTATGACGAGGGGAGGGCGGATATTCCGGGTATTTTGATACGGAGGGATCGGTGCATTCGGTACTTGTGGGGGGTGCCAGGCACAAAAGGGTCGAATTGAGCCAGGCACGATTCCTTTGTTTTGAGCCAGGCTCAATCCCTAAAAGCTGAGCCAGGCTAAAAATCGCCCCGCTCATCACCCACCCAACAAACTCACTCCCCTAACAGCTTACCCGTATCATCGATATTTGCCTTCAACACATTTTTCATCATCGTCAGCGCATAATGGTTGTCTTCTTCACTGACGGATGCAATCGCGTCTTTTGGTACGAATAAAGTGAACTCCCTCATGTAGGCATCGTTTGCCGTGAACAGGACGCATATATTCCCGGCAATCCCCGTCAGGATGATATTCTTGATCGACAGGTGATGAAGAAGGGTATTGAGTGCCGTTCCGTAGAAGGCGGAGTGCTTTGGCTTGATAAGGAAATAATCGTCTTCGGATGGGCGCAGAAGATTCATGATGTCTGCACTCTTCCCATTGCTGCATTTTTCATAAATCAGTTCTAAATCAGCCTTCCATAGTTCATAGTGATCATTGATATAGATGACGGGATGTCCATTCGCTTCACAGTATGTGCGCAATTCGTTGATCGGTTTCACAATCTCCCTTGTATGTTGTGCAAGGGTCTCTCCGTAGGAAAAATCAAATGGATTCAGGATATCAATCACAAGGAGAGCGGTATCGTTAGGTATCATTGTATAAGCCCCTTTCAATCATAGTTTGGAATGTTTGGTGAAATTTTATAAAATAAAAAGAAGGAATCTAGGACGAGGAGTTCAATATGGATAAAAGAGAAGAGTATTATATGATGGAAGCACTGAAAGAAGCGGAAAAAGCAAAAAGCATCAATGAAGTGCCGATTGGTGCGGTCGTGGTGATGGGCGACGAAATCATCGGCCGTGGCTACAATTTAAGGGAAACGACTCAGAATGCGATCACCCATGCCGAAACGATCGCCATTCAAAAGGCGTGCGAACAGGCGGGTACCTGGAGATTGGAGGGGGCGGAGCTTTATGTTACGCTAGAGCCATGTCCGATGTGCAGTGGGGCCATCATCCTATCCCGGATCGACAAAGTGGTATACGGGGCTCGGGATCCGAAGGCGGGATGCGCCGGGACGCTGATGAATCTGCTTGATGACAGCCGGTTCAATCATCAGTGCAACGTGGTCAGCGGAGTGCTGGAAGATGAATGCGGAACGATTCTATCCGATTTTTTCAAGGAGCTAAGAGCAAGGAAGAAAGCAGAGAAAAGGAATCAATCATCACCGTTGTAAATAACTTACAGCGGCAAACCATTGCTTTTTAACGTAAACCCTAGTATACTTAATCTTGCGTCGCTGATGACGCAACTTAATATTTGGTATCAATTTTGCCGTGCTAGGCGGGGAGGTAGCGGTGCCCTGTACTCGCAATCCGCTCCAGCGAGGCCGAATTCCTTTCCGAGGCTTGCATACTGTAGGGCCTGCCTCAAGTAAGTGGTGTTGACGCCTGGGTCCTGCGCAATGGGAATCCATGAACCATGTCAGGTCCGGAAGGAAGCAGCATTAAGTGGAAGCTCCCATGTGCCGCAGGGTTGCCTGGGCCGAGCTAACTGCTTGAGTAACGCCTATGGTTGCTTGTCGACGGAAGGTGCACGGCAGTTTCATACATATACAACAGCTCATCCTCGATCAGGATGGGCTTTTTGTTTGGGTGATTTTGTTTTGAAATCCACCCCCGGTTTTCTTTGTAATCCTGCTTGAAATTACGTTATAATAAGTAGGATCATATAATGAACCATTTGGCCGGACAGACAGGCTGAAATGGTGTGGAACGATTAAATGAAGCATACATAAATCAAGAGGGGGGAGTATTTTGGCATATCAAGCATTATATCGTGTGTGGCGTCCGCAGTCATTTGTGGATGTCGTCGGGCAGCAGCATGTCACGAAAACCCTGCAAAATGCTCTCCTTCACAATAAAATTTCACATGCGTACTTATTCTCGGGACCGCGGGGAACCGGGAAGACGAGTGCGGCGAAGATCCTGGCCAAAGCGGTCAACTGTGAACGTTCTCCGGTTGCCGAACCTTGTAACGAATGTGACGCTTGTAAGGGGATCACGGATGGGTCCATCCCTGATGTGATTGAAATCGATGCTGCTTCCAATAATGGAGTAGAGGAAATACGTGATATCCGCGATAAGGTGAAGTATTCACCGAACGTGGTGGATTATAAAGTCTATATCATCGATGAGGTTCATATGCTTTCCATCGGGGCATTCAACGCCCTCCTGAAGACATTGGAGGAGCCTCCGAAGCACGTCATCTTCATATTGGCGACAACGGAGCCACACAAGATCCCGCTTACGATCATCTCCCGTTGTCAACGCTTTGATTTCAAGCGGATCACAGCGATGGATATCGTGGGCCGGATGAGCCATATCGCGACAGAATCCGGTGTGAACTTCGAAGAAAATGCGCTGGCGGTCATCGCAAGAGCGGCTGAAGGCGGGATGCGTGATGCACTGAGCTTACTCGATCAAGCGATCTCCTTCAGTCAGGATATTGTGACGGTCGATGATGCCTTGACGGTGACAGGCGCCGTGTCACAAGGTCATCTGAATACACTGGCAAAGGCGATTCTTGAAAGGGATGTCTCCAAAGGCCTCGGTGCACTGGAAGAGCTTCTTTTCCAAGGAAAGGATCCTGCCCGGTTTGCAGAAGACTTTATCCTATATTTCAGGGATATGCTACTCTATCAAACGGCTCCGAACCTCGAGGAATCGATGGAGAGGGTCATGCTCGATGAAGAATTCAAGGAGCTGGCCCAGCGGACACAGCCAGAGCAGATTTATCAATATATCGATGTGTTGAACGGAGCCGGGCAGGAAATGAAATTCACGAATCACGCCCGTATCTATCTGGAAGTATCGATCGTGAAGCTCTGTCAGCTGGAAGCACCAAGAAGTGCTGCGTCTTCACCTGAAGTCGGCGAGATGATGAAGAAAATCCAGGTGCTCGAGAAGGAAATCCAACAGCTGAAGGCAAACGGCGTGAAGGTGCAGTCGGAACCTGCCGCCCAGCCGGCTAAAAAGCCGGTGCGCGCGAAGAAGGGCTTCCGGGCACCAGTCGGACAGATTCAGGAAGTACTCAAGAATGCCACCAAAGAAGATCTCGGACTCATCAAAAGCCGTTGGGGAGATATGATGGAAACCTTGAACCAGCGTCAGATGAGATCGCAGGCCGCCCTGTTGAATGATGCAGAACCGGTGGCAGCGACGGATGGTTCTTTTGTGTTAAAATTCAAATATGATATTCACTGTCAGATGGCGATGGAGAACCAGGCTTTCCTTACAGCGATGGATACGATCCTTCAGGAGCTCACGGGTAGCAGTTACACCCCGATCGGGATACCGGAAGATCAGTGGCTTCCGCTGAGGGAAGAGTTCATCCGGAATTCACAGTCAGACACAGTGGACGGCAGCCCGGATGGAGAGAAGCGGGAAGAGGATACGCTTCTTTCGGAAGCCGAGAAGATTGCCGGCGACCTGGTCGAAATCAACGATTGATGAAACAACTTTTATTAAAATAAATGGAGGTCATGAGACTATGCGTGGAATGGGTAATATGCAAAATATGATGAAGCAGATGCAAAAAATGCAAAAGAAAATGGCGGAAGCACAAGAGGAGCTTGGTGAAAAGCAAATCGAAGGAACGGCAGGCGGCGGTATGGTAACGGTCATCGTTTCAGGCCACAAGCAAGTCCTTGATGTGAAGATCAATGAAGAAGTAGTAGATCCGGACGATATCGATATGCTTCAGGATCTTGTGCTTGCTGCAACAAACGATGCCCTTAAGAAGGCAGACGAATTAACGAACTCAACGATGGGTCAATTCACTAAAGGAATGAACCTACCGGGAATGTTCTAGGAGGCAATATCATGCATTATCCTGAGCCTATATCAAAGCTGATCGACAGCTTTATGAAATTGCCAGGCATCGGGCCGAAAACGGCGGCCCGACTGGCTTTTTTTGTACTTAGTATGAAAGAAGATACGGTACTCGACTTTGCGAAAGCATTGGTGAACGCAAAACGTAATCTAAGCTATTGTTCCGTATGCGGACACATTACGGACCAGGACCCTTGCTATATCTGTGAAGATCAGCGAAGAGACCGAAGCATCGTCTGTGTGGTCCAGGATCCGAAAGATGTCATTGCGATGGAGAAGATGAAGGAATATAACGGTCTATATCATGTCCTTCACGGTGCGATCTCCCCTATGGATGGAATCGGACCTGAAGACATCAATGTACCCGACCTGATCAAACGCCTTCAAAGTGACGAGGTGCAGGAAGTGATCCTCGCCACAAACCCCAATATCGAAGGCGAAGCGACCGCCATGTATATCTCGAGGCTCGTCAAGCCATCCGGGATCCGCATCACGCGGATCGCACACGGTCTGCCTGTTGGCGGAGACCTTGAATATGCAGATGAAGTCACATTGTCAAAAGCCCTTGAAGGAAGAAGAGACGTTTAAAAGGGAGAGAGCATCTATGTTTTTCCGGAAAAAAGGGAAACTCAAACGAGAATATGATCAAGCCCTCCTTGAATCGCTGGAAGCAGCGAAGGAGCATTGGAACCAGCAACGAAGCATCGATGAAATGAGTGTGGATTACAATCTCAACCTCCACTGCTCTTCAAAGATTGCCGAAGCAAAATATTTTTTCTTATTCAGAGAAGCGAAACATAGAAAGATCGTCATAAAAAGGTAGACAACCTTCATATCCTTTCAATAAGAGAGTATTAATGTCCTATGTTGAGAGGAGAGAGGGTATGAACCCGGTAATCGTAATATCTGTCTTAAGCGGACTCATCGTCCTTCTGTTAGCTACAGGTGCACCTATCAAACCGCTGCGATTTGTCGGACAAGTCGCCATGAAGGTCATGATCGGAGCGTTATTTTTATTCTTCCTTAACGCCTTCGGCAGCCAGTACGGCATCCATGTCCCGATCAACCTGGCGACCTCTTCCATTTCCGGGATCCTTGGCATTCCTGGAGTGGTGGGGTTGACGGTGATCCAGATGTGGATTGTGTAGAAAAGCAGGAAAGAAAGCAGCAGCCTTATAGTGAAGGGCTGCTGTTTTTTTATTTTCCAAACAGGATTTATCCCGAGGATGTCTAAGATAATAGTAGATAAGGATATACATAGGAAGGTGGTCATAAAGTGAAAATCATCATCGCCCCGGATTCTTTCAAAGGTTCCATGACAAGTCTAGAAGCTTCGAAGGCCATACAGAGGGGGATTGAACGTGCGGTTACCTCACCTCAACTGTCAGTGATCCCGATGGCGGACGGCGGGGAGGGAACGGTCGAATCGATCGTGAGTATCCTTGGTGGGGAGATACTGGAACGTAATGTTCTCGACCCGCTTGGAAGGGATATATCAGCAGTGTTCGGGTGGATCCCTGAAACCAAAACCGCGGTGATTGAAACAGCGGCTGCATCCGGTCTTCCTCTATTAAAAGATCATGAGTTAAACCCTGATGAATCATCTACCTATGGGACGGGTCAGCAGGTACAATATGCGCTGGAACTAGGTGCAGAAAGAATCATTCTTGGACTGGGAGGGAGTGCCACGGTTGATGGGGGCACAGGCTTCCTTAGGGCGCTGGGGGTGCGTTTCTTCGATGAGGCCGGACTGGAACTCGCTGGAGGAGGAAATGTTTTAGGGGCCATCCATACGATTGATTCTTCAGGAATCGAGCATCGGCTCCGTCAGATGGAATGGGTGGTCGCATCGGATGTCACAAATCCGCTATTGGGAGAAGAAGGGGCCATCCGTGTCTTTGGCCCTCAAAAGGGTGTCACGGAGGCGCAGCTAGCTGTTTTTGAAAAAAGGATGGAGCACTTTGCCCAAATAGTAGAGAAGCATACAGGAAAAGGCCGGCGTGCATCTGAAGGGAGTGGCGCTGCTGGAGGCTTTGGCTTTGCCCTGCACAGTTTCTTCAATCCTTCATTTCAGAGCGGATTCAGCCTGATTGCACAGTTGAGCGGTCTTCATGATGAAATGAAAGGGGCATCACTCGTATTGACCGGAGAAGGGAAGGTGGATGCACAATCCTTATATGGGAAAGTGCCTGTGGGGGTCGGGAGGATCGCTAGGGAACATCATATACCAGTCGTTGCATTCACCGGTAAAAGTGAAGGTAGCATCGAGAAACTTTCATCAGAAGGGGTTTCCCTTGTCTTTCCGATCGTAGACTCCCCTATGACGCTCAACGAGGCAATGAAAAACGCTTCAACTTTGCTTGAGAAAGCGGCGGAACGATTGATGAGGGCATTCTTACTCGATAAGTGAAATTAAAAAAATCCGCGGCCATCATGGAGATAGCCGCGAATCGTTTCTATTTAGCGTTATTCAAAAACGTCTCCGGCATCACAACGGCCACAACCTCACCCTTGGCACATACCTCTCCTTCTGCCAACACTTCAGTCAACACCTTGAATTTCTTCGGGTGGATCATCTCGACCGTCCCTACTGCTTTAAGCGGTACCCCGTGAGGAGTAGGTTTCATAAAGTCAACGTGCAGGGAGGCGGTGACAAAGCGCGGAGGTTCCTGACCGTCCCCTGGCTGCCCGCCATTCAGCCGGTGAAGCGCAATGGCAGCCGATCCGGTTCCGTGGCAATCGATCAATGAGGCAATCAATCCCCCATACACGAACCCCGGCACGGCTGTATGTTCCGGTTTCGGCCTGTAAATTGTCACTGTCTGCTCTCCATCGATCCCCGTGCGGAAATGATGCCCATCTTCATTTAAACGACCGCACCCATAGCACCATGAGAATTCATCGGGGTATCCATCCTGTATGGCGTGTTTAATTTCTTCCATTCCAATCCCTCCATCGTCAGTTCTCATTTAATACTCTTCTATGATCAATCTGTATCTTCCTCTATAAAAAAGCTATCCTTTTTAAAAGGGTATTGGTATAATATGGATAGACCCCGCATAATTCTATCCTCCCTCTCGTATGTTCCCGATCATTCTACTAAAAACTAAAGAAAGCTGGTGGTTTATTGATGAAAGGAAGAATCGTTCATGAAGATGCCAACACAAGAATTTGGCTGCAGGAATTCTCAGGACCCGGAGAACACACGGATTTCCTCGAAAATTTAAAAATCAGTCAGGAATTCAATATGAGGCATCGAGGATTGATGCTATTCTACGGACAAGATTTCATCGCCTACAAAAAGGAACAAAAGGCCAACAAGAAAAGAAATGAATTTCTCCAAACACTTTCCCACTATATGACAGACCACCTTGAAGACGATTGTCCCTCATCCTGGGAAGAATGCCCCGCCTCCTTCTGGGAAGAACTAATCTTTGCTTACCTCCCGCATTACACAAAAATCATTCCGGAAAAGAACTACACAGAAACATTCCTTCTTCAATTAAGGACCTTTGTTCGCTGGCTTGATAAACGGAAAGGTACCTCCTTCACGAATTTAGTCGAAGATTACATTATAGAAGGAACACCGATTCTGAAAAAATGCGAAGCCCTCCTCAACCATTTATTCCTAAAAGACTATCCGCGATTCCATCAATCAGATTGGGATTATGAAGGAGACCAAAAACGATGGGAACAATCCCTGGAGAAGTATAGTAATACAATAGATGGCATGTTCCGAGTCACTGCTTTTGCAGACGAATGTGTCATCCTGAAAGATCTCCATACCCATCACACCTATATGACCAAAAGCCTCCCGGTAAACAAACTATCAACCACCACCATCATCACGGGCATCCTCGGACAGAAACCCCACGAGCTTGTATGGGATTGGCTCGCCACAATCAATGTGTTCCCTGAAAAAGGAGAAAAGTATATCAGAAACGCTAAGTGATCAAGCAGCCATACCCACTGATAATGAGAGAAAGGGTATGGCTGTTTTCATTTATAGAAATAGGGGCGAAACATTCTTTTTAAAAAAACTTTAAAATAGTATTGACTCTTTAATAGAAAAGGTGCTATTATATTCCTTGTCGCCAAAACGACATGAAAAACAAATTTCAAAAAAAGCTTGACGCTTTATGATGAAAAATGTTATATTTAAGAGGTGCTCAAGAGAGAGCTACTCAACAAATCGAACCTTGAAAACTGAACAAAACAAGACAATACGTCAACGTTAATTCTAGATTTACCGTAACGATTATCGTTACAAAAAGAGCTATTCAAACTTTTATCGGAGAGTTTGATCCTGGCTC
>NZ_JAIVAR010000015.1 GCF_020171925.1 Rossellomorea aquimaris
GGTGCTTACCCCCGGAAGTTAGAGTTTTATTATGCAGCTGAATGGCTGGAGTGAGTTCGGTATTCGACAGGACTCATCCCAGCCAATTTTTCTTTTGACCGGTCATGATTGTACCAGTGAATATATTCTTCAATCCGTCCTTTTAAATCCTCATAGGTTACTAGTTCTTCACCATAATACATTTCTTGCTTTAAAATCCCAAAGAAATTCTCCATCGAAGCGTTGTCTGCGCAGGTTGCTTTCCGAGACATGCTTTGAAAAATCTTGTTCCGTTTTAACGTTTTCACCCACTTGTTGTGCTGATAATGCCAGCCTTGGTCTGAATGGATTGTGGTTCGATAGGTCGCCCGATCTTTTAATACTTCTAAAGACTCTTTTAAAGGTTCCATGACAAGATCTAAAGTTGGACGTTCCTTGATCCCAAACGCAATAATTTCTCCGTTATAAAGGTCAAGAATTGGATTCAAATATAATTTCTTTTCTTCGAGACATTTAAATTCAGTAACGTCAGTTACCAATTTTTGAAGAGGAATAGGGGTTCTAAACCGACGAGATAATCGGTTTTTCGCTACCTTTCCAATAGTTCCCTTATAACTATTATATTTACGGGATTTTCGCATGAATTTAATACATCTAATTCCTAGCTCTCGCATGATACGATAGACTTTTTTATGATTGATACGCTGCCCTAATTTCTTTAATTCTTTTGTGATACGTTTATAACCATAGCGTTCCTGGAACTTATTAAATAAGGTTGTAATGGTTTCTTTTAATTCTTTATCCGGGTCTTCCTTACCGAAATTTTTCACATGATAGTGATAAGTTGCTTCCGGAATTCCTACCACAAAGAGGATATCTTTTAATCGAAATCCTTCTTCTTTAAGCTCGAATGCCATTTTTGTTTGTGCTTTTCGTGAAAGGCGTTCGGATTCTCGCGAAAAGCTCTCAGCTTTTTTAAATATGCATTCTCCAGTCTTAGTAGTTCATTCTCGCGTTCTAATTCTTCTTCGCGTGTTAGCTTTTCTTCTTCCTTTTTCTTCTGATTATTAGATTTCTTAGACATAGAAGGCCGCCCCTTTAAATTTAATTCCAGGCCTTCTACTCCTTGTTCACGAAATGTCTTCATCCAGCGTTTAATTAAGGAAGGGTTGTTCAAGTTAAACTGAACAGCCGTTTCTAAATAAGAAGCACCTGTATTTAACATGAATTGTATCGTATCTAATTTAAATTGAACAGAATACTCCTTCTTCGTCTTTCTTCGTTTTAACCCTTCCATCCCCTGAGACTTATAGGTATTTACCCACTCAACTATCTGCGTTTGGCTACCCATATTATATTTTTTGGCCAATGATCTGTATCCTAGATTTCCAGATAAATACTCGATGACAAGTTTCATTTTAAATTCATCACTATATTTAGCCAAAAAAACACCCCCGAAAGTTAGTTTTTTCACTCTAACTTTCGGGGGTCGGTACC
>NZ_JAIVAR010000016.1 GCF_020171925.1 Rossellomorea aquimaris
ATAATGGTCTTCTGTCAAGAAAGTGGACAATACAAAATGAGAAATTTTTGTCCTGTAATCCTACCGCACTTCGTTTGGTGGGGCATGAAAAACGATCAATCCAAAACCAGGATTGCTCCTCTTTCACGCCAAATGGTTCTTTTATGATATCTTTTCTGAGATTAACAGATGGTAATTTCGTTCAAAGTTGTTCGGAGAAAGATACCCAAGCGTCGAGTGTTTTCTTCGTTCATTGTATCGGCTGGAAATGTAGTAGTTAATCGCTCTCGAGGCTTCATCACGGGTTTTGAATCGGAAGCGGTAAATGAGTTCCTTTTTAATCGTCGCATGGAAGGATTCGATGCACGCATTATCATACGGATCTCCTTTTTTACTCATGCTAATTTGGATGCCAGCCTCTTGTAGTGCTTCCGTGTAATCTTTTGAACAGTATTGAGTCCCGCGGTCTGAATGATGAATCAGGCCATCAGGAGGTCGTCTTGTGGTCTTTGCCATCTCTAATGCAGCCAAAGTAAGTTCCTTTTTCATGGACTCTCCGAGGCTCCACCCTACGATCTTTCGGGAAAATAAGTCCATGACCGACGCTAAATACATCCAGCCTTGAAGGGTACGCACATAGGTAATGTCAGCTACCCATACCGCATTAGGACTGTCTACATTGAAGTTTCTCTTAACTAGGTTTGGATAGATCGCTAGATCGTGATTGGAGTCTGTCGTCACGACATATTTTTCTGTCGGTGTAGCTTTCAGGCCCATTTCATGCATATATCTGGCGACTGTCTTTTGTGAAATGGTGTATCCCCATTCAATCAAATCGTCATGGATCCGTGGACTTCCGTACGTCTCCAGGCTCTCATGAAAAGACTTCTTTATTTTCTGTTTCAATTCATTCTTTCTCTTTTCTCGATCTGTTTCACCACGGCGATGTTTTGACTGCCACTTATAATAACCGCTGGAGGAGACCCCGAGTACGTTACACATCTTCAAAATGGGGTGTTCATCTTTATGAGCCTCAATGAATTCATACTTTACTTGGGCTTTTTCGTGAAGATGTGCATCGCCTTTTTTAAGATTTCGTTCTCCTCTTGAAGAGCCTTCATTTCCTTTTCATGTTGCTTTTTCAGTTTCTCAAGCTCTGATGGGGTAATGTATTCTTGTGACTGACCGGCAACTTTTTTCTCTTTGTATTGTTTAACCCAGCGCTGGATCGAAGAGTACGGGATTTCTAGCTCGTAAGCTAAATCTGTTGCCTTTTTATCTTCTTCTACAATCATCTTGGCTACATATTCCCGATACTCATTTGAATGGTGCTTTCCCATAGTGAACACGTCCTTTTTAATGATAGTTATAGTGTACGAATTATCATTTTGGTGTGTCCACTTTTTAGACTAACTTTAATAAATT
>NZ_JAIVAR010000017.1 GCF_020171925.1 Rossellomorea aquimaris
TCTGGTGATAATGGCGAAGAGGTCACACCCGTTCCCATGCCGAACACGGAAGTTAAGCTCTTCAGCGCCGATGGTAGTTGGGGGCTCTCCCCCTGTGAGAGTAGGACGTCGCCAGGCGATACATATTTCGGAGGATTAGCTCAGCTGGGAGAGCATCTGCCTTACAAGCAGAGGGTCGGCGGTTCGATCCCGTCATCCTCCACCATGGATTTTTTACGCAGCGACAGCGTAGTGAAAAAGATCCATCCTTAACTTTACGAAGCGTAGCGGAGTAAAATAAGTGTCCTTAATCTCTACAATGTATTCAATATCGAGTATTTTGGACGAGTACAAACAACTTAACACGCCGGTGTAGCTCAACTGGTAGAGCAACTGACTTGTAATCAGTAGGTTGGGGGTTCAAGTCCTCTTGCCGGCACCATTTTGGTTTAATAGTTTTTTAGGAGCCATTAGCTCAGTTGGTAGAGCATCTGACTTTTAATCAGAGGGTCGAAGGTTCGAGTCCTTCATGGCTCACCATTGATTTTTGCAAAAGGCAAACATCATATTCTTTTCATGCGGGTGTGGCGGAATTGGCAGACGCACCAGACTTAGGATCTGGCGCCGCGAGGCGTGGGGGTTCAAGTCCCTTCACCCGCACTATTTTTGCGGAAGTAGTTCAGTGGTAGAACACCACCTTGCCAAGGTGGGGGTCGCGGGTTCGAATCCCGTCTTCCGCTCCATTTTTTGCCGGGGTGGCGGAACTGGCAGACGCACAGGACTTAAAATCCTGCGGTAGGTGACTACCGTACCGGTTCGATTCCGGTCCTCGGCACCAGTTGTCTTTCAATTTAATAATAAGCGCCCGTAGCTCAATTGGATAGAGCGTTTGACTACGGATCAAAAGGTTAGGGGTTCGACTCCTCTCGGGCGCGCCATATACTTCGGGAAGTAGCTCAGCTTGGTAGAGCACTTGGTTTGGGACCAAGGGGTCGCAGGTTCGAATCCTGTCTTCCCGACCACTTCAAACGGGGCCTTAGCTCAGCTGGGAGAGCGCCTGCTTTGCACGCAGGAGGTCAGCGGTTCGATCCCGCTAGGCTCCACCAATGATTTTTGCACAGCAAAATATCATTCTTCTTACCACGCTTAGGCTGAGTAAGAAAATTATTCTAAAAAAGTTATTGACACCCACTGGTGTCGATGATATACTTGTAAAGTCGCTTCAAACGAAGCGCTTAACAAATTGAACCTTGAAAACTGAACAAAACAAGACAATACGTCAACGTTAATTCTAGATTTACCGTAACGATTATCGTTACAAAAAGAGCTATTCAAACTTTTATCGGAGAGTTTGATCCTGGC
>NZ_JAIVAR010000018.1 GCF_020171925.1 Rossellomorea aquimaris
GCCGAACACGGAAGTTAAGCTCTTCAGCGCCGATGGTAGTTGGGGGCTCTCCCCCTGTGAGAGTAGGACGTCGCCAGGCAAATGGAAAAAGCAGCTCTTTTGGGGGCTGTTTTTTTGTTTGTTTTGGAAGAGTAGTTGATGGTGGCTCAGATCAGTGTGGTGACTGATGGAGGATCATCTTCATCCAATCCCACTAAAAACATCCACTTTTCTTCATTTTTAACCCATTAATTTGTCTTTTTTAATAAAACCCTCCGTTTTTTTACTTGAAGCGCATTTCATCCACCTTAAAAGTACGTTTAAACCTATACCCTTTGCCGTATTATGGGTAATTTATTATCAAAACTGAGGGACTTATTATCGAAAATAGCCAATTTATTATCGAATTCGGAACCTTTATTATCAAAAATCAAAATTTATTATCAAAACCAGCCTCTGTCTCGGTTTTCGCCACCCCGATACCCTGTACATCCTCATCCATACCAGAAACAGCTGTACCCCTCCGTAACAAGAACCGTTCCATTCATTACATTACCCAACCTGCAGCCAATCACCTGATCCCCTAAATCCTAAAGTAAATTGTGGGTTTAGCCTATAGTTCACTTTATGGTGTAACAGGTTAATCTCATTCAATCCACTTGTCGTCTACTAAACTCGTTAATTTGTCTATTATAATAAAACCCTCTGCCTGCTATTTCATTAGCCTTTCATTCATTCTGATCGTCACCTACCCTCTCATGGTAAGTAAAATGATATACTATCAAAACCGAAGGGTTTATTAACAAGCACCTAGCTATCCAAAAGCTTCTCTCTTAATTAGGAAAAACTGAAAGTCTTATAGAAGCAAAGATAAAAAAACAGTATGAGTATATAGCTTTCAGAAGGGGATGTGTAGCCTGGAGCCAGATTTTTGCCCCTTTAAAGCGGACGTTAAATGTAACCGGGTTAATCTTTTTGTAAAAAATCTTTAAAAATGTATTGACCCCGTAAAGGAATCTTGATATATTAGTAGACGTCGCTGTTGCGCGATCGAATTTATCGAAAACGCACTGAAAAAGAAATTCAAAAAAACAGTTGACTTCACACAATAAGATGTGATAAATTAATAGAGTCGCTTCGGACGGAGCGCACAACAAATTGAACCTTGAAAACTGAACAAAACAAGACAATACGTCAACGTTAATTCTAGATTTACCGTAACGAATATCGTTACAAAAAAGAGCTATTCAAACTTTTATCGGAGAGTTTG
>NZ_JAIVAR010000020.1 GCF_020171925.1 Rossellomorea aquimaris
CACCCCAAAGAGCACCCCTTCTCCCGAAGTTACGGGGTCATTTTGCCGAGTTCCTTAACGAGAGTTCTCTCGCTCACCTTAGGATTCTCTCCTCGCCTACCTGTGTCGGTTTGCGGTACGGGCACCTTTTTCCTCGCTAGAGGCTTTTCTTGGCAGTGTGGAATCAGGAACTTCGCTACTATAATTCGCTCGCTATCACAGCTCAGCCTTCGCGATGACGGGATTTGCCTCATCATCAGCCTAACTGCTTAGACGCACATATCCAGCAGTGCGCTTACCCTATCCTCCTGCGTCCCCCCATTGCTCAAACGGAAAAGAGGTGGTACAGGAATATCAACCTGTTGTCCATCGTCTACGCCTATCGGCCTCGACTTAGGTCCCGACTAACCCTGAGCGGACGAGCCTTCCTCAGGAAACCTTAGGCATTCGGTGGATGGGATTCTCACCCATCTTTCGCTACTCATACCGGCATTCTCACTTCTAAGCACTCCACCAGTCCTTACGGTCTGACTTCACTGTCCTTAGAACGCTCTCCTACCACTGACACCAGAGGTGTCAATCCACAGCTTCGGTGATACGTTTAGCCCCGGTACATTTTCGGCGCAGAGTCACTCGACCAGTGAGCTATTACGCACTCTTTAAATGGTGGCTGCTTCTAAGCCAACATCCTGGTTGTCTAAGCAACTCCACATCCTTTTCCACTTAACGTATACTTTGGGACCTTAGCTGGTGGTCTGGGCTGTTTCCCTTTCGACTACGGATCTTATCACTCGCAGTCTGACTCCCATGGATAAGTCTTTGGCATTCGGAGTTTGTCTGAATTCGGTAACCCGATGAGGGCCCCTAGTCCAAACAGTGCTCTACCTCCAAGACTCTAACACATGAGGCTAGCCCTAAAGCTATTTCGGAGAGAACCAGCTATCTCCAAGTTCGATTGGAATTTCTCCGCTACCCACACCTCATCCCCGCACTTTTCAACGTGCGTGGGTTCGGACCTCCATCCAGTGTTACCTGGACTTCATCCTGGACATGGGTAGATCACCTGGTTTCGGGTCTACGACCACATACTCATTCGCCCTATTCAGACTCGCTTTCGCTGCGGCTCCGTCT
>NZ_JAIVAR010000021.1 GCF_020171925.1 Rossellomorea aquimaris
GAAGTCGGTGAGGTAACCTTTTGGAGCCAGCCGCCTAAGGTGGGACAGATGATTGGGGTGAAGTCGTAACAAGGTAGCCGTATCGGAAGGTGCGGCTGGATCACCTCCTTTCTAAGGAATATATATGAAACGTTTGACAGTCGAAGTTTTGTTCAGTTTTGATGGTTTGAATAACATCCATCAATGGAATTTTATATCTCCATGATAAGCGATGCTTATCATCGTTTTTATGAGTAGGGGCCTATAGCTCAGCTGGTTAGAGCGCACGCCTGATAAGCGTGAGGTCGGTGGTTCGAGTCCACTTAGGCCCACCATTTACATTTTCATCCATGGGGCCTTAGCTCAGCTGGGAGAGCGCCTGCTTTGCACGCAGGAGGTCAGCGGTTCGATCCCGCTAGGCTCCACTTAGGTTTTTTACGAAGCGCAAGCGGAGTGAAATAACCGATTATATTTGTTCTTTGAAAACTAGATAAAGTTTTATTGATAGTCAAGAAATTACCGAGTATCGCCATTTTAGGTTTTTAACCTTATGTAACAACCAATTCGGTTAAGTTATGAAGGGCGCACGGTGGATGCCTTGGCACTAGGAGCCGATGAAGGACGGGACTAACACCGATATGCTTCGGGGAGCTGTAAGTAAGCTTTGATCCG
>NZ_JAIVAR010000022.1 GCF_020171925.1 Rossellomorea aquimaris
GGGCTCTGACTACTTGTAGGCACACGGTTTCAGGTTCTATTTCACTCCCCTCCCGGGGTGCTTTTCACCTTTCCCTCACGGTACTGGTTCACTATCGGTCACTAGGTAGTATTTAGCCTTGGGAGATGGTCCTCCCAGCTTCCGACGGGATTTCACGTGTCCCGCCGTACTCAGGATCCACTCAAGAGGGAACGAAGTTTCAACTACAGGGTTGTTACCTTCTTTGACGAGCCTTTCCAGACTTCTTCGTCTACTCCGTTCCTTTGTAACTCCGTATAGAGTGTCCTACAACCCCAAGAGGCAAGCCTCTTGGTTTGGGCTATGTCCCGTTTCGCTCGCCGCTACTCAGGGAATCGCGTTTGCTTTCTCTTCCTCCAGGTACTTAGATGTTTCAGTTCCCTGGGTCTGCCTTCCATACTCTATGTATTCAAGTAAGGATATTGTTCCATTACGAACAATGGGTTCCCCCATTCGGAAATCTCCGGATCAAAGCTTACTTACAGCTCCCCGAAGCATATCGGTGTTAGTCCCGTCCTTCATCGGCTCCTAGTGCCAAGGCATCCACCGTGCGCCCTTCATAACTTAACCGAATTGGTTGTTA
>NZ_JAIVAR010000023.1 GCF_020171925.1 Rossellomorea aquimaris
ATTCCCGATACTCATTTGAATGGTGCTTTCCCATAGTGAACACGTCCTTTTTAATGATAGTTATAGTGTACGAATTATCATTTTGGTGTGTCCACTTTTTAGACTAACTTTAATAAATTCTTATTTTTGATAATAAAGTTTCCGGTTTCGATAATAAATTGGCTATTTTCGATAATAAGTCCTTCAGTTTTGATAATAAATCATCCGTAATACAATAAGGGGTATATGTTTAAACGTACTTTCAAGATGGATGAAAGGCTCTTCAAGTAAAAAACAAAGGGTTTTATTAAAAAAAGACAAATTAATGGGTTAAAAATGAAGAAAAGTGGATGTTTTTAGTGGGATTGGATGAAGATGATCCCCCATCAGTCACCACACTGATCTGAGCCACCACCAACTACTCTCCCAAAACAAACAAAAAAACAGCCCCCAAAAGAGCTGCTTTTTCCATTTGCCTGGCGACGTCCTACTCTCACAGGGGGAGAGCCCCCAACTACCATCGGCGCTGAAGAGCTTAACTTCCG